>NZ_JACXXN010000051.1 GCF_014904695.1 Nostoc sp. MG11 | reverse complement strand
ATCATCTCTTCTAAATCGCGATAACTCAACGGATACCGAAGATACCATCTGACGCACAGGAGGATGATTTCTGGTTGATAATGTCGCCATTTAAACGTTTGCTTAGGGTTCATCTCTGTAGCATTTAAATCTTTAAAGAGAATATACTACCTGCTTAACACCTGTTTTTGCAACACAACCAGCAGCAGCTTACCAAAGACACATAATATAATAAATGACAATAATGAAAGTATATCTGCAAATACATTAGCAACTGCATTAATACTTTCAGTTTTGTATTTTTGTGATAATGCAATAGCCTGATCTTTGACCTTCTGTTCTACAATATTTGAAGAAAGTTCTGGAGCTTTTCCCAGGAGTACTTCAAATTGAATTTTTCGCTCAAATTTTTTCAATTCGGTTAAGGCTTTTTCTTCTTGAGAAGAATTTAAGAAAATTTTTGATGTTTCTTGGCTCCAGTATTTATAAATCAAAGGTTGGATTACAAATGTTTTAAACAGATTATTCACTAATAATGGAACAATAAATAGAATTAACAAATAACGGAGAGAACTAATTGTTCTCTGACGAGAAGCGCGAAACTCTTCAACAACCTTATGCTCTGCATTTGGCTCTAGTACTTGTTTTAGCTTTCCCACAGTTTGTAGTATCGACCGAGGAACAAAGCTAAGTTTTTGAGATTTTGGATTAGGTTTCATTCTCATTTGTTCGATAAAGTCAGGCTATTAGCATTACCGTTGTAGCTGAACTAAAAAGCCTGAGAATAGTGTGGAGAAAAGCCAAGGTATAAGCTCCTAAAAGTTACTATATATAATCAGGATGAAATTAGGATGAAATAAATCATAGAATACTAAATATTCAATAATAAAAAATCAAACTTTTGTTCATACAGTAACTATTTATAGCGTTTCCCGGTCTAATGAAGTACACTTAATTAAATAAACCTGTGCATCTTATGAAGGTAAAAATAAAAGCATATTCCCTCGATTTCCGTCAAAAAATACTTGATACATATATAGCAATTCCCAGTTGAGTGAGGTACAGGATCAATGTTTTTAAACGCAGAGGGACGTAGAGGAAAGCGCAGAAGCAATATGACAATCTCCATCTTCCTCACAAATGCCTAACTCATCTTTTATTTCCCGACAACTCTACTTATTGTTCTCTTCAAAGACTTAATGGAGACATCCCAAGATGAGTTTGACTGAAAAACTTCAATCTGTATTTGTTATCATTGCCATCTTAATTGGGCTGATACTGGGACAAATCAAATGGGTTGAGGAAAATGCTGTATCTTTGATTGTTCCATCCTTGATAGTCATGCTCTATGGGGTGTTTCTAAATATTCCACTTAATCGTTTAGGTCAGGCATTTCAAAACTACAAGATGACCGGACTTATTTTGGGAATTAACTTTATTTGGACACCTGTTTTTGTTTGGGGATTGGGAGCTATTTTCCTACGGGACTCTCCCGATCTTTGGGTTGGGCTAATTATGCTGATGGTCACACCTTGTACTGACTGGTATCTCATTTTTACAGGGATTGCCAAAGGAAATATTGCTTTAGCTACAGCCTTCCTTCCTTGGAATATGATCTTGCAAGTGGTTCTCCTACCCGTCTATCTGTTAGTTTTTGTTGGAAAATTGGTGCAGATTGATACAGCGATTTTTCTCGAAAGCATTGCACTGGTTTTAGTTGTTCCTATGCTTTTAGCGTTTATCGCTAAGTGGTTAATACCAAAGGTAAACGGGTTTTGGCGTGAAATTCCACTGAAAATAGCAGCAGGGCAAACGCTATTTCTGTGTTTGGCAATTACAGCGGTATTTGCCTCGCAGGGGCAAACCCTAATTCAGCGTCCAGATGTACTGCTAAAAATGTTACCGCCTATTCTTATTTTCTATGTAATTACCTTTTTGCTGACTCAAGTAATCTCACGATTCGGCAACTTTAGTTACGAGGATTTTGCTTGTTTCAGTTGTACAACACTTGCACGCAATTCACCCCTTGCATTAGCGATCGCTACATCTGTTTTTCCTGATCGTCCTTTGATTACCCTTGTTTTGGCTATTGAACCACTTATCGAACTACCTGTCATGGTGCTAGTCTCCCAGTTGTTGCTCTTTCTGCGTCGTAAAGGGCGGTATTCTCAGATGGAGAAATAGCTAAATTGGCGTTACAATTGCATATTCAGCTTGACGTTTAAAGCGAATAGCTTAACATTATAAAGAGTCGTAGCATTATGAACACAGGTTTTTCCCTGGAAGACCCATCAAATGTGGGAATAATACTTGGTAGTTCTGATGCGAATGGGCGAGCTCTATTGAGAAAGACGAATTACTACTAGATGTAGCTAAGTGTATAGCTGTTACTAAATACCTAACAATTGACTTAAACTAGGTTATCAGGAGCGAAAGGACATTGGTAACTCGGATCGCCTGTCTCCACCTGAATAGTTGGGTGTTCAATGCTGAAATTGTCGTGAAGCTCACGGACTACCCGTGCTAAAAAAGTATCACCGGGATAACCTGCTGGAATGACAAGGTGAGCAGTGAGTGCTGTTTCTGTGGTACTCATTGCCCAAATATGCAAGTCATGAACTTGAGCCACGCCAGGAAGTTCGGTTAGATAAGTACGGACAGCTAAAGGTTCTATTCCTGCTGGTACAGCATCTGTAATTAAATTCAAGGATTCCTGCAAAAGTTCCCAAGTGCCAGCTACAATCACCACAGTAACAATCAAACTCACGGCCGGATCAAACCACAGCCAACCTGTAGCAATAATTGCAATACCAGCTAGTACAACCCCTACAGATACCGCAGCATCTGCAACTAGATGTAAGAATGCGCCTCTGATGTTCAAGTCACTTTTACGCCCCGACAAGAACATCAAGGCACTTACTGTGTTAATGACAATTCCTATAGCTGCTACTGTAATTACTATTCCTCCTGCTACCGGAGCAGGTTCACGAAACCGTTGAATTGCTTCCCAGCCAATACCGCCAGAAACAACTAGGAGAAAGGCGGCGTTTAAAAGCGCAGCCAAAATTGAAGAACGACGCAGCCCGTAAGTGCGACGTGATGTCGGGCGACGACGGACGAGGATGCTTGCGCCCCAAGCAAGTAGTAAACCCAGAACATCACTCAAATTGTGACCCGCATCGGCAATCAAGGCAAGGGAGTTAGCAACAATGCCATAGGTTGCTTCGATAATGACAAAACCAGTGTTGAGAGCGACACTGATGAGAAAGGCACGGTTGTAATTACTGCCACCGTGGTCGTGTCCATGACTATGATTATGAGACATGACTGTTTTTCACACTCCGGTGGAGAGAACTTCTATGGTTTGACAAGTAACAAACTTGTCTTTAAGCATATGTTTGACCAAGGAAAAAAATTCGGTTATTGCAGTTTCACTATCAATAACCGTAACGAGAAGCGGTAGTGCAGATGAATCAGTAGACGGGTCTAGCTGATTTAGAGTACGAAAAACGCCATGTTTGCCATATCCAGAAATTGCCCGCACTACCGTTACCCCTGTTAATCCTTGTCTGCGAGCCATTCCGAGCAGAACTTGATGAAGGGGTTGATGTTCCCAACAATCAAACTCGCTAACATAAATTGTTAATTGTTTCCATGTTGTCATATAGCGTTTCCTATGCTGGTGAGGTATATTTATAACTTTATATATAAGCCATTTCAACTTTGAGGATGTACCTTATCTGATCGAGAACCGCTATAATTATTTAAATGAATAATTCACTCTCTACCAAAATTTAGCCGTTCAAAGAGAGTAATTTAAAAACGAATTTATTCAACTCAAATATCCACGCTAACTAAAAATTCATAGTTGTAATTAAATGACTTAACAGTCCTAATGGCGTATGGTGGGGAATTTAGACCCACTACCAAAGCGTTTCACCTTCTTTGTGGGAAACTTAAACCCAAGCAATGAAACCGATAAATGATAACTGTTAAGCTACCGTAGTTAGGGTGATGCTAGGGAAGCTGACATCTTGTGCTATTGCTACTAGCGAGACTTTTTATGCTAATTTACTTTTATTACTAACTCCAGTAGCTTGACCGACAAACTATAGTTTTAAAGAGTAATGTGTTGATAACTACCCAATTGCTTATCCTGATTACAGTTTTTTTGATAGCAAGCGTCATCAGCGTTATCACGGGTAGCACTTCATTAATTACTGTACCTGTAATGCTTCAGTTTGGGATTGAACCGCGCACCGCCCTGGCTACTAATATGCTGGCATTAACTTTGATGAGTGTTGGTGGTACATTACCTTTTATTGGGAAAGGAGTAATTGACCGCCGTCGCTTACCACTATTGATAGTTCTAACCCTGGTTGCATCAATTGTCGGAGCATTACTTGTTTTGGTTGTGCCGTCAAGGTCAATGCCACTTATTATCTCTGTCTCGATGATTGTAGTTACGATGCTATCAATTGCGAACAGGAAAGCCGGAGTAGTCCCAGCAGAGGCAATACCTTCACGGATAGCAGAAATTGTAGGCTATGTAGTCACCTTCATTCTTGGTATTTACGGTGGCTTTTTCAGTGGCGGTTATGTGACTTTACTCACAGCAGCCTACGTGATGTTATTTCGCATGACATTTGTTCAAGCAATAGCTACGACTAAGCTTATTAATATATTTTCCTCGTTGGTTGCCACTTTCATATTCATGATACAAGGCATTATTGATTACAAGTTGGGTATGATTCTTGGTCTTACAATGTTTGTAGGTGGAATCATTGGCGGACGTATCACCCTCAGCTTGAGTACTATCTGGCTACAACGTATTTATCTTACAGTTGTGAGTATTCTTACAATTGTAACACTACGTAAATCTCTACAGCCTAATCAGTCAACTAGTACTATTAGTGAATTAACACTTTTAGTCTAAAGGGACTTGGCATAAGGTGACAACTTCTCTAGCTTTAGCCCTAGTTGTGTTGGTGAACAATAGCTATCTTTATATCGCTATTATTGACTAATTATTTATTTGCTCGGATTATCGTTTAAAGGCAAAGCGACCATTAAATTTTTCACCTTTTACATCCGTTTGAATAACAACTTTATATTCTCCTGTTGCAGTTGCAGGCAGTTTTGCTGTATATTGCTTTTCCTCGGTATTATAAGGAACTTGTAAGGTTTTGTTACTGCCATCTGGTAGCTGAACTTGAGCCGTGAGCTTGGCATCAGTAATTGCTTGATCCTGCTCGCCGTGTACGCTTATATCTAAATGAGTAGAATCTTGTTCTATATCTGGTTTGAACTCTAAATGATATTTGCCCGACTCTATAACTTGACCCTTATGCTCTCCACTATTGGAGTGACCATCTTTTCCATCATGAGCATGACCGTCGTTTTCATTATGCGCTTCCCCAGTTTTAGCAACGGGTTCAGTTTTGGCAGTTGTTTCTGTAGTTGCACTCTTGGTAGCACTTTCCGAGTTAGCAGCTTGATTCCCACTACTACAAGCACCCAAAAAAATTAATCCTATACTGCTAACAATTACTAAACTGGTCTTCAGAAATTTCATGAATTCAAACTCCTTGATGTTTTGTGAATTAAAAACTAATACAGAACGTTGTAAGTAAACCACCCATTTCAAATCAATACTTCGGCAAGCTCAATAACCATGAAACCCTTGGGGTATAGGAATTCCTAATTCCTAATTCCGTTAGCGTAGTGAAGCGTAGCTCATTTGAAATTCCGCCTTGCGGTACTAGGCTCTGGCTTCTAGTGCAATTTCTGGCTGAATAATTGGTTCAGCCTTTCTCGGCACCAAAAATCTCCTAAACTGCACATAGGAAGCTGGAAGTACTAACAGGGTTAAAGCAGTAGAGGTAAACAATCCACCTAATACTACAACGGCTAATGGCTGAAGAATTTCCTTGCCTGCACCACTACCAATTACCAGTGGTACCATACCCAATGCTGAAGCCAATGCTGTCATCAAAATAGCAACTAAACGTTCCATCGAACCTTCCATCAAAACCTGCGGTAAAGGTTGTCCTTCTGCTAATCTGGCATTGTAGTTCTCAACCAACAAAAGTCCGTTACGTGCTGCTACACCAAATAGAGTAATAAATCCTACCATTGAAGCTACGGAAATGATGCCACTTGTCAAGGCTATGGAAATTACACCACCAATTAATGCCAAAGGCAAATTAATTAAAATCATGATGGTTGCAGGAATTGATTTAACAGCAAAGTAAAGGATGAGTGCGATCGCCACAAATGCTAATCCCCCAGCCGAAAGTAAAGTTTTCGTCGCTCCCTCTTGCGCTTCAAATTGACCACCGTATTCAATAAAATATCCAGAGGGTAATTGCACCTGTTGCTTAACTCTCTCTCGAATATCCTTAATTACAGAACCTAAATCTCGTCCAGCCACGTTGCTGGATACGACAATATAGCGGGAGACGTTTTCGCGGTTGATGGTGTTGGGGCCTGTAGCATAGTTGATTTTTGCGACTTGGGCTAAGGGAATTTTTTGTCCGTTGGGTGTATCAACTAGCAAATTACCGATAATTTCAATATTGTTACGGTATTTTTCTTGCAACCAAACCACCATATCAAAGGTTTGTTGTTGCTCCAATACTTGGGAAACGACTCGCCCATTCAGTGCAGTTTCTACTACCTCTGACAATTCGCCAATAGTTAAACCATAGCGGGCTGCTGCGTTGCGGTCGAATTGAATTTGTACCTGTTTAATCGGTACTTGCGGTTCTAGTTGCAAATCTACTAGACCCGAAACTTCGCCCATAGCTGATTGTACTTGTTGACCAAGGGTGCGGAGTTGTTCCAAATCGGGGCCAAAAATTTTCACAGCGATCGCACTCCGTACACCTGAGAGTACCTCATCCATCCGGTGCGAAATGAACCCGCCGATATTGGGAACGACTCCGGGAATTTTATCAAATTCTTTACGAATCGTTTCAATTGTTTCTTCTCGATCTTTTGCCCCCTCCTCGCTGAGTTGGACATCTATTTCCGCCCCATTTACACCAGCTACCTCAGTATCCCCCACAGCCCGTCCAGAGCGTAATTGAGCCTTTTCAACCCCAGGATTGTTTTTCAGGGCTTCTTCGATCACTATCCCTACTTGATTAGTCGCATCCAGAGACTGACCAGGCATTAAAACTGCGGCGATTACCAAGGAGCGGTCTTGGAATTCTGGTAAAAAAACTTGCCCTAAACCTAGCATAATTACCAATGAAGCCACAAAGCCAGCGATCGCCATTCCTAAAATAATTTTGGGGCGGCGCATAGAAAATTTCAAAGCTGGACGGTAAAGTTTATGGGTTTGTTTTTCTAACCAAGTTTCTGTACTGGGTAATCTTGTATTTGTTAACAACAGGGCGCACATTGCTGGGGTTAATGTCAGCGCGACTAAGGTGGAAGCAGCAATTGACAGCAGATAGGCTAAACCCATTGGTGCAAAAATTCGACCTTCCACACCAGAGAGGGCGAAAATCGGTGCAAAGACAACTGCAATAATAATTGTGGCGAAGAGGACGCTAACCCGCACCTCAACTGAACCATTAAAGACTACTTGCAATGGTGGAATGGGATTACCTGCTAATTGGTTTTCCCGCAAGCGGCGGTAGACGTTTTCCATATCTACAATGGCATCATCGACCACTGAACCAATAGCCACCACCAGTCCGCCCAAAGTCATGGTGTTAATGCCTTGTCCTGTCCAGTTCAGAATCATCATTCCTAATAATAAGGACACGGGTAAGGCGCTCAAACTAATGATTACCGTGCGCCAATTCATCAAAAACAGAATCAGGATGATAGAAACGATGATAGTGCCATCACGCAAAGCTTCTTCGACGTTTTTAATCGAGGCTTCGATAAAATCTTCCTGACGGAAAGTAGTTGTAATTTTGACATCTTTAGGCAGACCGGCTTGAATTTCCTCAATTGCTGTCTCAACTGCCTTGGTTACTTTTGGCGTATCTGCTGTTGGCTGTTTGTTGACTGTCAAAATTACCGCTTTTTTACCCGCAAAACTGCCATCACCGCGTTTGAGTGCTGCACCGATTTGTACATCCGCCACTTGTTCTAACAGTACTGGCGTGCCATTTTTGGCTTTAATTACTGATTTTTTCAACTGCTCAATAGATTCAATCCGCCCTACCCCTCGCACCAATGTCTCTTGGTCAGGAGTAATTAAAAATCCCCCTGATGCATTAGCGTTGGCTGCTTGTGCTGCTTTGGTGACATCATCAAGGGAAACATTAAACGCCTTCAGCTTATCGGGGTTAACCAACACTTGATACTGACGCTCATCCCCACCAAATATGACGATATTACTTACACCAGGGACAGCCAGCAGGCGGTTCTTCACTTGCCAGTTGACAATCCGCCATACCTCCATTATTGGAGTGGTTTCGGAGGTAAAGGCGTATTTGACAGTCCATCCTAAAGGTGAACTGACGGGAAGAACCTCTGGATCTTCTACACCTTGCGGTAGTTGACTGCGTGCTTGTTGCAACCTTTCTGTCACCAATTGACGAGCGCGATAAATTTCTGTGTCCAAGCTAAAAGTAGCTCTCACAGCCGAAAGACCTACAGCCGAGGAAGAACGCAATGCTGCCAGTCCTGGAGTACCGTTGATGGCACTTTCTACTGGTCGGGTGACTAGGGATTCAACTTCTTCTGCTGCAAGTCCTGGTGCTTCGGTCATAATTTCGACCTGGGGTGGAGCAAAGTTGGGAAATACATCCAGTGGCATTTGCGTAAGGATAAGAAAGCCCCAAACAGATATGAGGATGGAAGCAATAACTATTAGCCAGCGTTGAGCGATCGACCATTTAACAATATAATCAAGCATTTTTAAACGTTTTAAAGGATGTCTGCTTGCTGTGCAGCTAAGTAAGTTTAAAAATCAAGTACTTTACCTACTCTCCCAAATGAAGATGAAATTGAGATGAAATTTTTAGCTTAAACTTCAAGTTGCCTCACGTCTGTCCCTTCGGGAAGCGTGGGATGAATTTTTGAGCATTGTTACAAACCATCAACAGCAGGATGGCAAACGTCAGCTTTGATGATTTTACCTGATTCCAATTGTTACCGTAATAGTTGAAATAAAGTAGTTTATCGTAAAATCAAGGGTTTAATACCCCTATATCTCCCCGTGTTTTACCCACTTCGATTGCGCTTACCATACTTTGCCTTAGATATGATCCGCAAATGTTATCGCCTAGTAACTTCTTTCAAAACTTCCTGTCTTGACATCTTCACCGGGGTAAAGCAACAGTGATTATCTAGCAATCAAACAAACTTAACTGTTGAACAAAATTGAACCAATTTTAGGGGTTTAAGTTCCCTGCCTCTACAGGCAGAACGTTTTGATGCCTAACTAAAATCCCCGTTACAAAATGTAATTGCAAATTGGTTTAAAGAGGTTAATCGTATTAATCAGCAGCTGATGATGACCCAACAAAACTAAGGATCTCTATGGACGCAAAGGTTGGGATAAAAGTTGGGGAATTTGATAGAGGTGGAAAAACTCGGAGTATCGGCTTGTCACAAACCAAGTGCCTCTCTCGTCTTAATTATGTAAGCCAATCTATAACTTTAACTGTGGGCGATCACCATGACTGAACTACTCGCAATACTTGATCGTTTTCACACTGCGCTAATCCAAACTGCCCCTAAAATTGCCAGCTGCCTACAGACTGGATTAACCCGTGCTGAAATTGAGGCACAAATCGCTTCACTCTCATGGGAGTTTCCCCAGGATTTCGACCTGTATCAATGGCATAATGGGCTATCTGGCAAGCCAGGAAAGTTAAATTTGGCACAGAAATTACTCAGGCTCAAAGGAAAATGGCATGGGGAGTTATCCGGTCGAGAGAATGAAATGCATCTAAAACTGGAAAATCGCCTTATTGTTGCCAAATTCTTGCCATTAGATTACGCCTTAGCAGGACATCGCCATCTAAAACTTGGCAGATGCTTAATCGATTTACTGCCTTTTTCTATTTTGACTAATGGCAAGGATACGATCTACTGCATGATGCGCTTAGACCCAGAGAAACCTCTCATCTATTGTGCCAACGGGACAAAACTGCCGCCGATGGGAGTGACTGAATCATTTTTATCAACACAGCCTCAATTTAGCCGATTGAGTGATTTAATCACATTTCTGATCGCAGTTTGTCAACAAGGGATTCAATCGATAGCAGCGAGTCAAGAGAGTTTAATAGATGCGATCGATTGTGAACTTAATCCGACACAGCTTGAACAACTTTACCAACAATATAAGCGCTAAATCGTTGAACCGATCAGAAGTTTATGAGACAACACTTATGAAGCTACTTGAAGTTCAATCCAGTGTACGGTTAGAACAATCAGTTTCTCGCACACTCAGTCACGAATTTATTCAAACATGGCAGAACTTCCATGCTGATGGACGCTATAAACAGCGAGATGTCGGGATGAATCCCCCTGCTCATCCTACAGAACTGTGGACAACTGCAAATTATATTTCTCCAGACAGCCGAACACCAGATATGGAAACGGTACTTGCTGACTCCGAGCAACTGATTGAGGAGTTGCTGTGGGCAGATAGCTTATTACTCGGTGTGCCTATGTATAACTTTAGTGTTCCATCAACCTTTAAAGTGTATGTGGATAATATCGTTCGAGTTAATCGCACCTTTACGTTTGATCCAACCAGTTTTACCTTTGAAGGACTTGCGATCAACAAAAAGGCATTAGTGATTACTCCGAGTGCCGGAAATTTTACGCCCAATACACCAATGGAAAGTATGAATTTTTGTGAAACCTATTTGCGATCGATTTTGGGCTTTATTGGCATTGAAGACATCACAATTATTGCTGTCCCAAATCAGTTTATGCCTGATGAAATTCGGCAACAGAGTATTGAACAGGCACGAGTAAAGCTGATGACGATAGCGGCAACTTGGTAACTTATGAACCGATTAGACCTGTTCAATCAGTATCGATCCCTGCTGTTTGCGATCGCCTATCGAATGCTCGCAAGCGTGACGGAGGCAGAAGATATCGTGCAGGAAGCCTGGATTCGCTGGCAAAGTACTGAAAGTGTAGTGCAGTCTCCCAAAGCGTTTCTATCTAGTACGGTGACTCGTTTGTGTATCGACCATCTTCGATCTGTCCGTATGAAGCGAGAACAATACATAGGAACATGGTTGCCAGAGCCACTGATAACAGAATCAACGGATGTCAAAGACTGTGCTGAATTAGCAGAATCCCTTTCATTCGCATTTCTCATGCTGCTGGAATGCTTATCCCCAGAAGAAAGAGCGGTTTTTCTATTACGCGAAGTTTTTGATTATGACTACGAGGCGATCGCTAAGACTGTAGGCAAAAGTATCCCAAATTGCCGCCAGATTGTTTGTCGCGCCCGTCAGCATCTTGTGCTACGCAGACCGACGATCGCCCTAAATTGCCATGATAAAGACATCTTGGTTGAGCAATTTCTCGACTATTGGAATCACGGCGACGTACAGGGACTCATTGCACTCATGGCAGAAGATGTAACATTCTGGTCAGATGGAGGAGGTAAAGTTGTAGCAGCACAGAAACCATTGTATGGGTGTATAAAAGTAGCTCGTTTTTTAGTGGCGATTCGACGTAGCCGATTAACACCTACACTAGTTTCACAGGTTGTAGCAGTCAATGGTCAGCCTGGAGTTATCAATACTGTGGATAAAAAGCCCCATAGTAATTTTAGTTTTGAGTTTGCAGGTGATAAAATTCGAGCAATTTTTGCAGTGGTTAATCTAGAGAAGCTAGGAGCAGTGAAATCATAAAAATAAAAGGGTGGCTTTTGTTTTTTTATTTATGAACCTGATTCACAAGGAAACCGGGTTTCTTAACGCTTCTATTTACGCTGAACTTGCTGAATCAAGACTTGTGTTTGCTGATACCTCTGGCTATCTCCTTGCTGCTGAAATAGACTTGCAGCTTGCTCTAAATCATTAATGGCATTTTTGCGATCGCCTAAAGCATATTCAGCAAGTCCTCGGTTGCCGTAAGCATCAGCTAAATTGGGGTTGATTTGTAGGGCTTGGTTAAAGTCAGCGATCGCCAGCTTGTGATTTCCCTGTCTATAATTCAAAAAGCCTCTATTGTAGTAAGCATCTACAGACTTCGGATCAATTTTTATTACCTGGTTAAAGTCAGTAATGGCCGCTTCAATGCTTCCTAGTTCCGCATGAGCAGTCCCTCGACTGTTGTAAGCATCTGTATGGTTGGGATTTAATCGCAGTGCTTGATCGAAGTCGCTAACGGCTGCTTTAAAGTCTTTTAATTGAGACTTTGCTAAACCTCTCAGGCAAAAACCTTCGTAGTATCGGGGATTTAACTGTACTACCCGACTAAAATCTTCTATTGCGCCGTTGAAGTTGCCTTGTTCAAGCTTTTGCACTCCCTGGTTATGGTATTCCTGAAAATTCATCTGTTGGATGCGCGTTGGTGCTTTCTGTGCAGCATAAACAGCAACAGGTATTCCACTCAGTACGCTACTCGTTATTCCCAGAATGGCAACAGAAGAGTGAATATAGTTCATAGCTTAACTTTCTCCTTAATATATTTATCAAGACAGATACACGAGATTCTTCTTGACTAGATCCATCCTAAGCGGTTTAAAGCTTGAAACCCAGTCAACCCAAAATACTTTGTAATAGCAACCAAATATTTAGCCCGACGATAATAATAGCAACTAACCAAGCTAAAGATTTTAGCCACAGGGGATTTACAAACTCTCCCATTAAGCGACGGTTACTTGTAAACATCACCAATGGAATCACTGCAAACGGTAACTGCAAGCTTAGGATAACTTGACTTAGAACTATGAGGCGGCTTGTGCTATGTTCCCCAAAGATAATAATTGTAATCAATGCTGGAATAATAGCAAGCAGACGGGTAACTAAACGGCGTAACCAGGACGGAAGGCGAAATTGTAAAAACCCTTCCATCAAAATCTGCCCAGCTAAGGTTGCAGTCAGCGTTGAACTTTGACCGGAAGCAAGTAAAGCAATCCCAAAGATAGCGCTAGCAGCACTAACACCTAACAATGGTGAAAGCAGTTTGTAAGCTTCTTGAATTTCTGCCACATTTTGATTACCAGAAAAATGAAATGTTGCAGCAGACACAATTAAAATTGCTGAGTTGATAAACAGTGCCAAAGATAGAGCAAAAGTTGAATCAATTGTGCCAAATTTAATCGCTTCCCATCTTTTTTCATTACTTGGTTGCCAATCGCGTGTTTGCACAATAGATGAGTGTAAATATAAATTATGAGGCATCACTGTTGCCCCTAAAATGCCGATAGCGATGTAGAGCATTTTTGGATTCTGTAAAATTTCTTTCTTGGGCAGATATCCAAACATTATCCCCCCCATATCAGGTCGAGAAAACAGAATTTCCGCTGTAAAACAGATGCCCACAGTTGCCACCAACATTATTACCAGGGCTTCTGTATAGCGAAAGCCTTTACTTGGCAGGAATAGCAATACCAAGACATCCAGCGCAGTGATGCACACACCCCATACCAAAGGAATACCGAATAAGAGTTGCAGGGCGATCGCACTTCCCAGTAATTCTGCCAAGTCACAAGCTGCGATCGCAATCTCACATAGTATCCATAAACAAAAGTTGACCTTTGGATTAAAATAGTCTCGACAAGCCTGTGCCAAATCTCGCCCCGTGGCAACACCCAAACGCACACATAGCGATTGTAGCAATATCGCCATCAACTTCGACATCAGAACTACTGTCAACGAGATTGTAGAAGCAACAGGACTTAGCCAGTCTAATGTATCTAATCATTTGAATTGTTTGCGCTGTTGCAATTTAGTTATTCGTCAACAGCAGGGGCGTTTTGTGTATTATCAACTCAGTGATCAACGAATAGCTAAGCTTCTTGACTTAGCGGATGAATTACTAGGTGATGTAGCTAAAGGTGTAAACGAATGCAGTCGCTATGACCTTGATGAAGGTGGCTAATTGAAGAAAAACCTTATCAACAACTTTTGAAGTTGACGTACTAACTTGACATCACCACGACTAGACGCTTGGTATATCCGGTTTTGCAACTTGAAGACATTACGCTCTGGCTTTCGCCAGTCGATATCTTTCCATTCATACAGTTCTCAAAAAACTGAGCAAGAATTATTATCCAGTCAGTCAACCAACTCTAGAAATCAATTGTTTACTGGAGCTATGGCGCTCGGTGTCATGATTGCAGGTTTGGGAACCTTTTGGTGGATGAAGCAAAGGGCGAAAGTCAAATAACTACTACAAGCTTTCAAAACTAGGGAGCATCAGCCAGCTAGATAGCTGCGTGAGTTAACCCCATATCTTCGTAGAAGTGTGAGAGCTTGTTGTTCCACTTGTCGCACTCGTTCCCGACAAATGCCCATACGTTGACTAATCTGTACCAGAGTAAGTTCCTGTCCACCTGCTAAACCAAAGCGCAAGATTAATACTTCCTTTTGCTGGGGAGTCAGCTTTGCTAATAGATTGTGAACGTCTTGATAGAGTAATTCCCGCTCGGTGTAGCGTTCGGGAGATATTCCATCATCCTCCAACATATCCTGCAATTGAGTATCCTGCTCAGGCCCAATTCCCATATCTAAGGAAACAGCTTGACGAGCAAACTGTAAACATTCTCGAATCTGACTGGGTTCCAGATTAAGCGCTTGGGCGATTTCTGTCACGTCGGCGGTGTGACCAAGCTTTTGAGATAACTCTCGTTGAACACGCTTAATTTTGTTCAGCTTATCAGCCATGTGAATGGGTAAACGAATGGTGCGGGATTGTTGTGCGATCGCTCGTGTAATTCCCTGACGAATCCACCAATAAGCATAAGTAGAAAACTTGTATCCAAGAGTTGGATCAAATTTCTCTACCCCTCGTTCTAGCCCCAATGTACCTTCTTGAATTAAATCTAGAAACTCAATATTGCGTTTCTGGTATTTTTTAGCAATAGACACCACCAGCCGCAGATTAGCCTGAATCATCTTCTGCTTGGCAATTTGTCCTCGACTTAGTTGTTGCAGCAGCACATCTTCTTTCAATTTCATCTTGTCAGCCCATTCTTGCAGAGTGGGTTCACGCTGTAATTTTTCAGATAGTTTTTCCTTCGCAGTAATAATTGCCATCATTTGCTGAACTTGTTTAGCAAAAAAAATTTCTTCTTCATGGGTTAACAGAGGTATACGTCCAATTTTACGAAGATAGATACGCACTATATCTGCTGTAGATGAAAATTCGTTATTCTTGCTCTTAAGTTTAGTTACTTGGGATGCTGAATTAAACATGAATAGGTTATCCTCCATTGAATAAATTCAAATGTTTACATAATCATCAATAAACACAAATTAATCGAGATAATAAATTTTCACTTTTAATAAAAATAGATTTTGGGAAATTACCAGAATTTACTAATAAAAACTTGAGAGCGAATCCAAAGATTTGGATTATTTTATTTATTGCAGCTTTGGGTTTTGTTATTAGTGCTAGTTTTGTGATTAATTCTGCGTCTAACTACTGAGTGAAATTTGTAAAATACTCAATTAATAGGCTCAAAACGTCCTAAAAAAGTAGGTCGGGGAAGGGTAATGTAAACTTCCCACAAAGCCTTGACATTCGCTAACATTTCCCGCACTAAATCGGGAATCATTCCCCGTAGTCCATAAATTTCTATATCTGGAGTTCCTAAACCAACTGTCTTCACCCCTAATTGGCTACAGGTATAAACAGTGCGGGGAAGATGATAATTTTGGGTGATAACAACAGCTTTATGTACACCAAAAACCTTATGAGCGCGATAACAACTCTCATAAGTGCTGAAACCTGCATAGTCTAAGCTAATGTTTTTCATCGGTACACCCAAATCATGAGCATATTTCTGCATAGACCTGACTTCATTATAAAAAACTGTGCTGTTATCTCCTGTCATCAAGAGTTTACTAATCTTTCCCATTTTATAAAGTTTGACAGCAGCTTCTACACGGTCTGACAACATCGGTGTGGGATTACCATTCGGAAGAATTCCTGCACCGAATACTATTGCAACCTGTTCTTTTGGGACTAATTCTGGTTGAACGTAGCGGGAGCCATTCGTCATTAAACCTATATAAGCAGCTGCTATTAAAGGTTTTGCTAACACACTAATTACTAAACCTAGCAAAATCCATTGCAGGTGACAGAAAAACTTGAAATATTTTTTCCCTATAGTTTTTTCAGAAAATCTCATAGAAGTAATATTGTATAGAGTATTTCATTTGATCAGCGACACACCCTATCGGAAGTTTATGTGTACCTATAAATTACTGCTTATATTATGAGCCAGCAAAGAAATTCACTGGCTATATTTATCAAAATTGCTGTTACATCTGCGCTTAACTTAGTAATGCCAATTAATTCTCCACCACCACGCCAGCTACCTTCCCATTATCCACAACAGCCGCACTTCGCTTAGGTAACAAAAACCTACCAAACTTAGAATATAAAGCAGGTAAAACCAGCAAAGTTAACGCCGTAGAAGTAAACAACCCACCTAACACTACAATCGAAAGAGGTTGCAAAATTTCCTTTTCTGGCCCCACTGAAATTATCAACGGAACTAAACCCAAAGCTGAAGTTAAAGATGTCATCAAAATAGCGTTGAGTCGTTCCATTGACCCAGCAATTAATACTTCTTTTAAAGACATTCCTAACGCAACTTTTGTAATGTAATTATCTACTAATAATAATCCGTTTCGAGTAGCCACACCAAACAAAGTTACAAACCCCACCAATGAGGCTATAGAAACAACTCCACCTGTAAAAGCTACCGCAATTACTCCACCCACTAACGCAATGGGCAAGTTAATCATAATCATTGCTGTTGAAGCGATTGATTTCACAGAAAGATACATTAGTACTGTAATCACAACAAAGGAAATAGCACTGAAAACCAGAATATTTTGTGATGCTCGTTCTTCTGCTTCAAATTGACCTCCATATTGGATAAAATAACCTGAAGGAAGTTGCACTTGTGCCTTAACTTTATTTTGAATATCTGTCACTACAGAGCGCAAATCTTTGCCTTTAGTATTAGCAGATACCACAATTAAACGCGAAACATTTTCCCGATTGATAGTATTAGGCCCGGTGCCATAGGCAACCGTAGCAACTTTAGCTAAGGGAATTTTATTTCCATCAGGGGTATCAACTAACAAATTTTCAATTGTTTGCAGATTGTTGCGATACTGTGGTTGCAACCACACAACCAAATCAAAGCTTTGTTGCTTTTCTAAAACTTGAGAGACTGTTCTTCCATTGAGCGCAGTTTCAATGATATTAGATAATTGTCCAATAGTTAAACCGTAGCGAGATGCAGCAACCCGGTCAAACTTAATTTGAATTTGTTCAATAGGAACTTGTGGCTCAAGTTCTAAATCTACAATTCCCGAAACAGATTTCATTACGTCTTCAACTTGCTTTCCAATCTTGCGGAGTTCTTCTAAGTCGGAACCAAAAATTTTGACCGCGATTTGACTCCTCACCCCAGACAAAATTTCATCAATTCGGTGAGAAATAAATCCACCAATATTGGATGCAGTGCCTGGTATTTTGTTAAACTCTTCACGCAACCATTCTACGGTAGCTCCGCGATTTTTCATTCCTTTGTCACTCAACCCAATATCAAGGTGAGCCAAATTCACAGGTGCAGCATCCGAATCATTGGGGGCGCGTCCGGCGCGTAATTGAATATACTTTAATCTAGGGTCGTCTTTGAGTTTATCTTCCAAAGCAAAAGCAGCACTATTCGTAGTTTCTAAAGATGTACCTGGATAAAGTGCTAAGGTATTTACCAAAGTTGTTTCTTGGAATTCAGGTAGAAATGCCCGTCCTAAAGTTGGGAAAATTATAATTGCTGCGATCATTCCCGCCGCAGCCACAGTAATAACAACTACCGAATTTCTGATAGCAAAATCGAGAAAAAGGTAATAAATCCTTTTGCAAACTCTTGGTATAAAGGGTTCCCTTTCTGACATTTTATCGTGAGGTAATAAAATTGCACATAAAGCCGGACTTACAAGCAGCGCTTCTAAGCTAGAAACTACAACTACCACCAGATAACTAAGACCCATCGGGCCAAAAATCCGACCTTCCACACCAGCAAGGGCAAATATTGGAGAAAAGACGACAATAGTAATTAAAGTTGCCCCAATCAGAGATTCCTGAACTTCCTGTACTCCTTCAAAAACAATTTCCAGTACTGGACTAGGGTTGGGAGAGTATTTATTTTGTCGTAATAAACGAAAAACATTTTCTGCATAGACAATGGCATCATCGATCGCTGTACCAATGGCGATCGCTAATCCTCCCAAAGTCATTGTATTCAGCCCCAAGCCCAAAAAAGATAATACTTGCAATGAAAATATAAAAGTCAGGGCAAAATTCAACAGCACAACTCCCAGAGTCCGCCAATTCATTAAAAAAGGGATGAGGATAACTGCTGCAATGATACTACCTTCCACCAAGGCTGACCTGACATTTTCCACCGAAGCATCGATATAATCTGCTTGGCGGAAGGTTTGATTTACTTTAATTTCTTTCGGTAAACCTGCTTTTAGCTCAGATATTGCGGCTTCAATAGCGCGGGTGACGGTGGGAGTATCAGCTAGGGGTTGTTTATTCACCATCAGCACAACAGCATCTTTTCCATTTAAACTACCATCGCCGATTTTCACAGCACCACCAATTTGCACTTCGGCGACATCTCCCAAGCGGACGGGCGTTCCTTGACGGGCGACAATGACAGATTGTCGAAGATCATCAAGGGATTCAATCCGCCCAATTCCCCGAATTAAAGTTTGTTTGTCAGGGGTAATCAAAAAGCCACCAGGAGCAATGACATTTGCCCCTTGTACGGCTTCACTTACCTGTTGTAAAGAGACATTAAAAGCTTGTAGTTTGTTGAGGTCTACTAACACTTGATACTGACGCACATCGCCGCCATATACAAGTACCTGACTGACACCAGGAACTGCTAAAAGGCGATTCGTTACTTGCCAATCAACAATTCTGCGGACTTCCATGAGGTCGATTTTAGTCGCAGATTGGTTATTGCCTTCCCCTTCCACAGTCAAGGCGTACTTTAATACAGTACCGATGGGGGAGCTTGTGGGGGCAATTCGTGGGGTTTCGACTCCTTCTGGTAGCTTGCTTATGGCTTGTTGCAGTCGTTCTTGTATCAACTGGCGGGCTTGAAGGATATCTGTTCCCCAGCCAAAAACAACTCTGACTACAGAAAGTCCTGCTGAAGAAGAGGAACGAACGGAGGTTAAACCTGGAGTCCCATTAATGGTACTTTCAATTGGTAATGTCACCAAAGATTCGATTTCTTCTGGCGCTAGTCCAGGGGCTGCTGTCTCAATTTCGACTTGGGGAGGTGCAAAGGCGGGAAAAACATCCAGCGGCATTTTGGGGATGGTATTAAAGATGATGACTAATGTGGAAATGAGTGCAGCAATTACTACGAGCCAGCGTCGAGAAATTACCCATCTAGCAACTGTACTAATCATTTGGTTTTTGGTTAAGAAATGGCGAAGGGTTTGTTTCTTTGTGATAAACGGGTGAGAAAATTTAAATATTAGGTGTGGCTGTTGCTAGCATCAAGCCCCAAATCAACCCAAGGCGAACTTTAGTTGCGCCACAGATTTCAAAGTTTGAGGAAGTAAGCAGTTGATGAAATTGAGCTTGGGAGTAACACTGCTTGTGTCCTGAATCAAATATTTTCAATAAAATATCGCATATTTTACACAAAATATAATCTCTGCACCAATCCAAAATTATTAATTTACCATCAGGCTTGAGAACCCTTTTCATTTCCGCAAATGCAGCATCGGGATCATCAAAATAGTGAAACGCATTAGCAGATACAACTACATCAAAACTGCTACTACTAAAAGGTAATGCCGATGCAGATGCAGTGGAAAACGAGACATTAGGGTAATTACGACATTTCTGTTTAGCAACGAGCAGCATATTTTCAGAAATATCTACTCCCATAATCTGTTGTGTTGGATTGTCATTGAGTAGTAAATGCTCAAATTCCCCTGTTCCACAGGCGACATCAAGAATTGTGGCTTGTGGTGAAATATGCGCCCAAGCTTTGAGAAAAGTAAGTGTCTTGGTGATATAAGTATTCCACCGCTGGTCATAGAAATGCGCCATTTGGTCATACTGTTGGCGAACTACTGTCTCACTCATAGGTACACAGGAAGTTGATAGGCTTTATAAATTTACAGCATTCCTAAATAGGATATGAACAAATTACATTCTTATACTCTCTGCGCCTGGAGCATGAGATTTATAAACTGTTCTGTTCACAATCTAAATAGTTTTGCTGTAGGTTGGCTTGATGTTAGAAAATCTAACAGAACCAAACTTCAGGTATTTATAGGTATTTATTATCTGCAACTTCGCTAATCACTAACCACCATCTGAATGTCGAGGACGATCATGCTCCTCAACATTTTTATCAGAAGTAGACAGGGTTGGTTGCTTGTGGTTGTCGAGATAAACCTCTGTTTCATAATTGAACCCGTCGTACTCTAAATTACCTGCTGGTACTAAACGGGTACGACGATTAGACCACAAAGCACCTCCCATGAAAGCAGCTACTACAAGTGCTACTCCTCCACCTGCTGTTAACCATAAAGGTAGTGGGAAACTGTTAGTTTTAACTTCAGTTTCTTCTGTATGAGAACCACCTTCTTCGTTGGGTTCTTCTTCTTTTGGTTTACTATCACCTCGCAATGATTGAGCGTAAAGTTGGGGCGCACGTTGGGTGACGATCGCATCTCCCTCAAACAAACCCGTCTTCACCTCAACCATGTCCCCAGAGGTTTGACCCAAGGTCACTTCCGCAGATTGGAAAGCATTCCCATTTTGGACGTAGACCATTTTTTTCCCATTCGCATCGACTACAGCCGACCTAGGAACCGCCAAGATAGGTGCGGATGATTGGTTTGTTAGTACCTCCAATTCTGCAAACATTCCAGGTTTGAGTTGTCCGCCTGGGTTATTTACTTCAGCCTGTACTGAGACAACCCGTGTTTCCCCTTGTACTACCGCACCAATCTGTGTAATCTTTCCAGAAAAGGTACGGTCTGGTAAGCTAGCAACTTTTAGACTTACTCTTTGACCTACTTTTACTTTGTCTAAATCTTTTTCATAAATATTGGCTGTGGCAAAAACCCGACTATCATTGACAATAGTCATGAGTGTGCCACCTGCATCATTAAAAGTTTGACCAAGGGTAACTTGGCGATCAGCAACTTTACCGGAGATGGGAGCAGTCACTGTCACCAATCCCTTAGCGTTAGGACGGTTGCCTATTTGTTGCAGTCTAGTATTATAAGCAGAATCACTAAGACGTAAACGCTCTTGTGCTACTTGAACAGCAGACTGAGCGCGTTTCATTTGGGCTTCGCTTTCAATGACATCTCGTCTGCTATTGGCTGAGGTGAGTTTGGCTTTTGCTTCTGCTAATTGTGTTTGAGATTCGAGTGCGTTGCGACGTGGTAAAGCGCCTTCATTAGCTAACTGTAAATCCTTATTATATTTTTCTTCAGCAAATGCTACCTGACTTTGGGCTTGGGCAATGTCGGCGTTAGATATTTGCCAATACCTTTGATAATTTTGTTGAGCTAATCTGGAATCAGCTTGCGCTTGCTGCAAAGAAGCTGTAGCTTCCGCTCGTTTTTCTTGGGAACTAACCCGTAACTCCACCAGATCGGGACTAGTGACAACGGCAAGGGGTTGACCCTTTTTGACTACAGCACCGGGTTCCACCAACAATTCAACCACTTTTGCCCCTGTAATTGGGGTATTCACTTCCACTTTTTGGCTAGGTAAGGTTTCAATCTGTCCAGTACTTTTAATACCCAAAGCCAGCTGTTGCCGTTTCACTGGCTCGACTTTAATTCCTAGCCTCTGGGCGGTTTCGGCATCAACTTCGACAGAACCACTTGCTTGGCTTCCACTACCCTGAAATGAACTTCCACCGATATGATCGTGTCCAGCACCAGCTAACACAGCCGTAGGAGTTGTCAGTAATAAAAGGCTCAGGAGTGTGCCCGAAACACAACGAATTACTGTAGGTGGTTGGAGACTGTTAGAGATTCCCATCGCTATTTTGTGTCCTTGAGTTACTATGGTCTGGATTTGTGCTTAGACGTTGGTTGACTTTTCAAGCGGGATTTCGAGAACCGCTTTTGGCAAGCAAACGGTTTCGCTCTTGGAATTTGTTTACAAAGCCAACTTAACCACTTAACTTAATAGTTTTTCACACAGATATGAAATTGAGATGAAATTAGGACGAGCGATTAGGATTCAAGCAAAAGTTATTTGTTGGTAATGAACATATAGCACGGTATCTACTGGCATTTGCTCTCGAACAGAAGCCAGCTTTGACAGCCGAATAATAAATGTCGCCGTTTCTTCTATCTACACCTAAATTCGTCGATTTTTTTCGTCCCTCTCAAGGTGTAAATTTAGATAGGATATTTTATAAATCAGTTTTTTTTACGTGCAGCCAACCGACTGAGCATCCCAGGCGTTGCAATCTCTAGTTAAATACTATGGTTGTATCGTCGTATACGCCAAAATTTATGATTTTTGAATAATTTGTAGGTAAGTTTTTGCGAGGGGCATTTTTTTGTGTGTTGTCACCTTATAGAACCCATTTGAGATCTATGCGTGGTCTAACCGCTTAAGCAGAGGCCGGATAAAACATAGATTGAGCTTGGTAGTCGCATGAGTGAGAGTGCGCTCAAAGTTTTTGACCAAACTTTTACATCGTTCCATCCAAGCATTGGAGCGTTCAATTACTCAACGAGTGGCGACCGGAACAAACCCCGTTTTACCAAGGGCGGCTTTTTCGGCTCTGGTGGGTTTGGGTGACAGTTGGAATCGGATCTTGGTCATAATCTGAGGGTAGAGTATTTGTAAAGCCGCAGTGATCTTGTCCGGGTGGTAGCCGTGGTCAAGGAGAATTGTAATTTTTGGGATGTTCACAGGCTTGGCACGAAAATATTCTCAGTTCTGGCTCAAGAGTTCAATTAAGCCATTGTCATCACTAATACTGGCTTTGGTAGAATGCGTGAAAAATGGTAGACCGAGAGTATCTACTGCCAAGTGTCGTTTGATGCCATTGGTACACTTGTAATCACAGAACCCTTTGGACTCTGCACTGGCATTGCAGGTGTTCTTAACTGCTTATGAGTCAATGATCAGTAGGGTTGTCCATTTTGGGGGGTTTTCGCCTCTTCTCGCACTTGTTCATGCAATTTCGTCATTACCCGCTCTATGACTCCCGCTTCTCGCCACTGAATGCAAGTGCCAAAATACAGTTGAATAGGGCGGTAAGTCTCTAGGTAAATCACACCAGTTACACCCGTTCTTGAGTTGATAAAAGATACCATCTAAAATTTGTCGCTTTGTCCACTTTGGCGGTCTAGTTTGCTTTTTCTGAGGCAACAGTGGTTCAATTATTTGCCACTCTTTATCCGTTAAGCTGCTGGAGTACGGCATTTATTTTTTATTTTACCCTCCATCCCAAGATCCCAAATGGGTTCTATAGGAGAGGAAGCATTGACATAGTGTCGAGAGAAGGTCTTGCCGCTCTCCTAGCTAATCCTCCCAATCAACTAACACCCCATCAACAATCGCAACCCCCCATTGCGGAAACTTCACCAGCAATTTCTTGATCACAATCTGCAAAGCCGGATCATCATTCCAGCACTGATGCAAAAAGTCAAAACCAGGATTTTCCCCTGAATTTGCTGCTCGATTTAGTTTTTCCCTTCTTACAGGTCGCATATTCGACCGCGCTACAATCGCCTCATGCGACCATTTTTCAGCACTGGGGACAGGCGCGGCGGAACTTTTACCCTGAGCAACTGCTTTGACTTCTCCACCTGAAACTTGGTTTTCTCCCGGCAAGGAAGCAGATTGACCCTGTTCTACAAGCTCTGGTGTTTGATTTGTGATCGCTGAAATTGAAGAAAATTCATTTTGGGCGGCGGGCGCGGCGGAACAAGTGCCTTCATGAAAGACTGCCGCCTCAACACCACAGTCCTGGTTTTCAGCTAACAACGGAGCAGGTTGATTTGGTGCAGCATCCACAAGCGCCAGCGATGTACAGTCATTCGCCGTAGGCGAGTCTTCAAGTTCTGACGCGCTTTCAATACGTGAAGGCAACGCGCCCCTCAAGGGCGCATGAGCCGTTTCCTCAACACGCGGATTTTCAGTTGGCGTGTCAGAACCAACTACCATACCAACAACCAACTAAGGTTGTTGGTAGGTAGTTAAAGGGTAGTTAGAAACGTTGTTAGGTTTTTGAAACTTTTTCTGTGTATGCGTTTTGGCTTCGGAAAATGTCAAATATTGACGCTCAGGTGTCATTTGATGATTTTGGGGCATCACCTGTTGATTCTCTGTAGTCACGGCTTGACTCTCGGCTGTCACGGATTGATTGTCAAAATTTTCCCAGTAGTGCCTGTTAAAATAACCATGCAAGTTTTTGACACGATAGCTGGTGATACCGGATCTACCAGATTGGGTTTTGCTCCTGACTTCCTCAAACTCAAACAAGCCAACGGCATTGATAGCAGCGCTGGCTTTAAGAAACGAATTGCGGCTGAGGTTGGTGTCCAAATTGTGTGCTGCTCCACCGTACTGCTCTGCGGCAATGCAATCAAGCCATAGCTGTTGTACGCACGGAGGTTGTTGTCTTACCCAGTTAATATCATCAATTGAAACTTTGCAGTGGGGTCGAGTAGTGGCTTTCTCAGATGAACGTCTATTACGTTTGTTGCCACCATCAATTATTTGTAGTGCTGCTGTAGTCGTCATATTATCCTCCATATTTTCACATCACGAATTAGGCGACATTGTGATTCATGCCGCATTCAAGTCTTTTGGGTATGTAAGCGCGAGTTACTATTTAGCTGTTATTCCAAGAGCCAAAACCGCAATTCATCCCTGGAATATCTATCAGTCTTCTTTGAGCGTTCTTTCCAGCAATCCCACGCCACCATCAACTCTTCGCCCAAGTCCTCCACGACTTCGCCCCGTTCCACAGACAAAGTACGGTAGGGGTCAGCATGAGAGACGATAGAACCAAGGCCAATAGTCAATTCGCAATTAGAAGAACCGGACTCGGCAGGAGTTTCGTGAAGAACCGATGGTTCCTTAATCTTCGAGGATTCGGCTTTCTCCAAAGCAGTGATTAACTCTGTTTCTTGTGGTGTTAACTCCGCCCAGTAGTCAGTTTTGATAACCTCGTATTCCTGTGCCACTTCCAGATAATCCCACCAGCTACACTCTGGCTTTGACAGCACTCCCCGAATCTCGCTAACTGCTTGGGGCAGAAGTTGTAATTGTTCGGCACGATATGCGATCGCAGATGGTGTTGCCTCACTGCCCAGGATAATTGCAGCTGCTTCCAGCGCTCTCTTACAAAGTTGCTCCTCTTGGGGAAACCCCAAGACCGCACTTTGCGCTTGGGTGTTGTTCATCGCACTGGCCAGATTTCCCAAAGCCATGCCCATCAAGCATAAGCATTCGGTGGCATTTTCTTTGGGTGGATCTTGGGCAAGCGATCGCAGGTCAATCGTCTTCTCCAGTGATCGCTTGACTTCCTTGTTTAAAGCTTTGGTTGCTTGTTTGGTGAGAGTATTGCTCCATTCCTGGGCTGGACATTCTCCTACAGCGTGTTCTAGCTCCTGAATACGCTCTTTTAGTCGCTGGTTTTCAAGTTCTAGCTGCCTCAATCCTTCCAACTCGTCTAACCTTTGCTGTAACTGGATGTTTTGCTCCTTCTGCTGCTTGTACAGGTTTTGCAAGGATTGGATTTGTTCTTGTACCTGAGCTTCGGCTCTAGTAGTAGCTTCTGACTGTAGCCCAATTTTCAAGTCTTTCTCCAGCCGCTCTAACTCTTGCTGATGTTGCTCTTTGAGTGCTGCAATCGCCTCAGAGTATTCTGGTGGAAATGTTCTCTCATTGGGGAATGGAACACTACGGGCATCTAGATCAGTATTGTTGACCAGCAGCTTTTCACCATCATCAAAGGTGACAATTTGCTGCCAAACGTTTGGTGCGTCTGCTTCAATCACTCCCGACTCCCCAAAACGAGGATGTGATTGTGATGAAACCGTGACGCATTTGGCGAAGAGAAAAGAGGGCAGGCTTTCTGGGTTGATTTGTTCAGCGCCATGAGTAATCGTGTTGTTACTAAGCCTGCCCTCTGATCTTCGCCGTTCCCCCGTGACCGAATTACACAATTGCGTTTGACTTTTTTCCTTGTTTGTGGTGAGTTTAGCTGCTGGAGCAACCTGTTGTACTGCTTTGGCGAAGTCGGCAGCTGTAGGATAGGGCTTTTCTTGGGCTGCGATCGCTACAGCTTGTTGAAGCTTGTCCGGTGTTTTGACTAGCCGGAGTAAGGGGCGAGTTTGGGACGGTTTGGTAATCTTGTCTTTGAGTGACTCTGGTAGGGTATCTCTTACCTCTGAGGCAGATAGCAAATCTCTCACCCGACGATACCCACCGTATTTTATTAGCTCCTTTTCACAATAATCTTCAAAGCTTTTGTAGCCAGCATCGAGGTAATAGCATTTTTCCCGCATCACTCGCAACTCTTCTATTGCTTGCCATTCAAAACGGTTAATGGCGGTGAAAGTGTCTTGAATGCTGGTGTTGAGAAGACTGTAATCGAGTGCTGATGTGGTTTCGGGTTCTAGTGTCAGCATGATTGTTACCCACGTTTGGTAAATGCTTGTCCTGTATTAACCAGGGAGTGCAATTAGCAGCAAAGTGAGCAGTTGGCTGATTTTGGATCAGACCAAAAATATGTCAACATCGTAATTAGCTCACTTTGTAGTTCACGACTTGAGCAAGCGATCGCAGTGCTTTGCCGGCGGCGATCGCTTTTAGTATGCGGCAGTGTAATAGTTAATCAAACTGCTCGTTTTCTACTCCATTGCCGAATTGCCTGACAAGGCAATCTAATACTGCTCGGTCTAATGTCACTTCTATTCGCTCTAGCCGTCTATCTTGATCCATTCTCTTTCTCCATGCTATAGGGGAATCGCCTTCCTTTTGTATCGATTCTACAATACAAGTATTGTGAAAGCTATATATCCCCTAAAAAAGACTTAACCCGCCTGATCATTGGCGGGTTTGTCTTTGTTGAGTAGTTCTAATAGTTGAGCGTGAGTTTGCCTAAGAGATTCGTTCTCCTCTCTTAGGCGGCTGATTCCCCCACTAGTCGATTGTTCTCAATGCCAACTTTTCTCTCAACTTCTTCCAATCGCTTGATTACCTCTGTTAGGTCTTGCGGTTTTTCAGTGGACTTCAAGTAATCCTCAATAAACTGTTTAAGAACAGCTGACACTGTTCTACCTTCAGATTTCAGTTGTTGACTGAACGCTTCCCTAATCTCAGGGTCTATTTCAAACGAGATAAAAGTCCTTTGTTTTTTTAAATTAGCCATACACTTCTTCAGTCCTTACACCCTAAATTTACTCTTGCTCAAACTTGTATTGCAAGGTATTGAATAACATGTATTGTAATGTATTGACAAGTATTGATTTAAGGGTTAAAGTAAATACAGAATAACAAAAAGCGATCGCCCCAAGCCTGGTAAGCAGTGCGATCGCCTTTGTTCCTAAAAAGGAGATTATTATTATGAACTACTTTGCTTATTCACAGCAAGCACCAAGAAGCTTTCACTGCAACACAATAGACGGACAAACCTTAGCCCAAGCAGAACTATACAGCCACCTCGAATCCCAAGCCGAAGCTGTAGCCCCAACCCAAGATCCTCTCACCAGCAGAGATCGCCGCATCATCGCCGAGATTATCCAAGCACAGCCCGAAACCATCCGCACCATCTGGATTGAGGGCGGTATTACAGTATGGGTGCAGTTTCTAGATGGCGGACGGCTTGCTTTCGACCGGGACTGGTTCGCTACAAGAGTTGCATCCGTTAAGACGACTCTGCCCGAAACCCCACTGGAACGCAACAAGCGCCTGCATGAGGAATTAGAAGTAGCTTGCAATAAGTTTGAGATTCAAACGGGACAGATTGACTGGCTATCGTTCAGCACCAAACTTTATCGAGATGGGCAGTGCATTGGATTGGTTGGGTGTAATGCTCAAGGTTTGTGGTATGCCAGACGTGCTCAACTAGGATGCAATCAGTTTGCCCCTACCGCAGAGATAGCGGTGGCATCCTTGGGAGTCAGACTTACAGTCGCGGCTTAGTCTTAAACAGAAAAAGCAAGCGCTTACCCGGATGGAATGCGCTTGCCTACCAATAAGAATCATAAATATTCATCATGGCACAGACTACAATCATTACACCTGTTCAGGAGCAATCTGACGAGTCCCAAGAGGAAATACTCCTGCCTCCAACCGACCCCAATGCAGAGATAATTGAACTTGCGGACTACAAATTAGTGTACTGCGGCGGAGCCTGTCCCAGAACTTATCGAGTATATAAAGCGCACTCGATGATTGGACTGTTATTCGAGCATATTACCCATTGGTCTAACGCTGTAGATAAGATTCGCTATGCACAAGCTATGGATGCAGCTATCGGACTAGATGAGTTTATGGAGATGGCGAAGATATCAACAGCGATTGTACAACAACCACCCACACAAGAGGAGTTACTCGATAAAGAATTTGATGCCCTGACTTTTGATGAGTGGGAGCAATTGAAGAAATACGTGCCAACCACAAAAGCTAGGGATTTGTTAGCAGCTTAAAGAAAGAAGTGGGCGTTGCTGCCCACTTCTTCAATCAAACTGTTTTACTTAGCTTCACAAATATAACAATGTCAGCAATAGAAATACTCAAACAATTCAACTCGTGCTACGTGAAGATTCAGGCGATAGCCCAAGATGAAATTTGGCTCTTGTTGATTGCGGACAAGAAAATTGGCCCAGAAGCAGCAACTCACTTGGGCGATGTCCTGCATTACTTAGGTGAGGCGATGGGGTGCGTCGAGCCGTTAATTGACCCAGATTAAAGAAGAATGCATTCTGACAGCTACGCCAAATCTTTTTGAATTAGCTACTAAGTCTATCTCTCTAATACAAAATACTCAATTGGTGAAAATCATGACAGTTACACTTGAGACATTCAAATCCCCGGAGTTCCGTGGTAATTTCTCCAACCTGCCAATTTGTCAATTGCTGAATGAGAAAAATATTCTATTCATCAAATCCGACAATATTAAACTATCAGGTTGGGTGAAACGAGCAGAAGTCGAGAGATGAAGATCCCGATAATTTTTAACTTCAGTGGGGTGTATCTATTACGCCCCAGAATAACTAACATTGTAGGCGATATTATGTTTGAAACTCACACATCAAAAGACGGAATTACGGTACTCATTTGTCAGATGGATGACAAGCATTTGAGTAACACGATTAAGGCTTACTGTCGAGAAATTGAAAAGTGCAGAAAAGTAGTTACTCAGCCGTCTGTTGAAAATCAGATGATTGCAATTTTTAATAGTAGCTTTAGTCAGAGTAATCTTAAAGAGCAGGCAGTAAAGCAATTGAAAATTTACCACCAAAGATTGCAAACATACTTAGGAGAAGCATTGCTGCGTGGTTTAAACCTCAGCAACGAATTAAAAATAGCTTATGGAAGAACAGGGCAAATTAAAAATGCTTTTGGTATCACCCTTGAATTAATAGAAGGTGATGATGACCACGACTACGAAGATGATTATTCTCATCCAGGTCATCCAAGTCACTACGGTGATCAATAAGAAGTTCTACTAAAGACAAAATTCAGAATACTCCATGCCTGTTCACGTAGCCTGACCGCAGAACTAAATAACTTTAAGGTAAAGACAGATGAAACAACTCACAGGTTCTATGCCCATTGCTCCATTACCAGAATCTACTAGCGAGAGTGCAAAACAACGATTACTAGCCACAATCGAATGGCTAGATGATGAAGATGCAGCTAGTATTACCAATCTTAAGTTACTAACAGCAATTGTCGAGTCTATTCTCTGGTCTGAAGAATCATACACAAGATTCCTGCAATGCGGTTTTGATGCAGCTATTGAGCTATTCGATATCAGTTCTCAAAACTGGGAGTTTGAAGAATTAATGTCATCACCTCATAATCTCAGGAATTGGGATGAGTACAAACAGCTTGCGACTTGCACGGACATTGTTATCAACAACCCAGCACCGTCACTGAGTACCGTAGGAAATTAGGGCTTGAAATACAGCTTTAGTTGACCACATTCAGTATATGGATAGTAGCAAAATTACTTTTGGTTATCAGATTCTCTCTGCTGTAATTGTTACACTACTTCTACTGTTAAACCAGTAATCCGAGCAACTGCTTCTACTGTCATCCCTTCTGCTAGAAAATTCCGGGCAATTTCATGAGCTTTTTCTTGGCTTCCTTCTTCCTTGCCTTCGGTTTTAATTTGTTGGTAAATCACAGACTCACGCATAGTATATCTTTGATTGGACAACACGTGTATTGCTTATTCTGACTGTTCAACGTCTGTCATGAGTAAGCTTTGTACCTGTTCGATTGTTAAGCCAGTAACTTTTGCCACCATTTCGATAGGCATCTTCTC
>NZ_JACXXN010000050.1 GCF_014904695.1 Nostoc sp. MG11 | reverse complement strand
GAACGTTCTTTAGAAATGATAGTCGGACTATTAGGGATACTCAAAGCCGGAGGAGCTTATGTACCCCTTGACCCCGATTATCCACAAGAACGTCTGAGCTATATGTTGTTAGATTGCCAAGTTTCGGTATTATTGACCCAACGAAAACTAATTGAACAGCTACCACAACATCAAGCAAAGACAGTTTGCCTAGATAGTGACTGGAAGTTAATTACTCGATCAAGTAGCATCAATGTAGTTAATCACACCACCTCAGAAAACTTAGTCTATGTGATTTACACATCAGGGTCAACAGGCCAGCCGAAGGGAGTGATGGTTACACATCAAAATCTAGTTAACGCATATTTAGCTTGGGAAGATGCATACCAACTGCGAAGCTTGTGTACTAGTCATTTACAAATGGCCAGTTTCTCCTTTGATGTGTTTTCTGGGGATGTAGTGCGATCGCTCTGTTCTGGAGGTAAATTAGTAATCTGCCCACGAGAATTGCTGTTAGAACCAGAAAAACTCTATGGATTGATGCAAATACAGCAAATTGATTGTGCGGAGTTTGTACCTGCGGTACTTAGAAACTTGATTCTATATCTTGAGAGAACAGAGCAAAACCTCAGCTTCATGAAATTGTTAATAGTCGGTTCAGATAGCTGGTCTACCAGGGAATATCAGCAGTTCCGGCATTTTCTGGGCAACGAAACTCGGTTGATTAATTCTTACGGAGTTACTGAAGCTACTATTGACAGTTCCTATTTTGAAACTGCCGCAGTCAATTTGTTCAACAATGGACTAGTTCCCATTGGACGACCCTTTGCTAACACTCAAATTTACATCCTAGACCAGTATAAAAAGCCATTACCTATTGGTATTCCTGGTGAACTGTATATTGGTGGTGCTGGTGTCTCTCAAGGTTATCTCAACCGCCCTGATTTAACTCAAGAAAAATTCATTCCCAATCCCTTTAGTCAACAAGAAGGCGGACGTTTTTACAAAACAGGTGACATAGTTAAATACTTAAGCGATGGCAATATCGAATACCTAGAACGTAGTGATCACCAAGTAAAAATTCGTGGCTTCCGCATTGAATTAGGAGATATAGAGGCGGTACTGAGCCAATACCCAGAGGTGCAGACAACCGTAGTCATAGTCAGAGAAGATGTTCTAGGAGATAAACGCTTAGTAGCTTATATTGTAGTTAAACAAGAACCAGCCCCCACAATTAACGAACTGCGGCAATTCCTTAGCTCAAAACTGCCTCATTATATGATTCCAGGGGCTTTCGTGATTCTGGAAACCCTACCGCTAACACCCAACGGCAAAATCGACCGTCGCGCCTTACCCGTCCCAGATTCACGCCCAGAACTAGAAGTAAATTTTGTCGCCGCCACAACATCCATCGAAAAGCAACTAGCATCTATCTGGGCAGAAGTGCTGAGAGTAGAAGAAATAGGGATTCACGACAACTTTTTTGAACTAGGTGGCGATTCCATCCTCAGCCTGCAAATCATAGCCCGAACAAATCAAGCCGGATTGCAATTAAGTCCCAAGCAATTGTTTGAACATCCAACAATAGCCCAGCTAGCAACAGTCACAGATACAACCAAAAAAATCCCAGCTCAACAAACTTTAGTCACTGGACTTGTACCTCTAACACCAATTCAACATTGGTTCTTTGCTCAAAATCAGCCCGAGCCACACCATTACAACCAATCAGTGGTACTGTCAATACCCCAACACCTCAATCCAGAACTGTTAAACCGCGTCTTGCAGGAATTACTGCGACATCATGATGCCTTGCGGATGCAGTTTGTGCCAGAGGGTGAAACCTGGCAACAAATAAATGCTGCTTTTGAAGAGAATCTGGCGTTGAGCGTGGTGGATTTATCTCATATCTCATTAGCAGAACAAGCAACAGCTTTAGAAAATGCCGGCAATCAATTCCAAGCTAGCTTGAACTTATCCACTGGGCCGTTGATGCGAGTAGTACTGTTTGCCTTGGGCGATCGCCAGCCTAGTCGATTATTAATCATCATTCATCACTTAGTAGTAGATGGTGTATCTTGGCGGATTTTATTAGATGATTTGCAAACAGCCTACCAGCAGCTAAGTCTGGGTGAAGCGATTAGACTACCTGCTAAAACCACATCTTTTCAGTATTGGGCGCAACGATTGAGCGAGTATGCACAATCGACAGCACTGGTTAACGAACTCAACTACTGGCTGACTGAATCTGCGGCAAATGTTAATCCTTTGCCAGTAGATTATCTACCAAGCCAGATAACCAACACTATAGCCTCATCTGCTTATGTGACATTGTCTTTAAATAAAGAAGAAACACGCACATTATTACAGGAAGTGCCTGCTGTTTACAACACTCAAATTAATGATGTGCTACTGACTGCCTTAGTACAGTCTTTTGCCCAATGGACTGGTTCTGATTCCTTATTAGTTGATCTCGAAGGACATGGACGAGAAGAACTATTAGAAGATGTAGATTTATCCCGAACTGTTGGCTGGTTTACAACTTTCTTCCCTATTCATTTACAACTCAGAAATGAAAAACATCCCGGTAATGCCTTGAAATTGGTGAAGGAGCAATTGCGTAAGTTACCGATGCAAGGTATTGGTTATGGAGTATTACGCTATCTGAGTCAATATGCAGAAAAACTAAAGGATTCTTCCCCAGCCGAAGTGAGTTTCAACTATTTAGGACAATTAGACCGAGAATCATCCGCTACTGCTACTTGGGCATTTACTCAAGAATCCGGGGGAACAGAATATGACACCCAACAATATCGCAGTTATCTATTAGAGTTAAACGCATTGGTCATGAATAGTGAGATGCAAATCAATTGGGAGTACAGCGAAAAAGTTTATCACAGGACTACAGTTGAGCGTTTAGCCGAATGGTTTATGGAGGCTTTGCGAACTCTAATTCAACATTGCCAATCTCCTAATGTTGGCGGCTTTACACCTTCAGACTTTCCCAAGGCTGGGTTGAGTCAAGAAGAACTTGATGATTTGTTGGCAGATATTAATTAAAAGTAACTATAAAAGGTAAGTATAACAATGGCAATTGTTGACAAAAAAAGTAATAGCAAAAATATTGAGTCTATTTATCCGCTTTCTCCCATGCAGCAGGGTATGCTTTTTCATACTCTTTATGCCCTAGAGACAGAATTAGTGTATTTTCAACAGTTAGTCTGCTCTTTGCATGGGCAACTAAATGTCTCTGCGTTTCAAAGGGCTTGGCAACGAGTAGTAGAACGCCATCCCATTTTGCGTACTCTATTTGTTTGGGAAAACCGCAAACAACCCCTGCAAGTAGTTCGGCAGATGGCAGATTTGCCTTGGGCTAATTACGATTGGCGTAGACATACAGCGACGAATCAAGAGATATCGCTTTCTCCCATTGAAGTGCAAGAGAGATTAGAAGCTTTTTTACAAGCTGATAGAAATCAGAGCTTTGAACTTAACCAAGCTCCCCTGTTACGCTGCACTTTAATTCACATAGCAAATGATACGTACAAATTTCTCTTTAGCCATCATCACTTGCTCATAGATGGCTGGTCTTTGTCTACTATCATTCAGGAAGTTTTTGCTTTTTATGATGCTTTCAGTAAAGGTGATGATTTATATCTAAAAATACCCCGTCCCTACGAAGATTATATTAGCTGGTTACAACAGCAAGATATTTGCCAAGCACAGAAATTTTGGCAGCAAAAATTAAAGGGTTTTACTGCTCCAACTCCCCTCACTGTGGATAAATCACTAAAGAACCAAGAGCAACAGCAGTCAAAGTATGTTAAACAACAGATACAGTTAACAGAGGAAGCCACCAATGTCATTCAGTCTTTTGTCCGAGAACATCAACTAACAATAAACAACCTCATTCAAGGAGCTTATGCGCTGTTGCTTTCCCATTATAGTGGGGAAACAGACGTGGTTTTTGGTGTTACTGTCTCCGGTCGTCCACCTGCGCTGATTGGGGTGGAATCGATGGTAGGATTGTTTATTAATACCTTGCCAGTGCGGGTAATAATTCCCACGCAAGGAAAATTGTTACCTTGGCTCAAAGATTTACAAACGCAACAGATAGAGTGTGAGCAATACTCCTATAGCCGATTAGTAGAAATTCAGGGTTGGAGTGACTTACGGCGTGGTATGCCTTTGTTTGAAAGCATTGTTGTATTTGAAAATTATCCAATAGACGCTTCTTTACAGAAACAAAATAACAGCTTGGATGTCTCTAATGTCTGGGGCATCGATAATACAAATTATCCTTTGAATTTGCTAGCTATTCCTGGTTCCCAATTGTCTCTTGGCATTAGCTACGATACTAGTCGTTTTGATGCTGCTACAATTACCAGGATGTTGGGACATTTGCAGACTTTACTTGATGGGTTTGTGAGCAATCCAAATCAGTACATTTGGGAATTGCCATACCTGACAGCAGATGAGCAGAATCAACTACTGTTTGAATGGAATACCACAGACAAAGACTATCCCCAAAACTTGTGCATTCATGAATTGTTTGCCGATCAAGTAGAGCGTACTCCAGATGCAGTAGCAGTCGTATTTGAAGACCAACAATTTACTTATCAACAGTTGAATGTACGAGCCAATCAGCTAGCACATTATCTGCAAAATTTGGGTGTCAAACCAGATGTATTAGTTGGCTTATGTGTAGAACGTTCTTTAGAAATGATTGTGGGATTATTGGGGATTCTCAAAGCAGGAGGTGCATATGTACCTCTCGATCCCAATTATCCCCAAGAACGATTAAGTTACACATTGTTAGATGCCCAAGTATCTGTATTATTAACACAACAGCGATTAGTTGACAAGCTACCAGAACATCAAGGAGAGACAGTTTGTTTAGATGAAAATTGGGATGCGATCGCTAATTTTCCCACAGACAACTTTCATAGTCAAGTTCAACCCACAAACCTCGCTTATGTCCTCTACACCTCTGGCTCGACAGGTAAGCCAAAAGGAGTAGCTATAGAACATCACAGCCCTGTGGCTTTAGTGTCTTGGGCGAAAGAGCTATTTACCTCAGAACAGTTAGCTGGTGTTTTAGCTTCTACCTCAATTTGTTTTGACTTATCAGTTTTTGAGTTATTTGTACCTCTATCTTGGGGTGGGAAAGTTATCCTGGCTGAAAATGCCTTACATTTACCCACCTTACCTGCTGCTGAACAAGTCACGCTAATTAATACAGTCCCCTCTGCCATTAGCGAGTTAATTCGCATGAATGGTTTACCTGTGGGAGTCAGCACAGTTAACCTAGCTGGGGAAGCGCTACAAAATCAACTTGTACAGCAAATTTACCAACAGGAAACAGTTCAATATGTTTTCAATCTTTACGGCCCTTCAGAAGACACAACTTACTCAACTTTTGCATTAATTGAAAAGGGTGCAACTTCTGCACCATCAATTGGTCGAGCGATCGCTAACACCCAAGTATACATCCTCGACCAAAACCTACAACCAGTACCTGTGGGTGTCCCAGGAGAATTACACATCGGAGGTGCAGGATTAGCACGAGGCTATCTCAATCGCCCGGAATTGACACAAGAAAAATTCATTCCCAATCCTTTCAGTCAACAAGAAGGCGCACGGCTTTACAAAACTGGAGATTTAGCCCGTTATTTACCTGATGCAAATATCGAGTACTTGAGACGGATAGATCACCAAGTAAAAATTCGTGGTTTCCGCATTGAGTTGGGAGAGATAGAAAGTGTCCTAAGCGAAAATCCTGCTGTGTTCCAGTCAGTAGTCATAGCCAGAGAAGACACACCTGGAGATAAACGTCTAGTAGCTTATATAGTACTCAAACAAGAACCAGCCCCCCCAATCAGTGAGTTACGCCAATTCCTTGCTCAATCGCTACCTCATTACATGATTCCAGGGGCTTTCGTATACTTAGAAGCCCTACCGCTCACCCCCAACGGCAAAATAGACCGTCGCGCCTTACCCGCCCCAGAGTCACGCGCAGGAATAGAAGTCGCTTTAGTTGCCCCCCGCACCCCAGAAGAAAAAATATTGGCATCAATATGGGCAGAAGTGCTGAGAGTAGAGAAAATAGGCATTCACGACAACTTCTTTGAACTAGGTGGCGATTCCATCCTCAGTCTGCAAATCATTACCCGAACAAATCAAGCCGGATTACAACTCAGTCCCAAACAACTATTTGAACATCCAACAATAGCCCAGCTAGCAGCAGTCACAGGCACAACCAAAAAAATCCCAGCTCAACAAACTTTGGTCACGGGATTTGTACCTCTAACACCAATTCAACATTGGTTCTTTGCTCAAAATCAACCCGAAGCCCATCATTACAACCAATCAGTAGTACTAAAAGTACCCCAAGACCTCAATCCAGAAATTTTAAAACGCCTCTTCCAGGAATTATTACAACATCATGATGCTCTGCGGATGCGGTTTGTGTCAGATGGTGAAACCTGGCAACAAACAAATGCCGCTTTTGAAGAAACAACACCATTGAGTGTAGTTGACTTATCCACAATCCCAGTAGCAGAACAAGCAGCAGCCTTAGAAAACGCCGGTAATCAATTCCAAGCTAGCTTGAATTTATCTACCGGGCCATTGATCCGAGCAGTACTATTTATCTTGGGTAATAATCAACCTAGTCGATTATTAATCATCATTCATCACTTAGTAGTAGATGGTGTCTCTTGGCGAATATTACTAGACGATTTACAAACAGCCTACCAACAGCTCAGTCTTGGTAAAGCAATCAAACTACCAGCCAAAACCACATCATTTCAGTTTTGGGCGCAACGATTGAGCGAATATGCCCAATCAGATACTGTAGAATCAGAACTAACCTATTGGTTCAAAAAAACCCACAACCAAGTTCCGCCATTGCCAGTAGACTACAAGCAAGGGGCAAACACTGTCACATCAATTGCCGCAATATCAGTATCACTGAATGAACTCGAAACTCGTGCATTATTACAAGAAGTACCCTCTGCTTATAACACTCAAATTAATGACGTACTGTTAACAGCTGTAGTCCAAGTTATAGGTAAATGGGCTGGTTCTAACTCTGTACTTTTAAACTTAGAAGGTCATGGACGAGAAGATATTTTTGACGATATCGATTTATCACGTACCATTGGCTGGTTTACAACAATTTTCCCTGTCTTACTAGAACTAGAAACCAGCGAAAATCTGGGAAATGACCTCAAATCAGTCAAAGAACAGCTCAGGGAAATTCCCCACAAGGGAATTAACTATGGCTTACTGCGTTATCTGCATCAAAATTCGGCAATCACCTCTCAATTGCAGACATCTTCACCAGTACAGATTAGCTTTAACTATTTAGGGCAATTCGACCAAACATTAACGACATCTAAAGATGTAGAATTAACCACAGAATCTATCGGATTAGTTGAAAGTAGTCAGAGTGATCGCACTCATCTAATAGATATTAACGCTTTAATCATCCAAGACAAGCTACAAATAGATTGGACTTACAGCAGCAACATCCATCAACACGCCACAATCGCAAACCTCGCGCAAGAGTTTACCCAAGCATTACAAGCATTAATAGCTCATTGTTTATCTCCTGATGCTGGTGGTTATACCCCTACAGATTTCCCCTTAGCCAAACTTAACCAACAGCAATTAGACCAAGCATTGCAAAACTTTCCAGGGCGAAATATCGAAGATATTTATCCCCTCTCTTCCATGCAACAAGGGATGCTGTTTCATAGTTTGTATGCACCAGAATCGGGAGTGTATTTTGAACAGTTGAGTTGTATCTTCAAAGGCAACCTAGAACTTGCAGCTTTTAAACAAGCTTGGCAGCAAGTAATTAACAAACACTCAGTATTCCGTACTGCCTTTATTTGGGAAAATCATCACCAGCCTTTGCAAGTAGTATATCGTCAGGTAACACTACCTTTAGTAATTGACGATCGGCGGGGATTGTCTGAAATTGAACAGCAAAATCAATTAAATCTTTTCTTCGAGTCAGAAAAGCGACATGATTTTGAACTTTCACTAGCTCCTTTGATGCGTCTGAATCTGATACAATTGGATGCAGATATCTATCAATTTGTTTGGAGTCACCATCATTTACTACTTGATGGCTGGTCTCTACCTTTAGTTCTCAAACAAGTCTTTGAGTTGTATGAAGCCTTCTGTGAAGGGAAAAATCTCTCCTTGGAAGCTAGTGCAAATTACAGCAACTACATCGCTTGGTTACAGAAACAGGATTTAGGACAAGCTCAGAGGTTTTGGCAGCAAAAACTTCAAGGTTTTACTGCACCAACTCCTTTGATGGTGGATAAACCATTGAGCGCTCGCCAGCCACAATCTAGTTACAATGTACAGGAAGTTCATTTATCTGCGATCGTCACAGCTTCTCTGCAAGCATTTGTGAAAAAGCATCAATTAACGCTTAATAATGTTGTTCAGGGAGCATGGTCGATTTTATTGTCCCGTTACAGTGGGGAAACGGATGTAGTTTTTGGTGCAACTGTTTCTGGTCGTCCACCAGACTTGATTGGGGTGGAATCGATGGTGGGACTGTTTATTAATACTTTGCCAGTACGGGTGCTTGTTCCTAGAGAAGGGGAGTTGTTACCTTGGCTCAAGGATTTACAGGCACAGCAGGTGGAGTCTGAGCAATATTCTTACACTCCATTGGTGGATATTCAGGGTTGGAGTGAAATCAAGCGAGGTATGGCTCTGTTTGAGAGTATCGTTGTGTTTGAGAATTATCCTGTGGATACGGCGTTGCAACAACACAATAGTAGTTTGGAAGTTGTTGATATTCTCCGTAGTGAACAAACAAATTATCCTCTAACGGTGTCTGCTGTTGCTGGTTCTGAGTTATCCGTGAATATTAGTTATGATGCTCACCGCTTTGATGCTGGCACAATTACTCGGATGTTGAGGCATTTGCAAACTTTGCTAGAAGCTATTGCCACAAATCAAGTGCAGCGTCTTGGGGAATTGCCATTACTGACAGCAGATGAGCAGAATCAATTGCTGTTTGAATGGAATGATACACAACAAGATTATCCTCAAGATTTATGTGTTCATCAATTATTTGAGCAACAGGTGGAGTCTACCCCGGATGCGGTGGCTGTTGTTTTTGAAAATCGGCAACTTACTTACTGGGAACTGAATGTACGCGCTAATCAATTGGCGCATTATCTACAAATTCAGGGTGTTAAACCAGATGTATTAGTGGGGATTTGTGTGGAGCGTTCTTTGGAAATGGTGGTGGGATTGTTGGCGATTCTCAAAGCAGGAGGAGCGTATCTACCACTAGATCCGAATTATCCCCAAGAACGTCTGAGTTATATGTTGTCTGATTCCCAAGTTTCTGTGTTGCTAACTCAACAGCGATTAGTTGACAAGCTCCCAGAACATCAATCACAGATACTTTGCTTAGACACTGACTGGAATTTGATTTGTGAATCGAGTGCAGAAAATCCCGTCAGTGATGTGCAAGCTGCTAACTTAGCATACATAATTTACACTTCCGGCTCTACAGGTCAGCCTAAAGGTGTGTTAATCCCGCATCAGGGATTACTAAATTTAGTTTTTTGGCATCAGCGCACCTTTGAAATTACCGCAAAAGACCGTGCCACCCAATTAGCAGGGACAGCATTTGATGCTTCGGTTTGGGAATTATGGCCTTATCTGAGTGCGGGAGCCAGTATTTATTTAGTTAAACAGGATATTTTGGGTTCACTTCACGGTTTACGCGATTGGTTGATTTCTCAGCAAGTAACTATTAGTTTTGTTCCCACACCGCTAGCGGAAGATTTGTTATCTCTGGAATGGCATGACAATTGTACTTTGCGAATGCTTCTGACTGGTGGGGATAGACTGCATCATTATCCATCGGCTGTGATTCCTTTTGGGTTGGTGAATAATTACGGCCCAACTGAGAATACTGTAGTGACAACTTCGGGGCTAGTTGCCAACGAACAGCAAGATATTTTGCCTGTGATTGGTCGCCCCATCAGCAATACCCAAGTTTATGTTCTCGACCCAAATCTGCAACCAGTACCGATTGGTGTGCCTGGAGAACTACATATCGGTGGCGATAGTTTAGCAAAAGGTTATCTTAATCGTCCTGAATTGACACAAGAAAAATTCATTCCCAATCCCTTCAACAACTCAAAAGGAAATGAGCGGCTTTACAAAACTGGGGATTTAGTGCGCTATTTGGCAGATGGTAATATTGAGTACTTAGGGCGAATAGATAACCAAGTCAAAATTCGAGGTTTCCGCATTGAGTTGGGTGAAGTTGAGACTGCACTTAGCCAGCATCCATCCATATCGCAGGTAACGGTGATTGTCCGTGAAGATACTCAAGATGAGCAACGCTTAGTTGCCTATCTTGTACCAAGTCAAGAACCAGCACCCATAATTAGGGAACTGCGGCAATTCCTGGCTCAAAAGTTGCCTGAGTACATGATTCCTGCGGCTTTTGTGTTCTTGGAAACTATTCCACTAACTCCTAATGGCAAAGTAGACCATCGGGCTTTACCTGTACCAGAAATACATCGTGAACTAGACAATTTTGTTGCTCCTCGTACACCCATCGAAGAAATATTAGCGTCTATCTGGGCTGATGTGCTGCGAGTGGAACCAATAGGTATTTATGATAATTTCTTTGAATTGGGGGGACATTCTTTACTAGCAACTCAACTTGTTTCACGGATCAGAACAACTTTTAAAATAGAGTTACCTTTACGTACTCTCTTTGAAACTGCTGTGATCGCTAATTTAACTGAATACATCCAGCAATATCAACGAAACATATCACAACTTTCACTGCTACCCCTGCAACCTGTAGCCAGAGATGGAAAAATACCCCTTTCCCATGCTCAACAGCGTTTGTGGTTCCTCGATCAGTTAGAACCAAACAGTGCTACGTATAATATACCGGGAGCATTACGTTTTCAAGGTCAACTTAATGTAGCAGCACTAGAAAAAAGCCTCAGCGAAATCATCCGCCGTCACGAAGTTCTACGTACTAATTTCATCATTCAAGATGGGGAAGCGGTACAAATTATCCGCCCTGTTGCTTCCTGGGCAATGACAGTGATAAATTTGCCAGATTTGCCAGTAGATGAGCGAGAGTTAGAAATTCAACAATTAGCAATAGCAGAAGCCCAGCAGCCCTTTGACTTAGTAAATGATTCATTAATCCGAGTGACTTTACTGGTGATTTCACAAACAGAACACATATTACTGTTCTGTATGCACCATATTGTCTCTGATGGTTGGTCAATGGGTGTTTTTGTTCAAGAAATAGCAGAACTTTACACTGCCTTTTCTCAAGGTCGGCTGTCGTCTTTATCAGAACTTGCTATTCAGTATGCTGACTTTGCGGTGTGGCAAAGACAATGGTTGCAAGGAGATGTCAAAGAATCTCAACTAGCTTACTGGCGACAACAACTTGCAGAGATTCCAGCTTTATTAGAACTACCCACTGATCGACCAAGACCTGCTGTGCAGACTTTTCAAGGGACGAATCAAGATTTCTCGCTTTCTGTAGAGTTAACACAAGCACTGGAGTTACTGAGCCGGCGGGAAGGTGTCACCCTGTTTATGACACTGTTGGCAGCTTATAATACTCTGCTTTATCGCTACACAGGACAGGCAGATATTTTAGTTGGTTCACCGATCGCCAATCGCAATTACAGTGAGATTGAAAGCTTAATTGGCTTCTTTGTCAATACTTTAGTTTTCCGCACTGATATTTCCGGTAATCCAACTTTCCGGGAATTGCTAGAGCGAGTCAGGGAAGTGTCTCTGGAAGCTTACGCCCATCAAGACTTACCTTTTGAACTGCTAGTAGAAGCATTGCAACCAGAACGAGATTTAAGCCATACACCATTGTTCCAGGTAATGTTTGTGTTCCAGAATGCTCCCGCATCAGATATGGAGCTTCCGGGTTTAACTTTGAGTTCATTAACAGCTGACAGCTTAACAGCTAAGTTTGATTTGACTTTATCTTTTGAGAACACTAACCAAGGGCTTGTAGGAGCGTGGGAATATAATACTGATTTGTTTGATGCTGCTACAATTACTCGCCTAGCTGCTCATTTCCAAGTTTTGCTAGAAAGTATTGTGGCTAATCCAGAACAACGAGTTTACCAATTACCTTTACTCACAGCAAATGAACAACATCAACTGTTAACAGAATGGAATGATACTCAAACAAAGTATCCTCAAAATCAGTGTATTCATGAGTTATTTACAGCCCAGGCGGAACGCACCCCGGATGTAGTGGCGGCAGTGTTTGATGACCAGCAAATTACTTACCATGAATTAAATAGCCGCGCTAATCAATTAGCTCATTATTTGAGAACTTTGGGTGTAAATTCAGAAATGCTGGTAGGCATTTTTGTAGAACGTTCTGTAGAAATGGTGGTGGGATTATTGGGGATTCTCAAAGCAGGTGGCGCGTATCTACCTCTTGACTCCGATTATCCCCAAGAACGCTTGAGTTTGATGTTATCAGATTCACAAATATCTGTGCTGTTGACACAACAGCAATTAGTTGAAAGGTTGCCGGAACATCAGGCTAAAGTAGTTTGTTTAGATACTGACTGGGATACAATTAAACAAGAAAATACGGAAAATCTACCTAGTGAGGTCACTGCTAATAGCCTAGCCTACGTCATTTATACTTCAGGTTCTACGGGCAAACCAAAGGGCGTAGCTGTTCCCCATCTGGCAGTTAATCGCCTTGTATTTGATACTAACTATATACAATTAGATGCAAGCGATAATATCGCTCAAGCTGCTAATGCTTCTTTTGATGCTGCTACCTTTGAAATTTGGGGCGCATTCTTACATGGGGCGAGGTTGGTAGGCGTTACACAGAAGATAGCTCTCTCACCACCAGAATTTGCTGCATATCTCCGTGAGCAAGAAATTAGTGTTTTGTTCTTAACTACAGCCTTATTTAATCAGTTGGCTAGTTTTGTACCCCAAGCATTTAACACTCTGCGATATCTCTTATTTGGTGGTGAAGCTGTTGACCCTAGATGGGTGAAAGAGGTATTGCAAAATGGTAGACCACAGCAATTACTTCATGTTTATGGGCCGACAGAAAGCACTACTTTTTCTTCTTGGTTTTTAATTGAGGATGTATCTGATATAGCGACAACCATCCCCATCGGTCAACCAATTTCTAATACCCAAATCTACCTGCTAGATCAAAATTTACAGCTTGTACCTGTGGGTGTTTCTGGTGAACTACACATTGGTGGTGATGGACTAGCACAAGGCTATCTGAATCGCCCAGAGTTGACACAAGAGAAGTTCATTCCTAATCCTTTTAACAATTCAAAATTGTATAAAACTGGTGATTTGGGGCGTTATTTACCAGATGGGAATATTGAATATTTGGCGCGGATAGATAACCAAGTGAAAATTCGGGGCTTCCGCATTGAGTTGGGAGAGATAGAACTCGCACTATTGCAGCATCCTGATATTCGTGAAGTTGTGGTGCTGGCTAGGGAGGATGTAGTTAATGAACGCCGTTTGGTGGCTTATCTAATATTTGAGCCAAATCAAACATCTAGTATTGGCGAATTACGAACTTTCTTGCAGGGACGACTACCTAATTATATGGTGCCTGCGGCTTTTGTTTTCTTAGAGCAATTCCCCCTAACACCTAATGGGAAAATCGACCGTTATGCTTTACCTATTTTTGATTTGTCGGCGCAATTTGCGGCGAGTTATGTAGCACCAAATGGCAAAATTGAAGAGGCGATCGCTGATATTTGGCAAGAGGTATTGCAATTAGAAAAGGTTGGGGTAGACGATAATTTCTTCGACCTTGGTGGTCACTCTTTATTGATGGTGAAATTATCTCAGAAGTTGCAAGAACATTTCCATCGAAATATTTCTTTGCTGGAAATATTCAAATATCCCACTATCTCAACTCTTGCCAAACATCTCAGTTCCCAACAAAGTGATTCTCTGTTGGAACTAGAGAAAAGAAATAATCAAATCGCAGATATTAAAGCAGGGAGAAACCGTCTGAAACAACGGTTGACACGTTCATCAAAAGAGGTAAAAAATGACTAGTCAACAAACAGGTTTAGAAGTAGCCATTATTGGCTTAACAGGGCGGTTTCCCGGTGCTAAAAATATTGATGAATTTTGGCAAAATCTCCAAAATGGTGTCGAATCTGTAAAATTTTTCTCCGATGAAGAATTGCTAGCGGCGGGAGTTGAATCAACTTTATTGCATCAACCCAACTATGTTAAAGCCGGAGCTATATTAGATGACATTGAAATGTTTGATGCTGCTTTCTTTGGCTACACTGCCAGAGAAGCAGAAATCTTAAACCCCCAACACCGTCTATTTTTAGAATGCGCCCATGAAGCTTTAGAAAATGCTGGCTACAATTCGCAAATTTACAAAAGTCCTATTGGTGTTTATGCTGCGTTGAGCAGAAATGATTATTTGCTAAACAATATATATCCCAATAGTGACTTAATCGAATCGGTGGGAGTTTCGCCAATTTTAATTGCCAATGGTGATTATCTCAGCACTCTTGTCTCATATAAATTAGACCTTTCTGGTGCAAGTATCACTGTTCAAACTGCTTGTTCTTCTTCATTAGTGGCAGTTCATTTAGCTTGTCAAGGCTTATTGAGCGGCGATTGTGAGATGGCTTTAGCTGGTGGTGTTTCTATTGGTTTACCGCAAATCAGTGGTTATATCTCTCAAGAAGGTGATATTCTTTCCTCCGATGGTCATTGTCGGACTTTTGACGCTCAAGCTCAAGGTGCAGTGGCGGGTAATGGCGTAGGGATTGTAGTACTCAAACGATTAGAAAATACACTCGAAGATGGCGATCGCATTTATGCTGTAATTAAAGGCTCGGCAATTAATAATGATGGAGCAATAAAAATTGGCTACACTGCTCCTGGGGTAGAAGGACAAGCCAATGTCATTCTCGCGGCGCAAGCTACATCTGAAATTGACGCAGAAACTATTACCTATATTGAAGCGCATGGCACAGCTACACCTTTGGGCGACCCTATTGAAGTAGCAGCTTTAACTCAAGCCTTCCGCGTTCATACTGACAAAACCCACTTCTGTGCTATTGGTTCCCTGAAAACCAATACAGGACATTTAGATGCAGCAGCAGGTGTGGCTGGGTTAATTAAAACAACTCTGGCGTTGCAACATCAAGTCATCCCACCTAGTTTAAACTTTGAGCAACCAAATCCTAAAATTGACTTTGCCAATAGTCCCTTTTACGTTAATACCAAGTTATCTGAGTGGAATACTGGTGAGACTCCCCGACGAGCGGGTGTTAGCTCCTTTGGGATTGGCGGAACCAACGCTCATGTCATTCTCGAAGAAGCTCCAGTTTTAGAGTCAGGAGCCGAAACACAGGGGAGAAGCCATCAACTGCTGGTGCTTTCTGCCAAAACTGATTCAGCCTTAGAAACCATGACGGTTAACTTGGTTGAATATTTGCAGCAACACCCAGAAATTAACTTGGCTGATGTTGCATATACCCTGCAAGTAGGACGCAAAACCTATAGCAATCGCCGAATGTTGGTATGCTGGGATTTAGAATCAGCCATAGTCGGACTGAAAACATCAAAGCCAACTTTTCAAGAAAAAATAGCCAAGGGCGTAACTTTCTTATTTCCCGGTCAAGGTTCCCAATATGTGAACATGGGGCGGGAACTGTACGAAACAGAGCCAACTTTTCAAGCAGAAGTTGATCGCTGTTGCCGATTTTTGCAACTCTACTGTGGGCTAGACTTACGTAGCTTATTATATCCCACAGCCGATGACCAAGAAATAGCCACAGGGCAATTGCAACAAACTTATTTCACTCAACCTGCATTATTCGTCATTGAATATGCTTTAGCAAAACTCTGGATGTCTTGGGGTATCAAGCCCCAAGCGATGATTGGTCATAGCATCGGTGAATATGTGGCTGCTTGTTTGGCGGGTGTGTTTTCCCTAGAAGATGGTTTAACACTGATAGTAAATCGTGCCAAGCTGATGCAGGAATTACCCACCGGGACAATGCTAGCTATTCCCTTACTAGAGTCAGAAATTCAACCTTTTTTAAACGAGCAACTATCTTACGCAGCAATTAACACATTATCTCAGTGTGTAGTTTCTGGATCATCAGAGGCGATCGCTACTTTACAAAACCAGCTTACAGAAAAAGGGGTAGATTGTCGTCCCTTGCACACCTCCCACGCTTTTCACTCAGCGATGATGGAGCCAATGTGTGCAGTTTTTACTCAGCAGGTTGCAGAAATTTCACTCCACGCGCCACAAATTCCCTACATTTCCAATGTTACAGGTACTTGGATTACTCCCACCGAAGCAACAGACCCAAGCTATTGGGCAAAACATTTGCGGCAAACAGTGTTATTTGCTCAGGGTGTGGCAGAATTATTGCAACAGAGTGGACGGGTTTTCTTGGAAGTGGGGCCTGGTCGGACATTAAGTACTTTTATCCAGCAACACAGTGATAACAATACTGGAATCACAGCCATACCTTCCCTACGCCATCCACGAGATCAAAATTCTGATGTGACATTTTTACAAAATACCTTGGGACAGTTATGGTTAGCAGGTGTGCAAATAGATTGGTCTAGTTTGTATGTTGATGAACGTCGCCAGCGTTTAGCTTTACCAACCTATCCTTTTGAACGTCAGCGTTATTGGATTGATGCTCCCAATTCAGCAGAACTTGCTAGTTTCAGCCAATTTCTACCTAGCAAAAAACAAGATATTGCTAAATGGTTATACATTCCCTCTTGGAAACGCACCATCCCCCTAACACGCCGTCCTAGTTTACCTGGTTGCACAGTGGTATTTAGTGATGAGTGCGGCTTGGGTTTGGGTATTGTCAAACAATTAGAATTTGAATCACAAATAGTCATTACTGTCAAGGTCGGTTCAGGATTCCATAAGATTAGCGATCACATTTACTCCATCAAACCAGGAAATCGTCAAGATTATGATACCTTGCTGCAAGAACTTGATGCACAGGAATTAAAGCCCCAAAAAATTGTCCATCTCTGGAGTGTCACAGAAAACTATCAACCAGAATTAGAACTTACAGAATTTGAGAAAGCCCAAGAAACAGGATTTTACAGTTTGCTATTTTTGGCTCAAGCACTAGCAAAAAGCCATTTTAGCAACAAATTGTCAATTACTGTTGTATCCAATTATATGCAGCAAGTTACAGGCGTTGATATGGTCTGTCCAGAGAAAGCAACCATACTTGGCCCTGTAAAAGTAATTCCTCAAGAATATCCCAATATCACTTGCCGCAGTATTGATATTATTACCCCTTATTTTTCTGGGCATAAAATTGTAGAGAAAATTGTCGCAGAATTGACTAATGATACCTTAGATAAAGCGATCGCTTACCGTGGCGCTCATCGTTTGGTGCAAACCTTTGAGTTAGTTAAATGGGATGAATCTGAGCCAGAAACACCAAAATTAAGGGAAGAAGGAGTTTATTTAATTACAGGTGGTTTGGGGAAAATTGGACTTTTATTAGCAGAAAATTTAGCTAAGACCGTACAGAGCAATTTAGTTTTAATTGGGCGTTCTGCATTTCCGGTGCGAGACAGTTGGGAACAATGGCTAGCAACTCATGAAAATAGTGATCGCACCAGTCAAAAAATTCAAAAACTCTTAGAGATTGAATCTCTGGGTGCTAAAGTTTTAATCATTAACGCCGATGTGAGTGATCAGCAGCAAATGGAGCAAGCGATCACATTGGTTGAGGAAACTTTTGGTGCTATTAATGGAGTGATTCATGCAGCTGCGATCGTTGATTCATTTTTTGTGATCGAACAAATTTCTCCTGATGAATGTTTGCAGCAATTTCAACCAAAAATCCACGGACTTTTCATATTAGAGAAAATATTACAAAACAAAGAAATAGACTTTTGTATTTTGCTGTCTTCTTTATCTTCAGTTTTAGGAGGATTGGGTTTTGTTGCCTATTCATCTGCCAATATCTTTTTAGATGCTTTTGTGCAGAAATATCATCCAAACAACTCTACACCCTGGATGAGCATTAACTGGGATGGCTGGCAATTTGACTCAGAACTAAAAGTAACTGAATTGGCGCTGACTCCAGCCGAAGGTATCAAAGTCTGGCAACGAATTTTATCTCGCTCTGATGTCAATCAATGGGTCGTTTCTACTGGTGACTTGCAAGCGAGAATTGATCAATGGATTAAACTCAAATCTCTAGGCGATCAAAAGAGTTTAAAATCCACAGCTTCATTTACTCACCATACCAGACCAAACTTACGAAATGCTTATATTGCTCCTACTAACGAAATTGAACAGACAATTACTAACTTATGGCAAGATATTCTGGGGATAAAACCTATCGGCATCACTGATGACTTCTTTGAGTTGGGGGGAAACTCTCTCATGGCTATCCAAATTATTTCTAGATTACGAGATATCTACTTGGTAGATTTATCCATAGCTAATTTTTTTGAGACATCTACAATTCTCAATTCAGCCCAGATAATTCTCCAAGCACAAATTTCGGATATGGATAGTGAAATCCTAGCTCAGACATTAGCTGAACTAGCTCAACTTTCTGAAGAAGATGTGCAACAAATACTTTCTATGGAATTATCTACACATAATATTAATATAGGAAAAAATTCAAATGAGTGACTTATTAAAAAATTTTGCGGATCTTTCTCAAGAGAAGCAACAATTTCTGCTTCTACGGCTAAAACAACAAAGAGAAAAAACTGTAAACCAACAAATCATTCCTCAACAAAATAGAGAACTTAATAGTTTTCCCCTTTCCTTTGCTCAACAGCGTTTGTGGTTCCTACATCAACTAGATTCTGACATTGCTAACTATGTGATTCCGTTGGCGGTGAAGGTGACTGGTAAATTGCAGATTCCAGCCTTAACAGCAAGTCTGCGAGAAATCATGTTTCGTCACTGGTCATTGCGTACCAATTTCCGCAGTGATATGGGACAACCTTTTCAAGTAATCCAAGCTGATGGAGATTGGCAGTTAAAAATAGTTGATTTGCAAACACTGACCGACACAGACCAGCAAGCGGAGACTAAAAGATTTGCCCAGCAAATAGCCCAGGATGCCTTTGATTTAGAACATGAACCATTAGTGCGAACTACCCTGGTAGTGTTGGCTCCCACTGTCCATATTCTGCTGGTATGTATGCACCACATCATCACCGATGGTTGGTCTATAGGAATCTTTACCCAAGAATTAGCAACCCTCTATCCTGCCTACTGCGGTGGACAGCCCAACCCGCTACCAGAACTCCCACTGCAATATGTAGACTTCGCCTGCTGGCAGAGACAATGGTTACAAGGGGAAGTCTTAGAAAAACAACTAGATTACTGGCGACAACAGTTAGCAGCAGCACCAGCATTACTGGAATTACCGACAACTCGCCCCCGTCCAGCAATCCAAACCACCAACGGTGCTAGTTATGAATTTAGTTTGTCACTAGACTTGAGCCAAAAATTAGCCCAGTTAAGTCAACAGGCAGGGGTGACGTTATTTATGACCTTGCTAGCGGCATTTGATATTCTGCTCTACCGCTACAGTGGTCAGACCGATATTCTTGTGGGAACACCCATCGCTAACCGAAATCGGACAGAAATTGAAGGATTAATTGGTTTCTTTGTCAATACCCTGGTTTTGCGTACCGACTTGAGTGGGCAACCAAATTTTACGCAACTATTAAACAGAGTCCGAGAGGTGGCGCTAGGAGCCTACGCCCATCAGGATTTGCCTTTTGAACTGCTGGTAGAAGCAATCCAGCCACAACGCAGCCTGAGCCACACAACGCTATTTCAGGTGATGTTTATCCTCCAAAATGCTCCAGCAACGGATATCGAACTGCCAGAGTTAACCCTTAGCCCAATGGCGGTGGATAATCCCACTGTGAATTTCGACCTTACCCTCAACGTCACGGAAACCGAAACGGGTTTAGTCGGCAATTGGCTCTACAACACCGATTTATTTGACCAAGAAATGATCGCCAGACTCAATCACCACTTTCAAAATCTGCTAAACGGCATTGTGTCCAATCCGGAACAGGTAATCGAGGAATTACCTTTAATGACAGCCACCGACGAGGAGCAACTGTTAGCCCAAGCCGTAGGTTCAACCTTTGACTATTCTCTCGATCGCTCTATTCCTGAACTATTCGCCATTCAGTGCGCCCAAACTCCCCAAGCGATCGCTTTGATTTGTGACGATGAGCAGTTAACATACGAGCAATTAGACCACCAAGTCAACAATCTTGCCCAGCAACTAAGCAATTTGGGTATAAAACTCCAAACTGTCGTGGGTTTATGTGTCCAGCGATCGCTCGATATGGTAGTCGGGATATTGGCAATTTTGAAAGTGGGGGCAATATATCTCCCTCTCGACCCAGAATATCCCATAGAGCGGCTAAACTTGATGATGACTGATGCCGGGGTAGGGGCGCTAGTGGCTTACCGCCATTGTCTACCAAGTAATTTGCCGGATGTTCCGTGTTTGGATCTCAACGAATCTGTTACTGTACTCAGCAATCCCCTGACCTTACCCCCAATCAAGCCTAGCGATCCGGCTTATCTACTCTACACTTCTGGCTCCACCGGACGACCGAAAGGTGTATTAGTCGAGCATCAAGCCTTAGTAGCTCATTGTCTGGGTATCTGTGACCATTATCAACTCCAGCCGAGTGATCGCATCTTGCAATTTGCCTCTTTGAATTTCGATCCGGCATTAGAGCAACTGCTACCAGCCCTGATTACAGGTTGTTCTGTAGTACTGCGTGGCACAAACGTTTGGTCTCCAGAGGAACTGCTAACACAAATCCAAAATACTGGAATCACAGTCGCTAATCTGCCCACCGCCTACTGGCGACAAGTAGTCCTCATATTGCACAGTCAGGGGATGTCATTGTCGGCAAAGTTGCGATTAATGATTGTTGGTGGAGAAGCCATGTTGCCAACAGATATTCAGCCTTGGCAATCACTCAATACAGAGTCGGTGAAACTGTTGAATGCTTATGGCCCAACAGAAGCGACAATTACGGCTCTTACCTTTGCAGTCCCTAGAGATTTTCATGGCGATCGCCTACCTATCGGTCGTCCCCTAACGAATCGCTGTGCCTACATTATAGACAGCATAGGTAAACTCTGCCCAATTGGTATTCCTGGCGAACTACATTTGGGTGGTGCAAGTCTAGCCAGAGGTTATTACCAACAGCCCGAACTGACAGCCGAAAAATTTATTCCCGATTACTTCAGTCCCGATGTCAAAGCTCGGATGTATCGTACAGGGGATTTAGCCTGCTATCTACCAGATGGCGCGATCGCTTATTTGGGAAGACTTGACCAGCAAGTGAAGATTCGCGGCTTCCGTATTGAATTAGAGGAAATTGCAGTTACTTTGTGTCAGCATCAAGACATCCAGTCTGCGATTGTGAATCTCTATACCCAGGTATCTGGTTCACCACGGCTAGTTGCTTACTATGTGACAGACCAAGAGCGATCGCTAACTACAGAAGAACTGCGACAATTTTTAGCTGCTACCCTGCCAGATTATATGCTCCCTGCGGCTTATGTCAGGTTGGAGCAATTACCCCTCGCCCCCAATGGCAAAATAGATCGCCGCGCCCTGCCAAATCCTTTACCAAATATAGAACCACACTTAGATTTAGTACTTCCCAGTACACCAACAGAAATTGCCCTAGCGCAGATTTGGACAGAGGTAATTGGAGTACCCCAGGTTGGTATCCACGACAACTTCTTTGCCATCGGCGGCGACTCAATTATGAGTTTGCAAATCATTGCCCGCGCTCATCAGGTGGGAATACAACTAACTCCGAAACAAATTTTTGCCCATCAATCCATTGCTCAGTTAGCCAACGTAGCCAGGACAGCACAGCCGATCCAAGCAGAGCAAGGAATAATTACCGGGGAAGTTCCCCTCACCCCGATTCAGCAATGGTTCTTTGCTCAAAATCTACCAAATCCACATCATTTTAACCAAACAATTCTGCTGAACGTACCAGCAGACTTAGTTACTTCTCGACTACAACAGGTCTTAACCGAGATTGTCAGTCATCATGATGCACTGCGACTGCAATTTCAACTGACCGAAAAAGGCTGGCAGCAAAGCAATGCCACTTTAGGGTTGCTACCTCAACTCCAGGTAGTCAATTTAGCTGATGTGCATCCAGAAAGCCAAGGAGCGATTTTAACGCAGATATGTAGTCAACATCAAGCCAGTCTAGATTTAACTGCTGGTTGTTTGTTAAAGGCCACCTTGTTTCAAATGGGTGCAGATTCCCCGCAACGCCTACTACTAGTAGTACATCACCTCGTAGTTGATGGCATATCATGGCGGATTTTGCTAGATGACATCCAAAAGGCTTACAAACAACTTAGTCAAGGACAAGCGATCGCTTTCTTTGCTAAAACTACAGCATGGCAATATTGGGCAGAGCAATTAACCGCCTACGCTACCAACCTGACTGCCGAACTTCCCTACTGGCAAGAGCAAATCAGTCATTCAGTCACACCCATACCCCTCGATCAACTTGGTGACAATACCGTAGCTTCCTTAGAGACGATTTCTGTTTCCCTCTCTGCCACAGCTACCCAAGACTTATTACATCGGGTACCCACTGCCTACCAAACTCAAATTAATGATTTACTCCTGACTGCACTAGCCCAAACCATGACAGCTTGGACAGGAGATGCCACAACTTATTGTGAATTAGAAGGTCATGGGCGAGAAGATTTATTCCCAGACGTAGATATCTCTCGCACCATTGGCTGGTTTACTACCCTGTTCCCGGTAAGTCTCACCCTGCCCACCACTAGCCATCCCGGTTCCTTGCTGAAGACAGTGAAAGAACAACTGCGCTCAATTCCCCAAAAAGGAATTAGTTATGGACTCTTGCGCTATTGCCTACAGGAACCAACACTCACCGCCCAACCCCCTGCACCCATCAGCTTTAACTACCTCGGTCAATTCGACCAAGCCTTTGACTCTCAGAGCTATTTTCAAGTTGCTAGTGAGTCGGCAGGGTCAACCCAGAGCCTAGACGGGCAACGTAGTCATATTCTGGAAGTGAATGGACTGATTGCTGGCGGTCAGTTGCAAATGGAATGGAGTTATAGCAGTCATCTCCATCATCGTCAGACCATTGAACAGCTTGCCCAGAACTTTATTACCAATTTACAAGCCCTAATTGACCATTGTCTAGAGCCAACAGCAGGTGGCTATACCCCTACTGATTTCCCCTTGGTCAATTTGTCGCAAATCGAACTCGATGACTTGCTTGGTGATGATTGGCAACAAGTGACCGATCTCTACCCGCTTTCGCCAATGCAGCGGGGGATGCTTTTCCACAGCCTTTATACTCCTGATGCTGATGTTTATGTAGAACAGTTACAATGTACCCTGCGGGGTCAATTAGATACCCAAGCATTTCGGCAAGCATGGGAACAAGTTTTTGCTCGTCATGAGATTTTCCGCACTGGGTTTTTCTGGGAAAATCTGGTAGAACCTTTACAATGTGTCCGGCAACAAGTTTCTTTGCCCCTAACTCTGCACGATTGGCAAAGTCAGGATACCCAAAGTCAACAGCAACAATTAGCAGCTTTAGTAATCAGCGAACGACGAGGATTTGACCTCGCTAAGCCTCCTTTAATTCGCTTACATCTTGTGCAGTTAGCCCCAGATATCTACGAATTTATCTGGAGTCATCACCATTTGCTGTTAGATGGCTGGTCATTGTCCCTGGTGTTGCAAGAAGTATTTACTTGTTATCATGTATACCAACACAGCCAACCCATCCAATTAGCACCGACCACACCCTACCAGACATATATCGCTTGGTTGCAAGCACAGGATTTAGTTGCTGCGAAAACCTTTTGGCAAGAGCAGTTACAAGGCATTATTGCCCCCACTCCCCTAATTACTGCATCAACAGCAGAGTTGACTACAGGCTACCAGACGGTGCAGATCCAACTAGGAATTGCCCCGACTGCCAACCTCCAAGCTTTTGCCCGCCAGCATCAGCTCACTCTCAGTAATCTTGTCCAAGGGGCTTATGCTTTGACCCTTGCCCGCTACAGTGGGGAAAGTGAGGTGGTCTTTGGTGTGACGATGGCTGGAAGACCACCGCTACTAGCAGGGCTGGAGTCGATGGTGGGATTATTTATTAATACTCTACCGTTGCGGGTATCTGTAACGGACCAGTACCGCTTATTGCCGTGGCTACAAACGCTACAAGCCCAGCAAGTAGCCTGTGAGCAGTATGTCTACAGTCCTTTGGTGGAGATTCAAGCCCAGAGCCAGATACCGCAAGATTTACCACTGTTTGAGAGCATTGTCGTATTTGAAAATTATCCCGTCAGCACTGCAACTGTTTCTAGTGAAGGTGGTGTGGAGATTGTCGCCGTTACTAGTAGCGAACAAACCAACTATCCAATTACCCTAATTGCTGGTGCTGGAACGGAACTGACACTTAAGATTATCTACGATGCCAGTCGCTTTACCCCAGAGATGATCGAACGGTGGTTGGGTCATTTACAGATGCTGCTGACCAATATGGCGGCACAACCCGATCGCCAGATTACCAAACTACCTATGCTCACTGCGGCTGAACGAAGCCAATTACTAGACTGGCAATCCCCAGTTACCCCGGTGACAATGGGGCTACAAGAGCGCTTTAGCCAGCAAGTAAGCCTTACCCCCCAAGCTGTCGCTGTAGTTTGTGGCGATCGCCAACTGACTTATCAAGCACTGGATGCTAAAGCCAATCAACTTGCCCATTATTTGCGATCACTGGGAATTGATGCCGATGTTTTGGTGGGAGTCTGCTTAAATCGTTCCTTAGAACTAGCGATCGCAATTTTAGCGATTTTAAAAGCGGGTGGGGCTTACGTGCCTCTAGATCCTAGCTATCCTAGTGATCGCCTCGGTTTTATGTTAACCGATACCCAAATACCCGTTTTACTCACCAGCCAAGGATTAGCTGCTAGTCTTCCTGAACACACAGCCCACAGCATCTGTCTCGATACTGATTGGTCATTAGTCGCAGATTATACTACAACATCAGTAGTGACGGTTGTGCAGCCAGAGCATCTAGGCTATGTAATTTATACCTCTGGTTCCACTGGGCTACCTAAGGGAGTAGCTATGCCTCAAGGTGCATTGACCAATTTAATCCAATGGCAGTTGACTCATAGTTGTGTACCTGCTGGTTGCACTCTCCAATTTGCACCCATTAGTTTTGATGTTTCTTTCCAAGAACTGTTTGCAACTTGGTGCGGTGGTGGCAAGTTGGTGTTGATTAGTGAGAGCGATCGCCGTGATCCTGCCGCACTGTTAGAGTTAATTCAGACTCAGCAGGTAGAACGGCTATTTCTTCCCTTTGTCGCCCTCCAACAAATCGCCGAAACTGCTACTAGTAGAGGCGTAATACCTAGCAGTCTGCGGGAAATTATCACTGCTGGCGAACAGTTACAAATTACTTCAGCTATTAGTAATTTCTTTACCAAATTACCAGATTGTGTACTGCACAACCAATATGGGCCATCGGAAAGCCATGTCGTCAGCGCTTTTACATTAACTGGTGCAGTGGAGAACTGGCCAGTTTTACCACCAATCGGTCGAGCGATCACCAATACCCAATTATACATTCTTGATCAACATCGCCAACCAGTAGCGCTCGGGGTTCCTGGTGAACTATATATTGGTGGTAATTGCCTAGCACACGGCTATCTCCATCGCACAGATTTAACTGCTACCAAGTTTATCCCCCATCCCTTTGATAGCAGCCCCGATGCCAGACTGTACCAATCCGGCGACCTCGCCCGCTATCTGCCCGATGGCAACATTGAGTATTTAGGGCGTATTGATGACCAAGTGAAGATTCGCGGCTACCGGATTGAGGTGGGCGAAATTGAAAATCACCTCAGTCACCATCCCCAGATTCAACAGGTGGCTGTGTTAGCCAGAAATGATGTACCAGGAGATCGGCGTTTAGTTGCCTACCTCGTCACCCAATCCCAGCAAACCTTGACCATCGATGACCTGCATAGTTATCTGGGGAAACGACTACCAGAATATATGTTGCCCGTTGCTTGCGTCTGTTTAACCCAACTTCCCCTGACCCCCAGTGGTAAAATCGATCGCCGGAGTCTGCCCGTACCTACATATCAGCGCTATCGCCATACAGCGTACATTGCACCCCATAGCCAGTTAGAATATCAACTTGCACAAATTTGGTCAGAGGTACTTGGCGTACCGCAAATTGGGCGCCACGATCATTTCTTTCAACTCGGTGGTCATTCCCTCCTTGCCACTAGGCTGATTTCTCGTATCCGCACTGTTTGTCAGGTAGATTTATCGCTGCGGGCAGTCTTTACATCCCCGACTATTGCTGAATTAGCAGTGGCGATCGCTCAAATTGCCACTACTGAACCCGTACCACCGATTGTTCCTGTCTCTATCGATCAGCCTTTGCCCCTCTCCTTTGCCCAGCAACGGCTTTGGTTCTTAGCACAACTACAACCAGGGAACATTGCTGCCAACTTATCTACGGCTGTTCGCTTAACTGGTAATTTACAAATTTCGGCTCTGGAGCATAGTCTTCAGACAATTTACCAGCGCCATACCGCACTGCGTACCAATTTTGTCTCAATTAACGATCAACCCCACCAAATCATCCGTTCAGATGATAACTGGCAATTTTCTCTAGTCGATCTTCGTGGCGAAACTGCCCCAGCTATTGAGCAGTTGATGATTACCGCAGCTCAACAACCCTTTGATCTTGGCCAAAATCCTCTGATGCGTTGCCAGCTAATCCAACTGAGTGACAGCGATTTTCTCTTGCTAGTATGTATGCACCATATGATCACCGATGGTTGGTCTATGGGCATCTTTACCCAAGAATTAGCAACCCTCTATCCCGCCTACTGCGGTGGACAGCCCAACCCGCTACCAGAACTCCCACTGCAATATGTAGACTTCGCCTGCTGGCAGAGACAATGGTTACAAGGGGAAGTCTTAGAAAAACAACTAGATTACTGGCGACAACAGCTAGCAGCCGCACCAGCATTACTGGAATTACCGACAACTCGCCCCCGTCCAGCAATTCAAACTACCAACGGTGCTAGTTATGACTTTAGTTTGTCACCAGACCTGAGCCAAAGTTTAACTCAATTGAGTCAGCAGGCAGGGGTGACGTTATTTATGACCTTGCTAGCGGCATTTGATATTCTGCTCTACCGCTACAGTGGTCAGACCGATATTCTTGTGGGAACACCCATCGCTAACCGAAATCGGACAGAAATTGAAGGATTAATTGGTTTCTTTGTCAATACCCTGGTTTTGCGTACCGACTTGAGTGGGCAACCAAATTTTACGCAACTATTAAACAGAGTCCGAGAGGTGGCGCTAGGAGCCTACGCTCATCAGGATTTGCCTTTTGAACTGCTGGTAGAAGCAATCCAGCCACAACGCAGCCTGAGCCACACAACGCTATTTCAGGTGATGTTTGTACTGCAAAATACACCAGTAACCGATATTGAATTACCAGAGTTAACTCTTAGCCCGGTGACAGTGGATATTTCCACCGTGAATTTCGATCTTATTCTCAACGTCACGGAAACCGAAACGGGTTTAGTTGGCAGTTGGGAATACAACACAGACTTATTTGATGATGCTGCAATTGCCAGAATGGCGGGACATTTCCAGACCTTGCTAGAGGGAATTGTTGCCAATCCAGAGCAGTGTATTTCGCAATTACCGCTACTGACAGCAACTGAGCAACAGCAATTGCTTGTTGAGTGGAATCAGACTCAAAGAGATTATTCTCATGAACAGTGTATTCATGAGTTATTTGAACTGCAAGCAGAACTAACCCCAGATCAAGTAGCAATAGTATTTGAAAATCAACAACTCACCTACCAAGAATTAAATAGCCGAGCCAATCAACTAGCTCATCACTTGAGAGATTTAGGAGTAAAACCAGATGTCTTAGTTGGGTTATGTGTAGAACGTTCTTTAGAAATGATCGTGGGACTATTGGGGATATTAAAAGCAGGTGGAGCATATCTGCCCCTTGACCCAGATTATCCTCAAGAGCGATTGAGTTTCATGTTATCAGATTCACAAGTAACTGTGTTGCTGACCCAACAGCGACTGTTAGAAAAGTTACCACAATATGAAGCGCAGGTAGTTTGTTTAGATACCGGCTGGCAGATAATTTCTCAGTTGGAACAAGAGAATTATATCAGTGAAGTTTCACCAACAAATCTGGCATACATAATTTACACCTCTGGTTCGACAGGTCAACCAAAAGGTGTAATGATTCAACATCAATCTTTAGTGAATTTTACACAAACAGCCATAATTAAATATGGACTAAAAAGTAGCGATCGCATCTTACAATTTGCATCAATTAGTTTTGATGTCGCAGCAGAAGAAATTTATCCTGGTCTCAGTTGTGGTGCAACACTCATACTTCGCAACGAAGAAATGTTGAGTTCAATTACCACATTTGTGCAAAAATGCCGAGATTGGGAATTGACAGTGTTAGATTTGCCAACAGTCTACTGGCATCAGATAACTTTGGAATTAGCCCAAGAGATTTGGCAACTACCAAATTCCTTGCGCTTAGTAATTATTGGCGGAGAATCGGCGCTACCAACACAATTAAAATTGTGGCAACAATATGTAAATGAACGTCCTCAATTAATCAACGCCTATGGCCCCACGGAAACAACCATAGAAGCAACACTATGTAATTTATCAAGTTTAGCCTCAACAGAATATGAGCTAGAAGTATCAATTGGTCGCCCAATTGATAATGTTCATGTCTACATACTTGATCAAAATCTCCAGCCTCTACCTATTGGTATTCCTGGTGAATTGCACATTGGTGGTGCCGGTTTAGCAAAAGGTTATCTTAATCGTCCAGAATTAACCCAAGAAAAATTCATTCCTCACCCTTTTAGCAATGAATATCAGGCACGTCTTTACAAAACTGGAGATTTAGTAAGGTTCCAAAGTAACGGCAGCATAGAGTTTCTTGGACGAATTGACAACCAAGTAAAAATTCGTGGCTTCCGCATTGAACTAGGTGAGATTGAAGCAACAATTAGTCAACACCCTATTGTCCAAACAGTAGCTGTTATTGCTAGAGAAGATGTTTCTGGAGATCAGCGTTTAGTTGCTTACTTAGTGATAAATCAGCAAGTAGAACCAACTATCAATGAATGGCGACAGTTTTTAGGGCAGAAATTGCCTGATTACATGATACCTTCAGCTTTTGTATATTTGGAGTCTCTACCTTTAACTCCTAATGGCAAAGTTGACAAGAAAAATTTACCGACACCAGAATTTCATCGACACTTACAAGACATTTTTGTTACACCGCGTAATCCTGTAGAGGAAATACTGGCGAAAATCTGGATAGATGTTTTAGGAGTTGAGCAAGTAGGTATTTATGATAATTTCTTTGAATTAGGTGGACACTCCTTACTTGCAACCCAATTGATATCACGGGTGCGGACTACCTTCAAAGTAGAATTACCCTTGCGGAGTTTATTTGAAGCTGCGACTGTGGCTGAGTTAGCCCAGTGTATTCAACAGTGGCTGCAAGATGTACCTTTATCAAATGTACCCAAACTAGAAGCGTTCCCTAGAAATAGACAACTACCTCTGTCATTTGCCCAGCAAAGATTGTGGTTCCTCAATCAATTGCAGCCAGATGATATCGCCTACAATATGCCTCTAGCTGTGAAGCTCCAAGGTCAGTGTAAATTGAATATTTTAGAACAAAGCTTGAGTGAAATCATTCGTCGCCATGAAGCTTTACGCACTAACTTTATAACCGAAAACGGGCAACCAGTGCAAATTATTCATCCTGCTGATTCTTGGCAAATGGCAATGATAGATTTGCAACATTTGCCCCTGACTGAGCAAGAAATTGAAATTCAACGATTAGCAACAGCAGAAGCACAAAAACCTTTTGCTTTAGAAACAGACTTGTTGTTACGAGCTAGTGTATTGGTGCTATCAGATACTGAGCATATATTGCTATTAACAATGCACCATATTGTTTCTGACGGCTGGTCTATGGGCATCTTTACCCAAGAATTAGCAACCCTCTATCCTGCCTACTGCGGTGGACAGCCCAACCCCCTACCAGAACTCCCACTGCAATATGTAGACTTCGCCTGCTGGCAGAGACAATGGTTACAAGGGGAAGTCTTAGAAAAACAACTAGATTACTGGCGACAACAGCTAGCAGCCGCACCAGCATTACTGGAATTACCGACAACTCGCCCCCGTCCAGCAATTCAAACTACCAACGGTGCTAGTTATGACTTTAGTTTGTCACTAGACTTGAGCCAAAGTTTAACTCAATTGAGTCAGCAGGCAGGGGTGACGTTATTTATGACCTTGCTAGCGGCATTTGATATTCTGCTCTACCGCTACAGTGGTCAGACCGATATTCTTGTGGGAACACCCATCGCTAACCGAAATCGGACAGAAATTGAAGGATTAATTGGTTTCTTTGTCAATACCCTGGTTTTGCGTACCGACTTGAGTGGGCAACCAAATTTTACGCAACTATTAAACAGAGTCCGAGAGGTGGCGCTAGGAGCCTACGCCCATCAGGATTTGCCTTTTGAACTGCTGGTAGAAGCAATCCAGCCACAACGCAGCCTGAGCCACACAACGCTATTTCAGGTGATGTTTGTACTGCAAAATACACCAGTAACCGATATTGAATTACCAGAGTTAACTCTTAGCCCGGTGACAGTGGATATTTCCACCGTGAATTTCGATCTTATTCTCAACGTCACGGAAACCGAAACGGGTTTAGTTGGCAGTTGGGAATACAACACAGACTTATTTGATGATGCTGCAATTGCCAGAATGGCGGGACATTTCCAGACCTTGCTAGAGGGAATTGTTGCTAATCCTGAACAGCGAATTGCGGAATTACCATTACTCCCACCCTGGGAACACCAAAAATTACTGGTAGAGTGGAATCAAACTCAAAGAGAATATCCCCACA
>NZ_JACXXN010000004.1 GCF_014904695.1 Nostoc sp. MG11 | reverse complement strand
ATCTCTCCTGTTACTCTTACTTTATTCACTGTTCAACATGAAATCAATTGATCAACTGTTGAGCTATTTTTTGCTTGCTTTAGTCTAAACTCCAGTTAGGAGGATATACAACGATTTTTGTTTTGTACACAGATGTGTGTACACCGTAGCCTTTTTAAGGGGAGCCAGCGCGGTCTTGGGGTCTCCCCAAGTGGAGCGACTGGCGTGGGCTAGGAGGGATCTAGGTTTCAGGCTTCAGTGCGTAAGTTCTATTATTGTGTTTGGCAAAATATAGTGGTGTCCGTGGTTAAAAATAAAAATGCTTTTTTTGGTTTCTTATACGTTAGATATGTGATTAATCACGTCTATCTAGGAGAAGTTATAGCCACCACAAGCGCTAACAAATTTTAGTACACTAAGTTTCCTGTACCACGCAACTGACGCAAAGAATTTATACAGTATGGACAGTCACATTTAAATAGCTTAATTGCAGCATCGCTTTCCTCGTGGGTAAAGTTCAACATGGCAATATTCTCATCTGATACTGATGTGGCAATGCTTGAGGAACGTGTAGAGGAATACGCTTGCTTTCTTTCTGAATCTCGTATGCATACAAAATCTGTTCCACCATGTGGATTGGTGATACAGGTACGACCATCTTGTGTGTGCATTAATCGCTGAGTAATACTAGCGTGAGCAGGATTAAATGCTGCCAACGTAGACATTAGTGACACAAAAATCGAGGAACTGGAAAGTAAATTAAGTATTAATTTTCTGTTCATCGGTTTCTTTGAATAATGTACCTAAGTGCTAAGGTTATCCGATTACCTGTTACAGGTCAAGTAAGTTTTAAAATAAGAATCCCGACTTCTTTAACAAAGTCGGGATTCTTATTTGATAGAGATTATCAGTCTTAAATTATAGACTTGTAAAAACTTATTATTTTTATTAAATTTGAACACAAGCTCATATATCTAAATTCAACAAAAATGAAGCAAAAAATACATTCAGAATCTTCTAGTTGTTGCGGATGTGAACATGACCATGATGAGAATCGTAACCATGTTCATAATCATATTCACGGTGAAAATCATAATCACGACCATAATGGAGAATTCAATCTGAAAAATGAGGTATTTCCTCTAGTTGTGATTTTAGGTTTGTATATACCTGGTGTAATTTTTGAAGACCAATTACACAATACACTTTATTCTCTAGGTGAATATTTGATTTTTATTCCTGCCTATTTATTGAGTGGATGGAGTGTTTTAAAAACAGCTGGACGCAATATACTTCGAGGCAGGGTATTTGATGAAACATTTTTGATGACTATAGCAACATTAGGGGCGATCGCAATTCATAAATTACCCGAAGCTGTCGGAGTAATGCTATTTTACAAAATTGGCGAATTATTCCAGGATATTGCCGTCAGTCGTTCCCGTAATTCCATCAAAGCACTTTTAGAAGTACGTCCAGACTATGCCAATATCCAAATAGAGGGAAAACTGAAGAAAGTATCGCCAGAAACAGTAAATATTGGGGATATTATCATCGTCAAACCAGGGGAAAAGATTCCCTTAGATGGTGAAATTATAGAAGGTAAGTCACAAGTTGATACATCTGCATTAACTGGAGAATCTGTACCGCGAACGGTAAGGTTAGGAGAAACTGTATTAGCTGGAATGCTTAATAAAAGGGGTGTCTTGACAATTAAAGTAACAAAACTTTTTGATGAGTCTTCCATTGCCAAAATTCTAGACTTAGTGCAAAATGCTAGAAGCAAAAAAGCAGAAACAGAGAAGTTTATTACTAAGTTTGCTCGATATTATACACCAATAGTAGTTTTTGCATCTCTAGCAGTTGCAATATTACCTCCTTTATTTATTCCTGGAGCAAACTCTTTAGAATGGGTTTATCGGGCTTTGATTCTATTAGTTATTTCCTGCCCATGTGGATTAGTAATCAGTATCCCGTTAGGTTATTTTGGAGGGATTGGAGGTGCGGCTAAACGCGGAATTTTTGTGAAAGGCTCTACTTTTTTAGATGCTTTAAATACAGTGAAAACAGTTGTTTTTGACAAAACTGGAACATTGACAAAGGGAGTATTTAAAGTAGTACAGATTATGCCAATCAATGGTTTTAGTGAGCCAGAATTACTAGAATTAGCTGCCAAAGTTGAGTCACACTCAAATCATCCCATTGCTCAATCTATCCGTGATGCTTATGGTGAAAATATTGAAGTATCCGAAGTGAGAGATTATGAAGAAATTGCAGGTTATGGAATCAGAGCTAAAGTAGAAAATCAGGTAGTTCTGGCGGGAAGCGATCGCCTGTTACATCAAGAGAAGATTGCTCATGATAACTGCCAGATAGAAGGAACAGTTATTCATTTAGCAGTTGATCATATTTATGCTGGATATATTGTTATTGCCGATGAATTGAAGGAAGACGCTAAGCAAGCTATCCAAGCATTAAAGCAAATGGGTGTAGAAAAAACAGTAATGTTAACAGGAGATAATCAAGCGATCGCCTCCCATATTGCTCAACAGATTGGCATAGACTCCTACCAAGCAGAGTTATTACCAGAAGAAAAAGTTAGCGCCATTGAGAAAATACTCAGCACAGCCGGAAAGAAGGGTAAAGTCGCCTTTATTGGGGATGGCATTAATGATGCACCCGTGATTGCTAGAGCCGATATAGGTATGGCAATGGGTGGTTTAGGTTCAGATGCGGCAATCGAAACTGCTGATATTGTGATCATGACTGATGCACCGTCAAAAGTGGCGGAAGCAATACAAATTGCTAGAAAAACGCATAAAATTGTTTGGCAAAATATTGGTTTTGCTTTAGCAATCAAAGGTGTATTTATTGGATTGGGTATTTTAGGTGTGGCGACAATGTGGGAAGCTGTTTTTGCTGATGTTGGCGTAGCTTTGCTGGCAATTTTTAACGCAACTAGGGTAATGAAGTAATTAGAGATGTTGAATTGCAATCTGTAGAGACGTTGGATTGCAACGTCTCTACTTGGTATTGGTTACATAAATTGCAACAATGCCAGCTTTAATTTTTTCCTCGGCGATACTTAGGTTAACTTCATCCATCTAAGGATAGATTATGCACGCCTCAACTCAATTACCAGGTAAATCAGCATTATTTGTGAGTGCGCTACTGGGAGGGTTAATTTTCACCAGTTGTGCTTCTGTTCCTCAACCATCAAATCAAGCATCATCTAGAATTGCAGCCGAGCAAGCTGCATCACCTACTGGGAATACCGCTCAAAAGGCTGAAGCTGCACCGATACCTCGTGCGCGTCCTCAACTGATTAAAAAGGCAGCGATGACTTTGATTGTCAACTCTGTAGATAAGAGTATTGATGCTGTCTCGCAAATTATTAATAAACAACAAGGGGACTTAATTGGACTAAAAGAACAACAGCCCACAAAAGAAAGCACGCGTCATACTGCATTAATACAAATACGAATACCGCAAAATTTCTTAGAACCTACCTTAGATGAATTGACTAAATTGGGCACATTAAAGAATCGCAATATCACTGCCGAAGATGTAGGCGATCGCTTAGTAGATTTACAAGCTAGATTAACTAACCTGCAAAAAACTGAAGCCAATTTGCAAAAAATTATGGATCGATCTGGTTCTGTAAGAGATGTGCTAAGTGTTGCCCAAGAACTTAGTAACGTTCGGCAATCCATAGAGCAAATTAATGCCCAATTGAAAAACTTACAAAATCAAGTTACTTATTCAACTATTACACTGAACCTAGAAGCAGCAATTTCTAGCACTAGTCCACAGCGTGCATTAGGCGAGCAAATTCAGGAAACTTGGAACAACTCCACCTACTCCTTAAGTGTGTTTACAGTTCGCTTACTCAAATTGGGTATTTGGTTAATGGTGTACAGTCCTTATCTGTTGATTTTGGCTGCTGGTGTCTATGGCTTAACCCGTTGGCGGCGTCATTCACTACGTTTGACACAAACATCAGAATCAGCTAATTCTGATTAGCTTTCTTGTAAAAGCGCTAATTTTAGGCTCTTTCCCTGCGTCTCTGTTTTGAAAAGGGGAGCAACGTGAAAAAGTTCGATGTTTGCGTCGCTCCCTCATACAAGTTAATTGACCCCACAAAGCACAAAAAGCGTAATAGTTGAAAACCTTGTGTCTCCTATTTTCTGATGTTTCTGGTGTTGTGAGTGTATCTGTACACTTTGTAGAATTCATATTTCCTTGTCGGCGATCGCTCTAAGAGTCGTGACATGGCCAATCATCGAGTTAATCTGTAAGGTTGAAACTAAATTAAATTGCAGCAGAACGTGCCTCATCCACCTTGAGAGTTGTACCTGTGATGAACTTGGCATCCTCTGAAATCAGGAAAGCAACCGTTTTAGCAAGCTCTAAATAAGTAGCTGGACGACCCCACATCAAGTCGGATGGCACATGCCAACCTTCTAACTCTTCTATGCTGTCTGCCACAAAAAAGGGAGCCACTGAGTTCATGCGAATTTTATCGGCTCTGTAACGCTTGGCGTACAGCTTGGTGAATCCTTCCATTGCTGCCCGGAGTGTGCCACTGAAGGGCGTGCTCAACTCTGGCTCCTGTGAATCACAAGCAGAGATATTAACGATCGCGCCTCCGCCTTGTTGACGCATTGGCTCTGTTACCAGTTTAGCAATGCGGACAACGCTTAAAAATAACATCTTAAAATTCTCTACCCACATTTCATCAGAAATGTCAAGCAAATCGGGACGGGGCGGATCGCCAAAACTATTGACGACCGCATCAATTCGGCCAAATTTATCCAACGTGGTTTGAATCAATCGTTCTAAATCTTGAAGGTTGGACATTGAACCTTGCACAGCAATCCCACCTAACTCTTGCGCTAAACCCAAAACACTTTCGCTTCGCGCTAACAAGGAAACTGTATATCCTTGTGCTGCCAACTCTCGCGCACAGCCTGCCCCAATTCCACGACTCGCCGCCGTAACAATCACAACCTTCTTTGAATTCATTTTCTCACCTCAGTGCATTGACCTAAAATCAGACTAGCCTTTGCTTATTCAGAAGAGAAGTCTCTATACTGGCAAAACATCTGTGCTTGACAAGAACAAATGCCGAGCCTTTTCAAGCAACTCCCCGAACTGATTGCCTTTGTTGAAAGTGTAGAGTCCAACAGTTTTAGCGCAGTTTCTTTGTTCTATGAGGCTATGTCTTAAACATACGTCTTGCTCTACGCAATAAGACTGCCAAGCTTTGAGGCGTTTATACAGCTTGCGATGGCGTATCCGCCCGCAGTATGCGATCGCTAGAAAATTATACTTACTTTTACCACCTACACTATATAGATAGACTTGCTGTCAAGAAAGCAAAATAACATGGCTAAGTCTCATAAATTCCAGCTTGATAGGAAAGATAAACTAACAGAACTACTCTTTTGTTTGTTTACTTCTATCCTCCTGCATTTTATTCTGTTTATTGTTGGCAATTATTGGCTGAAATCTGTCGCATCTGAGCAAAGGCGAGCATTTTCTCAAGCAATTCCCATTGAGTACATTGAAGTTCCTCCTGATGAAACTAAGACGCCGAAAGAAACCTCAAAACGGGCTGTCAATAATTCTGTTGGAAAGGGACAAGTTTCAAGACCCAATAACTTAAATGCTCCCACAGTAAAGGCATTCTCACCAAAATTGACGCGCTCCACGCCACCAGCGCCAAGTTCTGCACCAACGGTAGTTACTCCTGCAATCACACCAGCCAAAATTCAACCTCGAAAACTTGCAGTTGCTCCTATTACCACACCACCAGCGCCAAGTCCTGCAATCACACCAGCCAAAATTCAACCTCGAAAACTTGCGGTTACTCCTATTACCACACCACCAGCGCCAAGCCCTGCAACTATACCAGCCAAAATTCAACCTCGAAAACTTGCGGTTGCTCCTATTACCACACCACCAGCGCCAAGCCCTGCAACTATACCAGCCAAAATTCAACCTCGAAAACTTGCGGTTGCTCCTATTACTACACCACCAGCGCCAAGCCCTGCAACTATACCAGCCAAAATTCAACCTCGAAAACTTGCGGTTGCTCCTATTACCACACCACCAGCGCCAAGTTCTGCAACGACACCAGCCAAAATTCAACCTCGAAAACTTGCAGTTGCTCCTACCACCACACCACCAACACCAAGTCGCACATCTGAGCAGTTGGAGACTGGGGCTACTCCGCGAAAACCTCAAATTCAGCCAGTTCCAAAATCGGGTGCAGCAAGCCGCTTGGGTGGCCCGATGAGTTTATCTAGTCGTGATTTTGGAGGTAATTATTTTGCAGCCTCACCTAATTCCAACCGCTTCAATCCAGATTTTAATGGCATTGATGCTCGTCGAGATACAGACTTAGGCCCTTACCTAAAAGAATTACAGCGAAAAGTGAGGCAGCAATGGATACCTGAAGTCACCGAATCTTCTCGGCGGTCAGTGCTTCACTTCACTGTTAACCGCTCAGGTCAGGTGAGCAATCTCCGAATTGCGCGAACTTCTAGATTTAATACTACTGATGAAGCAGCAGTTAGCGCTGTTAAGCGAGCTGCACCTTTCATACCTTTGCCAACAACGTATAGCGGGAATAACATCTCTATTGAATTTACGTTTGTTATCAACGTTTATGGCGAACTAGATCTACAAGGTAGTGGGCAAAACTAATATTATGCCGATTCAATTAATGTAGGACTTACGCACTGAAGCCTGAAACCCCAATCCTCCCTAACTCCCCTTTCTAAGGGGGGAACGTCTAAAGCCCCCTTTCTAAGGGGGTTGGGGGATCTGAGTGCGTAAGTTCTGTAATGATTGCAACAAATCCTTCGGTGGAGACGTTGTAAGTGGAGACGTTGCAATGCAACGTCTCTACAATGGTCTATCTCCTACTAATAAAGAACCGTCTTCCAGATGAATGATGCGAAGGGCAATATCTAGAATCCGGTTGTCATGGGTAACGAGTAGGATAGTGCAGCCTTGTTCTTTGGCAAGGCTTTGCATCAGTTCCACTACATCTCGCCCTGATTTCTTGTCAAGTGATGCTGTTGGTTCGTCAGCAAGAACAATTTTAGGATTTGCAACCAAGGCGCGGGCGATCGCTACTCGCTGTTTTTGACCATTAGATAGATTTTCTGGGTAGTAGTTAACGCGATTTCCTAATCCTACTGCTTCTAACATTCGCACTGCTTTTGCCCGTCTTGCTTTCCAAGATAAGCGCTCGTGCAGTTCTAAAGACATCTCAACATTTTGCCGCGCTGTCAAGCTTTCCAAGAGATTATGTGCCTGGAAAATGTAGCCAATTTGCCGCCGTATTTTGATTAATTGGTTTTGCTCGGTGTTGCAGAGTTCCTGACCAATAACTTTTAAACTACCATACTGACAAGAGCGCAATCCACCAATCAGTGACAGTAAAGTGGTTTTTCCTGAACCAGACGGCCCAGTCATAATTACTATTTCACCTGGGTTAATGTCTAAATTGATATTAAATAAAATTTGTTTACGTAAACTGCCTTTACCAAAAAAATGATTAATATTTTGAATAGAGATAATAGATTTTTTATTCATAATAAATTTGATTATGATTAATCAAAATGACCAATTTTAGAAAATATCTGCTGGGTCTGCTGAGTCTAACTTTCGCATTGCGATCGCCCCTGAAATTAAACACATAATAATCGTCAATATCAAAACTTGAATTACACGCTCATAAGTCATAAATAGCGGTAGTTTTGTTGCATTCCGTGTCAAGCCATACATACCAAAAGAAATCAAACAACCAGGAATATAACCAAGCACGGCCAATATCATTGCTTCTTGAAATACAACAGATAATAAGTAGACATTGCGAAACCCCATTGCTTTAAGTGTGGCGTATTCAGCAATGTGATCCATAACATCACTGTAAATAATTTGATAAACAATAATCACACCAACTAGAAATCCGATTGTGACACCCAGAGAGAAAATAAAACCGATCGCGCCATTTTCTTGCCAATATTTCTTCTCAAAGTCAATAAATTCTTGACGGGTAAGAACTTTCACATCATCGGGTAGATAAGACTGCAACGCTTTAACTACTGCATTATGATCACTACCAGGTTTGAGCTTAATTAAACCAAGATTAACTTTACCTGGTTGCTGTGTCGAAAAAATTCGTAAGAAGTTTTGGTCACTAGTAATCACACTAGCATTAGCAACAAAAGATGCACCAACCTCATACAATCCACGAATTGTAACTTTACGTCCTTGGAGTTCTGTTGTTACAGGTTTGCCTTCAGCGACTTGAGCGATCGCAGCTTGATATTTCCCGTTAGCGTTACGATCAAATAACAGTGTGTTTGGATATTTGATCAGATCCAAACTTTGATTAACCTCTGGCAAGTTGAATGCAGGTTGTTCTGGGTTAAAGCCTATAATTAGAATTGATTCATCAAGCTTAGTTTCGAGACTCTTCCAAACTCCTAAGCGGACATAAAGGGGATTGACTGACTCAATCTCTGACAAATTAGCAGCTTGAAACAAACGACGTCGAGGGAAAGAGCTGAGAAGTCCCAAATTCTGAGCTTGGCGACTAATTACTACCAAATCTGTTTGCAACAGCACATGAAAGCGGGTATTACTATCATATAAAGCAGATTGAAAACCTAACTGCATTAACATCAAAAAGTTAGCAAAAGTAATTCCACAAAGAGCAACAATAAAACGGCCCTTTTGCTTCATTAGTTGTAGCCAAGCCAATGGAATCTTGCGTTTAAACATATTGAAGGGGTGTAAGAGTTGTCCTTTGTCATCAGTCATTTGTATTTACAAAGGACAAATGACAAATAACTAATGACAATTACAAATCAATCTCGACATTGACCTGAAGGTTTGTAAAACGAGCCACTTGTTTACTAGCAGCTTTATCCAAACGAATTTTGACCTCAATTACTCTGGCATCTGTCGCCGCTGTTGGGTCGCTATCCAGCACATCTTTTTTAGCCACTGTTAAGCCAATTTGATCAACTGTGCCTCTTAACTGACTAGGAAAGGCATTACTAGGACTGGTAATACTGGCAGTTTGACCTGGACGAATCTTAGCAATATCACTTTCGTAAATCTCTGCCACAGCATACATTTGGTCAGTTTGACCAAGTTCTACAATTCCCTCGCTACCGATTGTTTCTCCAGGATGAGCTTGAATCCGCAGAATTTGACCGGCTTTTGGTGCGCGGACGTATGCCAGTTCAAGTTCGGCGCGAATCTTCTCAACTGTAGCAACTGCACTGTCTACCTCTGCTTGTGCTGTTGCGACATCTGTAGGACGTACTTCTGCTGTTTTATTTAAGGTGGCTTTAGCTTCTTGAATTTGTGCAGTAAGTGTGCGTTTAGTTCGCTCTAAACCTGCTTTAGCACTATTTAGCTGCTCTTGGGCAGTTGTTAGAGCCAATTTACGACTATCTAGTGCTGAAGCTGCGATCGCTCCCTCATTATACAAAGTTTGATTGCGGCGAAACTCTATCTCTGCATTCTGCAACTCTGCTTTCAGACGAGAGATGGTGGCTTGCTGGCTTTGGATTTCACCATCTAAATTTGCTTGTACATTCCTAATAGTCGCTTGTATGGCTGCTAGTTCACCTTGTTTTGCCCCTGCTTTTACCTGAGCAAGACGAAATTGAGCAACTTGAACTTGCTTTTGCGATTCTACCAAGTTAGCTTGCAGGCGATCGCGATTATCTAAGATAGCAATGATTTGTTGCGATCGTACCTTTTTGCCTTCATCAACCAACAATTCAGCCACACGGCTACCACTACCAAAACTGGGATTAGTAGGAGCAGAAATCTTAATCACATCACCTGCTGGCTCCAATCTTCCCAACGCATTAACTTTTGAAGTAACTGGCTGACTAACTTGTGAAATAACTGCTGGGCGTTTAGCCGTAGCTGATAGACGGGCTAAATAGAACACTCCTACCCCTATCCCTACCATACAGGCAATACCCAAAACGACTAACCAATGAAAATTGGCTGAAAATAAAGATCGTTTACTAATTTCCTCAGAATCTTGCAACATTCTCTAATACCTTATATGGCACTCTTCAGTAATTTGTGAAACAACAGATAAGTTTCTCATTACTCTCTGCGCCTCTGTCTTGAAAAGTTTCCTACGGCGGGAAACCCCGAAGTTCTGATCGCCGGACGCCGGCGCTCAGACTTCTCTCCGCCTACAGAACTTTTCGCTGCGTCTCTGCGTGATAAAATTCCTATTTTCAAACATTCGTGCAAGACATTTAACATGATTGAATATAAGCCTTATTCACATTTTCCCCTATCACCTGCTCATATTTAAAAAAGCCAGGATTAAGTATTCCATTAGGGTCATATTTATTCTTAATTTCATTAACTTTAGACCAGTAATCACCAAATTGTAATCTCCATTGTGGAACTTCAAAATCTACCCAAGTAGCCATATATCTTTTGCCACCCATTTGTAAACCAAGGTCAGTAAGTAGATTTAATTGCTCTAGAACAGGTTGAACTTGAGCTTTAGGGACAGTAGGATACATTCCAAACCCGATGATAAAATCTTCATCTGGTAAAGGAAACATCGGCATTTTATTATTACGAGAAAGTAAACAAAAGGAACCTACAGGTATAGTCCGAAAGTCAATAAAAGAAGGTATGCGTTGTAAAGCAATATCGATGTATTCTTTCGCCTTTGACCCTGGAAGTAGAACATCTATCCAAGCGTTAGCTTTATCTACAGTATGAGATACTTGGGCTATCGGTTGAATAAACTTATCAAAAGTCATATCTTCAGTATATATATGACGATAAAAATTCAAATTAGAGAGTAATTTTTCTACATTTATATCCTGTTTAGAATCTACTTCTAGAGTGATTTGCATCCTGTAGAACCACTGGATTATCGGTTTTATTCTATTTTCACTTGCTCTAGCTACTCCTAATAAGCACGGTGAGAATAAAGATACCAGACCATCAACAAGCCCTTCTGAAATCAAGAACCGCTCATCATTTAAGAGAGAATCTAAGTCGTCATAGCAAAGAAAATAACTACGAGTGAAAGGGCGGTATTTTCTAAGTCGATTTTGTACCTTGGTCATAATACCAAACTGACCATAACCACAAAGAACGTGATAGAAAAGTTCGCTATTTTTTTCTGGTGTACACCAAACAATATCCCCTGTTGCAGTTACGACTTCTAAACCAAGACAGTTATCAGCTTGAGAGCCATAACGAAAAGAACTCAAACCTAAACCACCAGCAGAGAGAGTACCACCTAATGTAACTTCAAAATTATTTGTCAGAACAGGAGGAATCACACCGTGTGGTATCGAAGTATCAACAATTTGCTTCCAAGTAACAGCAACATCAGATGTAAACCAAAGTTCATCAGGGTGGAATTCATGAATTTGATTGAGATTCCTCATATCTAAGAGGATTCCATCTTGGTTCAAAGATTGACCACTTAAAGAATGTGCCGCAGCCCGTGACGAAATAGTTAACTCTTGCTCGATAGCATACTTGATAGCTTTAGCAACATCATGAGAATTTTGAGGACGAACAACAATTAGAGGTTGTTTTTGAATGATGCCACCAAAGTCTTGAGAAACTGCCTCTAATTCTTCTTGTTTATTACTAACTTCACCATCAATAATATATTTTAAATCTGAGATAATACTTTTCATAAAAAGAATCCTAAAATTTTGATTTAAAAAATGTATGCAAAATTAATGAATCTCGCTAGCGATCGCCATCAAACCCCATTTGACAAAAACCACCATTTAAATTCAATTTAGTCGCCGTAATTTGAGCATCTTGATACCAATATTTATCAAACTAGGAACTAGTCCAACTAGACTGAAAACGCGGTCTAATAATTGAGAAAAAACGCTTTGTATATGTGTAGTTGATGCTATCGCTTTATTAGTTGGTCTTTCATATTTAAATACACAAACACAATCACCTTCTGCTTGTTTACTAAGAATCACCGCCTTGATACCAGGAAAAGCTCTTTTAGTTGCTTCTTGTTCCATTTCACAGAAGACACGACACGGCTGAGCGAAACCATACTCTTTAGCGATAGATAAAACTGGACAAACTCTTTGAATTTCTAATGCTGCATCTATTTCATTCTGAGAAATATCTACTACTTCCATAACAAAGCCCATCAGTCCTAGTAAAGGAGCCGCTTTTTTAAAACCTTGAGATAGGGTATTGTTATCAATGAAAGTACCCATCAACGCTTTTTGTTGTTGAGGATATTTTTCCATCATCTTTTCAAAAGCGGCTTCATCTCCTATTTCATCTACCAGTTTTTTATATCTTTCAAATCTGTTTCTAAACAACTTTATGGCTTTCGATTCATCAATGTTGATGATATCTTCCATCCGAAGATTGCCTGTAACTAAGTCATTTTCCATTCTAATTACTCTCTTTTGTTAAACTCACTACCAAATAAGTAGCTAGGCATAAATAAATTAAACAGGACTTACGCAAAATACCTCTCAAACTCTCATTCCTCTGTGCCTCTGCGGTTTGATTCTTCCGCCACTTGTGCGCGTAAGTCCTATTAAAGTTCGTAGTAAGGACTTTAGTCCTGATAATCCTTATTTTGAGCGATGAATCGCTCACTACGAACGAGGATTTTATTTGATGTTTAATTATACCTACCTACTTAGTCTTAGAGGGTAAACTTTACCTGCTGGCATAAAAGCACAGCCAAATTATCCAAATAAGCATATATCTACAAACATTAAGGCAGGATAATGCAATATCTATTTCGAGTTCACTAGTTATATCTCTGTGCCATCTCGTCTTTTCTAGAAGAAAGTTTTTTGCTGTTTTTTGTAAAGGCTGTTTAGAGAGTTTTGAGCGATTACTCAAAGTAATTTTGGCTTTTGGCCTTACATCCACTGATTTTGTTTTTTTCATTTCAGCAATGACTATCTTATTTTCTGTGCATAAGGTGACTATAAATCCCAAATAACTATCAGTATTGAGAAATTTATAACCAATCTCTAGGATTTTTCAGCACTTCTCTTAGCATTGCTTCCTTACTACCAGGAACAGGTTGATCGTCATATTCCCAACTAGCAGCAGGAGGCATACAATTAAATACACTCTGCTGCTTAACCATACCGCTTGCTAGACCGAAACGGATACCGCGATCGCATGACAAAATAAATTCTACATAGCGCCCACGCACAAGACGCTGCCAATACTTGTTCTCTTCTGTAAAGGTCATATCCTTGCGTCTTTCTACAATTGGCATATAGGCGGGAAGAAAAGCCTCTGCACAATTTGTAATCAAGGAAAGAAGTTCTTGAGGATTGCCCTCATTTAGATGGTCGAAGAAAATTCCACCTATGCCTCTGCTTTCACCTCGATGGGGTATGTGAAAGTATTCGTCACACCACTTTTTGAAGCGGGGGTAATAAGAATAGTCATGCTTGTCGCAAACCTCTTTATGTACCTTATGAAAATGAACTGCATCTTCTTCAAAAAAGTAGGATGGTGTTAGGTCTGCTCCGCCGCCAAACCACCAATAAATAGGTTGGTTGTCATTATTAATCTGGAAATAACGATAGTTAACATGAGCAGTAGGTACCATCGGGTTATGAGGATGGATAACAAAGCTAGAGCCTGTGGCAAAAAAACGGCTCCCTTTATCACTAGTTATTCTATCTGCTACTGCTGTAGCAACTGCACCTGATTGCTGAAAAGAAGTTCCAGGAGGTAATTCACCCTCTATTGCTACATAGTTAACTCCCACCTTTTCAAAGACATTACCGTTGTGCAAAGCACGGTCAATATATATAGCATCCTCACTACTTTCACCAACAGTCCAAATGCCATTTTTATCGCGATTCCAAGACTGTTCGAGCAACTCTTTACCATCTACCGCCTCAAGAGCTTGGCAAGTGTTTTCAAACATCTGTCTGAAAATTTTATCGGCTATACCGCGTATTAGTGGCTGTTGTTTTACTGATTTTTCTAGGACATTGGTCATGCTTATCTCCTCACATTAATTAAGTCTTGTTCTGCTATTGATTGTCGAGTTAAGAACCGTCCAAGAATAAATCTTTACTGATTAGCGATCGCTGCTGCAAGATATTGGTAGTTTATAGAGTATCCGCAGTGCCATTTGAATAAACGACAAGATGATTTTCGTTAGGTAATAACCTCATTTGTAAGTAACTTCCCGTAATGTTAAAAGTTCCGAACATTCTTCACTAGGAGAGCTTTGGCTATCGACGTCTGATGTAGAGGATTGTATTAAATATTTTTGAAAAAACTTGCGAAAAGTAATATCTAAAGCATCAGCAGCAACATGAAGTTCCTCTGATATTTGGGGCATTGCTTGAGAATTTAAAGTTGCAACTACTACTGTATCTTCTTGGGCAAGTTTGTGGTCAATCTTTCTAAAAAAACCATCTAACCAAGGGAAGGGTAAAATATTACGGTACAAAACACGTTTGACAACAGTAGTATTGTCATCGATAGGAAGATGAGCAACTAAAATACCGAACTTGATATCAAAACTATCATCTCTACCTATGCTAATTTCTGCTAGAGTCACGTTGGGTAGATATAAGCTCAATCTTGTTTTTAACTCTGGGCGTCCACCTAGTAAAAAATTCAAAAAACTTTTTGAGCTACCCAATGATTCATAATTCACCTTAGCAACTGCACCCCAATCGTATTTATCAACTTTATACTTAATAGTTTTATTTATCGGAATTCTCTGACCAAAAGATTTCCTATGAACTGCAATGACATGAGTAAAGTCTAGATTAGCTTCCATAAGACGAGCATAGTTAGCATTATCTACACCTTCGTCATAAACAGGACGCATAGTCGAAACCATGTATTCTGGAAAAATTGGTAAAGCAGGCCGTTTTTCTTCAGGTAAATCACCATAAAATAACCAAATAAAACCATATTTTTCCTGCACTGGGTAGCTATCTACACTGGCTCTTTTAGGAATAGGCATTCCAGGTGCATTAGAAGGGATTTCAACACATTGTCCATCAGCTTGAAATTTCCATCCATGATAGGGACAGCGGATACAGTCATCTTCAATCCAGCCCAGAGAGAAAGCCGCGCCGCGATGAGGACACTGGTCTTTCATAGCGATGACTTGTCCTTGAGAGTTACGATAGAGGACAAATCTTTGATTTAACATCACAACTTGCTTGGGCTTGTTGTTAACTGCAAAGCTAAATTCACAAGCATACCAAAAGTTTTTCAACAAACTTAGCTCCTATTCTTTTTTGAGAGAAAAATCAAGGCTTAAGCAAAAGATATGGAATTTGTGAATGGATCATGAAATCCAAAGTAGACTTATACGATATTTCACTATATTTGTTTTAGATACAAAAATTATCTCTATAAAAACGAGTTTGAGTTTGTATCAAATTTGAATTTATTTTCTCAAGGAGGCGTAAGAAAGTCGTGTTTGCTCTTGGTTAGAGTTGTCTGATTCGCTCTTATTAAGTTTAAAACCCCAGCCCAGAGATAAATATTTGTGGCGAAGCCTGCGATAGGCAAGGCTTAAAGCATCAGCAGGAACGTGGACTTCTGTTAACAAAGTATCAGGTAATAATCTAGGGAATTGGGACTCGGTTACTACCCTATCTTCCAAACCAACTTTGTGGTGAAACTTCACGAATAAACTATCTGCCCAAAAGTAGGTAAAAAAGTTGCGAAACTGAATTCGCTTACTAATGGTCGTGTTGTCATCGACAGGAATGTGGATAGCGTAATTAATCATTTTGCCACGACCAAAATCACTCTCAATTTTAGTTATGTTAGGGAGGTAAAAGCTAGTTTTTGCATTTAACTGTGTGTTTGTTGGACGAAAGAAGAACTTAAATAGACCAGTTTTGGGCTTAGTGTGATTTTTGTATGTAATTTTGGCACTTATACCCCAATTTTCATCTTGCACAATATAGTCTTCTACTCTTGGATCTTGTGCGAATCCTGCTCCAAAAGAATTAGCATGAACTGCATACAAATGAGCTGGGTCAAGAGCGTTTTCTATAACTCGAGTGTAGTTAGCTTTCATCTCATATTCTAAGTAAATGGGATGCATAGTCGAGTCTTCGTATTCTGGTAAAGGAGGAATTGGTGGGCGTTCTTCTTCTAGCAAATCCCCATAAAATAGCCAGACAAAACCATATTTTTCTTGCACTGGGTAGCTGTTTATATTAGCTTTTTTAGGTATGGGTGTTCCGAGTTGATTAGAAGGGATTTCAATGCATTGTCCATCAGATTGAAATTTCCATCCATGATAGGGACAACGGATACAATCGTCTTCTAACCAGCCCATAGACAATGCAGCACCACGATGAGAACATTGATTTTTCAATGCTACGACTTGCCCTTGAGAATTGCGGTAGAGGACAAATCTTTGATTTAACATCACAATTTGCTTGGGCTTATTAGTAACAGCCGCGCTGAATTCACATGCATACCAGAAGTTTTTTAGCATACTTAAGCTCCTACTATCCTAGATAAATTGATGAATTTAAAGTAACTGTTTCCAGTGTGTTGCTTAGTTCAACCGTTACATTCATCCCAGTCATCACAAAAAGCTACCATGAGCCATAGTCTGGTTTCATGTTTGTCTAGAAGTATTGTTTTCAGGTGAATTAAGCCAACATAAGCCAAAATTGGCTTTGTTCGCTCATTGGATATTTAATTTCCCACTTTGACACTTTCTGGCGTCTATTGCCTTTGTTGTGTGTCTTTCTTTAGGCATAGGTGATAGCATACCAGTGTACTAGTGCATTAGTCAACTAATGTATAATTTTGCTCTATTAACCATTGCACCAATAAACTAGTGAAGAGGTTCATTAGTTGGGGTATAGTGTGGCACAAGGAGAAGCTTCAATTAGGGTTTACCTGTCACCTGAAACAAAAGACAGGTTTAAAACAGTTTGCTTTTTCAAGGGATTGAATATGTCTGACGTTACAGCTGAACTGATTGAAGATTGGTTAGCTAAAAATGATCTGGATCTGCCGATTTCACAGAAAAATGCCCATTCATCCAAAAGCAAAAAGAGTGAAGGATAGCATAACGGGGGAACAACTAAACCACCCAGAAGCAAGCCAACATCACAGTGATTTCCCAATTACGGCAGCAATGGGAGGAATAAAATATAAGTAATTGTAATAACTATGTAATTTTAGAAACAGCTATGTTTATAGACTTGAAAGTAACAATCAAAATTAATAGACTTCGTGCAATTCATTTCCCGAAACCCTGTAGAGACGTTACATGTAACGTCTCTACAATGTGATTCATGAAAATGCCAACTGCTGTAGATGGCAAGTAGGGGGGAAGTTGCAGCAAGTCTTTCCCCTCTGCACCTCTGTCTTCTTCCTCAAACAGATGTGGTTGCTGCACCAAGTTGAAGGGCATAGAGATTTGCATAGACACCCTGTTTACTGATGAGTTCTGTGTGGGTTCCCTGCTCGATGATTTGTCCCTGCTGAATTACTAACACTTGATTTGCTTGGGTAACGGTGCTGAGGCGGTGGGCAATCACGAAGCTGGTTCGACCTTGGAGTAAGCGGGCGATCGCACTTTGCACGAGTGCTTCTGTACGGGTATCGATGCTGCTAGTTGCTTCATCGAGAATGAGAATTCGGGGGTTGATTAACACCGCACGGGCAATGCTAATAAGTTGGCGTTGTCCCTGGCTCAGGGGTGCTCCCCGTTCACCTAATTTAGTTGTGTAACCCTGTGGTAATGAAGTAACAAACTCATGTACATTCGCCATCTGAGCCGCTGCTTCGATATCGGCTTGGGTGGCATGAGGAGAGCCAAAAGCAATATTTTCAGCTACAGTACCGCTGAACAAAATATTATCCTGTAGGACGATGCCAATCTGACGCCGGAGACTTGCTTGAGTGACGCTACGTACATCAATACCATCAATTTTCACAGCACCGTCAGACACATCATAAAAACGCAAAATCAGGTTAATAATCGTAGTTTTGCCAGATCCAGTCGCTCCCACTAATGCAATCATCTGTCCTGGTTGGGCGTGCAAATTCACCCCTTTGAGGACTAATTGATTTGGGTTATAGCCAAACTTGACATTCTCAAATGTCACTTCACCCTGAATCGGCGGCATTTCAGTGGCATCGGGCGCATCTTTGAGTTGCGACGGTTCATCTAGCAGTAAGAATATCCGCTCTAATCCGGCAAAAGCAGACTGAGCTTGAGTGTAAAACTGGCTGAGAATCTGGATAGGACGGAAGAACAACTGAACATAAAGCAAGAAGGATGTCACAACACCGACTGTTGCTCCTCCGGTGACAGCAAGATAGCCACCATACGCTAGTACACCTGCGGTTGCTAGGGTGTTGAGAAAATCGATTGATGGCAAAAATGCAGCAGTAATTGCCACAGCCTCGACGTTAGCATCACGATTTGCGGCGTTGAGAATCTCGAATTCTTGGATGTTGAGATTTACCCGATTAAATGCCTGTGCTTCTCGGACACTGCCAATATCTTCTTCCAACTTGGCAGAAAGTTCACCAATCGTCTGTCGGGTAACGCGAAATCTGGCTCTTGCCCAACGCGCAAACAAGCTCGTAGTAAAAATCATCAATGGCACAACCAAGTTGCTCAATAAACCAAGTTGCAGGTTAATTGCGAGCATAGCAATGACAATGCCCACCAAACTGAAAGTGTTGCCCAGCATTTGAGCAACAGTCTGCCCAAAAGCCTGATTCACAGTACTGACATCATTCAGCAGGCGGCTCATTAAATCACCCGCTTCGCTGCGATCAAAAAAGCTCAGCGGTAGACTCTGGATTTTAGTAAAAATGTCTTGCCTCAATTGAGCCAGCAATCGCTGCATAATCCAGCCAACTCGAATAATCTGACCCCGGATTGCCCAGACACCAAGTCCGTAGATTAGTCCCAGTAGCCCCAAGAGCTGGAGTAGTCCCGACAAGTTCCCCTGTGCAATCAAGTGATCAATCGACCAGCCGAGTAAGAACGGCCCAATTGCCTGGGTTGCAGCACCGGTCAATACTAATGTGAGGGCGATGGGAATTTCTTTGCGATATGGTCGCAGGTATTGCAAAAAGCGCCGCAGTGTGGAAAGTTGCTGACTCGGTTTTTGCTCGGATGCAACAACAGGAACAGTGCCTCTCATACCAATTTTGGATTTTAGATTTTGGATTTTAGATTAAATACAGAAATGTTAAATAATACTACTTATCCTAATTTGGGATCATTTTTTCACCTTTTGCTTGACTTGAGATTCCAAAATCACACCGTAGAGCGGGCTTGTTTGCATTAATTCCTCATGAGTACCTTGTGCTACCAATCGTCCTTTATCCATGAGAAAAATGCGATCAGCATTCTGCACAGTACTAATGCGCTGAGCTACGACAAAGGTCGTGCAAGCTTTTTGGCACATTAGGCGATCTAGCGCCGCTTGAATCTGAGCAGCTGTTTTGGCATCCACAGCAGAAGTGCTGTCATCCAAAATCAGAATACCGTAGTCGGTTAGTAAGGTGCGGGCGATCGCAATCCGTTGCTTTTGTCCACCAGATAAACCAATGCCGCGTTCACCGACAATCGTCTCGTAGCCATCAGGTAAACTGGTGATGAAATCGTGAATTTGTGCAGTTTTGGCAACCTCAATTACTTCCTCTAGGGTTGCATTCGGTTTTGCATAGACAATATTCTCGCGGATCGTGCCAGAGAACAGTGTGGTTTCTTGAAACACAATGCCAATGCAAGATCTCAGACTTTTCAATGTGAAATCTCGAACATCGCAGCCGTCAATGCGAACCGCTCCCTTTGTGACATCGTAAAAGCGGGGAATCAGGTTCATAATTGTGCTTTTTCCAGAACCAGTCATTCCCAGGACGGCTATTAGCTCATTGGGTTTTGTTTCAAAGGAAACCTCTTTGAGAGTTTCAGTTGTCGCTCCCGGATAGCGAAAGGAAACGTTCTCAAAGGTGATTCTGCCACCGCAACTTGTAAATGGGACAGTATCGGGGCGATCGCGAATTTCAACTTCTGCATCCACCACTTCGTAGATTCGTTCAGCAGAAGCAGCCGCCTGAGCAATCGCTGGTGCAGCAAACCCAATCAACAAAATTGGTTGGAGAATCAACGCTAGGTAAGAGTTAAACGCCACCAGTTCACCAATAGAGAACCTATTCCCAATTACCTGCGCCCCCCCATAGCCGAAAACTGCCAGCGTCACCAAATTACTCATTAAAAAGATAAACGGGAATGTATTGCGAATGGCGCTAATCGTCTTCATATTTGCCTTGACTAAGGCATCATTCATGGTAGTGTAACGCTTCGTTTCGGCGGACTCCCGCACAAACGCTTTTACCACCCGTATCCCCACCAAGTTCTCTTGTAATACGGCATTCAGATCACTCAGCTGCTCTTGGACTTGCCGGAACAATCCATTATTTTGGCTAATGAATCGCGCCATCAACCATCCTGATAGAGGCACTACCGTCAAGGTAATCAGCGCCAGTTCCCAATTCATCACCAGCAAAATTACCGCAATACTTACCAATGTTACAACTGCACCGATGACTTGAATCAGGCTAGTACCAACAAAAGTACGAATCTGCTCAATGTCGCTGGTAACGCGGGTTAGCAGTTGAGAGGTCTGTGCTTGGTCATGATAGCTAAAACTAAGATTTTGAATCTTACTGAAAATCTTGTTTCGCAGGTTATAAGCAACACCTTGAGACGCTGCTTCTGCCCAATAGCTTTGTCCAAAGTTAAATAAACCGCGAGCGATCGCCGCGACTACCATCCAGCCAGCGCTGTAAAGTACAATTTGTAAATTTTGTTTGACAATACCTTGATCAATTCCCCAGCGAAAGAGTTGGGGGGTAGCCGCGTTAGCAACCGTCAAGAGTAACAAGCTAACTAAGGCTCCCAGCGAAGTCCATCGGTAAGTATTTAAACTCCCCAGTACACGCTGGATTGCCTGCATCGACGAATTTTCCTGGAATTCTGGTTGCGGAACCAATGAAATTCCCCCCTGTGTTTTCGCAAAATCCCCTACTTTAAGATTAATGCTGAACGCCACCACACTCACCATTTCTGCCTCAACTTGCACATCATTAGTTTGTAGGCGGCTGTTGCTTCCTCAATTTGGCGTTCTTCGCGCAGGGTAATGCAGTTTACCCCAGTTAATTGCAGTTGTAAAAAACTTTTAAAAATCTCTAGACTCTCTAGTCGGATAGAGAGTCTAGGATAAATTCAAGGGAGCTCTCAGGCAGAAACCAGAAGTCGCGGGGAAGAATACCCCTGCTGCTTTAGCTTTTTTAAAGATGCGCTCCAGTCATCCAGCTTGGTTTGGCAAAGTTGTTTATTTTATCCCGTAAATCTATGACTCTCAAACTCACAGTTCCTAACATGGCTTGTTCTGCATGTGCCAATACCATCACCAAAGCACTTCAAGCAGTCGATGCCAACGCTAACGTTCAAGCCGATCCGACAACCAAGCTTGTCAGTGTAGAAACTCAAGCATCAGAAACAGCAATTAAGGAAGCGTTGACTGCTGCTGGCTATCCAGCTACCTAGATTAAGAGGGAGTGGGAGAGTGGGGGCAAGGAGGCAGAGGTGCAGAGGGGCGGAGGGACAGAGTTTTTATGCTTGTTAGCGAGTATCAAAGACTCATTAATCCAGTTCAAAGACTCGTTAATCCAGTTCAAAGACTAGATCTCTTGCATGAATCAGATTATGAATTCCAAATAGATAAATCTCTCATTACTCTCTGCGCCTCTGCGCCTCTGCGTGAACCTTAAAATTCTTATTTTCAAATATTCGTGTAAGAGGTCTACTCATTAATCCAGTTCAAAGACTCATTAATCCAGTTCTGAGGTAGATGAACGGAGTTATAACTCTCCCCTGCCCCTCTGCTCCCCCGCTCCCCTGCCTCCTACCTCCTTCATCCACACCAGTTACAGCGGTTCATCTAGTTATGGATACTCTTACACTCAAACTTCGAGGCATGAGTTGTGCCTCTTGCGCCAACAACATCGAAAAGGCGATTCGCTCGGTTTCTGGGGTGATTGACTGCAATGTTAACTTTGGAGCAGAGCAAGCTACCATCAATTATGATCGCAAGCGAACCAATTTAGAGAAAATCCAAGCTGCTATAGATGCTGCGGGATACTCGTCTTATTCACTCCAAGAAGAAATGCTTTCTGGAGAAGATGATATTGAAAAAGCGACTAGGCAAGCCGAACAACGTCAACTCATCCTTAAGGTAGTGGTGGGAAGTGTAATCAGCATTCTCTTGTTTGTGGGATCACTACCCATGATGACTGGGCTACACTTACCTCTGATTCCCGGATTTCTCCATGATCCTTGGGTGCAGTTATTGCTGACAACACCCATCCAATTCTGGTGTGGTGGCTCTTTTTACCGAAATGGCTGGAAAGCTTTTAAGCGTCATACGGCGACGATGGACACGCTGATTGCTTTAGGTACAAGTGCAGCATATCTATATTCTTTGGTTGTCACTATTTTCCCTGGATTTTTTATTGCTCAGGGTTTGATGCCTCATGTGTATTATGAAGTTGCTGCCATTGTCATTACTTTAATTTTGGTGGGGCGGTTGTTAGAAAATCGCGCCAAGGGACAAACTTCTGAGGCTATCCGCAAACTCATTGGACTGCAAGCCAGAGATGCCAGAGTGATTCGTGATGGTGTAGAAATGGATGTTCCCATTGCCGAAGTCAGAATTAATGATGTGATTTTGGTACGTCCTGGTGAAAAAATTCCGGTAGATGGACAAGTGATTGCAGGCGCTTCAACGGTAGATGAAGCAATGGTGACGGGTGAAAGTCTGCCAGTTAGCAAACAGCCAGGGGATGAGGTGATTGGTGCAACGATTAACAAAACTGGTAGTTTTCAGTTTCGGGTAACACGAGTTGGAAAAGATACGTTTTTAGCTCAAATTGTCAAACTAGTGCAACAAGCACAAGGTTCTAAAGCCCCAATTCAACGTTTAGCAGATCAAGTCACAGGATGGTTTGTACCAGCTGTAATTGCGATCGCGATCGCCACTTTTGTGATTTGGTTTATCTTCATGGGCAACGTCACCCTAGCAACAATCACAACGGTGGGTGTACTGATTATCGCTTGTCCTTGTGCTTTGGGTTTAGCAACTCCGACTTCTGTAATGGTGGGTACAGGTAAAGGTGCAGAAAATGGCATCTTGATTAAGGGCGCTCAAAGCTTAGAACTGGCGCATAAAATTCAAACCATCGTCCTAGATAAAACTGGTACATTAACTCAAGGCAAACCCACGGTTACAGACTTTGTAACTGTCAACGGCACAGCCCATAATAATGAAATCCAGCTTTTACAGTTGGCAGCAACCGTAGAACGCAATTCTGAGCATCCCTTAGCGGAAGCGGTGGTGAAATATGCTCAGACTCAACAGGTGAGTTTAACAGCAATGCCAGGGGTAACTGATTTTCAGGCTTACGCCGGCAGTGGCGTCCAAGGAATTGTTGCTAACCGCCTTGTACAAATTGGCACACAGCGCTGGTTAACAGAACTGGGAATTAATACAGCTGTACTCCAGGAGTATAAAGATACCTGGGAAGCTGCTGGTAAAACAGTCATTTTGATTGCTGTAGATAGTGAAATACAAGGGATAATGGCTATTGCCGACGCTCTAAAACCTTCATCAGCAACAGCAGTAAAAGCACTACAAAAGTTAGGTTTAGAAGTAGTGATGCTTACCGGAGATAATCGGAAAACTGCGGAAGCGATCGCTCAACAAGTTGGTATCAAACAAGTATTTGCCGAAGTCCGACCAGATCAGAAAGCGGCGATTATTCAATCTCTGCAAGGGGAGATGGGGAGCAGAGGAGCAGAGGGGCGGAGGGGCGGAGGGGCGGAAGGGCAGGAGAGCAGGGGGAGAATAATAACTCCTGGCTCAGCACGGGCTAAACGCCCTGCTACCGCTAACAGCACTCAGCCCTCAATTGTAGCGATGGTGGGTGATGGGATTAATGATGCGCCAGCACTAGCACAGGCCGATGTGGGAATTGCCATTGGTACAGGAACGGATGTGGCGATCGCTGCTAGCGACATTACCTTAATTTCTGGAGACTTGCAAGCGATCGTTACAGCAATTCAACTCAGCCGTGCCACCATCAACAATATTAAGCAAAATCTCTTCTTTGCCTTTATTTACAACGTTATCGGCATTCCCATTGCAGCGGGAATTCTATTCCCCATCTTTGGCTGGTTGCTCAATCCAATTATTGCCGGAGCAGCGATGGCTCTTTCCTCGCTTTCTGTAGTCTCCAATGCCCTCAGATTGCGTAACTTTCGACCAAAAGCCACTTCATAATTGCAGAGGATAGAAATGTTCAACAAAAAAACACTTTGGGGAAGCCTAACAGCTTTAGTGCTGCTCACTGGAACATCGGGTGTAGCGTTAGCAGAAATCCCAACTTCGTCGTTAGAGCAAACCAGTCAATTTCGCCGCATCGAGCAACCTTTGGGGTTGAAAGTCGGTGCTGCGATGCTTGGCTTCGCTTTGATTGGACTAGAGTTGTGGTGGTTTCTCCTCCCCGAAAGTCCTAAGTCCTAAAGTTTTAGAGATAATGTTTTCCGGTTCGCTCAAAGGTTGAATACTAAAAGAAAGTCAGGGGTATAGCAGAGATGTCGCTATCCCTTTCCCCCTGACAAACTGGACAAGCAAGTTAACCAAGCATCTGGATGAGTGCGAATCCTATTCAACTTCAGAATTATGTTTCTGCCCTTGAATTATCTGAACTTTACTAATTGCTGGGACAGGTACGATATTTGATGTGATAAATCAAACCTCGATGTGCGAGATCGAAGGAGTCAACAGTAGCCATCCCTTGACCTCTAGCAGTCATCCCAGCATTCACCCGCATATTCAAACTGTCGCCACAGCGCGACCAGACATCAGCTACGGTCGCTAAACTATCTCTAACGTTATAGTTAGTTTCGCCACCGAATTGCCGAGAAAAAATAGGCCCGCGCTGACCAGCGAAAAAGTACTCTGATCTTAGTATCCCAGTGGTTTGAGGAGCGACATAGCCCCGATAATCCGCATCGTAGAGAGAAATTTGGAAACCTTGGGGTACTTTGATCGGAATGGTCAAATTACAGCTTTTGCGGCTTTCTCTAGGGTTGTTTCCAAGGGCTATAAACTTATCAAATAAAATGCTTAACTCTTGACCATCAGGGCTAACGTTCACACTAGCAGTTCCTCCAGGGCAACCACTACCACCGTAACCCGCGCCTGTAATTTCCACTTTTGGTTCAGCAAAGGCGGGACTAACAAAAGCAGTCATTAGTGTAGCCGCAGCGAGAAAAGCTTGTACAAGTGTAATAGATGTTATCCTGAAAAATTTATTATTCATACTCACCTTCCTTACCTTAGAAGATAGTGTTAAGTTCCTAAGATAAATATTTGAAAAATTTATATTTTTTTATTGATTTTTTTCGACTATTTAAAGAGGAAAACTCAATTTCCAAGGATAACTTTTGGAGATTGGGGAAATACTGATTAAATAATTTGAGATCAAATACAGCAATCTTAAATCATGCAAAACATGAAGAGGATTTGCCTAATTGCTCCTCTCATTTTTAAATCTGCTTCTCTTTTGATCTCCGTTTTCAGAAGCAACATATAACAAGATTATTGAATATTTATAAGAGCGTTAAGGAAAATTTTTAACCTTAATGATCTACGTCAACTTTCCTTTATTTTATACTCTTATTCTAAAACTTAGATTAGCGTAAATTGGATTTTTAGCAAATAAACTTAGCATTTTTAGTTTTATCGCTCCATTTATAGAGAATTAATACTAAAATGCCAATATTTAGATGCATTCTACTGATGATTACTTTTATTGGCACAGCAGTAGCGTACTACATCCGAATAAAGGGTGAGAAACTACATTTTTATTTTTACAACTATTGCACAGCAAGGTTTATACCCGTTATGTGGTGGTAAACGTCAGCTTCGCTGATCTTCCCTCATCAAGGGCGATCGCCTTTGACCTCAATCAAGACTTCGCCTGTCTGCGTTGTCCAAGTTAATTTAATGCGACTAATCAACTAGTTGGCTTGAGTGCTGTTAGGAACATACCATCAGAGCTAGGGAATTTATTATCATAGTGCCGCTTGATGTATTTAAAGCCAGCCTCACCTATTGCTGTTGGCAAATTGAGTTGCATGTACTCTTCAAGGAATGGTTCAGCAGTGCGGCTACGACTCACCCGTGCTTCACGTTCCTCTGCTGTTTCGTCGTACATGACCTCCATCGCACTGAAAGTTCCCTCTGGTTTTAGCAGTCGGTACATTTCGTGCAAAATCTTACGAGCATTATTCTGTGGCATTTCATGGACTAAGTATGTAAAGTGTACAATGTCAAAGCTGTTATCTGGCCAGTGTGTCGCTTCAGCATTCTCTTGATAAAATGAGACATTTCCAGCACCACGCTGAGCTTTCCAGTCTCTACAAAAGCGGATGAGAGGAGCGCTTAAATCAATACCAATCACATCAGCATTAGGGAAGAGTTCGCCATAGACAAAAGTTGTAGTGCCAGTACCACAACCCATATCAAGTATGCGCTTTGGAGATTTTGCACCGTGCACTTTCCACAACCATTCCGTCAGATTTTGTTCTTGACAGAAGAAATACTGGTTTCTAGCAATATATATAATGCGCGGAGCTTTGGGATTGGCAAAACCATTAGGAATGAAGTGGACTGGTTTCTCAATCCAGTGACGAGGAATATTGATGGGTGCTTTAACGTCAGGTAACACTACATCTGAACCATCTGCCGGCCCGTCGTAAGATGGCAGTGTTTCAATCCATTGATTTAACAATTCGATTGCCTCTTCTGGTTGTTGATGCGCTAAGGCAAACAGAGAGTTTTCAAACGCTGTGTTTTCTTGAAAAATTGTCTGTTTCGTTAAAAGGACAGGTTCAATTTCAACTTCCGATAGGTTGGTAAAACCAGATAACATTATTCTTGCGGTGGCGTTCATAATAGCCTCCTAAATTTTTGTCAAGCTTATACATTCACATACAAACAAAAGTATGGAATTAGCAATCTAGTTTCTCTATGTTATCTTTTTTAACCTCGCTGCTCACTTAAACATGGGTTTTAGGGATTGACCCGGATTTCTCACAAATTCTGAAAAAAGAGGGGTCAAAAGCTGCCAAAATATATATGATAAGCATTTCACGCAAAGCGGCTTGTCGTCAGACATCTAAACTTTCCAGGTTTCCTCCGATAGCGCATCTAAGCCGAGTCCGCGTACCTCTACGAAGAAAGCTACGCCCAGTGTCTCGTAGAGAGCGTTTGGCTCCGCTTTCCTCCAAGGACGAATTATCTTCTCTGTTCTTTTCTATTTCTCATACCGATTCAATTAATGATTGCAACAAATCCTTTGCTAGAGACGTTGCAATGCAACGTCTCTACATGGTCTATCTGTCACATTCTTTTTTGAAATTGGTATCAGCACAGGCTAAACGTCTCGCTACTGCGCTTCAGGACTTCTTTATTCAGAGTTCGACTGAGCGCTCACGCCGAAGTCACTCAGCACTATTTTGGATAATGGGACAAATTGTGCCTTCATGCTGCTGGCTACCCGTATTTTGCCAGCCTGAAAGTAACCCTTTTATTTCAGATCGTAAGGTTAACAACTGATCAATTTGGTGATCAATCTGCAAAACCTTATCTTCTAGCTTTTCTTTGATATCACCACAAGGAGGCTGTCCTTGGTCATAGACTTGAAGAATTGCTTTAATCTCTTCTAGGCTCAGACCAAGGTTTTGCGCTCTTTTTATGAAGGCTAGACGAGTAAGTACATCAAATGAAAATTGCCGAAAGCCTCCCTCTGTTCGCCCTGATGACTTGAGTAAACCTAAACTCTCGTAATAGCGAATTGTCCTAATGGGGACTCCGCTCAGATCTGTTACCTGACCAATTAAAAGCAGTTTTTTATCCTGAGTTAACACAGCAGATTATTCCAACTCTTGTGATTATTATTACATATTTTACAAAATCATTACTTTTCATAGATATTCGCCAAATATTAATATCAGTAACCGCAATATTTATCTAATTAGCAATTTCACTAAGTTTTAATTTTTCAAATATCCATTACTAGCACATATCAGCTTCTATTTACTTTTATTAAGCTAGTAATATTTTGACGCTGGTATCAGTATGTATTCAAGATTTCATATTTTAAAGATTCTCAATCATTTGAGCGATCGCCATTCACAGTAATTAAACTAACTGTTTATTTGAAATTGATATGCTACTTCTAGATTAACCGCTTCAATTTATGCGAAATCCTAAAAATGAATGTAAACGCGCAGAATATTAGCTCAAATCGTAAACCTAAAACTTTTAATAATCCAGAGCGTTTTATTGAAGGATGGTATTGGGTAATACCATCTAAAAATCTGCGGGTAGGTGAGGTAAAACCTGTCACAATTTTAGGCAGAGAATTGGTAATTTACCGTGGTGAGGACAGAAGAGTAATGATTTTTGATGCTTACTGTCCGCATATGGGCGCACACCTTGCAGAAGGCAAAGTTGAGGGTAATGAACTACGCTGTTTTTTCCATCACTGGAAGTTTGATGCTGAAGGGATATGTGTTGATATTCCTTGTTTGGATGAGCCGCTTTCTACGAAGTTAAAAGTTTGGCCTACCGCAGAGAAGTACGAGACAATTTGGATTTGGACTGGAGAAATTCCACAACTACCTCTACCTTATATTCCAGAGTTGGAACAAAAGGAGTGTGATGTCACTTTTGCTTCTCGCTTAGTGACAAACTGTCACCCCAATGTCGTGATGATTAATGTAATCGATGCTCAACACTTTAATACAGTTCACAAACTGCCATTAAAAATTGACTTTGAAAAACACGAACTAAATCATAATGCTATTATCTTCAATAACATTACACCTATCGACGGAGATTCATTTTTTATCAAGCTGATCAGTCGGTTTTACAAAAATGCTATTACCTACAGTATTTGTTATTGGTATGGTAGCACTGGTATGGTAACGTTTGGCCCTGATTTTCTGCATTTACATTTTATGATCTCCCTGCGCCTTATAGAAGAGGGAAAAGCTGAAATTATGACACTGTTGATGATTAAGAAACGTCGGGGGGTTCTCGGTCGGTTATACAATCAATTTGTGCTGTGGCTAACTAAAATTTTGGGTAAAAAATTTATCAAGGGTGATACTAAGCTTTTCCAAACAATTCAGTTTGATTTGAAAACCCCTATTAAGGCAGATCGGTCAATAATGCAGTTTATCAACCATCTTGAAAGACAGAAACCCCTAATGTGGAAAACTTGGCAGTTAGCGCGATCGCAAGATGTGGAGAGTTTGCAAAACCGAGACAGATGGCGAGATGAAAGAATTAATGACTAATAATTAATAAAAGTTAAAAGTCAAACAAAATTACTTTAACTTTTAACTTATTTGTTGCCGAGCTACCATTCCTATAAAAAGAAGTGGCAGAGCCACTTCTTAATTCCCAGGTAGAACCTAAGAAAGAGTATAACTACTATACAAATTGAAAATAGTATAAATTGACACGAATTATTTTGATATCTTAATTTTCCTAGTCTTATAGGTTAGAAAATCTTAACTATTATCCGGCAAATAACCGTATATTTACTAAATATTATGATTGCAATTCTGACTCAATTTTATCCAGTTCATCACTAAAAGGCGTGAGTTTTACCTCTAAATTAACGGAAAATGGAGATACTCTATGATGATGCTTTGCAAAGCGTCAGAATAACAAAGTATACTTTTGAGACCAGACATCCTTTAATCTAAAACTGAAAACTGTACCAGCCTCAATCGCCAAATCTGTCCACATTCGGTCTACTTTCTAGCTGCTGATATTCTATTGTGCCTGAAGTGTATTTAGTTGAGGCTGCGATCACTACGACTAATACTTAACTAGTGCTAAAATATACTTATGCAGATAATACTGAATAATTTCTGTTCTCTGGGTAAGTAGGGGGTTGACCACTGATAAACCCCAAAACCAACACCAAGCAAGCTCATAATAATCATTTCTGTGATACATCTGACCAATTCATTCAACGCGTTATCAATTTTGGTATAAAATTATTAATGCTTGGTAAAATTTTGGTAGCACTTTTTCGTATAGTGCTTTTATATTGCAGTGCGTAATAAACTGAATGCTGTGCTAACGTAGTAGATGAGAATGAAATTCGGTGGCAGCGTTTGTTTTTAGTATTGACAGGCTTTTACCTTTTGGTATTTACAGACTTTTCTCCGAAATCTAAATCTCTACACACTTCTGACTTTGGAGACAATGTATGTCAATTTATGTAGGTAATCTATCCTACGAGGTCACACAAGAAGACCTCACCTCTGTTTTTGCAGAACATGGTTCTGTAAAGCGAGTTCAGCTACCTACGGATCGCGAGACAGGGCGTCCCCGTGGGTTTGCTTTTGTAGAAATGGGTACGGAAGCTGAAGAAACAGCTGCCATTGAAGCTCTTGATGGTGCAGAGTGGATGGGTCGTGACCTCAAAGTGAATAAAGCTAAACCCAAGGAAGATAGAGGTTCCTTTGGTGGTAATCGAGGTGGTGGTAGCAACTTCCGTAACCGCTACTAAGCTAAATAGACTAAATTTGAATGGCACTAAGATAAAAGCAAGCCCGTTGAAGTGAGTAACTTAGGGGTTATCTTAGTGCCATTTTCCTATAGGGTAGCTTTTTAAGGGGCTTTAAGGTTTTCTTCAGTATAAGTCCTAGTTGTCATTGTCTGACTTTTCACGTCATGTGGAAAAATCAGCGAGTGATCTAACCCCTTAAAAGCCTCTCCCCTTTCAGGCTACGGTGGTGTACACAAGCCTCGGCGTAGCCGTATGTTTTAAATCTCGCACTGTGTATCCATCTCGCCTCGGAATGAATTAGCAGTCTCATAGCAAAAGCCATCTAAACAGGACTCAATGAAAAATTCAGTCTACTAAGCGTAGACTTGAGCTATTAGCCCTGAAGTTCAGTTCTGGGCAGGATATCGGTCATTGTGACAGTTTCATTTTGATTGGCGAAAAAATCATTCTCGGCGCCAAGATGTACCTTTGAATCAGTACATCAAACATTGTGATCTAAATTACATTTAATCTACGTTTATTGGTGTCACTCGTATTTTCCTGAAGTCGATTTATGCAGTCATTTCTTAAATATTTTTGCCTAAAGATAAAGTATTTATTTTTGCATTAACTTCTCATCGAGTATTTATCGATTAAGTCAATTGTCATACTTTAGACCAAATTTCAATACTGACAATTTCGATTGAGCCAAAGTTACGCACAACCACTTACTCGTACTGGACGTAGGCGTAGCCCGCCGCAGCGAAAAGTTTGCGCGTTCGGGTAACAGGAGCGCAAAACTTTTCAAGACAGCGAAAAGCTCAAAGCTTTAAAGCTACTGGGTTTATACTCAGCAACGCCAGTCCGCTCAAGTAGGGGAACCCGCCCACGCGGACTGGCTCCTCAGCACGGGCTAAACGCCCCGCTAACAGCACTCAGCACTTTGCTATACGGAGCAATCATCTTGTGGATTACTCCAAAGTTCTTTGTAGCTGCAAGATGGCTGAAAAAGGTTTAGCCTTGTCAAGCAAGTAACTGTAATGTAAAGGGTTTGGCACGGAAAAAGTTATGCCAATAGTTATTAATGCTCATCTAGAGTAATTGGTCTTGTTGATAGCAAATTTTAGGAAAGTGTAAAGACAGGAGTAAAATTAAAGTTTCAAATAAAATTTTACACATTCCAACAAGAAAATTTCACATAATTCAACAAGAAAATTTTACACATTCCAGCAGAAACATCACATATTTTGTTGCTTGCATGTGATATCTGCATCATAAGTGCTAAAAAAATAGCGTATAATTACTGTAAAAGGTATTGCTTTATCAGCGAAATTTATGTATTGTTAAAATTGACTTTTATAAAAAATACAAGGATGCAGACTTGCATCTAAACTAAGTACAGCCAAGGAAGTAAAAAATTAAGTTTGCATCTAACCAAACGTATTTTGCTTAGTTAAAGAGCGCTTTATATTCAGCGCCTTAAAATTTATTATGTCGCATCAAAAATGCTACATCATCTATCTGATTGGTAAGGAGGTAGGTAGCTGTATAGCTGCCTTCTAACTGATCCAACGCACATCTATAAGGAATAGATGTGTGTCTTTATGTAGACTCTTGAATAGGGCAGACTTTGTGAATGATATTTGGGTATTTAACTCAAAGATAGGATTCGATTGACAAATCGAATCTCCAATCTCTAACAAATTATCCAACAACAATTAGTACTAACCTGTACTTAATTACAATGACAAACAGTGTATATTTGCACGACCAAATTTCTAAGCAAATGGTGAAAACCAATTCACCAGGGAACAAACCGATAGCCAGTCTTTCTATGGATTTGGATAATCTCTGGTCTTATATGAAAGATCATGGTGATCCTGGTTGGGAAACTTTGCCCTCTTACCTGGATATCGTAGTACCCCGGTTCTTGGATATTTTCAAGCAATTGAATTTGACAATCACAGTATTCGTTGTGGGGCAGGATGCAGCTCTTAAAAAGAACCATCAGGCATTACAAGCGATCGCTGCTGATGGTCATGAAATTGCCAACCATTCCTTCCACCATAATATCTGGCTAAATCGGTACTCAGAGGATGAAGTTGAACAAGAGCTAGCACTAGCGCAAAAGCACATCCAGCAGGCCACTGGTCAAAGCCCTGTTGGCTTCCGAAGTCCTGGATACAGTCTATCTCCTACGGTATTGCAAGTCTTAGCACGACAGGAATATCAATATGATGCTTCTATTTTCCCCACATTTTTGGGGCCGATAGCACGAGCTTACTTCATGATGACCTGTAAGCTGAGCAAGGAAGAACGCGCTAAACGCAAAGCTTTATTTGGCAGCTTTAAAGACGGCTTACAAACCCTCAAGCCTTACCAATGGTGTATGGGTAAGTATAAGCTGACTGAGATTCCTGTCACCACGATGCCGATCTTCAAAATGCCAATTCACTTTAGCTACTTAATGTATCTGGGTGTCTTTTCTCCAAGTTTGGCGTTGCTTTACTTCCGAATCGCCCTCTGGCTATGCAAAGTTACAGGCACTCAGCCATCTTTACTACTGCATCCTACAGACTTTTTGACTCAAGAGGATGTGCCAGAGCTAGCATTCTTCCCTAGTATGAACCTCCCTACTTACAAGAAGCTGGCAATGTTACGCAAAGCACTAAAGCTTTTATCCAATCAGTTCAATGTTTTGACTGTTGGACAACACGCCGCATCCTTAACTAGAGTTCGTCAGCCTGTATAAATACCTAACAACGCGCCTATTCGACGTGTTGATACAAAGTGTGTATATCCCTATTAAGTATTGAATAATTTTCTCAGAACTTAAGCAGATGATATTAGTCAGACCAATATATAGTGCAACCACTATAGGTCTTAAATGATTCAAGTTTAGTTCTAAAAATAACTAACGTCATTACTCAAATTTCAATATTTGAGTAACAGGTTTCAAAATTTAAACGAGGAACTTATGGGACTTTTTATTCTCTTACCTGCCTACAATGAGCAAGAATCAATTGCTCCTTTATTCAAAAGGTTTCAGTCATTGCAGAGTATCTGCAATATAGATATAAAATTGATTCTTGTTGATGATGGCAGTACTGATGCAACTGCTAAAACTGCTTTGGATGAATCTCAATCACTTGGTATATCACTTAAATTAGTACAGCATGTAAAAAATGCTGGTTTAGGCCAAGCTATAAAAACAGGTTTTACAACCTTTTTGGAAGTATCTGAAGAAGGCGATTTTCTAGCCGCTATGGACTGTGACAATACCCAACCACCAGAACTACTAATGAAAATGTATGACATCATGGTGGGTGGTAGCTATGATATTTCAATAGCATCCAGATATCAAAAAGGTGCTAAAGTTATAGGCTTATCGCCATTGAGAATTTTGACAAGTTATGGAGCTAGTTGGCTATTTAGAATTGCGGCTCCTATACCTGGTGTCAAAGATTACACTTGCGGTTACCGAATGTACAATCGTTCTTTGCTCATTGGTCTTTTTGAGTATTATGGCAACAATTTATTCACAGAAAAAGGGTTTGCTTGTATGGTAGATTTGCTGCTGAAAGCAAAAGTACTTAAACCCAAAGTTGCTGAGGTTCCAATGGTTTTGAGATATGACCAAAAGCCGACTGCTAGCAAAATGAAAGTACTTAAAACTATCGCTCAAACACTGAGACTGTTGTCAAAAAATCTCCTGCTTACATGGAAAACCTACAATTTACGGTCTGTTCGTCCATTGAGATAATTCAAGTTACACAGGAAATGGAAATTTGCGATCGCGTTCTATAAATGCCTGCAAGGTATAGCAGAATAACTAACCCAAATTCCCCCATACAGGGAAAATGGGTTTTTTGTTTTAAATTACTATAGTAATCCGATTTGATTCCTGAATCACTCGTACAGACAGAGAATGGCGAATATAAAACAGAGAACAGAGAAAAAGTAATAAGGGTGTACCTAACTTCGTAAAAATCAAATAGTCACCCTATATTAGCCTGCCAAATTTAGTAGTAAATGATGATGATTAACTATGGTTTAATGTGAATATACCGAGACCAATCAATAATAGGGCAATAACCTGTTTAACTCCAAAAGGTTCTCCCCAAAGTAAGTGAGCTAAGAAAGACACAACAGCATAGCTGATAGCAACAGTGGGATAAGCTACGGAAATTGGGATCTTTTTAAGAGCATATATATAAAACAAAGCAGCAACAAAATAAGAAACTAGTCCGACTAAAACATAGGGCTGTAAAAATAAGTTTATTTTACTGCCAAAACTTTGCAAAGCCCCTGCTTTAAGACTTAGCTGTCCTCCAATACCAATAACAATTGAAGTCAATAATGCAAAATAAGAATTCACTATATTATTCCTTTATTTAACTGACAATTTTTTATCTTTAAAAATATCTATGTTATAAAAACAGTAGACTTACTAAATGTGATTTTAACTTGTTGCATTTTACAACATCCTAAATAGAAGATGCAAGTGCTTTGCGAAACCAACAACATCATCCTCTACTTAAAGAAACATGATTAATAAATGTAAAATTAAACTTTTGCTCGTAGTGAGCGATGAATCGCTCTATATAAGGATTTAAACGGCCAAAGCCGCTCACTATGTACTTTAATTTAAATAATTAGATTACAACTCTTCAGGTAGGCATTGTCCAAAAAAGGTTATACCAACTTAAAAAAAGAATGCAAAGTCTCTACTAAAACCGGGTTTCATACTCAAATAAAAATTGATTTACATCCCCTAAATCAGTTGAGCCTCGCATCAGAATTTCATCATTGAGTCGATAGAGCAGATTGTAACGGAAAGACTCATTAGTAGAAAGAGGCCGAGATAAAGAAGCAGAGAAATTATTATTGATGTTAAACACACCCTCTGCTGACAAATCGAGAACCGAAGATCTCCTTGATGCTTGATTAGTTACAGGAGTAGGAAATATCCGAAATTCGCTAAAACCAATAGCTTGCCCGATCGCAGTGATACTTCCTTGCAGACCACCTAAAATAGTAGAGCCAGCTAAATTAGTCAGCCCTTGTGTTGCGTCTCCTGTTTGACTGAAAGAACCAAGAATAGAGCCACCCAATAGAGCAACGATTTCTCCTCTACTACGGCTAGGTTCACTCGTCAGTTCTAGATTTTCGCTCAATTCACTAGCTGGGCCGTTGACGCTTGCTTCAACCCGCACGGTACGTAAAGTCCCAAAATTAGTAGCAGAAACATCGCTGATTTCAGCAGAAAGAGGTGATTCTAAAATTCGACTGCTTGTCGCCGAAGCTTCAGGGACAATTGAGACAAGCCGGACATCTAAGATAGGGTCAAGTCCTTGACTAGGAGTAAACCGTGCAGTTTGTTCGTAGCCCCGCGCCAAGGTGAACTCAGTTGAAAATAGACTGAGTCGTCCTCCTGTCAGACGAATGATTCCTTCAGGAAGGGGCTTCGCTAAAGTACCATTAACAGTTAGGCCACCTTTTGCCTGAAAGTTCAGTATAGGCTGACTAAATGTGGCTCCTCCAGGTACAAAGCCCAGTAAAGGCTGACTAGTAACGCGAACATCGTCGCCCAAAATCAGCCGTAAATCTGTAAACTCTATAGGTAAGTTGGGTCTAGTTGTAGCTGTTGTATTGGCGTTACTGCTTTCTGTAGTTGTTGTATTGGCGTTACCATCTCCTGTAATTGCGGCGCTACTGCTAGCCTCTGTTGTAGTTGGTTGTGAGCCAGTAGTAGAGTTTCCAATGATGACTTGACCATCACTTAGTTGAATCTCTCCACCAATTTGAGGTTTTAGTGCTGTTCCCCGGATGACGACGCCACCGCTGACACCGCCTTCATACAATCCTGGAACCTGAAAATCTAGTTCTTTTTCTATTGATACTGTAAGTGGATTCGATATAGCTTGCTGAGCAGCAAAAATCGGGAGAACTCCTGATGCAGTTACTTGCCCTTGATTATAAATGCCTTGAATACCTTCGGCGTTCAGCGTACTACCATTAAATTGCAGTTGTCCTGTGACATTTGTTAGAGGCTCGGATACAGCTTGAGCGCGAAAAGTAGCATTATTAACTGTGGCATTCCCGTTAATAATTGGCTGGTTTAATGTGCCTTGAACGTTTAAATCTACTTGTCCTTGACCGTCTACCCAAGAGACTTGATTGTTAGTAAACAAGTTTAACAGCGCTAATCCTTCATTATTTACACTGGCGTTGATACTAATTTGATTGCTATCTGGTTGCACTGCGGCAAAAGGCAACGCCGCAGGTACACTACCTGTAATTGTTACTGGCTGTGTTCCTGTCACTAACAAAGTACTATCAAAATTTAAGCGAGCATTGTTGTAGTCAAAGTTTACCTGTCCTGTTTGCACAGGTTGCTTATTTAAAGTCGCATTCGCCAGCGTCACTTCCCCATTAACTCTGGGAGCTTCTAAACTACCTGCTAAGTTAGCGATCGCATTCACCTGTCCAGTAATATCTATAGGGTATCTTTCGATAAATGGGTCTAAAAGCGACAAAGGTAAACTGGCTACGCTCAATTGTCCAGATAGTTGTTCAGTTCCTAACTGTCCTGAAAAAGCCACCAGTCCTTGATTGACCCCCACACGCAACGGCGACAGTGTGACAATCCCATCCGCAAAAGTGCCTCTAGCAACGACTTCATTAAGCGAGTATTCACCCCATTGCCAGTTAGCACCTTGAAAATTAAAGCCAACATTTAACCCAGTCTTCAACGAGCCTGTCGCTTGAATTGCTCCACTCAAAGCACCCGTTAATTCTGCAAGGGTTGGTAAAGATGGTGTTTGTTTTGTTTCTACCCGCTCTTGCTTTGCTATCAATGCTTGAACTTTTGAGAAATATTCTAACTGTGTTTCCAAATCTGCATTAGGCAAATTGATAGGGGTGGTGTTGAGTACCTCTGCTCCAGCCAAATCTGGAGACTGTAACCCTCCACCCAAGTCTTGAAAGTCGAAGATATTGAATGTTTGTAGGAGTCTCTGGATTCTAATTTGGTCAAAATTCGCTTGGACTTGAAATTGAGGATCGTTCCCTGTTTGTAAACTTCCACTTAGGGCGATGCTGCTGTCTCCTATCCGCAATTGACCATTAGTTAAGTTAGCAGCACCATTAGCATAATTGATGTTACCTCGAAATTCGTCTGCTGTGACTCTGGCAACGCGAGGTTGAGCGATCGCAATATCTCCGTCAACCGCGTAGTTGTTCAAATTCACAACTAAATTTCCCGATAATATTCCTCCAAGGGGTTTCAACGTATTGTTAGGTACGAAGCCCCCAACCAGAGCTATAGGAAACTGTTGGGCGTTGATGAGCAAGTTATCGCCCTCAGTTCTGCCTGTGGTAACTGCCCCGTCGCGTTGGAGTAAAAATGAAGTTGGGCGATAATCTGCACCAAGGTTAAGCGCTATCCTATCTTGAGTACCTGCAAGTTGCAGACTTGCGCCTTGTCCCCCTTGAAAATTCACGTTTCCAGTTAAAAGTGGGTCAAACGCCAAATTACTAACATTAAAATTCCGTAACCGGATATCGCCAGTAGCTTTTGGAACATCAGGAGTGCCTGTAATTTTCCCATTAAAATCAAGTAGCCCCGCTATTGCTAAGTCTCCAGGAACTTGAAAGCCAGTATTTTGAAGGTTGAAATTCTGCGCTAGTACATTCAGATTAAAACTAGAGATTTGAGGTGTACCATCTAGTTGAACTGCGATCGCACCATTAGCGCTCAATCCTGGGGTAGTTGCGCGTTGTACAATAATCTGCTTTCCATCCCACTGAACTTGAGCTGTCAGCGGTTTCGCTAACAGTGCCAACCCTTCGGAAACGCGGATTTGTCCGTCGGCCCGAATATCTGCAAGCTGGAAAGATTTTATTGTACCTGCTAACTGGATGTTGCTATTGAGCCGTCCTTGCAATTGTGGTGAAAAACGGTTGAGTTGAACTTGGGAAACGTTGACAAGCCCTTGCCAGCGACCATCATCAAGGTTAAGATTCCTGAGATTAACTGTACCTCCTGCCACACTTAGGTTTGCTCGTCCTGTGGCTTGAATCGTTGAGGGTTGAAATGAAGCAGTACTTCCTGATAAATTCAACGCCGCATTATTTAAGACACCTTGAAACTGGGCAGGTATCTGCTTAAAGCGATTTAACTGAACCTGTCGGGTACTAACAAAAGCCTGCCAGCGTTGTTGAGCAACCTGACCCCTAGCCCTGATTGTATTGCCTGCTACATTCAATACAGCACTAGGAAATAGGATATTCTGCCCTTGTTGAGTAGCAACAATTTGTCCTGTAGTGGGGTATGTGCCAGCTGGTGCTTTTACCTGTGCGACTGCTCGTAGGTTGCCTAAAGAGCCAGAAACTTTGGTATTTGCCGATACAGTGCCAATAGTGACAGATGAATTGTTGTTCGTTTTGGCGATTGCATCCCCTGGTAAATTCTTTGCTTGAGCATTAAATGATACTCTACCTTGGGGTGCTAGTTGAATTTGACCGTTCCCGACAATTTGCCCCCCAGCTGGTGGGTTTGCTTGAATACTCGAAATCTCCAATTCCAACGGCTGTTGGCCAAGTGAGCCAGAAACTTCTGCCTTTGCCGAGATATTACCAACTGCGATCGGTGGCGTAAATCCGTATCTACGTGCCAGTATATCCCCTGACACATCTTCAGCTTGAATATTAAATATTACCTCACCGTTAGACCCCAGTGTAGCTTGACCTTCTCCTGTGATTTGACCGCCTGCGGCTGGGACTAATTTAAGATTATCAACGGTAATTTGCGATGCAGTTTTAGATGTACTCAAGCGGAAATCAGTATTTACAGCGTTGAATTGCACACGGTCAACTTGAATCGGTTTTATATTGCTTGCCGTGCCGCTGAGAACTGGCTGTTGAAGCGGCCCTTGCACTTTTATATCTGCTCGCACTTCTCCAGTAGCGGGGACTGGCGAATTTACCTTGAACGTATCTAAAAGATTTTTAGCACTAACTGATTTTATTTGAGCGGAGAGGTTAAAACCTGTTTGAGTATTAATTGCTCCATTTGCTAACACGGGAACTTTGCCAAAGTTTGTACTCAGATTATCTAAAGCAATTGTCTGACCCTGAAAATTCAATCTCCCATTAGAATTGGCGAACTGTTGAGGAATATTTTGAATTTGAGCAGTGACCTGATTAGCGGTAGCCGTTCCCGTAATCGCTATTTCTGACAGTTTTGGTGGAATCTGAACCCCTAAGTCAGCATCTACGCGCCCTGCTTGCAAGACAATTGGCAACTCTATTAATCGACTGACATCAGATGCTACTAGATTTTGTGCTAAAAGCTTGAGGTTTGTTTTTTGTGTTGTTAGTTCTGTTTCGCCAGAGATTTTAACTGCTCCTCCTCTAGAGAGTTGAGCATTTATGTCATAATTAACACCTGTATTTTGAGGTAAAAATCGAGCAGCACCACCAACTTGATTTAATACTACTGAGCCTTTCGGTTTGGTTGGTGCTTGGGCTGGTACTAACTCTACATTTCCATTCTGAAGCCGGAGTGTCTGCAACTCAGTTTGAATAGCACCTTTACCCTCTCCAGTCTTAATTTCAGCTGTAACCCAGCGACCATCTTTATCCTGTTGGATATATACATTGGGCTGAACTAACGTGACATCTAATGCTAGTGTCCGTGTGAAGAGGAGTTGCAAAGGCGAGAACTGCACTTCTACGGCTTTAACTGTCACCTGGTCTGGGTCTGTGGGAGTTGCTGGTATAGATAAGGAGCCAAATCTTAAACTAGAGAGCGAAAAACGTTCAACTTGCCCAACTTTTATGGGACGCCCAAGCAATTGCTCCAAATTTTGCTCTACTAATGGTGCTAAATCTTTATATATGTAATTTCTAGCCCACCAAGTAGCAACTGCAATTCCCGTGAGTAAAACGACACCTCCAACCAGACTGATACGCCCTAAAAGAAGGAGCTTGAGACGATGATTAGATGGTTTCTGATCATTTCCTGAATTTGGAGAATGCGTCATTATTGTTACCAGTATCGTTTTTTGGAGTTAGGCGGGAGACAGGCTAATTGCAGTTGCATCAGCAAGCCACAAGCTATAGCTTCAAAATCTAGCTTTTGTTAGGTAAAAAACTGTACTCAGTGTTCTTCTATTTAAAAATTTCGCCTAGAGTATTGTACTTAATGAAGACTCTATGACCTAGAGTATTAATTGCATCTATCCATTTTAAAGTTTTCTAGTCATCCAAATCTTTATTTGATAAATTTTGCTTTTTTGTGTTTGAGCAAAGTACGTGTTTATATGTGTTTTCTCATAGCACGTGTATTACCAGCAACTATCTTTTGTTAAAAAAATTTATATCTTTAGATAGATTTCATGTGAAAATATTCAACAACAAATCTAGCGTTGCATATTTTTATCTCACGCAGAGGCGCAGAGGCGCAGAGAGGATGAGGAGTTTTAGATCTCTACGTCAATTTCATCCTTTGTTTGTGCAACGCCAAAAATTTAATATCTCACACTCTTATTCTCTGTGCCTCTGCGCCTCTGCGTGATCTTAATCCATACTTATACTCAGTGACACCTAATTTTGAATTCTAATTTGCCAAGTTTGTAATGTAGTGCCAATAAGTTGATCGAGGTTTGTTAAAGCATTGAGATAATTAATAATTGCATCGAGTTCGGTATTTCTTACCTCGGCTAATTCATTCTGTAGCCTAATTATCTCAAAAAGTCCTGCTCCTCTACCCAATTTCTGTTTTTGTTGTTCAATATTCAGTTGTCTTTCAGATAATTGTCTAGCTTGTTGGGCAAGTTCGACTCGTGAAAAGCTTAAATTAACATCTCTAATTCGGTCTTGTAATTGAATATCTAAACGGGAATTTGCATCTTGTAAATTGTTTTTTGCCTGTCTTAAATTAACACGCGATCGCTCAATTCTTTGTTGTATAGTTAAATCACCTAATGTCCGGCTCAAATTTAATCCAATTCTCCCGTCTGCTGATTCAGTTGTTTGTTTGATTAAACTAGCATCCAAACTCAAATTCCAACGACTATTGTCTTCTGCTAGCAACAGTTCATGTTTATTTTTTTCTAAAGCTAGCTGTGTTTGTAAATAATTAGGTTGATTGGACAATGCAATTTGTCTGAGTTGGTTAAAATCTAGAGAAATAGAAACTACCTTGGGAATTACGCCGGCTTCTATATTCAAATTTTTATCAATACCAAGAATCGACAAAAGAGCTAGTTTTCTTGAATCTAGTTCATTCTCAGCAGCTAATAAACTCACTCGCCGATTAGCGATATCTGTCTGGTTTTGGATAATATCAACAGGTGCTATTCTTCCGGCTTCGATTAAAACTTGTGTAACTTTTAATGATTCTTGAGCATTTTGTAGGGATATCTGCTCATTTTTTAATCTTCCTTGTGCTCTGAGTAATTCACGGTATGCCAAAATAGATTCTGTAATAGTATTAATAAGTGTAGATTTTAAACCTTGAATATTACTTTTTTCATTGAGCCGAGCAATCTCAATTGAAGCTCTGTTAACTTCAATTCCTCCACCTCTTAATAAAGGTTGGCGAAAAGTTAGCTGCCAATCCTGTTGGGAAGCGTTATCATCTGTATTCCTATTTGAGCTATTTAAGCCAGAAGTTTGACTGTTACTTGACAGTGCAAAACCTAATTCTCCTCCAGTGGGAATTTTTACAATTACATTAGCACCAAGATTTGTTGAAAGTGAACCTTGTTGATTGGTTGATAATAATAAATTTGGTGTAAAATTGGGAACAAATTTACCTTCTTCTACTACTAAATCTTGTTTTTGAGCGATTCTTTCTAAATAAGCGTTTTTAATTTGGATATTATTTTCCAAAACCAAGAAAACAACATCAGAAAGCGATATTTGAATTTTTCGACTCTCTGGCAATTGGCTAATTTGTTTTTTTCTCTCAATTTGAGTTGAATTTTTTATATCAATAGCTGTAATGTTTGGTTGTTCTTGGTGTTTTTGAGTTAGTTGTAATAAGTTTGAGAATTGAAAATTAGTATTGTTTGATGTAAGAAAGGTTTGTTTAGGTATTTTATAAAGAGGAAAAAGCTTTTCTGTAAAACCATTTTCAAAACTGTATAAATCAAAGAGTTCTTTGTTTTTTGCTAACAAAGGTAAAGTTATCTGTTCGCTTTTCTCTTCTATAAAACTTTGTAAAAAACTTTGTGGGATTAAAAATTGTTTTAAATTCTGCTGTAGCTGATTGTTAAAACCACTTTGTAAATATAATTCTGATTTGTCTTCTACTATTAATGGAAATTTAGAATAAGTTACTAATAGTTTTTTCTTGATACCAACCAGATTTGTAAATGGTATACTTGCATTAAGGGAAATTAGCTGTAGCTCGTCGCTTTGGCTTTCAGTACTTTTATGATCAGGATTATCAATTTTCTGTTTAACTGCTACCTGAGCTTTTGGCGGCTTTCTTAAAGTTAATTGTGATTGAGAAGTAGAGACAATTAGAAAAACTATACTTAAAATTGTAGTGAACACACCAACACAGTTAATATTCCAGTAAAAAACCGAAATAAAAGACTGATATTTTGAAGATTGAGTATTTTTTTCAGGTTGCTTTTGCATATTTTTAAAATGCATTATTTCCTGGTGATTTTTAAGTTTCTCGTAATAGCGAGAATTATGATTCACGTAGAGCTTTAACTGGATCGAGTTGGCTAGCACGTATAGCGGGGACAAAACAAGCACCCATACCTACCAGCAAAGCCGAACCCAGAGACAAGGCGGCTGTTCGGCTCTCAAATTGATATGGCAAACTAAATGTATCAGCGATTACTAATGTCAAACCATGTACGAATGCGATCGCAGTTATTCCACCCACTAAACTTAAAATTACCGCTTCCAGAATAAATTGCTGTAATATCTCCAGTTTAGTCGCGCCAATAGCTCGTCTTAAACCGATCTCTGCGGTACGCTCAATCACAGCAGCTATTGTGATATTGGCAATACCAACACCAGCAATAAGCAGCGAAATTATTCCTACAACAATTAGTCCCCGCGTAGCGAGTTCCAAAGTCTCTTGTTGCTGAATAATATCCTCTACATTATTTGATGCATAAATATCCGAACCTGCAAGGCGTTGTTTTAATAATTGCGTTGCTTGCTTTTCCATACTTTTCAAATCTTTAAGTTTACGAGGACGCATTGAAATTGCATCAATGCCTTGGCTACCAGTCATAGCGCTATAAGTTGAAATTGGGATTAATAAAGTACCTTGAGGTTGTTCACCAAAATTTAATTTACTTTCCATAACCCCAACCACTAAAAATAATCTTCCTGAAGTAAATACAAGTTGCCCAACAGGGTTTTTACCACTAAATATTTTATCTTCTAGAAATTTATCAATCACTGCGACTGGACGATAGTTAACAAAATCAGCACTATTAAAAAAACGCCCTTTTAATAACTTTCTCCCAGAAGTGAGCAAGTAGTTTTGAGAAACAGCCAATATCAACGCCTTGCTTGTGCGATTTTGAAAGACGACTTGCTCAGAAACTACATAATTGTAAGCACTAATTACTTGAACATTTTTTACTCGCTTGCGGAGAAATTCCATATCCTCCAACTGTGGTTCTCTACCTTTTATTTCTAAAATAAAAACAGAGACTTGCGGTGCTTCTCGCTCTGCCAACTGTCTAGCAATTACAGCACGACTAATACTGCTCACCTGAAGAGTCGCATTTACCGCCGCCACACCCATAAACACACCAAGAGTAGTTAAAGCAGAACGCAACCGATTACTAAGTAAAGATTTAAAAGTGAGAGTTACGAGATCTTGAAAAGCGAGGCTCATATCAACGAGCAATAAAGTTAAGCAAGAATTGTCGATTTAATACCCTACCTGACTCTTAACGGAATAACATCTCAAATTTTTACTCTCTGCGACTCTGCGTCTCTGCGTGACACTAATTCATATTTCCACTCAGCAACGCCAGATTACGAATTACGAGTTACCTAAAATCGCCTGGAGCAGAATCGGTAGATTGATCAACTGGTGAACCTTCTATAACTGGCGTTCCTGGTTCTAGTTCAGTTTCAGGTGGGGGTAATATGACTTTATCGCCTGGTTTTAAGCCAGATTTTATCTCTACAGTCGTTGCTCCCTCTATTCCTAAAGTCACATTCTGCTTCTGAGCTTTGCCTTGATTGTCACGTACCCAAACATAAGGCTGGGCTTCAGAACGTTGAATTGCTTCTAGTTGCAAAGCTATTACATTCTGCTGCTGCTGTACAACAATTTCTACACTGACTTGGCTACCAGGAATTAAAGTCTGGCTTGGTTTGTCTAACTGCACAGTTACAGGCACTTTAGCTTGAGGTGATTGGCCAGGTACTAATCCCTCAGCAGTGGAAATTGCTACAGGATGTACACTCCGCACTCGTCCAGAAAATGTCTGCGGGTTGGGGCCGATAACTTTAATGCGAGCTAATTGATTGACTCGAACTTTGGCAGCATCAAGCGTTCCTAACTGGAGTTTCACCTCTTCTTGTGCAGGATTGCCTAGTGTGAGTAAAACATCACCGAATTTGATTCCATCCCCATTTCTAACTTTAATGTCAAGAACTTTACCTGAAATAGGTGCATTTACAATGTTATTTTGTAGTTGTTTTTTGATTCTTTGTCGCTCTACTTGCAGGCGTTTGAGTTCTTGGTTTGAGGTATTGACTTGTGATTGAGCTTCTCGCAGTTCTGACAAAGCTGTTAAAGCGTTGTTTTGCTGTTCTGAGGGGCGTTGTTGTTCCAGAGTGAGGCGCTGAAGTTCGTTCATTTGGGTGCGGGCTTCTAACTCTGCATCTCTGAGATTAGCTTGAGCCTCACGAAATTTGGCTTGCTGCTGTTGGAGTTCATTACCAGGAATAAAACCTTTTGCTGCTAGAACTTCGAGATTTTGAAGTTCCTTTTGATCGGCAGCAAGCCTTTGTTTTGCTTCCTCAATTTTCTGGCGGCTACGTGCTAAGCTAAGTTGCTGTTTTTGAATTTCCAATTTTTGTTGTTTAACACGCTCCTGAACTTGTTTATAAGCAGTTGCAAGCCTTTTTTCGGCTTCGTTAACTCTTTGGTAATTGCGTGATAAGGTAAATTCTTGTTGACGAATTAACGACTCTTGTTCAGCGAGGCTAGTTTGTTCTTGTGGGTTACGAAGAATTAGTAACTGCTGACCAGATACGACGCGATCGCCAACTTTTACTAGTACCCGTTCTACTGCAACTTCTCCGGGAGACTTTAAGCTTTGTTGACTCCCCATCTCCACAATACCAGTTTCATTAATTTTAATTTCAACATTGGCTCTAGTTGCAGTAATTATAGGTGCTATGACTTCGGCAGGATTCTTATCTAAACTTGAAAGGTAAAATAATAAACCACCAACACTGGACAAGGCAAAAATTCCTAACAAAGCTAACCATCCAGTTCCGATTTTGAATCGGTTTTTACTTTTAACTTGCTGCTCTATAGTCAAAACTTCAAATCCGCTTATTTCTTCCTGCATTGGGATGCTCGCCTTTAATTTTTAGTCGAGAAAACTTATTTTTTCTCACCCTAAAGTGATAAAAGAGAGTTAATAAGAGGTCTGAAAAGTATTAAATTATTCTCATCAGACTGATAAATTTAAAAAAAGATTAAGCGCTGTACTGTTTTGCTTGCATACTCCAAAGCGTGGCATACTCGCCTTGGCGCTGTAAAAGTTCTTGGTGAGTGCCTTCTTCGATTAAACGACCAGATTTTAAAACTAAGATTCGGTCAGCCATACGTACAGAAGCTAGTCGATGGGTGATTAAAAGAGTAGTCTTACCTTCAGCTAGCTCAACAAAGTGGTGATAAATCTCATACTCGCTGCGAGGATCAAGTGCAGCAGTAGGCTCATCAAGTATTAGTATTTGAGCTTCCCTGACAAAAGCTCGGCACAAAGCTAACTTTTGCCACTCACCACCAGAAAGTTCTGTGCCGCCGAATTGTTTACCTAAAGGAGTGTTTTCTTTTGTCGAAAACTTTTCAACTAACTCAACTATACCGGCTTTTGCAATTGCATGTTTGAGAAGTTCTGGTTGCTCTAAAGCTTTGAGATTTCCTAAAGCAATATTTTCTCCTAGTGTAATGGCGTAGCGACCAAAATCTTGAAATACTGCCGCGATTTGCTGTCGCCACTCATCTAAGTTTAATTCTCTCAAATCTATACCATCGACTAAAATAACCCCTTCTGTAGGATCATATAGCCTGGCAAGTAGTTTCACCAAAGTGCTTTTACCCGCTCCATTTTCTCCAACTATGGCTACAGTTTGATTTGGATAAAGAGTAAAGGAAATATTTTTCAAAGCTAAGCGATTATCTGGATATCTAAAATTAACTTTCTCAAAAGTAATACCAGACTGAATCGGATTTGGTACTGGCTTTCCTGGGACACAGGGTTTCATTGGTAGTGTGCTATCAAGAAAGTTGAAAAACTGTTGCATGTACAGCAGAGTTTCGTAGAGTTCAAGGAAAGCCTTGACAAATTCTTCCAGATTACGTTGCAGTTGAGCCAACGATTCTATGAACAGGAGTACACTTCCTGGACTGATTTGTCTTCTGAAAGCTTGCTGCACTACCCAATAGAAAGCAAAACCATTTCCTAGAGTACTCATAACGGCTAAACTACTCGTCCAAAGAGCTTGTTTAACTCGCAGATGACGCATAGATTGATATAAAGATTGGAATGCTCGCAGGTACATACTAATAAAGAATGAACCTAGTTTAAATAGCCGCACTTCCTTAGCGTGAGTATCTGTAAGCATTACTGATGTGCAGTACTGCATCCGCCGAGCTTGGGGACTATTTTCAAACAAATTTAGCCAAATTTGCTTTTCATACTGAAAGGAAACTACTACTTGAGGTATGGCTGCGATCGCAATCACAAGCGGAATCCATAACCCCAAGGGAAGCAATAGAATTATCATAGCTACCAGAGTGATCAAAGACTGAGTTCCCCCAGACAAATGCTGAAGTAAGTTCAGTGGTTGATAGCTAACTTCCTTTTGCAGAAGTTGTAACTCATCGTAAAACTCAGAGTCTTCAAAACGACTCAGATCTGCAAAAGTATCCGCTTTACGCATTAAAAGTAAGCTAATATGAGCCGTTAGCTTATCATTAATATTCCCCTGAGCTGCTTCTACCCAAGGATTTAGAAGCAACTCCAAAAGTAAAGCTCCAACCCATCCAGCCACCAAAATAGCAACTGATACTTGCTCTAAGTTTTCGTTTTGAGTTAAAGCTGCTGCTACCCCATCTACGACTAACTTGCTAATCCAGATACTTAGTGCTGGAACAAGCCCTTGCAACAAAATAGCAATAGCCATAAAGACAGTCTCCCTTGGAGCCGCTGTCCATAATAATCTTAAAGCACGAAATAAAGCTTTAGTGTACTCACATACAGGCTCAAGCCAATTTCTAAAACTTGTCATTAATTCAATCCTTTCTTGGATGTCTTCTTCTCAAGACAATCATTCTCCAAGCATAGAAAAAGTTTTTGTAATTTATATAACTCTCAAGAGGTATAAATATTCTTTAGAACTTTGAATTAAATTTGTTAATGAATACATCAAAATAAGAACGCTATTACTATTACTTTATATTTATTTATATATTAGAATAAGATAATTTGTGAAAACTGCTATATACGCACTCCCTAACTATAAAAACTTATACATTCTAATGATATAAATACACCCTAATTTTGACAAAAGCATTCTTTTATAATTGCTTCTTAAACAGCAAGCAATTTTCTAAAACGATATTCAAAATTATCCACCTCTCGAAATGGTAAACCACCAATTTCTACCCATGCATGGGCTTGTACGGGTTCATTAGATACACCTATACACCAGGATGAGGATAAACCTTTAGTTAGCGCTAAGAGCACAAATGCCAAAGAAAATTCTAGACATGCTACTCTTCCTAATAGCAAAAAACTGGATTCACGCACTGTTACCCATACAATATCTGCCTCATAATTTGTGATTTCACGTGAGCAGTATCTCTTAAGTACGCTAAGAACTTTACTAATTCTGAAAATACTCAAGCAACGTACAGCGATGTATGCAATTACAACAGCGAATAAACCTATTAAACGCTCATTCCATTTCAAGCTTATGCTAGTGGGGGTGAGTGACATTCTATCATCCATGATATCCCTCCCTATATTAAAAATCAAAAAATAAGTTTCCCTGTAAGGATATGTATTATGTTTTTTTGGCTTTGTTGAGTGTACACAGTTTTATGACTTTAGGCATCAAAAAACTTAAACAAAAAACATCATCTATTTTTTATAGATTACTCCTTTTTATTTCTAGTAATCCAGCTTTTAAAAAACTGTTTACCAAGACATCCATGTCTTTTATAAGAATATCTGAAGAAACTTCATATAAATATGAAATTTCTTTTAGCGTCTCTTCAAGGGAACCAGATTTTATTAGCAAACTCCAAAAGTCAGCCGCACTATCATTCAAAGCATAATAAATATTTTTTTGCCCATCTAGTAGTACTGCACTTCCTTCAAAAAACGTTGTATAGACATGAGGTGGTATGCAAACTTCTTCCATTGTATTTCTCCTGATAATAATTTGGAGCTAAGAAGATACTGAACTTGAATTCATTAACAAAGCTTTTCATTATTTAAAAACATTAGTTCTACCTGCCTTTAAATTTTAGTTTAATAAATTTTTTATAATTTAGGCTGTTTATACCAATCTTCTTGTAACCAAAAACTATGATTATTTTGTACCAAACGGCGTAACCAAAGCTCAACTGTTAATGTAATATTGAAAAGTGACATACCGCCATATAATCCCATACTAAAAGATTGCATAGCCCTTTGTAATGTTTTTATATCTACTAATCCCATATCAGCCAAGAGAGAGGTTTTTAAAACTTCTTTGATGGTATCTCGATTTTTTCGGAAACCAATGAACTCATCTGCTGTATATTCTCCTTTAGAGTTACGTGTAAAAATACTCTGCGGCAAATCGTGCTGAAATGCTTTAATTAAAAGTGGCTTGTAAGCAAATGGACTTGTCCGCTCTTCCGGCTTTGCAGAGAGACAAGCATCAATCACTAAAGTATCAAGATAAGGAGACTCTAAATTGACATCATAAACATCAACTACTTGTTGCTCGGCTTTAATAGTAGCTCCATTTAATTGGATATCAGCTATAGCTTGATGTTCACCAGGATTGTTAGCAAAAGGTGTTGCTACTATTGCCCACTTATGAAGTTCTTCCAAAACTAAATTAATTGATTTTTTCGTATGCCAACCAATAAATTCAGGAAGAAAATCCCAGGCTAGAGATTCCTCACTATCAGTCAAACTATTAAATGATTTTAATAGTATCTCTCCATTTTTTATTTCTTTAGTTTTTTGAATTAACCACTGACGATATGAACTAAAACTTAGGCTTATAGACTTCCTTATCAAAGGAAATGCCGAACAAGTTCCTAACCGAGACCATCCGTAAACGTGCCATAAGAATGTTATTAGTTTTAATTGTTTTAACAAATCTACACAATAACAATGACTTGATGAAAGTACTTCATCTCCACCTTGTCCACTAATATGAAGCTGACAGCCATTCGACCTCATAATTTCCATTCTGCAATTAATTCTTGCCATATCTAGGCATAATGGATCTGGCGCATCTGTTAAAGGAAATGATTCCAAGCCAGCATACTCACTCGGAAGCTCACGATCTTCAATCATAACAGCATTTATATTAGGATAAAGACTAGCTGCTTGCTGAGCATATTTGACATCTGAAGATTGAGTAGCACTGAAAGTTTTGTCAGTTATAGTAATTAATTGTTTACCTTGATTTGCTAGAGTTTTTGAGGCTATTAGAGCCAAAGTGGTTGAGTCAAAACCGCCGCTTAAATCGCTAGATATGTTGCCGTATAAGTTGATCCTTCCCTCGACAGCAGTTAGCAACTGTTCATGCAGATATTCAGCCGCATCAGAAAAACTTTTATACTCCTGGGGTTTATACCAATAGCGATTACATGTCAGTTTTCCTGATGAAATATGTAAATAGTGACCAGGAGGGATAGGCTGTACCCCACAAAATGGACTACGTTTTTGTACTAAGCTTAGTGTTGGTGAACCCGATAAAAAAGTAGCAAGCCAAGACTCATCTACTCCCGTTTTAAGCAGCTGTTGTAGAGTTATTGCTAACGAAGAGTACACAACAACAGAATTATAGACTGCATAAAATGCAGATTTAATACCAGCTACATCAACAAATATATATGTGTCAGCTTTATCTTGAACAATCAGGTTATAACTACCTGGCAATCTCATGAGTTGGCTATAGTCGCCTTCTTTAATAGCATTCTTAAATAACTTAGTCACAGTTTCATAAGGTGCAAGGCAACTACCAATTATAGCTATCCGAACCAAGTTCTCGGAGATTGTAATTATTTGCTGTTTTTTCCAATTACCACAGAGCCACAAGTAATTTCCCTCTTGCCAAAGCAACTTCCCATCAACTGGTTTAGGAAGATTTTCTGGAAAACAATTATTCTGAATGACAAAACCGCAAAACCAGCGTTCCATATTTTTCTAATTTTATTAAATAGTTGATTTAAAAAACTGCCTTGTCAATAGAAATAAGACTTGTCAGCAAATCTTGATATAATATCAAAATTTTAGTATTTAATAATTGAATATAAAACCCAACCAAAATCCTATAAAGTATTACTTTAACTAGGAAAATTTTTGGTAATAATATTATGCTCAGTATTTCAATGAATTTGAAAAGGGTGAAGCAAAATTAGAATTAGTGGTTATTTACTTCACCCGATTGCTGTACGAATGACATCGCTTGCCTAAGCAGCTAAAGTCGAAGGAAAGATTAACAAATTGGCTGTGAGGTAGTTGTAGTTATTCTACTTTAGTACCCACCGCGGTAGCGGCGGCGGCGGCGGCGGCGGTATTCCCGTCTCCATCCACGCCAACCTAACGTTGCTTGAACTGCATCGCCTATCTCGATAATCTCAGGCTGAGAGTACTGTTTTTTTGGTGAATTTAGAGTTGTCATTTGAAAAACCTCCAAATGATTCAGTTGATAAGTAGGTTAAGGTAATCAAACCTTATCTGAACTGCTCTACAAAACTAATACAAAGTCAGACGTATTTGGATATCGAAGTTTAATTCTTCCTTCAACATTGAATGTTGGGATCTTTCGCTTCATACTAGAGACAGAGTGCAACCGCATAGAGCCTCAAACCTTTTTCACACGTACCATTACTCAGATTTGAAAACTGTAAAAAAATAAACGAAAGGTTAAGTGTATGGGTTAAAGCCAAGGTAAAACGGTTGCTCATAGTCAGACATTCTCGTCTACTTGTGAACTTTGATGAGCAGTTTCTATTACTTATAACGAAGACTCAATGCAAAATATTCCAAAAATAGCAAAAAAAATTTGAGGAATATCTACTTGTATCATTTCAGTATCTAAGGCAAGTAGCATGAGATTATTGAATTGAGTGCAATAATGTGAGCGCTCTTGTACATACAAGTATTTTAAGGATCAACAGTTAGCTGAAACTTCACTTAGTAATAATTTTTATATTTTATTTCAGATTTTTAACTGTTAATCTTTCCAAAGATAGTTTAATTAGTCGTTATTTTGAATGGTTAAGCTACTATCAAATTTTACTACTCTTAGACACATCCTAGAGGAAGATGACCAAAAGTAAGAGTAGATATAAATTAATCCTGGTGTGTCGAATAACTGCTTTCTATGGAGGTTTAGCTCTCAGCTAAGCCTTTTTTATGACTAGAACTCTTGCAAAAGTCCGAAAATTATTAGTGTCATTCTGAACAGAACGTAGTGGAGTGTACCTCTACGCAAAAGCCAAGCTACGCTTTGGTTCCACAGGAAAGAATCTCCAAGATGTATCTCTCCGCTCAACATGACAATTTAAGCATTTATGCAAGAGGTCTACTGATGTGACAGACTTGTGATTCACTAGCTTTAAAATATTTGCATACTTTCTAATGGCAGATAAATTACCAAATTAAAATAACTAATTGTGCTGATTGATTCTACTGCTGTCTGGAGCTTGGTGATAAACCACGATTTCTTTTTTAAGTAACTAACTTACACAAACTAAGCCTACGGCAGCTAAAGTCTAGCTACGCCGAGCTTGAGGTGGCGTAGCTAGACTTTAGTATCATAGTGACTTTAGAATATTGTTAGTCAATTCTTCATTAGTTTGACTTCTTAATATCTCCTTAACAGCTGATAAGATATTTGGAACCACTCTATAGGTAGATGAACTAAAGTAGGAGAAAATCTAAATTATATATATATGGTAAACACTTGGTATATATGGGGGCGTGGCTAAAAGCCACGCCTTTTTTATGAGCAATAATAAGCAGAATATATAATTAAAATGCTAATTATACAATCTCTGACTGCAACTTTCGATAATCAGGTATTTATTTATCGATTTATAGAATATTTAAACATCTACCAGAGGTAGATAAACTTTCAGAAAAAATGGATGAGTTGGTATCAAAAAATACTATACAGAAAAGTTTAGAATTCACCTCAGCTTTCTTTATGGATAGATCGCCTAACTCAGGCGCTTCCATACCATATACATGTAGATATTTGTATCATTCTATGGGTAGTGGAAATAACTATTTTGTCAAGTTAATATTCAGCCTGTTAATGCCTGAAAAACGTGTGTGCACCCTGGAATAATACCCAGGGTCTTTTTTGTTAGGTACATCTCATCAACAACAAGATTTCCGACTTTTCAAAGAGGTTGCAAATCTGAGCTTTTTGATTTTGACAAATCAGAATAATTGCTACAATTGTGTACCATTTGTTAAAATATTTGGACACAGTCTATAGGAAGATGATCTATAAGCAGAGTGAAATTAAATTAATTTAGTACGTTGTTAAGCACAGCAATTATGAGGTTTGGCTCGGGAGCATGCCAACTTTGCTAGAACAGATGAACTAGTGAGTAGTGGCAAAATCGATGAAAATAGAGAAAGAAATCAATCCTTACTCAACAATGAAACCAGCTAATCAGAAAAAACTCGAGAAACATCTCCAAGCCGGAGCAAAAATTCTGTATCAAGAAGCAGGGACTAAAGAATTAGAGAGTCTAGCCGGAATTGAACAAACAATCAGAGGGCAAACTCTAGAGTATATTACGCCAGAATTAGGAGTTTTTTTCTCCAAGAAGCAACAGGAACTTCATCAGGAAGAGTAAGAACAATCAAAAGTCTTCTCGGAGAATTACCAGTCAGTGAGAAACAAGCACGAAACTTAAAACTAGACAAAAATCACAAAATAAGTCCTTATTTAGAGCAATGTTGCTTGAGAGCAAGTGCAAATGTCTCCTATGAAAATGCGGCAAAAGATATTCATAAATATACCGGGATGTCGGTTTCTGCTAGCAGACAACAAAGAATCGTTCAGCGGTATGAGTTTCCCGAAATAGAATGTGAACAAGAGCTAGAAGAAATTAGCGTGGACGGCGGTAAGGTGAGGCTTAGGACTGAAATAAAAGGAGAGCCATGCATCTGGAAAGACTATAAAGCCATCTGTATCAACCAGGAAATAAAAGTAGCTAGATTGAGTGAAAATGAAGCTTTAATTGATTGGGTAAATCAACAACAGTTGGCCAATCCATTAACTTGCTTAGGTGATGGACATCCAGGAATTTGGAAGATAATTCGACAATTTAATTGTCCTGGAGACAGATGCGAGATTTTAGATTGGTTTCATCTCATCGAAAATCTACATAAAGTTGGTGGTTCTCTCAAGCGGCTCAAAGCTGCAGAAACTCTTCTCTGGCAAGGGAAAGTTGATGAAACTCTCGCTCTCATCTCTCCACTTAAAGCTAAACAAGCTCAAAATTTTTGCCAGTATTTGGAAACCCATCGGTATCGAATTGTGAATTATGATTATTATCAAACCGAAGGTATTTGTTCTATTGGTTCTGGTGCCATCGAGTCTACTATCAAACAGATAGATCGGCGATTAAAAATCTCTGGAGCACAATGGGATGATTTTAACGTCTCTCAAGTTCTCAAGCATCGCTGTGCTTATCTTAACGCCCAGCTTTATAGACTGTTTAGTTGTTTTGTTCTAACAAAGTTGATATGCTCCCGTTTGGCTCACAGCCAAGCCTTTTTTCTAATATATAACTAAGTGATCATATATCAGCTTTTAAAGTATTTGGACACAGCCTATAGGAAGATGAACTAAAGTAAGACTAGGTCTAAATTAATCATGGTGTAGTAAATGCTTGGTATATATAGAGGCTTGGCTTAGTCAAGCCTTTTTTATCGCCTACCAAATAATTTCGTATCAGCCTTCAGGGTTTTTAGGAACAGCCTATATATAGATGAATTGTCAGATTATGTCTAAATTAAGCTGTAATGTCTGCATAAATAACTAGAAGCCCTGGAGGCTAAGCGCTTAGCTCAGCCTTTTTCTTTATCTATTGCCGTTTGTTTATTTACTAGCTACTTTTCATCAGTTCTAGCTTGAGCGTTACTATTCTCAGCATGTATATCTTGCTCAACAGCTGGAAAGCTTATCAAGTTACTATAACTGTCCAACAGTAGTTTAATACTCTTTACTCATATATGGTGCGGTTACGTAGCCTCTACGATGTAGGTGAGCTTTGTTTGGGTAACCACAAGTAGAAAGATAAAACGATCGCTAATCCAATATTCAGTTAGCAGCAAAAGGCGATCGCTCTCATCGTTCACTGTCAATTGCAAAATAAGAATTAATTCTATGCAATAATTGCATTTAATGGATGCACTAAAGCCTTGTAGATGCCATTCTTGTTTATGGGAATAGATGTTGATGGTAATAGACCATACATACCCCCAGTACTAACTGGGGGCTTTTTATTTATCAAAAATCGGCGGTAAACTCCACGCCACAAGCGAAAAGTTTCCTAGGTTGGGAAACTTTTTAGCCAGAGAATGGAGTTTTTTATGAGACTGCTATCAAGCGGATAAGGTGGCGATTGCTTATGTATTACATTCAGTCTTAATGAGCGCGATCGCTCATACATATCTCTTGAGTAGCCACAAACGAAGAACTTAAATCTGTAGCAGTATACTTGAAAAAATACAAAAACTGTAAAAATTTGCGAGTTACTAACTTTCAATTAATGCTTTTCGCCAACGTTGCCAAAGTGTTTGAAGCACTCTCAGCAAATCTTGCAGCAAAAAATACTCTGTGCCTCTCAATTGCTGGTACATACTTCTAGAACAATAAATATATTCATATAAACTTAGTGAACTCTGCCACATTGAGAGTAAATGCTCCCAGAAGATTCTCCAATGTGGCAAGATAATTTTGCCTTCATTTGATGAATCGAACCATACAGAATATGCATAGTAATCAGGCATCATACTTAATGAGTATTTTTGATCTTTGTTAGCCAATAATAAGTGATTATCAATAAACATACTCATTGATTGTTGCGGATGCTTTCTGGCAAAGAATAGATATTCTGGAATTTCATAAAACCGACCTAAAAGACCAAGTCTTAACAAAAAAATTCCATCTGTATGACCATAACCGCCCATAGGCGGTATCTTCCTGAGGGCGCTGGCACGGATTACTCCGAAAATCTGATAACATAAATGCTTATGCAGCAATTCGTGAAAACGCTCGTGTCTTTTTGGTGAATCAGTCTTCAGGTGAACATCGTAGTTTCGGATAAATTTCCCATATTCGTCAATGAAATATGCATAGGAGTGGCACAAGATAAAGTTAGAATCATGGTCAAGCACCTCAACACACTTCATGATAAAATCTGGAGCATATAAATCATCATAGGCTGCCCACTTAAAATACTCGCCCGAAGACAATTCAAAGACACGATTGAAGTTAAGAGCACAACCCATATTCTTTTCATTGCGGTAGTAACTTATACGTTTATCTTGGTCAACGTATGCTCTACAAATTTCCTCAGTCTTGTCTGTAGATGCGTTATCTGAAATAATTAGCTCGAAATCTTCAAAGGTTTGAGACAAAAGTGAATCTATGGTTTCTTGGATAAACTTTTCACCATTGTATACAGGTAATCCGATGCTTAATCGTGGCTGATTTTTACTCATAGGAAACATGTAAGTCAAGAGTTAAGAGTCAAGGGAAACGCAATGAAGTAATGTTGTGGATAGCTTTCACTTCAGCTTTATAGCCTAGGGCGATCGCAAAATCCTAATTCAACTCAAAGATAGTGTTGTGCTTATTCCAGGCAGGATCATCTTGCAAGCAAATATGCAATGTCTATCTAACATTTAACTTTCTATATCGCACCGCTACTTATAAACCCAATAATGGTTGAGTGTTCTGAATTCCTTGCAAGGAGAGAGTGGGACGTTAATAAAGTTGGGATATGAGGTATCAACCTGATAGGCTTTTTTAACGATCAGGTTAAATAAGAGATTGGAAAGCTTTAATTCATTAAAAATCTGGTGGGGATCGGAAAGATGGTTTTTCGGCAGATGTTGTCCCGCTTCTTTGAGAACCAGACCAACAGGCACATTGATTTCATCCTGGAGTTTAAGATACTTAGTGAAGACCGAACCATAAGCTGCAATGATCGATCCGACCCCACCTCGTGGTTGTCCCCAACCGATGTAATACAGTCCCTTATAATCGTCAAGAAACGAGCCTCCATAACATTTAACTACTGCTCCTTCAACGCGTTGAAGTTCTGGGGGTAGAAACGGATACGCGACGTAGTAACCAGTTGCACAAACGATTAGGTCAAATGCTTCTCGACTACCATCAACAAATTCAACTTCCCAACCATCAAATCGATGCACAGCAGGCTTGGGAGTAATTCGTCCATGTTTTATGTAGTACGGCACTTCATTGTTCAAAGTCGGATGCTTCTCGAAAACCTGATGATTGGGTTTGGATAGACCATAATTGTCGTGCGTGCCAAACGTCAGTCCTATAATTCCGTAAGCCATGAGCCGCTGAAACCATTCTGGCATCCACCATCTAAATAAATCAACAACTGGGACTCCAGCAAACGACTTTGGGATGAACCACACTGATTCGCGCATGCTCAGAACCGATTTAGCTCCAACGCGAGCTGCTTCTGCTGCTACGTCACAGGCTGAGTTTCCTCCACCAATAACTAGAACTCGTTTACCACGAAGCTGATTAGAGCGTTTGTAATCTTTGGAATGGATAATTTCTCCCTTAAATTCTCCATTGAATTTGGGAAAACGTTTGCACCAATGATGACCGTTACACAATAACACCCCTTTGTAAATTCGCTGTTCTCCGTTGGCAAAAGTCACTTCCCAAAGATTATTTTCAACTGGTCGTACATAACTAACTATACAATTAAGTTCGATATGTCTGCGTAATTCAAAATGATCGGTAAAAGCATTCAAGTAATCCCACATATTTTGAGCGCTGGGGAAATCTGGATAATTATCTGGCATTGGAAAATTGGCAAATTGGGTAATCTTTCGTGATGAAATTATGTGTGCGCTTTCGTAAACGCCGTGATACCAATTTCCGCCGATATTGTCGCTGGCATCGACTTGATCGTAGGGAATATCACCAGCCTTGAGTGCCTGGGCCATACCCAATCCAACAAAACCAGCCCCGATAATCAAATGTTTGTGAGTGGTATCAACCATTTTCTGAATTATACTGGAGCTACTCACTTTGATCACTTTTTATCCTCTTGGTGAATGCATAACTAATCTAGTTAAGTCACTGGGTAAACATCGTTTGAGAAGATGGATACTTTTAAGATATAACCGTTTGACTATGTACTTAATGAGCGAATATTATCAGGCGCACGCCACAATAAGCAATAGAAATGCAACAACGTCTATCTACCAGAAACTCTATTGTTAAACTGTTATAGAATAGTAAAGTCAGCAAACAAAAATAACATTAACCAGGATACACTATCACTCTGGATAATTTGCTATCGTCCCAGAATACTCTATCTGGCGGTCAACTAACTGTGATTTTAAACAACAATAATCACCAAGGTATCATTCAATTTCAGGATACAGGCGTGGGTATTGCACTTGAACATTAGATGCAGATTTTTGATCGTTCTGAAGGGTAAATAGCGATCACTCTCACAATACAGGCGGTTCTGGTTTGGGATTACCCATTGCTGCTGCGATTGCCACTGCACATTAAGGTAGCCTAGACATTACAAGCGAATTAGACCAAGATACTATATTTACTATTCGCCTTCCCTCTAAATAGGTAACAAGTAATGGGCAAAATACATCAATTCTTGATTACTATAATGGTTATCAATCAGTTAGCCATGTTTACCAATCACAGAATTTATCATACTAACATCTACATTCCTTTTCTTTTCTAAACGCATTCGCGTAAATTTAGGTATACCAATCCACCGATAAACTACATCTATAAATGGTGGATATAATTGTCCAATTACAAATAGTAACTTCACAAAATATTCTATTATGAATCCTGTACTAACAATTATCTCTGCCTGATTTTGCTTAATAGCCCTAAGTACAGCCTTTGCTACGTAAAATGGTTTGGAACTACCTGCAAAATATGGTGCAGGTAAGCCACTCTTAGCAACAAGCCCTACTTCAGAGACATATCCTGGACAAATTACAGAAATCTTCACTCCAGTACCCGCCAATTCCTGTCGCATAGCATCAGTCCACATAATCAAACCAGATTTGCTCGCAGAATAAATGCTGTTGTAAGCAACTCCTTTTTTCCCAGATAGTGAAGCAATGTTAACAATGTGTCCACTACGCCGCTCTAACATACTTGGCAGAAACAAACGGGTTAATTCTATAGGAGAAAGCAGATTAGTTTCCAATATTGACTGGATTTCTTCAAGAGAATAATCTGAAAGTAATCTGCAAATTTCTATGCCAGCATTATTAATTATAATGTCAATGTGGTCTACAAATCTATGAATATACTGTTTAAGAACTGACAATTTTGCTACGTTCTTAATATCAAAGGGAATACTGATACCTTTGCCACCCAAAGCTGTGATTTCATCACATATTATATCTAGTTCTACCTTTGAACGAGAAATGCAAATCACAGTTGCCTTCTCTCTTGCTAGAGCACGAGCAATATATACTCCCAAACCGCCTGATGCGCCAGTCAAAAGAACTGTCTTACCTGTTAAAATTGTCATGACAAATACCTTATCCTCTTATTTTCAAATCGTTTCCAATAATTCAAGCGGTAGAACTGCTTTTTTACAACTATTCCTGTTATCTGTTATCCAAGTACAGCAACTTTGTCTTTCACTTCTACTACTAAGGAACTTAGATTGAATAAATTGAAACAATGAGGCTTAGACAAAAATTAAGCCCAAAATAGCTTTATAAGCAGCAAATACGTCACGATGAAGTGTCAGCCAATGAACTTTTTTCTCTTTTGTTCTGTTTAAGTCCCACTAGTACGTAATTTCATTGCCGAATCAACTCTTGAATATTTGTTTTTTGCAACCATTCCTGTGTACGTCGCATTCCCTCTTCTAGATCAATTGTTGGTTGATAATTTAATCTACTTCGTGCTTTGGCAATGGAATAAGCGTAGGGGCGAGTCACAAAATCTATAGACTCAGGGAGAATATTGGTTGTCTTCCCCACAAGTTTATTTAAAAACCTTTGTTGCCAAAGCACAGATTTGAGCAGAGTGGCTGGCACAGAAAATGGCTTTGATAGACCTCCAATTTCGGCTAGGCGCGTAAAATATTCTTTCCAAGAAGTTTCTTGACCATCAGTAATATTAAAGATTTCTCCATAGGCTTCTTTTTCTATAGCCAAAAAGATGGCATCAATCAGATTGTCCACATATACATGGTTCATAATTCCTTGCCCACTATTAGGTAGAGCAAAAAATTTTTTGTGCATCAATAGCAGTGGTCGGACTGTCCAGGGGATGCTTCCTGGTCCATAAACATCTCCCGGTCTAATAATAATAGTGCCAAACTCTGGCGGAGAATTGATTTGTAAGAGTGCTTTTTCGGCTTCTATTTTCGTCTGGCAGTAGGGGTTATTTTCCCCGCTGAGTGGTCCCGATTCTGTAACGTAATTGGGATAGTTAAAGCCGTAAACCATTACACTTGAAAGATGAACGAAGGTCTTGACACCAGCACTTTTCGCAGCTTGAGCAATATTGACAGTGCCACCAACATTTACCTCACGAAAATGGTCGAATGAACCGCTTTCTTTGCCAACTACAGCTGTATGCAAAACAATGTCTACTCCTTGGCAGGCATTTTGGGCATGTTCAGGATTAGTAACACTGCCCAAAAATACCTCAGCGCCTAGTTTTTGCGCTTTTTCAGCTTTATCTGCGGAGTGTTGCAGCCCGCGTACTTTCATACCTTGGGCTAGGGCTAGCTCGGCAGTTCGCAATCCGATAAAACCACCAATTCCTGTGATGAGAAGAGTTTTATTTTTGATGTTCATGGTTCAAAAATTATTGCTATGGTGACAACAAATAGGGCTTACACACTGGTTTTTACGAAAATTGCTTTTTTGGTAACTAGCATACCTACGAAGAAACTGGTTTTTTGGAATATATCGAAAGTTGGTAAAATTCAAAATTTTTGACGCAAACTCCCCAACAACAGCCGCGCTTGATAGCAGCTTTAAATCCTTACACACCAGATATTTCAAGCGGTATAGCGATTATGTGATGAAAGAGCAAATCATCTGACAACTATTTGCAACTATAATTTACCTCTTATTCAAAATATTTGAAACTTATAACTGCCAAGGGTTAAAAGACTTAATTTCCATTGTCGCACTTATCTCATATCAATGCCTTGCAGCGATATCTGGAGGTCATGCCAGAGCAGAAGAAGAAAGTAGTTTCGGTGATTTGGTTCTAGATTATGCACTACAAAAAAAACGTGTAATACCAAGTTGTGGTATATAGTATTATTTGCTTGAAAGCTAGTCCAGCAGAGACTTAATTCCAAACAATACTAACTTTCGTAACTTGGTATAACTGCTGTCTTGATACTAGTAAATATCGGGGTTGTGGGTGCAAAGTTTTAATTTGCCCAATATCATTTTATTGCCTCAATATTAAGGCTTATAGGATAATATTTAAAGCCTATAAAATGTTGATATATAGAATAATCATCAAAGGTAGTCATTTCACAAGAATTAGGTTGCCATTCTCGAACCTCTTTAAATCCTACGCCTTTTAACAATTCTCTTGTACTAGATTTAGTAAATGCCGCCATATGAAAGTTATATTCATAATCTTGTCCTCCCATTAATATGCCTAGAATTGTATTAATGTTGTTTCCATTTTCCTTGTAAATGTTTAGTAATAAATCAAAATCAGGTATAGATAAACGTAGAATACCACCTTGTTTTAATACACGAAACCATTCTTTTAAAACTTTGGAAACTTTATTATGTGGAAAATGCTCTAAACAATGAGAAGCATATATAAGATTTACACTATTGTTTTCAAAAGGAGATAAATCATCTATTGACCTTTGATAATGAATATGTGGTGCTGGCAAAAGGTCAATATTAATAAATTTAGGATGTTTAACAAAACCACATCCTAAATGAAGATTCACTTCTCCATTTTCAATCAGTGGGGAAGCATAAGGTAAAAATTTATTTTTGATTTTCTCATAATTGAGACGTAAAGATACTGGGAGTAGATTTTTGTAAAAGTTCATATTCATACATTAAATCCTTCAAATGTTTGGCTAAATTGTAACTATTACTGTAAATACAATTACAGTAGTACACACATTTTTTTTCTAAACTAATACTAATTAACTATCGCGCAATTCATTGTTATTACAGTTTTTTATAAACTATATCGTAGTAATTACCTCCTTCTTTTCGCGAAGCAAAGTTGTGCCTTGAGACTTCTCTAAACCCATGCTTAAGAAGAAAATCTTCAATATCCTTGATTTGACAACAACCAACATAAGACTCAAAGTCGGATACTTCTGTTTTAATGTATTTAAACTTATTCAAAAGAGTCTCTGCTCCTTTAAGAACAAGCAATTCAGACCCCTGTGTATCCATAACGAGAGCATCATATTTGACTATGTTTATATCTTCCTTATCCAATAAAGAGACTAACGTCGTGCTTTGAAGGATAATTGAGCGCTCGTAACTAATCTGTGGCCAAATATCTTTATGAAGATCAAAATTAAGGATTGACGAGGATAACCCATTGTTGTTAGCAATGTGAAATTCATATTGCTCGTTATCTCTATCGGTAACCAGATATTGGTATCCTTGCTGGCGTGGGTATTTCTTAAGGTTATTTTTCAATTTTTTAAATATTTTAGGGATGGGTTCAATCCATAAGACATCTAAGTTATGTTTTGCATAAAGTTTTCTTTCTTGACCTATATTAGCGCCCACATGAATTACACCAGAAACTTGCTCAAGAAATGAATCGCAATCTTTATCTAGCCTTTTTTTAATCGCTCTAAATACTAGTTTAAGATTTTTTACCCAATAGTCAGTTAGTCTATAATTCATAATTTTTCTCCACTGTAAATATTTAAATATACTCCTATTTCCAACATACTTGGCAGTAAAAAGCTTGTGATTTCCATAGCAGTAACTAGATTAGTTGTCAGTACTGACTGCATTTTCTCTAGAGAATAATCTACAAAATTGCAATACCTTTCTATGTCTGCATTATTAATTAAAATGTCAATTGTTTGATGTGTTGCAATTTATAACTTTGCAACGATGGATAAAGTAAGCACTGGAAGCCGATATGGGTGGTTGTTTTCAAAACTGTGCTATCTTATCCAGTTGCGGTTTGAACTCATATTATGCAATTGAGATATTCAATTGCAACTCATATGCAACCTGACTTTTCGGGGGATGTGGAAAAAGGACAGTGGTTCCAATACGGTTATGATAAGCTGAGGAAGCTGAGTAAGGAAGCAGAGGGGATCTATAACTTCTTTCTCCTTTGCCACCCCTGCTTGCCTCAACAGATAACTTTGTTAACCGAACCGTATTGCAACAACGCCCACTTTTAAAACATTCTCTCAAAATTGCTATAGCGCTTCGTAGTGTCTTGAGGTACAGCTAGATCTCAAATATAAAATCTTTAAGCTTTGAGGATGTACCTCATTTGATCTAGAATCACTATGTATTGGTGCAAGAGATAGATTCCTCTCCTGCTTCTCCTGCTATTTTCATAAGAGTGTTAGCAAAAGTCATTTGTCCAAGTAACTTCCGGTTAAAGGCTGCATTAAAAGCGATCATGTTAAATGAACCTCTTTAAACAACTTGGCGAAACGAGGCATATCTACAAGAAATGAGAAAAGAGTGGATAATGGTTTACGCTTCTTAAGCCCCAAAGGTGTTAGCTTCCAGGTTGCAGCATATCCACTAGTTATATGTATATTTCCGGCTAACTTAGCATTCTGTTTAGCTTCGTTGCCTTTAACATAAGCCGCGCCCCGACCACCTGATAAATGATTATAGTTATGATTCTGGTGTATGGCTGTAACCACATGTGTGGCATCAACAACAGGAATTTTTAATTTATGGGCATAGTCAAAAATCCAGTGATCCCAGTAACCCCTTCCAACAGCAAAAGATGGAATTTCGGTATAGAGTGGTTTGGGAAATACAAAATAATCCATACACACAGCGGATGCTAATGTGCCCTGTTTTAAAGCAAAGTTGCAAAGCTCGGTGTCCCAAGCAGGCATATCAAAGTCCAGTGATTCTGTAATATTCACATCAGTACGCTGTCCAGTCATCAAAAAATGATGGAAAGATGTGGTTTGCAATTGTTTCACAGCGAGCAAGAAATCATTTAACAGAATAATATCTGTATTCACATAACTCAGAATAGAATTTTTAGCAAGTTCTTGAGCCTGGCGAAATATACTATTTAATAATGGTGTACCACATTCATTGAATTGAATATCAGGTACGTGAATTACACGAAGTTTGTTAGCAATTTCATCAATGCCTTCTTCGTTACCAAATAAGATAATTTGTGGCTGGGGACGAAGTAATGTCCAACTTTTGATTGCATTCTGCTGAATGATTCCAATATGTCCTTTAAATGCTTTCGGTACAGTAAAAATCGTAATGGGTTTTTCAGTAAGCTGTTTTAGAGTTGGCAATTCTGTCATTAAACCGCTTGATGCACCAGTCGAAAGTGCTGTCTTACCTGCTAAATTTGTCATCACAAACACCTTAAACCTTATGTGTTATTAACCTTATCTATCGTTAAATCTCTTAAAGCAATTCAAGCTGTAAAACTGTTATTTTACAGTTATTATGATCTGATTACAACCACTTCGTATTTTACTTGTATAACTTAGACACCTAGACTAAATAAGCTGCAATTCTGCCTCTGATTATGGCTTGGCAGATAGTTCCATTTGGGTAGAAAGTCGTCAAGTACAATCTGCTTTGATCGTTTCTGGAGAGTGAATAGCGATCGCTCCTGCAATACAGGTAGTTCTGATTTGGTTTTATCTATTACAAGAGCGATCGCAACTACACACCAAGGTACTCTAAAAGTTACGAGCGAATTAGGCAAAGGTAGTAAATTGTAAGCATTTTAGATTCTAGGTGATACCTTGTAGTATCCTTGCCACCTTTACCCCATTTAAGGACAGTTTTGCGTTGGTTACTACTTAAACCCAGGTTTCTCCCATTGCCTCTCAACCTAAAAATTGGGGATAATTTCTTCGAGTTCATCAAGTTCTCCCACATTAGGGATTTCACTTACTACTGTATTTTCACCAGATTGCAAAAGCCAGTCTCCCATCAAACTTAAATTGGCTCAAAAGCAGCTAAAGCTTCTTGCATCGGAGGCTGTAATAAGACCGCTTACTGATTGCAGAGATGATGATTTTGGGCATCCACCTCTCAAGTTGTGATTTGTACGTATATTATGCCAACGAGATACTCAATTGCTACTCATATGCAACATTTATCCTGAAAATCTCACAAACCGAGCTAAAAACGAGGTTAAAAACGGTTAAAATGCACTGATGACAAGCTTTTCAACAATTTTGACAATGTGTCGGGTATGAAAACTGAGGTGAGAAGCTGTGCATAAGGCAGTTAAGTTTTCTCGACGCTCATCCTCTGGCACAAAATTAGAGTGATGCACTAATCAGTCTCTTAATAAAATTAGAGATTATTGGAAATTAATACTATAGCTGTCCTAAATGATTCGTGAAATCTTCTCTTTGTTTCCTTCTCTTCTCTACGAGAGGCTACGCCAACGCGAACATGCTCTTTCTCTTGGAAAGTTCTAATCGCTATACGGGTTTTAATGCCATCAGAACACGAGGACGCGGAGACACAACAAACGCTCTGCGCTGTAATGTCTCCGCGTCTTCTTTGATGACTTGCGTAGAAAATGAAAATCTGAAGATATTACCTGGCTTGCCTCCATCGCAAAACTTTGCGTTTTTGAGGAAATGCTAAAGTACTCAATTCGATTGCTACTGCATTACCAGGAATATCGTTATTGTTATGCTATTTCTATATTTGATTGTATTGCGATCGTCGCAATTTGTCCCTAATTCCAAAGTTAATAGCGTTATTCGCTATCAATTATGAATTATGAGCTAGAAAATTAATTTATAGCCATTTCGTACTTCACTTATATCACCTCGTATCACCAAAAAGCTTTGGCTTCGTTGCCTTGGAGTATATCAGGGTTCCTTCTGCTCCTATTTTCGATTTGTCGAGAGATAAAAAAAGCAACAGCCAAAAATCTTAATTTCTTAATTATTGTATATAAGTTGATTTTTTCATTTTCCATCACTCTTTTCCAAAATTCGATTGGTTTTGTCACAGTAAACCAAGGAAATCCGTCATCTGCCATCATTTTAATGTTATGTTCTCCATATAGCAATTTCAATCCCTGATGAGCAGTACTCCATCTATATACTTGTTCCATCCAAGCCTTTTGTGACGGATTATCCACTGCAATATCTGTAACACTAGGAGTTTTGTTTGTAGAAACAACATCTAAAAATATGTCACCTATAAAGCCAATATGCTTGGCTAAGATAGTGAGTTGAGTATCTTCACCTCTAACACCCGGATATCTTTCAGAAATCACTGCTAATAAGCTAACTATGACATCAGTTTTACCAAATGTACCTCCTCCAGGTTTAGTCTGAAAACCGTTATATCTCCCATAAAAAATATTCATAAACCATTGGATAGGTGGTAATGGCTCACTAAAATTAGGTAGCAATATTTCAGTTTCATCTATTATATATCTTTGGTAAACAACAAATATATTTCTTGTACCCAAGATATCTATTTCTGGCTGCTTTTGCAGTTGGCTGACAATTAACTTTAAACCGTTAGACTCTGGCTCAATAACTGAATCCTTTTGTTCAACTAGAAACTGAGATTCAGCATCAAAAGTTATCAAAAATTTTGGTGGTATCCATCCATTATCTATACTCTTCAGCAATAAGGAGCTATAAATATCTCTTAAAACCCGAATTTTACCTGCTGAGTGTTCCCCTTCTTGTTGATGGACAACAAATATCCTATGTTTTAAATGTGGTTTATCGATATTAGTTAAGTAATAGGGTGTACCTTTGCACATTAAATTGTCAAATATTTTAGCTGGGGTATTGTTTGCCAGTTTTTCTCCAGTATAGAGACGAATAACTTGGACATTTGAAAGTGTAGTAAAATGGTCGATAACAGCCGGACATTCAAAGCCATTATTCAAACCGATTACTATATCAGCCATCAACCCTATTTCAGAGATTTGCTGAATAATTTTTGGTATAGTATATGGCAAATAATTTTCAGATCCTTTAGTAACTGCTACTATTCCTAATATTCTTGTGCTATCAAAACTATTATTAGTTTTAGCCTGAATCCATGCTCTGTAAGACAAAACAGTTTTTATATCTGCTTCCAAAATTCTGTCTTGTTTTTCTCGCAATGTCAGCCTTCGCTCTCCTAAAATATCACTGGACATGTCAGACTTTACTGATAGCTTAGTCAACAACATTGCTTTTCTCCTTCCAATAATTCAATGTTCAGGTTTCACTTGATTAAATGTTCAGCTTTCACTTTGCCGTAGTCCAGTTTGATGATCCGATCTGCTAGATCAAAATATCGGTCGTCGTGACTGATAACCAGTACAGTTTTCCCTCTATTCTTTAGCTCTGTTAGAAGTTGAGTATAGAAAATTTCTTTGAATACAGGATCTTGATCTGATGCCCACTCATCAAACATATAGATGGGGCGGTCTTCTAGGTAAGTAGTAATAAGAGCAAGACGTTTGCGTTGTCCTTGAGAAAGGTCAGTGGTAGAAAGCACACCATTATTGACCTTAACTTTATGATCAAGTTGCAATTGAACAAGGTATTTTCGAGTTTGAATATCTAGATCGCTATTATCTAAACCCAGCAAGCGATCAAAAAGATAAAAATCAGAAAATACTACAGAAAACTGCTGGCGATACCACTCTCGATTCTGATTATTGATGGGTTTGCCATCTAAATAAATTTCTCCTGTTTCAGGGACATAAAGCCCAGTAATTAATTTAGCAAGAGTAGACTTACCGCTACCGTTACCTCCTACAATAAAAACAAGTTCTCCCGGATGAAATTTCAAGTTCATGGGCCCAAGAATAAAGTTGCTTTCTTCTCGCTCCTGATAATAAGTGTGGGTTACATTGAATAGTTCTATAGATTTCCAATTTTTGTCTGATTTAAGCGAGTTATCAAAGTCAGTTTCAGTTGAGTAACTTGCCAATGAAAAACCCAAAGACTCAACTTTTTTTAAAGCAACTAAGGCTCGCGTTAAGGTGGGCATAAGGCTCATAATATGCTCCAAAGGTGCTATCAAGTAGATTGTAGTTAGAGCATAAGCAGATAGAATTGCAGGAGAAATTTTGTTGAAAGTTGGTAGAGTAAATAACAGTAAACCAATAGAAACAAAAAACAGCATTTGTCCCCAGCTGGCAGCAGCAGCAAAGATACTCATACCTATAACACTATGACGGTGATGTGTTCGAGCAGTGGTATGAAGGTCTTCAGAAAAAAATGCTTGCCGTCGTTGGCGATGCAGCTTAAGTTCTTTTGTACCTTGAGTAACGGTGCGAAAATGTTTAAATAACCTATCTTCTTGTTCACGAGCCAATTTTAGAAAAGACATAGCTTTCATCATTGGTAGTGAATAGCTAAATATTCCTACGAACATAAAGCTAATACCTATAATAAAGACAGTTTTGGAGAGCCAGCAGAGATAAATTTGGCAGGCAATCACAATGGCAATATTAATGCACAAAAAAGGAATAGTAATAACTGCACTAGAGATTGTTTGTATATCTTCAGCGAGGACGGCTAACAGACCATGAGGGCCGATTTGTTCTAAGTGACGTAAGGGAGAGGCAAGAATGCGGCGGCTTAAAAGCATCCGCAAGTCGAGAATGGCTTTTTCTGAAAGATGGATTAACAAAACTTGAGAAGTAAAATTAGCAATTAGCCGCAGTAGACAGAGACCGACAAAACTCCAAATCAGTGTAGTTGTCGATGGTTGATTTTGATTCAATGTCGTGTTAATTAGAGCAATTAGACCAGCAGCAGTGCCTCCACTAACAATACCAGCAAACATCGCAAGACTGAGATTAATAAAGGAAGTACGTAACAGAAGGCGGATCAGGTTCATAATATCAATTAATTAACAACCCACAGCATCTAGCCACATTACTTAGCGACTAGAGAAACAAAAAGTTGGAAGGCAATGGAGATGCACGTAGAACAGTAAACTTTTAAGATAGAAACCTACGGTTAATTGGGTACAAGAAACAATGCATATATCTGTTTTTCACAGCCATTTCTATATGCTCCTTATACCCTCTTTTCAGAAAGTGTGAAATTAATGTTATGGCCCACGAACTTTCATCCTCTGCACCAAAACATCAGTAAGATAAGTTCAAGATTGTTTATTTTTTCAGATGGAAAGCTTTAATATGAAGGTTATAGGCTGCAAAAAGTGCAAGTTAAATGTAAAAAAGCTCAATACATTTACTCTTCGCCTACCGAATCGATACTGTTCTACTACCTTTCACCTCTAATCTCTTCAATACTCCAGCATGCTGGTAGAGTATGTTTTCAAATTTTTCCATACACGCCGACCAATTAAATTCCAATATTGAGGGGCGAGCATGGCGAGTCAATTCTGCTTTCAGGTAAGGATTTTTGAGAATTGTAATCACCTTTTGGGCGAAATCTTTTGGATTATTAGGTTCAGCCAGAAAACCGTTATGGCCGGGGAATATATGCTCCGAGGTTGAGGGTGAAAGGGTAGCAACCACAGGGGTTCCAGAAGCCAGGGATTCGTTAGTTGTGGTGCAAAAGTTTTCGGTGACGGAGGGATTCACAAATACGTCTGCTCGTGCAAACCATCCCAGAAGTTCTGTGCCGTGGGACTCACCCCAAATTGTAATACCAGATCCAAACCTTTGGGCACACTGCCGGATCTTCTCATCTAGAGGGCCGCTACCAACTATGACCAGATGAACATCAGGAATTTGGGCAGCGATAATCGGAAATGCATCTAGTAGCTGATTAACATTCTTTTCCGCACAAATTCGTCCGACAAACAGCAGGGTCGGTCGGTGGTCGTTCGGAATAGGATCATAGCTAATGTTTCGGGGATGAAATTTATCGCAATCGACCCCTTGATAAGCAAGATATTCTGTGCGTTGGGCTTTCATCTGCTTGTACTTAGTAAGCTGTTCTCTGGAAGAAAAGTAATTGACATCATAAGCCTCACTTAACTGCTTGATTAAAGCTGGAATGATAGGATGAATCAAGCTGTAGAGCCAATGCCCTAGATAATATCGAATGTAGGCAACAATATCGGTATGGAACATCGATATTATTGGGGTACGTGTTTGCTTTGCATATTCGGTTCCAATGGGGCGACCATAACCTTGTAAGAAAAGAGAGTAGCAACCCATCATTGCTGGCGCTTCTTCAACCACCACAATGTTAGGCTTGAAATTCAAGAGCAACTGAGTATCGCTCCAATGCTTATTATGCAATGGTTCGGGGAGAGACTTATAGAAAATGAATGGCTTGGTTGGGTAAGCATAAGCAGAAAAGTTGGGGAAAGACAGAGCTTCCTCCATCTCTCGCATAGGACGCTTGTGAACTTCTTCGGGGTATAGGTCATTAATTTCAGGGTGGATGAGCAAAACTTCATGCCCTTGTTGTAGCAACCAACAAACCCGTTGGTGTACTCCTCTAGAAATCCCCGACAAGAACGGAGCATATGCTGCTGTAAAAATCGCAATGCGAAGAGGTTGTTTTTTCATAAAACCTGAAACCTTATCCAAAAGAAAAGTATGGAAACACGGAACTTAATAGGACTTTGTTAGAAACTAAAATTCAAATCGCTGCAATTCCAAATAGGGCAAGGGTTTTACATTTATTGAGCCTTTTTCATTTTTTTAAGTAGGTTTGAGGCGCTTTCATCTCTATTGATGTATTTACCCTCTCTACAAAAACTTTTAGATGCTTTTGATGCCAGAAAATTTTAGAATCCCAGTAAGAAGTTAAATTTTGAAATCATAATTTTGCGTAAGTCCTGATGGTCTGTTGTTACTCAACCATCGAGCTGTTACTCTTGCGGGCAGTAACCAAGAGTTGGGGGATGTCAAAACCGCCGCGCAGGATAAAGTCGTGAATGACCTGCCATCCTCTGCGGCTAAACAATAGTTCCCTAATTGATGGGGCAGTCTCTGGATATAACTTTCCTAAGCGAAGCAGATCACCGCGAGTCAAAAAACACTGATCGCAACGGTAGTAATCTACTGAAAATCCGATCTTTTCAAGTAGAGCAAACACCTGTTCCTGAGTAAAAGCATGAAGGTGGTATGGATCCATATGGCGTGTCTCACCCAGTGGTACAGAGAGCAGCAATATACCATCGGGAGCCAAGATATTATGGATACGTTTAAGGAACTTACTAGGATGATTTAGGTGTTCTATTGTCTCGAATGAGGCAACAACATCGAAACGCTCCGACCATTCAAACTCTTCTGCATCAGCACAGATAAACTCTATGCTGGGTGTCTGATAGTTTTGCTTGGCATATTCTATAGTTTGGGAGGACACATCGACCCCGACTACAGTAGTTGCGCCTGCAAGGTGAAGCATTTGGCTACCATATCCGGCACCACATGCAATATCCAGAACCTTTTTGCCTTTTACGTAGTGAGATGCAGTCTCATAGCGTCGAAAATGGATTTCAATCATCCTTAAACTTGCCGGATCATTCGCCATCTGGTTGGGGACAAGACGTTCTACAATTCCCCATGTGGAGGCAGGACTCTTTGAAGCTTCTAGCGATGGTATGACAAAATTACTCATGACTTATTGGTTTCCAAGAATGTGGTGTAACTTTTCTCGATCTAGTGAAGTACGTTATGAAGTAGCTGTTACTCTATCTCAGGAGACTAGGAAAAGCTATATTTGGATTTCATTGTTCTCATGGTCAATTACTGCAACTCAATTAATTTTCGGATATCGGTTTTTTGCAGCCATTCCTGTGTGCGCTGCATTCCCTCTTTCAGATCAATTTTGGGTTTATAGCCCAAAATTGTTTCTGCTTTAGCAATGGAATAAGCATAGGGACGAGAGATAAAATCTATGGACTCAGGCAAAATATCAGCCTTTTTTCCAAAAAGTTTCCGTCCCTGGTAGCGTAATTGCGCCAAAACTTTAAGTTCTTCTTTTGGCAGAGAATTAGGTACAGGTACACCTGCCATTTCTGCTAAGCGTGTGAAATACTCTTTCCAAGAAGTTTCTTGTCCGTCAGTAATATTAAAGATTTCACCGTAGGTTTCTTTTTCTATAGCCAAAAATATGGCATCAATCAGGTTGTCTACATATATATGATTGATGACTCCTCGTCCATCATTGGCATAGAAAAATAATTTTTGGCGCATCAAGAGAATCGGTTGGACTACCCAAGGAATGCTCCCTGGTCCGTAAACATCACCTGGTCTGATGATGATAATCCCAAAATCTGGTGGGGCATTCAGTTGTAAAATGGCTTCTTCAGCTTCTATTTTCGTTTGACAGTAGGGATTATTTTCACCAGATAACGGCCCTAATTCTGTGATGCGATCGCCATAGTTGAAACCATAGACCATTACACTGGAAAGATGCACAAAGGTCTTGACACCAGCATTTTTGGCGGCTTTAGCCATGTTGACAGTACCACCTACATTTACCTCACGAAAATGCTCAAGTGATGCACTTTGATTGGCCATGTCAGCCGTATGCAAAACAATGTCCACTCCCTGACAAGCCTTTTGAGCAATAGCAGGATCAGTAATGCTGCCCAAAATCACCTCAACACCCAGTTTTTGAGCTTTTTCAGCTTCATCTGTGCAATGTTGCAGCCCACGAACTTCCATCCCTTGAGCTAAGGCTAACTCAGCAGACCGCAAGCCAATAAACCCACTAGTTCCCGATATCAAAAGCTTTTTTTGTGAGAGGTTCATAAAACTTAATAACTAAACTTGGTTGAGAAATTCAGCATGATAAAGACGAATTGTTCTACGCTTAAATTTCGTCTTTACCTACTTTTGCTTTCAAAGAAGCAAAATGTTTTCCACCTAGTTCAATTTGCCCATCTGCACACCCAGTTTTCAATCTTTCGACTAGATAACCCAAATCATGAGCGATGAAATTTGTGCCATGATCTGGTTCTACCAAACTAACTAAAGCATGATTTTTTACCTGTTGCTTTGCCAAGCTGGCAATACCCAGAAAGTTGAATACTCCTGATTCATAAGTTCCACAAGGGACTGAAGGGTTATGTACTCCAACGCAGTATTCATTAGGTTTAAACCAGTCAAATACTGGATAACCGTGGAAATGAACAATTGGTGCGCCATTTTTAATTAATTCCGGTGTGTACAAAGCAGCGCTAAGACTAATGGCAAGCATTACATAAACATCATACGAAGGCTTGACATCTACTATTTGAGGGTCAACTTTCTGCGGTAACTCTAGTAATAATCTGTTTGTCAAACCAATTCTGAGGATATCATTCTCAAGACTCAAGTTTGTTTTATTTGAGCCGGAGCGAGCGCTTAAAATCCAAATATCAGGAATTTGTTTAAATTTATATTCTGCGCCTATCTTAGTTTTTAAATATCGTCTACCTGTAGCATTTTGGCGGACTTGATCAATAAGAAATCCTGCAACAGGATCTAGGCTATCCCAATTCGTCTCAGTTATTTCAATTTCGCCTATATAATGTGGTGGCTCTGCGTAAGCTACAAAGCCGTAAGAAACACCAGTTCTACCATTGACGATGACATTAACAATATCTCTATGAGACTGTCTTTTAATTACCTCACTTAGCTTTGAACCAGGAGGAAATAAATTTGTGTCTGCTAAATGATTACTCAATGCAATTAAATTTTTGGCATAGATTGATTCTTGAGGATTGAATTTTCCTAATTTAAATTTGCTTAGTGGCAGAGGTAATATGGGGACATAGACTTTAGGAATGAGTGATTTTAAGACAAAATTGTCTATTTCATTGCGAGAGAACACAGAATCAGACAGATTCATATTTAAAATTGAAAACTGAGAATCAGAAACTCCAATCACAATTTCTGAAAACGTTCTGATCAGAGTATTTAATCCAATCTTGATCTTCTGTTGATAGGGAGTTTGCGAATTAACAAACTCTTGATCTAAATCTGTAAGGATAATTATCTGAGTATTCGTGGGATCTTCAACATATTTAGCTGCACACTCTTCAGCCCAACCAATTAAGCGAGCGATTCCTGAAACCGATATTTTGCGGTCTTTCAAAATAAAGCGAGAATAAAGTTGATACAGCTTTTCGGCTGCAAATGTTTCTGCGCGACTTCTCACAGAAGGTGGTCTATCAACATCAATTACAGCATTAACCCCAGTTTTAACTACTCTAGTTTTGATGCTTTGCTTCAAGTTAATAAATGGTATCTTAATATCATAAGAAAACTCTTTTGTAGCTTGTTCCCAAGGTGTAACTTTCACCCCATAGTCATGGAATTTATGTTCTAGTTCGGCTCTAAATTTGATAACTTCGGTATTTTTGTATCCCTTTTGTAGAGGTCTAAAGGTGACAGTTAACCTTTGAGCCATTAGTTTTGGGTCAATAATCGGTTGCTTGAACTCTGGATTTAATTCATCGCCTACTTCTCCAATTAAACGACCAATTGTTTGCAAGCTTAAACCCTGGGCAAGTGGCACAAGAGAAGAACTATTAAGATTGCGATCGCACCGCAGAAATTCTAAAATTTCTGACTTATGTGCAACTAGTTGTGCCTGGATATCTTGTGTTATTACTCCTTTGGGAGAACGAATATTTAATGTTTCGTTCTCAACCCAAATATCTACGCCTTGTTGTCTAAGACTATTCACGATTTCGGTTGTATTCATAGTTTTAATTAAAGACTATATCTCAAATATTTCTGATTCTGAAGCTTGAAATTCTTCGGCTAATCGTTGGGAAAGTAATTCAATAGTAGGGTAATGCCACAGCACCAAGGGAGACAATTGAAACCCCAATAACTTTCCTGTTTGAGCAGCCAAGAGCATCCCCTGAACTGAATCCAAGCCGTAGCTATCCAAAGGCTCTGTAATATCTATCTCATCGGGATTAACTTTCAGCAATTCAGAAATATGAGAGACTAGCCAAGCTTGAATTTCTTCAGCCGTGTAAGATGGTTTTGCAGTTGAATTAGGAATAAAATTGCTCATTTACGCACCTCGAAAAGAACAGATGTTAGACGATGTTTGATAGTATGGCTGATTAAGAAATACACATATCGTATGTAAAACTAAGATTAAAATTCAAATTACAAACATCAAAGATGCAGGACATTACATTGTTTACAAGACTCTCCATCATATCTAGACTAATTGAAGGCTCAGAAAACACGAAATTCAACAGCATTTTTCCCTGAAAAGTTGAAGCATGGGTAATAAACATACCTGCATATAAAGAATGTGAGCCAGCAAAACTGATTTCTTCTAGTTCAAATTCACCGTAAACTTTGGGAATATTTACTTTGCCAACATTGGAGACAGATACCGTGGCTGCGACTTCTTTGGGTTGTATGAAACAAAAATTGATGAGATGCTTGGCAATTAACGCCATGTTGAAGATATCACCTTGCTTTGTACCAGCTTCCAGCTTTTGTTTTACCTGTCTAGCTAATTCCCAGAAGGAAGTATTTTTCTGTATGGTGTAAAAGCCCATCATGGACGAAGCCAATACACCCATTTGCTCATCACTAATTACAGATTGAATATGTCTCCTTAAATCAAAATATGACAAGCAACTTACTCGTACATCTTTTCTATTAACTTTAGTTATTTTTCTCGCTACTGTAAACATCAATGCAGTACATAAAGCACTATTTACTGTCGTATTTTCTTGGCGACAACGATTTACAAACTGTTGGGTTAACTCTGGGTCAAGTTGTCTGTGAATAAGATTACAACGACGTTGTGCAATGGGTACGTACTTTTCAAAACCTAATGTTTTTGGTCGATGCCAAATCTTTTGAACCGTCAGCCGCAATAAAAAGCGCAGGCTACTTATCTTACCTTTGAAACCCTTCGTCTCTTCAGGTAATAGTTCTTCGGTAGGTGGGAGTGGAGCTAACTTAGTAACTGGGTTAATGGCTTCGCCAGACACAATTTTTTGACAATAAGTCAAGATTTCTGAGTGAAGTTGAATGCATGATAAACCATCTGCGATCGCATGGTGTACTGTTGTAATTAAGTAACAGATATGCTTCTCACTCAAGACATGAACAAGTACCACTCGCAGCAGACCTTTACTACTATCAATTTCCTCATTCATCTCCTCACAAACGACTTCTTGCCACTGTTGAGCCTCTAAATTATTTACAACGCGCAAAGCAATCTTTGCTGTTCCATCGCTTTGAAAGTAGAGACGATTATTAAAACAGACAATCTGAGAATTCAGACGAGACTGACGACACTGAACTATGTCTAAAGCCTGTTTAATAATTTCTTCGCTGAGTGCTCCCTTGATGCGGCTAATAGTCAGTATATTCCAAGTTTTAGCACGCCTATTTAAAATTTCCATAGCTTGCTCAAGGCGACCCAGCCTTCTGTTGTCAGTCATTATTTTTCCTTTGAAATAGTTTTATTAGACTTCTTAGATAAATATTTTTAGCGTTGCTGAATTTTAAAACCTCAATCTTTATCTAGTAAATTACTGGAAATCATGGGTAAATACTGGTTGTAGTAATCCGGAGTTTGTAATCCTTGAATTCTCAAACTTTGTATTCGGTACAAATATCCGGCTCCAGTCATGATGTGGTGAGCAACATCAACCACGCGACGATTATTTGGCTCAGATAAATAAGAACCTCTTACCCAGTCATTAAAGCTGCCTATTGCAGGGCCACACCAGATTTGATAATCAATTTCTCGACCTTTTTCACCAGAATTAGACCAGCGAGAAGATAATCCGAGATACCAGCGGAAAATTAAAGCCATTTTTAGTTTGGAGTTACTGGCTGCTTTGATTAATTTATCGGGGTTGCGCTGGGACAAATAATTAACTGTTTCTTGCCAGACTGCTTCTAGACTATTTCTAAAAATTTGTTTTTCTAACTTCTCTCTTTCCTGGATAGGAATGTCTTCTATCGAGTCATAGGTTTTGTATAAATCAAACAGTTTTTGTGCTCGGAGAGGAAAGAGAGTTCCTTTTTTTAGTACTTGAAGTTTCACCCCCATTTCAAACATATCTGCGGCTGGAGCCATCATTACATCAGTCATCTCGGCTTGAGCCAGCAATTGTTTGGTATATTGAGAAGCTCCAGATTCAATGCATGACTGATTAATGGAGCCAGTTACCACATAAGCAGCACCCATCATAAAGGCTGCTAAGGCTGATTGTGGTGTAGCAATCCCTCCTGCTACGCCAACTCTAACGGGTGTTTCGTAATGATATTTTTCCTGAATTTCATCACGCAAAGCAATAATAGAAGGTAACAAACAAACCAAGGGACGATTGTCTGTATGACCGCCAGAATCAGCTTCGACAGTAATATCATCAGCCATCGGAACTTTGGCTGCAAGAGTTGCTTGTAACTCAGTAATTAGTCTTTGCTCAACAAGTTCCTTAAGAATTCTAGCTGGTGCTGGTTGGAGAAATTTAGTCGCTACTTCTCGGCGAGAAATTTTAGCAATGACTTTATTTTTGATTTCAATTTGATTGGCGTCATTTAAACTAAGTCCAGCAGCACGGTAGTAGACGATGTTAGGAGTTAAGTCGAGAAATGCTGAAGCTTCTACAGTTCTGACTTGATATTTGAGGTATAAACCTACCGCACGCCGTTCAATTACAGGTTCGTTGGGACTATGAATTAAATTAAAAGCATAAGGGCCTTGAGGTAAAGCTTGTTGAATGCGATTAATAGCTGCTTCTAAACGGTCTGGAGTTAAACCACCTGCGCCAAAGGAACTGAGAACTTGCTCTTTACCAAGTGCAATAACCATTTCTTCAGAAGCAATACCGCCAGCCATTGCGCCAGTGACGTAGGCATATTTGACGCCATGAAATGAGAGAAAATTAGGATCACCTAGCTGTTGAATACGAATTGGTGGGACAAATGTCAGCAGTTCTACTTGTAATGTTGTGCCGTTATCAACTGGAGATAAATATCCTTCGTTGGTAACACCAATTTTTCCGGCAACTTTCACGATGTAGCAAGGTTTATCTAATACCATCAATTTCTCTTTGATGGCTGATTGCTCAAAAGATATAGATTCTAAAGAACCTTTCCAAACTTGGTTTTTCCTATAGTAATAAGCAGAAAATCCCAGACTATTAACGTGTTTGTTGAGTACTGTGTCTATAGTTTGCATAATAGCCAGACCTCGAATGATAAGGAGTCACTATGAACTGCTTTAAATTCAAAACAATATGCACCTTTGTCTTTATAGACTTGCCTATTTTTCAATTTAGGAAAGTGGTAACGAAGAAAATAAAAAACTTTTCATTACCTCTTATCTAAATCAGGACTTACGCAAAAGTTGCCAAAAAGCTTAATTTATCGTTCGCGCAGCGTCTGTCTGCGACACGCTGCGCGAACGTAGAGAAGAACACCGAGAATTCATAAAGTGTGCGTAAGTTCTATAAATATGCAAATTCAATAAGCTATGACTTATTGATTAAGCAAATTTTGGACAGTAGATAATTGTAATTGGATGATTGCACTCAGTTGCTTGCTAGATTCTTGTCTAGCTTCTAAAAAAGCAGCGTGAGCTTTACTTGTACTGCAATTATTGACAATCAATTTTTGAAACTGAGACTTATTAAAATTGGATAAGGAGCCTGTATAACTAAAATAGTTAGATACATTAACAGGATCCTGAAGGCTTTGAGTAACTTTTTGTTGGTTGACATTTGATTTTGAAGTTTGTAACTGTTCTTTTGGATCACAATAATCGTTGTTGAGAATAGTTGGAGTTTGAAGATAATTAATGATTTCCAACTCTCTAAAAATAGGCGTGTGTTCAGCAGGTTTATGCATGATACCAGCTTGATTTTGAAAAAATTTGCGGTTTTCTTCACTCAAGATTGTGGCAGTAATTGAGTTGCCACCCAAGTTAACAGTTTTGAGAGTTGTTGTACTTTGATTAGCAGTTTCTTCTGTGAAACTGTAAAGTGGCGATAAGTCCAATTCAACTTGATGGCTGAGGAGTTTTGCTAATGCTTTGACAATAGAAGTATGGTCGTCCACACCTTTGCGATTTAAGGATACTGTGATGTGTTCTTTATTTATGAGGATTTGATCAATCCATCGAGAACAAACACTACCAGCGCCGGCTTCCAGAAATATTCGCGCACCATCCGCATAGACGCGGTTAACTAATCGTGGAAAATCAAGTTGTTCACACTGGGTTTTTGCAATACTGTGAGCGATCGCTTCACTATCGAGTGTGATAGGTTGATAATCACCTGCGGAATAAAAGACGATATTTGGGATATTTTTAGATGGTAAATTGTTTAATTTTACCAACTCATCGTACTGCGATCGCATCGGCTCACAATGAATCACATGGTCGAAAGGAGCCGGAAAAGCATTGCAACCTAAAGTTTCAATTACTCTCTGACACGCTGCTGTTTCACCAGCAATTAAGACTTCTTCTGGTGTACTGATCTGAGTTAAATAGACACGATTCTCAGATTTAATACATTCTCTGACTTGGGATGGAGTGGCCATGAGAACATAGATACTCCAAAAATCGTTGTCTTGTGAATCTGGTGTATCTGTCAATCCCCAATACTCACGCACAGCATGTTTCGGGCCAGATAACTTATCTCCAAACAGTGAGGATGAGTTTAAGCTATTACTCCCACCATGAAAATTACTCCAAACTCCTTGAGCAACCATCATGCTAGTTTCACCCAGGCTATAGCCAAACACACATTGTGGTTTGACTTGGAAATCATCTCGAATAATTGTAGTAATGAGTCGAGAATAAGCTATTTCCGTTTCAAACATTGATAGGGAATCATCTAGCAATTGCTGTTCGAGAGTTTCCATCTGTCTGGGTGACAATTTCTGCAAACTTCGGGGATAAAGTCGCTGATGAATTTTGGTGGCGCGGTTAGCTAGACTATTAAATAGCGGGTCATCGAAGACTTTCGGAAATAAACGGAAGAGATTTTGACCAATGCCGATATATGAATTGACTGCGGCTGGATAAACGTAAGCTAATCCTCCAGTTTTACCTAGTGGTTTAGCTGTGAAATAACTCCCTATGGGTGTTTGCCAGTCTGCGTTTCGCTCAAAAGCGCTATTGACACCCTTACGCGCAGATGCAATTTCTTTAACTAATTCTTGCTTATTACGTCCCGCGATCGCTAGGGTATATTTTGTCTGTAAACACTTTTGAAAGGTAACAAATGTCTGGCTAGCAGTAGTTGATAAAGCAGAACTGTTTTCGATGTTTTGTTGGAGATTATCCAAAGCCTCTAATAAATTTGAGCGCTCATTAGCTGCTATGGGAAAAAGATAATAAGGTGTTTGCTGCAAATATCTGCTGCTGCGCTCTTGTTGGTTGGATTCTTCTGACAAAATTAAATGGGCATAAGTCCCATCACATCCCATACCATTAATTGCTGCGATTCTCTTGATACCGTCCTTACCAAACAACCAAGATCTTGAGTCCGTAGCAACATAAAAAGGACTGCCTTGCCAAAGTTCTGGTGTTTTGACGCCAGACCAGTTGGGAGTCGCAGGAATATATCTGTAATAGAGACAGAGAGCGGTTTTGATCAGGCTAGCAATTCCTGAAGCCACATAAGTATGACCAATATTGGCTTTGACACTACCCAGCGCACAGTACAAATCATTTCCCTGTGGGGGATAAGCTTGAAGCAAACCTGTGATTTCGGCTGCATCTTCTTGAGGAATGCCGCTACCGCAAACTTCTACATAGTTCACCTCTGTGGGGTGAATACCTGCCATCTGGAAAGCTTGATTGCAGACTTCGTTGACAGTTTCCGCATCTGTTGAGGTGGAATGAGCTTGCCCAAAACTAATGGCATCAATGACTGCATAAATGCGATCGCTGGAGGTGTTCGCGGAGACGCTGACGGAGCCACCGCCGGAGCCATCGCCGTTTTGTTGGGCAGTTTCGTAACGCTTCAGGACGACGGCGCCTGCACCTTCGCCAATCATCCACCCATTCGCTTTCTGGTCATAACTTAAGGTATTAACACCAGTATTAACTTTTGCAAATTGGTTTCGCAGCAAGACATTTTCCACGCCTCCTGCCAAATCGACAGCACCAACAACCACAGCATCGACTTCCCCAGTAGTCAGTAGCATTTGTGCCACTTCCAACGCTTTGAAGGCGGAAGTTTCCACAGCAGTTACAGTAAATGCCGGCCCGGTGAAATTCCATAGAGCAGAAATCCGGCTCGCCATGATATTGGCGATGTAACTCAGATATTCACCAATATCTACTTGATGATGGATACTATCTTTGACAATAGTTTCTAGCTTAGCAACTTTATCCACAGGCAAATCAATGTTTGCAGCATTCAGTCCATCTTTGATCTGCCAAGAAGAATTCCATCTTTGCTGTAACTGGTGAACAGAAAATTCTGTCTCAGCGGCAATAATAACTGCGACATTTTCCCCTTCTTGAATGTTCGCATCTTTCAAGGCGCGATCGGCAACCTTCAGCAGTAATAATTGTTGTGGGTTGAGTTTTTCTATTTCATTCGGGGGGATTTTGTAAGCTAAAGTATCAATTTCAAAATCTGTGATATATGCCCCTACGGGTGCTTTTCCATCTGCCAAACCGTACTCTGTGAGTAAGTTTTCTTGCTGTTCTATGCCATACCATCTTTGAGGTGGCAGAGGAATAAAATGCTGTTTGCCATCATAAATACTACGTTCAAAAGCATCTAATCCATTACATTCGCCAAAAAAGGCATCCATGCCAATGATCACAATTTTGGCTAGTGGCATAGGTTCAGCTATTGTGCTGATGCTTTCTTGTTCAAGACTCATTTTACTATGTTTCCTTGTTCAAGAATTAAATGGGAGTTGGTTCCACCAAAGCCAAAAGCACTTAATGCTGCACGTTTAGTTGTCGTATTATTTGGCCATGTTGTGGTAGTTCTCACAATCTTTTTGGCGGAAATTATACTATCGTCAGAACCTAGAGGTTCACTGACATTAATAGTTGGTGGAATCACGCCATAAGACATACTTAAAATTGTCTTAGTCAAGCTCACCATACCGGCAGCAACTAGTAAGTGACCAACATTGGCTTTAGTAGAACCAACTAAAGGTGCTGCTTGGTGTTGACCAAAAAAAGTTTCTATAGAGTTGAATTCGGTGCTATCTCCTAATAAAGTGCCAGTAGCATGACACTCCATATAATCAATTGCCTTTGGACTGAGTTTTGCCTCAGTATAAGCTCTCTCAAAAGCTAGTATTTGTCCTTTAGAATTAGGGCTGAGCAGATGCTTACCTTTGCCATCATTAGAAAGCCCATTTCCGCAGATAGTTGCTAAAATTTTATCCCCATCTCTGATGGCATCATTATATCGTTTTAGCATGACCATGCCAATCCCTTCGGATGTAATTAGTCCTCTAGATGATTTATCTAAGGGACGGCTGAGATCGTTTTCTGGATAACCTTGAATACCAGAAAATAACATCCGTAAAAACAGCGGATCTGAACAGCTAATAGCTCCCGCTAACATCAAATCAGCTTTGCGTGACCAAAGATAATGAGATGCTAATTTAATCGCATAAAATGCTGAAGAACAAGCAGCATCTATACAGAAATGGGTACTAGATAGAGCAAAAGCTTTGGCAATTAGGGCTGCGGGAAAACCGGATACCATAGCATTATATGGAGACGCTTTAGCTACGGTTGGTAGGGCAGGCAAACGAAAGTCTTGTTGTAAAAGTTCTGCGATCGCAGATTGAATCGTTTGCTGATAAATCGGTGCTAACAATTGATTAGAGGATTTGGTTGGTAAGGATAAAGTCCCTAAAATAACGCCACATTTTGAGAGAACAGATTTTCCTGCATAACCACTCTGCTCAATCGCTTGTTTAGCAGCATAAAGCGACCATTTAAATGTATCATCCAGGCTTTCTAAAAAATTTGATGGCAAATTATAGTCATCAGCATTAAACTTAAAGTCGCGGACGAACCCTCCCTTAAGTGAATATATTCTTTCTGGCTGTCCTTTAAGTGAATCATAAAAGATGCCGGGATCTAATCCCATTTCCTCAGCAGTGACCGATGAGATGGAATCTTTTTCCTCAGCAAGATTCTGCCAAAATTGCTCAGGGTTTGTAGCATCAGGAAAGAGACATGATAATCCAATAATTGCTATTTTTTCCACTACTTATATTCTCCTCATCTACTAGGCATTAACAGCTACGCGCTTAAGTGATTGCATAGGCCAAATAACTGCTTTGGCTCCTAGAATACGTGAGTATACTTGTCCTTGAAGATTATGGATAATGAAATCGGCAGTTAAACTGGTATCTGTTTTTGCCTTGATTTCACAAGAAACGTAAAAAGGTTCATTGCATGGTATGGGTGCAAATTGTTCATATTTGTTTAACTGTCCAGGTAGACAAACTTCTTGATGAAAATGGTTTAACCAAATCCATAACGGTTGTGTACTTAAATCAGTTGTATAAGGGTTCACCCAATGAACAGGAAACTGTCCTTGTTGCTGATCTTTGATTGCTGTCCAAAGGCATTCCGCAGTAATCTTTTCAGAACTAATGTTTAAAACTTTGGTAATTTGCTGAAAAGCTGGCCCATGAAATAAGGTTGATTCTCCATTTTGATAAAAAGATTTACCAGTATTGGTAATAATTTTATCTTCTGTTAAATCCACTGCATCATAAATTGGTGGAGCAGGTATTTTTCTCAGAAGTTTAATAAAAGCACTAAAGTGATAATGGGTTTTTCCTTCGGGCGTTTTACTTAAAATCGTAGTCTTAAATTCAATTTCTTGAGAATCTATTTTAGAAAGTTCTTTTAGCTCTAAAATATGCTCGTTAGCCAGGGTATAATTGAAAGTAATTCCCTTCAAAACTTTGAAATCTCTACAACTGAAAAATTGATAGCCTGGATACATTTCTTCACAGGCATTCATCATCCATGACATTGCACAGGTAGCTGGTAATACTGGATAACCAGCAATCACATGATTAAGCAAAAAGGGATTATCTTCGAGTGTGATCCGTCGTCGAATCTGATATATTTTCAGTTCTGAATCTATCGGTGTAGGAGGTGGAACAATTGGATTGCCTATCACAACTTGTGTAGTTGCATGATGAGCAGGATGCAGTTCATTAACTAACATTTGTGTGCCAACTTCTACAGGGATAATATCTATCCCCCGTTCGGCAAAAGCTTTTTTGAGTTCTGAAGTTACCATGCCACTATCCCATCCTCCCCAATTAATCGCCACTACGTGAGATTGTGGATAATATTGCTTGATTAAATGGGCTGATTTGTTAAGAATTTCGTTAGCGATCGCATAATCAGCCTGACCAATATTCCCATAGAAACCTGTTACTGAAGAGAATAAAATTAAATGTTGAATTTGATTAGGTGGAATACAAGACAAGAGATTTTCTAAACCTTTAACTTTCGCATTATAAACTTTTTCAAAATCTTGTTCAGTTTTCTTTTCAATCAACTTATCAGCTAAATTTCCCGCGCCGTGGATGATTCCCGTAATTGCACCTAGACGTTTCACAGTAGTAGCTAGTTTCTCCTGTAAAGCCGCTATATCTGTAACATCAACGCTAATATATTCTGCTTGCGCTCCTGTTTGTTGAATTGAAGAGAGAGTTTTTTTTATTTCGCGGCTGGAGGTAATCTGGTTATAGACTTTTTGCACACTCATAGGTGTGGGTTTTTCTCCTTGGCTAAGAAGATTCTCCATGATGCGTTTTTTCAATACAGATTCTTCAAAACAATTCTGAGCAAAATCTGGTTCAGTTTCTAAAACTTCAGAACGACCAAGGAGGATAAATTTACACGGTTGCTGCTGTGCCAATTTAATCGTACATTGAGCCGTAATACCTTTTGCACCACCGCTTACGACAAATACAGATGATGGGCTAAGTTGCGCTATTTGTGCCATAAATACTCGTACAGGAGTAGATAGTTTGCTAATAAATAGATAGATGCTTGCAGTAATTATTTATTCAAGATTACATGTCCAGACATACTGCCAGCACCATCTGCGACCATCGCATGTCCAGTAATAAAAGAAGCTTTATCTGAGCACAGAAAAACTGCAATCTCAGCAATTTCTTCTGGGGTTCCTAAACGTCCGATGGGTACTTGATTAATTGCCACTTCTTTAAAATCAAAATTTTGAGAAACTTGGCTTTCAAATAATGGCGTATTGTGGATAAATCCAGGACATAATGCATTGATACGGATACCCGCTTTTGCATATTCCAAAGCAGCTGTTTTAGTAAGTCCAATGACGCCATGTTTACTAACAGTATAGGCAGGAAAACGTTGTAAACCACTGCCTAAACCTGCCATTGAAGACATGTTAAGAATGATTCCACCGCCTTGTTCTCGCATATAAGGAATCTCGTATTTCATGCACAGCCACACGCTCTTAAGATTGATGTTGAGCACTCGATCCCAGTTTTCCTCAGTACAGGCGGCTGTTGAACTACTATGTCCCAAAATACCAGCATTGTTAAATGCACAGTTGAGCGCTCCATAAGCTTCAACAGTTTTTTTGATGAGTTGCTTAACCTCAAGCGCCTTGGTAACGTCAGTCTTAACAAAAATAGCTTCCCCGTTAGCTATCTCAATCTTGCTAACTGTATCTTCACCACCCGTAACATCCACATCAGCAACGACGACCTTTGCTCCTGCTTTGGCAAATGCTAGTGCAGAAGCTCTACCAATCCCTGAACTTCCTCCAGTCACTAAAACGACTTTTCCTGTGAATGCTGACACTTTAATACCTCGATTTTGCGTTTAGTTATAAGTAGAATAGTTAGTTTCTTTGAATTTATTGCTCTATTTTGGAGAAGTGATGTTCTACATTGAATTTGCAGTGAAGGTTGTTATTAGTCATGTGTATTGCAAAGGACAAATGACTAATAACGTTTTTAACGTAGCTTGTTATTAGCAATAAGGGTGACTCGTCCCTGTGAACCGTGAGCAACTTCACTAATATAAAGATTTGGGTCGTGAAGTTCAGCAAAAATGTGTTGTGCTGATTGCTTGGGATCTAAATCGGGACTCAAGTCGATCGCACGCGTAAATACCTTTGGCCATTCCCATCTGAGAGTTTTGGTTAATCCAAATAAACCAGCACCGATCGCACCAAAGTTGACTTTGTATTCCAACCCAAAAGCCCCATCAAGATGAGCTACAGTGCAGAAACAACTACGTCCATAACGCGCCGCTTCATTTAACGATTGTTTGAGATGTTTTGCGATCAAAAACACATGCTTGACGATCGCCTTTTCTGATTCTAAATAGGGAACTATCCCAGTGTGATTTGTTGTAAATAGAGGATGTAGGTGGATAAAAGCCCCAATTGCACCGTAGTGAGTGGCGATCGCCGTTAATTTTTCTTGAAGATGTTCTTCACTTAAGTTATCCAAGGTTACGCGAGTCACACCCTCGGTTAAAGGCGATCGCTGGGGGATAAGCGATTGTGGGAAACTTAAAACCACCACTTTCCAGCCTTGTTCAATCAGAGAATGAGCCAATTTAGAAGTAGTGAGGGAACCATCATCGGTGATTAAGCTGATATATCCCTCTGGTAAACTGAAATCCAAATAATCTGGTGGCGGTAAGGTTTTGAGTTTGACTGGACAGCGGGGGATATTCTGGATTATTTGAGGTGGCTGCTGCTCAAACTCATGCTCAGACTTTTTTTTTTCACCACCAACTAACTGTTGGAGATAATCAACAATTTGACCAATGGTGCGTAGTTCTCCCAAATCTTCGACATTTGGCTTGGGTAAATTGGGGTACATTTCTTGCATCGCCCCCAAAATTTCCACACGTTTGATGGAGTCAATCCCCAAATCCGCCTCCATGTCCATGTCTAACTCTAGCATCTCTACTGGATAGCCAGTTTTATCACTGGTGATGGTTAACAAGGCTTGGCTCAAGTCTGCGTCATTAGCTACTGCGATTTCTGTTTCTGTGTTGAATGCTACGATTTTGTTGATTGGAGATTGGGTAGATTGTTCGCCTAGTTCATTGGCGGCTAAATTTTTGACTTCCAAAGAAAAACTTGGCGTCCGGGATTGGAGATACTCCACAACTTGACCGATTGTGCGTAACTCTCCCAGTTCTTCTACATTCCCCTTGGGCAAATCGGGGTAGATTTCTTGTAGCGCCCCTAAGATTTCCACGCGTTTGATGGAATCAATCCCTAAATCTGCCTCCATGTCCATGTCCATTTCGAGCATTTCGACTGGGTAGCCTGTCTTATCACTAATGATATTAAGCAGAGTTTGACTCAAGGTGGCTTGATCTACAGGGGCTACTGTAGTGATCGCAGTATGATCCTTGAGTGCGATCATCTCTTGGACTGTTGCTTGATGATTTGCACCATCACTATTAGTTGTTAGCTCTGAGTTGGTGACATTGAGCAGAGTTTGACTCAGGGTGGCTTGATCTACAGTGGCTACTGTGGCGATCGCAGTATGATCCTTGAGTGCGATCATCTCTTGGACTGTTGCTTGATGATTTGCATCATCACCATTAGTTGTTAGCTCTGAGTTGGTGTTAAAGCCGTTACTCGTTACAACCAAAACAGATTGATCTTCTGGGAGCAGTGAAGGCGCACAGTCAACATGGTGGTTAGTGACATTACCAAGAAGCTGCTGCTCATACTGTTGTTGGAGCAATTGGAAGAAGTTTTTAGTATATTCCTGCTGATAGTTCAGATATTCTTCATGAACACGCAGGGTTTCAGCTTGATGGTCATGAAACCGCATGATACTGCGCTCTGAACTAGAAAGTGCAAGTTGCTGCGTTTGCGCTTGTTGCTCAGTGAATTTACCATTTCCCCACAACGATTGCTGTTGCTGCATTAATTGGAAAAAGGTTTTGGTATATTCTGTCTGATGCTTCAAAGATTGCTCGTGAACCTGCAAGACGCTACGTTGATGACGATTGAACTCGATCAGAGTGTACTCTAAGCTGTCTATAGCTCTTTGGGAAGGGTCTGAACTTGGTTGCGGAGGATTGATATCCAGTTTTTCTGATTGCTTTTTGTTCACAGATTTCGCTCCACCGTTAACTGCTTTGCTCTCCATTGGTTCAAACTGATTAGTTAGCCAGCGTGTTGAAGAGCCAGCACCGTTGTCAGCTAACGCTACGGCAGGGTTTTCCGAACTAGGCAACCGACTTAGTGTTTCCACCGTAGGATTTGGCGTAGTCAAGAAGTTTGTTGTTGGTAGATCTTCGATAAATATTGTTGGTTTCTTGCCGTTACTGCCGCTTAATGTAACTTTATGCCCATTTTGCAGCGCTTTTTCAAAGGACTGCTTCGTTTTTTCAGACACATAGTTAGTACTATCTAAGCGGACATTTAATAGCTGATTTAGGGAAACTTCTGGGATTTGGCTTTCTAGTTGACAAGGGTCGAAGTTTCGCAAAAGTAAGCCAGCGACGCGCAATTGCACAACAGCTTCTCGGAAAGTGCGATCGCTATCTTTGGAAGAATTAGCATTTAAAGCCACAGCTATGTGAGGGCGATCGCTCAAGATATCTTTTACCAAACTTGTGAGAATACTTCGCGGCCCAAATTCAATAAAGCAAGAACCACCTTCAGCATAAATATTTTCAATCTCCTGCTTAAATAACACCTGATTCCTCAGATGTTCTTTGAGGACTTTTTGAATAACTTGCGGCTCGCTTGGATAAGGTTTTCCTGTGACATTGGTATAAACCGGAATTTGTGGCTCTTTGAAGGTTACTTTCTCAACTGCTTTGGCAAAAGGTTTCTGTGCATGAGCCACGAGTGGTGTATGAAAAGCCGCTGAAACTCCCAGTAAAACGGCAGAGAACCCTTGAGTTTTCAGGATTTCTTGCACTTTGGCAATTTCAGCTTTTGTTCCTGCCAAAACTACTTGATGATGGGAATTCAAATTAGCAACGGTAACTTGAGGGAAATTCTTGATTAGTTCTGTAACCTGACTAACATCCCCTTTCACCGCCAGCATCGCTCCCGCATCAAATTGGGGATCTTGGGGTGCAGCCATAGCTTGACCCCTAGCTTTGACCAGAAAGAAGTAATCTTCTTCACTCAAAACGCCCGCAGCCCACAAAGCCGTCAGTTCTCCGAAGCTATGTCCAGCAACAAAATCCGGCTTAAACCCAGCTTGTTGCAATATCTTGTACAAACCAACGCTAAAAGCTGCGATCGCAGGCTGTGCATATTCTGTCAGTTGTAATCTCTCCAACTGAGCAGCCTTTTGCTCTGAATCGAAGACAGGAGCCGGGAAAACGACTTCTGAAAGGGGGTGCAAACCATCTTGGCGCAACAGAATGTCCATCTGGGTATAAATCTGCTGCAAGTCAGGGAAGTTGATCAAGATTTCCCGGCCCATCTCCAAGTATTGCGAGCCTTGTCCAGAAAACAGCGCTACTACCTTACCCTTTGTCGTCATCCCAGTTTTGCGGTAGTAAATTCCTTGAGGATGCTCCCAAGATTCGGCTTGCGGTTTGTTTGTCAGCCAGTCAATACTTATTTGCAACAAGTCACAAGCCTGCGCCAGAGAATTAGCAACAAACCCAACTCTGGCATTTGCAAGAGGAATTTCTAGAGATTTACACGCCGAAATCAGTTCTGTATAATGCTGTTTCCCGGCATCGGATTGCAATTGAAGCCGGACTTCTTGAGCGCGTGACAACAATTTCTCAGGTGTTGACGCAAATAGAAGCACCTGCTGAGAACTGTTGTGTAAACGACGATAAGGAAGATTGCGATCGCTTTTGTATTCTTCTAGGACAACATGATAATTTGTGCCACCAAAACCAAAAGAACTTACCCCTGCACGTCTTGGTTGGTTATCGGCGTGAATCCAAGGCCTCGTTTCTGTATTTAAATAAAATGGAGAACTATCAATTTTCAGTTTCGGATGCGGTTTGGTGATGTTAATCGTCGGTGGCAATACTTTGTGGTGTAAAGCCAAAGCCGTTTTGATCAGACTCGCTGCACCTGCGGCCGCTTTTGTATGTCCAATCTGTGATTTGACAGTTCCTAGAGCAATATATTGTTTTCTGGGATTGTTTTCGCCAAAAACCTCTTTTATAGATAAGAATTCAGTTGGATCTCCCACCATCGTGCCTGTGCCGTGTGCTTCAACTAAACCGACACTTGCAGGCGAAAATCCTGCATCTTCATAAGCACGACGTAAGGCTTTGACTTGACCTTCTGAACTCGGTGCATAGATGCTTTTATAACGACCGTCGCTGGAAGTCCCAATACCTTTAATGACTGCATAGATTCGGTCATTGTCTCGCTCAGCATCCTCAAGACGCTTCAGCACCAACATCCCGACACCTTCACCCATCATCATCCCATCGGATTCGGCATCGAAAGGTTTAACATTCTGGCTTGGGGAAACAGCAGGAGTTTTGCTGAAACACATATAAGCAAAAATCGAGTTGTCTGTGTCAACACCGCCAGTGAGCATCATATCGGCTCGATGTTCGGTTAGCTCACTCACAGCCATTTTGAGGGCACTCAATGAACTAGCGCAAGCGGCATCTACTACACAGTTAGTTCCTCCTAAATCCAAGCGATTGGCAATTCGTCCAGCAACTACGTTAGCTAGCATTCCGGGGAAGGCATTTTCTTCCCATTGCACATATGCACTTTTGATTTTCTCGATAATTTTTTGCGTATCTTCATCGGATAAGCCGCTGCTTTTGAGCGCTTTTTCCCAAACCGGATACTGCAATCTTGCACCTAATGGAACCGCCAACTGCCTTCCTGTTGCTGCACCCAAAATCACGCCAGTGCGTTGGCGATTAAACTGTCGAGATTCGCCGTAACCCGCATCTTCAATTGCTGCTTTAGCAACAACTAGACCCAGCAGTTGCGAAATATCCGTGACTTCCAGGATGTTGGGCGGAAGCCCAAATTCCAGGGGATTAAAGTCAATTTCGGGGATAAATCCGCCTCGTTTGCAGTAGGTTTTGTCAGGTGTTCTGGGGTTGGGATCGTAATAGTCTTCTACACTCCAACGCGAAGGAGGGACATCAGTAATACAATCAACTTTTTGAACAATCTTTTCCCAATATTCCTGTAAATTTTTGGATTGCGGGAATATCGAAGCCATGCCGATAATCGCAATATGGTTTTGTTGCTGTTTTGTAGTGACTTTGGTGCTTAGGGGTGCATTTTCAACCATAATTTTTTTCACCTGTATGAGCTTGAGCAGGGACTTCTCACAGTTGCTCACTTCGTCTTGCAACTGTGCTAAAACAGCTTCAACTCTAGAAGCAGCCATGACTTCATCTTCACTATCGTGCTTGTGAAATTGTAGATATGTTGAGATCACTTCCTCAATCAATGAGGTAAATTGAAATTAGATTTAGGAGAAATACTTTTGTTGACAAATAAGTTGTGGATGACTTAAAGGCTACAACATGAATTGTTGACCGACTTGAGCTTGGATAGTTTGATCCAGAAGACTTATCCTACTTTGTGTCATCCTATTAAATTGTCACTTGCGATTATATTAGATTGGTGAGTTGTGCATCGCAATTGATATGCAACTTACATGCAACTTAATCTGTTCTGCTAGATAAAATGTTGGTTCATAATTTTGTTGGTGATTTCAAATTAATAGTCTAAGTTTTGGTTTGCTTATCTACCGATAATGATTGGGTGGATGAATCATCATCTGTATGACAAACTTCTATAGAATTGCTTGCAAAATTAGGTTCTTCATCTCTTTCACTTATTATCGCCTGGCGCTGAACAGCAGCTAATAGCTTTCGCTCAAGTTCACTAATACTAATTCCAAGCTCAGAAGCAGTTTTAGTTTTCCATTCTTCTAGCTCAAAATCATGATAATTGAGCCATTCATGCACTGCAAGGCGGGCCATCTCAGCTTTGCGAAGAGTCTGGCGGGCTGCATGAAAAATGAGCCGCTGGTTATCAAAGCTTGGCAATGAGAGCATGAATCGCTGTAGTTTCATTTTCTCTGAGGTCTTGGGGGCGATCGCTGTCACTCACATAGCTATAAAACTCTTAGTTATTAGTATGCCATACAGTAGTAATTAATCACAAAAGTTGCATACAAATTGCATCTATCTTAATTTATATCCTTATTATTAACTGTTGAAACTGCTAAGAAAATAATTCATGTCAAAGTAAGCTGATACTGCACATAATTTCTGTCACTCATCGGTGAACTACATAACTTATTTCTTAATCCATAAATGAAATTACGAGGTTCATCAGCTTAGTTTTGTTTAAATTGGCATTTTCAAACATTAGACCTCACGCATAAATGCTTAAATTGTCATGTTGAGCATTCGCGTAGCGTCTCGCAGAGAAGCGAAACATCTCGGAGATTCTTTCTTGCGGAACCAAGATGCTTTTGCGTTGGGGTACCCCCCATTACGTTCTGGTCAGAATGACACTAATAATTTTCAGATTTTTGCAAGAGGTCTATTCCCTAGCGATCCTTTATCTAAACTGCAACTGCTTGACTATTAAAAGTGTAATGTATAACAAGTTACACAAACTAAACTTTCATAAGCAGCTTTCGTAGAATATTAGACAAGTTGTATCTGATAATTAACTGTGTATAAGAAAGTATTAAGCAATAAAATGTCTCCTATTTACATCTATCCAAAAGTTGATTTATTTTAAACTTACATATATAGCAATCAATTGATTATTTTTTTTGGTAAAATTTTTATTTATAAAGAATACGATTTTGCAGCAATGTAAAGTTAGCCACTGGTAACTATATCTAAAGAATGACAAATAATATGACAAATCAAGTATGCATCATATCCTTTGTAGTCCAGATCAATCCTTTTGAGATGTTGGTTAATAGCGCGGACAAAATACGGTTAATTCCAATAGTATAAACTGATAAGCTATCATCACTAATTTAGAGAATTTACATCAATCATACTATTAGTTATTTGGCATCAAACTTGTTGCATATGGGTTGCAATTGAGTATCAAGCAGTTTATCGTATGTGATTAAATCAAGGAATTTCATACTGTTCGATTAGTATAGTGGAAAGATGCAAAGGTTAGAAGAATAAAAATCTTAAATTCATCTGATTACTTCATCACTTCCTACATTATTAACCGCACAGTATGCGATACGAACTAATGCGATAAACCGTCTTGTAGAAAGCGTTCTGCATCATTTGATTTAAACGAAACTATAAGGGCTTGCTGGCATGAGACTATCTGAGCTAGATCCACTCATCCCGCTAACTGAGTTAAGAAATGAACTCCTTAAGTTGCCAAAAGGCTACTCGTTTTATGAAGAAGAACTGGTAGACTTTTTATCTCGACGAAGATGGCCTGAGAGCAATCGCCGCATTGACCGGACAACTTTCTGGCGGTGGAGAAATGACAATGGAATTGAGCATCAAAAAGTATTCAGCAGATTAGATATCTTGAAACTCTGCCAAATTTGCGATCACTATCGCATAGATGGAACTCGCAATGAATACTTAGCGATCATGAAAAAGAGCAAAGAGGTAGTATTAAACAAGTAAAGATACATCTGATTGGATGGATAAAGTACCAAATGGCTCTACTAAAAGCTGATTTTGCTAACGGATTGATGGATACTTTTGCGATAGTTCCATCTTCCTAGCTTTTTCTTTGCTAACAATTTAGACCCGACGTTATCAGGCAATGCTATAAAGTGTACTTTATCTTCTGTCTTACTTGAAACTCTACTTTCATCCTGCGTTGTCAAAGCAGTTTATAGGCATCTCATGCATAAAGTGAGAGATCCCCCCTTATCAGTGTCATTCAAGTTGCTTTAAATCATTCAAACAACGCAGTCAGTAATTCAAAACTCCCGCTTCAAAATACAAAAACCTAATGGTGAGCAGTATTCTGGCTGCTTGCTGCATGTAAATTAAATGCACGAGTGGCGTAGATGCAAAAAGAAGTCTAATCGCTAGGAATTGGTGATTAAAACTTTAAAAGCAGCTTGTTGTTAGACATCGCTAACTTGGAAGACATGATTATGGTACACAAACAAAAGCAATCATTTATAAAACCAGCAGGTTGGCCGTCGATAATTTTGGCAGTTGCGCTGGCTGTAGCAACTGGTGCAGTTTCTATTTATAGCTTTTCACGATTTCAAAACTCTATATTGAACCCTCCGGCACCTACCCCAAGCAGTCTTCCTACTATGGCTGCTGTTGCTGCTTTAGGACGTTTAGAACCGCAAGGGGAAGTTATTCGTCTTTCAGCCCCCGATTCCCAAGCGGGCGTTCGAGTTGCAAAACTCCTGGTAAATAAAGGCGACAGAGTACGTCGAGGGCAAATAGTTGCAATTCTTGATAGTTACGAGACTCGGCTTGCAGCCTTAGAAAAAGCCCGAAAACAAGTCTTAGTTGCCCAAGCTAATCTCAACCAAGTAAAAGCGGGAGCAAAAGCTGGAGATATCTCTGCACAACAAGCAACAATTGCTCGTTTAGAAGCTGAGTTAAATGGTGAAATTTCTGCACAACAAGCAACCATCGCTCGTATAGCGGCGGAATTGCGTAATGCTGAAAGCGAAAATCAGCGATATCAGCAGTTATATAAAGAAGGTGCAATTTCATCTTCCGACTCAGACACTAGGCGTTTGCGAGTCGAGACTGTTCAACAACAACTCAATGAAGCTAAAGCTTCCCTCAACCGTACCGTTGAAACTATTCAAAAGCAGTTAAGCGAAGCCAAAGCCAAGCTTAAGAGTATTGCTGAAATCCGTCCTACAGATATACAAGCAGCACAAGCTGATGTAGACAGTGCGATCGCCTCAGTGAAACAGGCTCAAGCAGACTGGGATTTAAGTGTTGTGCGATCGCCTCTAGCAGGACAAATCTTAAAAATTAACTCTTGGCCCGGAGAAATTATTGGTAGTACGGGAATAGCTAACTTAGGTCGCACACAGCAGATGTATGTAGTAGCAGAAGTCTATGAAACTGATATCCAAAAAGTGCGTATAGGTCAGTCTGCTACCATTACTAGCGATGCTTTTTCAGGAAAATTAAAAGGAACAGTCACAGATATCGGCTTACAAGTTGGTAAACAAAATATCTTCAGTAACAATCTACAATCAGACACAGATAATAAAGTTGTTGACGTAAAAATTCGCATCAACAACTTAGCAGATAACGAACAAGTTGCTGCTCTTACTGAATTACAGGTACAGGTACTCATTGATATATAAACTCCTGGAATAACTTTATAGTGTGGGAAAAAGCTAAAGGATAAATTTCAGCCTTTCCCCTTTTCCTTTTCCCCCTCAACCCAAATGTGGGTAATGACATTCAACTTTACTCAACATAACAATTCAAGTATTTTGACTCGCTCTCCCTAGCGCTATCAAACCCCGTACTCTTGTGGTCGGGGTCAATCCAAAATCGTTCGACTGAGCGTAGTCGAAGTCCAAAATTTAAAATCCAAAATCGATTGGCCAACAGTCTAATCTGCATCACTTGAGGTTTACAAGATGATTCTCAATATACCTCTAGCTTGGCTACAACTATCACAACAAAAAGCTCGCTTTCTTGTAGCTTTAGCTGGTATCGCTTTTGTCGCAGTTTTGATGTTTATGCAAATTGGTTTCCAAGATGCCCTTTATGCTAGTGCTACAAAGCTGCATAAAAATCTTCAAGGAGATTTATTTATTATCAGCGCCCAATATAAATCTTTGACATCTAATCAAAGCTTTCCTCGTTGGCGTTTGTATCAGGCGTTAGGTGTTGATGGCGTAGAATCAGTTAGCCCTTTATACATGCAATTTGCTAAGCTGAAAAATCCAGTTAGTGGTCTAAAGTTTCCACTATATGTGATTGGGTTTGATCCAGTTAAATCAGTTTTTAACTCTCCAGATGTTCAGCAAAATTATAAGTTATTACAAAACCCTAGGATAGTTTTATTCGACCGTGCTTCTAGACCTGAATTTGGAGCGATCACTCAAGATTTTGAGCAGGGAAAAAATGTAAATATTGAAATATTCAGCTATGCTGCATTAGTTGGCTATAAAGTTAAAGTTGGAGGCTTATTCAGCCTAGGGCCTTCCTTTGGGGTTGATGGCAATTTGATTGTTAGTTCCTCAGCTTTCCTCCGAATATTCCAAGATCGTTCGGTACAAAATATAGATATAGGATTAATTCAACTAAAACCTGATGCTGATCCCAAAAAAGTTTTAGCAACTTTATCAGCTAGCTTACCCAAAGATGTTATGGTTGTGACTCGCAAGGATTTTATTACATTTGAAAAAAACTATTGGACTCTCAGAACGCCTATTGGATTTGTATTTAATCTAATGGTAATTATGGGGTTTGTTGTTGGTGTAATAGTCGTCTATCAAATCCTTTATAGTAATATTTCTACTCACTTAGCTGAATATGCAACATTAAAAGCAATGGGCTTTAAAAACAAATATCTACTGAGTGTAGTTTTTCAACAAGCTTTAATCTTAGCATCTCTAGGTTATATTCCAGGTTTTGCTATATCTATAGCTCTGTATGATGTGGCCAAAAATGCTACTCAATTGCCAGTTAGCATGAGTTCAGACAAAGCAGCTATAGTATTGATTTCTGCAATTACAATGTGCTTAACTTCGGGATTTTTATCTACAAATAAACTCCGAAAGGTAGACCCAGCAGATATTTTCTAACTTAATGTTTATCTTCATAAAATAATGAAACCAAAATTTATTGTTGACATCAAAAATCTTAATCAATACTTTGGCAAAAGAACATTACGCAGTCAGATCCTCTTTGATATTAATTTTAGGATCAAATATGGAGAAATTGTAATTATGACTGGGCCATCAGGCTCAGGAAAAACGACTTTACTAACTTTAATTGGCGGGTTACGTTCTGTCCAAGAGGGAAGTCTAGAATTTTTAGGTCAGGAGCTTTATGGAGCCAGTGATGAGCAATTAGTAAAAGTACGCCGCCATATCGGTTATATTTTCCAAGCTCACAACTTGCTGGATTTCTTAACAGCCCGACAGAATGTCCAAATGTCTCTTGAATTACATAAAGGTATTTCCGAATTGGAAGCTTGTAGTAAGTCAGAAGCGATGCTTAATGCTGTTAAATTGGATAATCGAGTTAATTACTACCCACATGATCTCTCAGGAGGACAAAAGCAACGGGTAGCTATTGCCCGTGCCTTAGTAAGTCATCCTAAGTTAGTATTAGCTGATGAACCTACTGCTGCTTTAGATAGCAAGTCAGGTCGAGATGTTGTTAACTTAATGCAGCAATTAGCTAAAGAACAGAATTGCGCCATTTTAATGGTTACTCACGACAACCGAATTTTAGATGTTGCCGATCGCATAATTCACATGGAAGATGGCCATCTGATTAAAGAAGTTTTGTAATGTCTAAATAGGATGATACTAGAATGTGTATTACACTTGTATCTAGGGTAACAACCTAATTATAATAAGGAGCCAGAGAAAAGTCTAAGGGTCGGCTATCACGGTAGACGCGGCTCAAGATTTTCTTGGCAATGCACTGGCTCCTGCTAACTTCTGAATTTATCTTTTTCAATAAAAATATTCCTTAAGTCTAAGGTAGAACACATCTGGAGTATGAGGCTATGTCTTCACGGGTAATAGAAAATATAAAAATGTTAATACGCAATTTCAATATAGAAATCTAGTTAAATCAAGCGATCGCTCATGTTTATCAATAATTCAAACCCCGTAAATATCGTATAATATGGTAAAAGATTTTGTTTTCTGCCTCCAAGAAGCAGCTTTATCTCTGATATTTAAAAAGTCTTGGATACCTAAAGAACCTTCAGAATGTTATGTGAATCCTCCCTGTGGATGTAATAATCCAGGAAAAAACCTCAAGTGTGAGGATTGTCCCTATCTTGAGGCTTGCCTATCTAATTGCAGGCTTGAAACAATTTATAGAAAGTAATTTTCAAGCATCCCTGTGAGTTTCTTGTTTAAGTAATTGGGAGTACTTTAAGACAGCAGTCCGGCAGAATTAACATCCAGAAATAACGTTGCTTGGGGTTGCTGACGCAAAATAGAAGCTGGATAATCTGTGCTTATAGACCTCTGTAATATCTCCTTGACCACATGTGCTTTACGTTTTTCTGGCGCTAAGCAGATAATTTTTTTTGCTGAACAAATCATCGGGATTGTTAGAGTAAAAGCGTATTGCGGCACAGTTTCTAGATTCGGGAAATGACCTGTACTTACCTGTTGCTGACGATTCACAGTATCCAGTTTCACTAGCTTTACGCTATAAGGATCTTGAAAATTCGCTACAGATGGATCGTTAAAAGCCAAATGCCCATTTTCGCCAATACCGAGACAGCATAAGTCAATTGGTTGTGCTTGTAATAGCTTAGTGTAGCGATCGCATTCTGCCACAGGTTGCAATGTATCACCTTCTATATAGTGAAATTGCTTCGGATCAACTCGCTTCTCCACACGTTCTCGCATATATCGCCGGAAACTTGCAGAATGTTCAGCAGCAATTCCTAAATATTCATCTAGATGAAACAAGGTAATCCGTGACCAATCTACACCACCCAATGCAATCAAAGCATCAAGGAATTTGAGTTGAGAGTTACCTGTTGCTAACAATACGGCGGCTGTATCCTGTTGCGTGAGAACGTCCTTTAAATAACTTTGGGCAATTTCGGCAACGTTCTGCGCCATTTCGACTTCAGAGTTGTAAATCTGCACAAATAGATCATCGACGCGAAAAAAGTTTGTGGCGGCTAGCATGTGCTTACACAGAAGGTTGTCAACTTAATTCGTAATTCGTAATTACTACTTTTACAAGGAAATAACTTGAGGATCGGTACTTGTCCGCTCATCAACTCACTATTTACTAGAGGTTTTAGGATTTAGCAGTTTCAGTTAACCTATGACCAGTTTAAAACAATCTCCTGTTCTTTAGCAGGTTCGTTTAATTCTCATGTTTGACTGCTTACACTATCATCTGTCCCCGCGTCCGCCAGAGATTAAAATCTCAGGCTAATAGCTAAAGTCGTCTCAAGACGACTAGTCAGGAGTTTGAGTCCACTGGAGTAGACTTCTGCTACTAGCCTGGAAATTTATTTCCAAGCGATCGAGGATACTAATTCAGTGTGTACAGGAGAATGGAGGTTAGCGGACTCGAACCGCTGACATCCTGCTTGCAAAGCAGGCGCTCTACCAACTGAGCTAAACCCCCATAAAATTAAAAAGGCAGACTTTGTTTGCCCTCGTTATTTTAACTTATATTGTTCCTTTGTCAAAGAGATGAAGTCAGAAAACACCCAAGTTGTTGCAGCACTGTATAAATTTGTTAAATTGCCAGATTTTGCCCAAAAACGAGATTCTTTGTTGTCTTACTGCCAAGCGCAAGGTGTTAAGGGAACAATTTTGCTTGCAGCAGAAGGCATTAACGGGACGATCGCAGGTTCGCGTCAAGCGGTTGACTCTGTTATCTGTTTTCTGCGTTCTGACCTCCGTTTTGCAGACCTAGAATACAAAGAATCCTATACTGATACCCCGCCATTTGAGCGGATGAAAGTACGGTTGAAACCAGAAATTGTCACTCTGGGATTGCCTGAAGTTGACCCGAATGAGCAAGTTGGTACTTATGTCAATCCCCAAGAATGGAATGATTTAATTTCCGATCCAGAAGTAACCGTGATTGACACCCGCAATGATTATGAAGTGAATATCGGCACTTTCCAAGGAGCGCAAAATCCGCAGACTGACTCATTTAAGGAATTTCCAGAATACGTTCGCCAGCATCTTGATCCAACTAAACACAAAAAGGTTGCCCTCTTTTGTACTGGGGGCATTCGCTGTGAAAAAGCTTCATCCTTTATGCTTGCCCAAGGATTTGCAGAAGTCTATCACCTCAAAGGCGGCATTCTCAAGTATTTGGAAGAAGTCTCAGCAGCAGAAAGTTTGTGGCAAGGGGAATGTTTTGTTTTTGATGAGCGAGTAGCCGTCAGTCATGGGTTAGAAGAAGGGAGTTATGAATTGTGTCTCAGTTGTGGACGTCCAATTTCTGAAGAAGATAAGATGTCTGCCAAGTATGAAGAAGGCATTTCCTGTGCCTATTGTTTTGATAGTTTAACCGAGGAGAAAAGAGCGCGTCAGCAAGAAAAATGGCGACAGATACAGTTAAAGGGCAATACAGTTCAGTTAAGCCCAAAAAATTAAATTATGTAGGTTGGGTTGAGGAACGAAACCCAACGTTTGCAGGCCTTTGTTGGGTTTCACTGCGTTCAACCCAACCTACAATTATTCTTAACTGAACCGTATTGAGTTAAAGGGGACTGGGGACTAGGGACACTTCGACATATCTCGACTATGCTCGATAACCAAGCTCAGTGCATCGCTGGGGACTGGGGGCTAGAAACTCTCTAGAGGGAGAAAGCTTAAAGAGTAAGGGGATGATTTTTCCCTTTCCCCTTTACCCCTTTCCCTTTGCCCAATCCCATACCCTATGCCAAAAAATCTAATTCTTTAACGCTAGGGTTAAACCATCTGCAATAGGTATCAAGCTAAGACTAACTCTCACGTCTTGGTGCAACTTCTGATTGAAAGCGCGGATCTTTTTGGTTCGATTGTCCTGCACTTGAGGATCTGCAACTCTTCCTGACCAAAGAACATTATCGATCGCAATCAGTCCACCCGGACGCACTAGTTGCAGCGATCGCTCATAGTAGTCATCATACTTGCTCTTATCGGCATCGATGAAAGCAAAATCAAAAGTTTCTGCTTCTCCGGCGACTAGCAATTTATCTAAAGTTTCCATTGCTGGGGCGATGCACAGATGAATTTTATCAGCCACTCCTGCTTGCTGCCAATATCGCCGAGCGATCGCTGTAAACTCCTCACTCACATCACAGGCTACAACTTTCCCTTCTGGCGGTAACGCTAATGCTATCACCAAGGAACTATAACCTGTAAATACTCCCAATTCCAAAGTTTTCTTGGCTTCTAACAACTGCACTAGCAATGCTAAAAACTGCCCCTGTTCGGGAGCAATCTGCATTTTCCCCATTGGATGCTGCGCTGTTTCTTGCCTCAATTGGGTTAAGATGTCCGACTCCCGCAGAGAAACTGACAGTAAATACTCATATAAGTTTTGTTTGAGTCCTAGTGTTTGAGTTGTCATAACCTCGTGCATGTCTCTTTTGACTATAGCTATTTCATAGAAAGCAACAGGAGAACCTTCCTTGATACTTATCAACGAGGATAATCAAGTAGGGAGCTAGTTTTACAACACGCGATCGCTTAGATAATATATGTGTAGAGATGTTGCAGACAAACACTTAGTTTGAGTTACTTGCCTAATCCCTTTTAATATTAAAAAATATTGTCTGAAAAATTTATTACTATTGCTTATATCAGGGGGAGTATCAATGAGCCGTCCAATAATTCTTGGTATTGTCGGTGATAGCGCCGCTGGAAAAACAACACTAACTAAAGGCATCGCTCAGGTACTTGGCCCTGAAAACGTTACGCTCATCTGCACAGATGATTACCACCGCTACGATCGCCAACAACGTGCAGAAATCGGCATCACTGCCCTCCACCCCGACTGCAACCATCTAGATATTATGCAGCAGCACCTATCGCTGCTACGCACAGGACAGGCAATCCTCAAGCCAGTTTACAGCCACAAAACCGGCACCTTTGAGCCGCCGCAGTACATCAAACCCAATAAATTCGTGATTATTGAGGGATTACTCGGTTATTCTACCCGTGCCGCCCGCGAAGCTTATGATGTTAAAGTTTATCTTGCGCCTCCTGAAGAATTACGCGCCAAGTGGAAGGTCAAACGGGATACACAAAAGCGGGGTTATACGGCTGAGCAAGTGCTGGCGGAACTAGAAAAGCGCGAACCAGACTCAGAGCAATTTATCCGTCCACAGCGACAGTGGTCTGATATAGTAATTAGTTTCTACCCGCCTACAGAAGAAGAGGATGAAACCAATGGACACTTGAATGTCCGCCTGGTACTGCGTCCAACAATTCCCCACCCAGATTTTACCCAGATTGTCCAATCCTACGATATTAATTCCCTGTCAGCGATCCGCCTTGGGCTAGACCGGGATATGAGTAAACCCGTAGATGTCTTAGAAGTTGACGGTCATGCCACCTTGGAACAGGTAAACAAGCTAGAGCATATTATATGTTCCGATATGCCGCATTTACGAAATATATGCGATCGCGAAAGTAACCCAGAACTAGGCAAAATTGCTGGTACAACTGGGGAAACACTCCAAAGTTACCCTCTTGCCCTGACTCAGTTGATCATTACCTACCACATGCTCAAAGCAACGCAAATGTACCAGTTATAAGCCAATACAGTTCAGTTAAGCCCAAAAAATTAAATTATGTAGGTTGGGTTGAGGAACGAAACCCAACGTTTGCAGGCCTGGGGAAACACTCCAAAGTTACCCTCTTGCCCTGACTCAGTTGATCATTACCTACCACATGCTCAAAGTAACGCAAATGTACCAGTTATAAGCCAAGGTGAATGAGTTTAACTTGTGATCAATGCATCCGGTAAAGTGCAGTTTTGAGCTAGTGTTTATGCGATACACATTTTGCTGACACCGACTTAACCCGTCGGGACTGATTCTGTGTTCGTTCACTTCAAAGCATTGACTTCACTGATAAACTTGCAGTCTGGCGGTGGAGTTCAGTTACCACATATCTCACCAAAATGAAGCAGAAAGGTCATCAGCCCGTCCGCTGCACCGAGATTTTAGGCTGCTGTCACTCGCCTTTAAGCAAACCATAAGCGAGAGTATTGAAAATACCGTTTCGAGTTCTCGTATGTTGCCTTAAGCACCCTTCTAGCTTAAATATGTTTCTCTCTAAAACCTTCGCTGAAGCAGTATTGAAATCAAGAACATGAGCAGTTAGGCGAGTCACTTCGAGATTATCAAACGCATACTGAACAAAAATACGTAGCGCATCAGTAGCTAATCCTTGCCCACGATATGCTTTAGCTAGCCAGTAGCCAATCTCTGCTCTATGCACTCTCCCAACTTTTAAGTCATCAATACCAAATGAACCAATTAAATAACCTTCAGAATTGCGAAGTGCAAAAGATATTTCTCTTCCAGTTTCTCTCAAAAACTCAAGCCTACGCTGTATCCACCAATCGGCGGTAGCTTCTGTATATGGATAAGGGATGACAGGAATTGCATCGGAAATACTTCTATCGTTGAGATGTTTCAAGTAAGCAGTTTTATCTGTGAGGTAAATACTGGTCAAATGAAAACCGTCACGAACGTCTAGTTTCATATCGGAGATATATGACAAATTATTGAACTACATCGAGTAAACTAACACTGAATCTAATCTCAATTACCACACTTATAACGCCACATTATAGCTAGCTTCACAGATAACCTCATACTAACTTGACGCTAAACACCAATAGCTAACCTTCAGATTGCCGTCCTGATGAGAAATAAAGCTGCTTAACCGTAGATGTAATACCAATTTAAAAAAGAATGTGACAGATAGACCATGTAGAGACGTTGCATTGCAACGTCTCTACTATTATTTCTCTGACAGCAAGATGTGTAAAAAAGAGAAAATTTGCCAAGATTAAAGATTTTCGTAAATAAAGATGATTATGAGAGCAAACAAGGGATAACTAAAGATAGTTCCAGCTAAGGTGACTATTCTCTTAGTTCTTCTATGACTTATTGCCTCAGAATTGCCGATATACCCACAAATGAGCGTCCGCGTGAGCGGCTAATGACTCATGGCCCCAAAATTTTAGCTACAGCAGAATTAATTGCAATTCTTCTAGGTACTGGTCAAGGGCCAGGAAAACTGTCAGCGGTAGGTTTGGGACAATATATCTTAACCGAATTAGGTAAACACCAACGTGATCCCTTGGCAGTTCTCCGAGAAGTTACCCCCGCCGAGTTAATGCAAATACCTGGTATTGGCCCAGCCAAGGCGACAACTATCCTAGCGGCTATTGAATTAGGCAAACGCGCCTTTCAATCCCGTCCCTTAGACCGCACAGCAATTGATAGCCCAGTTGTGGCTGCTGCTGCTCTCAGCCAAGATTTAATGTGGCAGACACAAGAACGTTTTGCAGTGCTGCTGTTAGATATCAAAAATCGCTTGCTAGGCACACAAGTGATTACTATTGGCACAGCTACCGAAACCCTAGCTTCCCCTCGTGAAATTTTTCGGGAAGTTATTCGTCAAGGCGCAACGCGGGCAATAGTTGCCCACAACCATCCTTCTGGTAATATTGAACCCAGCCCGCAAGATATAGAATTGACGCGCCAGTTGTTAGCAGGGGCGCAGTTTTTAGATATTCCGCTGCTAGATCACCTCATTTTGGGGAATGGCAATCACCAGAGTTTGCGGGAGACGACAACCTTATGGAATGAGTATCCCCAAGGTGATTAATACAATTTTCGTTTGGGAATTCTCCTAGATACCTTATTCTTCCTGTTCTTGATTGTTACTGTTGTGCGTTAACCGTGATATAATCAGGAGCCTTGGGCGATTAGCACAGTGGTAGCGCACATCCTTCACACGGATGGGGTCACTGGTTCAAATCCAGTATCGCCCATTTTATATTTTTTAATGGGTTAATTACTCAGACTGCGAGAACAAGGATAAGTTGTCAATTGTCGCTTAGGGATGAAAAGCAAGAAGAAAGAGACCCTAATTCTGAAGATTCAACGCAATATATCGAATTTTCTTACCGATGGTTCTCATTGATTCAGGCTTCTACACCAAGGATGCATAAGTGATCGTTTATTAGTTGTTTGCCTAAATGCATTGGATATGGTAAGAGAATATTACCCATAGACCATGCTGGCGAGAGTCGTAAGTAGTGTGGTACTCGGCAAAGCGCTTTTAGGCTTTCTTCTGTTTTTTGAAAATCTGGATGAACGAAAAAGGGTACGATTTCTAACATCTGCTGGTGCTTGAATGCAGTATTGGCACCGTATTCGTCATTTTGTGAGTCGAGCATGTAAAGTTCGCGTGCTGTTGAGCTATCTTGTGCTTTCTGTGTTTCCGGTAATCTTCCAATAGAAAAATAATGTAGTAACTCAGGTATCGAGGTATCGTAAAAGCCACTTAAGCGAATTAGATCTCGTGCTGGAGAATTCTCATTCCAAGTTTGTCGATTGGTGATGTATTGGGTTGTTTCGTCGCCAGTGCGGAAGCGAATGATTCCAAGCAAGTTCCTAAGTTGGTTATGGTCACGAGGATATACACAAGCATGACCTGGAACATGTTGAAAGTCTAAGATATCCCGTTTTGCAAGGAGATTTTCATTTTTTAACTGGAACCAAGCTTGACCTCCATTTTCCTCGCCACGTTCATTACGCCATACATCTGCTTCAATTAAAACAAGAGTAGGATGATCGCCCACTTGTGTTAGTACATCCGCCGCAAATTTTGCAAGTTCTATTCCTTTTAACTGAACTGTTTTAAGAGAATTGCGATCGCAGCGTACCCGTGAGAAAATCTGTCCCAGTTCAATCCCCGCCTGTGCATAAGGAATCCAATAGTTGCGATCGGGAAATAACACATCGACTGCACCCGTTGCCCGCAGACGAACAGCCAAGGCATAGTGAATATTATCTTGACCTTGATTGGTTTTTCGGCGACAAAGGGCAATTACATCTAAATTCTGTGCAATTTCCTTCGGTATCCCTGTTTGCTCGTAGACTTCTGAAGGCAGTCCATAAAGTGCCCCAACCTGGCGTAGCGTTATATCCAGTACAGCATTTAGAATACGTCCTTGTGTCTTCTTGCTGTAAGATAGCGATGTATCTGTGCTTTGATTTTCTTTGTCAGATGATTTTGGTTTAACCGTTTGCACCATTTGAGAACTGATTTTTTCTAACACGCAAGCTTCACGAACTGCTCTATAAATACTTTGTTTAGGATGAACTCCTTTCTTTTTTGTTTGTCCAATCTCAACGATCGCAAAACAGTAAGGCTTAGTAGTAGAGTCAATTGAAGCAATAACCTTATGTTTCAAAAAATCGCGCCATGCATCAAGTTTTATTTGATGCTGCTTGCGAATCTGTTTGTCAAACTCTTGACCATCTTTAGGTGCAAGTCCGGCTGTGTCGAGTGGTTTCAAGAAATTTGGCTCGTTAATCCATACAGATGATACTTTGACATGCTCTGGAAAATCTTCTCCTTCATTGAGCAGGAAAGCATCACGCAATGCCTGGCAAGTTACATCATAGGTATCTCGTTCGCGCCACAGAATAAAAAGATGTATGAGTTTTCCTTGCAACGCCCGCTCAATAGCATCAGCAATGATCGTTTGTCTTTCTTGACGACGGTTATCTACACGTTGCTTAATTTCTTTTTCAGTCAGCTTTTCTTTTTGTTGTTTTGTAAAACTTGAAGGTTGAGAAATATATTCGTAATCGCGCATAGCCAAGGGTGTTTTTTGACCAGATGGAGCAGGAATATCAGATTGCATTGGAGTATCTGATATTAAAACACTGTCTAGAAGCTCTAAGACTTGAGCAACAATATCACCGCGTTCCTGTAAACTAAATCCTGGTTTAATACTATGTCCTCTTTTATGATTTTCATGTTCATACTTATATCCTTCAGCATGAACTAAATAATATTCATCTCTATTCCAGTTAGAACGATTATCTAAATTGCCGTATCTAGAAGGGTTGCAACGAATATTATCGGTTGTTTCAAGGGGACGTGCTTTGAATGCAGCTAGCAGATTTGGTAATTGAAATTTCCACAGATTACTATCCTCTCTTCCATTGTTATCAATGGTAAGACGTATCAAAGTTGAATCTACTTCGTGACCAGATAGACGTTCCTCATTCATCCCCATCAGGACAGAGATATCACGGCCATAATTAGTTTCAATTAATGGCTCATGAGCATATCGTTGGCAACTTAAATGCAAAAAAATCCACGGTTGAAGTTTGCCATTTTGGTTGAATCGCCCTGCTTGAGTCTGAACGCGAAAATCCAAGCGATAGACAAAATAACCTTCCCTTTCTTTGCCATAGTCATCTGTGTACAGTGCCGGAAATGCTTGACTGACTAGGAATAGTCCAGTACGACCTGAGCCATCGCCTTGTACCTTGCGCCACTGGATTTCTTGCTCTCTTTGCCCAGAGCGAATGATACATTTTTTTCCATGCAGCAATGTTGCCAAGAAACTAGGAATGGCTTGGTATCCCAGTCCTTTTTCGGCATTGATGTTTTGAATGAGCGTTTCTGGAGTAATAGGTTGCCAATTCCAATTAGTAGGAACTATGACCATGTTTTTAAGGAAGCGATCGCAAACACTATTCACCTGATCTGCTTTACCCTTACCATCAAATTGCTTTGTCCACTCCTGCGCCCAAATAATCACTAACTCATGTATTTGCTCAGGTGTTGGAACTCGCAACGGATTTTCAACCGTTCCCACAGCTAATGCTCGATAATCGCCTGTATCAAAGTATTCAAAACTATGTGTCAATGTTGATGCACAGGCAAGCAATCCATTGTTTAACTGTCGATATGGTATCCAGATATTTTTCTTACGATTAGTCGATAAAACTTCTTCCATACTGTTACGAAATTTATCAACAATTTCTGTAAATGGAAATGAAAGTAGTTCAATTTTTAAACCTGCGAGTGCATCTTCCGCAAGATTCATTCTGGCAGGTAAGAGAATAGGAGGCCGCACGTCTTTTTTAGGCATTATGAATTCATTAATACAGCAAAGTTACCAATGCAGGTCTTCGATTCTTTCCAGTGCATTGGCAAGAGGCTTGTAAAGTGCATTTCCCACAGTGTTTTCCTCGCTGGCGTAGTCGCAGATTCGTAGAAGCGTGGCAACCAGAAGACTTGTCTGCTCTGTGTCAGGTTCAGAGAGTTCTGGATCAGCTTTCCTCACAGCACTCTTGGGCGCCCAAGCTGCATCGACAAAATAACCACGAAATGGGACACCTCCACGCAAAAGACGACCAACGGCTTGAATAACTAACCCGGCAGTAGTAGCAGTGAGGTCAAATCGTGGAAAAGCAAGTAATTCCTGATTATCACGCAGGGTTTTATAGTAGGAACGCTGTTCAACAGATCGCCAGTAACGCGCGGCTAGTTGGCGCACCTTTTCAGCACGTTGTACAATTCCGTCTCCTTGTTGCCATGCTAGAAAGTCTGCTTTATCCGCCCAGTCTAAAGCGCGACGGTTCATTTCTTGGGCGATCGCTTGTGTATCATGTGGGTGTGGATATGGTCGAGTCAGAAAGTAAACAGCACCAAACGCAGCTTTACCGTTTGCATTCAAAATATTGAAACCACGCCCGATCGCATTCATCGGAGCAACAAGAATCTTTCCGTTAATTTGCCCAAAAGTTTCAATATCTGCACGATTGAACGCACCCTTATCAGGTGGTTTGGCAAATTTTGCTAGCTCATCAAAGTCATCTTCCGTGTAAGTGTCTATATTGTCAGGGACTAGGTGATAAACAACGTCCTGCATACTTGACCAGCAATTGCGAATTTCGTTTGCTGCCCAACGAGCTTGATCGTATGAGTTGACTAGTAAAAGAAGGCGATCGCGATCCTTCCAATCGTTGCTTAAATCATTTTCGCCAAGATGTTTTAATTCCCTAAGTTCTTGCCCTAAATGCCCTGTACCGTTACTACCAACGAGCGATCGCGCTATTTCCTGAAACAAGCTCATTTTCTGTTGTTCCGGGCTACCAGAAATACGGAGGGGTTTTTTCTTTTGGTCAAATTGGGGAAGAAATTTGAAAGAGCTTTGAGCGATCGCCTCTCTCGCCTCTTGTTCTGGCATTAAAACACCCTGCGGATTACCAACATGAAAGCTGGTGGAATCCGGTAAGTAGGATGTTCCAGAAAGTGCCAGCACATTGGGGCCACGTTGACCATTGAAATCTGTGAATAAACGATGAAAGTTTAAAATGTAGCAGCGTCCAATATTGGTGTAGGCAAACAACGTCAATGCATTATTGCTGCCATTTCTGGAGCTTTTATTGTCATCATTTCCTCTGGAGTAATAAGTGCCGAACTGTCGTCCTGTGGGAGGCAATGGCAAAATATTCAACATTGCAGCAGGCATTCGACGATGGGGTGATTCGTCGTTGATTGATGTCGGTCGATTATGCCATTCATAAAAGACAATACAAGTGTGCCGATCCAAAAGGGCGATCGTCAACGCAAATTGGAGGCGATAAGCCAACGTTTCAACAGTATCAACATCTTGCTCATCCCCGTTCGGTGAACGTCGCTGTTGTTGAGAACTTTGATTACGATTCTCCAATTCTGTTCGCAGTCGCGCTAAACGCCGTTCTGTATTTGAGAAAAATTCGATAATCCAGGCTCTACAAGCCCTGTAAATGCGATCATCTGAAGCACTTTCTCCAGTACTATTGATCTCTTGCATAAGACGCGCAAGGCGAAAGACTGGATCTCGGTTTGGGTTAGATGAAGGCTGCATCCGTAAAGGATCATCCTCGTTAAGCAGTGCATCAAAATAACGCACAATTGGCTGAACAAGTCGAGTGTTTGCTCTTGAAACTGCCTCAGATGTATCAGAAGGTTCAAATTCTTCTAATCCAGCAAGACGACGCGCAAATTTGAACAGAAGGGAGTTAGGTGTAAAGTAACCTCGTTTGATCCAATTTCGGAGAACTTGATGTCCAACCTGTTTATCGAGTAGGGTTAGTGTTGCTGTAATTGCTTTTTGTGCATCACGTTCTGCACCAGTCCATCGTTGTGTTGATGGGGGCATAACACGGTTAGTTTTTGAGAATTGTTCTGTTTTTACGCCAATATCATCAAAAACGCCGCTATTACCACCGTCAGTCAGAACCACCTCCTCAGCATAAGTGTCATCAAACCACTTGATGATTGTTTCTATCTCATCAAAGACAACAAAATCTGATTGTTCATTGACGAGTTCACCGATTTTGATAGGGCGCAACTCTAAATGACGTGGTAATCCTGCCATTGCCATTGTGCCAGGAGTTGTAATCCAAATGCGGGCATTTGGCATATCACGATAAACTTGTTGGGATGGGCATTTGTCGAAGAATGGACATAAATAGAATGAACCTCGGCTTTTACGTCGCTGCTGGCGATCGCTTTTAGGCATTTCTTGGAGAGAATAACAAGGTTCAGTTCCCGGTTTGAGTGCTTTGTTATTTAAGAATTGACGAACAAAATTCTGATTGAGCCGACCTTGGAGAGGGCAAGCTGTACCTAGCCAACGCTCGCCCCAGTGAGGCTGTCCGCGTTGTCGATGTTCCTGATAATCTTTTGAGGCGGAGAAACTCCGCAGATGTGCATCCCGTGTAGTACGCCCCAAGATTGGCACTGCTACCGGATCATCATTCTCTGGATCGTTACAGAACCACCAGTTAATCTGATTTGCTAGTTTAATCGCTGATTGCACATCACTAACGACTAACGTAATGCGGCGATCGCAATGATGCCGCACAATGTTAACACTGAACAACTGCGAAACCGTAGTTTTTCCAGAGGCAACCATGCCTGCAATATTTGTGAAGCCATCCAACTCAAGAATTTGCTCCTCTTGCGGAAACAGTGTTCCGTTTTCCTGAACTTTGTGGAAGTTAATTTTGCGAAAGCGATCAACCCAATGCCCTTTGGCAGTTTCATCCCAGCCATATTGACGCGCTAAGGCTTCTTCTCGCTCATCAATCCATGCTGCATCTAGCTCTAAATCTGAAATGCGAAGCGAAAACGGACTACGAGAAAGATTTGTAGCAAACCAGGCTAGAGGCTGTACCCCTACATTTCGTACCTGCTGCTGCGTAAATCTGACTGGTACTATAACCGTCTCTTCTCCTGTCTTTGCCTCAAATTGATAAGTGATTTCGGCTTCTACTCGTTTAACTTGGCGATGCCGGAAACCTAAATTGGCAATCAGACACCGTTCGTACACATCTTGATTAGCTGGATGCCGGAGGTTTTTAGCAGCATTGATAATATAGCTATCCCAGTTTTGCGGAGTGAAGTCGCCATAATTACGCTGATCTAGAGGAATCCTTAGATAAGAACGCAGTGCGCCTAACCAGGCGAAACGGGCAGAAAATGGAACAAGTTGGCGAGTGTTGGCGATCGCTCGACGTTCCATCTCATTCAAGTTCTGTAAGCGTGGATGTCTCAAAGGCATTCCACTCAAAATTGCCCAAGGTGCGGTGACTGGCTCATCATCAACTTCCAAATGCTCCATGAGAGCAAAGCCAAGCTCTACCTGAAGCAACAATTCAGCTTGAGTACGCTCCAAACCTGCTTCCTGCAACTGTTTGAGGCGGTCTTTAAACTCTGTCGGTAGCTCAAATAGAGTCATCTGGCTCATTGACTATTCCCTCAAGCACTCAATTTTATTGATAACCCGTTCCTCAAATACAGCATCACTCAAAAGGTGGGTACTGCTTGGAAGCTTTATAGCCTGTTCGCGGAGAATTTCGATATAGTCCTCTCGTTGTTGCAGGCGTTGGATGGGAATGACATAAAAGCTTTCGTCATAACGTAGCTCGCCTTCGCCGAATAGAGGTGTCAGCTTTGGTGCTAAATTGTAGGGACTTCGGTAATCTTTAATATCCACAGCCCAAGTTGATTTGTCACAGAAGCATAGCTGTAAGTCATAGCGATCAATGCCAGGATAAAGATGGATGGCACAAAGCTGATCTGAGTATTTGCTTTGAAGTTCTTTCAACACATTAAATAAGCGCATCTCAGGAATACCAGGTAAACAAATACGCCAGTGAATGCCAAACTTTAGACGACGCAGCCCTTGTTTCCATGTAATCTGTCGAATAAACGGCAAATTTTGGCGATGGTCGTTACAAGCACTGGGTTTAATACCACGTAACTTTCCATACTTTTTAAACAAAGGGCCGCAGCGATCGCAATTCCAGCAAGCCTCCTCTTCTTGGCACTCTTCGTAGAGGTCGCCAACTTCTTGAATATCAATATGTCGAGTTTTGGAAAATACTTTGCGAAGCTGCGCCGGAGTTGTGTACCCATTCTCAATCAAAAATCGACGTAGCAAAACATATTCCTGTTGAACGCGCTCAAAATCGCTATCGTTGCTGTACAGTTCTTGCAAACGTTCCAAAATTTTCTTAAACGGAAAATTCTCTATTGCCATCTGCTTAGTTGAAGCAGTTGCAAACTCCGGTAACTTAGCTCGATCAAGCAATTCCTCATATAAGTATCGACTTGCTTCTTCACTCAATACCCCTTCGTAGAGCAAACCAAAATCTGAGTCAAACTCTTTTGGCAGTAAACGCCTTGGATACCAAGTTTTCACGGGTTTTTCGAGTAAAGCTAAAAGACCTGTTAAAGTCCGTGGGTATGTTACAGCCGTTACCTCTAGAGCTAGTTTATTGAGGGCATAACGCAGTAGTTCCGGATATGGATACCTGTCATCTCGCCGGATAAACTCTGCTAAACCAAGGACAAGATTATCAAATTCATTACTTCCCATTAGAGGTAATCCTTCTTTTAGAGGATTTACTCAACAACACGATTTTTCATCCGTGATACATTTGTTGCATATACCGTACAACATTATTTAGGGTGTGTCAATCAAGAAACGATTTATTCTTTCGTAACACAAAACAGGAGAATGGGAACTTATCTAGATATAGAACGGTTGGCAAGTCTAGTCCGCAAGAAACGCGGTAGTAGAGGGCTGCGCGAAACGGCCGCAGATATTGGTAATGTTAGTCCATCTACTCTTTCAAGGGTAGAGAGCGGCAAAATGCCGGACATGGAAACCTTTCTAGCACTTTGTAACTGGCTACAAGTGCCACCTGCGGAGTTGTTTAGAACTACAGAAGAAGATCAACTGGATACACCTGAAGCGATCGCTATTCAACTACGAGCTGATAAAAACCTTGATCCAGCGATCGCCAATGCTCTGGCATCCCTAGTCAAAGCAGCGTATCGCGATCTCTCTCAAAATGATGGCGAATTGAAGCAAGATCCTTAAAGATATGCCATTAATTCAAAGTTTATCGCCGGAATTTAGGCAACGCTGTGAAGCGATCGCAACTGAACAACGAAGCTTACTTCGAGTGCGATCATTTGAACCGTTACCCGCAGACACTCTAGCAGCAAAGTTAGGAGCAACACTTTTTACACCCGATCAGGTTCCAAATTTAGAGCCAGAACAAGTAGCAGTATTACTTGCTAGCGATGAATGGTCAGGAGCGATTATAAGCGATCGCCCACTCTGGATTGTATACAACCCGCATCATGCACCAACACGGCACGAATCAAATTTGATGCATGAGATAGCTCATGTATTGCTGGATCATAAACCTGTTGGTTTTGATCCTGTAACCGGATTACCAAAACGTAAACAAAACAACGAAGATGAAGCAACTTATCTGGGAGGATGTCTTCAAATTCCCAAACGTGGTTTACTATGGGCAACACAACGAAAGATGCTGTTGCCTCAAATTGCAGTACATTTTGGTGCGAGTGAAGCTATGGTGCAGTTTCGCAGCAATGTGACTGATGTGTCTGTCAAATCCTAATACTATGTGATCTGTCAATGAACAGAATTTTTTTAATACTTATCGATAATTGTTTTTGTCAAACTAATTAAACAAGAACAACTGCGTATATATGGTTTGGTTCCTTATCAATTGAACGTGATTCTGAACTACATCAGGTATTTCGTATACTAAAACGCTTGTGTCAACTGATGAGTGAAAACCAAGTTTATCTATTAACTGAAACTTTGTTGATTTTGAATCTTTACTCTTAAACTAAAAACTGCTCTTGCTAAGATTAACAGACAAGAGCAGTTTTTAATAACAATGCCCAAACTAAGAATTTAGGCATCCTCAAGTTCAAATTGAGCCACTGTAACGGCGTTAAAAGCGAAAGCCAAAACTAACGGCATCGGAGACTGGAACCAAAAGGTAGAAATAACAGCTAGGATTGTCCCAATTACTGCTGACATCGACCACAAGCGTTCCTCAAAAGTTAATCCTTTTTCGGCTTTAATTGTTCTGAGAACTTGAGAGGGAATTGGTTCAGGCATTACTCCACCCGGAGGAAAAGCCCAGAAGTTGTTACGCCGCTCGACAAACAAATCTGTCCAGCCATTTTCTTGGCACCATGCCTCGATCCATTGAAGAGAGTAATGATTCATCATCGTCGGGGTTGTGAGTTTGGCTTGTTGAATTTGTATAGTTCGCGAAATATAAATATCTTGGAGATTCCTGATAAATTAGATGAGCGCTATTAAAGTGAATATAAAATTATTCTGCTTTGTCAAGCACATAAGCCACATTTAATTACGCTCAAATATTGCTTTCCTTAATTAAAAGGCTAACAGTCGATAGTGACTATTTAAAGTAAAAGACAATAAACTTTACTTCCAAGGTATAAAGTAAAGTATTGTAAATGAATCAGCGTCAGCGTAGCCCCTCGTAAACATCGCTTGCTGAAATTAATACAATTCTGTGCATATCCTAAAAAGCAAATTATAAAATCAATAATTGTAAACATATCAATAAACGATTGCTTTTGATTGTTAACTCATTGTGAATTCTGAAACTTAAGTTAATATTCAAATGCGATAAGCTAAAAATGCAGCGATAGGATACAAAATTGGCTAGCGATATGTTTTTGCGGCGAGGGTTGGCGTTACTGCTGGGGATTATAATATGGTGCGCGGCTCATCCCGCACTGGCGGTAGACTGGACTCATCCACTGTCATTTAGCAATGCAGAGTTGACAAGACACGATTTTTCTGGTGAAAGTTTGCAAGCTGCGGAGTTTTCTAACGCCAATATGGATCTGGCTAATTTTGCGGATGCTGACTTGCGGGGAGCAGTATTAAGTGCTTCGGTGATGACACAAGCGAATCTGCACGGAGCGGATTTAACTAACGCAATGGTTGATCAGGTAAACTTAACTAAAGCTGATTTGAGCGATGCAGTTTTCAAAGAAGCTCTTTTGCTCCGCGCCATCTTTACTGATGTAAATATAGACGGTGCAGATTTCACCGATGCAGTTTTAGATAAGGTGCAAATCAAAGAACTGTGCGGTAAAGCCAGCGGTGTGAATTCTAAAACTGGCGTGAAAACTAGTTATTCTCTGGGATGTCAATGAAGCGTGTTGGTATAATTGGTGGCGGGCAGCTTGCCTGGATGATGGGAGACGCAGCAAAGAAGCTAGGTGTAGAATTGGTAGTGCAAACTCCTGGTAAAGATGATCCAGCTGTTTCAATTGCCCAAGAAATTATTTTCGCCCCAGTTGATGACGCTAGCGCTACAGAAATATTAGCAACAAAATGCGATGTCATCACTTTTGAAAACGAATTTGTTGACTTAGACGCTTTATCCCTGCTAGCACTACAAGGTGTTTGCTTCCGCCCTAGATTAGAAGCCTTGGCTCCCCTTTTAGATAAATATCATCAGCGTTGCTATTTGCGTGATTTGGGATTACCTGTCCCCCAGTTTTTTGCCCTCGACGAGCTAGAGCATCTCAAATCCAAAATGAGATATCAAAGCTTTCCCATAGTCCTCAAATCCCGACGCCACGGATATGATGGTCAAGGTACTTTCATAATTCCAGATTTGGTGACTTTGGAAGAAAAAGCGAATGAAAGCGTCACCAATAAGAGGTTAAGTCAACCACTTTTCTTATTAGAAGAATTTGTACCCTTTGAAAGAGAATTAGCAATAATTGCAGCTCGTTCTTTAGATGGGAAGGTTGTAACCTATCCAGTAGTAGAAACCCAACAAGAACAACAGGTTTGTCGGCGGGTGATTGCTCCAGCCCAGATTACGCCTAATCAAGCAGCGGAAATAGAGGCGATCGCACACACTCTACTAAATAGCTTACAAGTGGTAGGAGTTTTTGGAATTGAGCTATTTCTCGCTGCTGATGGCAAAATTCTGGTCAATGAAATCGCCCCCCGCACCCACAACTCTGGACATTTTTCCCTTGATGCTTGTGAAACTTCTCAATTTGAGCAGCACCTCCGAGCAGTTTGTGGTTTACCTTTGGGTAATCCTGCTTTGCAGTGCGCCAGGGCTGTGATGGTCAACCTACTAGGGTACGAAAATTCTCAAAGCGACTACCAAAGCAAGCGCCAACAATTAGCCAAGATTCCCCAAGCCCACGTTCATTGGTACGGGAAGACTGAATCGCGTCCTGGGCGAAAGTTGGGACACGTTACCGTTTTACTTGATAATCAGCACCGGGATAGGTTGAGTGCGATCGCCAACGGCGTCGGCGCAGCCATCGCCCAAACCATAGAATCCATCTGGTATCCCAGTTAAATTTTCTAGAAAATTCCGATATGGAATACACAGCATCTTTTAGAAGGCTATAATGAGTTAGTTGCACTACGACGTTGGTGACTGCCATCAAGTTTTTTGATCTATGCCTTTAAAGACAAGGGAATCAACTGTTCTCGTGGCAGTAGACCGGGCATGTACCCGGAAACTTTAAACGAGGAATTAAGGTTCCCACCTGGTTAAACCAGGTCATAAACTTAGGTAAAACGGCGTCGCGGTGAACTTAAAATTATTAGCTCCCAAAGTTAATTAAAACTTGGGAGCTTTAATTATTTAAATTAGTATAACTTATAAGACAAATAAGAAATTAAAAACAGAAAATATCAAATGAGGCGTAGTAAGCATTTTAGCCATATCAATCAAACAAATTTAATCTTCTGTAACTTAAAAGTTAGTAACGCCTGTTTATGAAAACAAAATCTGTATAAATTGATTCTAATTTAGGCATCGTTCAGAGTTAAGATGACGAAATTGCTTCAAATTGTGGTTAAAGCTACAAAAAATTGTCACAACAACTAACTACTACCGTGTTTCCAGCCTCGGTTTTCCGACTCGACAATGGTTTAACATTTATTCATCAAGAAATTTCCACTACCCCTGTAGTTGTGGCAGATGTTTGGGTGCGGGCAGGAGCTACCCTAGAGCCAGAACCGTGGTTTGGGATGGCACACTTTTTAGAACACATGATTTTTAAAGGTACGGCCACGTTACCGCCTGGAATGTTCGATCACAATGTTGAAAACAGGGGTGGCGTGAGTAATGCCGCTACGAGCTATGATTATGCTCATTACTCCCTCACCACAGCAGCCCCTTACCTAAAAGATACTTTGCCCCACTTGGGGGAATTATTGTTGAATGCAGCAATTCCAGAAGATGAATTTATCCGCGAACGGGATGTAGTGCTAGAAGAAATTCGCGCTTGCCAAGATGATTCTGACTGGATAGGATTTCAATCTCTCATTACAAGCATCTATCAACAACACCCTTATGGACGTTCAGTATTAGGTAGTGAGTACGACTTGATGCAGCAGTCACCAGAAGCAATGCGCTGTTTTCACCGCGCTCACTATCAGCCGGAAAATATGACAGTGGTGATTGTCGGGGGTATTGACCAGCAGCCAGCTTGGGAAATAGTAAATCGCTCATTTTCTGATTTTGCCAAACGTCCTGATTGCCCACAGTCTAAAAAAGTGGCCGAGCCAGCAATAACCAAAATCCGCCGTCAAGAACTGTGTCTACCACGCATAGAACAAGCGCGGTTGCTGATGGCGTGGCTAGTACCAGGAGTAGAGGAACTCCGCACCGCTTATGGTTTAGATTTGTTGTCAGTGTTATTGGCAGAAGGGCGGACTTCGCGCTTGGTACGTGATTTGCGGGAGGATATGCAATTAGTCCAGGGAATTTGCAGTAATTTTTCCCTACAACGAGAATCGAGTTTATTTACAATTACTGCCTGGTTAGAACCAGAAAATCTGGAGCAAGTTGAGTCTTTGATTTGCACTCATTTGGATGATTTGCAAACTATCGGAATTAGCGAACAGGAACTTGCTCGTACAAGCAGGCTGCTGTGTAATGAGTATGCGTTTTCTACCGAAACGCCAAATCAGCTTACGGGGCTTTATGGCTACTACAATACCATCGCTCAAGCTGAATTAGCAGTGACGTATCCTCAGCAGATTCAGTCGTTTGATACCCAAGAACTGCAAGAATTAGCTAAACAGTATCTTTCACCGCATAATTACGCAGTTACCGTACTTAAGCCTTATTAGTCATTAGTCATTGGTCATTGGTCATTGGTCATTAGTCATTAGTCATTGGTCATTGGTCACTAGACAACTGACAACTGACAACTAACAATTGACAAAGGACAAATGACAAATGACAACCTTGCTGCAAAACTCCCCTATCCATCGCACCGTGTTGAACAATGGCATTGTAGTGCTGGTGGCAGAAAATCCTGCTGCGGATATTATTGCGGCGCGAGTCTTTGTGCGTGCTGGTAGTTGTTGCGAAAACCGTGAACAGGCGGGGTTAGCACATTTGCTATCAGCAGTTATGACAAAGGGATGCGATGGACTTTCTAGCTTAGAAATTGCCGAAAAAGTAGAGTCTGTGGGAGCGAGTTTAAGTACAGATAGCTCTACTGATTATTTTTTGCTGTCTTTGAAGACGGTAACATCTGATTTTGCTGAAATTTTAGCATTAGCAGGGCTGATTTTGCGATCGCCCACATTTCCCGAAACCCAAGTTGAACTAGAACGGCGTCTGGCACTACAAGACATTCGCTCACAAAAAGAACAACCGTTTACTGTCGCCTTTGAGCAAATGCGGCAGGTAATGTACCAAAATCATCCCTATGCTATGTCGGTGCTAGGAGATGAAACAACAATGGGCAGTATAACTCGTGCAGACTTAGTTCAGTATCATCAAACTTATTTTCGTCCAGATAATGTGGTAATTAGTATTGCTGGTCGAGTCACACCAACAGATGCAGTTGATTTGGTGAAAAAAGTTTTTGGTGATTGGCAAGTTCCAACACAAGGGTTACCTGTATTGAATTTGCCTGAAATTAAGGTAGAACCGCAGCCAAGGCTCAAGCCTATACATACACAACAATCAATTGTGATGCTAGGTTATTTAGGCCCATCGGTGAGTTCTCCTGACTACGCCCCACTCAAGTTACTTTCTACCTACTTGGGTAATGGGCTTTCTAGCCGCTTGTTTGTCGAATTGCGGGAAAAGCGAGGCTTAGCTTACGAGGTATCTGCATTTTACCCAACAAGACTGTTTCCAGCGTCATTTTTGGTTTACATGGGCACGGCGGCGGAGAATACCAGTATAGCTCTAGAAGGACTACGGACAGAAGTAGATTTATTAACTACCACAGAAGTATCAGAAAGCGTACTGCAATCAGCCAAAAACAAGATATTGGGGCAGTATGCTTTGGGTAAACAAACGAACGGACAAATTGCTCAGATATACGGTTGGTATGAAATTTTGGGCTTAGGGATTGATTTTGATAAAAAGTTTCAAGAGTTGGTTATAGCTGTAAGTGTTAAAGATGCCATTGCTGCCGCTGGTAAATACTTAAAGGAACCTTATTTGTCTTTAGTTGGTCAAGAAGAAGCAATTAATAGTGCGATCGCCTAGGGTAAATTATATGCGATCGCAGTATTATCAGCTGTTTTCTCAATCAAGCGGCTGTACTATATAGCATCAGAAGTTTCCGGTGGAAATTCCATGAAAGGCAGCCTGAAAGCAAGTATCTTGAACTACTTACGCGCACTAGAAACCACTGTAATTTGCCGTACAAGAAAAGACGGGCAACAAGACAGGTGGACAAAGAGGTCTAGATTTCTATCAAAGATTGAAATAATCCTGTTCTCTTGTACGCCCCTGCTCATTAGCTCAACGGCAGTTGCTCTTGGAGGAAACCCCCTTCTCTACGAGACGCTCCGCGAAGGCGCAACCGACGCAAGAGAAGACCGCACTGCCTTCTTTGCTGTAGTGTCAATTGCAGCGCCACAAAAAATTGCCCAAGTCAGTTCTGGAGATAGCATCAACCGCCCTACCCTCAAAGTTGGTAGCCAAGGAGAACGTGTGTCTGAACTTCAGGCTGCTCTTAAACTTTTGGGCTTTTACTCAGGTGCAGTAGATGGCATCTATAACGATAATACGGCTAGCGCTGTTTCCCGGTTTAAGCAAGCAGCTGGCTTGAGTCCAGATGGTGTTGTTGATGCCAGCACTTGGCAAAAACTTTTCCCTAACGAATCAATAGTGACATCAACTACCTCTTCACCTCAGCCAGCATTTAACTCAGCGACAAATTTTCCCGTTCCAACCCAGCCTAGCAACGTCACCAGGGTTGTAAATTCCAACCCTAACCCCCCAAGACAACCTACAAGTCAAATTGTAAATTCTAGCCCAAAGCCAAAACCTACTAACCCAAGTCAAAGTACAACTCCAAAGCCACAGAAACCACCGCGTCGTACTACATCTACTACTGTAAATTCTAGCTCGGAGCCAAGACCTGCCAATCCCAGACAAAGTACAACTCCAAGACCACAGAAACCGTCATCTCGCACTACGTCTACTACCCGAACTCAGTCAGCCAGACGTACTGGGCAGACTACGCCAATTCAGCCAACCCCAAATAATAAGCGAACCCCAGGTATTCAATACACCTCAGAAGGATGGCCAATTTTACGTGTAGGAATGCGTGGTTCTGAAGTTACTAAGTTGCAAGAAAGATTGCAAAAGCTTGGTTTCCTGGATGGTGGTATCGATGGAGATTTTGGCGAGACAACCGAGGCGGCGGTGAAAGCCGCACAAAAGCGCTATGGTTTAGAAGCTGACGGCGTAGTTGGTGGCTCCACCTGGGAGAATCTTTTGCGGCGTTAGCTGTTGGCGTAGCCTCAACCACAGGAGGAAGTAAGCCTTTCGTAGAAGAGTCATCGAAAGCGACAGGAAAACTTTCCTTGTGGCGTTGTCCTCAAGACACTCGGACGTATGGAACATAGGGCATTGAAAAGAGTCTCCAAGGGTGGGGTGCTGCTCTTGCAAAGGAGAAAACTCTTCTTTCTTGCTTCTTTTCCATGCCAAAAACGTAGTTTTTTATTTTATGGTACATCCTACAATACGATAAAGATACCCCGATTAAGAAGTATCACCCAGTGCCAGTGCTGAAAAGTTACATTACTTTTGGGCTGACAAAAGAGGACGGCAACTATCGGAGTCGTAAACGGCGATGTTTGTAAGACTTACGCATTAACAGAGACAATCAAGTAAGCAATGTGGATTTATCAGATGTTAAAGTTTTATTTTTGCATTCTTAGCAAGCAATGTCTAAGAACAAGGCTACCTATGTGATTGTAGTCGCCAATAATCTGAACACACATGATGGTTGATCTTCTGTATAGTGCGTAAGTCTTAGCCTGAGAGTGTTTCACCCCACACCAGGCAATAATCAAAGTAATTAAACTACTGTTAATTTATCTAAAAGTCTTATGCAGCACTTTTTATTCACTTGGCTCGGTACTGCGGTGGCGTTATTGATCACTGCTAATATCGTTCCAGGATTTATTGTCAAGACTTTTGTGGCCGCTCTTGTCGCCGCTATTGTTATAGGTCTAGTTAATGCATTTGTTCGACCAATTTTACGTATTTTAGCGTTTCCAATTACCTTACTCACTTTTGGTTTATTTACATTTGTACTCAACGCCTTGACTCTTTGGCTGGCAAGTGTTCTGACTCCTGGTTCTGGTTTTGAAATTAAGGGTTTTTTACCTGCTTTGTTGGGTTCAATCGTGCTAGCGATTGTCTCCAGTATCATCAACTATGTTCTGAGAGTGGTTGATTAGGAAAAAGTAAAAGGGAGTAGGACGCAGTAAGGACGTAGACGCCATACTCGTCTCTACAAACTTAGTCCTTTATCTAATTCTTGGGCAACAGCTACCGTTACCGCGCCTAGTTGCCCTTGCAACCGGAAAATTTGTTTAGGAACTAAGCAAGTAACCCTCAATACCTCTGTGCTCGCAAAGAAAGGAAATGTTGAGGACGGGGTAAGTTGAGAAGCTGCCAGAATAGCAGCTGCTTCTGCTACGCTAGATGTTCCCACTGCTTGGTCGATGATTGTGGCAGGGTTGGGGACAGAGACGGTGCGAAGGATTTCCGCAGAGAAGGTTTTTAAAGTCCAATTGCGTAGGCGGCAAATTTCCAATAAGCCAACTTCTGAGGCTTTAGTGTTTATGGTAGCAATACCTGCGATCGCACTTTGAGAAAGTTGGTTATCTTGAAATATTTGCCCAATTGCCTTATCAATCAATTGTCCAGAGGTTCCTCGTTGACAACCAATTCCTACCCACACAAGCTGTTGATGTAACTGCACTCGGTGCAATTTCTCATTCACTACAGCGTTTCTACTAAATTTAATTTTTTATTTATTGTTTTTTTGAATATTCACAACAATCCTGGAAACAGCCTCAAATCAACCTTTTTTGAGAACTTGCTTATGTTTAGCGTTCAGTATGATACATAAAAACTGATCTTTAGAATACTTTTCCCTCCAAGTAAAAACTATATTTTGTACATAGCACAGTAGGAAACGCCAAGGGGGAGACAAGGCACAAGGTAAAAGGTAATTTCCTTCTAAGTTTTTTATCCCTATTTATCCTTGTGGCGCAAGCATTTTGCCTGCTCTCTTTTGGTATTCCAATTTTTATTCTCTCCGTCGCAGCAAGCTCACAACAGCTACGACGGAGTTTTGCTATCTTCATGCCTCACTTTTGGACTCAGATCTCTTTTACCTCCTTGGTATTTAAGTTAATAACTTTCATTTGACGATTTGTCAAGATGTTTTTGAAAAAAATTGAGCAGATTTTTCTTCAAAAAAACATTTCAGTATACCTTTATTTATTGCTGCAAAGTTATTCCAATGATACTACATTTAAGTTACAAAATAATTTTAAGCCTGACTATCCAGGAATTGAGGTTTATACTAAAATACCTATGTAAATATTCTGCACTAAAGTGATAGGTGATCGCTCTACCTAAATACAGACCAAAAATTACTCGAATAGGTTTTAGGCATTACCTATTCAAGAAATTTGTCTAAATCTTGGTCAAGCCTATCTTCGCAAGCTACGGGGGTCTAGTGCATCTCTCAACCCATCACCGAGTAAGTTAAATGCTAGTACCGTGAGGATAATTAGCACTGCTGGCGGCCAGATTAGCCAAGGTTGCAGCACCAAAATAGAAGCATTGCTTGCCAAAGAAAGCATATTACCCCAAGAAGGGTCTGGTTGCTGAATGCCCAAGCCGATGAGACTTAGTATTGCTTCTGCGCCAATAAAACTAGGAATCGCAAGAGTAGCAGAGATAACTATATAAGTAGCTGTTTGCGGTAAAACGTGGCGGAGGATGATATAAATTGGGTTTCCACCCATTGCACGTGCCGCTTGGACAAATTCTCGCTCTTTTATTGATAATACCTGTCCACGAATTACTCTTGCTAAGCCAGCCCAGCCAATAACCGAAGTAATTACCACAATCAGCAAAAAGCGCTGGGTGCTACTTAAACCAGCTGGTAAGACTGCTCCCAAGGTAACTAAAAGATAAATACTGGGGAAAGTCATTAGCACTTCTGCCAAGCGCATGATGATGCTATCGGTTACACCTCCAAAGTAGCCGGAAATTCCACCGATCAGCAAACCAAGGGGATAGGTAATGATAATACCAAAAATTCCTATAAACATACTGATGCGACCACCATGCAGCAGGCGACTAAATTGGTCACGACCTTGCTCATCAGTCCCCAAAAGGTTAATTTTTGCTATGCCTATTGCGCCAAACAAATGCCAGTTCAAGGGAATACCGGGAATGATTGTGACTTCATCCCAGCTGGGAGGTAATGGCAAACTCACTTGCAACAAACGGTATTCTGGGCCAGAGACAAACAAACGCAAAGGTGAGGGCTTTGTAAAGTCTACAATCAGTTTGCGATCGCCTGTTTCTAGGTTTGTGTCTCCCTGAGTCGTCGGATAAATATGAGGCCCGATAAACTGCCCTGACTGAGAAGCCCAGTATACCCTAGTTGGTGGCAGCAGCGAACCATTGGGTTGAGAGACATAAGGGTCGTATGGGGCCACGAAATCAGCCGCAATTACTGCCAAATAGAAAACTAACAGTAAAATTGCCCCAAATCGTGCTAGAGGATTTTTCTTGAGTCGTCGCCACCAGTCCATAATTTTGAGTCAATAATTAAGGGTCAAAGGTCAGGGGTCAAGAGTCAATCAACTGGCTTAGTGTAGATTTTAAATTTTTGACTTTGGACTGTTGACTTTGGACTCTTGACTCTTGACTAATATTTAAGCATGTAGCTGCTCAACTAAATACCGCTGTTCTTCCTGTTGTTTTTCGTGTTCTACAACAAACACATTTGAGTATAAATTAGCAAGAATTTGTTTTCCTTGCTGTGTTAGAGATAAGTAATGTAGTCCATCTTTGATATAAGGATAGACACCATGCCAGTAAAACTTGGCATAGTTATAGCGTAAATCGGCAGGGGTTTGATAACCTAAAACTTTATTCATACCTGTTTCTTCAAACTCGTAGAATAAAGAAGTAATTTTCTTTAAGTAACGCGGATCACTTAATTGCCCAATCAAATCCGCAGCACGTACTAACCCTGCAAAACTATTTGTATCTTGATGATCCTCTGCTCTAGGTACGGGAAACCGAGTCCATTCAATATTGCTCTTAATTACCTCACCATCTATCAATTTGTGACCGCCAAAACGTTCATCAATAAACAGCTTTGCCCTGTCTACATGATACGGTGTCAGACTGGCATCAGAAGCGCCGGGAGTCAGAGAAATCATTCTGCCATTTTTGCCTGTGGCATACAAGCCTGATGCCTCCCGGTCTTGTCGGCAAACTCCTTTAACATAGCCAATATCATGGCATACTAAAGAAATGATAAAGTGCAACCAGTCTTCACTAGATACACCACCTTCTCTGATGTGTTTGCCACGTAAAATTTCTTGACCTACAAGGGTGACTAGTACAGTGTGTTCAACATTGTGATAAAGGGCATCACTATTAGCAATATTTTCCAAAGCCATGTTACCAGCCCAAGCTATAATATCCTCATATTCGTTTTTTAAGCAGCCATAGGTGCGACGATAACCTTCACGAATTTGATTTACAAAGGCGTCAATTAAAATTTCAGTGGCATTGAACATATCTGTTTACTCAAGTAGATAGTAATTGTTTAGTGATTTGATTGACTCATTTCAAAATTGCATAACTTAGGGTGACCCTTACTGGAATTTAAGACAATACAGATTGCTCATTTGTAACTCAGGTATAGGTGTGAACGCTAGTTTTATGTATACTTAGATTAAATAATAGGCTTGTTTTCCTTGTAGCGCAAAGGTTTAAAAGGGATTGTGGGGTGAGTAAGTTCAATAGAATGCTAGTATAGAAAAATACATTAATGCTATATTACTCCCATTGCATAAATGTACATTAGCTTAATCAGCTTAATCAGTTTTTCATATTTAATCACTGGTTGACGGTGATCTAGATACACATGGCGTGTGACTTAGAAAGGGTAGACGAGGCGACCAGGTTATTTATATAAATAAATTATCGGTTTTAGTATAAACAAGTACTTATATTTGAATTAAAAACCTCGATTTGAGTCATGGTATATACTTAAGCTGAAAGTATCAGCGATCGCTTTTGACAGAATGGGTGTATCAACTAAGCTCATTCATTTATTAAAGCATCGTGCTTAATTGAGTTTTTTCAGCTACCATCGTCAGCACAATCAAGCTTTGGCAGTAAACTACCAAACTTATTGCTACCGAGAATGAAGTTATCAATCTACCGCCTACCAGCGAAAAACCTGCTTCTTAAATCAGTAAGTTCACAAATAGTGATATGATAATCATCGGTTTAAATAAAGCCAACAACTATCTGCGGGTGTAATTCAGTGGTAGAATGTCACCTTCCCAAGGTGAACGTCGTGGGTTCGAGTCCCATCACCCGCTTTGCCGAAAAGCTTTATCTAATGGGCCATTCAAGTTTTTTACCCGCTTTAGAAAGCTCTTAATCATTAAAATTGTTTTGTCCGTTACCAACAATACCTAAGACATTCATCGGGGAAATTTTCAGGTGGTCTAAAGCTTGTTGTATTTTGGAAGAATCTGTTTTATCAATCCTTACTACTAATAAAATCCCATCAGTATTTGGTGCCAACAAGCTAGCATCAGCTAGTCCGAGTAGGGGTGGTGTGTCATAAATCACTAAGTCAAAGCTATTATGAAAATCTGCCATCAGGCGCTTCATTTTTTCGGACGAGAGCAATTTTGTGGGATCAGGGGGTATGGGCCCAGATGTGATCACAGATAATTGGTTCATAGAAGGAAACTTCCGAATTACTTCCCCTGGTGGCAAATTTGTAGAAATTAAATTACTCAATCCCCATAGGTTGTTTAACTCTGAAAGGGTATGAATTACAGGTTGACGCAGATTTGCATCTATCAGTAGCACTCTTTGCCCCATTGCTGTAGCTATTTGAGCCAGATGGAAGGCAACTGTAGACTTACCATCACCAGGCATAGCTGAGCTAATAATGAACGAACGTATTTGGCGATCGCAACTGAGAAGTTGAATGTTTGTATAAAGTAACCGTAAAGCTTCCAAAAACTTTACAGAATGGTTGCTGTAGTCTTGATCCGCTATAACCGCCAATTCAGGATTCCTGTCATATGGCAAATCTGAGATTCGTACTAGAGGAATATTTCCTTTGGAAGTAGAGGATTTACTAATTTGGAGTTGCTTTTCAAATGGGATATTTCCCAACAATGGTAATTTCAGCTTGTCCTTGAAATCATTAACACTATGATATGTATTGTCAAGTTTTTCAATCAGTAAGGCGATACCGATTGCCAATACTAAACTTGTGACCAATCCTACTAATAAATTTCGTTTGATGTCAGAAGAAGTTACAGGTTTTTCAGGCTGAATCGCCTTTTTAAGCAACTGCCATCCTAGTTCTGTCTGGGATACTTGAATTTGGAGGTTTTCGCGAGTAGATAAAAACCTATTTAGGCTCTCTGTAGTAATCTGTAACTTTTGCTGTAGTGTTTTATATTGTCTTGCTAATGCTGGCAATCTTTTGCGTTTTTGTTCAAGCCTTTGTATAGTTTTATCTATCTCTTGTATTTGCACTACTAGAGTTTGAACTTGAGCACCTGTCTCTGAAAGTTTTACATCCAAAAAGCGCTGCGCTTCATTCTGTAGCAAAGGCAATAAGCTTGCGCGTTTTTCTTTCAATGTTTGGATAGTGGGATTGTCTTCTTGTAGACGTGCTGACTCCTGAGCAATCTGAGAATCTAATTGACGAATCTGGGTGAGTAACTGCTGATATAACACAGCATTATTCAGTACAGCTGAGGCTCCATCTTTTCCCTTTAAAATATCAACATTGGAGCGAGTTTGCCCCAACTGCATATCAACCTTTTCTCGTTGCTCAGACAAAGTAGCTATTTGCTCATCAATCTGTTTGGCCTCGGCTTCTGGATCGTTAAATTTATAATTTAGCCGAAAATTTTGCAATTCTCTTTGGATCTGATCAACTCGATTTTGCAGAAAGGGCAGTTGTTTTTCAACGTAATGAATGCCCTGACGTAATTTAGTTTGCCGTCTTTCCTGGCTATAGTCTATGTATTCGCTAGAAATTTTGTCTAAAACTACTTTAATCTTCTTGGGATCGTTACTACGATACCTTACCTCTATAATCTTGGTTTCACCTAAACGATTAATCTGCAAAGTATTGATTAAATCATCATAATTTATGTCTGGATAGGATACTTGCAACTGTTGAATAAGGCTATCCATCAGTTCAGGACTTTTGAGAACCTGAATTTGGCTATCATAATCTAGACCACTAGTGGTAGTTGAGTTAGTGTCTTTGACAACATCTACTACTTTGCTGTCATCATTCACAGGTTCTACTAATAGCTGAAAACTGCTTTCATATTCTGGTTGCTTTTGGTTCAACTTCAAATTAACGACAAAAGTTACCATTACAACAGTAGTTACCCCAGCAATTAGTAGGCCTCGTCGTCTCATAAGACCAAGAAATTCACGAAAGCTCCAGTTATTTCCCGAATCTTCACTTCCCGGAAAAGGTTGTGGCTGGAGAGATGTCGGCACAGAGTTACTATTGCGGTCATAACCGGAAAATTGATAAGAATTATTCTCCATCATTTATACTTATTAATTAGTATTAAGACTGGGTAATTAGTCATCTTAAATTAGGATAATCATTTGAAAAAATATTTAATATACAACGATTCAAAGCTTAGTTAAACATTATACTTCAAACGATTGAGATTTAAGCTTTCGTAAAACGGTAATAACTTTATCAAAGTATTGATTTTAATCCCATAACATTTAGTTTCTTTTCGTTATTAATATATATGTGAAGCAACTATTTTTAATGTATCGAGTAGTTAAAAACACTTGAACATACGGGCATGTTTGTTAGCGATTCCTGCGGTGTACGTAGCCATTGCCGTTCAGAAAACACTTGTTAGTTTACTGATTTATAGATAAATCATACTTCACTACTATCTAAATTAATACATTAGTTTTATAAGTCTCATGACAAATGTCAGAAACATAGATAAGTTTGATAGAGCGATTGTGATATTACGGTTACTACGAATTATTCTTAATAGTTTTAGTATTTAATGTTGCTAAAACTTCAGTATGATGTTGAAATCTACGTTACTATATGGCATTTAAAAAAGGCAAGTTCCACAAATATAAATCAGTGGTATTAAAATATAAGTAATTTTTCATACAAAAATATTCTTTTTTTGTAAAGAAAATATATCAATAGAAGTATGACCTTTTTATAAAGATTATATGTAAGGATTTTTATAGAACATGAATTTATGATGAAGCACGCGAGTAAATTGGAAACATGGTATTCTAATTAAGAATCAGATAAAATAAGCAATTAAGAACATAAAGCTCTTAAGGTTTTGTAAATGTTTGTTAATTGTTAATGACGCCAAAAACGTAATTTCTACAGATGTAATTGTCGTTTGTAAACAATCTTGGAGTCGAAATTGTATTTACGAAAGGAGGTAAAAATTTAAAGCCTTGCCCCTGTCTTGAAAATTTTCCTAGGTTGGAAAACTCGTTTATAAAACTTTTCACTTGTGGGCAAAAAAATCGTTGTATTGAGGAGCAGATTGAAGCCTTGCCCAGTAATCGGCTTAGCTAACGTACTGCTAACGTGAAGAAGGCAGAAAACAAGAGGCAGAAGGTTGCAATAAGTGTAAGCTGTCGTTTGTGCTCGCCCACTTCGCCAACAATCCTACACTGATTGCACTCCAAGTTAAGATATTTGGATTCGGGCTTCAAACCTTGTGTACAAATGGTCACTGCAAAAGGGAGAGTGCAGCATTTATCCTGATTTCTGCCTCTCTAGCTAACGTGGGTAACCTACTGTTCCCTGTCTTTCATGGGCAGATTTTTTAGATAGACCTATTTTTTGAGTTTTAGAACCACAATGCTCGTCTGGAAACTTAAAACTACGTCCAATAATTGAGAATGTTCCCAGTTATTTTTTGGCAACCTAAATACCTACCCTTGAAAGCTGTTCTCTGTTCCTCCCCTTTTATTCAAAAATAATCAGCAGAGACTAATGATGTGAATAAATAAAACAAAATTAAAATTTAATTTGCAATTGCTGTATATATATTAATCTGGTAAGTAATTGCCTTTAAAAGTCTAGAAAAGTAAGGAGCGAAATAGAATAAACTGCATTCCTAGCAAAGATTTTTTTGTGAATAAACAGAATTTTCCTACTCCAAATTTATTCTTTGATTTAGGATTCGTTTTTTTGCTATAGAACTCTTATTTGATTTTTGAAAAAACTCAGTATACATTTCTTCCCTTCTTTGGTGTTCCCTGTATCCTCACTACGTAAGTAATTTCATCAATCAAATCAGATTGCTATAGGAAATTTAGTAAATAATTTTCTCAACCTACCTCTTTGGAAACGTAAGTAGAGTGTAATTATTTTCTTCGCATATTTTTTTGTGCTAATTGTGGGGTTTTAATCACATAGCTCGAAGATATACTTGTATGTGTATGCGTAGATATTTTTACACCTGTTAATTAATACACTAACCTGGAGCGGATTGACAATAGTTATCAAACCAGGCGGGTTTGTCCGTGAATTAATAGCTTTAGTAGCCCCTCAAGATAAGATTTATACTGTAGGATACAACCGATGAGACTTAATGAATGGATTAATCAAAAATTGTTTCTATCCATTTCTACTCAATTAGAAGCCAGGGATCAACATTCTTTCAAGACTCAGAAGTCCTTGAAATTGTCTGTGATCACTCAGTTTTTTCCCCCAGACTATGCAGCTACGGGACAGTTAATCGAAGAACTAGTGAGGCATTTAGACCAACAAGGAATAGATGTTGAGGTTTTTACCAGTCAACCTGGGTATGCGTTTAAGTCAGCTAATGCTCCATCTGTTGAACGTTTGGGTAGAGTCCGAATTCAGCGATCGCGCACAGCTCAACTTTGGCCTGGACGAATTCGTGGTAAAGCTATCAATGGTGTCTTATATACTTTGCGTGCAGCACTATATCTAATTAGAAACTGGCGTCGCAGTAATCTATTGTTGTTGACTACAGCTCCTCCATTTTTACCAGTCATCGGCTATCTAGCTTATATCTTTTTCCGACTTCCCTATGTCTGTATACTCTATGATCTATATCCAGATATTGCGATCGCCCTAGGGGTCATCTCAAAACATAATTGGATGACGCGATTCTGGCAAAAACTCAATAAACAGATTTGGCTCAACGCCAAGGGGATCATAGTTCTGAGTCCTGGTATGAAGCAACAAGTGGTCGCAAATTGTCCACAGATAGCCGATAAAGTGTCTGTGATTCACAGTTGGGCAGACCCGGAATGGATTATGCCAATTGCCAAGCATAAAAACTGGTTTGCTTGGAAGTATAACCTCGTTAAAAAATTTACCGTACTATACTCCGGCAATATGGGTCGCTGTCATGATATCGGTACTATCCTGGAAGCAGCTCAATATCTGCAAGATGAGCCAGTTCAGTTTGTGTGCATTGGCGGTGGAGCAAAGCGCAGCGAGTTGATTGAGCAAGTGAAGCTATTGGGATTGAGCAACTTCTTGTTTTTACCGTATCAAGATCAGCAAGTGCTTCCCTATTCCCTAACTGCTTGCGATCTATCACTAGTAAGTGTGGATGCATCTACAGAGAGTTTGGTCGTTCCTAGCAAGTTGTACTCAGCTTTAGCATCAGGACGGCCAATAGCAGTGATTTGTTCACAGGATTCATTCTTAAGAGAAATGATTGCAGAAGCAAACTGTGGCGGCACATTTGACAATGGAGATGGTCAGAGTTTAGCTCAATTTATTCGCTTGCTCCGTAATGATCGGCAACTAGGGGATCGGATGGGTAGGGCGGGTCGTCAATATTTGCGATCGCATTTCACACCAAAAATTATTTCTAAACAATACCTTGATGTTTTGCAAAAAGCGATATTGACTGAAGGTACGGTAACTATGTCAGAAAGCCATACAAAGTAAAAGTTTGGATTTTCCAAAATTAGGTAATTCAATCAGCTTTTATTTATTACTAGCTGAATATAAATATTTTCTGCTGTCGTACTCACTTTATTTTTAACCGAAAATTGGGAATCTAATATCTTTGCCTATCCAGAACATTTTAAATATAAGCTTGCTACATACTAGTTCAATCTAAAGGAGAATCACTGAGCATTCCAAATACCCAAAAGCATAATTCATCAACTGTTTGACTTTTAATATCTAAGTTTTGACCTGCGTACAATAGCACTAGCTATAGTTACGTTAAAGTATTTACACAAGGACGTTTTAAATGCCAATTAGATTAAAATTAAGTTCTAAAATAAGCATTTTAGAGCTTGCTATTGATTAGCAAAATTCAGTGGAATATTTTATGTTAAAAATTATGCATTAATCTTGGGAAAATATGTTATATTCATGTATGTTGTAAGTAGGTAAATATCATTATGTTATAAAAAATAAAAAAATATTTAGTATCAACAACTAAGTTTATTTAAAAAAGCTAATTAAAATTTGCTCAAATTGATTTGATCAAATTGATTTACATAATTTATCAGCTAAGTAAGTCTGATAACAAAACAATTGAATAATTTATTTTTTATTTGGGAGATGGGCTTTGATGGTCTTATTGATCTCAGTCCCTCCGATATAACCTTTTTTCATCGTCTATTTGATGTGGGAGGTCAAATTGCAGAGAAGGTGTGATCGAAATCGGAAACGTTCAAAACGACGTGATATCTACTGTCCATATCACAGTTGCTATATGAATAGCGTAAGTCAAAAATATCAACTGTTTGCCAATCAACCAGGACAGTTGCAGCAACGAGGTATAAGTCGGCGGAATGCTTTGATATTAGTATCCAATCAAAGTAGCGTACCGCTAGAAGGAGAATGGTTAGAGGCTTTTTGGTGTGATCATTGCCAGCAAACAAAGTGGTATCACGTTCATAGGTGCGATGAGCGTAGCTATAAACTTTCATTAGCACCACGAGAACTTTGGCAGCAAGTAAAAGGAGTAATTAATCCTGAAGGAAACCCTTCTGTAGGAGAGTTTACTCGCAGACAAGCAAGAATACTTAGCTATAAAAGCATTCAGGATTTCCATCTTTTGGGTCAACATTAAAAGTCTTCAATCAATACTTAATAACTAGTCAAATGACAGATTCTCAGCCGGAATTACTGATTGAAGCTGGACGTACAGAGCAGCAATATTGGAAAGACCTGTGGCGCTATCGCGAGCTATTATACTTTCTTGCTTGGCGTGATATTTTGGTGCGTTACAAACAAACCTTTGTTGGTATCGCCTGGGCACTTATCCGACCATTTTTGACGATGGTGGTGTTCACAGTAGTGTTTGGCAATTTAGCGAAATTACCTTCAAAAGACGCACCATATCCAATTTTGGTGTTTGCTGCTATGCTACCTTGGCAATTTTTTTCCAATGCCTTGGGTGAGTGCAGTAACAGTCTGATTAGTAATGCCAATTTGATATCTAAGGTCTACTTTCCACGTCTGATTGTACCTATAAGTGCAGTAACCGTCAGCTTTGTTGACTTTATGATTTCTGGCATGATTATGCTAGGGTTGATGATTTGGTATAATTTTGTGCCTAGTTGGCAGATACTAACACTGCCGTTATTTATTTTTATTGCCTTTGCTGCTTCTATGGCAGTAGGGTTGTGGCTAGCAGCATTAAATGTAGAATACCGAGACTTCCGGTATATTGTGCCATTTATTATGCAATTTGGTTTGTATATATCACCAGTAGGCTTTAGTAGTAGCGTTGTACCAGAAAAGTGGCGTCTACTTTATTCTTTGAACCCAATGGTAGGGGTAATTGATGGTTTTCGCTGGGCAATTATAGGTGGAGATTCACAAATTTACTGGCCGGGATTTATATTATCCATGGGATTGGTTGCCTTTTTACTAATAAGTGGTATCTGGTATTTCCGCAAAATGGAACGGACGTTTGCTGACGTAATTTAGGAAGGAGCAAAGCAGATGTCTGATACTGTAATTCATGTATACAATCTAGGTAAAAAATATATTATTAGTCATCAGCAGGATAGTTCTGGCCGCTATCGCTATAAGGCTTTGCGTGATGTAATTGCTGATGGAGCTAAATCTCTCACGCAAAAATTTATCAAGCCTGCTGGTAAAAAAGTACCCAATCCCAGTCGGGAAGAATTCTGGGCATTGAACGATGTTTCTTTTGAAATTAAACAAGGTGAAGCCATTGGTGTTATTGGACGTAATGGTGCTGGGAAATCGACGCTCTTAAAAGTTTTGAGCCGTATCACCGAACCGACGACGGGACGCATTGCCATTAAAGGGCGAGTGGCAAGCCTATTAGAAGTAGGTACGGGATTTCACCCAGAACTAACTGGGCGAGAGAACATCTACCTCAACGGTTCTGTTCTAGGGATGAGTGGGGTCGAAATTCGGAAGAAATTTGATGAAATAGTTGCTTTTGCTGAGGTAGAGAAGTTTTTAGATACACCAGTAAAACGCTATTCTTCTGGAATGTATGTGCGCCTTGCTTTTTCCGTAGCGGCTCATTTAGAGCCAGAGATTTTAATTGTCGATGAAGTTTTAGCTGTGGGCGATTCTGCTTTTCAAAAGAAATGCTTAGGAAAAATGGGGGATGTAGCAACCAAAGAAGGACGCACAGTCTTATTCGTTAGTCATAGTATGCAGGCGATCGCCCAACTAACAAAACGTTGTATCCTACTTTCCAAAGGTCAGATTCAGTTTGATGGCAATACTAGCAAAGCTGTGCAACTATATCTAGCTGGGCATAAAGATGATGCAATACAATCTGCGTTTTATCAAGCACCCGCCAACAAAACTGGTAACTACGTAGCTTGGGCAAAGGTAGATACCTCGGAGGGACAAGGTATTCACTGCTGGGGAAAACCAATTACTTTTGAGTTCGCTTTTCACATCGAAAAACCTCATGAAAGTCTGCGTTTTTCATTTCAAATAGTCAGCGCCTTGCAACAGCCTATTGGGATTTTCTGGTTTTTTGAACAAGATGCCCCGTTGTTCCGAGAAGCAGGAACTCATATTCTCCGCTGTGAAATTCCTAAATTGCGACTTTACATGGGTTCTTATAGCTTAACAACATGGTTTTCCGAGCGTCGCAGCGAAACGCTATTAGAAAATCTCAGAGAAATTTGTCAGTTTGAAGTTAGTATGCACCAGCTTGAGAGACTAGATTATCCTTGGCAAGCTGATGAGTGTACCTATTTAGAAGATGCGATATGGAAAACTATCCAATAAGTTTATTAGCATCCCGATTACAAATGCAGTCCTACAAGATTTTATAAAAGATATTTATTAGCAAAAAAATATCAGCAGGTTGATTATGCCAGTAAATGATGATGTAAAAATAGGCAGTAACGTCAAGATTTTCCATCCTAATTTAGTGAATCTTTACGGCTGTGAAATTGGTGATGAGACAAAGATTGGTAGCTTTGTAGAAATCCAAAAAAATGTCATTATCGGTAGTCGGTGTAAGATTTCATCACACAGCTTTCTTTGTGAAGGCGTCATCATTGAAGATGAAGTATTTATCGGTCATGGAGTGATGTTTACCAATGATCTTTACCCCCATGCCGCTAATGAAGATGGTAGTTTGAAAACCGATGCCGACTGGTATGTACTCAAAACCCAAGTCAAACGCCGTGCTTCTATTGGTAGCAATGCTACCATCCTGCCAGGGGTGACTATTGGAGAAAAAGCCATTATTGGGGCTGGAGCAGTAGTTACTCGTGATATCCCTGATTATGCCATTGCAGTGGGAGTACCTGCTCGTGTGATTGGCGATGTCCGCGATGGAACAAAGCTCCCGCATGAAGCAACTCGCAGTTCAATCTTAGAAATACCAACTACCAGTCTAAGTTAAACTACTAAAGCTACTTTCCTGTCTGTCAAAGTTAGGAACCTAAGTAAATAACAAAGAATTTAAAATTTTTAGGTCATTTCAACTTATAAACTAACTAAATTCAAGCTTGGTGAAAACTAAAATTTTGTCAGGTTAAAGCCTAATATTATTAAATTAAAAACCCATCGCTATTGTTTAATAGCAGCACTTCGTAGTTAACGAAAAATAGATTTTGATTAGTTAAAACCAATGGAAAGTAATATTAATATCGGTGTAATCGGCTATGGTTACTGGGGCCCGAATTTGGTAAGAAATTTCTCAGAAATTCCAGGAACGCAGGTCAAAACAGTCAGCGATTTTAAACCAGAACTATTGGCAAAGGTGCAAGCTCGGTATCCCGCTATCCAAGTTACTAAAGATTGTCGAGACATATTTACAGATCCCAAAATTGACGCTGTAGCGATCGCTACACCTGTTTCGACTCACTTTGACTTGGCCTTAGCTGCATTGCAGGCTGGTAAACATGTGTTGGTAGAGAAGCCAATGACAACTACCTCTGATCAGGCAATGCGGCTGATTGAAGAGGCAGAAAAACGCAACCTAGTGTTAATGGTCGATCACACCTTTGTCTATACGGGTGCTGTACGCAAGATGCACGATTTGATCGCCACTAATTCCTTGGGTGATATTTACTACTATGATTCTGTACGCGTTAACCTTGGACTTTTTCAGCATGATGTCAATGTCATCTGGGATTTGGCAGTCCACGACCTATCGATCATGAGCTACGTATTGCCATTCCAGCCTTATGCTGTCTCGGCTACAGGTATCAGCCATGTTCCTAGAGAACCAGAAAATATTGCCTACTTGACCTTATTCTTTGAAAATAATCTAATTGCTCACATCAATGTGAATTGGCTAGCACCGGTGAAAGTGCGTCGCACGCTGATTGGTGGTAGTCAACGCATGATTGTTTACGACGACTTAGAACCAAGCGAAAAAGTTAAGATTTACGACAAGGGAATTACTGTTAATGGCAATTCTGAAAGTGTTTACCAGATGCTAATTGGTTATCGCACAGGGGATATGTGGTCGCCCAAATTAGACATGACAGAGGCACTGTGGACAGAAGGATTGCATTTTATTAATTGTATTCAACAAAGCGATCGCCCAATTACCGATGGGAAAGCAGGACTGCATGTAGTGAGAATTCTAGAAGCTGCAACCCAGTCATTAAAGAAGCAAGGTCGATTAATTGAACTGAATATAGCAGAGGTAGCAGCATGATTCCATTTGTAGACCTCAAAGCTCAGTACTTGAGTATCAAAGATGAAATTGATAGTGCCGTTTTGCAATTACTAGCAAGTACCCAATTCGTCTTAGGGAATGAAGTTAAATCTTTAGAAGAGGAGTTTGCAAATTACTGCAATGCTGATTATGGCATAGCTGTCAATACAGGTACTAGCGCCCTTCATTTAGCATTACTAGCTGTTGGTATCGGTGCTGGTGACGAAGTGATTACCGTGCCTTTTACCTTCGTTGCTACCACCGCAGCAATTTGTTATACCGGAGCCACCCCTGTTTTTGTAGATATTGACCCTGTTTCTTACACGATAGATATCAACCAAATTGAAAAAGCCATAACCGATCACACAAAAGCCATTTTGCCTGTACATTTGTACGGTCAACCAGCAGATATGGAACCTATTCTGGAAATTGCTCGCCGTTATGGTTTGACTGTAATTGAAGATGCAGCCCAAGCTCATGGGGCTGAGTACAAAGGACAGCGAGTAGGTAGCATCGGCGACATTGGTTGCTTTAGTTTTTATCCAGGTAAGAACTTAGGAGCCTACGGTGAAGGCGGGATGGCAGTTACCAACAATCCTGAATATGCTCGTACCATGCAGATGTTACGCGACTGGGGTCAAGAACGCAGGTATCACCATGTCCTGAAAGGCTATAACTATCGCATGGATGGCATTCAGGGAGCGATTTTACGGGTGAAATTGCGCTACATCGAAGCGTGGACAGAGGCAAGGAGGGCATATGCAGCCAATTACGATCAACTCCTGGCAGAATCTAGTTTAACTTTGCCTAGGGTGATGCCTTATAGCCGTCACGTTTACCATGTTTATGCAGTGCGAGTGCCTTCACAACAACGAGATGCCCTGCAACAGAGCCTACAAGAGCAGGAAATTCAGACAGGTATTCATTACCCAATTCCTGTCCACCTCCAGCCAGCTTATGCTGATTTGGGTTATAAACTCGGAGATTTTCCGCACTCAGAAGCAGCATCTAGGGAAGTGTTATCTCTACCGATGTATGCAGAACTCACAACCCAAGCACAAACCCAAGTTGCAAAGGCAGTAATTACCTCATTATGATCGCTGAGGAAATCAATGTCTGATCCAGCTATGACTAAGATCATCAAAGCTGTCCACGGGTTAAAGGAATTGAAGCTAGACCCTGACTTTGAAATTCAACTAGCAGCATATCTCAATACTCAGTATGAACTGCAACCATTAATCGAATTGTATGGACGCTTTGCCATCAGTGATGGAGAATTTGATGCGCTGATGCGGCGAACCATTTGGCGTGCAGTAGCACGTAAATTCGGTCATGGAGTTCGCATTGGGAGTGGTGTAGGCTTTAAGCATCCCGAAACATTTGAAATTGGGAATCAAGTATTTATTGGTTCCCAAAGCTACATTCAAGGGCGGTTCGATGGCACTTATATCATTGGTAACAACGTTTGGATTGGCCCGCAGAGTTACTTCGATGCCCGTGATTTAATTATTGAAGATTATGTGGGATGGGGCCCTGGAGCAAAAGTACTGGGTTCAACACATACCGGATTGCCAATTGACGTTCCAATCATCCAAACAGACCTAGAGATTCAATCAGTAAAAATTGAAACTGGAGCTGATATCGGCATGAACGCAGTTATCCTGCCTGGGGTAACAATTGGTCAAGGAAGCATTGTTGGCGCTGGAGCCGTTGTCACCAAAGATGTACCAGCATTTGCGATCGTCGCTGGTGTCCCTGCCAAGTTTTTACGCTGGCGGGAAGGATATGAACCATCAAAAAACACATAATAAATATGCAAAATAAGCGAATTTTAATCACGGGTGGTGCAGGTTTAGTTGGCTCCCATATTGCCGATTTATTGGTAAAGGAAAAAGTTTCTGAGATTATCATTCTTGATAACTTCACTCGTGGACAACTGAAAAACCTCGCTTGGGCAAAAGAGCACGGCCCTTTAGTAGTTGTAGAAGGCGATATCCGGGATCAAAAACTTCTTGGGGAAGTCATGCAAGGCGTGGATATAGTCTTTCATCAGGCAGCAATCCGCATTACTCAATGTGCTGAAGAACCGCGTCTGGCATTGGAAGTTTTGGCTGATGGTACTTTCAATGTTTTAGAAGCAGCAGTAAAAGCTGAAGTAAAAAAGGTAGTTGCTGCTTCATCAGCATCAATATATGGTATGGCGGAGGAGTTCCCCACCACTGAAGCCCACCACCCTTACAACAACCGTACTATTTACGGTGCAGCCAAGACCTTTAATGAAGGCTTATTACGTAGTTTTTATGATATGTATGGGCTGGACTATGTAGGGTTGCGCTACTTCAACGTCTACGGCCCGCGTATGGATATTTACGGTGTCTACACTGAGGTGTTAATTCGTTGGATGGAGCGCATCGTCGCTGGACAACCACCATTGATTTTTGGCGATGGCAAACAGACAATGGACTTTGTATATATCGAAGACATTGCTAGAGCCAATATTTTGGCAGCAAAAGCAGATGTCACTGATGAGATTTTTAATATTGCTAGTAGTGTAGAAACCAGTTTAAATGACTTAGCCTATAGTTTGGCTAAGGTGATGGAATCAGACTTGCAACCAGAATACGGCCCAGAGCGCAAAGTCAACGCCGTGCAGCGGCGGCTTGCTAATGTGAGTAAAGCTCAGAAATTGCTGGGTTTTGAGACAGAAGTGTCGTTAGAAGAAGGATTGCGTCGGTTGGTTACATGGTGGCGCGAACAAAAGCTGACAAAGGAAGCAAGCAATGTCTGAGAAAATCCCCTATGTCCCGATCGCCAAACCCTGCATAGGTGAACCCGAAGCTGAAGCAGCCAAGCGGGCTATTATGTCAGGCTGGGTTACACAAGGGCCAGAAGTCGCTGCTTTTGAGCAGGAATTTGCGGCTTATGTAGGAGCAGACTATGCTTGCGCTGTCTCCAATTGCACCACAGCATTACACTTAGCGCTGTTAGCCGTAGGTGTGCAACCTGGGGATCAGGTAATTACTGTTAGCCATTCTTATATTGCTACTGCTAACAGTATCCGTTACTGTGGGGCGATACCTGTGTTTGTGGATATTGAACCTCAAACATATAATATCAACCCCTTGTTAATTGCAGATGTGATTAGCGAACGCACCCGCGCCATTCTCGTCGTCCACCAAATGGGGATGCCTTGCGACCTCAAAGCCATTTTAGATGTTGCCCATCAACATAATCTACCAGTAATTGAAGATGCAGCTTGTGCGATCGGCAGTGAAATTCTCTGGAATGGTGAGTGGGAGAAAATCGGCAAGCCACACGGGGATATTGCTTGTTTTTCCTTTCATCCCCGCAAAGTGATTACCACTGGTGATGGTGGAATGCTTACTACCAACAACCCTGAATGGGACAAACAATTTCGCCTCTGGCGACAACATGGGATGAGCGTTCCCGACACCGTACGCCACGGGGCCAAACAAGTCATCTTCGAGTCTTACCCGATGTTGGGCTACAACTACCGGATGACCGACATCCAAGCAGCAGTTGGAAGAGAACAACTCAAACGCCTACCGGAAATTACTGAACGCCGACGTTACTTGGCACAGCAATATCAGCAAATGCTGGCAGATATACCAGGCTTAAAATTGCCGACAGAGCCAGATTGGGTAAAAAGTAACTGGCAAAGTTACTGTGTACGCCTACCAGAAAAATGCGACCAACGGCAAGTCATGCAAGTGATGTTAGATGCTGGGGTTGCCACAAGACGAGGAATTATGTGCGCTCACCGGGAACCTGCTTATCAAATTGAAGCTTGGTTGTGTGGGAGCAGAGAATGCCAGTGTGAAAAAGCAACTTGCGATCGCCTTTCTGAGAGTGAGCAAGCACAAGATTGTACTGTCCTACTACCCTTGTTTCATCAGATGACTCAACACGAACAGGACTATGTAGTGAAAGTTTTAAAAATGGCTTGTCAGGTTTAAAGAAAATAATTCCTTTCGTGGAAATTGCTTCTAGCGAAGTTCATCAAGTATTCGTCGAGCAGCTTATTCAAAGGCTACTCAGTGTTCCTAATTAGAGAAGTGACTTTTGATGGCCCGTAGTAATTAAACTTTATAGGAAATAGCTTATGACTATCCTCTTTACCAATCAAGCACCGAGCATTGCAAATTTCACTGATAGCGTTCCCTACGAATTAGGCATGAAATTCAGTAGCGCTACAGGGGGACAGATTACCGCCATTCGCTTCTGGAAAGCTCCTAGCGAGACAGGAACTCATACTGGCAAGCTTTGGACGGCAACGGGAACCTTATTGGCGAGCGTTACCTTCTCTAATGAAACAGCTTCCGGCTGGCAGGAGCAGCTTCTAGCAACACCAATTAACATTCAAGCGAATACGACCTATGTAGTCTCTGTCAACGTAAATGCCTATTATGTCGCCACTTATGATCAACTGGTCAGCCCCATAGTTAATGGCGATCTTAGCTCAGTGGCAGACGGTAATAATGGGGTGTTTAATGGGACTCCGGGAGCTTTCCCAACCGGTTCTTACCGAAATACTAACTATTTTCGTGACATCAACTTTGTTGCTGTTGCCCTACCGACTATTACTAAACTTAGCGGTGGCAATCAGACTGGTGCAGCCGGAACTCCCTTACCTAACCCCTTGGTTGTTGAGGTCAAAGACAGTGCTGGTAATCCCCAATCTGGGATCACGGTAAACTTTGCCGTTACCAGTGGCGGCGGGTCAGTCTCGCCCGCTAGTGCAGTCACTAATACTAGCGGTCAAGCTAGTACCAGCTTAACGCTGGGAGCTAGTCCTGGTGCCACAAGTCCTGTAACTAATAGTGTAAGTGCCACGGCAAGCGGAATAGGTAGCGTTACCTTCTCAGCCACCGCTAACCCATTAGGAAATACACAAACAGTTCTAACAACTCAAGTACCGAGCCTTGCAAATTTCACTGATAGTGTTTCCTATGAATTAGGCATGAAATTCCGCAGTAGCAGAGGGGGACAGATTACCGCGATTCGCTTTTGGAAAGCCGCTAGCGAGACAGGAACTCATATTGGCAAGCTTTGGACAGCAACGGGAACCCTATTAGAAAGCGTAACTTTTACTAACGAGACGGCTTCTGGTTGGCAAGAACAGCTTCTAGAAACACCAGTAAACATCTCATCCAATACAACTTATGTGGTCTCTGTCAACGCAAATAGCTATTATGTTGCAACCCAAGATGAACTAGGCAGTTCCATTGTCCAGGGGGATCTTAGCTCAGTGGCAGACGGCAACAATGGAGTATACAATGTAAACCCTAATTATTTCCCAAGCAGTTCTTACCGGAATACTAACTATTATCGCGACATCGCCTTTGTTGTTGGCAGTAGCTTGATTAAAGTCAGTGGCGACAATCAGAGTGGCGAAACGGGAGCAACTCTTCCCAACCCCCTAGTCGTGCGAGTCGTAAACGCCCAAAATAATCCTCAGTCAGGGGTAACGGTAAACTTTGTCGTTACTAGTGGCGGCGGTTCAGTCTCACCCGTTAGTGTAGTAACTAATGCTAGCGGTCAAGCAAGTACAACCTTGACCTTGGGACCGGTTCCTAGCGGTACTGAAGGAGTGGTAGTAACAGCAACGGTAGCAGGTATCGGCAGTATAGCCTTCTCAGCTTCAGCAACTCCGGCGAACCCTAATCCCATCTATTTTGAAAACCTAAATCCTGGCACAACAAACTGGAAGCTTGTCAATCGTGGTGATGGCGAGATCGCCGGCTATGCCTCGGCAACCAGTGTCAATAAAGGGGAATCGTTGGACATTAAGGTTTCTCTTGGACAAGCCGGACAGTTTACCATCGACGTATACCGCTTGGGCTACTATGGTGGCACAGGAGGAAGGCTAATGGCGAGCAGCGGGTCGCTTACTGGCGGGCCCCAGTCACCCTGTAGCATTGATAACGATACCCGCTTGGTCGAGTGTAACTGGACAACTTCTTACGTCCTACAGGTAGGCAATAACTGGACTAGTGGTCTTTATGTAGCCAAGCTGACTAACCAGGCAGGTATAGTGGCGCATGTGTGGTTTGTCGTCCGTGATGATAGCAGCACTGCTGATATCCTATTCCAAAGTAGCGTTTCTACTGTCCTGGCCTATAACGCGACAGGGGGTTACAGCGTGTATAATTCTCACAGCATTGGCGAAAATCGTGCTTATAAGGTTTCCTACGATCGCCCCTTCTCCCAGGCAACCTCTGCATTCGACAACCAGGCCGGCACACCCCTGCGATGGGAATACAATATGGTGCGCTGGCTGGAATCTCAAGGTTACGATGTGACCTACACCGACAATATGCGGGTTCACACTCACGGACAAAGTCTGCTCAATCACAAAGTATTTCTATCTGTGGGTCACGATGAGTACTGGTCTAAGGAAATACGCGATGCCGTCGAGGCTGCTCGCAATGGCGGAACTAATTTGGGATTTTTCTCTGCTAATACTTGCTATTGGCGAGTGAGGTTTGAAAGCTCCACTCCTGCTGCCGGGCAAGTGAGGCCCAACCGGGTGATGGCGTGCTACAAACAAGCTTGGGATTTAGATCCTGTCGCCATACAGCAGGGGCCATCAGCAGCCACTAATAAATTCCGCAGCATCCAAAACCAGCGACCTGAAAATGCCTTATTAGGAGTCATGTACGGTAGTGACTTTCCAGAGACCTACGGCGGTGCTAATTTTGTTGTCACCAATAGCGGCGATCCTTACTATGCAAACACGGGGCTCCAAAACGGGGATCAGCTGACTCTGCTAGTGGGCTATGAATGGGATTTTATCGTAAATAATGGCTCTGCTCCTCCTGGTCTTGTCACCTTGTCCCAGTCGCCAGTCACTCCCTCTGCCTTATTGCCAAACTTTGACGAACCGCCTGGAGAACAAGCCCTCCCTGCCAACCAGGATTTTACCAAATCTCACTCAGCCCGCTACACGATTGGTGGGGCTAAAGTCTTTGCCTCTGGCAGCATTCAGTGGGCGTGGGGGCTAGACAGTGCCGATGTCAATCCAACTCGGGAAGATATTCGCGTCAAGCAAATAACTGTCAACATCTTAGCAGATATGGGAGCTAAGCCTGTGACACCAAATGCAAACCTCATTGTTCCTTAAAGCATCCCACAAGGAGTACAAGAATGACACCACTGCAACGCCGACAATTTGCCAAGTTAGTAGCAGCCAGTTTCACTACGACTGTTGTTGCCGACCTCTCTAGTAAGGCGCTTGCTCAAAAGAGTGAGCCAAGTAAGGAGGTTCTTTATGGAATAAATCTCCTTAAGACATCTAATAATCGAAACCGGGAAGACCAAACTCCGTCAGTAGAACTGAACACTGCCGATCTGACGATAGGAAAAGTTATCTCTGCTGATCTGTCAGATTTGAAGATTCTTTCTAAAGTAAATTTGCCAGTTCTGTCCGTTGAGAATCTATCACCTGTACCGAAAAAACCTCGGGCTTTCTTTTTACCTGACTCTGATCGGGTTACGAAAGCGATAGTGCTTGGAGATAAGACTGTTGTGATTTCTACGGTTTCTAGTACGAGAAATGGTTATTTCAGTCATCTCATTTCTGTTATCGGTGGTGCTACTAACCGTCAATTTAGAGCGAAAAAAATTCTCGGCTTAGAGAGATCTAATCAGACTGTTGAAAGTTTGCTCAGCCTTCCCAATAATCAAATTCTGTGCCTGGTAGGAAATGAGGGCATCCCACCCTTTGCTTTCAAAACACTCGATTACAGAACAGGTAAAATTATTTCTAAAGATGAACTGGCCCTACCCCCACTACCACTCACTCATCGATTCGCTAACCTATGCCAAGATCTGAAGGGAAATATTTTCGCAACTGAGATGGGATCAGAAAACGTCCCCATTTTAATCACAATGAACTTGCAAGAGAAGGCCATAGTGACCGGCAAAGTCAAAATTAAGAGATTGGCCCCACTGAGCTTTGAGGGACGCCCGCTCTTCAACGATGTTAAAGACTTGGCTTGCTCTTCCTCTGGCCAATTGTATGCGCTTGCTACTGACAAAAATGGCAAAAACAATGCCTTGTTTACCGTGGACGTAAAAAATGGCAAAATGGGGCTAGTTAAGAGCTTTGCAGCGGAAAAGTTTACGTTTTCTCTCTAGTATTACAACGAAGATTTGAACAATCTCCTGCTGTACATTCTTCCATGCTCATGTGGAAAATAGGTGAAATTCAGAAGCATCAACTTCTGAATGAGAGATGTAGCTAGATGCGATCGCACGAATCAAAACCGTCGCGCGATCGCTTTGAATATTGCCTTTTTTTACAAACAGACTTTTTAAAAGCTATAACACTTTATATGGATAAAATAACTAAACCAAAACTTGTATTTTTCCAATTTAAACATGATAAAAACTTAGCGGAATTTGTATTATTACATAGACAACAACACGTAAAATGTCTATCAGAGTTTTTTGAAGTCATTGTAATTAATAAAGATTGCGACTATAAGCAGATTTGCGATCTATATCAGCCAGACATAGCACTTTTTGAAAGTGGAGTAAACTACAGTGCTTGTCATAGACTTAAAATTGAAAATACCTCTGCTTACCCAGAGATACTGAAGATTGGGTTTCACAACGGAGACCCTTGGTGTGATTGCCGCTCTATTTTTCTTGCCGATATGGATAATTGGGGTATAGACACCTTTTTTTCGATTGGAACTACTGCAACTGAGTATATGCCGGAGATTGCCGAGCACTTGTTTATATGGCCAAATTTTATAGATGCTGACTTATATCGAGATTATGGTGAATCAAAAATTATACCGATACTGTTTACTGGAAATATAACTCCCCTCTATCCTTGGAGACAACGGATTAAAAATATCATTGAGGGACATTATCCATCAGAATTATGCCCTCACAAAGGATGGGCAGGTAAGGCTACTGCACAAATGCTCTATGGTGAACAATATGCCAGAAAGATAAATGCTTCATGGTTTGTTCCGACTTGTGGAACTATGGCTAAGATAATAGTTCGTAAACATTTTGAAATTCCAGCATCTAAATCCTGTTTGATTGCGGAAAGAACTCCTTCAGTTGAAGCTGCTGGATTTGTTGATATGCAAAACTGTGTTTTGGCTGAGGATAATGATATTTTAGATAAACTTGATTATTTGTTTCAGAATTTGGATGAACTTGAGCAAATTATCGATGCTGGATATAAACTTGTTCACTCTCGACACACTCTCAAACAACGAGATCAGATATTTCAGTGGTTTAATCTAAAAAAAACACTAAAAGTCGGTCAAAAAATTATTCAGAAAAATCCATTTGAATCATTGATTATAGTAAATGAATTATTGGATCACAAAAATTCAACTATTGTTTTTAATGGATTAGATAGAATACTTTTACATCAAGGAGATGAAAAGCTATGGTCAAGTAAATATGATGAAGCAGAAGCTTTGTATCTCAAATGCCTAAACTATGCACAACCAATGCCAGAACCCAAACTAAGATTGGCACTGTGTAGCCTTTACAAAGGGAATGCATCTGTGGCACATAATTGGATTTTTCAACCAATTCAATGGACTCTTCAGTTTTTCAAAGCATCAGAACCAGATCCAGTAGAATGGGCTTATTTAATTATTTCTCTTTTATGTCAAGGAAGCTTAAAAGATGCGATACTGCGTGCTGAACAATTTCCATTGCTTCATCATGCTGAATTAGATCGTGTTCGTTGGATTATTAATATTTTGCAAAATCGAGTTGATGAAAGTTCTTTACCTGAGTTTGATATATCAAAATACCGTTATAGTATTCATCAATTGCCTCCAAGAAATTTTTATGATTGGTTTAATGAATTACTTATTATGCTTCAAGCTTGTCAACAATTTACTTTATTAGAATATTTAAGTATTTCAATTAATCCAGAAAAAAAATACTTAATGGAGCAAAAGAATCTTCTTGGAATAACCGTAGCAAGAGAAGTTAAATACTTTATTAAGCTTCGTATAATTGGGCTAAAAATCTTGAAAATTTTGTTTGAAAAACTATCTATTTACGATCCAGACTCAAATTTACCTCCAATCTCAGAAATTGGATACATCATTTTGCTAGCCAGATGGTTTCGATTAAATAGACTAAAAAGCTTTTTTTTAAAACTTAATACAGCGATCATTTTGAAAATAAAATAAGAATTATGGACTATTGTTTTTGCACCTTGGCTCTTCGTTCTCCTTACCGTCTTCATGCTAAGAATCTTGCGGAAGATTTAAACAAATATGCTCCTAAAAAAACTCTCATAATTTTCTCAGATGAACCCGATGATTTCAAAAACTATCCAAATATTTTAGCCTTTAAACACCACCAAAAAGGTATTCCTCATTGTTGGAATGACAGGCGTTTTGTAGTTGAGAAAGCTTTATCAATATGTCCTGTTGTGATACACATTGATGCAGACACAAGAATCTTAGCTAGTATACCAGAGAATATTGAATGGCAGCCTGGTATTACTGCAATGCACGGCGATCTCCTTGAACAAGCGAATAAATGGATGTTTCCACCAGATATCAAATTGATGCAAAAATGGGCATCTAAATTAGATATATCATTAGAAAAAGCCAGCTGGATTAAAGAATCTTTATATATTATTACCAAAGATGAAGGTAGAGAAATAGAATTTTTAAAACAATGGGATATTATAACAAGAACTTTAGAATTAAAAGGATACACTAGTTCAGATGGATATTGTATGGGAATGGCTGCTCAAAAGGTGGGATGGACTGTCAAAGACAATGGTTGGGACACACTTGATAAGATAACAGACCATTTTTATGCTTCTGGGCAAGCAATAAAACCTAGATATTTTTGGAATAAATTGCAAAGAAAGCTCAATTATTACTATCGGCTCATTCAAGGATGGCTAATTGCATTGAATGACCCGATTTAAGATTTAAAAAACTGAAAGATTCTCATCTTTATTGCTTATTAAAGATGGGCATAATAAAAACTCTGATTTTAATGAAAATTGATAAGATTATATCCCTAGCTAATAATAAGGCAAGATTGCGTTTTCTAGCAATGGAGCGTTCCTTACGCGCAACAGGTTGCCAACTGCCACTTTTAGTAATTCCTTACGATGACAATCTCTTTGAATTACCCAAGGGATCTACTTGGTGGGAAATACCTGAAATTATCAGTTGGTTAAAAATTGAGAAAACCCACCCAATGATGCGAAAGTATCAATGCTTGACAGTGAGAAATTACCAATATGTAGATTCAGATATTTGCTTTTTGAGGAACCCAGAAGAAGTATTAGAGCCTTATTCTGGGTTTATTACCTCATGTGGTCACTGGCACAATCCAGGCGGAACATACACAGAAAAATCACTGCAATTAATGTCGAGTAAAAGCACTCTTTGGCAAAGAGATGTATTTAATGCGGGTCAATTTGCTTGCGATCGCCCTCTATTCACAATTGAATCACTCAAAGCGATCGCCACGCAACCTGATTTTATAGAAACCTGTCTTCGTTTCCCTTTTCACGATCAGCCAGGACTGAACTTGCTTGTGTGGCAATCTGAAATTGAAATTTTAAATCTTACCTTACCTCCGATTCGCATGGAATCAACATGGGCAGGAGACTATCCAGATGAATTTGAGCATTACTGGGCTGATTCCTCACGTCAACCGTATTTAATCCACTGGGCAGGTATACGTATGGATGTACCTCGACCAATTCATCAAATTTTCTATAACTTTTTGACCCAAGCAGAAAAAGCTGAATGGGATGAACAGGTTAGACAGTGGAGTTTGTCATATCAAAGAAATAATCGCTCCGTAAGGGGAATAGCTCGTCGATTTAAACGCGCCTTTCAAACTGTTGTACAACAATGAAATCTAGTCCTTTATTTACAGTTATTATTCCAACTTATAATCGTAATGATTTGCTAGCAAAATGTTTGGATTGCCTAGTGCCTGGAATTCAGACTTTAGCAGACGAGCAATACGAGGTAATTGTGACAGATGATAGTCCTGAAACAACTGCCGAGGAGATGATTCAGGAACGCTATCCTTGGGTAAAGTGGGCAGCTGGCCCACGCACGGGCCCAGCGGCAAATCGTAACAATGGAGCTAGATATGCTCAAAGTGAATGGCTGGCTTTCACAGATGATGACTGCTTGCCAGATCCTCAATGGTTGGAAGGGTATGCTCAAGCTAGAATTACTCAACCCTCTGCTTTAGTCTTTGAGGGTAGAACTTATGTTGATCGTCCCAGAAAAACTTTAGGTGAAACATCCCCTATTAATGAGTCAGGAGGATTCTTATGGTCATGCAACTTTGCTATTCAAAGCAAACTTTTCGAGTCTTTAGGTGGTTTTGACGAGCGATTTCCCTACGCTGCTATGGAAGATGTAGATCTGAGGTTAAGACTCACAAAAATGGGAAACAAGTTTTTCTTTATTCAATCTGCTTCCGTATGTCATCCCTGGAGACATAATGGAGGCTGGAAAAAGTTGAGACAGCATCAAGAATCAACAATAATTTACTTATCCATTCATCCAGAAGAATTAGCTACAATCAACTATAAAACTTACCTTAGTTATACTCTGCGTGGGTTTATTAAAACTACAATTCCAGGATTATTAAAATTTAGGTACTCTGGTTTTAAAGAAGCTTTTTTAGAGCATATCTCATTTTTATATATGGCTTTTAAGTTATATTTTATATTTCATTTAAAGAATAAAGTTTGAAATAAATACTTTCTAGAACTTAAAAAAGATTAATTTTGTATAAATCCAGCCATGAAAAAAATTACACCAGAATCAACTTGGCCTGAGAGTTGGCAATATAGCTATCAATACGATCTGTTAGAAATATATGAGGACACAAATTTTCCTAGATATCTTGGATATGTCTATGCCTATGCTTATCGTCGCAAACATATATTGGATGTAATAAAAAAAGTTGCCAAGCCAGGTGCAAAAATCTTAGATGTAGCTGCTGCTCAAGGAAACTTTAGTTTATCTCTGGCAGAAATAGGCTATGAAGTTACTTGGAATGATATGCGTGCAGAGTTAGCAGATTATGTCAAACTTAAATGGGAATATGGGAATATTAATTACGTAGCGGGAGATGTATTTACACTTGGTTTTAACTCAGAATTTGATGTTGTTTTAATTGCTGAAATTATTGAACATGTTGCCCATCCTGATGAGTTTCTAAAGAATATTGCCAAGATGGTTAAGCCTGGTGGTTACATTGTTATGAGCACACCTAATGGAGAATATTTTCAGAATAATCTGCCCAAGTTTTCTGAATGTTCTGATCCCAGTCAGTTTGAAGCAATACAATTCCAACCTAACTCAGATGGCCACATTTTTTTATTGCATCTAGACGAAGTTGAATCTCTAGCTCAGCAAACCAATTTATCTATTTTGGAAACTCGGCTTTTTAGTAATACGCTAACAAACGGCTATTTAAAGTTAGGAGCTTTACTTAACTTACTACCTAAGAAATGGATTAATAATTTGGAAATATTTACTAATAAAACTCATTTAGTTTTACAAAGAAAACTCCATACTAGTATGGTTGTTTTATTCTCTCGTTGTGAATAATTTCAATTTATCAAATCCAATTTTTACTTTTTTAATAATACAAAAATTGAACCGCTTAAGTGACGCTAACAAATAAGTCAATTCAAATTATTCAAATTGTTCCTCAACTACCCCCATCCATCAATGGGTTAGGGGACTATGCACTAAATCTGGCTCGTCAGTTGCGGAAAGATTACAATATCGAAACGCGGTTTGTCGTTGGCGATCGCAACTGGCAAGGAGCTACAGAAATTGAAGATTTTACGATACAACAAGTAACGGCTAATTCTGCTGAAGCATTGTTCTCTCTATTATCATTTGACAAGAATCAGTCAATCCCAATCTTACTACATTATGTAGGTTATGGTTATGCCGAAAGAGGCTGTCCAGTTTGGCTAGTTAAAGGTTTAAAACGCTGGAAAGCTAACAGTGCTGACTCGCGCTTGGTAACAATGTTTCATGAAGTTTATGCTTCTGGATATCCAATATGGACTAGTTCTTTCTGGTTATCATCCTTACAAAAACAATTGGCCGAGCGCTTAGTAAATATGAGCGATCGCTGTGTCACTAGTAAAGAGAGCTATGCAGAAATTCTGTACAATATGGGTCGAGGAAAACAAACTCAAATTTCACATTTACCTGTTTTTTCTAACATTGGAGAACCAGAGCATACCCCACTTTTAGTAGAGCGAACTCGAAGACTAGTTGTTTTTGGACATAAAAATAGTAAATTGCAAGTTTATCAGCTAGGTCGTCAAGCCTTGGAACTAGCTTGTAATACTTTGGATATTAAAGAAATATATGATATTGGCATTCCGACTGGGTTAGAAATATCTGAAATGAATGGTATTCTTGTTGTGGAAACAGGAGTCATTGAGACAGTAGAAATTAGCAAAATAATGCTAAATTCTATTGCCGGATTTTTAAATTTTCCTCCACCTGCATATCTAGCAAAATCAACTATTTTTGCGGCTTTCTGTGCCCATAGGCTAATTCCTTGTATGGTTACTCATAACGCAATGCCAACAGATGGTCTTCAAAGCGGTAAGCATTACTGGTCTGCTAGGGATCAAAACAGCCAGTTATCTTTAGAATTAGGACAAGTAATTGCTGACAATGCTTATGCTTGGTATCAAACCCATAGCCTGTCTGTGCAAACTAATATTTTTATTACTCACCTTAATGGTTCAAATTCAATAATCATGAAAAATTAAGCTAATAGTTGTTAGAGGTTATTATAACCTTAGTCAATATGAATACACGTAAGTATAGAGTCTTGGTTGTTACTGCAAATCCTGTGCAGTATTCAACCCCAATTTTTCAGTTAATGGCACAAAATCCTAAGCTAGATATCCTAGTAGCTTATTGTAGTTTGCAAGGTGCTGAACAAGGGTTTGACTCTGAGTTTGGTGTAGAAGTCCAGTGGGACATTCCATTATTGGATGGCTATCCTTGGATTCAACTCTCCAATCAATCTCCTCAACCTAGGTTAGGTAAGTTCTTCGGTCTAATTAATTTAGAGTTATGGAAGCAAGTCCGCACTGGAAAGTTTGACGCTGTAATCGCATACACAGGCTATGCATATGCGAGTTTCTGGATTTTAGTAGCTGCTGCAAAAGCTAGTGGAACTGCGTTCTTATTTAGTACAGATGCTCACGATTTAATTCCTCGCAACGGCTCAGCTTGGAAAGTCCATCTGAAGAAGTTATTATTGCCTTGGATCTTTGGTTTGGCAGATACTGTCATTGTTTCCTCGTCACCAGGCGTAAAATTTATCAGTTCTTTGGGAATTTCTGAGCAACGTATAGTAATGACACCTTCTGTCGTTAATAATGAATGGTGGCTAGCTCAGGCAAAGCAGGTGAATCGAGCAGCAGTACGACAACAGTGGCATATTCCAGAGGATTCGCCAGTTATCCTTTTCTGCGCTAAACTCCAACCCTGGAAGCGCCCACAAGATGCTCTACGAGCATTTGTCAAAGCTAATGTGCCAGACAGCTATCTCGTATTTGCTGGTGAAGGCCCATTGCGATTGGAACTTGAAGTTGAAGCTGAAGCTTTAGGAATAGCAGAGCAAGTTAGGTTTCTGGGTTTTGTCAATCAATCGCAATTACCTTCAGTTTATTGCTCTGCTGATTTGTTCGTCTTTCCATCAGAACATGAACCCTTCGGTGTAGTTGTCAATGAAGCAATGCTGTGTGGTTGTCCTGTAGTAGTAAGCGATCGCGTTGGTGCACGCCACGATCTTGTGCAAAATTACCAAACTGGACTTGTTTATCCTTGCGGTAATTTAGATGCTTTAGCACAAATCCTACAGACAGTCTTAGGCGATCAAGAACTTTTACATAAAATGGTTGCTGCTACTACTAAGCGTATGGAATCTTGGTCTCCGCGCGAGAACGTGGAAGCTCTAGTACAGGCTTTAGATAAAGTTCATAACTAGCAAAGTGACAATTTCTTCCTTTTTTCACCTCAACTTAGTCTGAAACTTATATTAAAGAACCTAGTTATATCCCAACATATAATGTCAAACCAACTTTTTGAACTTAGCGAAGTATCAGGTGATATTTTATGCCTGTTGCTGCAAATAAAAAAATAGTTTTTTATTGTTAAATATATGTTATGAAAATTCTTATTTACTCTCCTCTGTTTTATCCCAGTATTGGAGGATTAGAAACAATTATTTCAACTTTAGCTCATGAATTTACTTATCAGGGACACAAAGTCAAGCTAGTCTCACAAACTCCAGCAACAGACTCAAAGTATTTCCCTTTTGAAATTATTCGACAACCTAGTTCAAAACAAGTATTGAAATTAACTCAATGGTGTGATGTTTATTTTCAAGGCTGTGTGAGCTTAAAGGGTCTTTGGCCATTAATATTGATACCTAAACCCTTGGTTATAACCCATCAAACTTGGTATCGTTCCCTTGATGGAGGCATGAATTGGCAAAATCGTCTAAAGCACTTTGTTACTCGTTTAGCAACTAATATTTCAGCTAGTCATGCTTTAGCTCAATCTATACCAGCACCATCTAATATAATTCCTAATTCTTATCGGGAAGATATATTCTATGAAATACCAGAAATCTCTCGTAATCAAGAACTTGTGTTTTTAGGACGTTTGGTTTCTGATAAAGGAGCTAATCTACTCATAGAAGCATTAGCTTACTTGAAAAAGAGGGGACTTACTCCTAAGTTGACCATTATTGGTAGTGGGCCTGAAGAATCTAAATTACATCAACAGGTAGAAGATTTAGACATTGCTGAACAAGTCAATTTTGCAGGAGTAAAAGTTGAGCATGAGTTAGTCAAATTATTAAATGCTCACCAAATTATGGTAGTTCCATCTATTTGGGATGAACCCTTTGGCATTGTTGCCCTAGAAGGAATTGCCTGTGGTTGCGTGGTTGTAGGTTCAGAAGGTGGTGGTCTCAAGGATGCGATCGGCCCTTGCGGGACAACATTTGCTAACGGCAATGTGGAGCAGTTGACTCAGATAATATTTGACTTACTCAGCCATCCAAAAAAACTAGTAATCTACAGAGAAAAAGCTAAAGCACATTTAGCTCGTCACACCAGTAAAGCAGTTGCTAAAGCATATCTTGATATTTTAGAGAGGGTAATTTAATGCAATTGCTCATTGCTTTGATAGGTGCAGCAGCTCTTGTTTGGCTTTCTTACTTTGGTATATATCACTTCAGTTGGCAACGTGCGGTTAAATTTGCATTGGTTATTGTCATTTTTGAAGGTGTGTTGCGAAAGTGGGTACTACCACAAGCAAGTGAGCAAATTTACTTTATCAAAGACTTCTTGCTTTTAATAGCATATCTTAAGTACTACCTAAGTAGGGAACCAAAGTATCCCTTTCGATTGAGTACTTTTAATATTATCTTAATGATGGCATTTACTTGGTGTGTGTTGCAAGTCTTTAACCCCAGTTTAGGCTCACCCATAATTGGTTTGTTCGGGCTAAAAGCCTACTTCTTTTATATGCCCTTAATGTGGATACTGCCTAGTTTATTTCAAACAGAGGAGGAACTATACCGCTTTTTACGCAACTTTATGCTGCTAGCAATTCCGGTCTGCCTCTTGGCTGTAGCTCAATACTTCAGTCCACCCTCGAGTCCAATTAACGTCTGGGCAGGTGGTCAAGAGGCAAATGCTACTGCTGGTGGAGCAATTAGAGTCACAGGTACATTCCCTTATATCGTGGGTTATTCAACTTATCTAATAATTTGTTTCTGTATATTGGTTCCAATGCTAACCCTTGAACAACCACGAATTTGGAGATGGTTAACATACATTGAAGCATTATTAGTAACTGGTACTTCCTTCATGACTGGTGCCCGTCTGTTGCTTTCATTTGAAATTTTGTTTCTTATCGGATATGCATCTATCTTAGGTTTAACTCAACCTGCGATCGCTACTCGCTCAGCTAAAAAACTCATTCTACCTGTTATTTTGATCTCAGCTTTAGTGCCAAAATTTTTCGCTCAGGCAATAGGCACATTTTTCGAGCGTGCAGGCACTTCAGAAAAAGATTCTCAAGATTTTCTGAACCGCGCTTTGTCTTCCTTCTACGAGCCTGTGAATGCCGCGCAATTTAAAGGGCTTGATAGCTATGGGATAGGAGCAACTCATCAGGCAGCCCCAGCTTTGCGTAAAATTTTTCAGCTACCCACAGGTGAGCCTACTCCCCTAGCTGAAGGAGAGATAGGAAGGGTTGTTTTAGAAATAGGACTATTCGGCTTTGCATTATGGTACGGACTACGTATAGTTCTAATGTTTTATAGTTGGCAAGTTTTTTTGAAACTGAAAAGTCCTTTTCTTCGTCAGTTGGCGCTTTCTGTTCTCTTATTACAAGTTATTAATATTACCAATCAATTCGTATTTAACAATACCTTATCAATTTATTCTTGGTTCTTTAGTGGCTGCATTTTCTTATTTCCAGAATTAGAATATCGGCAGTTTTTATCTGACAAATTCTGGGCATCTCAACAGCATGATTAACTCACTTTCCCTAGCTCATCAAATTAATCCTTCTTTTGCCCGCAATGCGGCTTTAGCTTTTGCAGAGGCTAATTTATTGAAAGAGGTAATTACCCCGATCGCTTATGACCCAGAAGCACCCATATGGGGATGTTTAAATGTGCTGCCCAAAAAGCTCAAAACTACTATCACTAATGAATTGAGCAGGCGGACTTGGACTTCTCCTAATGGTGTACCAATTCAGACTTACCCGTGGAAAGAAATCATCCGTATATTTTTATCGCTAACCAAACTAGCACCTACTTTGGGCTTCAGCTACATGCAATTGGTGGATTGGGTATATGTATCTCTTGATAGCCAAATAGCAAAACACCATCTTGACGGGTTAGATGCTATTTACACTTATGAAGATTTGGCTGCAAAGACCTTTGTCAAAGCAAAACAGCAAGGCGTTCTTTGCTTGTACGATCTGCCTATTCCCTTTTATAAGATGACTCATCGGATCATGCGGCAAGAGGCTGAGTTATTCCCTGTCCTAAGCTCAGCAGTTCAATCGATTCAAGACCCTACCTGGAAACTTGAGCGCAAACAGCAGGAAGTAAAACTAGCAGATCATATCTTTGTGGCTTCTTCGGTGACAAAACAGTCATTGCTAGAGATTGGTGTAGAACCAGAAAAAATTACTGTCATTCCCTACGGCGCACCTGTAGACTTATTTCAACCCCAACCGAAAAATGATACTTGCTTTCGTGCCATGTTCGTTGGTCGTCTTTCTCCACGCAAAGGAGTTCACTATCTCATGCAAGCTTGGCAAGAATTGAAACTAAGCGATGCAGAGTTAGTGTTAGTCGGAAGCAATCTCTTCCCGTCAGGTTGGTTAGAACAGTATAAAGACATCTATCGTCATGTCCCTTCTGTACCTCATCTTCTCCTGAATGAGTATTACAGCAGTGCTAGCGTTTTAGTTTTCCCTTCTTTGATAGAAGGTTTTGGTTTAGTAATACTAGAAGCAATGGCTTGTGGTATTCCTGTGATTACTACACCTAACACAGGAGGAATTGATGTTATTACTGATGGTGTAGAAGGATTTATTATTCCCATAAGGGATGTAGAAGCACTGAAAGAAAAACTAGACTGGTGCTACTCCCATCCTCAAGAGTTGGCAGAAATGGGACGAGCCGCTCGTCGCAAAGCTGAGCAATACAATTGGAGCTTATATCGTCAAACATTAGTTAGCAAGGTCAAGGATATCTTAGAGGATGTTTGAAAAGTCCAAGAGGGTATAATTTCGTCATTCTGTAGACGCTTCTGCGGCTTCCCGCAGGGTGTGGAACGTTGGCGGAGCTTCTCGCAGAGAAGAATCTGGGCTTTTGCTGACATACTGAGATATTTCACTCCACTCCGCTGCGTTCAATATGACATAGAGATACCCTTTTAAAACAACCTCTTAGCAACTCGGAGTTCAAGTTTATAAAAAGATTATGAAAGTAATATATTTCATCCTATTTTTGTAAAGTATAAAGCAAACTAGCTTTATATAAAAATATGCTGTAGCGATCCCATGTGGTACAACTGGGATTTAAAAACATTTGTTTTTAATATTTTCATATCTTGCTAAATGATAAATATCAATCAAGCTGTTCATATCATCTTTGTTACACCTCTAGAAAAATATGTTTAGTTTATCATTTCTCAATAGCAGTACTAGTCAAATAGTTAGTGACCTAAAAACTAAGGGATATTTTGTTTGTGAACAAGCATTAATAGAGCAGTGTGTTGAAGAATTATTACAAGAAGTAGATTTTAACAAAATTTTGGTTAACACCAATGATGTTGGCGTAGTTATTGCTTACGACCAAAAATTTTTAACTCATTGTTTGGCTCATTCCAAAAAATCTTTCGACATTATCACTTCCCAAAAAGTTCTCGATATTTGCAAACAATATTTTGATGATAATTACAAGCTAACTAATCATAGAATTTATCAAACCAGCAAAGTAGGAAATATGCCTTGGCATACTGATAACAACCTTCAAATTGGCAAAAAGCTAGTTAGTAAGCACGACATGCCAGGTTTATTGTTTTTATTTTATCTGTCTGATGTAACCAAAAATGCTTTTCAGTTAGTTAAAGACTCTCATATCTGGTCGCCTAAATTCAATCACGAAATTTATCTAACTGAAAGCTTTATCGACAGTAAATATAAAAAGGATATCCTAACATTTTCGATGAAGAAAGGTACTCTAATATTATGTGATATTCACGCAGTCCATAGGGCTGAACCTTTTCAAGATAAAACATATACTAGGTCTACCTTGCTTTTTCAGGTCGATCAAGTTGGTAGTGAATATGTAGGTCATGGTGAAAAAAATATAGTAAATACAGAGTATCTAGATAATTTGAATTTAGAAGTAATGGAATACCTGGGATTTGGTTTCAAAAGAAATTACCCCGCATTCCCTAGCACTTCAGCTGCTACTATGACACCTGAAGACATATTTAGTTTGCAAAAGCAATTGCTACCTCAAATGTTCAAAGCTTTTACGAAAAAGTTAGTAACCAGTTTGCTACCTGGTAAGATTGTAGTTAATATAAAGCGCATTTTGTGGTTGTTAAAAGATAACAAAAAAACGCCTAAAAATAATTGAAATATTTTAAGCTTAATGAAAATTTTGTTGATAGGTAATTACCAACCAGATGCTATTCAAAGCATGGATCTATTTTCTGCCATGCTGGAAAACTACTTAATACAGTTTGGTCATCAAGTACGTGTCATTCGACCCACGCCCTACTTAGGCAATCTTCATTTATTCCCAAATGTATTCAAAAAATGGTTAGGTTACATTGATAAATTGATTCTCTTCCCACGAAATTTGCGTTCAATAATTTCTTGGGCAGATGTAGTTCATACATGCGATCATGGCAATGCAATTTACACTAGATATTTGCAAAACATACCCCATGTTGTGACTTGTCATGACTTATTGGCAATTCGTTCTGGTTTGGGAGAATTTCCAGAGTATAAAACAGGATGGACTGGTAAAATATTACAGTGGATGATTGTAAAAGGACTCAATCAAACCCAAAGAGTTGCTTGCGTTTCGGAACAGACTAGAAACGATTTGATACGTTTAAGTACTCTCAATGAGAAGGCTGTAACTTTAGTTTCTGTGGGTTTGAACTATCCTTATACCCCTATGACAGTCTTAGAAGCTGAGCAACGCTTAAAAGCTTTAGGGCTTCCTCAAGGTCGCTTTATTCTTCATGTGGGGGCAAATCATTGGTATAAAAATCGTTTAGGAGTTTTAGCCATCTTTTCTCAACTAATACTGAAACTTCAACAACCAGAATGGCATTTAGTTATGGTAGGCAAACCTATGACTGACGAAATGCATCAGTTTATTCAAAGTCATAACTTAGATCAAAGGGTAATAGAGCTAGTAGAAGTAGATAGTGAAAATTTGCGAGCTCTTTATTCTTCCGCAGCCGCCTTACTATTTCCTTCTTTACAAGAGGGCTTTGGTTGGCCGATTATAGAAGCTCAAGCTTGCGGTTGTCCTGTGTTTACTTCAAACCGTCCTCCCATGAATGATGTAGGGGGAGAAGCAGCTATATACATAGATCCAAATAATCATGAAGAAACAGCAGAAAAAATTGTTTCATGTCTGCCTAAACTAGAAATATTGAAGTCTAAAGGATTTATTAATTCGCAAAGATTTACAGCACAGAACATGGTTTATCAATATATTGAGCTTTATCAGCTAGCTATTGAGGAAAGATATAAAACAAAGATTACAAATTAATTTATACTAAAAAAATTTAAAAATTAAATAAGGATGTAAATTGCAATATTATAGTAATCATAATTTGATCAATGGAAAAAGCGACTTGAAGAAGTATAATAATTTACAGAAGTAGCGTCTTGAACTAATCAACATAATTAGGTAATTTTTTTAATTAGAATTAACATTAAAAGCAATTTTATTATATATATTGATATAATATATGAATTATTTTAGTAAATATATAAAAGATTTCAAACATGCAAAAATCTCTGAAAAAAAGTACTTTAAATTTATGGTTTCCTAACTTATTTGAGTTCAAAGGTGGCATACAAGTTTATTTACAAGACATCTTGCAAACCATCCAAGAAAGACTACCTAATTCCTCTCTCTGGATTTTAGATAAGCTTGATAAAAGTAAGCCGACAGATAAATTTAATTCAAATAATTATTCATTTTTTTTTAGCGGTCATCTACCCAAGTATTTACGAACGCAACATTTTGCTTTTAACTTAATCAAAACAGCTATACTTAGTCGCCCAAAGTTTATTTTATGTGGCCATATCAATTTTGCACCAGTAGCACTCCTAATTCATCGGCTCACAGGTATTCCTTACGGAGTTATTGTTTATGGGGTTGATGCTTGGGAAATTCAAAATAAATGGCAAATTAAAGCACTACATGCAGCAGAAATAGTTATATCGATTAGCATGTATACACGCGATCGCCTAATTAATGAGCAGAGTATACCTACCGATAAGATAAAAATATTACCAGTTACATTTGATGAGAATCGTTTTCAACCTAGTCCTAAACCAAAATATTTACTAGAACGTTATGGCTTGAGGTCTAATCAGCCGATTATTTTCACTGTGACTCGTTTATCAAGTGAAGATGGCTATAAGGGATACGACAAAATTATTCAAGCGCTACCAAAAATTAAGTCTCACGTTCCAGATGTTCACTACATACTAGGTGGCAAAGGCGACGACCGACCCCGGATTGAGCAACTGATTGCTCAACTCAACCTGCAAGACAGCGTTACCTTAGCAGGTTTTATTCCCGATCGCGAACTCTGTGATTTCTACAATCTTTGCGATGTGTTTGCCATGCCTAGTCGAGGTGAAGGATTCGGGATAGTCTACCTAGAAGCACTAGCATGTGGCAAACCCACAGTGGGTGGCAATCAGGATGGTGCGATTGATGCTCTTTGTCAGGGTGAACTAGGGGCCCTGGTCGATCCTCTAGATGTGAATGCCATAGCTCAAACTCTCATCCAGATTTTGCAAGGTACTTATCCAAATTCTTTAATTTATCAACCTGACGCTTTAAGGCAAAAAGCGATCGATAAATTTGGCTTTGAACAATTCAAACAAACTCTGACAAAACTTATACATCATTGTTTTGCTATTCCTGAATAACCTTGATATAGTTACCGTAATTTTTTAGTCAATGACGCTTAATCCTTTAGCAGCAAAACTGCTAGAAACCGCTACAGACAAACCTCAAGTTTGTCATGTAATTGCAAGTATTAACGAAAATACTGGCGGCACTGCTTTTTTAGTCACTAGACTAGCATCAGCCCTTGCCAATCAGGGAATCCCATCACATCTGTTTGCGCTTGACTATAAACAACTTGGTAGCCAAATTGTGGCTATGGATGTTGCAATACATAGTTATCCTGCAAATTTCTTAGCTCAGCATCTACGAGGATTTGCTCCCAAATCTAGTCATGCTCTAAAATCTTTAGCATCAAAAGAATTAGATCTGATTCACAATCATGGCTTGTGGATGTTTCCGAATCTTTACGCTCGACAAGCTGCATTAGGCAATCGTCTGCCTTTAGTTATTTCACCTCATGGAATGCTTGAGTCTTGGTCATTGAAGCATAGTCGCATGAAGAAGCAGCTTGTTTGGTTTCTGTATGAGCGCAAAAATTTGATTAGTGCTACTGTTTTTCATGTAACTTCTGCTGAAGAAGCGACTTCTGTTCGTCGTCTGGGTTTTCAACAGCCTATCGCACTAATTCCAACTGGTGTTGATATTGCTGAGTTGAATGAACAACAAGACAAAGAAGTATTAACACAATTATTCCCTGAACTTGCTAATAAAAAATGGTTACTTTTCCTGTCAAGACTGCATCCTAAAAAAGGCATAGATAATTTACTCCACGTTTGGCAAAAATTAGAATCCCAATTTTCTGACTGGCATCTTATACTTGCTGGGCCTGACTTAATAGATTACCAAGCAAAGTTAGAACTACTAGTAGACCAGTTGAATTTGAACCACCGGGTGACTTTTACTGGTATGCTATCTGGAAAGTTCAAGATATCTGTACTGACCAATGCAGATTTGTTTGTCTTGCCAACACACTCAGAAAATTTTGGGATTGCAATAGCGGAATCTCTAGCTTGCGGAGTGCCTGTGATTACCACTAAAGGCGCTCCTTGGGAGGATTTAGAACGCTATGAATGTGGTTGGTGGATTGAAGATAACCAGCAAGCACTTATGGATGCATTAGTTGAGGCAATGGAATTGTCTTCTATTGACCGACAAGCAATGGGTTTGAAAGGAAAAAATTTGGTGACAACTAAATATTCTTGGAATTCAATTGCCAAGGAAATGGCAAGTGTTTACTATTGGATTCTCGGTGGTGGGGAACCGCCTAATTGTATTCAGTTTTATGGCTCTTAGGGGGATCAACTGTGATTATTTCCATTGCTACAGGCCCCTGGTTGCCTGTTCCTGCGGTGCAAGGAGGTGCTATTCCTCGAATTTGGCAAGGTTTAGCAGAAGAATTTGCTAACAGAGGTCATCAAGTTAGAATTTTGTGTCGTTCCTATCCAGGACAACCGCAGACAGAAGTAATTAATGGCGTTGAATATATACGCCAGGGTGGACTTCCTCAAAGTACTAATATTGTCCTAGATTTGTTTAAAGATTTGCTGTATGCTTTGCTTACTTTTCCCTCTTTGCCTTCATCTGATATTTTAATTATTAATGACTTTTGGTTGCCAGTGTTTGCTGCTCTACATCCAAAAGTAGGTCAAATTGTTGTTAATGCTGCTAGATTTCCCAAGGGTCAGTATGGCCTTTATGGTGGTGTAGCTCGATTTGCTGCTGTCTCAAAGGCGATAAAAGATGCGATCGCGCAAGAGTATCCTGCTGCAATTCCCAAAATAAAAATTATCCCTAATCCTATTGATACTAATATATTTTATCCATCAATTTGCTCTAGAGTAGAACAAAAAGAGAAAATTATTCTGTATGTGGGTAGAGTCCATCCAGAGAAAGGTATTCATCTTCTATTAGATGCATTCTCAATTCTATCTCAGCAAATTTCCACAGTGAAACTCAGGATAGTTGGGCCCGTAGAAGAAAATCAAGGTGGTGGAGGAAAAACTTACTTACGTACTCTGGAATCTCAAGTTAATAACTTAAATGTTGAGTTTATAAAACCAATATTTGATGTACATAAACTATCTGATTTTTACCGAAAAGCTGACTTATTTTGCTATCCTTCACTTGCAGAGAAAGGTGAATCATTTGGACTTGCACCATTAGAAGCAATGGCTACATCTCTAGCTCCAGTCGTTTCAGACTTAGCTTGTTTCAAAGATTTTATTCAGGAAGGGATAACAGGATACTTTTTCGATCATCGTAGCCCTAATGCTGCCAATAATCTGGCAAATGTTTTAGCGTCAGCTATTCTCAACCCAGAGAAAACAGAGCAAATATGTTATCAAGCAAGGCAGAAAGCATCTGAATTTAGTTATGAACAGATTGCAAATATGTATCTTTCTGACTTTGAGTTATTACTAAGTCATAGTTGTTGAAGTTCATAAATAAACAGATATGCTTAACGAAGTAACTCCGCTTATCCTCACCTACAACGAAGCTCCTAACATTGATCGCACTCTCCAATTTCTCAAATGGGCAAAAACAATTGTAGTCATTGATAGTGACAGCAATGACGAAACCCTAGAAATATTGCAGTTTTATCCACAGGTTAAAGTATTTAAACGAAAATTTGATACTCATGCTAAACAATGGAACTATGGCTTAGAGCAAGTTGAATCTAAATGGGTGCTCTCTTTAGATGCAGACTACATTGTCACAGCTGATTTAAAGGCTGAAATTATAAATTTGCCAGCAGATGGGCAGATCGATGGCTACTTTGCCAGATTTAAATACTGTGTGTTTGGTAAACCGCTTAGAGGTACAATACTTCCCCCTCGTCAAGTTCTGTTTCGCAAAGATAAAGCTGTATACCTAGATGATGGTCACACTCAACTTTTACAACTTGCTGGTAAGTCTGCAACGCTTACTGGTTACATCCATCATGACGATCGCAAACCTCTAAATCGCTGGCTGTGGGCGCAGGATCGCTATATGGTGATTGAGGTAAAAAAATTATTAGAAACACCGATGAGTAACCTCAGTTGGAGCGATCGCATCCGTAGACAAAAGATTTTAGCTCCCTTGATCATTTTGGTCTACTGCCTCATCCTTAAAGGCGGTATTCTTGATGGTTGGCATGGTTGGTATTATGCATTTCAGCGCATTTTAGCAGAAATTCTTCTAGCTATTCGTTTGATAGAAGCTGAAAAAATTAAAATTTAATTATTTTGGTGTGAATAATTCAATGGATAAAAAGCACAGCCTAGCAGAGATAGACTTATTGAAAGGAATCGCAGCTTATGCTGTAGGTTTTATTCATTCCCAAAGTGGAGAATTTGGAGAGCCAAGCCATGTAAATTTACAACTATTAAGATTGTTTGGCTTAGCTGTTCCTTTCTTTTTAGCTACCTCTTTTTATTTAACAATTAACAAAATTTTCTAGAAAATTATTGTTTGGAGGTTAAGTTATTACATTCTGCAAAATTAAAAAACATTGGATACTTTTTTTAGTAGTAGGTTTTATCCTCTTTCTGCTGCTAATGATTCCTGTGCATGTAGCGATCGCACTGTACCAAGCTCCCCAGCCCCAAGCCATTCTCACCCTTGGCGGCGAATCATTAGGAGAGCGAGAAGCATTCACCGCCGAATTTGCTCACTGGTATCCATCCCTAAAAATTTGGGTTTCTTCTGGTGTAGTTCCCAGCGAAGCGCGTAAAATTTTTCGAGACGCGGGTATTTCGGATAGACGCCTTCACTTAGACTATCGAGCTGTTGACACAGTTACTAACTTTACTACCCTGGTTCCAGATTTTAAACAATACAAAATACAACACTTATATTTAATTACTTCTAACTATCACATGCCCAGAGCCAAAGCGATCGCAACCCTGATTCTTGGTAGCCAAGGCATTGCCTTCACTCCACTCTCTGTACCGTCTAACCATCCCAAAGAATCCTTCCTTCCCATTATTCGCGACATTGCCCGCTCCCTGCTTTGGATTTTTACAGGCCATACAGGAGCGAGTCTTAAGCCTGCTGTTAATTCACCATAATATGCGTTTAGATAACTATACTTTAGGTACTTATACTCCAGGCGCACCATACTGGAAACAACTTCTGTGGTATTTTATCGGGTCGCCCTTAGTAGAAAGTTATTGGCTCCCTATATCAGCTTTAAAAATTTGGATACTCCGCTGCTTTGGAGCGCAAATTGGTCAACGCGTCCGCGTTAAGCCAGGAGTAAGAGTGAAGTTTCCCTGGCGGTTAACTGTGGGTGATTACGTTTGGATTGGGGAAGATACCTGGATTGATAACCTAGCTCCTGTCACCATAGAAAGTCATGTTTGCTTATCTCAAGGAGTCTACCTCTGCACTGGAAATCATGACTGGAATCATCCCGATTTTCAACTAATTACAGCCCCAATTCACATACAAGAGGGTAGTTGGATTGCAGCCAAGGCGGTAATAGGCCCAGGTGTAACAGTAGGTAGAGGTGCAGTACTGACCCTCGGTGGAGTAACTGGGCGTTCTTTAGATCCAATGATTGTTTATGCTGGTAATCCTGCTCAGCCCATCAAGAAGAGATTAAATTCTTGGCATTGCTGAATTGAAGTATGAAATTTAAAAACTTAACATCTTAAACTCTTACTCTCTGCGCCTCTGTCTTGAAAAGTTTCCTAGGTTGGGAAACTCCGTTCGCATCATTGCGTCTCCCCTTGGGAGAAGTTCTGTTCGCATGATTGCGTTGGCGGAGCCATCGCTATGCGGGTCTTACTGCCCAACCGTTCTTTCAGAACGGTTGCCTTGTGTCCTTTAGACACAAGGGAGAGGCGCAAGGCTTTGCGCCCAAAGGCAGTGATAAAGACCATCGCCGGACGCCGACGCTCAGACTTCTCTCCACCTACAGAACTTTTCGCTGCGTCTCTGGGTGTTAGCATTCGCGGAGCGTCTCGTAGAGAAGCGGGGCGTAGCCCGGTAAATTCATACCTGGATTCAGCAACGCCAAATTCTTAATATAGCTGTTGCCAGGTAGTCTAGGACATCATCTGATTATAAAGCAGAGGGGTAAAGGGCAAAGGATAAAAGGATGAATTAGGTCGCCCACTAGGAGCGTTAGCGTAGCGAGACGAAGTTCGGTTTTTACCTTACTTGGATAGGCATTTAACTCACTACTGCACTAACCCAGCACGCAAAGCAAGTACAGCAGCCTGCGTGCGGTCAGCAACACAGAGTTTATTTAGAATACCTCGAACGTGAGTTTTTACAGTACCGACAGTTAAATAGAGCCTTTTAGCGATTTCTGCATTGTCACACCCAGCGACAATCAACTCCAAAACATCCATTTCTCGATGAGTCAGGGGATAGCTCTCTATAGTTTTTTCAATTTCTGGGTCAATACCGTCAATCAGTACTCTTTTTCCGGCTGTTCCACTATTACCATCAGGAAAATCCTGTCGTATTTGTCGCAGTACGAGATCTGCGATCGCTGGATCGATCCATGAGCTACCTGCGTAGGTCGTTTGCACTGCCTCTACTAATTTCTCACTTTCGATATCCTTCATGCAATAAGAGTCTGCACCTGCTGCAAAAGCTGCTAAAACCGCCTGTTCACTACTCTGCATTGTTAAAATCAGCAGCTTTGTTGTGTAGTCTTCTGTTTCCGCCTGGTATTGCCTAAATGTGCGTGTCAGTTCTATACCATCCATGTCAGGCAAACCAATGTCAATGGTGGCAACATCTGGCTTGAGAGTTTTTAGAAGCTCTATTCCCTCTGCTGCATTAGCTGCTTCACCAACAATGTTCATTTCTGCCTGGGTTTGTAAAGCAGCCCGTAAGCCGATTCTGGTAAGGTTGTGATCTTCAATTACGAGGATCTTTATTTCACTCATGGATGGTTATCTTTACTGTTATCTATCTAAAAGTACAGATGAAAATAGCTTTGTTCTTCTATTCGGGATTTTATCCGAAAAGAAAGGCGTTTGGTATTGTTCACAAAACTTCATCCATCATCAGTCATAAACGACCTTATTTTCAAATTTTTTTTAAAGCGGTGTTTGAATATAAGAATTTAATTTCCTCAAAAAATATTTTTATACATTATCTTGATGCGAAGCGATTAGGAATCGGTGACTATTAGTTATAGTTAAAGTTGACTTTGCAGCAATAAAAGTCATGAATACATAGCAGTTTGCGTTTCTGTGCAATACAACTGATAAAGTTGGAGGAAAAAAAGTTTATTTTATACAAATCACTAGCTTTTCTAGTGCAATTACTGATAAAAAGAATATCCTTAATTCCGAAAACTTTAAGCGAACATGTGAATCATGATGATCTTAACGCTGGTGAAGTAAGCTATTACTAGATTTGCTAGGGATAGCCAAGCACTTCTTTTTTTATTAACCATGTCTTTAACTAAAACTTCCAAAAAAGATAGAATTCTCGTTGTAGATGACGTTTTTGACAATTTGCTGATTTTAGAAGCAGTCCTAGAGGATAAGGACTATGAACTCAGCTTAGTGGAAGATAGCAAGACAGCTTTGACTATGGTTGAGCAATCGCCGCCAGACTTGATACTTTTAGATGTGATGATGCCTGGAATCGATGGCTATGAATTCACTCGACGCATCCGACAGAATCGGGCGCTACCCTTTATCCCTATTCTACTAATTACGGCTCACTATGAGTCTAGCGTTGTGGAGGGACTCGATGCTGGTGCAGATGACTTCATCCGTAAACCATTCGATCCAGATGAGCTACATGCACGAGTGCGATCGCTTCTCCGCCTCAAGCATAGTATCGACGAACGAGATCAGATGGCTAACTTGCGAGCCGATTTTGTCTCGCGTTTTACTCATGATTTACGTATACCTCTGGTAGCATCCAACCGGATCTTAAAATTATTGATAGAAGGTAGGTTTTGCGAAGTTTCACCACAACTGCAAGAAATAATTAGTACCATGATTGGCAGTAACCAAGACCTGCTGGAAATGGTAAACACCTTACTAGAAGTTTATCGTCATGAGGCTGGCTGTAAAACTTTAAAAATTTCTCCTTGTAATATTCAGGAGTTAGTTAGTGAAGTTGCTCAGGAGTTAACTCCCTTAGCAGAAGAAAAAGGATTAGCCCTAAATCTTGAATTGGCACAAGAAACAACCGATAAGGGCGAAACTCAAAGCACTGTCATGAGCGATCGCGTAGAGATGCGGCGAGTTCTGACAAATATTATCGGCAATGCCATCAAATTTACAGATAAGGGTTCTGTAGATATTCGCTGCCATCTCACTCCGGCTAATGTGACTATTGATATTGAAGATACAGGGCCGGGAATTTCTAAACAAGATCAGGCAATATTATTCGAGCGATTTCGCCAGGGTAAACACCAGCGTTCCGGTAGTGGTTTAGGGTTATATTTATCTCGCTGCATTATCGAAGCACATCAAGGCACAATTAATGTGATATCTGAGCCGGGACAAGGTAGCACATTCACTATCCGCCTACCTGTGGCTACCAACCAATAGAAATATACAAGTAAATATACACTGCACTAATGAATCAGTGTGGAAATAGTAATTTAAGCCCCAAGGTAGTGTGTGTCTTGCCACATAAAAATTTAAGCTGGGCGTAGAAGTTTAGAGAAATAGTTATGAATAAGGAAACAGTTCCGAGTCAAGCTGAAAAAATGAATTCTGAAGGTGATGCATCGCAATTAAGCCCAGAGGTACTCGACAAAATCAAACACCCTCCAAAAATGGATGATGTCATCCGAGAGCAATCGCCAGCAGAACGTAGGAGTAATCCAGCTTTAGTACCCGAAATGCTTGATGAACCAAACGATGAAATGACCGGACTCACCGAAGAATAGAGCTACTAGTGAGGATACAATGACATTCAGTATCCTGCTAGCAACTGTTTTCGCCCTATGCTGCCAGTCATCTATTCTGATGAGTTTCTGGATCACAAAACTGGAAAATACCATCCTGAAAACCCAGAACGCTTGACGGCGATCGCTAACGCCTTAAGAACATCTGCGTTTGCCAAGAAAATTGAATGGCGATCGCCTACACCAGTAGCAGAAAGTCCGTCATTAATGCCTGTATTGGTAAAGGCTCACACCCCAGCATACATCAAGAAAGTTAGGGAAATTGCCTCTACTAGCGGTAGTTATTTGGATGGAGATACGCCTGTTTGCTCACGCAGCTATGATGTGGCATTGTTAGCCGTGAGTGCTTGGCTGGATGGAGTTGAGACTGTGCTGGCAACAGCAAATCCGGCTTTTGTGCTGGCGCGTCCACCGGGACACCATGCTGAAAGTGATGCAGGAATGGGTTTTTGCTTATTTTCTAATGCCGCGATCGCTGCTTTGTTTGCTCTAGAACAACCTGGAATTAATCGCGTCGCCATTTTAGATTGGGATGTGCATCATGGTAATGGTACACAGGCGATCATTGAAACTCATCCGCAAATTGCCTATTGTTCTCTACATCAATACCCTTGCTATCCTGGTACTGGGAGAGTTACAGAACGCGGCTTTCATAATAATGTATTAAATTTGCCCGTACCTCCTGGTAGTGATATCTCTGTATATCAGCCATTACTGGAAAAAAAGGTAGTGCCATTTTTAGCAAATTTTCAACCAGATTTACTAATTGTGAGTGCAGGTTACGATGCCAATGCCGCAGACCCTTTGGCAAGCATCAATTTGCAACCAGCAGATTATGGTTTATTTACTGATTGTTGTCTAGGACTAACTCGTAAAATTTTATTTGGTTTGGAAGGCGGTTACGATTTTGATACACTTTCTCAATCAGTTGTCGCTACAATTGAACGCTGTTTAATTTAGAACTTACCTGAGTTTGCTAGTTAGATCTGCATAATCCCATTTTGCAAGCAAGAATTATCAACGAATAAATAGTTGTGTAGTACTTTATTGCAAATAATTACTGTTAATTTAATTGGTTCTAGTGCGATCGCTAAACAAATTTTTCATATTCAGACGAATTTGTAAATTTGAGTATTTGCTTTTACTGCTAGATACTCTGCTTTGCACCGGCAGAAGCAATTCTATACTCTAGTGACATACTCCTACACTCTATTGCTTGCAATCGGTGTAGGAGTATGTCACCTAAAAATATTTTCTTTGTATTTTATTGATATAGGTTTCAACAATAAACGTTCGGTAGAGATTTCTAAGGATAATAGTTTCATTGTCTTTGTTACGGCTTATGTATTAATACGGTTCCTTTAACTCTTGTAGTTGATATTATTATCAATAATGTAAAAGCCAATAACGAAATAATAAGATTTTCATCTCTTCACAAGCTCTAGCTCATCAATAACTTAACCATATTGGATTTTGTGTAATTGATACCAGCTTAATAGCCAAACTCGCGTAAGTTTCAGGTGGCTAACTTTGGCATTAATCTCAGCCTCAGTACTTTCTTTTACAAATAACTGGTGAAATTCATTGAATCTTCAAAAATAAAAAGTTTAAGGAGTGTTCTGAAAGAGCTAAAGTTTTGTTAAGATGCAATTGCTAGCATTTTCTCAGCGAAATTCACCTATCGGGGTGTGGAGAAATAAAAAGCACTAGCAGCACAAACCTCAAAAGGTGAAGCCAATGACCACCTACATTTTCTTCGATGAAGCCCTGCGGATGTTTGCCAACGCTTATTTGATATCAGCAGTACTGTTAATAGCCGCTTCTGGTATAGGTTTGGCAGTAATTGAAACAATGGAAAAGACAGGAGAACCCTAACTTCACAGATGGCAGTGTATTTGTTGCCGAAAACCATTGGGTACAAGTGTTCGCCATAAAGAAATCCTGGGAACACTAGACTATGAAAGTCTCACAGCGTTGCAGCATTACCTGATATCACAGAACATACAGGTAGCTGTACCGCTATTGAGGCGCAAACCAAGGAGCTACTACAATGGGTCTATTCGACGCTGTGTTGGGCACTGAAAGCCAAGCCCAAACACTACTCAATCCAGCGGAAGCTTTTGCTGTGATCATTTTGGCTGCAACAACCTCAGATGGTTATCTTTCTGCCGAGCAAACAAATTGTATCACTTCTGTGCTGTCTCGGATGAAACTTTTTAAAAGTTATTCTAATGACCTGATGAACAGGCTGTTTGATAAAATTTTGGGCATTCTCCAGCGGGATGATTTTAATTTCTTATTTAATGCAGCGAAAGAATCTCTGTCTCAAGACTTGCGGGAAGCGGCTTTTGCTGTAGCCACCGATTTGGTCTTAGCCGAGGGGACAGTGAACGAAGAAGAAAAAAACTTTTTAAATGATTTATATCAAGCTTTAGGTGTTTCTAGTGAGATAGCAATACAAATTGTACAAGTAATCTTGATTAAAAACCGGGGATAGGTTAGCATTTTCCATGCCGGATCAAACTATATAAATAGTTTATAAACAAAGCGTGCCAAAAGAGTTAAGCTCTTTTGGCACTACTTTTGGTGTTATTGTGACTGTGTGTAAAAAGATTAACTAGAATACTTTATATTTCTTTGCTCACAAGAATTACCTATTACAATTCGGTTTTACTATTTTGAATTGCTTATGCCTTTTTCTGCCACCCTAACCCAACTGGTTGAAATTCTTTTGTGTCGACCTGTAAATTTATCTGAAGCTGCCTTAGCTCAAGTAAGCAGTGGTATACAAACAGATACCAGGATAATAAAGCCAGGTGAAGTATTTTTGGCTTTACGAGGTGAAAAGTTTGATGGACACCAGTTTGTGCCAACAGCGATCGCCAAGGGTGCGTTAGCAGCCATTGTGGATTTTGAATACGAAAATCCTGGGTTCCCTGTATTACAAGTAAAAGATACTCTCCAGGCATATCAAAAAATCGGCAGATGGTGGCGCGATCGCTTTGAGATTCCGGTGATTGGGGTAACGGGTTCTGTGGGCAAAACCACAACTAAGGAACTGCTCGCCGCAGTTTTGGCAACACAAGGAAGAGTTCACAAAACTTATGAGAATTACAACAACGAAATTGGTGTCCCAAAAACTCTCTTAGAACTTGGTGCAGAACATGACTACGCCGTGATTGAAATGGCAATGCGGGGTAGAGGACAAATTGCCGAATTGACGCAAATAGCGCGTCCGACTATTGGCGTGATTACCAATGTAGGGACGGCGCATATTGAGTTACTGGGTTCCGAAGAAGCGATCGCCGAGGCAAAATGTGAGTTATTGGCTGAAATGCCTGCTAATAGTGTGGCAATTCTCAACCACGATAATCCTCTATTAATCGCCACAGCAGCGAAAGTTTGGGCTGGACAAGTTGTGACTTATGGTTTTTCTGGTGGCGATATCCAAGGGTTATTAATTGATAACGAGACTGTAGAAGTAGCAGGAATCCAACTACCCTTACCATTGCCTGGTCGTCACAATGCGGCTAATTTCTTGGCGGCTTTAGCTGTGGCAAAGGTGTTAGGAATTGATTGGTCGTCGCTAAAAGCAGGTGTGATGGTGAATATGCCCACAGGGCGATCGCAGCGATTTGCTTTACCAAACGATGTTTTAATCTTAGATGAGACTTATAATGCTGCACCAGAAGCTATGTTAGCAGCGTTGCAGTTGTTGGCAGACACACCCGGAAAACGCAAGATTGCTGTGTTGGGTGCAATGAAAGAATTAGGAGAGCGATCGCAGCAGTTGCACTCCTCAGTCGGAGAAACAGTCAAAAAGTTGAATTTAGACGGTTTGCTGGTTTTAGTAGATGGACAAGATGCAGAAGCGATCGCTATGAGTGCCGAGGGCATACCATCTGAATGCTTTGCAACTCATGCTGATTTGGTGGCTAGGTTGAAGACATTTGTGCAAGCAGGCGATCGTTTATTGTTCAAAGCTGCTCATTCAGTAGGGCTAGATCGGGTTGTCAATCAGTTGCGTGCAGAATTCTCCAGATAAATTTTGTAGCTATTAGAAAAGAATTACAAATAATAGACTCAAATGGTAGAGACGAGATATATCTCGTCTCTACAAAGGTTTTGACATTAAAGAAAATCATTTTCACACTCTAATGCCTACTGGAATAGTTGTCATTCTGAGCGAAGCGTAGCCTTGTACGTCAAGTTTAAATTGATGGATATAGCGCAATACAGTTCAGTTAAGCCCAAAAAATTAAATTATGTAGGTTGGGTTGAGGAACGAAACCCAACGTTTGCAGGCCTTTGTTGGGTTTCACTGCGTTCAACCCAACCTACAATTATTCTTAACTGAACCGTATTGGGATATAGCGCGGTGAGTCAAGATCTGTAGGCAAAGATAAGTCTGTAGCAAGATCCCGCAGGGTACGCCGGACTAACTTAACAAAATACATAGTTTTAAGAAAGCTACGTCTTTGTCTTACGGAGAATAATCTCACCAACAGATATGTTTTTATAAGTAATTAATCAGATATAGCTAAGTAATCACCGTAGTTATGCATTGCTTGAGATAAAAATCATACTTAACAATTTAAATTATTCAGTGTGCTCAATAGATATACATCCATACCGTATAAATACAGACTTGAAAACTTTGCTCCGGCATCATCATGCACTGCTGTTCATCTAAAATTGTACTCTTCAAGGCAAGGTGAGGTCAGGAGCTAGGAGTCAGAATACAATAGCCTCCTGACGATTAATACTTTCTGGCTCCATAACTTAAATACTGATTTATTTTGGAAGCTGACATAGTTTTTAATGCTTCAGATATAAATTCATGAGCAAAATCTGGGATATTTACAGGCTAGCTTCTGTTCTGGGATTTAAATTATTTTATGTATTTTTTCTAATAATAAGTAGATAAAGTTATCAGAGGTAGCTGGGATATTTACGGACTAGCCTCTGCTCAGAGATTTAAATTATTTTATGTATTTGCTCTGACGGCAATTCGTTTTTAAAGTTTTTATGATAGGGCGTAACGTACATTAAGTGCTAAGTCATTCAGTGGGTTGTGAGCTAGACAGTTATCAAAAAATATTGATAATTAACCAACTATAATTGGCAAGCTCAACCGTAAACTCCACCTTTTGACTTATTTAATACAGGAAAAGTTTGCGGCCAAATTCAACATTACATAGCCACCATTATTTGGTGAGAAAATGGACACGTCAAATCATCTATTAGAAACTTGATGAGGACATCAGGGGCGAGATTTGTTTGCGAAATATTTGCCAGATTTGTTTAGGGAACAAGTCAGCAGAGTTCCTTTAAAGGAGCAATACTTGCTCAACTTTGTTATGGCAGTTACAGCTCTGATGTGCTGTTGACAAATTAGTTTTGAATCTTTCTCTCAGCAAACACGTAAGTTATATCTGCGTGATTTTTGAGTAGCAAGAAACAGTTAACCAAGCATAATGTAGAGGAATTCTTGAATGTCTACTATCACCGTCAATAATACCAAAGATAGTGGTGCTGGTTCGTTAAGAGATGCACTCGCCAAAGCTAAAACAGGTGACACGATCGCATTTGCACAAAATCTGGCGAACCAAAAGATTACTCTTACTAGCGGTGAATTGTCTGTTAAAAAGAGTATCACAATCGATGGTGCGGGAGCAGAGAACTTAATCATCAGTGGCAATAAAGCCAGCCGAATATTCTTCACAGCATACGGAACTGACATTACTCTAAAAAATTTGACCCTTACCGATGGATACAACACAGGAAAAGGCGGTGCAGTTAGAGTCAGTTCCTATAGCAAATTAACTGTGGCCAATGTTCAGTTCAATAATAATGTTGGCGGTCAAGGTGGAGGAATTCACGTTGGTTATCGTAGTGATGCCACAGTAATTGATAGCATCTTCAACAACAACGATGGTACTATTACCAAAAATGGTTTTAGTGCAGGTGCGATCGCTAACGACAATAATGGCTCGCTAACTGTCAAAGGCAGTCGATTCACTAATAACCGTGGTCAAACAGGTGGTGCAATTTACACCCAACTAGGCCCACTGACTGTAGAGAATTCCGTTTTTCTCAACAACCGCTCAAAAGATGGAGCCGCAGGAATTTTTGCAGATGGCGCAAGTAACGGCGGCCCTAGGGCTAAGCCTGATGCGCCAGGTGGCACAATTAAGGTCAGCGGGAGCTGGTTTGAGGGAAATCAGGGATCTGGTGCAGGCGGAGCGCTTTTTCTGTATACCTACGGCAAAGATAAGACAATTGTTGAAAATAGCACGATTCTCAATAATAAGGTCACTACCGATTATAGAGGCCTTGCTATGGGAGGGGGAGCACGACTTAATGGTAATGTGACGGTTCGCAATGTCACCTTTGCCAACAACACTTCCGAAAGACAAGGCGGTGGGTTGTGGTTAGATGGGGATACAACCTCAAAAAATGCGGTTATCAATATTGAGAACAGTACCTTTTCTGGGAACAAAGCAACTAGCGAAAAAGGTTATGGTGGCGCAATCACCATTAATCCCAGTGCATCTGCTAAGCTAAACGTTGTCAACTCTACACTTGTCAATAACTACGCCGAAAATAACGGAGGAGCGTTTTGGGTTGTTGGTAAGCAAACCGTGACACTCGCCAATTCAATCGTTGCTAACAATACAGCAAACAATCTCTTGGGGTCTGGTCAGCAGACCGCATTCCAGTTGCGTGATGGTGGCGGGAATATCGAGTTTCCATCTCCACCAAATAGCAAGAGTCCGAGAGTAACTGCTAATTCCCTTATTGCTGACCCTAAACTAGGTTCTCTGCAAAACATGAATGGTGTCTTGGTGCATCCGCTGCTAGCGGGTAGTCCCGCCATTAATGCAGGTATTACGGGCGCACCAACAATTGATGAGCGCGGTTTTAGCCGTGACAGTAAACCTGATATTGGGGCGTTTGAAGTTGGCGCTAAGAATATCGGCGGTGTCACGACGAATATAGACAAACTCAATGGCACCTCAGCGCGAGATGTCCTAATTGGTACTTCTAACCACGAGCGGATTACTGGTTTGCAAGGTGCAGATACACTCACAGGCGGTGGCGGTAATGACCAATTTATCTACACCAATGTACGCGATCGCGGTGACACAATTACTGACTTCGAGGTTGGCAAGGACAAAATAGTTTTCACCAAGTTACTCGACAGCCTAATTGCCACAGGTTACACTGGCAGCAACGCAATAGCTGATGGCTATGTGAAAGTCGTGCAAGGTAGTAGTGCTAAGAATTTCAGCGTGCAAATTGATGCTGATGGCCCCACTGGTCAGGACATTTTTAAATCTTTGATCACGGTGAACGTCACAAGTACAGACACCTTAAATAGCTCTACCAACTTTGTGTTTTAGGGCTTGATACCCAAAAATAGGAGAGAGGCGATGGGATCTCTCTCCCTAGTAATCTCATAGTTCCCACAAAGAGATATTAGAGGGTATGAGGAAGCCATAGATTGACTTTGAGTTTTTTGCCAAATCGTTCTGCGGTCAAGTTTAGGTGTTATTAGAAAGACTCAGATTGTTACTGTAGCGTCTCTGAAAAAGAATTGCTGCTAAATTAGTCAGCAAACAGCTGATTGCTAGCCACAGCAAAATATAAGTAGGAGGCATTACCACGCCAATCATGAACCAAGTATATACATGCAATATCATCACGAAAGCAAAAATGCTGGCTATTCCGGCAGATTGCCACACTTGATGTGATGGACGACGTAGTGCAGTCAGGCTAATTGTCAATAAGGTAGCAAGTAAGTTTGCTGGCACAAGAAAAGCACAAATACTAATGCAGTTGGTGCGAGAAAACTCAGTTAAGGTGTTGAAATCTAGCATCAATTTTATTGGGATAATGTTTATCTGCTTAGTAATTTAATTTAACTTATTTCCAAATAACGAAATTAACTTTAGCATATATAGTGAGTAATCACATTGTGAGTGTAACATAATTTAAAGCAAAATTTATCTTTAACAATTATGAATTATTAATTATAAATTATGGATTGCTGAGTATGGTGGGTAGCGCCCACCATAGCGGAATTAACCAGGCAAAATCACTGTATCGATAACGTGAACCACACCATTATCAGCTTCGATATCTGCTGCTAAAACAGTGGCATTTTTCACTTCAAAACCATCAGAAGAATCAATTTTAATGGGTGAACCTTCCACAGAATTAACCGTACCTAGCTCTGCCAGATCAGCCTGCAATAGCTTTCCTGAAACGACATGATACTTTAAAATTCGCGTTAGCTGAGGGATATTCTGTAACAGAGTTTGTATAGTTCCCGGTGGTAATTTGGCAAAAGCATCATCATTTGGTGCAAATACAGTAAATGGGCCAGGACTTTTTAATGTTTCCACTAAACCAGCGGCTTGTACAGCCGTTACCAGGGTTTTGAAAGAATCAGCATTAACTGCAATATCAACAATATCAGCCATATATCTTACCTAAATCTCTGCAAAAGATTTTAAAGGATAGTAAACCTATTTTAATTTTTATTAACCAAAATAAATAAGTTCACGCAGGTGGACTTGGTTTTTAAGGAGTTTAGGAGCACAGGGGTATAGGAATTTTAGATTTTGGATTGAACAATTTAAAATCCGTCTTGGAAAGTTCTGTTCGCCCAAGGTGCTGGCTCCCCTTGACTCCTGGCTCTTAACGCAAAGACTCAAAAATTACCGTTATTGTTATTAGACACAACAAGATAATTCCCAGTGGCAGCATAAACTGTTGCAAAAGGTACACCAGTATGGGGAGAATGTGAAAAACACGTAAACCACTTGATAGAGCATAGGCGATCGCAAAGCCAAACAGCATCAACAAGAAATATTTCAGAGACTTAGAGGCCAAGCGGAATAGAAGCGTATCTTGATTTGTAGTCATAAGTTTACTCACGAAAGTAGCTAAATTGTTAGTAGTGAATATTTTTTTACAGGTAGCCAATCACCTTACTAGGTGAATAGTAAATAGACTCTTGCTGTTTTTGTTGAGTATCTTGCTTTTCGTTATTGGCTAATAGCTGGAATGCGATAAACAAAACAAACAACAACAGCAGAAACGAGCCTAAACCAGAGGGATACTTATTTATTTCTCGCTCTATACCACATTTGAGGCAGACATATCTATTGGGATTACCTGTATCTTGAGCAAAGGGGCAATAACTCGGATTGCAATCATGATGACAATTTTTGTCCAACATTATTGAACCTCCTGTAGGGTGAAAACTTACATAATGGTTGTAAACACGCCTCTACAGAATCTAGTTAGTTAATACCTACTGCCTATTTAGTAAACACCACTTTCATGAGTCATTAATATCAGCGGGTAAGAGTAATATCTGTGATTTACTAAGCTTGCAGTAGCAGCGCTGGTAAAATCTCTCCTCAACCACATTTTCTTGGCGCTTAACTTAACTTCGACTGTATTAATTACAAGAGTAATACAATCTACTATGGCTTGCAGTCGGATAAAGTAGTTTAATATTCGGTAGGAAAAAGTAGTTTGTAGTATGACCAGTAGGAATAAGTACTAAAAATATAGTTATAATGAAGTAAAAATGATACATCAAGTCAGCAAATGGGTGCAGAAGAAGCCTTAGAGTTTGTAGACAGCTTAGTTTTTCTCAAGACGGGAGAACACTTAGATAAAACTCAAAGGATTATCTTGGTTCATTTGTGGGAGGATGAAAAGCGGACTTACCAGGATATTGGCAACAGTTGCAGTTATACAGAAGCGCATTTAAAAGCAGTTGGTGCAGGACTTTGGCATCTACTATCAGATGTTTTAGGAGAGAAAGTCTCAAAATCAACCTTCCAAGGCGTGGTTCAGGGATTTTGGACAACCCAGCACTCACAAAAATCTCATGTCCTCAATTTAAGCAGTAACAATACTAAACCCCAAGATATAGATTCTAGCTTTATAGGACGCGATCGCGAAATAGCCGAGATCCACACCCTCGTTAGTAGAGAAGCAAAAGTTATTCTCATCCAAGGTGAAGGCGGTGTTGGCAAAACAACCTTAGCACGTAAATATTTTAAAAATCAAAAGTTTGATTTTGTTCTAGAACTATGGATGGCTACAGAAATCCAAAACCTCACCCCTGTAGAGAGTGTGGTGGAGGAATGGCTACGGCGAGACTTTAACGAAGAACCAGGACGCGATTTTGGCATCAACTTAGAGCGACTGCGGCGGAAGTTGCGAGAGCATACTCCCAAAATTGGCGTATTTATCGACAACCTAGAAACTGCTCTAGATAAAAATGGCAAGTTCCTAGAATGTCGTCGGCCTTATGTTGAGTTATTAAGAGTATTAGCAGATCCAGATGTACATTCTGTTACCTTAGTAACAAGTCGTGAGCGTTTGCGTGAGTCTAGTATAGAAGTTCATCTTTACACCTTAGAAGGGTTAGATGATGAAGCGTGGCGGCAATTTTTCAGCCGTCGCCAAATAAATTGTGATTCTACTGTTCTCAGTGAAATGTGCAAAGCTTATGGAGGTAACGCCAAAGCAATGCAAATTCTCCGAGGCGCTATCTTGACGGATTTTAATGGCGATATAAATGCTTATTGGCAAGAAAATCGCACAGATTTGTTAATAGAAAGAGAGTTAAAAGATTTAGTCGCCAGTCAATTTACCCGTCTCCAACAGATTGATATTGAAGCTTATTGCTTACTGTATCGTTTAGGATGCTATCGCTATCAAGATATTCCTTCTATACCTATCGAGGGAGTTTTATGCTTGCTTTGGGATGTACCTGAACAACAGTGTAAACGTGTAATCAAAGCCTTGCAAGATTTGTCTTTAATAGAAACTAAAAAAGGGCAATACTGGCTACACCCTGTAATTCGTGATGAAGCAATCAGTAGATTAAGGTTAGTAGGCGAAGAATGGGAAATAGTGAACCGCAAAGCAGCAGATTTTTGGACACAAAAGGTTGAAATAGTCAAAAATATTACAGATGCCTTGACAGCTTTAGAAGCATATTATCACTATGTAGAAATTAGTGATTTTGAGCAAGCTGGTGATGTAATTTTACAAGGGCGAGGTCAACAGTGGAGTACAGGATTACCTTTAGGTTCCTCGTTTTATCAGTTGGGATTGCTCCAGAAAAATTTTTCTGTGATTAAGCGGATAATAGATGATATCAAATCGCAAGAAAGATTAATTAAACTTTACATTATCCTGGGCTATACATATCGAATTATCGGTTGTATTAGAGAAGCTATAGAGTGCTATGAAAGATCAAGTGAAATATTAGATAATTTAGATGTAAAGCCAACAAAAATTTCTATTTGGTTCAATAAAGGACTTTGTAAGCTTGAACTGGGGGAAATGGAAGCAGCTGAAGATTGTTTCATTTCTGTTTGCAGCCTTGCTGAACAAAATAGCCAGCTTGATGATTACATGGCTTATGCTCAATGTTGTTTGGCTTTAATCAAATCATGTTCTGGTAGTAGAGAAGATGCCTTTTATATTGCAGAAGAGGCATTTTCTGCAATGTCATTATCAAGTAGAGTAACTTTATGGGGAATAGGACATAGTTTAATAACTCTCTGCTTAACTTACAAAAATTTAGGGAATACTAAAAAATCGTTTGATTTGTGCAAAAGAGCTATATTTCACTCTGACGATAACAACTTTACCCAGATTAAGGCTAAAGCTATAAGTTGCCTAGCTGAGTTGTATCGTGAACAAGGAGAATTTGCTAGAGCGCTTTTTCACCATTCAGAAGCAATAGAAATTCTGGATAAGATAGGTGCTAAATCAGATTTAGCCGAGGCTTATTTTCAACGTGCGTTGACTTATCAAAAAATGAATGAAATTAATAAAAGTCGGGAAGATTTTGTTCAAGCGATCGCTCTTTTTAATGAAATGCAAGCACCTAGGCAAATTCAGAAAGTAGAAACAGCAATGGAGTGTTTTGAGAAATAAGTAGTAATAATATTAGTAAGTGCTGTCCAGGAGAATAGATAGTCATGGTAACTGCTACAGTTATTACAAATGTGTCACCAGATGTTTCTTTAGAAGACTGGATGCAAAATCCCCCTGATAATACAGAATGGGTGGATGGGGAATTAGTGGAGAAAAATGGAGTGACACTAAAGCATAGTCGGATTCAAGCCAATGTAGCTTATTACTGGAGAAATTACAAAGATTCTAGCGGACAAGGGGGACAAGTTTATACAGAAGTACCCTGTCGCACTAACAAACAGGGACGTGTTCCTGATGTTGCTTATCTCACACCAGAATTAATTACTCAGTTTGGCGAACCCGCTGCGTTACCCCAAAGTTTTCCACTAATTGCTGAGATTGTTTCCCCTACAGATATTGCTGAAGAGATTATTGCCAAATCTCAAGAATATTTGCAATCTCAAGGTGAAGAAGTATGGTTAGTATTTCCAGAAAACCGTTGGATTATTGTGATCACTCAAAACCAGCAATTTGTATTTATTTCTGGTGAGGTTGTCAGCACTCAAACTGTGCTAAAAGGTTTCAGCGTAGCAGTCGATGAATTATTGGCTTGATAACGCAAGATTCCCGACTTTTCTAAAAAGTCGGGAATCTTAAATCTGAGCCGAGGCGATAAAATCTGAAATTAACGGAAACCTAAAATTTCCGAAACCGCCGCTACAATATCAAGATAAAAGTTGCCTTTCACGGCGCGAAACAACTCAAATTTAGAGTCAGGAGCACCAAAAAACGGTCTGAGAAACCATCCTAACTGTACGCCAACAAAAGCATAAAGTAATAACCAGGATCTTAAAATAGTAGTACGGGTTTTTTTGCCGACTTCGTCTTGTTGGGAAAGTAACTGCATTCCCTCATACAGGAACCTAACGCCAAAAATACCTGTGATGCCAAAAATTAATACATTCAACAGTTTAAAAAATTGATAAGAGTCGGGAGTAGTGATCAGAAAAAATAGTGTTACAGGTGCCAAACTGAATAAAAGCACACTAATCACTGATACAGATGTGAGTAACACAACAAAATGCTGTTGAATACTGCTTCGAGAACCAAACAAAACATTAAAAAAGAATAAAGTCGGAAAACAAATGATGAGTGTTAATAAGTAGAAAGCTGGGAGTTTGATCGCACCAGATAAAGCCTGCGCCCAACTGTGAGATGCGCCGATAATTGCACCATAAATAGCAAAGAAAATGGAACTAGAAACGAACAGAGAACTGATTTTATTTTGTAGTCGCACTCCCTGACGAATTTCTTCTAAAAACCCCTGGCGATCGCGTAGTAAATTAACTAAGACACCAAATTGTTGAATTTCACGAGATTTATTTTTTTCTAACATAATCTTTTGAGATTAATGATTAATTAACGAAATCCTAATAGATAGGTAATAGCTTGAATTACACTTAAATAGAAATTGCCTTCTCGTTCGCGAAACAGTTGAAATACAGAGTCAGGTGTACCAAAAAACGGTCTGAGAGTCCATCCTAGTTGACTACCTACAAAAGCATAAAGAAATAGCCAAAATTGCAGAATCTTTTGGCGCGTATTACTACCTTCATTCTCTTGTTCTAAAACCAAACTTGTAGCGTGATATAAAGACGAAATACCAATAAATCCAGTTATTGCAAAGAGAAATACATTTAATAAAATTAAAAACTGGTAATTATTAGTAGTAATCAGAAAAAATAGTGTGATTGGTGCAAAGCTAAATAAAAGCACACTAGTAACTGAAACCGCAGTTAGCACTAATGCTAAATGCTGACCAAAAGTCCGCTTTGAACCAAAAATAATATTAGCAAAGTACAAAGTCGGTATACAAATCAGCAGTGTGATTAAATAGAGAGCTGGCAGTTTAATGGCGGAAGATAAAGCTTGCATCCAGCTATGGTATGCACCAATAATTCCGCCATAAATAGCGAGAAATATGGAACTACAAACTAGCAGAGAAATGATTTTATTTGGTAATCTCGTACCTTGTCGAACTTCCTCTAAAAATCCATTGCGATCGCGCAATAATTCAATCAATACTGCAAAGTACTTGATCCCTGATGATTTCCGCTCAATCATGTTATCCTCACACACATATTATTCAAGTTCCATCCGAATAATCAGCGCCAGAACCATACTTCCATGCATCAACCAAACGATGCCAATAATATTGTTGTTCGCTTGGTTGATTCTTAAGCCATGTTTCTAACATTGGGCTTAACCAAAATAAGGCAGTATAAACACCCAAATTTCTATAATGCACCATCCAATCTAGTAAACTTCCCAAACCTACTTGCGGAATTATTTTGGCAACTAATCCCGGATGTGCCAAACCAGTTTTTAACAATGTTTGTGTCAGCGCCGAAAACTGCACTATATCTTGCAAAAATGGTTTTAACACTGGCGTACCCAACTGTTGCATTTCTTGAAACACAGCAGAGAGCAGTTGGTTAATTTGATCTGGGGCAATCTTCTGATTCACGCCGACACTCATTGCCCTTTGAAACAACCAAGTAACAGTCAAACTAGGCTGATAAGGTTGCAGTAGTGACAGTGCTTTAGCAGATAATTGCTCAGTTTGTAGTGCCTCGTAGATGCCAAATGTTAAACGCTTTAGGTGACGCACCATCGCACCAAAACCACCAAAACTCAAGGGTGATTGACTCCCACTGCTATCTCCCACTGGCACAATGCGGCTCCAAGGGGTTTTGAGGGGACTTTGGCGATAGGTAGGAAAGAATCCAAACAGCGCTCGTTGAAACTTTAACTGGCTCAATTCCACACCTTGGTATTCTGGTAAGAGACGCAGATATTCTTCAAATAGAGCTTCCAAACTTAAGCGTTGTGGATGTGCATCCATGTAAGTGAATAAGTAAGTGGTTCTGCCATCTCTGGCTGGGAAGGCTTCCCAGAAGTACTGGCATTGATTCTGCAAGGATGTAAATGATAATAACAAGTCGCCTGAGTGATTTTCCGGAAAACCTTGGGCGCAACTTCCCACTACTAGGCAAAGGGCATCTGGTTTCTTTCCTTGGCGTGCTTGCTGGGTGATGGGAGAAAGATGCCCCATTGCATCGATTAACAATCTAGCTTTGAATTGGTTATTTACGATCACCCCATCTGGATGAACTACGGCTTCGGTAAAAGGTGTATTTTCTAACAACTTTCCACCAGCAGACAAAAATTTTGTTTTCAAGGTAGCCAGTAAATAAACTGGATCTATGCCAATATTTAGCACATCCTCTACCCAAACTTCTGTACCACCGTGAAAGCTGACTCGTGCTGGGTTATATTTGGTAGCGATCGCTTGTTCTAATTCCGCATCTGTCAATAGGTTTAATTCCAAAAATACATTTAACTCATCTTGAGAGATATTCCATTCTTGTTCTCTACCACGTAAGATCCCCCTTTCTATAAGTGCCACTCGCAATCCCTTCACAGCTAAGGCACAACCAATTAAAATTCCTAATGTGCTACCGCAAATAATTACATCCCAGTCAATATTACCTAAAGGTTGCTGACTTTCTTTAACTAATGTTGGCACTGGTGCAGTGTTTTCTCTGAGTGATGTTAAGATGCGATCGCCTTGACGCAATCCTCCCAGAACATCGCCCGGTAGTTGGGAAAGAATCTTTTCAGTTAAGGACATAAAAGTTAATTTCAGCAGAGTTACTAGTACTGATCGTATCTTTGCTAGATTTTTTAGCGTGATTTTTCAGATAAAATCTTGACTCTCATCATTAATAATCTGCGCTTATGATCAGTACTAATAAAATAGCTCTCAATTTGTCGATTTTTAAATGCCAAATCATTTTGCTGTAGGCTTTGTAGGCTTTTAATCAGCATTAAAAAACATGCGTTGCTTTACTGTTTCTTTAAAAATATTTATTTAAAATTTTATTTCCTTTAAATAGAGAACAAATATATACTTAAAAATATTGTTATAACAAGAGAGAACTTTAGAGCAAAAGTAAGCTTCGCATCAGGCTATAAACAGTCAATACGCTTTTAAGTGTTTCCCTATGAAAATCGCCTTTATAGTCGGGAAGTTTCCTGTATTATCAGAGACATTTGTTCTGAACCAAATTATAGGTTTGATTTGCCGTGGACATGAGGTAGATATTTACGGTTATCAACCAGATGATACTTTTAAAGTTCATCCAGACGTAGCAAAATATCACCTATTAGCTCGTACCTACTATCCACCAGAAATACCCAGAAATTATTTTTTGCGTTTCCTCAAAGGTCTGCAATTAGTACTCACAAATTTTCATACAGCTCCTTTAGTATTATTGCGATCGCTCAACTTGTTCAAGTATGGTGGGCGATCAACCTCCTTGCGCTTACTGTACTCAGTTATCCGGCTATTAAAAGCTCAGCCGTATGATATCATACATTGCCAATTTGGAACATTCGCCCAAGAAGGCCTAATTTTGCGTGATATTGGCGCCATCCAAGGAAAGTTAATTACTACATTTCGGGGTTACGATATCAGCCAAGTTGTTCAGCAACGTGGAGAAGATGTTTATGACTCACTATTTGCTAAAGGAGATTTTTTCTTAGCAAATTGCGAGTATTTCAAGAAAAGAGCCATCAAACTAGGTTGTGATGAGAAAAAAATCGTCGTGCATGGTTCCGGGATAGATAGCAGTCGGTTTCCGTTTAAACTTAGAAATCCTCATCCCGATGGCAAGGTTCGCATTACGACAACTGGTCGTCTGATCGAAAAAAAAGGCATAGAATATAGCATACGTGCTGTTGCTAAAGTATCCAGTATTCATCAGAACATCGAGTACAATATCATCGGTGATGGATATTTAAAAGAAAATTTACAACAGTTAATTGAGGAACTAAATATTGCAGATAAAGTCCAGCTTCTAGGTTGGAAAAATCAGCCAGAAATTATTGAGATTCTCGACAATTCCGATATATTCATGGCTCCCAGTGTTACAGCTACAAATGGCGATCAAGATGCTCCTGTCAATACTTTAAAAGAAGCAATGTTGATGACTTTGCCAGTTATAGCTACTCGTCACGGTGGTATCCCTGAACTTGTGCAAGATAGTATTTCTGGTTTTCTAGTTCCAGAACGAGATGCTGATGCGATCGCAGAGAAATTAAGTTATCTCATAGAACATCCAGAAATTTGGTCACAGATGGGTCAAGCAGGTCGTACCTATGTAGAATCAAACTACGACATCAACAAGCTAAACGATGAGCTAGTCCAAATTTATCGACAAGTATTGATAAATGATCTGCAATCTCAAGATTTGGCGCTATTAGCTTCAACATGAGGTTTTGCAGTAAACTATACATTTCTCAAGAAATGGAAATAGCAATGCAATATCAACTACAGACGCTCATTACAAAAGTAGAAATCTAAAATTTTCATCTTTCAACTTTCATTCTGTTTTTAGTCTTTCCCAACTACATCAATTGAAATTAACCAAGGATATTGATTTAGATATGAACTCGTCAGCGATCGCAACTCCAGAAGTTACAATTATTGTTTCCCCACGGGAGCGTTTCAGCCATACCCGTGAATCCTTGGAAAGCATTTACGAACATACTGAATATCCCTTTCAGTTAATTTACGTAGATGGAGGTTCCCCTCGTCACATCAAAGATTACTTGGCAGAGCAAGCAAAGCAAAAACAATTTCAGTTGATTCGCACTGATTACTATCTCTCGCCAAACCGCGCCAGAAACATGGGTCTGCGTCAAGTTACGAGCAAGTATGTCGTTTTCATTGATAATGACGTAGTAGTTTCTTCCGGTTGGCTCAAGTCCTTAGTGCAGTGTGCAGAAGAAACAGGCGCGACCATCGTTAGCCCCCTCGTCTGCCAGGGTAAAACTCTACACGAAGAAGTACATTGTGCAGGTGGAGAATCTGGCGTAAAGGTGGAAACTAAAGGCGAAACAACAAGACGACGAATAATTGAAAAGATTTATAAACAAGGTCGGCGGGTTGCAGATGTCCGTCCCCAGCTGCAACGGCAAAAAACTGGGCTAGCAGAGTTCCACTGCATGATGGTACGCACAGAGATATTTCAGCAAATTGGTCTGTTAGATGAAGCACTGCTAAATACCAAAGAACACGTTGATTTGTGCATCTTGGTAACTGAAGCTGGTGGTACAGTCTACCTAGAACCCGAATCTCTGATGACTTACATGACAGGACAACCACTGGAGTTGACAGACATAAATTATTACATGCTACGTTGGAGCGATGCCTGGGAACTAGCAAGTCTCAAACGCCTGCGCGACAAATGGAACCTCACCGAAGATGAATACTTCAAAAATAAGTACAAACGGTTGGGGTGGCGGCGAAATATGGCAATCATCAATCCCTTTGCTAGTAAACTGCCCATCGGCAAATTTGGCTCACGAGCGGCTGTTAAAATTTTGAGTGTTATGGACAAAGCGCTCAACCGTTATATTACTACCCGCTATACTCAAACTTTGCCTGTGCAAAACCAAGCCCCAACAAATTTAGAGAAATCTGCAAGTACAGCGTCATTGCGTGGTTGATGGTGGTTCTGGCCTGTCAAGTTGATGACGACTGGTACTGTCATCAGCTCGATGCCTCAACGTGGGTTTCCTACTGCCCAGATCTCCATGCTAGCTGGATAAGCGACATTCTCATTATCAACGCTGCTCACAACTATGCACTTCGCACTTCTGCTTGGGACAGAACAGGCCCGTCGTTTTGGTACCAATCAAATCGATCTGATTTCTAGAACAGTCCCGAGTTGAGCAAATATCCCTGTAGCCCAGAAGATCAGTATTTTGGTATTCTCAAGGCGATCGCAACTAAATTATCTTGCAACCCATTGTTATGTTTACAAAAAAGTTGCAGATCAGCTGCGATGGAAATTATGATTGCCTCGTTAATAAGGATAAAAATTATGCAGCAGAATGAGGGTTTAAGATGCCGCCTGAGGTAGTTTACACACCTGAAAGCCTACTTAGGCATCCTAAACGATTGTTTCAACAAATGTGGCGAGACCTGCTAGCTGCTCGCGAACTTACTTGGCGACTGATGATAAGGGATATCAGCGCCCAATACCGTCAGTCATTTTTAGGGGTAGCCTGGGCTTTTTTACCCCCAATTGTCATGGCAACTGGGTTCACCCTTGCTAAGGATGCCAATGTCATTAGTGTTGGGGCAACAGATTTACCCTATCCAGCTTATGTCATGTTCAGCACCGCTTTGTGGCAGACATTTGTTGAAGCTTTGAATGGCCCCGTGCAAGCAGTGACGGCCGCAAAACCTATGTTAGCCAGAGTCAACTTTCCGCGAGAAGCACTGATTTTGGCAAAGCTAGGGGAAGTATTTTTCAACTTTGCCATCAAGCTGATTCTCATCGTGGCGTTGTTTATCTGGTTTAAAGTGTCTGTGAGTTGGACGGCGATTTTAGCGATCGTGGCATTAATTCATTTAGTATTACTAGGAACATTTATTGGTGTTTTGTTAGCTCCTTTGGGTGTATTGTATCAAGATATTTCCAAAGGACTAACTATGATTACAGGATTTTGGCTTTTTGTGACTCCAGTTGTATATCCAGTTCCTAGTAGTGGAACCTTTGGTTTTTTGGTAAAACTGAATCCTGTTACTCCTCTATTAGTAACAGCTAGAGAGTTAGCAACAACAGGAGTTATATCAGACCCTTATAGATTTTGGGTGGTAAGTGTAATTACTTTAGTTGGCTTAGTATTTACTTGGATTGGATTTCGTCTTGCTATGCCTTTCGTGGTTGAGAGAGTGAGTTCCTAATAATGACTAATTTAGTAGATAGAGAGATTACCGTTCCATCCCAATATACTGAAATAGTTATTGCAGTTGATAATGTTTCCAAGAAGTTTTGTAGAGACTTAAAACGATCCTTATTCTACGGTGTTCAAGATATTGCCACAGAGTTAACAGGAGGCACTAGAAAAAGTGATACTTTGCGACCTAAAGAGTTTTGGGCGCTCAAAGATGTTAGTTTTCAAATACGGCGAGGAGAAGCGATAGGTTTAGTAGGTTCAAATGGAGCGGGAAAAAGTACGCTCTTACGGATCATTAGTGGTTTGATTAAACCTGATACTGGCTCTGTGCAAGTTAATGGTAGGGTGGCTCCATTAATTGCGCTAGGAGCAGGGTTTAATCCCATCTTGACAGGGCGAGAAAACATCTATGCAAATATGTCCATTTTAGGACTACCCACAAAAGAAATTAAGAAGAGATTTGAGGATGTCATAGATTTTGCAGAAATTTCGGATGCCATCGATTCTCCTGTGCAAACTTATAGTTCTGGGATGGCCGCACGCCTAGGATTTGCTTGTGCAGTTCACATAGAACCAGATATTTTGCTCATTGATGAAGTGCTAGCTGTTGGGGATATAAAGTTTAGAATGAAATGCTACAAAAGGCTAGCTAAACTTCGGGAAAATGGCACAGCTTTTGTCTTAGTTTCTCATAATCCTCATTCTATATTAAATGTATGTGATTCTGCTATTTATTTGGCAAAAGGTCAGTTAATTACATCTGGTGAAACAGAAGTTGTTTTTCGTAAATATGAAGAAGATCTCAGTTTGGGAGGAACAGAAACATCTCTAGGAGCCATGTATTTAGCAGAAAAACCAGAGAGTGAAAGTTTGGGTTTAGATATTCTGTCTGTTTATTTTAAAGATGAGCAAGGAAATATAATTGCAGCACCACTTTGCGGTGAACCTGCTTATTTTTGTGTAGAATGCAAAGCACTCCAACAAATTGATGATGCCATTTTAGGCATAAAGATTTCAGCTTTATCTGGAGAGAATGAGCGAGTTTTATATCTCACCTCAGCAAGTGATAATGTAACTCTCAAAATACTTCCTGGAAAAGTTGAGATCCAAATGCAGATGCCTTACTGTGGCTTAGTACCTGGTTTATACAACGCCAAAATCTATGTGAAAGAGGGTGTATGCTCTTTTGATATAGTTGAATCTTTTAGATTTGCAGTAAAACCAAGCAAATATAGCGGTCAATGTTTGTATTATCAACCCCGGACATGGAAAGTTGTCAGTAAATAATCTAATTATTCGGTAATTTCAAACTTTGACAAACAAAGGTATTGAAGATGAGCAACCCTCTACTCAGTATTATCATCCCAACTCATAACCGCCCTCATCTAATCACACATGCTGTCAAAAGTGCCCTTGAACAAACAGTAGAAGATTTGGAGGTCATCGTAGTTGACGACGCTTCGACGCAGCCCATAGACTTGCCAAGTCGTCCTCGACTGCGGACGATTCGCCTATCAGAGTCTCATGGTGGTGCGGGAGCTCGTAATATCGGTCTTGACGCCGCCCTCGGTCGATGGGTTACTTTCCTTGACGACGATGACCAGCTCCTTTCCCACATGGCAGCCGTGTCGCTAGAAGCACTGTCTCAGGCAGCATTACCAACACCTGTAGCAGTCATATCTGGCTTGGAAGAAGTGAACTCTCAGGGTCAAGTCTTCGGCACGCGCCTACCTCCTCCACTGCGTCCACGCGGCGCTCACTTCTTTCTAGAAGAGCTTGAACCGGGTAAATCATATAATACCAAGCAAACCCTAGTTGTAGAGCGTGAGGTGCTTCAGCAAATCGGTGGCTGGGATCAGACATTTCGCTCTCGTGTCCACTCCGAACTCTTCCTACGGCTCAATCCAGCTTGCTCGTTGCTCGGTTTACCTATCGTTACTTACCAACTCTATACCCACGAGGGAGATAGAGTTTCACGTAATCCAAAGCTTCGTCAAGAAAGTTTTCTCCGTCTTGTGCATAAGCATAAATCACTTTTCAAAGCGCATCCGAAGATGTTCGCTAAGTTTGTGTATGAACACGCTCACAGATCCTACGATATGGGTCAAAAACGTGCAGCTTTATTCAGCTTATGCTGGGCTATAGGAATCGATCCACTTCATACCTTTCCCCGCATCGCTTCACGGTTTTATCAATCAAGATTGAAAAAATTATCGACTGCATACAAAGTATAAGTGTTAGATTTGGAAACTTATTTTACACATTTCATATAAAAGTATGAAAGTAACAGGGCCATCGTCACAACACTAGCAACCTATTTTTTTCATATTAGGTAAATCTTTATGACCAAGCTCGTTTCGGTAATCATACCCTGTTTTAATGCAGAAAAATGGTTGGCAGAAGCAATTAATAGCTGCTTGGAACAAACCTATTCCAATATTGAAATTATTGTAATTGATGATGGTTCTACGGACAATTGTTTAGAGATTATCAAAAGTTACGGAGATAAGATTATTTGGCAAAGTTTGGCCCATAAAGGAGGAAATTACGCTAGAAATAAAGGCTTTGATTTGTCCAAGGGAGACTACATTCAGTACTTGGATGCGGATGACTATATTTTACCAGAAAAGATAGAAAAGCAAGTTGGTTTTCTAGAGGAAACGGGAGCAGATATTGTTTATGGTGATTGGAGACATCAGCGTCATTTGTCTAATGGCTCAAGTTTCATCATGGAAAATATAGAAATTTCTGAAGCACACGCAGATATCTTGGCTTCTCTGTTAGCAAATTGGTGGGTTGCTCTTGCTGCTTTACTTTATAAAAGAACCGCCGTAAAAAATAGTGGCGGCTGGGATGAAACTTTAACCGCTGCACAAGATAGAGATTTTTTCTTATCAGCGGTAATGAATGGAGCTAAGGTTGTATATCAACCTGGCTGTTATTCGATTTATAGACGACATGGTTCTGTAACAGTTTCTACTTCCTCTAAAAGCCGCTGGTTAAAAAGCCATTATCTGGTATTACAGAAAGTCGAAAGGCAATTATTAGAGATGAATAAACTTTCAATAAAGTATCGTCATGCTTTAGCTAAATCATATTTTGAACTGGCTAGAGAGTCATTATTTGTTGATTATTCACAATATTTAATATTTTTAGAAGAGGCTTTAGCTCTATTCCCAGAGTTTAAAACTAACAGTAAAAGAGCAGCCTACAAAGTTGTGCAAAATGTTTTAGGTTTTCGGCAAACTGAAAGAATTGCCTGTCGTGCCTTATGTGTTAAAAAGTTTATAAATTCAAGCTTTGTTCACTCAAGGGGAAAATTGGGCGTCACATCCTAATTTAATGCCCCTTCTGCAAGCTCAAAGGATGTCTGAAAAGCATGGTGGGGATATTTTGTTATTCTGACTCGAACAAAGCGTCAGGTTCGCGCAGCGTCTCGTAGAGAAGAATCTCCTCCGTTAATTTATGAAATGCCTATGGAGCCAGACGCTACGCGTAGCTTGCTTGTATAGTGAGGGTAAATTACGCGATCGCTCCGAGTATAGCATTTTTGACTTCTCAGACATCCTTGTTGTACTTACGAATGTTTAATCACGACCATTGATGGCAATTAGCAGCCGCAAAATAAAGACGAACAGGTTGATGTAGGTGAGATACATCGATAAAGCAGCGGGTAGATACTGGTCATCGCGGTAAGTGCGGGGCAAGATGTAAAAATCGACAACAGATACCCCAACAAATAGAAATACCCCCAAACCTGAGATAGCGATTTCTAACCAATTTGGCGTGTAAACACCAAACATGGCAAACACAAATTGTGTGAGACAGACAACCACCAAGGCAATGACGCCGAGATTGATGGTTTTTGTCAAAGCCATCCCGTCTTGCTCAGAGAGATTTGAACCAACTTGGCGAGCGGCAATAAAAGTGACACCACAACCAAGAGCAGCTAAACCAATACCTTGAATGCCAACACCTTGAGTTCTCAAGGCGACGAACACTAAACCACTGAGAGTATATCCAGATAGAAGGCTGTAGGTTGCTAATAGAGGTAGTGCAAGACCTTTGTTGCCTTTTTGGGCAACATTTTGAGCAACAAAGAACAGAATTAACTCTACAATCACTGCACCGATAAAGGTGGGAAAGAACAGACCGGGGTTGGTACGGATAACTCCCAGACCGCCATAAGTTCCCAATGCGGTTAGCACAAGACCACCGCCCACATAGGGGAGGGCATTGGCAATTACATTTGGGCCAACGAGTGCGTGGGATTTAGCCTCACGGATAGCTTCACGGAAATTGCTGGTATTGCTCATAATGAAAAACTAGTTTTTTAGAGAAACATCTTGATTATTCTCATTCTTACCAATATTTAAGTCAAGAAACCAGTGTTTAGTTCTACAAGTTAGGAATAAACTCGACAAAAAAGATTATGCAATGCTCAATTATTATCTGAAAAACAAAAATAACCAGCAACAGATAGGGTTACAAAATCATGCGTACAAATACTGAATTGTGGAGTCAGACCCCTCACAAGTTCAGTAAAACGACGATGGCTTATTCAAGCTTGACTAAGGAAAATAATGACAGCTTTGAAGAAGAAATACGCAACTCCAATTTCTGAATAAAAGGAGTTACACCAAAGGAATTTATATGGCAATAAGTGAGTCCTCTTTACGAACTGAAGGTATAGAATTATTACACTATTACCACCAGAATCCCTCTATTAAACTTCGTAATAAACTTGTACAGTTGCACACTGGCTTAGTGCGAAAAATGGCTCATAAATTCAGCCATCAATGTAATGAACCTTATGAAGATTTAGAACAAATCGGTTATTTTGGTCTAATTAGGGCAATTGAGCGCTTCGACCCCAGCCAAGGATATGCTTTTAGTTCTTTTGCTGTGCCATACATTCGAGGTGAGATGCTGCATTTTTTGCGTGATCGCAGTACTCTATTAAAAATTCCTCGTCGTTGGCAAGAACTGTACAATGAGGGACAAAAAGTTCGCAAAGAATTGGCATTGTCTTTAGGTCGCCCTCCCAAAGATGCTGAAATTGCTAACGAACTTCAAGTATCTGTGCAAGAATGGCAAGAAACCAAGTTAGCAGCTCAAAACCGGATGCCTTTGAGTTTAGATGCGACGGCTGTTAATTATGTTGATTGTCAAATAACCTTGGGTGAAGCACTTCCTTGTCCCCGTTCTACTGCTCTCCAGCAACTAGATGAAGAACGGCAGCAACTCCAAGGAGCAATAGGTATGTTAGAAGAAAAGCCGCGCATGGCAGTTGAAATGGTGTTTCTCAAGGAACTTTCTCGCAAGGATGCTGCGAAGAAAATTGGCACGAGTCCTATGACAGTAACACGGTATCTGCAAAAAGGAATTCAGGATTTGATTTGCTACTTGCAACCTCAAGTAATGCCAACTGGGTCTTAGTTATTGACAAATGACAAATGACTAATTACCGAGATTTTAAATCAGCGATCGCACCTTTAGTCATGGCAGCAATCGCTTGATCTGTCGCTTTCGGTAAATGATAATATTTACCTGCTGCTGTTTGTGCTAATTCCTTAGCAAAACCAGTAGAAACAAATTTACTTTCAGTGTCAATTACTAACAACTGTATTCCCAAAGCACGGATTCTGGCTGCAATTTCTATCAATTCCGATTTTATATCAGGCTTTTCTCCTGGTTCTAGCTGTTCGCCTAAAGAACGCGCCAAGGGAATATTACCCCGCCCATCGGTTATCGCTACAATCACAACTTGCCCAATATCTCCACTCATCTGGGCATTCAAGCCGACACGCACAGCTTGTGTTAAACCATGCGCTAGTGGCGAACCTCCACCACAGGGCAACCTTTCTAGGCGGTTTCGTGCCAAAGCAATAGAACGTGTTGGAGGCAATAGTACCTCTGCCTGTTCTCCCCGGAAGGGAATCAACGCTACTTGATCTCGGTTTTGATAAGCTTCTGTCAAAAGTTGCATAACAGCACCTTTAGCTGACTGCATTCGGTTGAGAGCCATTGAGCCAGAAGCATCTACGACAAATACCACCAACGCCCCAGCTTTACGTACCAAGCGCTTCGAGCGAATGTCACCCTGCTCGACAATCACTTTTTTATCTGGGTGTCTTTCACGTCGTGCTTTTTGATATGGAGCAGCGGCTCTGAGCGTGGCATCTACAGCAATGCGTTGTACTTTCCCTTTAGGCAACATCGGCTTAATGTAACGCCCCCGGTCTTCGGAAAAGATGATACTGCGACTGCCAGATTTGCCCTGCCGCTTCGCCATTTGCGTAAAATAAAGCACGCTGTTGTCAAGGATCACCCCTTCCGGGTCAAAAATGAACTCTTCCGGGATGCTGGGGGGTTCTTGCTCTTGATTTTCTTCTTGTTCTTCCTGTTCTTCCTCTTCGGATTCGTCTGGGGGTTCTTCTTGATTTTGAGGTGGAGGTGGAGGCGGTGGCGGTGATTGTTCGGGTGGCGGTGTCTGCACAATTGTTGCTCGTGGGACAATCACCAATTCCACAGCACGGCGCAAATCTTCAGCATTGACTGTTGTCCGTCCTTCTAAAGCCGCCGCAGCCTTGGCAACTCGCGTGGCAAATAACTCAGCGCGATGTCCCTGAACTCCGCCGCGAATTGCTTCATCTACCAAGTAGGCAATTTGTTCATGGGTAATGCAGACATCCTTGAGCCATTCCCGTGCCAGGATGATTTGAGTTTTGAGAGCGTCTAAGTCTTCGCTGTATTGTTGGAGAAACTGTTGGGGAGATTGGGAATAGGCAATGGCTTGCTCTACTGCTGCTACTCTTTGATCTAAGCCGAGTACACCGTCTGCCGAGAGAGCGATCGCAATTCTATCTAATAAATGCTCTCGCAATCCCCCTTCTTCTGGGTTATAGGTAGTAATAAATAACGACTTGCAAGGATGCTGAAAACTAATACCTTCTCGCTCAATCTGGTTGCGTCCCTCAGATAATACTGTTAACAGTTGATTTGATATTTGGTCATCTAATAAGTTGATTTCATCAACATATAGGACACCTCGATTAGCTGAGGCGAGTAACCCAGGCTGAAATATAGTATCACCTTGTTTTACTGACTGTTCGACATCTACAGAGCCCAAAAGCCTGTCTTCTGTCACACCTAGAGGGATTTGTAAAAAAGGCGCGGGGATGATTTCGACGGGGACATTCTCAATATCTTTATCTGCATACTCCGCCAATAGTTGGTCATCCCATTCTTCTGGGTGATTGGGGTTGCAATTGCTGATTGAGCCTTTCACAACTTCAATTGGCGGTAGTAGGGCGTGAATAGCACGAGCCATTACAGATTTTGCCGTACCGCGACGACCTGCGATCGCTACTCCCCCCAACCCCGGATCGACTGCTGCTAATAGTAAGGCTAATTTAATTGCTTCTTGACCGACTACAGCTGTCAGGGGAAAAGCCGTGATAGTAGGGTTAATAGTGGGCGCAGGCATGGTTTGAATAATAGTTAGTCTAGGCTTTTAGCATACCAATTTCTGGCACATTTAGAATATAAGGGCAATCGCCTCCGGCGGGCGGTTACGCCATCGCATTTCCTTTGGGAGGAACATTTATGAGTATTGCTCAGGCTAAACGCTTCACACTGGATGAATACCACAAGCTTACTGAATTAGGTTTTTTCCATGAAGATGACCATATTGAATTAATCAATGGGGAAATTATTGAAATGGTATCGAAAGGTACAGCCCATGAAACTTGTTTGCGAAAATTGTGGAAAGAACTCCCAAAATTGTTGGGAGACAAGGCGACTCTGCAATCTCAAGCTCCGATTACTTTGCCACCTAACAGCGAACCTAAACCAGATTTTGGTATTGTTCAAAATCGTTTTGATGATTATCTTTCGGCTCACCCTCAACCTGCTGATGTATTATTGGTGATGGAAGTTTCTGATTCTTCTTTAAATTATGACCAAGATGTGAAAATACCCCTCTATGCTAAAGCAGGTATTTCCGATTATTGGATATTCAATTTATTTGATAATTATCTAGAATGTTACAGTGAACCCTATCAGGATAATCAAAGTAAGCATGGTTATTTAAATAAGAGGATTGTCTTACCTAATCAAGTAATCATCTTACCTGGTTTCCCTGATTTATTTCTAGATTTAAGTAGAGTGTTTCCGCCTAAACTAAATTATTAATTTGCTATAATCATGAGATTTGGGAAAGATTTTTATGGCTTATAGTGATTTTAAGCTTCTTGAAATTCTTGATTTTTCTGGTTTAGTTATCAACGAATCATCTGGACTATTTGCAAATGTACAAGAACAATAATGTAGTGATTTATTATCTATTCTTCTTAAAGAAAATGTTGATTTAGCTGTAGCGATAATTTCAGAAAAAGCTCGATGTGAAATGATAATTAGCCCCATCTTATTAGAAATTAGGCGTAAATTTAATTATGAGTTCAGTTTATTTTCAGGAGTTGATTTTACCGTTGATAGCCAGCAATGTTTAAATGGTTTTTGTGATTTTATTTTAAGTCTTTCTTCTGAACAGCTACTTGTACGCAGTCCGGTGATTGTCTTAGTAGAAAGTAAAAACGAGAATCTTAAGTCTGGTTTAGCATAATGTATTGCCGAAATAGTAGCTGCCCAACTTTTTAATGAGAGAAATAAAAATCAGATAAAAGCTATATATGGTGCTGTGACTATCGCAACTATCTGGCAATTTATCAAGCTTTAGAGCAATGTAGTTTCGATTGATTTGAGCGAGTATTATATTAAGGATATTAATAAAATTTTAGGTATTTTATATAGTGCGATCGCACAGAATAAACCGTAAATTCTTTATTAGCTAAAATCTTATTTAAATAATCAATATAACAGAACATTAGAGATGATGAATGTCAGGCGATCGCTTTTCCGAATCTTCATAAATCACTTTATTGACATCCAACATCAGCTATGCAAATGTATATTTAAGACAGCAAAATAACCGCACTCTAAAGCGCAAGTTTTTGGTGTTGTCTCAGCAGCAGAATTCCTAGTTTCCTGCCGAGCTTCGTGTTATCCCTTCGGCTGAGTATTCAGCCTGGTGTCAAGTCAAGCAATTGACTAGACTTTCAGTGGAAGATGAGATGTTCAGCGGGAGGAATGACGAGGAACTTGGTAGGAAGCCAGGAATTCTACTGCTGAGACTTAAACCAAACGAAAGCAAATGTAGAGAGCTTTATCGCAAGGAAGTACTTTTTGAATATAAATTCCTCATATAAAGCCTTGCTACTGCTAGATGTGTGATTTGTTGAAACTGTCCAGTTCACCACAAAACCCTGGATATATTACTGTGACACACGCGAATAAATCTTCTAAGAGATAAACAAGCCAACAAAAAAACTCTATCGCTATCTTTTGTGATCTTCAGAACGTCTACTCAATTCAAAAAACAGCTACTTTTTTGCTAGATTTTGCCCAATTTTAAGGGAGTGTAGAGTGCAAAAACTATATTACAATTCATATTATCAAAATCAAGTTTTTGCCAAAAACCATTTAGAATTTCTTGGTTTTAACTGTGTTGATGTTCCTGACAATACAGAGAACAGCGCAGATTATAGATTGATGGCTGACTGTGTTCAACTGTTCGCTCCAAAACCTTCACCTAGTCCTAATGCAATTATTCTGGTAGTAAGAGATTGGGACTATGCTGGCTTAATTTGCATATTAAAGACTTTGGGTAAAAAGGTGATAGTTTTTGCTCAAAGAGGTAGTGCTAGTCCAAAGTTGATTAAACTAGTAGGTAATGAGAACTTTTACTTTGTAGATGAATTACCTCAGCTAGTTGGCAATAGCAATAAGACTCAACCTCGAAATACGGATATTCTGTCTCAGATTAATTACAATAAGGCTATAGAGTATCTAATTGAAGCCATCAACACTGCTTTAAGTCAAGGTAAGCCTACTGTATTTGGTCGCATTGATAAATTGATGCGTCAACTTTGTGCTAACTATCAAGGATGCTCATCTATTTCTACGTCTGATGGCAAGAAATTTAAGAGTTTTAGTCAGTTTATTGATGCTGCTGTAAAGGATGGTAAAGTCCGAAAACAAAATCAGGAATTGTTTTTAATTGAATTAGACAGACTGGCTGCTTAAAATAGCTTTTAAAAACTCAGTTAAATACAAAAACTGGGTTTTAACAACACCGCTATTTGCGGTTTTTTCATGCCTGAAGACAGACATATTTGTACATCTTTCCAACAGTTAATTTTTGCAACAATACAAAATACAAGAATGCACAAAATTCTAATATTCCATGATGAAAAACTTCTACGCCATGCACTTACACACCGTTCTTATGTTCATGAAAATCCTGAAGAAGGGGAACACAACGAACGTCTAGAATTTCTCGGTGATGCTTTGCTAAATTTCTTAAGCGGCGAGTATCTTTATCGTTGTCACCCAGAAAGAGGAGAAGATGAATTAACGCGGCGGCGTTCTGCACTTGTAGATGAAAAGCAATTAGCAAAGTTCGCTATTGAGGTAGGTTTAGACTTTAGGATGCGGCTAGGAAAAGGCGCAATTCGAGACGGAGGCTACCAAAATCCCAATTTACTTAGCAGTACCTTTGAAGCAGTTCTTGGTGCTTACTATCTAGATAATAATTCGGATATTGAAGCAGTTCGCGCTGTTATAGAACCGCTGTTTGATTCTGTTCCTGAACAGATTGTTGTATTTCGCTCCAATGTAGACTCAAAAAATCGCTTTCAGGAATGGGTGCAACGCAATGTTACCCCAAATCCTCCCAAATATATTACAGTGCAAATAGGCGGTTTGTCTCATGCGCCAGAGTTCTTAGCCAAAGTGCTTGTAGATGGAAAAGATTACGGAGAAGGTAAGGGGCGCAACAAAAAAGATGCAGAAAAAGCTGCGGCTGAAGATGCGCTAGCTAGATTGAAGAAACAAGGATTGTTGTAGTGTCAACTTTCTGATATCTCTATTTGCAAGGGCAAAATCACAGTGAAAGTGGAACCAACCCCCAACTGAGAAACTAAGTGAATTTGACCTTGCAGTAGTTGCACCAATCGGGAGACTATTGCTAGCCCTAACCCAGTGCTGTCGGGAAGATAAGATTTATTATCAGGACTCACACGAAAGTAGGGTTCAAATATCTGGGTTTGGTTTTCTGGCGCAATACCAATTCCAGTGTCAGAAACTATAATCGCAAAGTATGCTCTATTATCTAACGGTTTCTCTGGAACTGTTGCCCTAGGAACAGGAGAGGAATTTTTCAAAGGCACATCAGGCAACATAGGAGCGAGTGCCCATGTATCATTGTCTAGCACCTGATACGCGATGTTAATAGTTCCCGACTCTGTATAGCGAATCGCATTACTAATAAGATTTGTGACAATCTGTTGTAGTTTCAAAGAATCTGTTGTTATTTCTTTGGGAGCGCGATCGCCTTTAGTATTGGCAAAGCTATCGCAATCTACTACGATTTGTAAATTTTTATCAGCAGCTAAAGGTGCTAACATTTCACACACATTATTAATCAATTCAGGCACATTGGTGAGTGCTAGTTGAAGTTTGATCTGCCCTGTCTCATACCGAGAGAGTTCTAGTACATCATTGATCAAGTGGAGTAATTGTCTACCATTACGTAATACGCGCTCAATATGTTCTAAGTTGGCATAGTTATCTTTCACATCAGTTTTTCGTCGTTGCTGGCGTAAAAACAGATCCGAGTAACCAATAATGGAAGTGAGAGGATGTTTCAATTCGTGGGCTAGTTGGGAAAGATACTCTTGATTAGCGTTAATTAAGCGAGTCAGTTCCTCATTATGAAGCGCTAATGATGAATGCAACTGCTGTAATTCTCGCAAGCGTTCCTCAACATAACTCTTGAAACACCGAGCGATCGCTTCATCTACGATAGCGTCAATCAAGCGCATAGAACGAATTATCTCTATTGGTGTTCCCTTCAATAAATCTGCTTGTATAGTGTCAAATATTACTGTTCGCAGTAAATAATATTCTCTGGCAATTTCTGCTGGATCAAAGCCTTGCTCGGCTCGAATAGCGCCATGCTGGAAACTAGCAGTAACTATCGACTCAATATCATTATCCTGATATTTTGATAGTACTGTCACCATCGCTTGTAAAACATCAGGGATATGATCTTTTATCGCTGTGTAGGATAGGTCATCAGCACTTTCAATTCGTCTATCTTTGCGAACTGCCGCAACCCATATCTTTAGGATGGTATCCTTTTTTTCAGCCAGTACTTGACTAAAATCCATTATGTTAAATTCAGCAACGAGATAGATGAGTCAACTTCCATATTCAATTAGTCTAGCGATTGCGATAGTGTATTACCAAAATTAGTGAAATTGTTCACCTACCAAAAGAAGTATATATTCTTTATTTTCAATGTTGTCTAGATTGGCTACCCGGAGATTGGGAATTGTTTTGTATAATATCTGTCTAAATAGACAAATAATAGCCAAGCAAGTAACAGTCTTGATGCTTGACTTCACTGCGTCATTTAGCTTGCTGTGTAGGGAGTTCACTCACAGCACTACCAAAAGTATAATTTTTCTTGATTACCGAAAAGCAATGAAAGCCGCTTGACTTCGGTATTTAAATAAACAACATTTATCATAAGACAGATGTTTTCACTGAGCAACGATGCTATATTACGCAAGGAGTATCCATTAGAGTAAGTCAGCCTAATCTAGCGCATTACAATACACAGCGTTGGAGCGGAGGAACCATATTGATATTGTGGGGCGTATCTCTGTATCGATTGCTTAGGAATTTGTGATTGGAGACTAATCCAAAATTCAAAATCCAAAATTGATTAGAGAGGGGCATCTCTCAGCCCTAGCCCGTCAGCTAACTTCGTAGGCATTGAGAGGAGACTGAAGAGACGGAATTATTGTAATATTCTGATCTCATCAGTGTCCAAGGCTGGTACTGCTCAGATTTTTGTACCCGTGCTAAACTCTGTTGAGGTTGTAAATGGTATTTCAACTAAATCTAGCTGCAATCATTGCGGTTGCTGGACAAGCTGCTTGGAAAAAAGCAAAACCTGCAATCACCAAGGATGTTTTTTTACTACCTTTATTAGGGTTCATAGGGATCATCTTGCTGTGGTGGGTGGTTGCACTTGCTAATCATGAATTGATGCCCACCCCGCCGGAAGCGCTAGCCGCTAATCTAGACTACATTTTAAATCCCTTTTATCAGAGAGGCCCGGGCAACTTAGGTATTGGCTGGTTGTTGATCGCCAGTCTGCGACGGGTATTATTGGGCTTTTTATTAGGTGCAGTAGTAGCGATTCCTCTAGGGTTTCTAATTGGCATGTCCAGACCGGCAATGCTAGCGTTCAATCCCATCATTCAGATTTTTAAACCGGTATCGCCCCTAGCTTGGCTACCTATTGCCCTAGCTATTTTCAATTTGTCAGATCCTTCAGCCATTTTTGTAATTTTCATTACCTCCTTATGGCCGACAATTATTAATACTGCCCTAGGAGTTTCCAGCGTTCCCAAAGATTATTTAGATGTGGCAAGAGTGCTAGAAATGCCTCGTTGGCGGCGGATTACAAAAATTATCTGGCCTGCAAGTTTGCCATATATCTTTACAGGTTTGCGAATTAGTTTAGGAATTGCTTGGTTAGTAATTGTTGCTGTGGAAATGCTCACAGGTGGTGTAGGTATCGGCTTTTTTGTCTGGGACGAGTGGAGCCGTTTAAATCTGAGTTCAGTCTTCCTCGCTGTGTTGGTAATTGGCTTAACTGGATTAGTCCTTGATTACGCAGTAGGCAAAATTCAAGAATTAGTAACTCGTCGCCCTACAGCTTCTAATTAACAAAATTTGATTCATCACAAAATAGCAAAACGCAACGACAATTTGCGACTTTGCACAAGCAATTAATCACCATTGGAGCTATAGGAATGGGTGATAGTAATCAGAATAACTGGACTCGAAGAGATTTCATCAAAGGAATAAGTGCGACGACAGCGGGAATTGGGTTGTCCTCATGTGCCATATCTGGAAATACTGGTGCTAAAGGGCTAACTGAAGAAGCCTTAGCAGTTGAACCAGTAGTAAGAGGACAAGACTTGCCAGAGAAGCCGGATATTACAGTTGGTTATGTTCCTGTCAATGATTGTGCGCCATTTGCGATCGCCTGGAAAAAAGGTTTCTTCCGTAAATACGGTTTAAACGTCAAACTCAACCGCGAAGCCAGTTGGGCAACCTCCCGTGACGGCTTAATTTTTGGTCGTCTCGATGCTTCACCCGTGGTATCTGGTGCCGTTACTAATGCCAGAATTGGTGCTGAAGGCGCACGCCACGCCCCCTTGTGTGCAGCTATGACCATTCACCGCCACGGTAACGCCATGACGATGAACAAAGCCATGTGGGATTTTGGGCTGCGTCCGTGGTATGAATACCAAGAAAAATATGGCGATGGCGCCCTAGAAGCCTTTGGGAAAGACTTCCGAGGCTACTTTGACAAACAACCGCCAGAACGCAAAGTCTGGGCAGTAGTACTGAGTTCTTCCATTTATGAATACTTTGTCCGCTACTTATCTGCCGCTGCTGGTGTCGATCCACTCAAGGAGTTTCGCGTCATCATCGTCCCGCCTCCCCAGATGGTGACAAACGTACGAATTGGGGCAATGCAAGCTTACATGGTGGCAGAACCTTGGAATACACGAGCAATTACAGGTAACGAAGGCATCGGTTTTACTTTCGCACAAGGCAAAGAAATCTGGCTGGGACACCCAGATAGACTTCTGGGAGTGATGGAATCTTTTATCGTCCAATATCCCAAAACCTATCGTTCCTTAGTGAAGGCGATGATTGAAGCCTGCCAGTATTGCAGCAAACCCGAAAATCGCCAAGAAGTTGCCGAATTACTTACAGATCGCTCCTTTACTGGTGCAAAACCGAAAAAGAAGGATGCCCCAATCACGAAGTTGACAGGGCCGGGAATTCTTGGCAATTACAACTATGGTGGCTTTGATGGCAAAGACCGCACTATCAAAGCTGCTGATAACACAATTTTTTTTGATATTCCTGAAAACCTTCCCAAACAGCCAGCAGAACACTCAACATTTTTATGGCGTTCCAGAAGTCTCTGGTTGATGACACAAGCAGCTCGCTGGGGACAAATTAAAGAATTACCCAAAAATGCCGATAAACTAGCCGCACAAGGCTGGAGAGCAGACTTATATCGGGAGATAGCATCGGAAATGGGCATTGAGTGTCCCAAGGATGATTACAAAGTCGAACCTCCAGAAGTATTTATAGATAAAAAAGGTTTCGACCCCAGCGATCCTGTTGGCTATCTCAATAGTTTTGCAATTAGGGCTAATGCTCCTACTCGTTTTTTCATGTCTTAAATTCCAAGTTTAAATATTGACTAAGTGACTCAATTTTTTTCGGAGCATTTGATGATGGAATACACCTCATTACCTGTTAATACTCACAACCCAGTTATGCCCCGTAGTGGATTTTTAGAAGTTGAAAATTTAGTCAAGTCTTATCCAACACCTGATAAAGATAATTTTGTTGTCTTAGATGGTGTAAATCTCACAATTGGTGAAGATGAATTTATTTCTGTAATTGGTCACTCTGGTTGTGGTAAATCAACACTACTCAAGATTATTGCTGGTTTAGAAAAAGCCACTTCTGGCTCAGTAAGGTTAGATGGACAAGAAATTCGCAAACCTGGTGCTGAGAGAATGATGGTATTTCAAAACTATTCATTACTACCTTGGTTAACTGTGCGGGAAAATATCCGCTTAGCTGTGGATGAAGTGCTAAAAAATGCCAAACGGGCTGAAAAAATTAGCATTGTAAATGAACACTTGGCAATGGTAAACTTAACGGCGGCGGCTGACAAGTATCCCGATGAACTCTCTGGAGGTATGAAACAGCGGGTAGGTATTGCTAGAGCTTTGGCAATCAACCCAAAAATGTTGTTGATGGATGAACCTTTTGGAGCACTAGATGCACTAACTCGGGGTAAATTGCAACGGCAAGTATTAGATATCTGGGAAAACCATCGCCAAGCTGTGATGATGATTACCCATGATGTAGATGAAGCCATTTATATGTCTGATCGCATCGTATTGATGACTAATGGCCCAGCTGCTACCATAGGAGAGATATTAGAAGTTCCTTTTGAGCATCCCCGCGATCGAGCCGCCATGCGAAACTCAAAAGAGTATTTTGAACTCCGCAATCACGCCCTAAATTTCCTTGACCGATATTTTGCTCAAGACTAACAAGTTAGATTATCATTTTTTAGTGGGTAGCCTAATTCAAATTTATGAAAGCTAGATTTGAAACGGAGGAACCAATGTTTGGGGCTAATCTTACGAGAGACACCTTCCAGTCTTAGCCCGTCAGCTAACTCCGTAGGCAATGGAAGGAACCTCCAAAACTTGGCTGTATACCAGTTGTTATTGGGGTTTCCTTAACTAATTTAAGATTTTAGTCATTAGTCATTGGTTAAGAGCTAAAGACAAAGGACAAAATCTAAAATTGGTTGCCCTGCTTCTCGTTTGTAATTCGTTTCATTAGGAGAAGTAAAAGCAGTGGAAATTAAGCCAATGTTAGCGCGTTTACAAAGCGCCATCGGTCGAGATGATTTAATTGAGCAAATGGTATTATTACCAGAGCCAAAAAAACCCTTTTCTCAAAAAGTTCAAAAAGTAGAATCTGTTAACTTAATCGTCGCTTATGACGCTTCCCCAAATAGTCATACGGCGCTGGATATTGCCTTCTGGATTGCCCACCAAACGCGTTTAGCCACCAACACACAAGTCACAGTTCAAGCCGTTTATGTGGTTGACAATAATCAAAGCACTCAGTATCCCGATATCTTAAATCTTCCAATAAATCAGCCTCCATTAGAGTGTTCAATCAGCGAAGTATCAAAGTCTGTCACACTCGTATTAACTCAACCAAAACTCCAAGCCGCTGTTACTCCTATCCAACAAGCAGACAGAATCCTCTGGCAAGCACGAAGTCTGGCTGAAGAATGGCAGGGTTCCTTCAAATCTCATCTACGGTTTGGCTGCATTGGTACAGAACTTAAAAAAGTTGTTGAATTAGAAGCTGCCGATATATTGTTTTTGGGTTGTAAATCTATCAATCATTCTATTATTGAGGCACTAGGTTCTAATTTCCCCTGCGCCGTCCTGGGTATTCCCAGTTGTATTGATGAATAATCGCTGTTCTTAATTTCAGTGATTTTTAATTTAATTATGAGCGTAAATAAGTCACCTATAAATAGGTGGCTTATTTCGCTACTTATACAACCAATGAGACTTCAAAAGGTAGGGTATGGAAAACTGGCAAGCTTACCTAAGTGTTATTACATTTTTAGGCGTAATTATCTTAGTCATGACGGAATGGGTGCATCTCACAATTGCTGCTTTATTGGGGGCATTATTACTAGTTTTTAGCAACGTCATGACTTTACAAGAAGCTGTGGGTTACATCGGTAACAGTCATGGAACATTAGGTTTATTCTTCGGAGTTATGGTATTAGTACGGGCATTTGAACCTACCAAGATATTTGATTATTTAGCCACTCAAATAGTGTTATTGGCTAAAGGACAAGGTAAGCGTCTATTACTGGGTATCGTGGCTATGGTTACTCCCATTTGTGCAGTGTTACCAAATGCCACAACGGTAATGTTGTTAGCACCTTTAATTCCGCCGATGGCGCAGGAAATTGGGATAAATTTTGTACCATTACTGATTTTAATGGTATTTGTTGCTAACAGTGCTGGACTGCTGACATTAGTTGGCGATCCAGCTACCTTTATTGTTGGTGATGCTGTAAATATCAGCTTTACAGATTATTTATTGAAATTGAGTTTGGGAGGAGTAATTGCCGTTGCCGTCGTGATAGCAACACTACCATTTTTATTCCGCAAAATTTGGAATACACAACTAGATAATCTCGAAAATTTACCACACCCACAAATCAATCACCCGCGAGTTTTGAGCGTGGGTGCAGTGATTGTAGCTTTCGTCTTAATATTTTTTGTCATTGGAGAATCTCTACCAGTTCCTATCTCGCCTGCTGCCGTAGCTTTGTTAGGAGCAGCTTTGGCTTTGCTTCTATCTCACCATAGCAAAATCGATTCAGTAAACAATATATTGCGGGATGTAGACTGGAGTACATTAATTTTTTTTATGAGTATTTTTGTGCTAATTGGAGGATTGGAAAAGACTGGCGTAATCAACGGTTTATCAGGTGTATTAGCAGTAATATTGGGAAAAAATATTGTATTGGGTTCGTTGGTTTTGTTATTTGTTGTAGGGATATTATCTAGCTTGATTCCTAATATTCCTTTAGTAGTGGCGATGGTACCCTTACTCAAACAGTACATTGTCAATGTCGGGTTAGCACCCCCAGAGGTTTTAGCACAAGACTTTCAAGGACAGTTTCCCCCAGAAGTGTTACCACTGTTTTATGCAATGATGTTTGGTGCAACTTTGGGAGGTAATGGCACACTAGTAGGTGCATCCTCTAACATCGTAGCCGCCGGTATTTCTGAGCAGCACGGACGTCGTATCTCGTTTAAAACTTTTCTACACTACGGCATCCCAGTAATGGTACTGCAACTTGTAGCTTCAGCATTGTATGTGTTAGTTCGTTTTTTGCTTTAGGTAGAAAAGGTATAAAACAAGTTTTATTAGCAATAACTTTGCCAATTTACAACGATTTTCAATTGAAGCGCCGACTTCCAGCGATGGTCTGTATGACTGCAATAGAGGCGCTTTATAAAAATTAAAATTACATAATCCTACTTAACTTATCTCAAGATGTATTCCTATCTTTGGGAAATAGAATCTGCTATTCTATGTCTAAAGAATCTGCCGTAGAGACTAATATCTAAAAGCTGAATCTAGTACAACAAAGTAGGAGCAAAATCGGTTCCTATCTTCTGCTTATAAGCTCAAAAAGGTTAAATCTATGAATCCGCCAGAAGAATATATCAATAATAATTTTCCAGAACAGTATCAAGATATAAATAAATCTAATAATAATTCCAATGTGAATGCAATTAACAGTTTAGATAAAGTTAGAGATATTTTAGTTGGCAACCAAATGCGGGAGGTTGAAAAGAAATTTACCCGTCTAGAAGAACGTCTGGTTAAAGAATCTGCTAACGTGCGTGATGAGACAAAAAAACGTTTAGACGCTTTGGAAGCTTATATCAAAAAAGAGGTAGAGTCTTTAACAGAGCAGCTAAGAATTGAGCAATTAGAACGTGATGCAATTGTGAAAACACTAGCTGAAGAACAGAAAAATATCACCTCGTCTTTAGAGAAAAAAGTTACCCAATTTAATGAGCAAACTACCAATAGCCAACGAGAGCTTCGAGAGCAGATTCTCAACCAATCCAAAAATCTACAAGATGAGATCCGACAAAAATATGAAGAAATCTTAGTTTTATTGGAACGAGAAGCTAAAGAACTACGCAGAGATCAAACTGACCGTTCTCATCTTGCAGCTTTGTTCTCAGAGCTAGCCATCCGCTTGAATTATGATACCAAGTCCTAAGTCTTAGAGGATATGTAAAAGGAACTGGGGATTAGGATTGGTTGAAGTAATTTTTATAACTTTAATCATACTTAAAAGAAGATTAGCGATCGCCAAAATTGTGTAGCTTGAGAATATTATGAGCTAAGCCCTTGTATGGCGAGGGCTTCGAGTTGAATCTACAATTCTACTGTTTTTCACAGTAACCCCAATTAATGCAAGAGATTAGGAAAGCTGAAAATTGCTGTAATATCAATTGTGAATTGGGGAATTTTGGTAATGAATGACAATTACAAGAATAAAATAGATGACAAATCTCGCGAAGTTTTAAGGGAAAAAAGCCAGTCCTCAGACGTATCTCTCAATCAAAATGAACTGAGTGAACTTCGGAGTTTGCTCTTTGATATTGAGCCGAACAAACTCAACAAACTCTATGAACGATTAGACAATCCCCAGATTCAACCCGAAGATATCAGTCAACTGCTTCCAGAAGCCATTATTCTGCGCTCAAAGCAAGATAAACTACTGGGCGAAGCAATAGTATCGACTGTAGAAGAAGCTATCCATAGTTCTATTAAACAAGACCACAATATACTTTCCGAGGCGTTTTTTCCCATCATCGGGCCAGCCGCTCGCAAGGCTATTTCTGCATCTCTAGACGAGATGATTCAATCTCTAAATCAAACCTTGGAACATAGCCTATCACTACAGAGCTTTAAATGGAGACTAGAAGCACGCCGCACAGGAAAATCATTTGCAGAAATTGTACTGCTTCGCACTTTAGTTTACCGAGTCGAACAAGTATTTTTGATTCATAAAAAAACCGGATTATTGCTACAACATCTCGTAGCGACAAATGTAGGTACTCAAGATCCGGTTTTGGTTTCAGCCATGTTAACGGCTATCCAAGATTTTGTCCAAGACTCTTTCAGAATGCAAAAAGGCGATGTCCTCCAAAGTTTACAGTTTGGAGAACTCACGATTTGGATTGAAGAAGGGCCGCAAGCTTTACTTGCAAGTATTATCCGGGGAAAACCACCTCAAGAATTAAGGTTAGTTTTTCAAGATGCAATAGAAAAAATACATCTGAAGTTGAGTCAAGAAATTAATGATTTTGCAGGTGAAACACAGCCATTTGAGGCGAGCAAGACTTATTTAGAAGCCTGTTTGGCATTTAAGTATAAAAATCCGCATAAAAAGAATTATACTTACGCATGGGCTTTCTTGGGTGCAACAGCGATCGCTTCTGGCATTTGGGGCTTTTTTACCATTAGAGAACAATTTCGCTGGAACGCTTATATTGAAAAACTCAACTCTCAGCCAGGAATTGTCGTGATTAGCACTAAGCAGATAACTGGAAAATATTTTATTTTTGGAATGCGTGATCCTTTAGCAGTAGATCCCAATACACTGATACAGCAAACAAATCTCGATCCACAAACAATTATCAGTCAATGGAAACCTTACCTATCTTTGGAGCCACAATTTACCATTAAAAGAGTTGAGAAATTACTCCAACCTCCAAAAACTGTATCAATACAAGTTGACAACAACGGTATTCTTCAAGTCACTGGTTTTGCACCTCGCCGATGGATTCTAGAAGCACGAAAATCATGGCATTTTATTCCTGGTATTACTCAATTTCAGGAAACAAGTTTTGTAGAACTCGAACTTAAGCAACTAGAGTTATTTAAAAATCAAATTGAACAAAAAAAACTCTTTTTTTTAGAAGGAAGTATAGAGTTGATACCAGGTGAAAGTGATAAACTAAAGAGTTTGGTATTAATACTACAAAAGCTGTTAAATATAGTCAATTATTTAGGGAAGGATGTCGATATTCAAATAATAGGACACACCAATACAACTGGTACAGAGCAAAAAAATATGCTACTCAGTCAAGCTCGTGCCAACAAAATTCTGTCTCATTTTAACTCCCAAAGAATCAATACAAGCAAATTTAGAGCTATGGGTATTAGTTCAAGACTGTCTTTACAGTCATTGACAGCAGAGGCTCAAAAAGCAGATCGCAGAGTATCTTTTAAAGTAATTATTACTAATAAACTTAACTGAAGCAGTATCAATTTATGCTCCAGAAAAAAATATGTATGGTAGGTGCGTTTGCCACAGGTAAAACAAGTTTAGTAGCACGGTTTGTTAATAGTATTTTCTCAGAAAATTATCACACTACCTTGGGAGTTAAAATTGATAAGAAGATAGTAAAAATTAAAGAAAAAACATTAAATATTATACTTTGGGATCTCTATGGAGAAGACGAATTTCAAAATGTGCGGATGTCTTACTTGCGAGGTTCATCTGGTTATTTATTAGTAGTTGATGGAACCAGATATAGTACTCTAGAAAAAGCTTTAAATCTGCAAACAAGAGTAGAAGACACGATTGGACAAGTTCCGTTTATTTTAGTCCTGAATAAATGGGATATGACAAATGAATGGGACATTGATACTGTTGAAATCGAGGCAATTCAACAGAAAGGTTGGACAGTGATTAAAACTAGTGCTAAAAATGGTCTAGGCGTAGAAGAACTTTTCCAAACTCTTGCTCATAAAATCTTGGATAAATGCTAATTAGATGGCGTTACTACTATAACTGCTTATCTAAAGATTTTAGTCTATTGGTATAACAACCTCTAAGAGCCAAGATTAATTTGTTACGGCACTTTCAAATCTATGAATGACCCGATCACAGCAGATATTTTTGCAGCCTTGAATATTTTGGTATTAGAACGGCTGAATGTAAATTTATTTAAAATTAATGGGACTGTACCAAATTGGTTAACTCATTGTTATAAACAAAAGTTTACAACAGGAATGGAGATATTCATACTACAAGAAGGATTCCATTTTCTGGAAAACTTTTTGATTGATGCTGAAGAGTTTTGGCAGAGCGATCGCACAACTAAACTGAGTTCAGGTTTATGGATTGATACAGATTTAACGGGAAAAGAATGTCACTTTGAAGCTTCTGCGATTTGCGTCAATAATAAAAAAATACTCTTAATTGAATTGCTCAATGAGACATACCAAGAAAAACTATATATCATCCAAAAAGCTAGAGAAAATCAATTAAATTACCAACAATGGTTAAAAGATAATCAGAAGAAAGAAGTATTAATTCATTGTATTATCCATGATATGGCAGGGCAGCTAAGTAGTATAAATTGCTGTTTATCTCTGTTAGAGTTTGAAAATTTGACAGACCAAGGAAAAGAACGTTTAGAAATTGGCATGAAGCAATCTATGAAGCAACAAATGCTGATTAGAGACATATTAAATGCATTCTCGGCAGATATTCAATCTCTAGAATCTTTTACATGCAATATTGCTCAAGCACCAGACATATTAATTTCTGTACAAGAAGTTATCGAGCTTTTAAATCCCATTTGTCTAGTTAATAATATACAATTCCAAATTGTTGCCGATCTTGGCATGAAAGTAGATTGGAAAGTAATAGGTGATCAATCACGCTTGAATAGAGTAATTTCTAATCTTTTAGAAAATGCTTTGCGCTACAGTCCACCAGAGTCTACTATAACAATTGGCTTGCAACAAGATGAAGAATATATTCTCGTGACTATAGATGATGAAGGTGCCGGTGTACAGCCAGAGATGGTAGAAACTTTATTTGAAAAGTTTTCTCAAGGAAAAACTAAACCAGGTAAATCTGGACTTGGACTTTATTTTTGCCGTATTACAGTTGAACGTTGGGGAGGAGTAATTGGTTATTTACCCCTTCCCAAAAGTGGCTCACGATTTTGGTTAAGCTTACCAAAACCATGATAAAAGAGAAATTAAGAGTCGGAAGTTTTGAGTTTTTAATTAACGGTTACTTTTGAACTCATAACTTCTAACTCCTTACTCAAGGTTAGTATCTAATGATGTGCAATACATCACGCAGAACACTATAGCCAGCTAAATCCCAAAGTAGATAGGCAAGAAAGCCAATTGCTGCTAGGCGACCATTCCATAGTTCGGCTTGAGGATTCAAACCAAATAGAAAGGCATTGCGATCTACACCGTTATAAGCTTTAGCAACAGGTGGTAAATCAGTAGTAGGACGAGTTTCTCTAGTTTCCATTGTATTTTTCCTTGAAAATCCAGTAGTTTTTCAGATGCTTTATCTTTAGTAGCCAATCAGGTGTAAAACGTCGCGCAGAACGCTATAACCAGCTAAATCCCAAAGTAAATATGCAAGAAAACCAATCATCGCAAAACGGCCATTCCATAGTTCAGCTTGAGGAGTCCAACCAAATAGAAAAGCATTGCGATCGCTGCCATTATATTCTGTTGCAATTGTTGGCAAATCAGTGGAAGATCGAGTTTCCATTTTTTTGTCCTAAACAATGTGTTTGTTAACTTTAATGTAGCTATTTATAACTGAGATGTTTTATGCCTGTGGGCACAATATACAAGCACTTCTTGTGGACGATAATCATAAACGTATTGGTATAGACAAATCCACCTTAAGAGAGTGACACAAAAACTAATTGTAAATAAATGTAAATCCTAATGAGTTGAACTATAGATTTAAACAAAATAAATTGCTGTGACTAAGCAATTAAAAATTAAAAAGTAAGATTCTAGGATTAATAGGGTTTTTACTCGATAATGCTTCAAATTTTTTAAGGGAAATTTTTATCGGTAGATTAAAAAAGTTCTATCTTCCGCTGGATACAGCTTTCAAACTTTGGAGAGATGCATTTACCACCTAAATTCCTGGATTCTGAGAGCTACAAGAGTTAGGTATTACCATAGGTACACACATAGAGACAAAATAGATACAGATTTGCTTCTCACATAGTTCTTAATCCCCCATATTTAAACATAGAGGAAGGAAATACATGTTTCAAAGTGCGGAAATCATGTTGGGACTCTGCAAGCCAATATTTTGGGTGGCGCAGATCCCAGCAGATAGCTCAAGCTTCACGCCAGCACAGGCATCAGTTCTCACTTCGGGGCCGCGCTTTTTTGTGGCTTTAATCTCCGGTGTGATTTTAGCCTTCGCTTTCCAATTGGTTTTAACAAACCTCTCTGTTGCGGCTGGTATTTCCTACCTGGGTCGTCCATCTAATTCGGATTCAGATAGTGAAGAAGTTGGAAGTTTGGGGGGCACGATTCGCAAAATTGGCACAGCGGTGGGGATTTGGACATTAGTCACTGTGACAATCGCCTCATTAATCGCTTCTTTCCTTGCAGTAAAACTCAGCCTTCTAGTTTTAGATCCAGGACTGGGAGCGATTCTAGGGTTAGTGATTTGGGCTGCATACTTTTTACTACTGATGTTGGCAAGCTCAACTGCTGTGGGTTCTGTAGTCGGCTCAGTGGTCAGTACAGCAACTTCCGGTTTTCAGGCGATTATGGGGACAGCTACCGCTGCACTAGGCGCAAAAGCTGTCAATAATCAAGTAGTGGCAACAGCTGAAGCCGCCGCCGCTGCTGTGCGTCGGGAACTAGGGAGTGCAATCGACCCCACAAGTATCCGAGATAACATTGAAGATTACTTAGACAGGCTGCGTCCTCCAGAGTTAGATTTGTCCAAAATTCGGGGTGACTTTGAAAATTTACTCAACGATCCGCAATTAAAAGCGATCGCCGGAACTCCAGACCTCAGCAATATTGACCGCCAAAAGTTTGCCGAGTTAGTCAGTAGTCGCACCGACCTTTCCAAACGAGACGTTAACCGCATAACCGATACGTTATATAAAGTTTGGCAGCAGGTAGTAAGTCAGCATCAACCCACCCAAGACCGGATGGGTGAGTTGATAGACTATCTCAAATCACTTCCACCAGGACAAAGCAAGACAGATGAACTCAACGCCAAGTTGGAACGGTTAATTGCCGAAACACGTGGCTCTAAAGAAGCTGACCAAAAGGCAACCGTAGGGCCTCTTCAACAAACACTCCAGCAAGGTTTGACCGCCTTAACTGGTATTGTTATGGGACGCACTGATTTGTCAGATTTGGATGTGGAAAAAATCTTGCGATCACTCACCACAGCCAAAGACAAAGTTACCCAACAAGCAGATAAGCTAGGATTACCCACACCATCACAACCCTATAGCCCAATTCGGGCCGATGTAGAAAACTATCTGCATAACACCTATGCTTGGCAATTGAGCCAGGAAAAAATTGCTCAAGAATTTCGTGATGTTATTTACGACCCAGCAGCCGATCCTGGTACAGTGCGAAGAGAATTAGAGCGACTTTCTCGCAACGATTTCGCTAATATCCTGCAACAGCGAGGACTGCTTACACAAGCCCAAATTCAGCGCATTGCAAATCAACTCGAAGCTGTCCGCCAAGAAATGCTAGTGACAGTTACCGCTGTTGAAGAAAGAGAGATAGTACAAGACTTGCAACGCAAAGTCGAAAGTTATCTGCTTGTTACCCCGAAAGCAGATTTGACGACCCCTGAAAGCATACAGCGGGATTTTGCGCCATTATTAGCAGACTCAGATGCAGATTATGAAACCTTGGTGCTGCGACTAGCGCAAATAGAGCGTCAAGAAATGCGGGAAATATTGCTGCAACGTAATGATATTGATGTCTATGAAGTAGAAAGGATTGTCGATGAGTTAGAAAGACAGCGCGATCGCGTCTTGGTAGAATCCAAAGGACTAGCAGATCAGGCAAAATATCAAGCAGAAACCATGTGGCTGAATGTGGAATCATATTTGCGTAACACTGGTAAAGGAGAATTAAACCCTGATGCTATTCGCGCCGACCTGAAAACGCTGTTAGAAGATCCTCAAGCGGGAATCAGTGCAATTCGGGCGCGGTTGTCTCGCTTTGACCGCGATACTTTGGTGCAGTTATTGAATCAACGGCAAGATTTGAGCGAAGACCAAATTAATCAAATCATCAATGATGTCGAGCATTCGTGGCATAGTGTTCGTCATGCACCTCAAGCTGTAATGGATAAAGCTAAGGAGCAATATGACTCTGTCACCACCACGCTTGCAGATTACCTGCGGAATACTGGCAAAACAGAACTGAACCCCGAAGGTATTCAGCGGGACTTTAGTAGATTGTTTGAAAACCCCAAAGAGGGAGCCGTAGCACTACGCCGTCGATTGTCACAGGTAGATAGAGATACCTTGGTGAAGTTGCTAAGTCAGCGTCAAGACTTGAGTGAGCAACAAGTTAATGAAGTTATTGATTCCTTGCAAACGTCGATTAGCAACTTTGTGCGTGCGCCTCGTCGCCTAGCGACCCGCACACAGCAAAGAGTGCAAAATTTCCAAACATATCTGCAAGAATATCTGCGGCAAACTGGTAAAGAAGAACTCAACCCAGAAGGCATCAAACGCGACTTGCAATTACTGTTGCATGATCCGCGAGTTGGGGTGGAAAGTTTTAGCGATCGCCTTTCCCATTTTGACCGTGAGACAATTATCGCCCTGCTGAAAATTCGGGAAGATATGTCTGATGAAGAAGCGGCACGGATTGCCGATAACATTGTCTCGGTGCGCGATCAATTTGTTGAACAAGTGCGGAGTATCCAACGAGGCATTCAAGATGCAATTGACGGAGTTTTTGCCCGCATTCGTAACTATCTCAACTCCCTGGATCGTCCAGAACTCAACTATGACGGTATCAAGCGCGATGTTCGCACAGTTTTTGAAGATCCCCAAGCCGGATTTGATGCTCTGCGCGATCGCCTGTCTTCTTTCGACCGTGATACTCTAGTGGCGCTCATGAGTTCCCGTGAAGATATCTCTGAGGAAGATGCCAACCGGATCATCGACCAAATTGAACGAGCACGCAACACAGTTTTACAACGTGCAGAACGCCTACAACACGAAGCCCAACGCCGCCTAGAAGAGGTGAAGCATCAAGCGCAGCGGCAAGCTGAGGAAACCCGCAAAGCAGCAGCTACAGCGGCTTGGTGGCTATTTGCTACAGCAATTGTCTCAGCGACTTTCTCTGCATTAGGAGGAGCGATCGCTGTAGTTTGGGTGTAGGTTGACAAGTTGTCTCCGCTAACTTTTTTTAGCCTCCCTGTGTGGGAGGCTTTTTTATTGACGGGCGTAAAACCTCACGCGCATCTCAATGTTACGAAATAATGTTCGGGACGATTATATTCTCTTTTCTACCCAGTTATGCACGGAAGGGCAGGTGTTATACCAATTTAAAAAAATAATGCGACAGGTAGACCATTGTAGAGACGTTGCAATGCAACGTCTCTTTAGTTTCTAAAACAGTGCATTCTACTATTTTTTACCGAGGGTAGATAAATCAAAGCAAAAAGTCATGTTATGCCGCAAAGTTAATTTACAATTGTCTTCTTAACTATTACTGAGTTTGCCAATTTCTTAATTTTTATTTCTAATAAAACTTATGAATCCATTTTTTAATACAAATCAGAGGGATTATCAAAATAAAGGTGACACAAATCACTGACAAATAGAGAATATAGATAACGGAAATTTTATGCAGAGGTGACAAAACTTTTTGATCCCTAATATTAACAGCTTATAGACTCAGTGACATCCAAAAAATAACACCCTTATTGATTAATGTATTTGCTCACTTTTTTCATAGCGATTTTTAACGACAAGCCCTAATGATCTTAGACTCGCGCTAAGCGAAGCTATGCCGTTGGCGCAGCCTCTCGTAGAGAAGGCTTTATGCTGTGCTATTGCCATCTGGACAAAAGTATTTACAGCTTTTACAACATCTATGCCACCTTTAACTCTCTATTAAATTGGGTATTTTATGTTTGAAATAAAAGAGATTTTGAGTGTTGAATAACATGTTAATAAATAGCTTTTTGACTGCTGCTAAGCTGTTGATTGGCAAGTAATTAAGATATATTTAAATTTTATTTAACAAAGTTTTAGACTATCTCTTATCCCATTAATAAATATTATAAGTACATTAAATAAAGTGTGGTTTGATAATAGTATATGACAAAATGTCTAATTAATGTTTTCAAGCTTGCAAATAAATCTCGATTAATAGCAAACTTAATTTATAAAATTTTACAATCATTTTTTCAGTGTAATGATAAAGGAGGGAAAATGAATATAGAAGCATTTCAGTTTCACAAAAATATCTCCGAAAAAGTCCGAAAAGTAGCAACTTCAGTTTGTAGTTCAATTTATATCTACAAAAGTGAAATGCACCCAATTATGACTTACAAAAAGTGGACTTTGCACAAACTTTTGAATCTCAAGGTTTTAACAAGTTGTATTTTAAGTACGACCCTAGGCACAACTCAGATCGTACTAGCTGGATATCAACCACCGTCAGATCAAAAACCTCCAAGTGGATATTCGGACTCATCAGGTGTGAGAGGACGGTGCAAAGCAACCAGTGGGCGATCGCTCACATTACTGGCCCCCACAACCCATGTTGGACGAACCACTTCGCTTCATCCAACTTTTGCTTGGTTTATACCTGATAACCAAGCTGTGCCGATACAATTTAGTCTCTACGAATTTGACACCAATCTCAAACCAAAAAAGCTAAATATTTATACGTACCAATTCCAGAGTTCACAAGGAATGATGAAGCGCTCCTTACCACAAGAGTTGCCTGGTTTAAGTGTAGGTAAAAGATATCTTTGGCAATTGCAAACTTTATGTAATAATAACCGTCCTTCCCGTAATCCAGTTGCTAGGGCAGAAATAGAGGTTGTACGTGTTCCCCAGACTCTTTCAAATGCCCTTTCTGTAACCCACGAACCTTCCCTTAGAGCCAATCTCTATGCTGAAGCTGGTATATGGTACGATGCCATCAACGAAGTACTACCCACACCTGGCGGACAAACGAGAAGGACTGTTGCCAGTTTGTTAACAAATCTTGCCAAGATAGAGAAAACACGACGTAGGCATTTAAACAGCATCGCCATGAGCAACGCTATCAGCAATTGATGGCAGCAGCTTTTGCAGCAACCCTTGTAAACTTTTTCCCTGACATCGGCTAGAAGAACAGTAATCTCGTAATTGTTTCCTGACTATTGGCTAAAAGAGCAGCAACTATTTGAAATCAGCGAATTGCCTACAGCCAATTACCTATGAGAATAAAGGCAGCCCAGTAGGCAGGATGGGCAGAAGTTTTACCATTAGAAATCAGTGCTTGCTGAGCTTTACGTAGAGCCTGCGCTTTACTCACTCCAGGATGACGCCAAGCCTCGTAAAATTTAGTCACTAATTCAACAGTGGAAGCATCGTTAATTGACCAAAGCGAAGCTAGGGCTGTTCTCACACCAGCCTGTACAGCAACTCCAGCCAGCCCAAGAGCAGCACGATCATTACCAATAGCAGTATCACAAGCAGTAAGCGTGAGTAAATCTATTGTTTTAGAACCGTGGGCTAAGCTACGAATGATCCTATATAGCTCAGAGATAGTGAGCTTATCGTTATCACCTGTAACGAGAAAAGTATCTTCGGGAAAGTTACCAAACTCACCATGAGTAGCAATGTGAATAATGTGATAAAAAGTTTTGTGGAGTTCGGCTTGTAAGCGATCGCTTGTAAAATTCTCATCCAATAAATGCTTGCTACCCGGAATTTGCTCCTTGACTTGACGAATTTCTGAGGCTACGTTGCTCAAAGCCTCATATCTACGACCACTAACTATTGCATCTTTGGTTAAACCAACAGCTAACGCCCGCAGGTTTTTGGTATGCACTGTTTGAGGATTTGTTAGAGTCAGGCTGAGAGTGGTAGCAACAGCATACTTCTCAACCAAGAATTTTTCACCATCATGTAGCGCCGCCATTGGTACACTGCGAAGAACTCCATCTTGAATGAAAACTAGAGTTTTGATCTGTAATGACTCTAAATCCTTCGCAAAAGGACGAACTATCCAGTCGTACAACTTCTGTGCCCGCTTGGGATTGTAAGTTATATCACCATAATTCTCAAGTCCAATCCGAAATTTATTGACTTCTTCTCTAAGAGTTTCGCTGTCAACGTTTATCCATTTAAACTTTTTATAACCGTTAGGAAAACTAACTATAATTGCAGTGTGTTTTTCTAGAATAATGGAATGAAAAATAGCCGTATTTTCCCTAAGTCTTATTACATCAGCCTGTTGATCAATAACCACTGTTGTACAATCACTCACACAATAATTTTGTGTTTCTACTAGTTGTAAATTATCAACAGTAGCGATTACAGAGTTAAGATTATCAATACTACTAATTTCTTTTGTATTGGCAATTTTGTCATCTTCTAAACTGAGCTTTATATCAATAAACTGACGGTATAGCGGTTCAAAAATATCTCGAAATTCTACTTGTAAATATGGATGAACATTCCAAATATTACTGCGAGTATTTTTTAAACTTTCAAAGGTTTGTGTATAAGCTTTAAAGGCATCAAATACCTTATTTTGTACTTTCAAAATACGCCCAGTTTGCCAATCCCATAAAAATAGCCTATTTTGAGCTTCTAATGTATTTAAACCTTGTTTAGCAGTCCTTTGAGCTTGTATAGTTAATTTGAGAGCTTGCTGATAATCTTGCCGACACTCATAGAAATGGCCAAGATTTCCTATAGCAAACGATAAGACGGAAAAGTTTTTCAAACGTTGAGCGGTTGAAACTGCTTGCACAAGTAAATCTAAAACTTTCGAGTTTCTTTGAGACTGCGGACATGCGACTAAATACGAAATTGCATCAACAGGCGGAAATTGGACAAGATTAGCTAAGTCTATGGCTGCATAGACTTTATCTTGTGAATCTGGTAGTTGTTCCAGCAGCACTAAAGCTTGTTGTACTGCTTTTGAAGCTAAATTTGATGTCTGACGCTGATAGAGCAAAATTGAATTGAGAAGTAAGCGCATTTCACCTAGTTGATCGCCGCGATCGCGGGCAATCTTCAGACCCTTTTGCAGATATTCCCAAGCTTGTTTTCTAAACTGCTCAGAAATGTTCTTATCGTCTGCTTGAATAGTAGAGTCAGGGTGGTGATAATTCACTTGAGCTAAGTTAATGTAAACATTTTCTAAACTCTTCAGGGCAGAATAATAATAATATGCATTATTAATTTTCTGGGCAATTTTTAAGCTATTTTCTAAATCTCTAATTGCTCGTTTGTAATTACCTTCAAGTCGATAAGCCTCTCCACGACTCCCCAAAGCCGCCGCTTGCAAGGGAATATCTTTATTAGTATGGGTAATCTCTAAAGCACTATTAGCAAGAGCGATCGCCTTGGCAGTTTGCCTTAAGCTATTGTATGCCTGAGCCTCTTGTGTAAGGCTTAGTCCCACCTGTGGCATATCTTTGATTTGACGATAGTAAGCGATCGCCTGCTCCCAATAAGCGATCGCCAACTCACTTTCACCAATATGCTGATACGCCTTCGCTAGGTTATTGATAATCCCTACAGGCAAAGGACTCTGACTTTTTTGATAGAAAGCCAGAGCTATTTGCCATTGTTTAATCGCATCTTGAAACTCTCCCGCTGCATAGCTTTTAATACCTTGATCAACATATTGACTGGCATCAGTAAACGGAACTTCTATTTGGGTTAGATCCTGTAGTAGATCCAAGGATAGTAGCTGGTTATAGACCCCCGTAGATAAGTAAAATCCCGATTTTTGGCGATGGATGGCATCGGTTAGGCTCCCAAAGTGCTGATGGTTGGTTTCTGACCATCGGATTTCTCGAAAACTACTGCTCAGATTCCTTACTTGTGCAGTTATTACTTCCTCAAATTTTGCTTGCCAAGTTGTTAAAGAAACATGACTCAAGCATAGGCAAAAGGTAAGACTGCACAGAAATAGCCATTTTAATAAGCCACCAACACCTCTTTTGTGGCGTCTGCTGTGCATAAAAAAGTTTTAGTGGGGATTTTGGTGAAACTAAATTCTGAAAAAAATAATTAAGATCCAGTATTTCCACTTAAGTAAAAATACTATGTTTTCTCTGGTAAAAGAGTGAAACCTCTGTAAAGAGTTAACATTAAATTGCAAAGTTTTTATAAACTGAAATTTTAGAGAAATTCAATACTAATAAAATGTCATAAAAAATCTACTTTACTAGTAAAAATATTTTTATTAAGTAAACGGAGGCAAAAAAAGTGATCATGTAAAAATAAGTAAATTTTTGTCTCTTATCTGCCAGATTATATGCATAGAGAGCTTTTTTAAGAGTACTCCTAACTTGTGAATAAGAGTTTAACCTATTTAAATAATGAATAAGATTGAAATGGAATAGAGGCTATAGTTCAGGAAGGAAATTATACTACAGACTAAATTATTTAACGTCATTTTATATAATTAGATATTTTTGCACCCACCTACTTAATTCAAACTGGATTATTTGACTGCGAACAGTTGGGCCCTTAAAGGTGATCTATTCGCAGAATAATTTTGCCTATCAACCGTGTCACTATAGAGAGTAGAGCGTCAACTTGAGCAATAGGAAGACTAAAGAACGCTGTGCAGATAACATTTCTAGGGACGAGTTCCGGTGTACCTACGCGATCGCGCAATGTTTCCAGCGTTGCCCTCAGATTACCCCAACGGGCAGAGTTGTGGTTATTTGACTGTGGCGAAGGTACTCAGCATCAGATTTTGCGGAGTGAACTGAAAATCAGTCAGCTCTCCCGAATTTTTGTTACCCACATGCACGGCGACCACATCTTTGGCTTAATGGGACTTCTTGCCACTTGCGGCTTAGCTGGCAATGTGGAACGAATAGATATATACGGCCCATCTGGATTAAATGAATATATCCAAGCGGCCTCACGTTACTCCCACACACATTTTTCCTACCCCATCAAAGTTCACGCCATCCGTCCAGGAGTAATTTATGAAGACGATGAGTTTACCATTAGCTGCGGTCTTCTAAACCACCGGATTACAGCTTTCGGCTACCGCGTAGCCGAAAAAGACCGAGCAGGACGCTTTGATGTAGAAAAAGCCAAAGCTTTGCAAATTCCTCCTGGTCGCATTTATGGTCAACTCAAACGCGGTGAAACGGTGACACTTAACGATGGACGAGTAATTGATGGCACTCAATTGTGTGGCCCCACAGAAATTGGACGCAAGATTGCCTATTGTACAGACACAATTTATTGTGAGGGAGCAGTGGAATTAGCAAAGGATGCAGATGTATTAATTCATGAAGCGACATTTGCCCATCAAGATGCAGATATGGCTTTTCAGCGGTTGCATTCCACAAGCACAATGGCAGCGCAAACAGCTTTAGCTGCTAGAGCGCATCGGCTAATTATGAGTCATTTTAGTCCCCGCTATGCTCCCGGAAATACCTTGGAATTAAAAGATTTACTTCGGGAAGCTCGTGCTATTTTTCCTAATACTGATATGGCTTATGATTTTCTAATTCATGAAGTACCCAGGCGGCGGGAAGTAGAGTTCACCAAGGTAAGCGTTTAAATTTGAGATTTTTGATTAAACTGCTCTCACCTAATCTAAAATCTAAAATTAACCGTACTTTCTTTCAAGGTTAGTAATAAAATTGATAGCATCCAGCAAATATACAGCAGTTTAGTGTAATCAAGTTATTAACTGTAAACCATCAGTTAACTTGATGTATCAAAATTCAAATTGTCTGGGCTAAATATTTTTTTAAATGTGTTCTCTATATCTCAATATAATTCAGTATAAAGCTTGAGGTTCTTTAAACTTCCTGAAAAAGGAGGAACTATGTGTCTATTGGAAAAGCAAGTTGGGAGGATTTCCAAAGCCATAAATATTACTAACTGCACTGTATGATTTATATCCCAAATTACAGAAACGGAAACTTGAAATGTTGCAATGTTGTGGATGATAACAGGTTTTATAAAAATCAATGTGAGAAATGATTAATTTTTAATCAAGATTTTTTTGTTATATAAATATTCTTGGAAAATTTATGATTCACATACTGATTGGGAATCTACATGCATGAATTGATCAGCATAAAAGGATTAATTGGCTTAATATTATGCCAAGAAGTTCTGTCATTGCTGAAAGCATAATGGTTTAGTCTTTATCTAGGAATCATTAATCATGCTATTGCATTCATAGGTATAAAAAAGTTAGTCTCAAAAAATTTTTCTCACAATCTTCCAAAATATAGCATTTCAATATTAGAGGAGTTTAATAGTGGTTAACACCGATCTGAATCAAGGGCAACTGGTTACTAGCTCTGCACAAAGCACGGTTGACATCAGACAACTATCTACTATTCTGCTTCGGCGACGCTTTTTGATCTTGGGTGTTTCTGGTGTAGTTATGTCGGTTGCAGCTTTGTTGACTGTAACTACCAAACCGACATATCAGAGCTACATGCAGATATTGGTGAATTCCAACTTATATGATGGCGTACGGTCAAGTAATGTCCAAGAAGGTGCAGCCAGCAAGGTTACTGACCTTAATCTTCCAGTTGTAGATTACACAGCTCAGCTGAAAATAATGCTGAGTTCAAATCTGATACAGAAAGCTGTAAATTTGCTTCGTGCTGATTATCCAGATATTACTTTAGAAGATATCAAGGGACAAAAAGAAAAGAGGAAAAAAGCACCTTTGGAAGTGACCCAAATAGAAGGGGGAACAGGAAATAATAAAATTCTTAGTCAAGTATTTGAGGTTTCCTTTCGGGACGAGAATCCAGTTAAAACCCAAAAAGTCCTTCAAGCCTTACAGAAAGTTTATCAAGACTATGATATAGAGCAACAAAAGCAGCGTTTAAATAAAGGGTTAGCCTTTGTCAATACTCGCCTACCTGAGATTAAAAAAGAGGTGAGCCAAGCGGAGAAAAACTTAGAACAGTTTCGCAGGAAAAATAATTTACTCGATCCAGAAGTCCAAAGTAAAATCCTTCTAGAATCTCTCGCCGACGTTCAAAAACAGCTACAAACTACTCGCGCACAGCTTCAAGACGTACAAGCTCGCCAGGATAATCTAGAGCAAAAAATGGCGTCTTCATCTCAGAATCCAATAATTACTTCTAGTTTAAGTCAGTCAAGCCGCTACCAAACTTTGTTGAATGAAATTCAACAGACTGAACTGGCTCTAGCTAAAGAGAGACTGCGTTATACAGATGATTATCCAACAGTAGAAAAACTCAAGCAGCAACGCCAAAGTCAACTGGCATTATTACGGCAAGAGGTGGGGCGATCGCTAGGAGACAAAGCTGGTGCTACTAGTAGTAAGAGAGAACCTCTTTTGACACAGGGTCAGATGGTAGGAGTTGACCCCCAACTCGTGGACGAGTTAATTCTGGTGCAAACGGCTGCTTTAGGATTAGTTGCCAATGAGAAGAGTCTAACGGATTCAGAACAGCGACTCCGCTCTGAACTCAACAAATACCCAAGCCTGATCGCAGAATACAATCGTCTGCTGCCAAAGGTAGAGACTAATCGCAAAACTCTTGAGCAACTACTCCAAGCACAACAGTTCTTGGGACTGAAAATTGCTCAGGGAGGATTCGATTGGCAAGTGCTGGAAGCACCTGGTTTGGGAACCTATGTGAGGAGAAACAGATTATTACTGTTACTTGGGGGAGTGATAATTGGGCCGCTCTTAGGTATTGCAGCAGCCCTAATTTGGGAAAAACTTAATGATGCCATCTATTCTGCACAAGATTTACAGAAGGTGACAAACCTCCGAGTATTGGGTTCAGTACCAAAACTACCACAGGGTGGTGTGAAAAAAAGGTTCCCAATGGCTTTGATTGGGCAGCGCTCAGATCTCTCTTTGGTAGAAACCAGCCCTAGGTTGCCTATCCACGAAACTTTGGATATGATCTATCAAAATATTCAGATATTAAAGTATCCTTTCCCCTTTAAGTCCTTGATGTTGACTTCTGCACTTCCAGGAGCCGGAAAGACAACCTTGACTCTGGGGCTTGGCGCTAGTGCTGCCCACATGCATCAACGGGTACTAGTGATTGATGCAAACCTGCGATATCCTAGCCTCCACAAAAAGCTGGAACTCTCTAATGACTGGGGACTATCTCTGTTATTAGTTGATGAAACAATTAACGATATTCAAGATTATATCCAGCCCATTCACCCCTCCATTGATATCTTGACTGCTGGGCCCATACCAGAAGACACAGCGAAACTACTCAGTTCTCAGCGGATGAAAGAACTGCTTGAGTCGCTTGAGCAAACCTATGACCTAATACTGATAGATGCCCCGCCGATTTTAAGCACGGTGGATGCTGGTATTGTGGCATCCTTTTGTAACGGGATTGTGATGGTAGAGCGCATGGGTAAAGTGACCAGAACTGAACTGACTCAAGCTATAGAAGTTTTGAGGAGATTGAATTTAATTGGAATCATCGCTAATGATGTGAGCCATTTTCGGAAGGTCTAGGCATTATTGTATCTGTTGACTTGAGTGGGGACTTCCGCAACTGACACTAGGGCTACGTGACATTATCCGAATCAGCGCTTTAGCGCTTATAGTAAGCGTTTTCAGTATAAAGCACGAATTACATGAACGCGATTAGCTAATTTCCACCCCATTGCCAAACCAAAATGCATAATTAGTAAAAGGTGGCAACCTCCTGTGTTGGAGAACTGTCTCATCTTAAGTTGTAGACGTTATAGTCCACAGCACCAATCAGATACTAATGTGATTAGATGATCAGCATGAAATTCCAACTTTACTTAGGCTCTTTATTTTCCCAGATTAAAGGACGTCATTGGTGGATAAGTATTCTCTTGTGGATGGCTTTGGTTGCACCAGCTCAAGCATCTGTAATTCTGCGCGTAGCCATTGAGAGGGGAGTCAATCAGGTCAAAGTCGGCAGTTCCACGACCGGGATCATCAAAGATAGTACCGGTCGTACTCTTGGACAGTTGCCGGCAATGAGTGCGTATTATGCTCAAGCCGTTCCTGGCGGAGTTGCTTTGGATAAATGGCAGTCGGGTTTATTTTGGATTGAGCCAACAGGTAAAGGATTTGTTTACATTGGCGATCGCTGGTATCGAGGCAGAACTCTTGTTATCCCTACAGAGAAAGGCTTAACCGCTGTTAACTGGGTTGATGACCAAGAATATCTCTACAGCGTTATCGGTGGTGAAATGGATGCTAGATGGCCCTCAGAAGCTCTAAAAGCTCAAGCGATCGCGGCCCGTACCTATGCCCTTTACGAGCGAGAAAAACAGCGCAATAATCCGATTTACGACTTAGGCAATACCCCAGATCGCTGGCAGATTTACAAGGGCGTGATCAGTGAATCTCCGGCTACTTATGCAGCCGTTGATGCCACAGCAGGCCAAGTACTAACTTACAAAAACAAGATTATTCTTTCGGTCTTTCACGCCTGTTCTGGCGGACACACCGAAAACGTAGAAGATGTTTGGAAAAATCCCTTACCTTACCTACGTGCTGTTCAGGACTACGATCAAAATATCAGCGAGTGCAATTGGGTAAAAACCTTCTCGCCTGCTGAAATAAGCGCAAAATTTCCTGAAGTGGGCAATATCAAGGAGATGATTCCAGAAACATACTCGCCTTTCCGTAGTGTTAAAGTTTTGAAAATTGTCGGCGATAAAGGTGCAAAGGTACTACAAGGTGAAGAAGTGCGTACAGCCCTTAGACTTAAAAGTACTCGCTTTAACGTCACCAAGGGAGCAGATGGTGGTTTTGTACTCCAAGGGCTTGGCTTCGGTCATGCTTTAGGCATGAGTCAGTGGGGCGCATACAATCTGGCTCGCAGAGGAGCCAATCACCTGCAAATTTTGGGACATTATTACCAAGGTGTTGCTCTAACACCAATTCAGGCAAAATAGTTAAGGATTGGAGACTTGGGAGCATGGGGGAAAATAACTAATGTCCCATGCCCCATGCCCTATTTATTCTCCACTCCCACGTTCTAGACGCCGTTGCCATTCAGCGTCAATTTGTGCAGAACGCTCAACTTCTTGGTCGAGTAAGTCAGTTTCGCTAGAGTACACCAAATCTTCATTGCCAATAACTTTTTCTGCGGCAAACTGATGGGTGTAAGCAATCTTCTGCTGCAAAGAAGCATCCGCACTTGCTAATAGCCTAGCGCGGGAAAGGCGATCGCGGTTACGGTTAGCAATTTTGCTATTGCGCCACTTAATCCAAAAGTAACGCAATAAAGGTATGGCTAAAAAACCGAATCCGTAAGCCAATAACAACCAATAAATTCCTTGCACAAAAGCCACTAGTCCACCTAATTGGGCAGCTATTGTACCATCTCTTAACAAACTTCCCAGTACCAAGGCACCAACAAAATTTAGTACACCCAAGCCAGCACTCAGCATAATTTGTCCTGAGCTTGCTGCACTAAAACGCCACAGCGATTCCTCTAAGTAGACTGGCACTGACTGACGACGTTTTGTGCTTGCTTGTACCTGCAACTCTGGAAAGTAATAAATAATCTGCCCCTCGGAACTTACCTGCGGTTGCCCATTAAATCGCGTGAGAACTGGCAGCATATAGTCTTCGTATTCTTTTGTATATCCTTTGCCAATGTCATCTAGATACGGGGCAATTTGTTCTGCGACTACTGCGCCACGCTTATTACGAATCACAGTAGCAATTTCTTGCCAGCGCCGTTCTTCTAAGTTGGCGTTAGGATTACCATCGCCAAACAAAAACGAAAAGACTGCTTCAAAGAAATTCAGATTGCTTTGTTGATGTCTTTCGCCCCGCCGTTCCTGGTAGTGGTAGGTGTCATAATTGGGGTTAAAATACCAAAATAAATTTGGGAAATAGAAAAAGCCACCACCACTAGAATGGCTACCCCCGTTGTCACTGTCGCGATCTGAGTTGGCAGCAGTAATGATGATGATGATACTAACAGTAATCAGGGCGATAGAAACAGTTAAGAAAACTCCAAAAGAAATACGAATTAGGTAAAATAGAATACCCCAAATCTTTTTCCACCATTCCTGCAATCGCAACTGTAAGTATTTATTGCGTAAAATCGAACGGAAATTTTGCGGAAACAAGTAAACAATATCACCCGAATCTGCTACCTGCAAATGTCCGCCAGTATCAGATGCTAAGGCCAATAACCCAAGATTCGCCTCAGCAATGTTTAATCCTGCCTGGGTTGCCACATCACCAACGGTGACACGATAGCCCAGTTGTTCCACTGCTCGCATGATGGTGGGATTGAGAGTCATTGCTCTCCCCTCCTGTTGAATTTTAATCTGCCTTTATTCAAGTATAAAGTTTTATTTTGAGTGACCTCTCGTGCTAATACTGGCTTGCTTCTCAATGTGCAACATATTATCTGAAACACGACAGTTCATGTTAAAATTAGTTCCCTAGGCTTGGTTAACCAGCAAATTTTCTGCCTAAATATGGTTCAGTATACTCTCGCTCAAAGTCCAGAAATTATCCTCACTGTTTCTGGCAAAGATTCAGCTAAAGCTCGTGAGAAAGCAATGGATCAGCTGATGGAACTGATGGATGCCGATAAGCTGCCAACGGAACTGGAAGAAGGATTTGGCCCTCAACAATTAATTGAGGTGAAGGAACCAACTACTGATTCTGCTAGTGGCGAAGACGCCATTACACAAGCTGTCCAAGTCTTGAGCAATTTGGCTACGCTCAAGCTGAAAGTTCAAGAGTCACGAGATGAAGCATTGGAAATTCGCAAGGCGGTTGATGTTCTGTTCTCCGATAAGTCGGTAACTGAAGAGGAAATTGCTCGCCTCAAGGAAGGTTTTAAAGTTCTGAAAAATTTTGCCCAAGGTAATCTGCGTTACCAAGAGGCGCGAGCTAAAGCAGAACAGGCTCGGCAAGTTTTGGATCAAGCTCTCAAATCGCCTGAAAAGTAACTTTTGATTAGTGTTGGGTAATTAGTAATTGTAATTTTTTTTACCAATTACCCATCACCAAGCTTAGCGTCGTCTACTTCTTCTTAAAGAGGAAGAAATTGACAAGGAACTAGCAACCTCACTACCTGCATCTTCACGAACCCGTTCCAAGCTTCTGTTCTGCTGAGAATACTGCTGGTAATAGTTATAAGAAGCTGGCATAGCGTCTTTAGACTTATTCGCTATTATCCCTAAAATAGGAGTGCCAGATATCTGCACCTCATCCAATGCTTGATGTAGCTCAGTTCGTTTCAGCTTACCTAAGCCAGCAACTAGCACCATCCCATTAGTGTTAGCAGCCAGTAAGTAGGCATCGGCAAACCCTAGCAGAGGCGGTGTGTCATAAATTACTAAATCAAAACTACTGTGCAGATTATCCATCAAATCTTGCATCTTTTGAGATGCAAGCAACCTAACTGAGTCAGGTGGAATGGGGCCAGCACTCATAACATACAGATTTTCTTCTTGAGGTGATCGCTCAATCACATTATTCCAATCTAAATCTTGTGAAATTACATCGGTTAATCCCTGAATGTTCATGAGTCCTACTAGATTATGTAGGCTGGGAGCACGCAGATTCGCATCCACCAGTAATACTCGTTGTCCCATGGCTGCTGCTGCCTGTGCTAGTTGTACTGCAACCGTGGACTTACCGTCTCCTTGGCCCACTGAACTGATCACTAGAGAGCGAATCGGAACATCCGAACCTAAAAGAAGAATATTGGTGTAGAGAGAGCGAAAAACTTCAAAAAAGGAGGCACGACTTGCTTGTTGCACTCCAGCTGGACTTTCTTGGGTCGCCCCTCCAAGTTCTTTTCTTAAAGGAACTATCCCTAGTAGTGGTAGTCTAGTAGCATCCTTGAGTTCTTTAGAAGTGTAAAAGATATTGCTGAGCTTATCTACAGCTAAAGCTACTCCTACGCCCAATAGCAAACCTAAAATACCACCTAATGCTAAGTTTTTCTTAGCACCGCTTGAAACAGGATCAGGTTCATTCACCTTAGCTAATTTAGGATCAAGTAACTGCCAAGGTTGCTGCTTTTGCGCTTTTTCGATCTGCAACGCTTGTTGTTTGGCTGTAAATTGATTCAGGGCATTGGTGACAATTAGTAATTCCCGCTCAATGTTACTATAGTCTCGGCTAACATTAGCCAAACTTCTCACTTCACTATTGAGTCCCCTTATTTTCTCATCCAGAGAACTATCGCGGGCTGCCAACTCTCTTAAGCGGCTTTGCAACTCTTTTTGCACCCGACTTTCTTCTTGAGCAAGCAATGGAAGCAAATAGGCTTTCGTTTGCTTTAAAGTTACCATTCTGGGGTTATCATCCGTCAATACGGCTGACTGTTGTTGAATAGTAATGTCTGCGCCCTGAATTTGATCCAGTATTTTTTGGTAGCGAGCATTTTCACTCAGTACAGAATTACCAGCCCTCTCGCCTGGCTGTTGCGCTAATTCCCTTTGCAAATCTTCATACCTGGCCGCCAGTTGTTCTAGCTGTACTCTTGTTTCTATTCGCTGTTGTTGCAAAGTAGCAACCTGACCAGTCAACTCTTGACCTTTCTGCAACGGATCAATCAAGTTATTGCCCAGTCGCAGGTCTCGCATTTTATTTTGCCAGAATTTAACTGTCTGCTCCAGCGGTTGTCTTTGTTTATTAACAAAGACAATTGCTTGATCTACATCTGCCTGACGCTCCGCTAAACTATAGTTTAGATAGGCATCAGCAAGTAATTTAGAAAAATCGCTGACTTGCTTTTGGTCTGGATGAGTATACGCAACTTCTAAAATATTTGGCTGTTTAGATTCAATAGTTAAGTCATTAAGAATTTCAGAGTATGTTAGATCTGGATATTGAGGCTGAAGCTTTTCGATGATCGGGTCTAGAACTCGATGACTTTGTAAAACTTTGATTGTTGTTGCAACTTGTTTTTCGGACTCAGCCGATGCTACGAGATCGCCCTGAGAATTTGAATTTATTGTTTGAGGAACATCGGCTATAGCCTTGCTCTCACCGGTCACAGGATTGGTTAAAATCTCGAACGAGCCTTGATATACTGGAGGATCTGTTTCTGCCTTTAATACTGCCGCTGTTGCTACTACAGCCGTGATACCAGCGATCAACAATATCCGCCGGCGCAGAACTGTTGCAATTTGACCCAGATTTAACTCATCTTCATCAACATTTAGTTGAGTAGCGTTAGCTTGTGACAATGGGTGAGGATATTTGTCTGACTTTAGCATGGCATCTGTGAATTAAGTTATTTTTATTGCTTAGATAGGTGAATGCTTCGATTCCATCTTGGCATACGTAAGTTGGATTGCTTATGAAGTTACCTTGTCTTTTGCCGCACGCTAGTAAATTACTCATCACATAGCTCAAGCAATCTCAAGGAGAGTTTAGTGGTTTCAAAAATCTACTTAATACACCTATCAACTGACAGCGATATTCAAAATCCGGGCAAATCGGGAGTCACGCACTATCATTACAGTAACATTACGCAAGACAAATTTGTTGACCCTTTTATATCTTGAATCAAGCCTATAGAGATTCTTTATACAGCAGCAATGCAATGAGAGTTATGATTAATAACCATAATACAAAACAGAAAAAAAGCCTTTAGACCCAGAATAAATTGTAGAGAGATCTGGATGTTAAAAGCTTGGTCTATTAAGTATGATTCTAGATTGTACTGGGGCGCTAGGATTCGAACCTAGGAATGGCGGGACCAAAACCCGCTGCCTTACCACTTGGCTACGCCCCAAAGATTCCACTGTTGCTAATATAGCAGTTAGCCCTAGGGTAATGTCAAGTATTTTGATAGCTGATTTTAGATCATAGGTTTTTACAATTGAATTGCTACAGCTACAAACCCTGAAAATAACAAGGTTAGCCATTAAACTATTGCTGTTCTTATATAGCTGTGATGAAAATCTTATCTACACCCGATACTGAAAACAAAAACATTAAAATTTACCCGGAAGTTGAGCTGCTTCTTTGTTGTGCCCGTACTCAACTAGATCCCGCAACTATTGAGCGAATCAAAATCTTAGTTCAACAAGACCTTAACTGGACTTATATCATCCCAACAGCACTACTACACAAAGTTATGCCACTGTTGTATCAAAATCTCAATAACATCTGCCCAGAACTAGTTCCCAAACCTATTTTAGCTCAACTACTAATTTATTTCCAAGCCAATGTTAGACACAATCTCTCTTTAACTGGCGAGTTAATTAAACTTTTGAATCTGTTTGAATCACAGGGAATTTCTGTGATTCCCATCAAAGGAGCTATCCTAGCTATCTCAGCCTATGGCAATATTGCACTCCGTCAATTCAACGACATAGATATACTAGTTCGTCAGCAGGAAGCCTTAATAGCTAGGGATCTTCTTGTTTCTAAAGGATATGAGAGTTCATATAAATTTACTCGAGAGCAGGAAGTCGCACGGCTAAAATCTCCATTTTGTAAGGATAATAATTATCATCATAAGGATACAGGAATTAATATAGATTTTCACTGGCAACTTTTGCAAAGATATCTATCCTTTCCACTAAAACATGAATGTCTTTGGGAACGTCATAAAAGCGTATCTTTGGCAGGCAAAACAATACTCAATCTCTCACCTGAAGATAATCTCTTGTTTCTCTGCGTACATGGTTCTAGAGATCGCTGGAAACAACTGCAATTGATCAGCGATGTAGCTACACTAATCTGCGTTTCACCAGATATAGATTGGGGATTAGTTATCGAACAAGCCAATATATTAGGTTGTAGAAGAAGATTATTGTTAGGCAGTCTCTTATCCAAGGATTTATTAGGAATAAAGCTTCCAGAAGACATTTTGCGAAGAATACAGGCTGAACCAGAGATAAAATTACTGACAAGGGAAATAACTGAAAGACTTTTCCTTCAAACTGAGGAGATACCTAAACTTTTTGATAAATCTTTTTTTGATATCAGAATTAGAGAACGTCTACAAGATAGAGTCCAGTATAGTATTTACCAATCAATTTTAGTTCTTGCTAGAAGCAACAGGCTATTCCCAGCCTGGATATAGAAGGATATTTAAACAGTGAACGAGTGAACGAGATTTTGCTATGACTTGACAAGATACAATAATTAAAACTATTCAAGGCGTTTTTCAAAAATTGAATTAGACTCATTAACTAAACCATTCAATTTTTTACTTTCTATAACACCAGAATATTTAGAATAAATTAATTGCCAATTTTTGATAGCTTGCTTCGGCACAGCTTCTTTATTAAATAGCCTCATTCCACCTACGCCTACATCCCGCACAAAGTCCGAATTATAAAATCCAACTTGATAGCCTGATAGCCATGCTCTGATACAAATATCTGCATCATCGCATTGAAATGGTGCAAACTCTTGACTAATACCTCCTAAATCAAGAGCTTCTTTCTTTCTTAAGAACATAGGAGCACGATTAACATACTCTGCGAACATAAAAGGCAGATTTTTTTCACTAATCAAGAATTCAGGTTTTCTGATAATTCTGTACTTATTAACTCCTGGAGTTCCAGCAATATTTCCTTCTTCTTTATAAGCTGAATCTTTACCTGGATTTATTCTGTCAGGCATTAAGAGATCTAAAGCTAATCTTCCTCCCAAAACTAAAAGTTTAGGAAAAGTTTCAAATAAACTTATGGCATCTTCTACCCAAATGGGAGATGCAGGTGGAATATCATCATCTTGCAAGAGGATAATATACTCACCTCTAGCTAAATCAATAGCTCTGGAATAAGTCCTAACTTCATATAAATCATTGCTTCTTATCAAGAAGTCATTTGGTCGGGTTAAATGCTCTATCCAGTCTTGGTATGAACCATCTGAAGATCCATCATCGATTACAATAATTTCATCTATGGGAGCAAGTCTTAATGCGTTTATTAAATTGCTTATATTCTGCCGTTTATTAAAAAATTGCACAACAGCAGAAATCTTAGGTTTTTCATTATAAGTAAATTCAACTTCTGTCTTTATGTTTGAAACTTTTTTTATCAGTGAAGATTTAGTAAAATTTATAAAGTTATATTTTAATAGTATTAAAGCTTTTTTTAACATGATTCACCTCACTATTAAAATACTGATAGTCAATATACACTATATTTAAAAGTTGATATTGTCAAGGATTTTTGCTGATTTTTATCGACAAGTTGCTGATAAATTTTAATTAATTGCTGATAATTCTCCTCGGAAGAATATTTAGTCTTATATGAACAAAGAGCGCCCTTGCTTAGAGTAAGTATAACTTCATGATGAAGAGTTACCCATTTTATTTGTTCTGCTAAATCATGTGAATTACCAGCCTCAAAGTACAAGCCATTTACTCCGTACTCTACAATTTCTGTCAAACCACCTAATTTTGGAACCAATACAGGTAATCCACAAGCAAATGCTTCTGCGATCGCTAAGGGAAAACCTTCATACCAAATAGAGGGAAATACTAAAAGATTTGCATGTTGCATTAGTGATAGAACTACTGATTTATCTTGAAAACCCAAAAATTCAATCACATGCTCGTAATCTGAATTATGGACTTTTGCCTGCAATTCCTGGCGTAATGGACCATCACCAACAATCTTCAACGGTACACGCAAATTTTGCTCTATGTATGCATCAATTAAAATGGAAATTCCTTTTTCTTCTGATAACCTTCCAACAAATAACAGATAATCATCTCGTTGATTACTTTGATCGGGAAAATCAGGAGAAAAAACAAAATTAGGTTTAACAAAAATTTTTTCTCGTGGCAATCCAGACTGAACCATTTTTTCTTTTTGAAATTCGGTAAAAACGATATAAGCATCTACCCGTTCCTGCCAAGTATTTCGTAGTCGATGCCAGGTAAGCATTGCTGTTACAACCGAGCTTTGTAGGCGTGAGTTTCGGTAGCAGCCATGCACAATACTAGGCCAAGGTATTAGCTCGCCCATGCAATCCTCACAAACTTTACCATCTCGAAAAGGCATTGCCTTGGGACAGGCAAGTCGGTAGTTGTGAAGAGTTTGGACAACAGGTAGCCCATACTTCTGACAAGCATCGTATATGGAAGGAGAGAGCAAAGGAAAAAAGTTATGTACATGAACGATGTCGGGACGAAACTGGGCAATTTCTTTGCTAACTTGTTCTTTCGCTGAATATGAGTAAATTGCACTTACCGCAGTTACAACTTTATCCCAACCGTTTGTAATGTCTTGATTACTAACTTCCAGTAAAGACACCTCATGATCATTTGCTTCCAGCAATAACTTCTCAGCCTTCACTACTCCGTCTTCACCGCCTGCAAGTTGGTATCGGTTATGTAACAGCAAAACTTTCATAAGGTTAACTCTCCCAATAGTTGAAGAAGGTAAGGTATATATGGGAAATCTGAGGCAATCTTACTCAGGCTTACTGTCTCTTTAAGATTTAACAGCTACTTGTTCTAAACTGTCTGATACTAACGACAATTTGCTAGTAGATTTAATCATCTTTTTACGACAGCTACCACTTCCAAGGGAAGCGCCTACCAATATCCCTAAAGGAGCCATTGAGAAAATATAAACTATCACATTGTCGCTAATCATACTTAAAGATACAGCTACCAAAGCAAGGAAGGCCGCCAGGTGAACGTGGGCATTGGCTCTATCATATTGATCTGCCCATTGCCAGTTTTGCCAGGTTTTGATTATTAACTGCGAATATCCTAGAAGCCAGAATGTTAAACCTATCAAACCGTAATCATGAAAAATTCGCAAGTAATCGTTATGTGGGTGAATAAAAGCAGGACCAACACGTTCTCCTAAAACGATTCCTACGGAACTTGGCCCCTTGCCAATCCAAGGTGATTCCATAGCTGAAGCGTACGCAACTGGCCATGCTACATTTCGTCCAGATGTATTAATTTGAACTCCTCCAACAGTAGCATTATCTCCTACGGCAGTAAAACGAGAGCGGATGGGTTCAACATAGGTGAATGCCAAGTATGCAACAGTAGCTATTAGGGCGACAGTTAAACCCATACGCACCCAACCTTTGAGACTTTTCAAAGATATTTGAGATAAAGGAAATAGAATTAACGCTATGAGTAGTGCTGTTCGCGAGAAACTTAAAGCAATAGCCATAATTGTAAAACTTGCCCACAATAATCCTCCGGGCAAGCGATAGCGCCAGGCTGCAAGACACCAAGCTATTCCTATAATGGCAAACAAAGCAAATGATCGCGGCCCCATAATCAAGCTTGCGCCGGGACCATTTATGAGAAGACTCAGCCCATACAACCCTACTGATATTTTGATTGCTGTTGGAAAACTCTGACTTATGTACTTGGGTAGGTCAAAAGTTCGGTTACTCTGTATTGTACTGAGCACCACAAATCCAACGAATGCTATGTATAGCGACAAGTTTTGGATAGTAGTGACGAGAATCAATGTGGAGTAGTGCCACAGCCAATCTATTAAAGCAAATATGACAAATAAAACTAACCAAGATGCTACTAGTACTACCTTGGGCATCTTAGAACGAATGAATACCAAAACCCAAGTCGTTGGAGCTAAAATAAGCGTTAGTATACCTAAAGCAGTAATTCCGCCTAAGCGGAATACACGTAGCAAATCAGTCAGTCCACAAACAAATAGTGTTATAGATAAAATATTTTGATAAAAACTCATAATTTTTTAACCAATTTCACGCCTAATTGCTCTTGGGTTAAGATTTCTTCGTAGAGTTGAGCCAACTGTCGTCCTCTAGTTTCCCAACTAAAAGCTTCTTTCACCCTATGATGTCCAGCTTGTCCCATACGCAATCTTAACTCTGGATCACTGCTTAAATGGGTCATAGCTTTAGCAATATCGTGCACTGCCTGTTCAGGTGTATGTGCTGGGATTTTAAAGCCAGTTTCCTCTGTAACTTGAACAGATGGGCCTCCTAAATCCAAGCAAATCACCGGACGCTTTGCTGCCATCGCTTCCAAACAAACAAATCCCCCAGATTCATGCAAACTGGGATGAACTAGAATATGGCAATCCCCTAACTTATTCCAGGTCTGTTCACGAGAAAGATTGCCCCAAAACTTAACTCTTTTAGTAATATCTAAATCTTCAGTCAATATTTCTAACTGTTTACGCTCACTTCCTTCTCCTATAATCCAATATTCAGCATCAGCTAAGTTTGCTTGGGCGAATGCAGCTAGCCCCAAATTAAATCCTTTCCAGTGCAAAAGTCTACCTATGCTAATAAACCTGATTGGATAATTATCAAGAATTGCATAATCTGCAAGGTTGCTTACTTCATCCTTAGATAAACCTAACTGGGAATAAACTTGAACATTTTTTGCACCTATTTGGTGCAATCGCTTAGCTGTATCTTCAGTTGTAGCCCTGGCTAAGGTACTTTGTTGAGCAGTGAGACGGACTAACGGATCAAACTCACCTATCCAGCGAGCCAAATTTCGCAAAACTTCATAAGCCTTGCAACGAAAACTAAAGTTTTTCCAAAAGCTTTTAGGAACTGATTCTCCACCGCCAACAGGGCCCCAAACAAAAGGAATTGGAAGTAGTGAGACAAAGCTAGGGCTAGAATATCTCACATAGGTCACATGATGTACAATATCAAAATCAATATGCTTGTGGAGTGAGCGACCGATAAAATACGCCCAAATTTGCCAAAGGTAATAATGAAAATAGACCCCTCGCTGTTTTCCTTTTCGCTGAGGACTCCAATCTAAGACCCAACCTAGGGGATCTAGATAAATAAAGTGCAGGTTAGACACTGGGTTGCGTGCTAGTTCACTTTCAATGCCTTGGCGGTGACAGTTTGATGTCAGCACCCAGACTTGGCAATACTTGCTCACTTCTCTAACAACATTCCAGCCTACTCCCGGCTCTGAACCTTGCCCTGGTTCACAAGCATAGGCAGAGAACAAAACTTTAATGGGTTTCATACTTGATAAGTCCACAAAACTAGAAGTAGCCAATAAAAAGTGCCTTATTCATTAAATTGATTAAATTAATGCTTCAATGCGAAAGATTGAACGTCGGCTAGAAACTCTGCTGCTGCTTCCGGAGTATGATATGCTATTGACTCTTGTGACTTATAACCCATAGAGGTAATCAGATTTGGATTATCTATAAAACAACGCATAAGTTTAGCTATCTCTGTAGGATCATATGGATCAAAAATATAGCCATTGTCCCCAGGGGAAATCATTTCTGATACTCCTGCATACTTAGAACACATTATAGGTTTACCAAACAGCATCGCTTCTAGCACCACCATACCCCAAATGTCTTCTAAAGTAGGAAATATGAAAATATCTGTATTCTGAAAATATTCTCCTAAACTACCATAGTTAACCCATCCTTCAAACTTAATTCTGTTTTCCAAACCACGCTCCCTAATCCAGCTTTCAAGCTCTTGGCGTTGTGCACCATCACCAATCACAATCAAAGTATAATCACGACAACCTTGATTTTCTAGTAGTAAACAAGCTTCTAATAGAAAGGTTAGACCCTTACGATGAATTGTCTGACCAATAAACAAAAAAACAGGATGTTGATTATTAGACAAGTCTAAATCGTTAACTGCACTAGATTGTAAAAGTGCCTGTTTGTCTGGAATTTGGTAGGGTCTAGCGAAAACTTTAGCCTGGTCAACCTTTAAAGCGTTCGTAAGATATGCTTTTCCCCCTTGAGAGTTGGTGACAAATGCATCAGCGTACTCAGCCATTAAACGTCTACTGAAGACACGAATTGGCGAATCACTCATGTCTATGTTAGGTGAGCTTCCACTGTATATGATAATGACTCGCCACTTTGTTAATGGCTTCAACATGAGAACTAAAAGAGTCCATATAGAAAGACCAGTTACAAAGATGACTTGCGGTTTAAACTTCAGAAGATGAGGAATAATTTCTAAAGGTAGTAGTTGGATTATACGTTTGTATCCTGCATTTGTTTTACCAACAGAAATTTCTTTATATTTACCTACTACATTGACTTTAAAAGCATCCTCACACCCAGACACGAATCCAGGCCATTCTGAAGTAAATATCTCTATTTTGGGAACTATTTTATCAAGATTGCGGAGTACGGGCTGTATGTAAAAACCTAGTTTCATGCTAGGACTAACCCATGCTATTGTAAGATTGTTGAATTTATTTTTTACGTAATCCATATTAGCTTAATCCACATAATACAAGGAAATATTTAATTATGGTAATCTTAAATTTAAGTGAATAAAATTAGACACAACTTATTAAGAGTATTACTAAAAAATATAGATTGTTAATTAAGCAAATTATCTCTATATTTAATGATGAATTTTGAATTTTGAACAATAGAATTAATATTTAGAGAGCAGAAAAAGGTAAAAATTAATATTTTTAGGATTGTCTAAAATCAATCAGAAAACTTCACTAGCTGTTGATATTGATCCCAAGCGGTAGATGCAATATTGTTCCAATCAAGATGCTCTAATGCATAATGCCGACCTCTCAGTCCCATTTCTTTCCAATCTGAACGACATTCGAGTAACTTTATTAACCCTGATTTAATTTCTGATACCTCTGGTGCAACTACAACACCGCAGCCACTTGCTTGAACATGGGGCGCTATGCCAGCCACTTCTGAAACTAGCAGCACCCGCCCAGCTAGCATTGCTTCGAGAGCAGCAAGACTGAAGCCCTCAAAGCGAGACGGAACGCAAAAAACATCGTAGTTCTTGATAATTAAAGGTGTAGGTGTTGAGTAATCAGCAGGGAGAAATAAGGTTCTATTTGACAGTGAAAGCCTTGCTACTTTATCCTCTAAATTTTTCTTATCTCCTTTGTCAGCACCCTGAATTACAAGTTTTGCATCAGTAGTTTCAACAATTTGAGCAAACGCATCAACTAGCAAATCTAGACCTTTGTTATGGGTATCTATACGACCTATAAAAAAGAACTTGGGAGTGCTTTCTGCGTTCCAGGTCAAGGAGGCTTCTGGATACACCTCATTAGGTAAGAAACCATTAGGTGCTGCTATGACGGGAGTATTGACTTTCAAATCACGGAGAAATTCAGCATGCCGAATATCTAAAATTTGTACCGCTTTCGCTTGCCTCAACACTCGTCGTTCTAAAAAATACCAGTAGACCCATTTGACATAAGAATTTTTACTAAAAATCGCAGGATTATAGGGATCGTGTGGGAATACTATGTAGGGTACGCTATATTTTTTCAAAACACGGGATATAGCGTAAATCCTAGGCTGAAATATACCGCTTAGAATAATAAGGCTATGGCTATCTAAATTATGACTAATGAATTGTTTTAAACCACTGGCAATTTTAAAAGTTTGATTTTGATTCGGATTCGTAAAACATTTAATTTTGTATCCCTCCGGCATCTTGAATGAGTCATCACTCTTTCCTTCACAAAGGATTATGACCTCTACACCACATTTAACAAGTCCAGAGGCAAGACCATGAATAGCTTTTTTAGTTCCCTCACTCTTAATTAGTGTGATGTCTGGTGGAAAACCCTTTGTATATATATATAGTTTCATCGTCTAACTCAGCAACGTTAATTGTTTTTAATTTTAGCAAGAACTTAATTTTCAAAAGCTTTTCATACGATTCAATCAAAGGTGGTATTAGTTTAAGGTCAAGCTTAAGCCCAACCCAACCACCCTTGCACTCTACCTTGAAAAGTTGCCCAGTAAGACTCTACTCTGTCTAAGCGACCTTGAAGTAGTGATAACGCAACTCCTACCAATGGACGACCCCAGTTGTAAATAACGAACCACAACGGAATTTTATGCTTACGTAGTACCCGACCTCTGCCCATTGCATAGGAATAAGTTTTGAAGTAGCTTTTATCTTGGCTAATATTAGATTGAATTAGTTGTGTTTGTGTTAATTTTATCGGGTGAGTTACAGTTACGGCCGGGTCGTAATACAAACCTTTATTAATAGCTCGCAACAAATAATCAGTTTCCTCTCCCGAACCCCAAGGTGTGTTTGCTCCAACTCCTAAACTTTCATCAAATACACCTACTTCTATCACAACTGATTTGCGGAGAAATATAGTGTAAGAAATACCTCTTCGCCACACATTAAAACGGTTGATTTGTCCTGCTGGACTCTCTCCATGTCTACCGGAGTCTTTACCTTGTTGGTCAACAGAACGTCCTGTAAGACCATTCCATTCAGGATGGTTTGTAAAGAAGTGGGCTACATGCTCCAGGATATCCTGTGGATAAGCGCAATCATCGTCTGGGAAGGCCACTATGTCACCGTTAATATGCTGCAATCCTACATTACGAGCGAGGGATAGTCCTTTTGCAGAACGCAAGTGCAAAATGGAAAAGCTATTTTGATAAATTTGAATGAATTCTAGAAGGCGATCATCAGGGTTTTGATCTATGACAATCAACTCGAAGTTACGATAAGTTTGGGTGTTAAGAGTTTGCAAAAAATACTGAACTTCGACGGTGCGATTTAAAGTAGCAAGAACAAGAGAAAATTTCATTATGTTTTGTACCAAAAAACATCTTCGGTCATCTTTAAGGTAATGAAACTTGCTTAGTAAAACTCTTTTGAATTGAGATACCAGTAATACCTAAATTTTTATAAATCTTACTTATCTTAAAGAATAAACAACAATCTTTATGATTGAATTTCATCCTTGTTTGTTCGTTTTGTTAAAGTACTTTTCAATTTAGCCAGATTTTCTTGTGCCCTGCGTCCAAACATTGTTCGTCCAAATATCGTTAGTATTAATCCCGACAGTATGTAAGTTCCCGACATTGGCAGAAATTGTAACAGACTAAGTGTATAACGTAAAGCTAAAAATCTTTGTCCTGCATCAACTGCCTTCCCTACTCTATTGACTTGTATGATTGACATTTTTAAGCCTATGGATTCACGATAGGCTTTGTATCCAAGACGTTGCTTTATGATTGTCCCCCATTTATTCTCAAAAATTTGAAAACCTGTTAAATTTGCTGACAAGTTACTTATAATTTGGTTTCCATGAAAATATCTGATAATTAATGGTTCAGTCACAGCAAGAAAATGGTTATTAGCTTTAGCTAGACTTAGCCACAAATCGTAATCTTGAAAACTAGGTAAGCTTTCATCAAAACCGCCGACATCTACTAAAGAAGAACGCTTGGATAGAAATAAGGATGTAGTAGAAGGTAACCATCCTCTTAATAAATTATTAAAAACATCCCCTTCGTGAGCAATCAAATTTGGTAGCTTTTTGCGTTGAACTGATTCATAATATTCATAGCCTAAACAATAAACGACCGTGGCATGAGGATCATCACTAGATTGGAGACGGGCTAACTGTAATTCTAATTTTTTCGGCAACCATTCATCATCACTATCTAAAAAAGCTACAAACTCTGCGCGTGCTAATTGTATGCCTTGGTTACGTGCGTGGCTTCCACCGCAATTTTTGCTCAAAGCGATATATCTAATTCTGGGATCTGCAAATTCATTGACAACTTCGGCTGTATTATCTGTAGAACCGTCATCGACAATAATTAGTTCAAAATTTGAGAATGTTTGTGCAAGTACGCTAGAAATTGCTCTAGGTAATAAGTTAGCTCGATTAAAGGTTGGTATAACAACACTAACAATGGGTTGATTTTGGAGTTGTATTTGCATGTTGTCTGAAAATTTCATCATTTGTACCTCCAAAAATAATTTATGTATGCTCTATTTAGATGTAGACTGAGGCTGTTAAAGCAGTTTTTTGTTCTGTATTTGTATGAGATATATTTTTATAAATTTCAACTAGTCTGTTATTCAGCTTATTAATATCGTAATGTTCTTCTACAAATGTCCGACCTGCTAAACCCATACTTGCCCAACTCTCTGGATGCTCGACTAAATAGCGGAGCTTGTCAGCTAAAGCATCCACATCCTTTTCAGGAACTAGAAAGCCTGATTTACCATCAAGCACACCATCAGGGATTCCATTATGCAATGTGGACAATACCGGTAATCCCATAGCCTGTGCCTCTTGTAAAACTAATCCCTGCCCTTCTTGATCCCCATTGAACGCAGTTACACTTGACAAAATAAAAATGTGGGAATCAGCATAAAGCTGGCATACTTCATCTTGTGTTTGCCATCCTAAAAATTTAACTTTATTTATGACTTTAAGTTCGATAACCAGTTTTTCCAGTGATTCCCGAAGAGGACCATCGCCAACAATTTGATATTCCAGATTAGAGTAATCTTTTAAAACACTTGCTATTGCCCTAATCGAATATTCAATACCTTTTTTTTCAACTAATCTTGCAACTGTAAGAATTTTTATAGCTTCATTAGGACAAAGTTGTCTTTTTTGAAAAGTATACTGTGAGAGGTCGAGACCAACAGGAAGCTTTACAAGCTTATCTACAGGGCAACCTAATTTTATAGCCTTGTTACCTGTGAAAGTTGTATTGGTAGTGTATAAATCCCCGATACTAAAAGTTAGCTTGTAAATTTCTTTATTGTACATTAGAGATTTTTCATTTACATCGTAACCATGAAATGTTGTGACTATATTTCCTTGAATAACACCAATTTCTCGTAATATTGAACCTTTAACACCATTAGGAGCAAAATGACAATGAATAATGTCATATACTGGTTTTTTCTCTAAGAATTTAGCAACAGCATAAAACAATGTTAATGATGCAGATATTTCTCCATATTTAAAAATATTAAGTGAACGCAGCATGACAATGGGATTACGCCAAAAATTCATAAACAGCAAGTTAAATGCTTTAAAACCTCGCCAAAGGCGATTGTTAGGTTTCCCCACATAGTACGTACGTTCCAAAAGACTATAATTTAATACATTGGAATGCATTTTTATAGTATCACCTGGTTGGTTTGCATAAATGTCTACTTCATGCCCACGATCAATTAAACCTGTTATCTGATTCAAAATAAAAGTTTCAGATAAAGTTGGAAATTGATTAACAAAAAAGGCAACTTTCATAACGCATATTCCACAATATAATGATAATGATAAGATAATCTAAAATATAGCTAGGAAAAATTAATCTACACAATATAAGATTTCAATATCATTTTTAAACTTACCTCAAAATTCTGAATATATAAAATCTTGATCGATCCGAGATGCATTAAGCTCAAAACAGCAGCATAAATCATTACCATAATTCATAAAAAATCAAAAAATTTTACAATAATACTTTTTCTTAAAAGACATTTGTGCCCATGTAAATGTTTAGGAAAGTTTTCATCATTTTTTATGAACTAAAACTCAATTTTGCATACATTATTTAGATGAAAGCTGAGGCTGTTAAAGCAGTTTTTTGTTCTGTGTTTGTATGAGATATATTTTTATAAATTTCAACTAGTTTGTCATTTAATTTATTAATGTCATAGTTTTCTTCTACAAATACTCGACCTGCTAAACCCATACTTGCCCAACTCTCTGGATGCTCGACTAAATAGTGTAGCTTCTCAGTTAAAGCATTCACATCCCTTTCAGGAACTAGAAAACCTGATTTACCATTTTCAATTAACTCAGGAATTCCACTATGATATGTGCTAACTACGGGTAAACCCATTGCTATTGCTTCTATTAAGACTATAGGAATGCCTTCTTGATCACCTTCCTGACTTGTTACGCTTGGGGCAAGTAAAACATGAGAGTTATCAAGTATTTTTACAACCTCTTGTTGTTGCTTCCAGCCCAGTAGCTTGATACTATCAATTAAATCCAGATCTTGAATTAATTGTTGTAAGTTTTCTCGTAAAAATCCGTCACCAACAATGTTATATTCAAGCTTCATTCCAGACTTTATAAGATTAGCAACTGCGCGGATACCATACTCTACTCCTTTTTTTTCAACTAGGCGGGCTATTGTTATTATTCGGACTATGCCATCTTGTGGCTGTTGACGTAAAGTGAATAAGAATTTACTACAGTCTATTCCCATTCTATGTATGACTAAATGATTATCATCACAACCTAGCTCAGCTAACTGAAACTTCATGTGTTTACTAATTGGACAGCAAAGGTCTCCTGTAGCAAATAAGTTTGCATAAACATTAGTTCCATATTTTTTAACATATTGTGACACATCATAACCATGAAATGCGGTAATTAGCTTTCCTTTAATAACATTAAATTCCTTAAGAAGGATTGCCTTGAGTCCATTAGTTCCAAAATGACAATGAATAATGTCATATACTCTTGGTTTATTTAGTAACTGAGCAACTGTATAGAACAATGTTAATGATGCTGCTAGTTTTTTGTACTTTAAAATATTTATTGAATGCAACAAAAGAATTGGATCTCGCCGAAAGTTTGGCAATAATTTAAATATTTTAATTACCCGCAAAATACGATTATCAGGTTTTCCAATATAGTGAGTATTAGCCAGAAGATTATATTTATCCACCTCGGGGTGTATTTTGGACATATCGCCTGGACGATCAGCATAAATATAAACTTCATGCCCACGATCAATTAATCCTGTTATTTGGTTTAAGATAAAAGTTTCAGACAAAGTTGGGAATTGATTAACAAAGAAGGCGATTTTCATGATGTATATCCTAATATATAGAATTAAAAAATAGTTTAATGTTTAGTAAAGTGAATCTCTCTAATAAACAGAAAGTTTAAATATCATTTTTTAAACTCACGCAAAAAGCTCAAATAAAAGTTTTTCATCTTAAATACATAAAACATTAATCCGAGATATACTAAGCTCATTACAGCAGCGTAAATAATCACTGTTGCCCAAATGGGTAGACTTGAGCTAATGCAAATCTTGATGCCAAGTATTGCTGCACCTGCTACTACCGATGATATAAATGTTTGCTTGACTGCTTCAAACACATCAAGCACTGTAATTGATGTGCCTCTAGTTGCATAGTAGATACAGGGAAATGCTTGTAAAAGCATAGCTATGGCGTAGGATAAAGCGACTCCAGATGCTTGATATGGTAAACCAATAAAAAATGATGTTACAAGCCAGGAAGAAGAGAATAAACCCCATTTGAACATGCGATCGCTTCTGCCTCTAGATATATACAGCCAACCAGTAGTGTTACAAAGTGGTTGAACTAATGCGGATATGGCTAATAATCGAAAGATGTTGCTGGCTCCCAGCCATTGAGAACCGAGAAGAAATCCAATAATATCTTCTGACGCTACGATCATAAAGATGATCGTTGGCGTGGTTAGAAAAGCAATTACTGAAATAGCTTTGAGGTAATAGTGACGAAATTGTTCTGGATCCTGTTGCAATCGACTTAAACTAGGGATAGCAACCGCGGTAATTGGTGCATTAATCTGGTTAATTGGCAGAACTAGCAATTGATAAGCTTTAGCGTATAAACCTAACTGTTGAGCGCCCCAATATTTTCCGATGAGAACATTGTCAAGATTTCGGGCAAAGTAATTAATAGTAGTGAAGCCGGTAAGATGTCCTCCAAAAGCCAACATTGAACCTATTCCTGATCGCCAAACAGGCAGTCCGGGACGCCAAGCACAGGCAATCCAGAGTCCTGTAACGCCCGCAAATCCTGAAACAAGTGGCAAAATCACTAGTGCCCAGTAGCCCAATCCATACCAAGCAGCAACTAGCGCAGCTAGAATGCCAATCACCATAGCGCGAACATCATTGAATACTAGCGCCTTGTATTGCATCTGGCGATTGAGCAAGGCGCTGTGCTGAACACTAAATCCACCAAAGATAATACCCACGGACAGCGCCAGGGTAATCCAAATCAAACGGGGTTCATTATAAAACCAAGCAATTCCAGGCGCGATTGCAGCAGTAATTAGCGCAGCTGTCAGGCTAAGTGCCACGTTCACCCAAAATAAGGTGCTAACTTGCTCATGATTAATCTCCTCCTTTTGGACAGTTGCCATTGACAACCCCAAATCTTTGAACAGACCGACAAATCCAATAACCGCAGTCACCATACCTATCAAGCCATAATCTTGTGGCGTAAGCAATCGAGCCAATACCACATTAGATACCAAGTTCAAGCTAAACTTCAAAACTTGGGCAACCATTGTGATCGCGCCGCCACGAACAGAACGGCCTTTAAGATCAGCTTTTAGATGATCTGTGCGGAAATACTTGTCGTTTTTGTCATTGGAAAAGAGATTTTTCATGAATATGGCTAAATTAGAGATGATTTCAGTCGCTATCAACTCAATAACGACGAGATGGAAAACCAACATGAGACAGTAGTCCCAGAGAACGCGGCAATTAAGATTAAAACAAGTGCAACTACTAAACAGAACCAACAAATAATGTGAATCTACTTAGTTAATATTGCTGAATGTAACTAATCTTGTTGAAATTTTACATGGTGGCTTTCAAATCATCTTGCCATAACTTTTTGGCAAATTGGCAGCAATTCAAAAAACTTTTATCAGAAAATATACCCACGTTCATAATCAATTTTGGAACAAAACTACCCATATATTTATATTTTCAGGCTTTAAGTGAGATGGAGGTGGAAAAAGCTGAGAAAAAATTTGTTAAGATTACGTAAAGTTTCGGTTATTTCTAAACAGGTTGCCACCTGCCTAGAAATACATTCTCACTGCTCATTCAGTACCTCTATAGAGAGCGAGTTCTACACTTCTCTTCAACTTGAAAGCATATAAACTGTTATAAAAAATTATTAATAACATCTTCTAGTGATGCTTTGAGAGAATTTAATAATAAAGATTTTGATACTATCAAACAAAGCAATATAACCTTTCAACAGGAAAGACTTGTTTTCAAGTTTATATTTGCGAAAGTAATATGTGCAAAGATAGTGATAATAGCGGGGGAAGTTTTATTCTCCCCCAGAAGGAAGAATGTCCAGATAGAGTCATTTTTTGTGTAATAGCTTTGCATGAAAAAATTTGTGTTATTTTACACCAACCCTGGAATACGTAAAAGCACTACACATTAAAATTACCAAAATAGAAATATCTCAATCTCCACTACTGTTTTGAAAGACTCCTGCAATACGACTAGATGACAACAGTTGCTTAGTAGCTAGCCACATGAAGGGTGGAATTGTTGTTGCATAGCGACCCCAAAGTCGACGTGGTTCTTGAATCCATCGATACAGCCATTCAAGCCCTAAGTCTCGAATCATGCGGGGTGCCCGTTTGTGAATTCCTGCGTACACTGGAAAAACTCCCCCTAATCCAAGCATTACAGCCTGAATCTTACCTTTATGCTGAGCCATCCAATTTTCTTGTTTTGGACATCCTAGGGATACTAGTACAACACTAGCACCACTATAATTAATTTTTTTAATCAGAGCTTCGTCTTCAATTTCTGTCATAGGACGAAAAGGTAGAGGTTCCATTGCTGCAATTTTCAGCTGAGGAAATTCCTTCTCTAATCTTTTTCGCATTTTAGAAAGAATTTCCGTTTGAGAACCTACAAAGAAAACACTAAGATTTTGAGTTTGAGCTAGCTGGCACAATGCCAGAAAAATATCCATCCCTGCGACACGATCTTGGTAACGCGCTCCCATTTTTCGCATCATCCACACGAGAGGCATACCATCAGGAGTAACTAGGTCTGCATTTCGTAGTACACTGGCAAATTCTGGATTATAGTGAGCCTCCATGAGCATGTGTACATTGGCTACACACACAGTCTTACTCTCACGGGTACTCGCCCACTTCAATATTGTTTGTATCTGGTCGTCAAAACGTAAAGCAGTAATAGGGAAATCAAGCACCTTTTTTGTAGGTAGAAACACTCTTCCCACCATAAATAACTCCTTGTGTTCAAGAAAAGAATCTATAGATTACCCATACCATTCCGAATATAGAAAAAGGTCAGCTTAGATGGTTTCTGACTTTTGTCGGCTTGTTTCATAGTCGGAAGTTAACACATGGAGATGCAGTTACTTTGGCAGTAGATTTTTTGCTTCTCCGGTAATAGTATAATTATTTGTCACTGTATCGTACTTTACTGGTTTAACCAAGGGATTTCAGACACGGATTGACAAAATTCATACTTACTTCATAATTATTTTTCAGTTAGTTCATGCAAGCATTACAATTACCATAAACTACTATAGATGTATATTTTCGTAGATTCATATTTACACGTAAAAATAATCACTTTGCTTGGTAAAATTTCAGAAAAACAATCTGCTAATCTGCTGATTTTGATACGTAAGTATGTGCTTAAGCAGTTCAATTTAAATTACTTTAAAAAAAAATAGATAGTGTACTTTTTATATATTGTTAAATTTATAACAGATATAAACACATATTATAAAATTCATAAATATTTTTTTCTTATGATAAATAAGCCAAAAAATCGGGGGAAGATAAACTTATCTTTCCCCCGATTTGTATTGTTTATATTGTTTTCTGGTTTATTACCTTCCTTGAGTTTTTGCCGTAGCATTTGCCTTTGCTTTTTGAGTTGCCGTTTTCTTGCAGAACCGCCTCTACCTTTATCGTTTCTACCTTCTTTTCGAGGAGATTCCCATCTTTTTAGTCGCATAATGTTTGCATTCTCTTAGATAGTTGCTGTTTGTAGTTAATAGTTGCTCTCAAATAACATGTGTACATCTTCGGTAACATTAAATTACTAATATTACAGGAATATATTGTCTATACATACTCAAAGTATAGCACGATCACAACAAATAATTCTTGATAGCAAAAACTATCTATGATACATAAGATAAGATATCTAGTATTCTTTAGTTACACAGTCTCTAATACGAGAGTGCATCTTGACTACAAACCCTTGTTACCAAGGTTTTTAACAGTGGGCAGGAGGAGAATCGAACTCCTATGACCGCAAAGTCGCCACATTTTGAGTGTGGTGCGTCTACCAGTTTCGCCACCCGCCCTTAATACTTAACTTTATTATTATAGCCTATTTGGTGATTTTACAAAAAAAATTGCTTCTTATTCTATAAATTTTGCTGGATAACAGTTTTTCAATTAATCTTAAAACTATAGTAGTCTGCTTAATCACCCTTTTGACAAGAATTTTCAAACTTTGAGTTGGGCGATACCTGCGCCAAACACTCCCGTGACGCTGGTTCTGACGCTTGAGTACTTGCTAAAGCTGCGAAGACAGCAGTCGTCTGGGTTGGGCGCTACTTCCTCTTTATAAGTATTTACTTCTGCCTTCTTAGCTTAGAGATTGACTAAATTTTACGAAGCTAGAGTCTATATCTTGTAGTTTGGCACAACCACTCAGTGCCATTGCCACATTTAACTCATCTTGTAGCAGCGAGATCACGTGAGATACACCTACTTGTCCTGCTACCGCCAATCCCCACAAAATCGGTCGCCCGATTAATACTGCTTTTGCTCCCAGTGCTATAGCTTTGATAATGTCTGTACCCCGGCGGATACCTCCATCCAATAGAACTTCTGCTTTACCATCCGCTGCTGCTACTATTTCAGCTAGTACATCTAAAGAGGCGATCGCACCATCAAGTTGTCTGCCACCATGATTAGAAACAATAATTGCTCTAGCTCCAGACTCCACAGCACGCACAGCATCATCATCCCGTAAAATTCCTTTGAGTACCAAAGGTAATGGAGATATGGACTGCAACCATTCTAAGTCGCGCCAAGTTACCGCTGGGTTGAGCTGTTGGGCAAAGTAGGTAAATAACCCAGATTCCCCTGTTTCATGAGAAATATCTAGCCCTGAAATAGTTGCGAGATTAGCTAAATGCAAGTCTGGTGGTAAGGCAAACTCGTTACGCTGATCTCGCTCTCGTTGTCCAAGCACAGGAGCATCTACCGTCAGACAAAGTGCTTTATAACCTGCGGCGTAAGCCCTTTCTACTAAAGCACGAGTCAAGCCTCTATCTTTGTGAATGTAAAGCTGAAACCACTGCAAGGCATTTTGTTTGTAACCTACAGTGGCTACTTCTTCCATACTCTTTGTCGCCATTGTACTTAACACCATACCCACACCTGCTGATGCCGCAGCTATTGCTGTTGCAACTTCCCCATCTGCATGAGCCAGACATTGAAAAGCCATCGGTGCAATTAATAGAGGTAGTTGCACAGGTTGTCCTAAAATAGAGGTGCTCAGATTGCGATCGCTGACATCAACTAACATCCGAGGTCGCAGCTTGACTCGCTCAAACGCAGCCCGATTATCGCGCAACGTGATTTCGTCCCAAGCGCCGCTACTGTAGTAATCAAGTGTCATCTGAGATAGATGCTCTTTTGCTAGTTTTTCATACTCGAAGAGGTTAATGGGTTTAAAGCGAGAGTCATTTGGTACAACTGTCATGGTGGCGGTTGTGGTTAAGCAATGGAGTGTTTTTTTATCTGACCAGAGTTATGATAAATTGCTTTGGAGCGGTGCGATCGCACTAAAATCTGATAAAGATCTGGGTGTTGCTAAACTGGGATATGAAATTTAAAAATCAAGTATTCTAAACTCTTACTCTCTGCGTGAGGTAAATTCATATTCTCAATCAGCAACGCCAAAAAATCTTACTCCTAACTCTTAACCTTCTGCCATGACTCTGGATAGGTGCAACTACAAACCTATTAATTCCCTAGATTCAAAATCAGTAAGTTGTTGGGCGATCGCTATTTACCAAAAATTTACAGTAGCTTTATCCAATTAGCTAAAATATCAAGTAAAAATAAACTCTTACAAAATTTTTTACATCAAGCTAGTATGTGTATAGAATAGTTTGTGAATGCTTATATTAAGCATAAGTAAATCTTTTGAGTTATCTGTAAAATTAGTCAGTACTTTACCTTGGACTTTGAGAATTCAAAGTTTGAATTGGGTGGTAGCAAAACTCCATCCCCTATCGGTTGCTTACCTGAACAATTGCTGTAACTAATTTTTCATACACCTTAATGAAGCACTGTTTCCAGTAGCTCAATTATTCATGATGTTTGACAAAACTCACTCCTGAGTACTAAGCGCTCGCTAGAAAAATGCTTCAGACTCGAACCGCCACAAGCGCAAGTTTTTGGCGAAATACCTCTGCGAAAAAATAGGAGTCACATCATCAAAATGTCAACATTTAGCGTTACTAACACTAATGACAGTGGCAGTGGTTCTCTGCGGCAGGCAATCCTGGATGCCAATTCCTTGGTAGGAAAAAACATCATCAACTTTAACGGCGTGTTCGCCGACAACATCACTGATGTCATCACCCTTGCTGGTAGTAGTTTGAGTATCACAGACGACCTCATTATTGACGGCACAAGAGCAAATTGGCTGACTGTCAGTGGTAACAATGCTAGCCGTGTATTTGAAATTAGCAGTGGTATCACTGTGGATATTGAAGGGCTGACTATTGCCAATGGTTATAATTCTTTTGTGGATACAGGGGGCGGTGGTATTCTCAACGCTGGCACTCTCACGCTTAATAACAGCAATATTAGTAGCAATTCAGTAGATTACCAAGGCGGTGGTATCTATAATTCTGGCAACCTCACGGTGAAGAATAGCACCATCAGCAACAATAATTCCGGAGGATTCGCAGGCGGCGGGGGTATCTTCAACACTGGCACTCTCACACTTAACAACAGTACTATTAGTGGCAACGGAGGAGGCTATGATCGCTATGGCGACGGTAGTGGCGGCATCTACAACTCTGGCGACGCAACAGTAAACAACAGTAGTATCAGCAATAACACTGCCAGGTTCGGCGGTGGCATCTACAACTCTGGCAGTTTGAAACTGAACAAGAGTACCATCAGTGGTAATGGGTCAGAGGTCGCAAGTGGCCTGTTCAATACTGGCATCGCAACAGTTACCAGCACCGTCAGCGACAATTATGCAGATGGCAGCAGCGGTGGTATCTTTAACGATGGCACTTTGACTCTGATCAGCAGCACTGTCAACAACAACTCAGCAATTTTTGGCGGCGGCATCTCGAACAATGGTACTTTGACAGTGAGCAACAGTACCATCAGCAGTAATGCTGGTGGTGGTATCTACAATGATCGTACTGCGATCGTGAGCAATACCACCATTAGCAGCAACTCCAACCGTGGTATCTACAATAACGGTACTTTGACAGTGCTCAACAGTACCATCGCGCTCAACAACGTTTCCAATTCCGATTACCCCGATGGGGAAAACGCTGGTGGTGGTATATACAACTCTAGCTCTGACTCTGCCACAGTAAAAAACAGCATTGTTGCTGGTAACGTTAAAATTATTTATGGCAATGAGCAAAGTACCTCTGATTCTGATGTAGTAGGTAACTTCATCAGCAACGGCTTTAATCTCATCGGTAGTCTCAATGGCAGCACCGGCTTTAATACTAGCGAACAGCTAAACGTTGCCATCACAGAGGTTTTAGACACCACGTTGCGAGACAATGGTGGCCCAGTCAAAACCCACGCTCTCATCACAGGTAGCTCCGCCATCAATGGGGGCAAAAACGCAGATGTGTCTAATGATACTACGAATTTAGATAGTGACGGCAATACCACTGAACAAATACCCTTTGACCAGCGCGGTTCTGGCTTTGCTCGTATTTCTGGCGATAGAGTAGACATCGGTGCGTTTGAGGCGGTAGTAAATGTAATTAATGGCATGCCTAGGCGCAATATTCTCAAGGGTACTGCTGCCAATGATATTATTACTGGCTACCAAGGAAGAGATATCCTTACGGGTGGGAAAGGTGCAGACTCGTTTGTTTATACAAGTATCCGAGATTTAGGAGATACGATCGCTGACTTTGAAGCTGGCACAGATAAGATTGTTCTGAGGCAACTTTTTCGGAGTTTCGGTCTAGGCAACCTGAACTCTGCAAGTGCAATTTCCGGGGGCTACTTGCGTTTTGAAACTCAAGGAAACGATACTATCGTCTTGTTTGATCCAGATGGTTCAGATGGTCGGAGTCGTGCTGTCAATTTGATGACCGTCAGTAAGGTATCTGCTACTGCTATGAATAGCGCCAATAATTTTGCAGTTTAATGCCTGTTTAGACATTGCGTCAGTCGTAGCAGTATAAAAGGAAGTCAGGAGTCAGAATATACTTTCTTTTTCCTGACTCCTAATTCTCCCTTCAACAAAAAATAATATTTTTGAACCTAAATTTTGCACTGTACCTTAAGCTACTTCCCGCAATTGCGACGGCATACTCACCTCTGGAAACGAAAGCGAGAGTTGTTCGGCTTGAGGAACCGCAGCTTGCTCTAACACCGTTACTTCTATATTTACACTCACCAAATAACTGCCTGTATCAGCATCAACCGCTTCGGCTATTAATTTGGCAATCTCTGGGCGTTTGGCAGTTAGCGGATCACGTAAAATACAACGATCCCATTCGTGCTTAGCAGTCGGATTGAGGTTGAGAATGTAATGCTTGATCATAGGACTAACCCGTGAATCCATCTTCCAGAAGGTTGTCACAAAGCCGTTTTGCATTTTACCAGGCTTTGTGAACGCTATATCTATTATAGTACATTTGTATTAGCATGTGGAAAGAGCTATATCTGAGCTAGAAAATAGAAGGATATAGAGCTGAATCTCCTAGGGTGAGTTACGGCTGAGAGTAACTCACCCTAGATTTATGAATTACAGATTAATAAATCCGCATTCTTAATCAGCTTTGCCATTCGCCTGAGAGTTGAGCAAATGAGGATCATTCACCCAAATCGCTTGTTGAGGTACAGGGATGGAAATACCTGCTTGGTCAAAGGCGACTTTTAAGCGACGGCGATACTCCCGTGCTACATCCCATTGTTTGAGTGGCTGTGTTTTAATCCATACACGTATCATCAAACCGCGATCGCCAAAAAGATCTATTCCCAAAACTTGCGGCGTTTCAATAATTTGACGTTGCCATTGCGGATCTCGATCCATCTCCAAGGCTATATGTTCAATCAACTTCAAAGCCTCGTCAACATCAGCCTCATAGGCAACTGGGACAGTTAAATCGGCTCTTGACCAACGGCTAGAAAGATTCGCAACAATTTTAATTTCACTATTGGGAATTGTGATCAACCGCCCTTCTGAATCTCGCAGCTGGGTCATCCGCAAATTCAGATTTTCTACTAAGCCTCCCACATCTCCCACAGCAATAACATCTCCTAAAGCGTACTGGTCTTCCAGGATAATCAAGAAGCCGTTAATTGCATCTTTAATCAAGTTTTGTGAAGCCAGAGACACCGCAACACCGACTAAACTAGCACCAGCTAGCAAGGGAACGATATCTATACCCAACGCAACTAGAGCCAGCAAAAAGCCAACTCCTACGCAGATAGCGGTAGCAATACTTTTAGTCACACCAGAAAATGTAGAAACTCGTAGTTGTAGACGTTCAGAACTTTCTGGAGTCAGAAAAGCACCACTACTGATTAGAGTTGAGGCGAAGCGGTCAATGAGAGCATAACTTAAACGAATAGCTACATAGGTCACTAGCGCCACAACAGCTAATCTTAAAGGAAATTGGGCGGCGTTGAGAATTCCTACTTGAAAGGCTCGTGTGTAGGGAAATAGACCCAAGATAATGAAACTTCCACCACCCCAAATTCCTGCTTGAGTTAGCTGGAACAATCGTTTTTTGGCTTCTTGGAGATGCTGCTGTTGCTGATGGTTCAGTTGTGTTGTAATTGGTTTAGCTGTTGGTGAAGTTGAAGGGCTAGGCTGTAATAAATCTTTTCTTAAAGAACGACGCTGCCAGCCATACACCCCTAAACTCATGACAATCATCGCCAATCCAGTAGCCGCAGCAATTTTACCTTGGTCAATGAGAAACTGAGTTTGTCGCTCTTGTTTTGCCCGTTGCAAGTCTTCTCGCAAAGCTTCGGCGATTTGGTTTGCTGATGTTGATATATCTAACTGTCGCAGTCCAGCATCGTCGGAAGTGACGGTCATCAGATATTGGTCGTTGACAAAAATTACTGGCAATTTGTTTGCTTCTCGAACCTCTACCTTGACTGTTTTTGCAGGTGACTGAAAGTAATTTTGGCTAATTGTCTCCAACTTCTTTTGGATATCTTCCAAACGCTCAGGAAAATTGGTTCTTGAAGCCGCTATTTGAAACAACTGGCGGCCATCCAAATAAACCCAGCCAGAAACAGTTCTGTTATTTGAGTCATTACTTACACTGCTGGGGGTTTGCAGCTGCGGCAAAAAGGGAATCTGGGCTGTAGCTTTAGGCACAAACCCAACTGCTATAGCCGTTGAACTAGCGATCGCTACTATCAGTCCTCTACTCAAATGACCTTTGGGTTGCACACCTTTTTTAGAGCCTTGTACAGACTGGGTGATGGTGCGGATTTTACCAAGGAATTGTCCTGAAAATGCCTGTCCTTTCTCCAGAGGAGTAAGGGCAACCTGATCTTTGACAAAGTTAGGCAATGGAACCTGCTTTGTGGTTGTCAAAAATTGAAAGCGCACTTAAACACCTCCTTAAGTGAAATCTACTGTTAAGTTCTATAACCATCCTCTTCAATCATTTTGAGTACATGTACCTATCTAAAGTTAAGTATTTCTTTTCATGTGATCAAATTTTGGTATTTTTTGATTGTTTTCTACCTTTAGACAGATGTTACTGTACTTAGATGCTTTGAGTAATGGCTAGAGCAATCCTTGATAATACTCTCACCAAAGATAAAACAAAAAGAAAAAACCTAGGGATGAAGTTGACATTAAGCTGATCAAACGTCAAGCTAGTGCTGAGGACTATTGACTAGCAGCTTGGTAATAACAAGCAAAATAGCTGGTGGTAGCACAATCAGTAAGGTACGTAAGATACTTACGTAACTTTTTTTACTTTTTTGAGGTAATTTTTGATGACCGCAACTTCTCCCCGATTAAAGCACGAGGTTAAAGACCTCGCCCTAGCTCCCTTGGGAAGACAGCGCATTGAATGGGCTGGACGCGAGATGCCAGTCTTACGACAAATTCGCGATCGCTTTGCCCAAGAAAAACCTTTTGCTGGGCTTCGGCTTGTGGCTTGCGCCCATGTGACAACAGAAACAGCACATCTAGCAATCGCTCTCAAAGCTGGTGGTGCAGACGCACTTTTAATTGCCAGCAATCCCCTGTCAACTCAAGATGACGTAGCCGCGAGCCTCGTCCTTGATCATGAAATTCCCGTCTTTGCCCAAAAAGGTGAAGATAACGAAACTTATAACCGTCACGTCCAAATTGCTCTAGATCACCGCCCCAACATCATTATTGATGATGGTAGTGATGTGGTTGCCACATTGATCCAAGAGCGCCAACACCAAATTGCCGATTTGATTGGCACTACCGAAGAAACCACAACAGGAATTGTGCGGCTACGTGCCATGTTCCGAGATGGCGTTCTCACCTTCCCCGCAGTGAATGTCAACGATGCCGATACCAAGCACTTCTTTGATAATCGCTATGGTACTGGGCAATCAACCCTAGATGGCATTATCCGCGCTACAAATATTCTGCTGGCTGGTAAAAACATTGTCGTTGCTGGTTATGGCTGGTGCGGTAAAGGTACTGCACTCCGGGCCAGGGGTCTTGGCGCTAACGTAATTGTCACCGAAATCGACCCCATCAAAGCAATTGAAGCAGTGATGGATGGTTTCCGCGTTCTGCCAATGGCCGAAGCTGCTCGCTTAGGTGATTTATTTATCACAGTCACCGGCAACAAGCACGTGATTCGCGCTGAGCATTTCGAGGTAATGAAAGACGGTGCGATCGTTTGCAACTCCGGTCACTTTGACATTGAACTTGACCTGAAATATTTAGCTTCTCAAGCTAAGGAAGTCAAGCAAGTACGTCCCTTTACTGAAGAATATAAACTGCCTAATGGCAAATCAGTCATCGTTCTGGGCGAAGGACGTTTAATTAACCTTGCTGCTGCGGAAGGACATCCCAGTGCAGTAATGGATATGAGCTTTGCCAATCAGGCTTTGGCTTGCGAATTCCTGGTGAAGAACAAGGGTAAGCTGGAACCCGGTTTGCACTCAATTCCCACTGAGGTAGATCAAGAAATTGCTCGGCTGAAGTTGCAAGCAATCGGAATTAGCATCGATACCCTAACATCAGATCAAATTGAATACACCAATTCTTGGACTACTGGAACTTGAGCTAATCCTGGCGCTCATAGCTCCAACGGTAAGGCTTAAGTCATAACTCCATGTTTTGAAAGTTTTTCTGTGGGATGGGCATGTCGCTTGTCCCACTTTCTATGTATTAATTCAAAACTTTCTCCATTCCTGGGATAATAATTGAAATAAAATTTGTCAAGTATTTTTAGTCTTATTTGCGGAAACCAAACAGCTTAAACTGTAGCAAAAGTGTTAGCCAAAATGATTCAAACTGAGAGACGATGAGCGAAATTAGCCCCCGTCGAATTGTCATTGGGGACGTACATGGTCACTATGAGGGTCTAATGACATTGCTGGAGGCGATCGCCCCCAGTTCAAATGATCAGATCTATTTTCTGGGAGACTTAATTGATCGTGGCCCTCAAAGTTCACAAGTAGTAAATTTTGTCAAGCAAAATAACTACCCATGTTTGCTGGGAAATCATGAGCAGATGTTATTAAGTATTCTGACTAACAAAAGCGTCTCCTCTCCAACAATGCAAGCATGGCTGTATAGTGGAGGGCAAGCGACCGTAGCCAGTTACGACAAAGCAACAATCCCTGACGAACATTTGGATTGGTTTAAGGCTTTGCCTACATATCTTGACTTGGGTGATTTTTGGTTAACTCATGCTGGTGTTGACCCTTCCAAGTCGGTAGCGGAACAAACCGCTGATCAACTTTGCTGGATACGAGACGATTTTCACAGTATTCAACAGCCTTACTTCCCGGATAAGCAGATTATCATTGGTCACACTATTACCTTTACTTTACCAGGTGTTACTCCTGGTAAAGTAGCACAAGGACAAGGGTGGCTAGACATAGATACTGGCGCTTATCATCCTAAGAGTGGTTGGCTAACCGGATTGGATGTTACAAATCATCTGGTTTACCAAGTTAACGTTTATAAACACCATCTCCGCACCCTGCCTTTAAAAGAAGCAGTAATTACGGTTGATCCAGCCAAAATCAAAGCTGAACGCCGCCACAAGCAGGGTGCATAATGCTGGATAGGAAGATTGAAAGTAACTGTTGAACGCCAGTTGCTTCAAGCTGGGTAACCCGTCCAACGCACTGGCTCCTGTTGAATTTTGAATCTGCACAGTGCTACTAAGATCGCGCTAATGAGCGAATATTTGCTTTATAAGCAGCATTATTCAAGCCATAATTTCCATTGCTGCGTTGAGAGTTAATGGCACGTTTAAGGGAATCGATGCGATCGCTGGTTGCGGGGTGCGTACTTAAAAATGTTGGAACCGAACCCTTTGTCAGCAGTTTTTGCATAAAGGAAACCATCGCAGATTGGGCATAACCACTGCGTGTCAAAGTTCTTAATCCTCTTTTATCGGCATCGAACTCATCTTGACGACTGCGTGGACGATTTAATGCTAGGTCTACACCAATACCCACAGCGGCGTTGCGATTTAATCCCGCAGCTGTTGCGACACCACTAGCGATCGCTTTTTGTCGCATCTGATTAACCAGGTGTTTGCCACCAATATGACCAATTTCATGGGCGATGACACTTGCCAGTTCTGCTTCGTTATCTGCGGCTTTCAGTAAACCAGTGTGAACATATACATAACCACCCAACGTGGCAAAGGCGTTGATAGCGTCATCGTCAACTACCTGGAAAGTATAGGAAAGATTGGGGCGATCGCTATTAGCTGCCAAACGCCTACCAATTTGTTCTACATAGCGATTAATTTCAGGATTGCGGTAAAGTCTGAGACTGCCTACTATTTCCTGATTAATCTGCTTACCAAGATCAGCTTCCTGGCGTGCGGATATATTAGAAAGCTGAAGTACCTGAACTCCCTGGAATAGAAGCGGAAATAAGTCTATAGCTCTACCAGGTAAGGGTGTACTCAAGCATAGACTGAGAGCGACTACCACTGAAATTAAGGGATATAACCAGCGACGTCGCCACAAACGGTAATTTGCAAAAAAGCCTTTCCAGTTGATCATAATCTGGTCTGAAGATAATCTTGGGAAAATATAAAACGATGAGACAAATTATGAGACGGATTTAGAGTATTCTAAGTTGCATTTTAAACACAACACCAAAGATGCGTAGTGGTGAGGCGATCGCAGCCTTGGACGCCACTTGCAAGTAAAGCGAGAACGCCTTGTCATTAAATATTAGAGTTCCAAGGAGTAGTAATCGTGAAAACCCCTTATTTCTTTTGTTTTAGAGATGAGAAGCCTTTGTTTTGCAAAGACTGAGGTTTAGGTACACTTTAGAATGGTCTATTTTACAACCTTTAAAGGACAGCTTCCTTCACTCCGAACTTTCAACAGACGTGATAAACTGTCGCATAACCGCAACGCCCAGTCGTGAGTATTACCAAGTAGGGAATATTGCCGTTACCCTTAAAAATCTTGCTGCTACAATCAATTACTTTGCTTATAGGAAAAACTTGTTATGGCTATATTAGATTCCAAAGGACGCTTATTCGGTAAAATCAACCTCCTTGATTTAGGTGCTGCGCTGGTAATTCTGCTAGTTATATTTGGCATCTTTTTCTTTCCGGGTACTTCCGGTTCTGTTGCCCAAGTCGGTACAAAGACAGTACCTATCGAAGTAGACTTAGTAGTTCGGGGTTTGAACGTGCGCGACCCTGAACAATTATTCAACAACGGATTAAAAAAAGGTGGAAAAACTAATGTGATTATCCGCAATCAACCATATGGTCAGATTGAGATTAAATCAATTCAACAGCTACCTAGAACAGTAAATGTTTTTCAACCTGATGGTTCCGTTAAAGAATTACCAGATCCAAAAAGCAACAATTTTAGTACAGATTTACTTTTGACTTTGGATGGCAAAGCCCAAGTTACTGAAAGCGGCCCAGTTCTAGGTAACAGTAAAGTTAAAATCGGTATGCCATTTGAGTTGGAAGGCTTCAACTACAGCTTTAATGCCACTGTCATTGATGTTAGATTAGACAAATAGCATTCTCACTTTTGTTGATAATATTTTACTCATTGTCTCCCGCTTCAGGAGGCAATTTTTTAGTGTGATCGCTTATTTTCGGCAGGAGTCAGTTGCAACTAGAAACTGACTCCTGAAAAATTACTAATTAAGCAAAGGTAAAAATTGGCGAATTAATCCAATTGTCACTGCTGGTAATTCTAACTGTGGCGTTAACCCTACATTTTCTAATTGTTGAAAAAATCGAATTACTTGAGGATTCATTTCAGCAAGGCGGCGACCAATTGAAGGGCCTGTAAATTCCGACTTCCGTCCCCAAATAATGGCGGTGGGAGTTGTCAACTGTTGAATGTAAAGAGATAAATCAAAACACAAATCGCCGCGTACGAAAGATAGCGCCGCATACTCAGCATTAGGCTGCTGGGCAGATTGTAAATAAGCCTCTACAATTTCTTCGTATATTCGATTAGGCTGGGCGAATTGTCTTTGCTCTAAAAAGCTACGAATACCTCCGCTAGTGGCAATTCCAGTGCTGTACAGCAAGCGGTCTACAACGGGAACGCTGACTACCTGGGCAAAAAAGCTACGGGTGTAATCTTCGCCAAAGTCAGACAGTCCAGCGGGAGTAGTGAGAATTAAGGACTTGAATAAATCAGGACAAGCGATCGCGACTCGAATTGTAAACGCTGCGGTCAGAGAAGAAGCGATCGTTGTGACTGGCCCTGTACAAGTCTGCTCGAAAAACTCTCGAATCGTCGTTAAATAATCCTCAATCTTGTAATTTCGTGGTGGATGCTCGGATCTACCCCAACCAATCAAATCTGGTGCAATAATTCGATATTCAGCAGCAAAAGCGGGATAAACTTTCGACCACTCATAAGCAGAAGACCCACCACCAAAACCGTGGAGGAACACCAAAGTTTCTCGGTCATCTTGTGCAGTTACATTGTCCTGCCAAGGTGAATTAGCGGCAGTATAATACACCATTCTACCTAGTGAGGTATTTATGGAGCGTTGCTCAAATCCTAGTGGCTGAAACATAAGTAATTTTAGTTACTGCGGTAATTATTTGCAATAGGTGATACAAGTATTACCTCAAAATACTTGTTTGTTGAGTTTAAACTCCCCATTCATTAGTTATTATGGGCTAAATTATCGATTTATAACTTCTTACCACCGTCAGATTAAGTAGATGTAAAATTGCTGAATTACTTGTAAAGATTTAGCGGTTTTTTTTCATAACAAACAATAAATTTACGTTGTGAATACTATGTTACAAGATTCTATGCTGGTAGCCGCTATTACTAAAGAGTGAATAGCCCATGAGTTTTTTGTGGTACTCTATCTATCAGAAACCTCACAGTTAGTTTTGAACGTCAGTAATAATCAAAATGCCAATCTTGATCAGTTATTAATTCTAGTTATCCATGTAAAAAGAATAGCTTTTGATGTAATTAATAATTTGATGATTCTCTAGATAGTGGTAAGGCGGGGTGTCATGGTAAAACAAGCTACTCTTCAATTTAATAAAGTGCCAACAGTTGGAGATGCTAAATTTGCGCTTGACAAGTGTAATATGCAAGACAAAGTTACAACTTCAGCTTGGCGAGGCCCAGTAAAGCAAGCTGTTGAGACCACTAATGCAGCTGAACCTACTTGTATTTATTTAAACTTGGAAGATTTGAAATGTTTTGAAGCAGTGGAGCGCCAGTATGAACATTGGGGAGTTATTTTTCACAATTCTTTAGCAATACAGCCATCAAATTCAGCATTTCCGGCCTATTCGGGATTGACAGTCTTAATGGGAGCGCCCAAAAGCGGATTTTTAGAAGCTAGTTTCTTACGTCCAGTTAACTGGGTTAGTGCCTTTGTCACTAGTTCGCAACGGCTAGTGTTTTCTGCTTATGATCGCGATCAACAACTGCTTGCCCAAGCTGTCTTAGCAGAAGCTAATTTGGCTAATAACAACTCGGCGATACCCCCCAATACTTTACTATCTGTAACAGCGAACAACATTTACAGTGTTACCTTTTGTGCTTTTGATGGTCAATTTACCCTTGATGATTTTCATTTTTGTTTTTAACTAACAACTCCGTGACAAAACTGCTCTCACTCGCCTTAGTCCAGGTATTCTTGTAGAGTATTATTGATTGTCAATGACATACCTGTGTATTAGGAAAATATTAAAGTATGAAGTATTAGATTTCAGCCTAGACTTTGGGAACACTTACCCTACAAGAACTACACTGAACACCCTTCATCTTTTAGCCTTTCCTAATTTCTGGTAAAGCTTATACATCAAATAATCTTGTAATCAAGTAGGTAAACACTGTGACACAGGCTTCGTCTTCTTGGCGGCAATTGATCAACCAGATCCCCAACTGGTCGCTTCCAGAGTTTAAGACGGGAAGAGGAGCCACAAAGCAGCGAACTTTCAAGCGTTTCTCTCAACCTGGAGGCGTTTTTGGGTTTCTGTTAATCTTCATTGCTATGCTGTTGTGGAACTGGAAGTTGCTGTTGGCGCTTTTAATCGGTGTTGGGGTAATGATATTCATTTACTCAATGCAGGGCTGGAACTGGCAATTACGCTGGCTAGAAATCCGTAGGTTTTTAAACGGTTCAAATCGTCGATTAGCCTTAGCTGTCGGTAGTGGTGGACTGGCTACTGTCAGTACTTACATGGCAGCCGCAATCTGGGTTGACTCCCACAGTCCTTGGATTGCTGCTGTTGCTATTGTGCAAGGTGTGGGGACGCTGTTAACTTTATTTTTGTTAGTGTGGCAAATCGTCAGTCTTTATGGAAATCAAGAAGAAAACCACCTTGATCAGTTGTTGATCAACTTAACGGAAACAGACCCCCTGAAGCGTCTGATTGCCCTGCGTCAACTAACAAAATTTATCGCCCGTAAGCAAGTTGATGCTTCGTCACAGCAAAGTGTTGTCGAATGTTTGCAACTCCTACTCAGACAAGAGAAGGAAACAGTAATTCGAGAGGCAGCTTTTGAGAGTTTGCAAGCCCTGGATAGCTTGCAAGGAATAGCATCTAGTACAGCCGTTCCGCTACGCAAAGTCCAAAGTTCAAAGCCCACAGTTTTTAACCCTTGACACTTGAACGCCACTTGCTTTAAGCCGGGAAACCCGTCCAACGCAGTGGCTCCCCTTGACCCCTTGACTCTTAACTATTTTCGTGACAGTCGTCCATTGCGAACCTGCACTACTGGATGATTGCAACGCCGTACTAATTGTTCATCGTGGGTGGTGACAATTACTGTGGCTCCAAAAGAATTTAGCTTTTGGAGAATCTGCATTACTTGCCAGGAATTATCTGGATCAAGATTTCCGGTTGGCTCATCCGCCAACAGCAACGGTGGTGTTCCGACGATCGCCCGCGCAATACTCACTCGCTGTTGCTCTCCTCCAGACAGTTGATCTGGGAAGCAATCAGCTTTAGTCAGTAAACCTACTAGTTTCAAAGTTGGTTCTAAACGCCGTTGAATTTCCTTGCGAGTATACCCTTGAGCTTGCAGCACAAAAGTCACATTTTCCGCTACTGTGCGTTGAAGAATCAGTTTGTAGTCTTGAAACACAATACCAATACGTCGTCGCAATGATGACAAGCGATCGCCTCGTAAACCCACTACATTACATTCATCAACAATTACTTGTCCCTGCGTTGGTAACTCTTGGCCATACAGCAGTTTCAAAAGCGTTGATTTACCAGAACCACTCGGCCCTGTAATAAATAAAAATTCTCCCTTTTTGACTTCCAGATTTACATCTAACAAGGCGTGACAGCCGTTGGTATAGGTCTTTGTTACAGAGAGCAATTGCACCTTTGCAGTATTGCTACTAGTGTATTGTTGAGTTTCACTGCCCTCTTGATAAACAGATTTGTCAGTCCTTCCTGGAGTTGTTAATGCTGGCATTTTTAAATATTCCTCATACCCACAATCAAACAGCTTGAGGGCTTAGATTTGCAATTCTCCCCAAAATAAGGATTCCCACGTTTCCCCTGGGAAGCTCAAATCCAACAACGAAAATTTAAATTTTTGTAAAGACCTCAGTACTACTATCCCAATTAGCGCAATTTGGAATTCAATTTCTTCAGTATTGCCAGTAACTTGATGCTGGAGTCTTTTTTGGCAAAAGGATCTGTTGAAGTGCCTCTGTCAGCATTATCACTAACCAATTGCCCCCCTTGCAGTCAAGCGATAAATAAAGGCTCTCACAGCAAACATTGGCAAAGCTAGCATCCGCCGCCAGCGCCAAGGTTCTTGATAAAGCCGATACAGCCATTCCAAATTGTTGTTTCCTAGCCAAGCGGGAGCACGAGTTTTGGTTCCCGACCAAATATCGAAACTGCCACCAACACCAATCCATATTGCTTGGGGGCACAAATGCCGATTTTTGGCAATCCACAACTCTTGGCGTGGCACTCCCAAGCCAACAAAAATTACTTGTGGCTGCAATTGAGTGAGAGTTTGTCGCAATTGCGCTTCCTCTTCTGAGGAATGGTAGCCTGAGTGAGTACCTGCTATGTTCAAATCTGGAATTTGCTGCTGCCAAAACTCTGCTGCGCTTGCAGCCACTCCAGGCGCTCCTCCATAAAAAAAGACTTTTGTCTCTGTTGTCTGTTGTCCAAGTTCTTGTAACAGTTTTTCTGCTAATTCAATCCCTGGAAAACGTTGCACTTTTTGCCATAATAACCACCGTAAATACAAAACAACCCCTGCTCCATCTGGAATCACTAGCTCGGCATTTTGAATGACCTGAGCTAGGGATTTATTCCGCTCTGCTTGCATGGTCATTTCTGCATTGAGTGTTACAACATGAGTTCCTCTGCCTGCGTGCAGGCATTCTAGCAACCAGCCTGGATAGTTAGTCATCACATGAACTGGTATCCCCAACACCGAAAACGCTTTAGGCGGTTTAGACATAGCCTACTTTTTGATTAGCATCACACCAGATTCTCTCGAACGTTAGTTTATCAAATTTTTTTATATATTGTAAATTGTAATTTTAGTAACAGATAATTGAGCCTTATTTTAGTGTATGATATATAATTTATCTCCAATTAAGTGATTTAACTGGCAGGGATAAAACCGGGATAAAACCAGATAAAGTTTTTTTGATAAAGAAGGATTGTCTAATTTTCTAGAAATAACACTTACTTTAGGTGGTGATTTTTGGGAAATGTCTGAGAATGCGATTTTCCTCTGGAGACTCTCTGCGATCGCATTTGTTAAATGGATAGGCAACATTCTCATAACCATAACTTTGCCTTATCCAAGCCAGCATACTCTCATTAGCAAAGGAGGTGAATCAACAGCAAGCCTCCATCAGAGAAGCACCTATGCGACCAATCCCTCAGAGGGTGTATGTAAAGGTTGCAGCATGATTCATTAGCTCCGCAAATAATTAAGTATGGCTTGTCTTGTTATTTGAGGAAGTAACATCTGCGACAGTAGAAGCCATTGTACTAATTGGTCTTGGGTGCTTGTACCTTGGGTGAACCAACCCTGATTTTATGATTGAAGTGTAATGTTCATGTAGGGGAATGAATGGCTGTGGCACTGGCAATACCCCCACGTGTTAGCTTTTTTTAAACAGCACTTCTATATATTTGTACAAATGTCTTTAATCTACGTCTTTTAAGACTTTCTAGTAAACTCGATTTTACAGTTAAGGTAGGGTAACGGGCTGAAGTTGGCTATGAGTAAAATTCGCATCGCTCTGATTGAAGATCATGACCTAACTCGTGTGGGTATTCGGACAGCACTACTGCAAAAGGACGAGATTGAAGTTGTAGGGGAAGCCGCCAATGCTACTGAAGGGTTAAAAATGCTAAAAAAACTACAACCGGATATTGCGATTGTAGATATTGGTTTACCAGATAAAGATGGCATTGAGCTGACACGGGAAGTGAAATCTACTACTAATGGCGAAGAGTTAGCAACGAAGATATTAATCTTAACATTGCGGGATAACAAAGAAGCGGTGTTGGCAGCTTTTGCTGCGGGAGCAGATTCCTATTGTATGAAAGATATCAAGTTTGATAATTTGCTGGATGCAGTGCGAGTAACTTACAATGGCAACGCTTGGATCGATCCAGCGATCGCTCGAATTGTGTTACAACAAGCCCAACAAAATCCCCAAAAGTCAGAATCAGCTTCCTTGGATAGCAAGACAATTACTTCTAACCCTGATTATATGGATAATTTAGAAGGAATTGAGCCATACACCCTGACAGAAAGGGAGTTGGAAGTGCTACAGTTGATTGTTGAAGGTTGTAGTAATGCAACTATTGCGGAAAGACTTTACATCACTGTTGGGACTGTTAAAACTCACGTCCGCAATATTTTAAATAAACTATGTGCCGATGACCGTACCCAAGCAGCAGTACGTGCTTTGCGTTCTGGTTTGGTGGGATAGGGTTACTTTTGGTATATAGCAATGCTTGAGCAAACAGAAGAGAAACTAACAGCTTTGAGCAAGTTATATGTTCAAAGTGGATAGATTCTCTTGACGATTACTTTTTGATTGTTTATTGCTTAACAGGTGAGATAAACATTACACTATCTCGCCATTCAGGTATTTAAAAAACAAAGTCATATATGACTGAAACAGAGGTAGAAAAACTTAAGCTCATGGTGGTAGACGATGAGCCGGATAACTTAGATTTACTCTACCGTACTTTTAGGCGAGATTTTCAAGTACATAAAGCAAATCATGCTCGTGATGCCCTGGAAATCTTGGACAAAATTGGCGAGATGGCTGTGATTATCTCTGACCAAAGAATGCCAGAAATGAACGGCACCGAATTTTTCAGTCGTACAGTTGAGCGTTTTCCCGATACAATTCGCATTTTATTAACTGGTTTTACTGATGTCGAAGATTTGGTAGACGCGATTAACTCTGGTCAAGTTTTTAAGTACATTACCAAACCCTGGAATCCAGAACGGCTTAGAGCATTAGTTGAGCAAGCTACTGATACATATCGCGTAGTTAAGAAGCGCACGCAGGAATTGCGTCGGGCCTTGCGGCGAGAATCTTTGTTTAATGAAGTGACAACGGCAATTCGGGAGTCTTTGGACTACAACAGTATGCTGCAAAAGACCGTGGCAACCATTGGACAAACATTTGAAGCTACTAGTTGTTTGCTCAGACCAGTAGAGAGCGATCGCCTGACACAAGATCGGTTCTTCTATCATGATCCCAAATCTTATGTATCTGATAGCTTCTTCGACACCAGTCTTTTGATTGAAAAAGTTCTGGAAACCCGTCATTATCAACTTACACAAAATATATATAACGGCAACCCCTGTTACCACCTAGTTGTTCCACTTAGCTACCAACAACATCTGCTAGCTGTGCTTGCTCTCCACCAATGGGGATGCGATCGCCCTTGGGAAGACGAAGACATCCAACTAATTGTCGGTGTTGCAGAACAAGCAGCTTTAGCCCTGTCCCAGGCAAAACTCTACCAGCGCCTTCAGGAAAAGCAAGAGCAGATCCGCGTTGAGTTGGAAGTTGCTCGCCAAATCCAAATCAACTTGCTACGTCAAAGTTTACCTGATATTAAAGATGTGAAGGTGCAAGCCTGCTGTTACCCTGCTCGCGAAGTGGGAGGGGATTTTTTTGAAGTATTTGTCCATCCCAAAGGTGACTTATGGTTAGCTGTGGGTGACGTTTCTGGTAAAGGTGTCCCAGCGGCTTTATTCATGGCTAGTGTTATTTCAGTGTTGCGTCGGGAATTATCTCAAGAAGCACCAGCCGCTCCCAATGTAGTAATGCAAAATCTTAACTACACCCTAGGCGATGACTTGATTAGCAACAATTATTTCATCACCCTTGTATTAGCCTGTTATACCCCTACCACTAGAGAACTCGTCTACACTAATGCCGGCCACATCTATCCGATGTTGTGGTCACGCCAAGCCACTGTAGCGGACGAACCTAATTACCTCAAAGTCCGCAGCGTTCCTTTGGGGATTTTGCCTAAGTGGCAAGCACAGTCTGGCCGCTTGATTCTGACTCCTGGAGATACGTTACTGTTAACCACAGACGGCATTACTGAAGCTATGGTATCAAGTAATTTATGTTTAACAGCAAAAACCGTGGGTGGCGTTGAGCCACTTAACCGTTCTATGCTGAATCAAGACGGTCTTTGGCAACTCTTACAAGGAGCAGCCAAACCCCTTTCTCTTAACCATTTATTAGCTCGCATCCAGGCAGACAACCACGTTCAAGAAGATGATCAAACTATACTCTCATTGGAGGTTTTGTAAGTAATGAAAAGTGAGCTTCATGTACCAAGTGACTTGAATTTTCTCAACATCGTCGAAAACTGGTTGCTAGGATGTTTGAAAGTCCAGCTAGGGGAGTCTGTGGATTGGTCACGGCAATCAAGTCGTTTGCGACTGGCTTTGGTAGAAGCTTATTCAAATGCAGTACGTCATGCCCATAAAGACAAGCCAAATTTGCCAGTTTTACTGCGTTTAGAATTGAAAAACCGGGATCTTGCCATAGAAATTTGGGACTACGGCGACGGCTTTGATATGTCCACCTACTTCCCGCCAAACCCTACAGAAAAACAAGAGGGTGGTTATGGTTGGCTGATTATGAATCGTCTCATGGATAAGGTAGAGTACCAGTTGAAGGTTAATGGTGCTAACTGTCTCAAGTTAGAAGCCACTCTACCAGAACTAGTCAAATAAACTTGACTAAATGAAGCCTGTATTAAAATTATCTTTTTTTATCAGGAATTAAGTATATTTTCTCTTTCAGGACTTACGCGCATAGGCATCTAGCTGAACAGGCAATTTTTTAAAGAAACTAGGTTTGTTTACGTAAGTCCTAAATTCTTGCTACTTTTCAGGGCGCATGGAAAGTAACTCTTGGGGAGAGGCTAAGAGTTTGATTCTGGTATAAAGAATTTGCCGTTGTTGGTTAAGAATAAATAGCCATAGTACATTCACGCCGCACCAGGAAGTTTGTGCTTTGCCTGTAACCTGAACTTGGATTTGCTCATTTTCCAAATTATCAGCGATTCCTTGGTGAGGTAGAGCTTTAACGTTTTGGGCTTCTTGTTTGAGGTAGGTAGCGATCGCATCTGGCCCCACAATATCAGATTCAAATGGTGGATGCATCACACCATCCTCGGCAAACAAGGTTGCAGTTGCCTCAAATTCTCCTGCATTCAAAGTTTCAAAATAACGCAGTATGTTTGATTCTGTAATTCCCTCAATCTGGAATTCTTCTTTCGGCTGTGTTGAGGGGATAGATTTAGCAGATGTCATAGAATTACCTGGATTATGCTAACTAAATATTAATTTCATTCCAAAATCAGCCAAAAAGAAAGCTGCTATTGAGAGAGATTACTATACATATATAAATCTTCCTCATGATGGAAGTGTGGGAGCAAAAGCGCTACAAAGATAGGCTGAATCGATGGTAGGTAACAAATTTTAAACAAAAGTATTGACTGTATAATGTATAATCTACTTGCTTCTGATTTGGCAAAATTCAAATAAAAAAATGAGTGATTGTTCCGTAACAAGCAGCACTGTAGTGAAAGAAAAAGCCAAAGATTTGGGATTCCACAAAGTTGGCATTGCTGCTGTAGATAGGGCAGATGCCACAGAAGCACAGAGGTTGCAAGCATGGATAGAACTGGGTTATCACGCCGATATGGAATGGATGACTAACCCGAAGCGTCAGGATATCCGCTCAGTGATGCCAGAAGCGCGATCGCTTGTGTGTGTTGCTTTGAATTACTACACACCTCATCAACGTCCTGAAGGCGAGAAGTACGCCAAAATTTCCCGTTACGGCTGGGGAAGAGACTATCATAAGGTGATGCACAAAAAACTCAAGCAGCTAGTCACCTGGCTAAAATCACTTGGTGAAGGTGTTCGAGCTAGCTATTATGCTGATACTGGCCCAGTGCAGGATAAAGTATGGGCACAACAAGCCGGAATTGGTTGGATTGCCAAAAATGGTAATGTGATTACGCGAGAGTATGGCTCTTGGCTATTTTTGGGTGAAGTGTTGACAAATCTGGAACTAGAGAGCGATCGCTCATCAAGTGAACACTGCGGTAGCTGTACTCGTTGCCTTCAGGCTTGTCCCACAGGTGCAATTACTCAGCCTTTTGTAGTTGATGCCAATCGTTGCATTGCTTATCATACGATTGAAAATCGAGCTGATAAATTGCCAGAGACACTTACACCTCATTTGCAAGGCTGGGTTGCTGGTTGCGATATTTGCCAAGATGTTTGTCCTTGGAATCAGCGTTTTGCCCATACAACTGATGTCGCAGAGTTTCAGCCTTATCCTGGGAATCTTGCTCCCCAATTGTTAGAATTAGCCCAAATCTCAGATCAGGAGTGGGATAAGCGATTTCCGGCATCTGCTTTGCGGCGGATTAAGCCACAAATGTTAAGACGGAACGCCCAAGCTAATCTTGATGCATCCAGGCGAAAGAATGACCCAGAAAGTAATTATTTTTGATTTTGATGGCACGATTGCTGATACAGTAGATGCTCTTGTAAGTATTGCTAATCGTTTAGCCGTAGACTTTGGTTATAAACAAATCACTCCAGAGCAATTAGGTTTCCTCAAAAATCTGACATCAAGGGAAATTATTAAATACTCAGGAGTTTCTTTGTTGAAAATACCTTTTTTGGTTAAAAAGGTTAAAGCAGAATTAAAAAACAAAATCCCAGAATTAAAACCCATTCCTGGAATTCAAGAAGCTTTAATAGAACTCCAAACTGAAGGATATAAGCTGGGAATTATCACTTCTAATTCTCAAGATAATGTTATTCAATTTCTCACTATTAATAATTTAGATCACCTATTTGACTTTATCTACTCTGGGATCACAATTTTTGGCAAAACAACGATAATTAATAACGTATTAAGGCAAAAGCAACTCAAGCCTCAAGAAGTTATTTATGTTGGAGATGAAACCAGAGATATAGAAGCGTCAAAAAAAGCAAATATCCAGGTAATTGCAGTTACTTGGGGATTTAATTCACTTGAAGTATTAGCCAAACAAAAACCAAATTTCTTAATCCGCCAACCTAGCGAGCTGTTAGAAGTAATCAAAAGTTGTTAAATACTCACAAAAAATCTACAGCAGGGGATAGGTTTGAAAGTATTTTATCATCAGGATTTTATGATCAGATGATGTCTTAAACTACCTGGTAACAGCTAGATCACAAACATTTTGAAAATATTTTTATCTTGTAATAGTGAGACCACGAAGAGAAAACCCACTCCAATATTTGGAGCAGGTTAAATAATTTTGAAATAACTTATTTTGTGTCAAATATAGCCAAACTTAATTTTTTCGCTCACCTTTTTCCAAGGCTTTTTTTACTAAATCATCGCTAACGTTGGTTACACCTTCAGTCTGTGAACCCCTAACTTCCTTAGCTAAATCTGCATAATCTTCAGGCTTACCAGTTGGCTGTGCTTGAGTTTTTACTTCTTGTGTTTTAGAGATAGTTTGTTTTGGTGCAGTTGCTACTTCGGCTGCTGCTGAACCTTCACTTGTGCGGTCAATTTCACTAACACTAAATTGTTGTGCCGCTGCATAATCAGCATCAAAATCAACAGTAGGTGCTTTTTCTTCACCACTAGCGATACTATCAGCAGCTAATTGTGCGTCATGGGTAGGGGCTTCATTTACATTTGGCTTCACTTCATCAGGCATAACCAACACCTTGGGTAATTTTTAAGTAATGTTTTAATTGTTGGAGTAATTGTACCAAAGCTATCTGTTAATTACTTGCTCCCTTGGGAGATATTTTTACCTCTATTAAAAGGTAGATAAAAGCTGAATATCTGATTAATAAAACTCTTTCTCTTGGAAGTAGAAGGTAATGATCAAACTCTGGTAAGCCTTAGTTTGGCCCATTAAAATAAATGACCTTGGAGACAAATTATGGCTGCAAGTTACGACAAAAGCATTTCTCAAGCCCGGAGCAACGAAACTCAAAAAGCGGTGGATGATTTTAATGCTTTAGATACTGATGCCAAACTAGGGTGGCTGTATTTGGTTTATAAAAAAATGGGTAACTCGATTACTCCTGCTGCTCCCGCTGCTGCTGAACCAGAATTAGCACCAATTCTGCTAGGAGACTATTTGAAATTGTCAGATGAGCGGCAACTAGACATTATGCGGGACATAGTCAACCGCAAAGACACAGAGTATTCCCATGCTTATGGTGCGATTAAAGAAAACAACCAGCTGTTAGTTTGGTATGCTTGGGCAGTGGCTATGGGGGATACAGTAGTTGGAATGCCAAACAACTACGAGCCAACTAAAGCAATTAACGATTTGCTTTCCCAAATTGAAGCACTAGATTTTGAAGAACAAATGTCGGTGTTGCGGACAATTGCTGGAGAAATGGGCTACACCGATGTTAAACCGATTGAGACGCAGTCACAAACTGGTAAAACGTCAAGTTTGTAATTTGTAATTAGTTCAAATCTGCATTTATAATACGAATTTGCCAAAATTTGACTAGACATGAAACGCTTTGTAGAGGCACAACATTGTTGTGCTTCTACTCATGCACAGCAAGGTGACTTAAATCGGCTGGTGTCAAATCCGAGTGTACTACTTCACCATCACGAAACCAAACAATACGTTGGGTTTGTCGAGCAACATCTGGTTCGTGAGTTACCATGACAACTGTGATACCACTGGTGTTTAGTTCGCTAAAAATATCCAATACTTCTTGGGTTGTACGCGAATCAAGTGCGCCAGTGGGTTCATCAGCTAGTAGTACAACAGGACGGTTGACAATGGCACGTGCGATCGCTACTCTTTGCTGTTGTCCACCCGAAAGTTGAGTTGGTTTGTTGTTGAGGCGATTTGCTAAACCTACTCGTGTCAGTGCTTCTGTTGCGCGATCGCGTCTTTCACCAGGATTCACACTAGCATACACCATCGGCAGCATAACATTTTCTAAGGCTGATAGTTGGGGCAATAAATGGAATTGTTGGAATACAAACCCCAGTTTTTTGTTACGGATGTGTGCCAATGATTTATCGGCCATTTGTGCCACATCAATGTTGTCTAAATAATAATGTCCAGTGGTGGGGCGATCCAGACAGCCTATGATATTCATGGCTGTAGATTTACCAGAACCAGAAGGGCCCATAATCGCGCAATATTCCCCCTGTTCTATAATTAAATTGACATCATTTAGCGCTCGAACTTCGGTTTCGCCACTGCCATAAATCTTGAAAATATTCTCTAGGCGAATGATTACTGATTTAGGGGCTGGATTAGAAAAATCGGGGTCGGTAATTGATAGAGTTTTTGTCATAAAAATTTGGTTATTAGTTATTAATTCTTTCTTCCTTGTCTTTCTTGTCTTCCTTGTCCTTTATTTATCCACCACCAACCCAAGGCGATAAACAACAATGTAGTAACAATACTCAAAAGCAAAGAGGCGTAAAAGGGATGGGGTGGGTTTTTGGGAGATATTGCAGTTAGGGGTTGGTTGATTTTGTCGATGTGTTGAACGATTACGCTAGATGCGATCGCACCACCGCCGAAGCCTATACCTAGTATTTGGATCGTGTGTTCTAGGGAGCGATCGCACATTTATACTATGCCGTGAATTGAGTCTAATAACCGTACAAATAATTATGCTCATTCTCCCTAATAAATTTCACTTCGATGACCAACTTTAGTAATGATAATTAACTGACTCTCTATTTCAAATTCATAGATGACTCGATAATCTCCTACTCTTAACTTATAAAATCCCGACCATTCTCCCGTTAGAGGTAGAGGAGTTATCTGCTCAAAATTGATACTTAATCATTCAATCTTATTAAGAATCCGTAGGCGCACCACTTGAGCCAGATTATCTAAATCAGTTATAGATTCTGGTTCAAAACTCACAGAATAACTCATTTAATGCTCTATCCCATACCTTTTATATACCTCCGATGCTGGAATAGTAGGTCTTCCTTTTAGCCGTTTTTGCCGTATTTCTAATAAACTTTGCTTGAACGACTCATTAACTTTGTTTCCCTCATCAGGATCACCGAAGTATTCATCTAGAATTTCATCTACTGTGTTACGGATCAAGTTTTGTAAATGTTCTGTCGTCATGTCTTTTATTTGCATAGTTTCTCCGAGCAAGGAAATATACACATAATTATACCAATTAGGAAAAAATTAGTAATCTACTTTAGAGGAGGTTTGATAATTAGCCAATCTAATAGGTAAATTTCTAAGATTGTACTCATACCTACATTATGGTAATTTTGGAAAACGGTGAAATCATTTTAAAAAATATGACTTTGACGCAGTTGCACTTGTTGCAAGAGTTGACAACTGGGTGCATAGCCTACGCCGTTGGGGAATAAGTCAAATAAGTATGATTCCTTGACAGGTAAAGCATGGAGAGGAAACAGGTGCAAAAAGCGATGGGAATTAGGATTAATCTGTCGCATTCTTGGTAAAATGGGGCTAATATTTCCTCAAGATGCAGAATTCCTGCTAACTTTTTCAGCCGTTCTTCTAGCTGATTTTGCCATTTAATTTTAGATTGGTCTTGCTGGTTATAGTAGTCACTTAGATATTTATTTCTCCAATCGATTAAGGCATTAAAGTCTTCTGGTTGTGATTGCCAAAATGTTAATTCTTGCCCGTTAGGTTGGATAATAAAAGTGAGAATTCTATCTCTAGTGATGTACCATTCTATAATTGCAGTGCCTTTCTCTAAAGTTTTTTGTAATTGCTCAAATTTAAAGCTAGAACCAACAGGTAGATAGCTGTCTTGTAATTATTGGCGGTGCTGTCGCAATTGTTGAAGATGTTGGGCTAAGTCTGTTGGATTTTCGGCTTTGCCATTTTGGGGTTGATATTGACTACTAGCTATTTCATTTTCAAGTTGTTCTAGTTGAGTGACAACTTCTGGAGGGAAAATAGTTCTGCTGTCACGGTTGAGAATAAGTTCTACTAAATTGCGGTTTTTGCTGCGTTCAATATATTCTGTGGCTTTGTAAGCCTCTATATCTTGTGGGGTGATGGGGGTAGTTTTTGGAGTGAGTTGTGTTGCTAGGTTTCTCAACCAGTTTGCAATATTTTCTTCTCCCTGCTCTGCAAAATGCTCTGCTACTACTGCCAAAACCTGCAAAAAACCAGCATCAAGCAATTCTGTATTAGCCGCTAATATTTCCGGTTCTTGACCATTAGGGCAATCTAGCAGGCTTTTGATCAGCTGGCAATAAACCTGTAGGCGCTGTTCGTTCATAATCCATAATCAGGTGCAAGTATCATGTAACACCTTTTTTATTATGGCTTGTTGGCGATTAGCGCAATGTTAGTGACCAATCTTGTAATGTTTGTCTTTAATGTCGTAATGTTGATGACCAACGTTGTAATGTTTGTCCTTAATGTCGTAATGTTGATGACCAATGTCGTAATATTTATCCTTAATGTTGTAATGTTGATGACCAACGTTGTAATGTTTGTTCTTAATATTGTAATGTTGGTCACGACAAAATAAAGTTGCTGCATCTACGCCCGTTGTCAGCAGCGCTTTCTTAGTAAAGTGGTATAATACACTACTAATCACACATCCCTCTTGGCTTACGACAATACCTGCAAATACCTTGCCGAAAACTACCCTGCTGAGTTTGCTAGCTGGCTACTCTCAAATGACATCTCAGATATCCAAGTACTGAAAACAGAACTCAACCTGGAACCAATTCGCGCTGATTCTGTGACGTTCCTGCAAATTGCTAACCAAATTCTGCATTTAGAGTTTCAAACTACACCCAAATCCACACCCCCACTTGATTTTCGGATGCTGGATTACTACACCAGATTAAAGCGAGAATACTGGTGTGATATCCAGCAGGTGTTAATTTTTCTTCAAGCTACCTCCTCAGAAATTGCTTTTCAAACTCAGTATCTAGACACCAACACCACACATAGATATCGAGTAATTCGTTTATGGGAAGAAGATCCCACACCACTGCTAGCTAACCCCGCACTTTTACCATTGGCGACATTAGCGAGAACCGACTCACCCGCAAACTTGTTAACTCAAGTCGCTACTGCTGTCGATATGATTGAAGAAACAGACGAGCGACAAAATATATCAGCTTGCGTACAAGTTTTGGCTGGTTTACGGTTTGATAAAAGTCTAATTAAACAACTGTTTAGAGAGGAAATTATGCAAGAATCTGTGATTTACCAAGATATTCTGCAAAAGGGAGAAGAACGAGGAAAGAAACAGGAGGCGTTACAACTGATTCTGCGTCAGTTAACACGTCGATTTAATGCAATTGAGCCAGAGATGCAACAGCAGATTTGCACATTATCCATTACTCAACTGGAGGAGTTAGCTGAGGCATTGCTAGATTTCTCCAGTCAAACTGATTTAGTGAATTACTTAGCAAATATCTCTTTACCTCAATCTAATCAGGAAGATTAAGCGATCGCCCTTGAGTTACGATAACACCTGCAAATACCTTGCCGAAAACTACCCTGCTGAGTTTGCTAGCTGGCTACTCTCAATTGACACTTCCGATATCCAAGTACTCAAAACAGAACTCAATCTGGAACCAATTCGCGCTGATTCTGTAATATTTCTGCAAATCGCCAACCAAATTCTGCATTTAGAGTTTCAGGCTACACCTAAATCCACACCCCCGCTTGACTTTCGGATGCTGGATTACTACACCAGATTAAAACGAGAATACTGGTGCGATATTGAGCAAGTGTTGATTTTCTTACAAGCCACTTCCTCAGAAATTGTTTTGAATACTCAGTATGTAGACAAGAAAACCAGACACGAGTATCGAGTGATTCGTTTATGGGAAGAAGATCCCACACCACTGTTAGCTAACCCTGCACTCTTACCACTAGCGACATTGGCTCAAACCAACTCACCCCAAGCTTTACTAGAGCAAGTCGCTGCTAATGTCGATATGATTGAGGAAACAGACGAGCGACAAAATATATCAGCTTGTGTACAAGTTTTGGCTGGTTTACGGTTTGATAAAAGTCTAATTAAACAACTGTTTAGAGAGGAAATTATGCAAGAATCTGTAATTTACCAAGATATTTTGCAAAAGGGACTGCAACAAGGAGAAGAACGAGGAAAGAAACAGGAGGCGTTACAACTGATTCTGCGTCAGTTAACACGTCGATTTAATGCAATTGAGCCAGAGATGCAACAGCAGATTCGCACATTATCCATTACTCAACTAGAAGAGTTAGCTGAGGCGCTGTTAGATTTCTCCAGTCAAACTGATTTAGTGAATTACTTAGCAAATATCTCTTTACCTCAACCTAATCAGGAAGATTAAGTTTTGCCATCCCCATCACTAAGCACTTCTCAAAGCGACGATGGGGTCGAGTTTAGCGGCGCGACGTGCGGGAACGACACCAAAGAATAAACCAATACCGCCTGAGACACCAACAGCCATTGCGATCGCCACAGGAGAAAGACTCGCTTCTAAAGGAGTCAAGGCTGCCACTAACATGATACCGCTGATCCCAACCGCAGTCCCAACTACGCCACCGATTGCTGAAACAATCACCGCCTCAATCATGAACTGTAGCAAAATATCTTGCTCAGTTGCCCCGATCGCTTTCCGCAATCCGATTTCTTGGGTGCGTTCGGTGACAGAGACAAGCATAATATTCATGATGCCAATGCCGCCGACAAACAGCGATATTCCGGCGATCGCAGCTAGCATAATTGTTAATGCACCTGTGATTTGACCGACAGTTTGCAAAGCATCCTTTTGAGTGTTGATGGTGAAATCATCTTCTCCGATAATTTTGTGTCGCAGACGTAGTAAATTGGTAATCTGAAACTCTGCTGCATCCACACTCTCTGCATTCTTGGCCGAAGCAGCAATGTAAGTTAACTCTAATCCATAGGGTGAAGTTCGCCCGACAATCCGGTTTGCTACGGTGACAACAGGCATTAATCCCGCATCGTCATAATCAACACCGAGGTTTGAGCCTTTGGCTGTTAGGACTCCAATGATTTGAAAGCTGGCGTTTTTAACTCGTAACTGCTGCCCGATGGGGTTACTATTACCAAAAAGTCTTTCTGCTAATTTCGCACCTAACACAATAACTTGATTGCTGCGCTTCATGTCTACGTCAGAAAAAAACCGCCCTCTAGCAACTTCAAAGTCTCGCACTGTCAAGAAGCTGGGAGTTGTACCAATGATATTGACATCAGTGTTTTTATTACGGTAAGTAATCACCTGTCTACTGTTCAATTCCGCAGTAACCGATGCTACCGTTGGTACTTGAGCCGCGATCGCTTCAGCATCTTCTAAAACTAGTGTTTTTGGCAAATCCAAAGAAATACGTTGAGTTTCGCGATTCCCTGGAATCACAAATAACACGTTTGGCCCTAGTGACTCCAACTGCTGAGAGACGTACTTTTGCCCTCCTTCGCCAATACCAATCATGGCAATCACTGAGGCATTACCGATGACAATACCCAGCATGGTGAGGGCGCTACGCAACTTATTTGAAAGCAGGGTTTTCCCTGCCATTTGGACGCTTTCTAGGAAGTTCATTTAATTATTATTCTGTTCTTTCGCCTTTTCGATTTTGTAGTCTTTGGGCGGGTTGATAAAGACGCGATCGCCTGCTTGCAACCCATCTAAAATCTGAGTTTGGTCTTGGATTTGTGCCCCAACTGTAACTTCGCGGAACTGGGGCTTATTGTTTTGATCTGGCATCAGTACACCAGTTTTACCGTTTTCAGTAACAATCGTCACAGTTGGCAATACTAAAGCATTGTTGACGCGATCGCCTAAAAAGGTCAAATCGACATTTAAGCCAGAACGCAGTTTATCTATGCCAGTATCAAGGGCAACCCGCACCTGAAATGATGTCACACCTTGTTCAACTACAGCTTCGGGAGCAATCAGGCGCACTTTACCTTTAAAGACTTGATCGGGATAGGCATCGGCGACAATTTCCACTTGCTGTCCCTGTTTAATTCTGCCTAGATCTGCTTCTGGGACTTGAGCTAACACTTCTAAACCACGTGCTACAGCGACAATTGAACTAGAGGTTGCCGACGCACTGGTAGAAGCAGATGTTGTGGGTGTCACAAATGAGCCAACATTAGCGTACTTTTGCGTCACAATCCCAGAAAAAGGAGCGCGAATAATTGTATCTTCCAACTGCACTTGCACACCTTTCAACTGAGCTTCAGCAGATGCAACAGCAGCTTGACGCTGGACAATTTCTTCAGGACGAGTGCCGTCTTCTAACAGTACTAAGGCTGCTCGTGCTTCGGTGACTGCTGCTTGGCGTTGGTCGATTTCTTCTTGACGAGTACCACTTTGCACTAGTGATAATCGTTTTCGTGCTTCTTCTAAGGCGGCTCTAGCACTTTTGTCTTCGCTAATAGCTTGATCTAATAATTGTTTTTTCTCGGCTCCTTGTTGATACAAGTATTCATAACGCTTTACTTGTTCACTGGTGTAATTGACTTTTGCTTGAGCCGAATCCACTTGAGCTTGAGCTTGAGAAATTTCCTGAGGTCGATTTCCCGCACGAGCTGCGGCTAGCTGAGCTTGGGCTTGGGCTAATCGCGCCTTAGCTTGAGCAATTTCTTGAGGACGACTACCAGCCACGGCTTCAGCTAATTGTGCTTGGCTTTGGGTTAAATTTGCACGATACTGGCGGATTTGGGCATCAATGTTTGCACTATCCATTCGAGCGAGAATTTGCCCTTGTTGAATGCGATCGCCCTGTTCCACATACAATTGCGCTAACACTCCGGGATTTTTCGGACTAATATTCACGCTCTGAACTGGCACTACCTTACCACTAGCAGTAATCCGCAGAGTGACGCTTTTCGCTTCTACAGGCAATGTTAGTTGAGCAATATCTTCCTTGCTTGCGCCTCGTATAAAGTTGTAGGCGGTAGTTGTGCCAACAACCAAAGAACCCGCCGCTATTAGCCCAATTAGCCAGCGTAGTGGATGCTTAACTTTGCCAATAACAGGAATTTCTATATGCGTAGTCATAAATATTAATTTGAATACTCCTTTGCTTGAGTAGCCTTCTTTGGGAGGGCAGGTACAAGAATTTAGAGTTAAAAAACTTTTGGACAGTAACTAGACAAGTAGATAAATTAATATTTGCTTAACTTAACTTCATCATAGCCGTTAAAAATTTTATATGCCTTCACCTGAATGGGTGACTTCACTACCTTTTTTAGGGTAGTCTTACTGAGCAGACAATTTTCTTAGCTCATTTGCGGAGTATCAAAAATAACTTTGATTATCCACAAGAAGCAATACTTCTCGGTTAAAGGGGAAGAGAGTGAATTTAAACCCTTTCCCTTCTCCCTTTAACCTTTGCCTAGGTTCAGGTGTGGATATAAAAAGAAGCTGCTAAGTTGATGCGATCGCAGAAGTTTGAATTATCATTTTTGATCCACCTGCTCGCACCAATGATTTATAAGTTTAATATCTAAAAAGTTCTAAATATTCTTCGAGTGTGTAATAGGGTTTTTGTGTTTCTAATTGCATAAAGATACCACTTATTACTCAACTGCTAAATGGCAATTAATCCACTCCTAAATGTAGTTTAAGAGCAGCATTTATTAATTTATGATCGCCCCTAGTTTAAATCCTCTAATTGCCACCGGAGTGCTTTTTTAGCTTGAATCATTGCGATCGCGTCTTTGACATTCTCATCTAGTACGCATTCTGGAAACGCTGCCACAACTTCTTCAATCTTTTCCATAGGATACCACCAACTTTGGCTTTCCCGATGAAAACGCCATCCTTGTATCGATCTGGCTTTGATCTGAAAAGTTCCTCTTGGGTCACAAGGACTAATCACCACTACTGCATTAAAATCTTGACGAATTTCAATACGCTTGTCTGGTTTTTGTGCATCTAGCTGACGAGCATATTCCAACACCTGTTGTACAAATATCTCTGGTACACGAATGGATTTAGTGGGTAAATGCCGCCATTTTGGGAGATATGGGATTAAATTACGAGCGTTACCACGTTTATTCACCATTTTTATCTCCATGCTTTTTATTTATCAGGTTATTGATGCCAATGTTACTGATTGCTAACAGAGAAGTATTGTTAACAGCCTCTATCTATGGAAAGATATATACTGAGAAAATTTTTATTAAATCCGCCACATTGACCACGGTATAGACGTTGCATTGCTGTGTAGAGACGTTGCATTGCAACGTCTCTACTAATTTCTACCTACGCACCACCACTAAAGTCCCCGTTTTTGTCCAGTTGTATAGCCTGCGAGCTTGCTTGACTGGTAAATTCACACAACCGTGGCTGACTGGAGTCCCAAAACGGTTATGCCAGTATGCACCGTGAATGGCGTAACCTCTATAAAAATACATTGCGTAAGGGACATCAGGAATGTTGTACCCCCTGCCTCGCATCCGATGAGTGCGATACTTGGAATTGATCCGAAATCTACCTATGGGTGTGGGAGTTGATCGCTTACCTCCCGAAATTCGGTATGAATAAACAAGTTTTTTACCTTCCCATGCACGTAACCGTTGCTCAGATAAGTCGATTTCAATCCAGCGAGGTTGGGATACTTGCCTAATGTCAGATATTATGATGCTATTTTCATTTAGTGACCCGGTGGCTATAGCAGAGTTATGATCACCTGTTAACGGTGGCGACCAAGATAACAACGTCGCCACCATTAACACCACGCTTGTACAAATTCTTGAGCCACTTCCACCACTGCGAATCCAGCTTTGCATTATGCATCACCTTTTAAACTACGCAAAAATCATGAAGTAATTTTCTGGAACGCTACAAATTTCCAGAGCGACTTCTAGCTTCCTGTGGAGGATTTACGCAACTCATCCGCAGAGGAAATGATCAGACAAGAGAAATGGCTTTTCGGCATTTTTCTCTTGTCTTCCATCTTCTTAATTGATTTGGTTACATCCGCCAATCAAGGCATATAATTCTGTTTCCTTGAGCTCGATTTTGGCGTTATTGGTATTTTTGATTTAGCTATAACTATCAGCAAATGCAAACTTTCCCTAACTTAATATTTGCATTTGTAATTTCACACAGGAATTGTCAGGATTTACGCTTATTTATGTGGGGCAAATCAGATGAATGCTCCCTTCTATATTCTATTTCAAGTTTAATATCCTGATTCAGGAGATTCCATTAAAAAATCTCGTTTTCATCGCTCAATTGTCTTGATTTGTAGTTATTTCTGATTTTGCAAAATTGTCTTTTAGCTATACTTAACTATTTATGAATAACCACTGGTGTTCCTAGCGATGCCCACTTGAATAACCATTGAGCATGTTTAGGCGCGAGATTTACGCAGCCGTGACTGACTGGAGTACCAAATCTTTTATGCCAGTAGGCTCCGTGAATACCGTAATTGCCTTCATAAAACATTGCATGAGGAACGTTGGGAACGTCGTAGCCCCTACCCCGCATCCGCGTAGACTTCAACTTAGATTGAATCTTAAAAGTACCAATGCGTGTGGGAGTGGATTTTTTGCCAGAAGAAATCTTGGCCCCATAAACAACTTTGTTACCTTCCCAAGCTATTAACCGTTGTTTTGAAAGATTAATTTGAATCCAACGCCGCTCAGATTGTTGTAGTGTCTGGATTTGTTGAGCAATTATCTGATTTTTGGAATTCGCCCAAACTTCGCTTGCATCAACACTAACAACACTCAAAGAAAGTGCTGTACCGGCGAGGAGTATTTTTAAGCGACGCGCCCAGTCAGAATAAATTAGGGTTTTCATAGTAAATACACTCAAATAATGGAGTCTTGGGAAAGTTGTCAGGTTTCACCTTTATTTCCATGTCTATTGCTGCAATAGACGTGAGTTTTCGATGATTTAATCCTAATCTAATTTAACTGTTGTATCAGGTTTTTTGCCTGACTAGCGATCGCTTCCCAATTTCCATCTGTGACAAGCTTTTTGGGAAATAATTCACCACTTAAACCCACGGCGATCGCCCCGGCTTGTAAAAATTCTTTGGCATTTTCCAAGGTGACGCCGCCAGTAGGAATTAAGGGAATCTCACCCAGGGGGCCTTGTAAACTTTTGATATATTGAGCACCTCCCATCGCTTGCACGGGAAACACTTTCACACAACTAGCACCCCTATTCCAAGCGGTAACAATTTCTGTGGGTGTCAGTGCTCCTGGGATAATGGGTACATCTTTTTCGATGGCTACTTGAATCATTGCTGGATCAACATGGGGTGTGAAGAGGAATTGCGCCCCAGATGCGATCGCTTCTTGTAGCTGCTGCACATTAAACAGCGTACCAGTGCCAATTATACAGGCTGGTAATTCCGAACGTAGTTGACTGATTAATTCTGCCGCGCGATCGCTATTCCAGGTAATCTCAATTAGTTGCATTCCCCCAGATGCTACAGCCATTGCCATTTGCTGTCCCAACTTAATTTTGGGGGCGCGGATAACTGCGATCGCTCGGTGTTGTTGCAACTGTGATAACCAAAGTTGATGAGACATTTTGATTTGGACTGGAGATGAGTATTTGGTATTACATATCAGAGATTGGGTTATTGTCCAGTCCCCAAGTTCCCATCAATGTGGCGCTTTTTGTTAAAAACGCTATAAGTACACCTGAGTTTTTTGTAAAGTAAACTTGACACTAAGACAAGTCAAGTTTACGATAAAATTTAGGCAAGGCAAAAACTATGCGAATACACTAGTTTTTTTAGCCAAGCAATGCAAAATCGTTTACGTCTTCTTAGAACTCAACGCAATTGGTCACAGGCGGAATTAGCGAAACTTTTAAGCGTGAGTCGTCAAACCATCAACGCTATTGAAGTTGGCAAATACGACCCAAGTTTGTCCTTAGCTTTCAAAATTGCCAAGGTATTCCGCTATCCCATTCAATTCATCTTCTTACCAGAGGAAAATTCTATGTTTGAAAGATTCACCGCCAAAGCATATCGAGCGATCGTGCTTGCACAAGGCGAAGGTGAGCGCTTAGGACATCAGTTTGTTGGTACTGAACAGATTTTGATTGGATTGATTGCAGAAGGGAATGGTCTTGCGGCCAAGATTCTCAAGTCTACTGGTATTACCCTTGAGGCTGCTCAAACTGAGGTGGAAAAAATTATTGGTCGTGGGACTGGAATTCAAGGCGTAGAGTATCCCTTTACTCCCAAAGGTAAGCAAGTTTTGGATTTCGCTGTTGAACAATCTCAGAAATTAGGTCACACATTCATTGGTACAGAGCATCTTCTACTAGGTGTGCTGAGTGTCTCAGATGGGGTAGCAGTGATGGTACTCAAAAAGCTAGGCGTCAACCTTCAAAATCTTTGGCAAGAAGTGCTGACAGAGATCACATCATTAGGCATACCAGCGGCAACTATCAGCCCTAACAGAAATTTTATCCGTGAAGATGACTTGAGTGAGTCCCCGCCTGATTTTACCTCTGGTGAAATTAGCGCTCGATTTTGTGCATTTTTGTTTTCTTGGGTAGAACCGCGCCAGCTAGGGCATATTATTGGCTCTAGAAGTGGATTTCAGCTACCTAATGGAGATATTGTTGCACCACGGATCTCATTCTTTTCACGAGAACGCTTGAAGCGAGTACCGCGAACTTATCCCGAATTAGTGCCTGATCTGGTAGTGGAGATTAAATCTGCTTTTGACCGATTGATATCTGTGCAGCAAATAATTCAAAGATTTTTAGACTTGGGAGTGAAGGTAGCACTATTAATTGATCCAGATTCTCAGACTGTATCAGTTTATCGACCCAGCAGCGGAGTGACGGTATTAGGAAATGGGGAAAAACTCACTGTCTCAGAGTTATTTCCTGAGTGGGAACTTGTAGTTTCTGAACTTTGGCCGCCTGTGTTTGATTGAGAACGCTCAATACTTAAATAGTCAAAAAGAACACAATGAGGATGATGCTGAGGACAAAAGCGAACAACAGCGCATATTCAAATCTGCGACTAAAAAACCCTACAACGGCGACCAAGCTTAGCAACAGAATTGTAATGCCAATATACTGTTCACGTTGCCAGCCTTTAGCAATTAGTGAATCTTTGGGAGTTATACCGGGGGAGGGAATTTCTTGAACTGTGCCTGGTGTTCGTGGTACTGCAAATTCTTCAGTTGGTGAAGCCATAAAAACCTCGTATTAAGTGCGAAAACTAAAACCTATCTGCGGCTTACTATGAGAAACTTAAAGCTGGCGATCGCTGCGAATATTTCCATTACAATTATTTTCATCAATACCCTTACTCATGCATTTACGAATATACAAAATAGACGACACTGAAGAAATTATCAAATTGTTTTATGACACAGTTCATGAGGTGAATATTCATGATTATACAAAAGCTCAAGTAGATGCTTGGGCATCGACAAATACAGATATCGAAGTTTGGATTAGACGTTTAGGAGATAAGTTTACTTATGTGGCAGAGGAAGGTAATCAAATTATTGGTTTTGGGCAATTAGAAGCAAATGGTCATATTGACTGCTTTTATTGCCATAAAGATTTTCAAAGGCAAGGAGTTGGCACACAAATCTTAGAACAGATTGAATTAAAAGCAAAGGCTTTAGAGATTAAAAAGTTATTCACAGAAGCCAGTGTTACAGCTAAACCTTTTTTTGAAAGTAAGAACTTTATTGTTGTTAGAAAGCAAGAGGTAGAACGTAGGGGTCAAAAATTCATTAACTTTGTGATGGAAAAACTTATTTATTAATTTCTCAATTTGCATCTAATTAATCTTATAGGCATTTTTTGTATTATATAAACCAAGACTAAGTATAAAACTCAAGGGTGAGATGAATTATAGCTAGTATTAATCAATACATCCATCTAAAATAATAAAATCGGTTGTAATTTTTGTCTGCCTTGAGAGATAAACAACGATTATTCCATTAGAAAGAAGTTATTATTCTTTCCACTCTCTAAAGTTAACCAAAGAAGAGAGAAAAATGAGAAAAAATACTCTGACCAAGATTACTCACATTCTTATCTCTTTCTAGTTTAAAAAATTACTACTTAGCTAGTAGTCTGCCAATCCCAAATTACTAGGTGAGGGTTGGAGAAAGGTTAAAGGAAAAAGGACAAGGGATAAAACACCTTTTGCCTTTACTCCTTCCCCTTTACCTCGCCAAGGGAACTTAGCGAACTACCAGTCAGTATTGGTGTTCTAGTTTAGACCTGGACGCCTAGTTATCAGCGGCATAGTCCAAAGGTTTGGATGAAAATTTTGCTGCTTCATAACTTTTTCGATTTTTAACCCTGTCCTCTTCACCATTACTTATTGATAAATTCCCTGTATTTTCATTCAGGAAAACAACTATGACCACACAGGAGCAACTGCACCAATGGCATGAGCTGGCACAACAGTTGCGTGTAGATAGTATTCGCGCCACAACTATTGCCGGTTCGGGTCATCCTACTTCGTCGATGTCTGCTGCCGATTTAATAGCGGTTTTAATATCTAAATATCTCCGCTATGACTTTGATAATCCACATTACCCCAATAACGATCGCTTCATCCTCTCAAAAGGACACGCTGCACCGCTACTCTATGCCATGTATAAAGCTGCGGGAGTAATCAGCGATGAAGAGTTGCTGTCGCTGCGAAAATTGGGGAGTCGCTTGGAAGGTCATCCTACACCAGTTTTACCCTGGGTTGATGTGGCGACTGGCTCTTTGGGGCAAGGATTACCGATTGGTGTAGGAGTGGCTCTAGCAGGTAAATATTTAGATCAATTGCCATACCATGTCTGGGTGCTACTTGGTGATAGTGAAACAGCTGAAGGGTCAGTATGGGAGGCTTTTGATCATGCTGGACACTACACTCTAGACAATCTAATTGCCATTATCGATGTCAATCGACTAGGGCAACGTGGTCAAACTGAACTGGGTTGGAACACACAAGCTTACGCTACTCGTGCCAGAGCCTTTGGCTGGCAAGCGATTGAGATTGATGGTAACAACTTGATGGAGATTGATCAAGCATTTAGCGCTGCTTTGAGCATTAACGATCGCCCCACGGTAATTATTGCACGGACGAAAAAAGGCAAAGGTGTGGTTGCTTTAGAAGATTTAAGTGGTTGGCATGGCAAAGCACTGAAACCAGAACAGGAAAAAAAGGCGATCGCCGAGCTAGGTGGTGAACGCCATATTACAATTCAGGTAGATAAGCCTGAACAAGTTCAACCCGCTACAATTGCTAATCCTCAACCTTTGCAACTTCCTACTTATGAGAAAGGCGCAAAGATCCCAACACGTCGCGCTTATGGTGATGTTCTCAAAGCTCTGGGAACAGCTCAACCTGATGTGATTGCCCTTGATGCCGAGGTGAGTAATTCCACTTACGCTGAAGATTTTGCCGAAGCCTTTCCTGAGCGCTACTTTGAGATGTACATTGCTGAACAGCAACTAGTAGCAGCTGCGGTGGGTTTGCAAGTGCGACAATACAAACCCTTTGCTTCTACCTTCGCCGCCTTCTTAAGTAGAGCCTACGACTTTGTACGGATGGCTGCAATCTCACGCGCCAACATTAAATTAGTGGGTTCTCATGCTGGGGTGTCGATTGGTGAAGATGGCCCTTCCCAAATGGCATTGGAGGATTTAGCTGCCTTCCAAGCGGTGTGGAGTAGTACTGTATTATATCCGAGTGATGCCAATCAGACTGCTAAACTAGTAGCTCAAATGAGCGATCGCGATGGAGTTGTTTACCTCCGCACCACACGGGAAAGTACACCAGTTATCTATGGTGCTGCTGAAGAGTTTCCTATTGGTGGCAGCAAAGTAGTCTATAGTTCTCCAAAAGATCAAGCCACTGTGATTGCTGCTGGTATTACTTTACATGAAGCGCTCAAGGCTTGCGATCGCTTAAAAAATGAAGACATCACGGTGCGCGTTATTGATGCTTATTCTGTCAAACCCATTGATGTGCAGACACTTCATCAAGCTGCACACGATACAAATGGTAATTTAGTAGTCGTTGAAGATCACTGGAGTGAAGGCGGATTAGGTGCTGCTGTACTTGATGCTTTTGCTGGTACTGGTAATACTCCCACTTACAACGGCCCCCAACTACGACTAATTAAGCTAGCAGTGCGTGATATGCCAGGTTCCGGCACACCAGAACAACTGCTTCATGCCGCCAAAATTGACGCCGATGCTATTGTTGACGCGGTGAAATCGCAAGTTAGAAAGCCAATAGGGGCATCAGCTAAGTTGTATGCCGAGCGATGATGGATAAACTTAAGACTTCTTTGGATTTCACTTATAAAGTACTAGTAGTTCACCAACCCAAAAAAGACAGTGTAGGTTGTGAAAAGTTTATTCTTTTCCCCCTTACCCAGCCAATTTTCCTTGGCAGACTACTAGCCACCAAGCATAAAATATCTCACTTGAATTAAGTCGCCAGTATGAGGAAAACTAGCATCAGATTTTTTACGCTTGGAGATAGATATTTTAAATAATCTGGGAACAGCATATGCCTCTTCACAAACTTGAACATTTTGACCCAAACTATCGAGAAACTTTTGGCGGTGATGATGTTAAAGCGTTAGATGTTTATACTCATGGCGGAGAAAGAATAGGCTCAGTTGCCGATGTTTTAGTTGATCAAGACGGTCGTTTTCGGTATTTAGTTCTTGATACCAGCTTAGACTTCGTTAGTAAGAAAATACTACTACCTATTGGACTTTCTCGCATCAATTATCCTGAAAGACGTGTTTCTGTGAATGGACTAAGTAAACAGCAAATAGAAAATTTACCTGAGTACAGAGAAGATGTGATCGTTGATGAAGAATATGAAGAAAAAGTACGTAGTATATTTCGCTCCTCAACTAGCAATGTGATTTATGATCGCGAGACATATAATTACCAGCAAGAACCAGCTTTATACGATTGGAATGAGCAATATAATCAAACTTTCAGACTTTATGAAGAACGATTAATTGCCAATAAGCACCGTGTAAAAACCGGAGAAGTAGCAGTTAGTAAGCACATCGAAACGGAAACTGCACGCGTTGCAGTACCTGTCCAAAAAGAACGTGTTTTGATTGAACGAGTTTTACCAACACCAGGGGGGACGGTAGTAGATCCCAGTGAACTTAAGTTCCAAGAAGGAGAAGTCGCACGCATAGAAGTATACGAAGAAATGCCTAGCATTCACAAAGAAGCATTTGTGCGCGAAGAGATTCGAGTCAAAAAAGTTGTAGAGCGAGATACTGTAGAAGCACAAGATACAATTCGTCGAGAAGAGTTAGATGTGAATACAGCGGGTGAGTTACGTGGGAATGAAAATGCTGGGACTACACATCAAGCAATGTAAGTAGCTAGTTCATAGATTTGTTAGGCACATTCCTTATAAAAAATTATGCAGGCAGAGTAAATTTTTATCTCTACCTGCACTTTTAATTTTGCCAGCAATAATGCACTAAATATTAATTACGTTTTCAAAGTTTCATACTGAAATATTTAATTTATTTATCTGCACAAAAAATACCTATAACTTTTGATGCTACGTTCTTGAGACAATTCATTCGCTGGAAGGAGGTAGAAAAGTAAAGAAATGCCTAATTTAGAACTATACGATACAGAAAACTTGAGGGCTAATATAATGGTTCTTTACAAATTAGAAGATTTTGAGCCTAATTATCGAGATACTTTTGAAGGTCGGGAAATCAAGGGTCTTGGTGTTTACACAGAAGGAACTGATGAAAAAATTGGCTCTGTAAGTGATGTTCTGGTAGATGAAGAAGGTCATTTTCGCTATCTAGTAGTTGACTTAGGTTTCTGGATTTTTGGCAAGAAAGTATTGCTCCCAATTGGTCGTACTCGTATTGACTACAATGTTGATCGTGCCTACGCCGTTGGTATGACTAGAGAGCAAGCAGAAGCTTTACCTGAGTTTGATGAACGCCAAACTCTTGATTATGACTATGAAGAACGGGTACGTGGTGTATATCGCGGTTCGGGAGACTATACTCGACCTGTAGAAGCATCAACTCCTTTGGAAGCATCAGCACCTTTAGGTACAAACTATCAGTCGGCGACGACCCCCACACCAACTTACAACCGCGATAACTACACTTACGAACATGAACCTTCTTTATACGGGTTGAATGAGGGAGATCATCAAACCCTAAAATTGTATGAAGAAAGGTTAGTTGCAAATAAGAGACGCCAAAAAACTGGAGAAGTAGCGATTGGTAAGCACGTTGAAACTGAGACTGCACGAGTTGCAGTACCGGTGGAAAGAGAGAGAGTTGTAATTGAACGTGTAACTCCAACAGACGCCGGAACTGCTGTTTCCTCTCGCGAAGCTAACTTCCGTGAAGGCGAAGTTGCTCGTATGGAAATTCACGAAGAAACTCCTGAGATTCGCAAAGAAGCATTTGTGCGTGAAGAAGTTAGAGTTAGAAAAGTCGTAGATCAAGACACAGTTGAAACTCAAGAAACTGTGCGTCGTGAAGAGTTAGATGTGGATGCTTCTGGTCTTCCAATTGAAGAACGTTAAACGACATAGACATTAGTTATTAGCTAATGACTGATGTAATATAGTGCAGGTGGGGCTGTCTGATTAGCTTTACCTGTACTTCTAATAACTGAAATATGGTAAAAAAATTTGATGTAGCTGAGTAAAAATCAGTTCATATTTGTATATAAATAAATAGCGATGGTACAAAACGTTGAACAGGCAAAATTAAAATCTCGCGTTAACAACTTACTAGCCGACCTAAAAAAAAAGGTAAAGAATTTTACTGTATTCGATAGGCAAGGTCAGCGAGTAGGGGAGGTTCAAGATTTAGTTGTGGATGCTGATCATCAACTAAATTTGATTATATCTAAGCAGGTGAATCAACAAAATTTAGAACACGATTATCTGTTTGGAGACCAGTATTCTTTATTTCGATTGCAGAGTCAGAAAATAAAAAAAATTGATAAGCCGACTAAATCTGTTTTCATAGATCTAGATCAATTAGAAATAGAGCGCATGCCTGAATATTTAGGAACAGAAACACCAGGCGACCAAAAACTATCAGAAAACTCAACTGAGTCAATAGTACATAGTCAAACTACGACTAACAAGGTTGAGTCAGTGGACTTAGAAGAGGTCGGAGAAGAAAAGATTATTCGTCTACTAGAGGAACGATTATTCGTTGAAACTGGTAAGCGGAAAGTTGGAGAGGTTATTGTTCGCAAACAAATCGAAACCCGGATGATCCAAGTTCCAATTCGGCGAGAGAAGCTGATTGTGGAACAAGTCAGCCCAGAGCACAAGCAACTCGCAGAAATTGATTTAGGAGAACAGGAGATTGTTAGCGTTGAATTGACTGAAGCGGAAAGACTTGAAATTGCAAATTTTGATAGTGGTTTAACAGTGAGTGGCGAATTTAGTTCGCCTAAAATTGCTAGTTTATTGTTAAATGCGATCGCCCTAGAGCGAAATCATGGATGCAAGCAGGTACGAGTGACCATTGTTGTTGAAGATGAGTCACGCCAGAAAAAATATCAAGAGTGGTTTGACCGCTGTTCTAAAGGTCAACAACCAAAGCCTGAAAAATAAGCTTCTAGCAAATTAATTAGCACTAGGGTGGGCAATGCTCACCCTATATTTTTGCGATGAATTTCATTCATTTAACTTGATTCGCGTATCGTTTGCGAGTAGCTATTGCCAAAAATAATACTACAAAAGTTAATATTCCAGCTAAATATAACGGATAGCTATAGGTCTTGGGATTCGATTGATGAATCAGCATTCCGGCAATCACAGGCCCAACGCCATTGGCAATGCTTAAATAAGATGCGTTTAACCCCATTGCAGTTCCTTGATCTTGCAGTTTAGCGTTGAGAGAAATTAGTGTGTTGATCATGGGTTGAACTAAAGAATTGAACAGTGAAAAAACTATAGTAACTCCCACAAAATAAACAATGTTTGGCCAAACTGGCATGAGAACAAATGATAGACTGCGGATAAATAAGCCTAAAAATAATATACTAACTAGGTTAAATCTCCGATTGAGAAGTGAGACACCCCAAGTCTGCATGATTACACCTAGGACGCCAAATGTAAGAAACATCAGTGTTAAAGACTGGCTATTTTGACCCAATACGTTAAGAAAGTAAGGTTGAAAAGCATAAGTAAAGATAGTAAAAGTTGTGCCAATAAAAAAGTTGATTATTAGCAGAATACCAACTTTAGGTATAGCCAAACCTTTGATTAAATTTCCTAAACCTAAATCAAAAATGTTGTGCGCTTTTTCAGCCTTATTTTGTAGAGTTTCCGGTAAATAAAAGGCTGTAATTAAAAGCGCTACAAATGCGATCGCACCTGAAACCAAAAATGCAGCACCTAAAGAAATTTGCTGTGCTAATAAACTTGTAACTGGCCCTAATACAAAGCCTAACCCTAATGCTGCCCCATAAATCCCAAAACCGCGAGCGCGATTTTCTGGAGTGGTAATGTCTGAAATAACCGCTTGAGCAACAGAAGTGTTGCCTCCAGTGATGCCATCTAAGAGTCGAGCTAGAAAAAGAACAACTGCTGTTGTTGCTGTTCCAGCTATTAAGTTAGCGATCACAGTCCCAGCTAAACTGATGATCAATAAAGGCTTGCGTCCAAAGCGATCTGACAGTTTACCGATGACGGGAGTTGCGAAAAACTGAGCTATAGAGTAAATCGAAAATAGCAAACTGGTCTGGAAATCGCTAAGCCCGAATTGTTTGCCATAAAGATAGATAATGGGAATTAAAACTGTAAAACTAAGGGAATTAATAAAGGCAATTAAAGCAGTAATCCAGAAATTTCGATTCATCAGCGATATATAACCACCAGGTTGTAACTTTGCGATCGCTCGCACTGCAACTAAAGACAGCGACTTTTCAATAGTCATACTACCACTCGCCGTTCTTTTGGCTACTCCCAATGAAATTTCGACTGAAGAGACTTTCACGGAAGCAACGACAGCGTTTGATCCCACGAATTCATATCAAAATCCAAGATGGACAGTTTGAAATTATGGGTATGGGTGTATGGTATTCCTACTGGCGTGACCCATACCATCTGCTGCTAACAATTCCTTGGACTGCCTTCCTGGCTCTAATAGCTGCTTTGTATGTGGGAATTAATGCCCTGTTTGCCTTAGCTTATTTAGCAGGAGGCGATTGTATTGAGAACGCTCGACCAGGCAATTTTTTAGATGCTTTTTTCTTCAGCGTGCAAACACTGGCATCTATCGGTTACGGTGCGATGTATCCTAAAACAACTTATGCCAATACCATTGTGACGATTGAAGCAATGGCAGGTTTGGTGGGAATTGCTGTGATGACGGGACTAGCTTTTGCCCGATTTTCCCGACCAACTGCACGGGTTCTCTTTAGCCGTGTAGCGGTGATTACACCTCACGAGGGAGTGCCCACTTTGATGTTTCGCGCCGCTAATGAGCGCCGCAATCAGATTCTAGAGGCGCAGATGCGCGTGTACCTGATGCGTGACGAAGTAACGGTAGAAGGACACTTAATGCGTCGCTTCCACGATCTCAAACTCTTGAGAAGTCAAACCCCTAGCTTCATGTTAAGTTGGTCAGCGATGCATCCAATTGATGAGTATAGTCCTCTGTATGGGATGAGCGCTGAGTCGCTAATTCAGACGAAAACTACTCTTGTGATCTCGCTAAGTGGCATTGATGAAACAGTTGCACAAGTTGTTCACGCCCGGCATAACTATAGTGCTAATGAGATTTTGTGGAACTATCAGTTTGTCGATATTATTCACTACACAAGCGAAGGGCATCGCTACATCGATTACAACCACTTCCACGATATTTTGCCCTTAGATTAATGGATTATGGTTAGAACTGCTCTTGAGTATCAGAGTTCTCATTAAGCGGTATTGGTAATGGTTTAACGACAACTCGACCATTCTCAACCACAGTGCAATTTTTAACCGCACTCTTGCTGTGGTTGACTGGGACATCTTGGGACTGGTTTTGATGGAAGTTATTTTGCTCCTGTTGTTGGTTGAGGACAACGACACAACAGGCACAAGATGGGAGGGACGACATAGAAGGTATTTTGATCTCTACTTTAATTATCGCGCTGCTGATATAGTTTGGCTGAAAAATTTGCGCTGTCCAGATCCCCGACTTCTTTGAGAAGTCGGGGATCTAACTTTTCAGGATGTTACTAGGCTTTGCCATACCATCTATACTGATCCACATTATTAACTTAAATTTATTTCAACGCAGGTCATAGCATAGGTGCAAAGCTATAAACGCAAATACTTGCTTTGTTATGCTTGTAGCCAATTTGATATATGTAAATTAAGTAAACAGGAAAGCGGTATAGCTCCCGCTCTGCTTTTCTCCCCGCCTAAACTGATTTGGTAGGGTTAAACAGCGGGTTGTTCTAATGAAAAAATTTCTAAAATACCTGAGTTTAGGGCTGTTATCTACTGTTTGTACTGCAACTCCTGGACTGGGAGCCGATCGCATCAGCTTTTATTACCCTCCCTTTGGGGAATTTTCTTTGCCAGTTAACTCGCTAGAAACTTTTGCTAAAGAAGGCAAAATCGATGAAGACCTTTCATTTTATGCCAGTCGTGCAACTCCCGAACAACTAGCTCAACTGCGGGATCTACTCCAGCAGCGTTTCAATGTTACTCCTACTTTAGTGTCTCAAGTTACCTACTCACCTGTAGGTGAGCAGTTAATGAAGCGTTTAGGAGAATTATTACTCACTGAGTCTCGCAAAAATGGCTTCTATGCCATACGTGCTGCTTTAATTTTGGCTGCTGCTGATAAAGATGGCTTAACAGTTCTGAATTTGCTGCGTAGGTTTCCTAGCAATACTATGCGGGTAAATTTTACAGAGGGGTTAAGAATAGTTGATGACTTGTCGCAATTGCTTGAAAGAAGAGATCAAGTTGTGGCTTTTCTGCAAAAACAAACGATGGCTCAAGCACCTAATTCAACTGTTGACTTTTCGCAACAGCTTGATTTGCGATCGCCTGGAAAATTCCGCTGGGCTATCACAAGTCTGGAGCTAAATGACATTTCTCGCAATCGCCGGATGCCGGTGGATTTGTATTTACCTGTAGCAACCCCACAAAGCACACCAGATATATCCTCATCAGCCTTTCCCCTAATGGTAATTTCTCACGGCGTCGCCTCAGACCGCTCTACCTTTGTCTATCTGGCGAAACATCTAGCATCCTATGGTTTTGCTGTGGCGGTGTTGGAACATCCTGGTAGTAATGCTGAACGCTTTGAGCAATATTTTTCGGGTTTGGCAGGCCCACCAGAAGCCCAGGAATTTATTGATCGACCTTTGGACATCAAGTTTCTACTTAATGAACTCCAGCGCCTAGAAAAGGTTGATCCTAACCTCCAAGGGAAACTCAATTTACAGCAAGTCGGGGCGATCGGTCACTCGTTTGGTGGTTATACTGTTTTGAGTTTGGCGGGAGCAAAGATTAACTTTGACCAACTCCGCCAAGACTGTAATTCCAATAACTCATCTTTAAATGTGTCGCTCGTGTTGCAGTGTCAAGCAATTGAGTTACCCCCATTAAATTATCAACTCAAAGACGATCGCATTAAGGTCGTCATTGCCATCAATCCTATTAACAGTTCTGTTTTAGGTGAAAGCGGCGTCAGCCAAATTAAAGTTCCTGTAATGCTGGTGACAGCTAGTCAAGATATTTTTGCCCCACCCGTACCTGAACAGATTCGCCCCTTCACCTGGCTTTCTAACCCCAATAAGTACCTAGTCTTGATTGAAAACGCCACTCACTTTACTGCTATTGACGAACCTACTTCTGAGAATAATGTGTTACCCGTGCCACCTGCCTTGCTAGGCCCTAACCGTACTGCTGCTTATTCTTATGTCAATGCCTTAAGTGTGGCTTTCTTAGAAACCCATCTTCTTAACCGCCCAGAATACCGCTCTTATTTGCAGCCATCCTACGCCAGATTCATCAGTAAAGAGCCTCTGAATCTCAGCATTTTCCAGTCGTTGCCGATAGATCAGTTAAATCAAATCTGGAATGGGTCAACTCCCCAGTCAGCTAAGCCATCAAATCCTCAACCTGTCTCTGCACCGCCTTAACGTAAGCTTGATAAACCTCTCCCTGCCTTAAACTTTAGTTCAAGTCTGTCTCTCCGAGTCGGCTACGGTGTACACACAAGTCTTTGAGAGCTGCCCCACAGGCTTTTGATCCCCCCAACCCCCCTTCAAAAGGGGGGCAAAAACCTCTCAAAGTCCCCCTTTTGAAGGGGGATTTAGGAGGATATACAACGATTTTGGTTTTGTACAGAGATGTGTGTACACCGTAGCTCCGAGTCGGAGAGGGACAGTTTAGTCTCGTTCCTAATCTCCGACTAGTTTTGACTATATATCTATATATGTGCAATTGGAATACTGAGATCTTCGTAGTACAGACTAGGCAATGATCCCCATCTTCTGTTACCTAAAAAGCTTATTAAAAATTTGAAATAAGCGTATAAAAAAGATGCTTTGTTTGTATCTAAAGCTACGGTTTTTTGAGAAAAATTTTGTAAAAAAATCAAGTTTTTTGCCGTTCTAGAGGATGTTTGGTGTGTTTGTCAAGGAATTAGGATATTTTTCCAGCAGTATTCATAAAAACTTATATAACAAAATATTTTCTATATATATACTGGATATTAACAAGTATTAAGAAATGCTTATTTAAAAAATATTGCAATACCTTGATTTAATTGCTAACGTGTGTATGGCAACGATGCTGATGAGCGCTCTAAGCTAAAAGAGGTAAAACCTATGAGCTATATCCATTCAGCCAACTGTGTTAGGAATTGATTGTCGGGTTAAAAGCGAGAAGTTCCTGCCTCGTATAGATAAATGGTGAGGTATTAATGGTGAGGTATTGCAGATTAACCCAGAAATATCTCGTTGCTAAAGGCTAAGGGCCGTTCTGTTTTCAATTACAACTAATTATTTGTCTTACCATGTGCCGGGATGCGAGTAATTCTAACTGTGTCTGTCGGCAATGCAGAAGAAATGCGGTAAGACTTAGATTCTGGAGGTTAGAACCCATGAATATTCAAGGTAAGGTTGCTTTAATTACTGGGGCTTCCCGTGGTATTGGGAGAGCGATCGCCCTGCAACTAGCCCAACAAGGCATACAACGGCTGATATTAGTAGCACGCGATCGCCAAAAGTTAGTGGAAGTAGCCAACGAAATCGAGGCGATGGGTATAGAGACTGCGATCGTGGCATTAGATTTGACTCAGCCAGTAGATGTGAATATTGCCATTGCTCAACTTTGGCGCAGTTATGGGCCAATACATCTACTGGTTAATTGTGCGGGAGTTGCATACCAAAACTCGTTTTTGCAATCTAAACTGCCCCAAGTTCAAGAAGAACTCTCTGTGAATTTATTGGGAATGTACACCCTGACGAGCCTAATAGCTCGACGCATGGCCAGCCAAAAGCAAGGGACAATTGTCAATGTATCGAGCCTAATGGGGAAAGTTGCTGCACCGACGATGGCAACTTACTCAGCTACCAAGTTTGCCATCTTAGGGTTTACCCAAGCCTTACGCCGAGAATTAGCTGAACACAATATCCGAGTGATTGCATTACTGCCTTCTCTCACAGACACAGACATGGTGCGCGACTTAAAATTATTTCGCTGGGTGATCCCCATGACTCCCCAGCAAGTGGCTCAAGTACTCGTCACTGGACTACAAAGAGATGCGCCAGAAATTTTAGTGGGATGGCAATGTCATTTAGCTGTGTGGTGTCAACGCCTTGCTCCTTGGTTGCTAGATCTGATTTTACGAATAGCAACCCCGCCAAGAAAACAACAGTCTGGCGAAAAACTCAAGAAGCTAATACCAAAACTGAATTTTTCGACGAGAATGCATCGTTTCAGTGATTTGTTCTGGTCAAGAACATGATTACTTTCGTGTCTGCACGTCAGTTGTTATAGTTCAATTACTAAATTAAGACGATTGAGGTTGTCTTGGAACTGCTGCAAGCAGTGGCGCTAGCTTTGCAGCAGTTGTAAGGCGATTCTTTCTTGAAAATAGTACGCAAACTTATAATACAAAGTTGCAGTCAGAAAGCTTCTGTCTGTCTCTTAACTCCCTAATAAAGATATCTCAACTAAAGCGGCCAGGCTGTTGCATTGGTTAGATAATTAAATAGCCTTTATTTCGGAGCAATCAGAAATGCTTTCCTTCCCTACAACTCTTGCTACTTTGCCCGAAATCATTGATGGCTTGCCGAATATATCTGGTTGGGAAACAGAGGTTCTCTCTGTAGTAAACCATGATAAGTCTGTATTTTTACCAACAACAAATATCCGATTAGAAGATGTAAATGCTGTGTTTGCGATCGCCTTACACATGCACCAGCCAACTATTCCCGCTGGACATGATGGCGCATTCATCAGCAATCTGCAATATATGTTTGAACATCCCAATGAAGGGGATAACCACAATGCAGGCCCTTTTGCCTACTGTTACAGCCGCATGGGAGAGTTAATTCCCGAACTCATCAATCAAGGTTGCAATCCGCGCGTGATGTTGGATTACTCTGGTAATCTTCTGTGGGGACTCAGACAGATGGGACGTAGCGACGTACTCGATAACCTCAAACGAATTACTTGCGATCGCACCTATCAACCTTATGTAGAGTGGCTGGGTACAATGTGGAGCCATGCCGTTATTCCTTCCACACCCATACCAGATATTAAATTGCATATCATCGCATGGCAACAATATTTTGCTGCAATTTTTGGCTGGGAAGCACTAGCGCGAGTCAAAGGATTTTCACCCCCAGAAATGCACCTACCAAATCACCCCGATACCCTCTTTGAATTTGTCAAAGCTTTAAAAGAATGTGGATATCGTTGGCTACTTGTGCAAGAACATTCTGTAGAAACAATTAACGGTCAATCTCTCATCCACAAACATTTACCACACCGTTTGATTGCTCGCAATTCTCAAGGCGAAACAATTAGCATCACAGCCTTAATAAAAACCCAAGGTTCAGATACTAAATTAGTCGCACAAATGCAGCCTTACTATGAAGCTAAAACTTTATCTAAACAAAAACTGGGAAATACATTTGTACCGCCAATAGTTAGCCAAATTGGTGATGGCGAAAATGGTGGCGTCATGATGAATGAATTTCCTAGCGCTTTTAACCAAGCTTGGCGGGACATGGTGCAGCACGGGGGAGGAAAATCAGGTGTTGTTGGGGTATGTGGTACAGAATATTTGGAATTAATCGAAGCCGCTGGTTGTAAACCTGAAGATTATCCAACTTGCCAGCCAGTGGGGCAACATCATATTTGGGAACGAGTTTCACCAGATAATTGCCAACCCGAAGCTGTAGTAAATGCTATTAAAGAATTAAAGCAAATCAACCCTAATTTTCACATGGATGGAGCCTCGTGGACGAATCATATCAGTTGGGTAGAAGGATATGAAAATGTTTTGACTCCCATGTACAAATTAAGCAGTTTGTTCCATCAAAAGGTTGATCCATTACTGCAAATTAACTCAGCAGAATCTTTTACTAGACAATCTCACTACCGCAGTCTTTTGCTACATAATCTTTTGCTACAAACCAGTTGTTTTCGTTATTGGGGACAAGGCGCTTGGACTGATTACGCACGCGATATCTACCAACGTGGCGAAAATTTACTGTTATCAACATTTAAAGAATAGCCGCAAAAAAACTTAAGGAAGATGGATTAAAATCAATACCTAAGAGTAATGCCTAGAGATTGATTTATGACATTGGGCGTAAGTGAGAAAAGTAAGATTTGAATCTCCTGACTGATTTGAAAAGCCCTTTTGACAAGATTTCAGTCAGGAGCGATCGCGTACTTAGATTGCGAGATATTGGCTACCTGAAATGGACATCATACCCCTAAGTTATTAATTCCTGTTTGCTTCTTAAATAGCTTGGATAAAAGACTTTTAATAATATGTGTAAAAAGCGTAGGCCCTGGTAAAAAGACAATACCCAACTGTTGCATTAATCCAAGTGCATCGCCTTGCCCCCAATGCTCTACAATTTTGCCGTTTTCAACGCGATCAATATGCATGATTGATAACTTAATTTGCTTACCTGTTGAAGGAAGACCTTGGAATTCACCAAGATGCGTAGCTGTAAATGTTCCACAAGTAACGACTGTATCTCCTTCAACAAGCACTTGGTCAAATGTATGTTGACCGTTCGTAAAGGCTAAGTAGAAAGCCATACCGAACTGTTTAAAACCTTCACTGTCAAGAGGGGTAGGTATGCCAGCCATGTGAGCGACAAAATTGGGGGCGAGAAGTGCCAAGGCTTGGCTAATATTCCGGCTGTCGAAAGCTCCATAGAATTGAAGAACGATATCTTTATTTTGTTCAGTTGAACTTATTTTTCTACACATACAGCCCCACAAATAGCTTATCTAATAATTTATCGTCCCATTGTTGAGTAAACTGCGCCAATTCAAGAAGATTGTACGCGCTTAAAAAATTTTGAACCACAACCGCGCAAGAAAGGTAAACAGCATTGACTCACAAAAAGCCCGCCTGTGATTAGTTTCACTCTATGTCACATGCGGGCTTTCTTGCTTTTTTCTTTTCTATAATGAATTTATAAGCCCATTGAATATAACATTAGACGGTCATAAACTTTGTCGGGCAAAAAACGCTTGAGGACTGCTGCAATTTTGGCATCTTGTCCAACAAGATAGCGGGTCTTTGGTTGCTTTGCAGTGAGTGCATGAACAACAGCTTGAGCTACAATATCCGCAGAAATTCCTTTAGACGCGATAATTCCCACTTTCTTACGTACAGCATTCATTGCATGTCCGTAGAGATAGTTTGCCGAGTCGGATAAATTCTGTTGTGCTATGTCAGCTTGAGTGAAAGACTTGTCCCAAATAGGGGTAGCGATCGCACCTGGTTCAATAATTGAAACCGAGATTCCCCAGGGTCGTAATTCCATACGCAACACATCTGTGAGTGCTTCTAGCGCAAATTTTGAAGCATTGTAAGCTCCAAGCAGCGGGGCGGCACTTCTACCACTAATCGAACCCATATTGATAATTCGACCGCGACCTTGGCGTAATAGTCCCAGAAATGCTTGTGTTACTGCTAGTTGTCCGGTGACGTTAACCTCCATCTGCTGTTGAAATTCGGCAATTGGTACTAATTCTAATGGGCCTGGAACAGCAATTCCAGCGTTATTTACTAAACCTAAAATCCCACTACTACCGACTGCATTTGTTAATGTTTCAACTGCAAATCTAATTGAGTCAGCGTCAGTAACATCTAAAAAAATAGGAATGAGTTTTTGTGATGCTTTTTGTTTGAGCTTTTGAGCATCAATATCTTTACGCACACCAGCAAATACAGAGAAACCCAACTTATCTAAAAGTAAAGCACACGCCTCACCAATTCCTGTTGACGCGCCTGTAATCACAACTGTACGTTGAATTTCTACAACCATTTATTCTCTCCGCGTCAGCATGTTTACCTACCAATGCTGCTAATACTAACTTCTTGAACATTGTGATTCCTATTGTTAAGTAATTTATTTGTTGTTGCTGCTACAGTAGTAACAAATTATTTAAATATTTTTAAATTCGCTGTTGTTTAGGTTTACGACATATGTAAGTAAAAATTAAGCGGATTGCTCTTTTTTGTGTTCCTATACACATAGAAAAATAACTACGATCGCAGTTGATAAATTAATCATTAGATATTACAAGGTTGAAAAAAGTGTTCGTGACACTGGGAAGTTGCGATCGCCAAGTCAGGTTTTCATCAATAGCTTGTCTCAGCACACTTTCGGTTTAATTTAGAATATTTGAATTGATAATTAACATTTCGCCATAAAACTGCTGAATTTAACAGTGGATAATCGCCAATCAATAAGTACTATAGATAACCTGCCAATTTAGTCTTTAAGATTGACTGTTGCTTCATGCAACTTTACAGTTTGACCTCGTTCTAATGAGCCAGTTGGGTAAATACCAACCTGTGATGTTGCTGATTCGTAAGGAAATAGGGATGATTTCGCACAAACCAATTGTCCTACAGGCCTATTACATTGTTTAAAGTTATGTAGCCTTTTGATTACGGCCTATCAAGCACTGCGGTAAACTATGCCTTGATTATGATTCTTTCGCAGAGAAGAACACTCGAAAGGAGCGGTTTTTTCAATGTCTCATACCGTAAAAATCTACGATACCTGCATTGGTTGCACTCAATGCGTCCGCGCTTGTCCTACCGACGTGCTGGAGATGGTTCCCTGGGATGGCTGCAAAGCTGCTCAAATTGCCTCTTCACCTCGTACAGAAGACTGCGTAGGATGTAAGCGCTGTGAAACAGCTTGTCCCACTGACTTTTTGAGCATCCGGGTTTACCTAGGAGCCGAAACTACTCGCAGTATGGGTCTAGCTTACTAAAAAGCTCAATGCTGAGTACTGAGTACTGAGTGCTAAGTACTAAGTGCTGAAACAAGAAGTAAGAGCAAATAATTTCTTAATTCTTCACTCAGGACTCAAAACTCAGCACTCAAGACTTTTTTGAAGTGTCTCAATAGCAAGCATCTTTAGCATTGTAGAGTGGGCGCTGCCCGCCTTGCAAAATCTGAATTTTAGATTGGGGATGTAATCTCTGGATATCCAACTCCTAGAAACTGCTCTGATACCGTAGGCTTAAGAGCAGAAAATTAGCTGTAAAAGCCCAAAATCTATAACAATACCTAGTGGCAGAGGGAGCATACGGCTCCCTTTTTCCTTTGCCAAAACGCTACGTTTGTGGTAAGAACTATACTGGATTTAATAATCCTGAAAACAAAGTGGTGTGAGCAATGTGCGGAATCGTTGGATATATAGGCACTCAAGCAGCGACAGAAATTTTGTTAGCTGGGCTAGAAAAACTTGAGTATAGAGGTTACGATTCCGCTGGAATCGCCACTATTTGGGAAGGTGAAGTGAATTGTGTGCGGGCAAAGGGGAAACTGCATAACCTGCGTTCTAAACTGGAACAAATAGAAACCCCCGCTCAAATTGGTATTGGTCATACACGCTGGGCAACTCATGGTAAACCAGAAGAGTACAACGCCCATCCCCATTTGGATACAGCAAAGCGAGTAGCAGTGATCCAAAATGGTATTATTGAAAATTACCGCGAGTTACGCGAAGAACTTAAACAAAAAGGTCACGAGTTCCGTTCCGAAACCGATACAGAAGTTATTCCCCACCTAATAGCTGAATTATTAAAAAATCCTCCTTCTTCCCCTCTTCCGTTCTCTCCCTCTCCCTTCCTAGAAGCAGTTCGCCAAGCTGTTAAGCGTTTGAAGGGGGCGTTTGCACTAGCAATTATTTCTGCTGACTATCCAGATGAGCTAATTGCTGTCCGCCAAAATGCGCCCTTGGTGATTGGTTTTGGTCAAGGCGAGTTCTTTTGTGCTTCTGACACACCTGCGATCGTTGCTCATACTAGTGCAGTGTTACCACTGGAAAATGGTGAAATCGCCCGTCTGACACCATTGGGTGTTGAGATTTACAACTTTGCTGGTGACAGGTTGAAAAAACAACCCCGAATGCTCAACTTGAATCCCACGATGGTAGAAAAACAGGGATTCAAACACTTCATGCTCAAGGAAATTCACGAGCAACCAGGGGTAGTAAGAGCCAGTTTAGAAGCTTACTTTAATCCTGATGTCAATCCAGCCATTGCATCTACTCAGTCGCCAATTAATCTTGGTTTGCCTGAGAAATTCTATACTGATTTAGAACAAATTCATATTGTCGCCTGCGGTACAAGTTGGCACGCAGCATTAGTAGGAAAATATTTAATCGAACAGTTAGCAGGAATTTCTACTCAAGTACATTATGCTTCTGAGTATCGCTATGCACCATCACCACTAACGCCTAATACGTTAATTATTGGTGTTACTCAATCAGGTGAAACTGCTGATACCTTGGCAGCTTTAGCGATGGAAAAAGAACGTCGCCAAGACAAAGAACCTAAATATCAAGCCCGACTGCTAGGTATTACCAATCGCCCAGAAAGCAGTCTCGGTCATATGGTGTCACATATCATCAATACCTTGGCGGGAATTGAAATTGGGGTAGCGGCGACAAAAACTTTTACCGCTCAACTAATGGCGTTTTACGCTTTGGCATTGGATTTAGCTTATCATCGTCAAACAATTTCTCCAGACACTTTAGAGAAGATTATCGACGGTTTGAGGCAGATTCCTAAAGATATTGAAGCAACTTTAGAAACTCAAGAAAGTTTAACCGAACAGCTAGCCCACGAATTTGCTGAAACCCAGGATTTTATCTTTGTGGGAAGGGGAATTAACTTTCCTATTGCTTTAGAAGGAGCGTTGAAATTAAAAGAAATCAGCTATATTCACGCCGAAGGGTATCCTGCTGGAGAAATGAAGCACGGGCCCATAGCCCTTTTAGATGCGAAAGTACCTGTAGTGGCGATCGCAATTCCTGGTAGTGTTTACGAAAAAGTTATTTCTAACGCCCAAGAAGCAAAAGCCAGAGATTCTCGTTTAATTGGTGTCACTCCGGTTAACGATGGCGAAGCAGCAGAGATCTTTAACGACTTACTCCCCGTTTCAAATGTGGAAGAGTTACTTTCTCCCATTCTCACGGTAGTTCCCTTACAATTATTGGCCTATCATATTGCCGCCCGTCGCGGTTTGGATGTCGATCAGCCAAGGAATTTAGCCAAGTCCGTAACGGTAGAATAGTCTATTGATAGAGGTAGTAGCGTTATAAGCTCTGAGAACTACCTCAAAAAACCCTTTATTAGAGGTTACATCATGACACAGATAACTACAGAGCGTCTGTACTCTTTTGAAGAATATCTTGCTTATGACGATGGTACTGATAACCGTTATGAACTGGTGGATGGGAAACTTGAACGTATGAATCCACCTACTTTCAGACATTTACTACTTGCTAAATTTCTTGAACAGACATTTGACACAGAAATCAATCGCTTGAGTTTACCTTGGCTATGCTTTAGAGAGGCGGGGGTGAGAACGGGATGGCGGAAGTCAAGATTGCCTGATGTTTATGTTGTAACGGCTGAACAGGTGATGGAATTTCTTGATGAGTCTGCTGTTTGTCAGTCTGCGCCGATATTAGTAGTGGAAGTTGTCAGTCTTGATTCAGTGAAACGCGATTATCGTCACAAACGTTCTGAATATGCAGCGCTGGAGATTCCTGAATATTGGATTGTAGACCCAATCAAGTCAAAAATTACGATTTTATTGTTGGAAGAAGGATTGTACGAGGAAAAAGAGTTTAGCGGAAGTCAGCAAATTGTATCTGCAACTTTCCCAGAAATTGCGCTTACAGTTGAACAAGTTTTAGCTGCCGGTAATAAGTGAGTGCTATCCATAAATTGTGCAGCTTGTCAATCAATTAAACCTGCTTCTCTGGCTCGAATTTGAGTTATGATTCGCAGATTTTTTCCTTGATTTTTTAATTCTTCACCATCAATTCCTAAAGCATTTTGCAGCTTATCCCAATAGTGACGTACCATGCGTTCAGATACACTAATACGTTGAGCGATCGCCTTATCTTGTAATCCTTCTTGAAACGCTAGAGTCAGCAGCATTCGCCACTCTGGTTTGACTTCTAATTCCGAATAAATATCCTTAATATCTTTCGTATGAGTTAATCCCTGTAATGCCCATTTAACTCTAGCGAGCATTTTCTGACTAGAAAGACTTTTATCAGCAACAGTAAAGCCTCCTTTGTGGGCGTCAATCTCAGGCTTCATCCTCACCAATGTCCGAATATGGGCGCTTTGAACAACGATATTCAGGTTGGAATAATTCTCCATCAAATTTGTAAGAAGTTGCATACCTATATTAGTTGATACTATCTTTCCAGGCTTGTCTGGAATATAAATATCGATTACAACAAGATCGGGCTGCAAAACCGACACTTGATTTATAGTGCTTTCGGCGGTTTGAGCAGTGAGAATTTTAGCATCTGGGTACTGAGAGCGTAGCACCTCGATTGTTCCATTTAGACATATCTCGTGACAATCAATTAAAAAAAATTTAAGTGATGCCTTTTCTGGTAAATTTTGGCTCATGCTTACTGACTCGCATTTGAATGCTTTTCCGATCAGGCTTGATATCTGATATTCACCGCCTATGAATACTTCATCTTGTTAATGTGATTTTCCTGATGCCGTCAGTATTTAATCGTAGGTGGTGACTCCGAATCTTAGAAAGTATCAGCATCATCGTTTATAATTCCAGGTTTGTGATATACTGCGGGTGCAATAATCGCAACTTGCTGCTGTGGGCTTTTTAGAACAGCTTGGCTTTTCCTAACAGAGCATTTCACTGTTTAATGCGTAGTTTACCGCCGTAGGCATCGCCTATTTCATCCAAAATTTGTTGAAAAAATTGGCGTTTAGATATCGATTCTTTTTCTATAGAGATAAAATGTACATAAGCTAAATAAATATTGAATGTACGCAGATATAAATCTGCTTAAGATTTACTTGGAACTTTTAACCACATCATGGCGATGATGAGACAGATTATTAGATATGATTGTAAAACCCGTTTCCGTTAATAAAAGCAGCCCAAATAATCATAAAACTTAGAGATACTGAAATTGTTTAGCTTAATTACTTCTCTATAAAAATGTTAGAAACATTGAATAATCAAAACTTTGCTTATGGTTTGAAAGTTATTGCTTCACGCGATTCAGACTTAGCAGATATTCTTCAATCTTTGGGTTCTCCACCTCTTTGGGTACGCAAACCAGGCTTTGCAACACTGATTCAAATCATCTTAGAACAACAAGTATCTCTAGCATCAGCTAAAGCAGTTTTTGAGCGGTTGCAACAAAGTATATTATCAATTACTCCAGAGCGATTTTTGACTTTAAATGATGACCAAATCAAAAAAATTGGTTTCAGCAGGCAAAAAGCTCTTTATGGGCGCTTGTTAGCAGAGTCTATAATTACTGGACAGCTTGATTTACTTACTCTTAGCGGAATGGATGATGAGGATGTACGTTCTGTTCTCAAAAAGAGTAAAGGTATTGGAGACTGGACAGTTGATATATATTTATTGATGGCATTGCGGCGACCAGATAGTTTACCAAAGGGAGACTTAGGGTTAGCATTGGCAATACAGAAAGTGAAACGATTGCAACAAAGACCCACACCACAGGAAATAGAGAGTATTGCCGAAAAGTGGCGACCGTGGAGAGCATTAGCCACTCGTTTATTATGGCACTATTATTTGAATGAACGATCGCTAAAGCAATGAGATTATGTACCACTGGCAGCAGTGCGATCGCAGATAATTTTAATATAGTATATACCTATTTAAAAAATAATGCGGCAGATAAACCATTGTAGAGACGTTGCAATGCAACGTCTCTTTATTTTAATCGCAGATTAAAAGTCGCCAGAGCGAATTATTTAATTAATCAAGTTGAGTACTGTAAGCACTAAAACCATAAGCCAAAGTTCCTTTCAAAGCATCTGATGGCTTGAGACTTCTATTAATAGCTTTAGCAAAAGGCATTGGAATTCCTTTGATGGTTTCCGGTAAAATTGCATATTCTTCTGTGGGTTCGACAGTGTATTGCGGACACTTCGTTTTTATGCCAGCATCAGCCAACATTTCCTCAATTTCAATGGCTGAATATTGCTTAAGGTAAACTGGGTTTCTTGAAAATAGGTTCAGCCTTCTAATAAAGTTGTGAATAATATGAGAAGGACAGAACTTGTTGTGAAAAGAATGATTGAAAACAAAAATTCCACCAGGCTTGAGTACGCGAGATATTTCAGACAACAGATTTCTTAATTGTGCATCTGGTATATGCATAAAGACGCAGTTAGAAATTACCAAATCTATAGAATTATCTTCTAGAGGTAATATTTCCGCGGAAGTGCAAATTAAGTTAAATTCAGAACCAGGGAAAAAATCATATTCTTGTTTAACCTTAATTAAACGACGTAACAAAGGTTCAGAAATATCAATCCCATAATATTTTTGGCATCTCAAATTTTTATCTTTAGAGAGATGTAAAGGAGCGCGACCGTAACCACAACCTAGTTCTAGAATAGAATCTACAGATTTATTTAGAGGGAATTTATTCCAAGTACCTCCAGGTCTGCCAGTTAATAGAGTGTAATCTTCTTTAATAGGTGAAGTTTCTGCAAGTTGCTCAATTTTTTGGGAACCATAGTATGTCTTACCAATTTTGTCCCATGTTTGTTTGTGTTTAGTCTTATTTAACTGTTCGTAGTCACTGGGAAAATAAATGCCATCTTGTAATTCAAAGTCATTCAGACTGAATTTAGCATTTGCTAATTGAGTCATTACGATTATGCCTCATGAAGAGTTAAGTCTGTTCTCTGTTATACTCTCAACTCAGCATTATCAGCAAGTATCATTTACTTAGTCGCCTAGAATGAGTCGATAAAAGAAAGAATTATTTTTTCTAAAGTCTAATAACCTCCTGAAGCTTATCTGAACGCAAGTTCGGATACATTAGTTGATGGGCTACAACAATTGGAGGCTAGGATGATAGAAGAGTCACAAAAAAAACGAGTGGTAGTTGTAGGTGCAGGTTGGGCTGGTTTAGGAGCAACCTACCATTTGTCAAGACAAGGTTATGATGTGACACTTCTAGAAGCTGGCCCCTATCCTGGTGGACTGGTAGCAGGTTGGAAAACAGGAGCAGGAAAATCTGTAGAAGCGGGTATTCATGGTTTCTGGTATCCTTACAGAAATATTTTTTCTTTAATCAATGAATTAGGAATTAACCCCTTTACTACTTGGACTCGTTCCTCGCAATATTCGCCAGCTGGTTTGGAAGTTGAATCACCGATTTTTCAAGACTTACCTAGACTTCCCTCCCCAGTAGGAACTTTTCTCTACACTCAGTTTAAACGGCTACCACTAATTGACCGTCTCAGTGCCCTGCCTTTACTTTATGCTGTTGTAGATTTTGACAATACTGATGCGGCTTGGCGACGTTATGATTTTGTAACTGCCCGTGAGTTGTTTAAAGATTTTGGCGTTTCTGCGCGACTTTACCGAGAAGCCTTTGAACCAATGTTGTTAGTGGGCTTGTTTGCCCCTGGCGAACAATGTTCAGCCGCCGCAACTTTAGGGATGCTTTACTTTTTTATTTTGGCGCATCAACCCGATTTTGATGTGGTTTGGTGTCGAGGAACTGTAGGGGAAAAGATATTTCGTCCTTGGGTGGAACGTATTGGAAAAGCTGGTGTGCAAGTTCTTCCTCAGCGTCGAGTTACAGACTTAATTATTGATAGTAATCAGCGGGCAACAGGTGTAGTTTGCGGTGATGAAGTATTTGATGCCGATGCTGTAATTTTTGCAGTAGGTATTACTGGCATGAAGAAAATTGTCTCAACTAGCCCTAACTTACAAAGCCGTGAAGAATTCCGCAATTTGAGCAATTTAGGGGCAATTGATGTTTTAGCAACTCGGCTGTGGTTTGACCGCAAAATTCATATATCTCGTCCTTCTAATGCTTGCTTTGGATTCGATACAACCACAGGATGGACGTTTTTTGACTTGAATGCTCTACATGATGAATATAAAAATGAGCCAGGAACAGTTATTGAAGCTGACTTCTATCATGCAAATCAGTTTCTAAGTTTGAGTGATGAGGAAATTGTGACAATAGTTCAGCGTTATTTAGCAACTTGTGTGCCAGCATTTCGGGAGGCAAAGGTAATTGATAGCAGTGTAATTCGGCTACCAAATGCGGTGACTCACTTTGCACCTGGTAGCTACCGCTATATGTTGCCAGCTAAGACAAGTTTTGAAAATGTGTTTATGAGTGGGGATTGGATTGCGAATCGTCATGGTTCCTGGTCACAGGAAAAGGCTTATGTTACTGGTTTGGAGGCGGCAAATTTAGTAGTGTCCTATTTGGGTCAAGGCACAACAGCGGAAATTCTACCAGTTGAGGAGGATGAGATGCATATACAAGTGGCAAGAACACTCAACCAAACAGTACGTAACTTGGGTAAATCTATCTTGCCTGACTTTTGGTTGCCGTAATCAGTAGACTTCTTGCAGAAATCGTAACGTAAGACTAAAAGGAACCATAGATGAACACAGAGAAAAGTCAGAGCGGCGAAGCCAACGCTTTGAACTCCAGTATAAACACTGGTATTTATCTGTGGTTCGATATATATCTTAATTAAACTTCTCAGACTACACCAGCGTTTTGCTGCTTCACGACTGCTATAGAGGCTTCTATGATAGCTAAAGCGTCAGTTGAGGGCGACTTCGCGCTATAAAAAGAATAATCAAGACTAAAAAGAATGTGTACTATATATAGGCGCCAAACCGTCCTTTGTCTGCGAAGTTCTGATGCCTTCTCTACGAGAGGCTGCGCCAACGGATAGCGCAGCGTTAGCGACGTAGGAGCGTCGGAAGCCTCTCTACGAGACGCTCCCTCCGCGAACCGCTCAGACTTCTCTGTGTGTCCACCACTGCGCGGAGTCTAGGGTTAAAAGTCCGGAGTCCAAAGTAATTTTGACTCTTAACTATTGATTCTTGACTATTCGCTCTTGACTATTGACAAAAAGTAACACTCGTGACGCAAGTTGTTTTAGAAAACGTTTATAAAAGTTTTTCCTCGCGTAAAGGGGAAAATGTTGTCTCACAAAACCAACTCCCACTCCAATCTGGAGAGGAAACTGATGCAGCGCGAGAACGTGCAGAAAGCGTCAATGTCTTGCGGCGGATTAACCTGACGATCGCAGATGGGGAGTTTATGGTGCTGGTGGGGCCTTCTGGTTGTGGTAAAAGCACCCTTTTACGGTTAATCGCCGGTTTGGAGGCTATGACCGGCGGCAATATCTGGGTGGGCGATCGCTTAATCAATGACTTACCACCCAAGGAACGAGACATCGCAATGGTGTTTCAAAATTATGCTCTCTACCCGCACATGACGGTGTACGACAATATTGCCTTTGGACTGCGTCGCCGGGGAGGAGGGGAGGAAGGAATTGCCCAATGGTCAGAAAATTTATTTGTGGGTGTAACCAGAAAGTTGCCTAAAGGACTCCGCTACATTTCTGACAAAGAACGAGTGGTGAATGAGCAAGTGCGTAATGTTGCTCAACTGTTGCAAATTGAAACTTTGTTGAATCGCTTACCTAAACAGTTGTCTGGAGGGCAAAGACAACGAGTTGCATTGGGACGGGCGATCGCGCGTAATCCCCAAGTGTTTTTAATGGATGAACCGCTTTCAAACTTAGATGCCAAACTGCGTGCGGAAACCCGCGCTCAAATTGTCAAATTACAACGCCATTTGGGAACAACGACGATTTACGTCACTCACGACCAAACAGAAGCGATGACAATGGGCGATCGCATCGCCATTATGTCTGAGGGGAAGATTCAACAAGTTGCTGCACCACTGGAACTTTACAACTACCCTGCTAACCGTTTTGTGGCAGAGTTCATTGGCTCACCGCCGATGAATTTCATTCCTGTGGAATTTCATGCTCCCCTGCTAATTACTCATTCTCAGTTTCGTTTGACACTTCCAGAAGTCTGGGGAAAAGCTCTGCAAAAATACGATGGGCAAACCCTAATTTTAGGTATTCGCCCAGAACACTTAAGTTTGAGTGCGCCTGCTACCAAGAATCTACCAGCGCAAGTAGACGTGGTGGAGAACCTTGGCAACGATAGTTTTCTTACTGTTAGACTTGCCGAACCAGGTTCTAATGCCAATACAGGCAATTACTTACAAGTGCGAGTACCACCAGACCGATTAGTACGTATGGGTGAGCAATTGTGGTTATCGCTGAGTCCCGATAAAATTCACTTTTTTGAGCCGGAAACTGAGCTAGCGATATTTCCTTAAAATCTGTCTGCAACTGTGCCTTTTAGAAAAGAGCCAGTGGTTGGTAACTAAAAGCTTTCATAGTGAACGCCTTGAGAAGTGATTAGAATAACGATTACTGACTGTGTTAACGATAGGCTTCTGGTTCAACCTAACCTTCTTCTGTCACTCTCCGAAAACTTTTGCTATTTCTGAATTCTAGAGCTTTTGTATATGAAGCGATCGCAAGATTTTTCCTAATAACAAATACAATAACCAAGTTTTTGTAATACGATAGCTTGTATTGATTGACTGATAAAGCTTCTAGAGATTGCCCTACCGGAAAGTGACAGAAGAAGGCTAAGCTAAAACGAATGTTACCAAGTATTGAAAGACTACCTTGTTCTGACGATACGCCTGTGGACAAAGAAGATCAAAATTTGATTCCCAATTTCCTACTGATTTTACTTAATTCCATTTGGACAAAACGTAATAATTGATTTTTTGGCATCGATTTAACGCTAAAGGAACTTCTGTTACAGTATCAGCAAAAATTTGGGGAATTACCAAAGGATTGATGTATTTTAGCAGACGATTTTGAAAGTGATCGCATCTCAAACAAGTCCTCATGCTTCTTATAATTATTTTAGTTTTCCTGAATTTTATTTTAGTATCGCCTACGGAATTTTTAGATATAGTTTTTTATCTAAGCATTCAACAATAGATATGGCTAATTCATGCATGACCTCTAAAGCCGCCTTTTCATATTTTTGATATTCTGTAATATCTTGAATAGTCATTTCTTTACCATGAGCGATATAATTTCTTCTCACAACTAATGTTTTTAGCTCAATTTTATATTGATCAACTAATATACAATCAAGACATACTTGACGTGAATTATCCATCAATACGTTCGGGTATAAATTTGAATCAGTTTCAAGTTTTACTTGAAAATCTATATTTTCTTCTAGTAGATTTTTCAAGTTTATCTGAACGAAGTTCCAAATATTTTCTGAAGACAAGTCTCCTCTTAATTCCTTAAATTGTTTTTGCAGTGAAAGTCTCGCTATTTCATCTTTACACTCTTTTCTCTTGACACCTGCTTTTTAGAGTTCATCAAGATATAAATCCCACGCAAACTTACAGAAACCTTCATAATGTGCATATAATAAAGCCCACATTGCACGTAAAAGTACTTTGTGTGCTACAGTCCCCTTAGTTGTTGTAATTAACTGTACTTTCAATGAGGTAAGCTCCGCCTCTCGCCAGTTTAAATCTTTGTCCAGTTCTACATACCAATTACTCATTTAGACTAATTCCAATAAAGCATTTTTAATAGTCTCAATCCTGCCTTGTAACTTGTCTCGTTTATTAGCCCCAGAGCCAGTATATTGTCTGAATCGCTCTGTTTGAACTGTATTAATTATTTTCTGTTTCACTAAATCATTTTGTACATTACGAATTTGCTCCAACACCTGAAAAATGCCGACTGTGATTGCTTCATAATAAGCAGGGGCAAGACCTCCAATGGGATTGTTACCTCTATATTTAACAAATGCTCCATTTCCCATTATTTCATTGATAAATGAAAATAAACTTCTAAAGTTTTCCATTTCAGTTTCATATTCAAAATCTATTTTTTTAAGGATTATATTCTCCATGTAGTCATCTAGCCAATCACGAACACTCCCTTTAAATAAATCTTGAGCATTTTTAGCAGCAAAAAACCTTAACACTAGTTCTTCATCTCCCTTTTTTTCTTTATCAGCTTGTGCAAGAGTTTCTATACAATTCTTGAAAGTAGCATGATCAGTCATCTCTAGTAAAAAGGTGTAGAACTCAACACCATCTTCTCCTAGAATTATTGCAGAACAATTACGTATTTCTTGAGAAGCAAGGATCTCACCACCTGTGTTGAGACGCTTAAACATTTCATATCGTAAAGATGACTTACTTTGCCTCTTGATGATAACGGTTCTGACTGATGAGCGTTTAATCCTAAGTTGGAGCCTTAAGGGTAAGTCCTTAAATGTCTTCCCATCCAAATTTTTAATTAAGTCGCAACCTTGAAGAACTAAATGATCTAGTTTTTTTCCTCTGGAGGAATCGGTGGAAGCAATGAAGGATCAATAAATTGAATTACTGAGCTTACACGTTGCAAACCATCAATTAATTCAAAAACTCCATTTTCGTTTTCGATCACAAAGATTTGAGGAATTGGTAGTTCTAGAATAATAGATTCTATCAAACGTGATTTTTGTTCATCTGTCCACCTGAAAAGACGTTGATATTCAGGTTGAATAATAAGCTCTTTGTTTGAGTGTAAATTCACAATTTCACCAAAGCTGAAATCAAGAGACTCAGTACGAACCTCACCAATTTTCTGATCTATAATCTCTTCAAGTGAACTCATCTATCTTTCTCCTTGTAGAGTCAGTTCAGTATTATTTAGGACTAAACTCACTTTTTCTACCAATTCTGCTACATTTTCCTTACGGAAAAACTCGGTCATTCTACGGCTTTTAGGTTTAACAGGAAGCACTTGTAAATTAGATACCTCCTTTGCTGCTTGCTCTAAGATGGTTCGATATGCCTTGCTGGTGGCCATAACCAATACAAGCATCATAGTGCTTACTGTGATGCTTCAAGTAAGCTACTAGGCGCTCTGTGACTAGAAAAATTTGTGCTTCATCCAGTGGGTCTAAACGAAAATCGTAGCTCATAACAGCTTCATAAGCCTCATATTTTTCTGGAACTGGGCCATATAATCCCGATAGTGTAACCTTATCTACTGATGTTGTTACATCGCCCAAAACTTTCTCTATTCGTTCCGTAATGAAGCGATGGGAGCGAGATTTAGAGTAGGGCTTTTCTCCAGAACAAGGAATTATCAGCATAATATGCTTACTAGAGGGCGGTACATAGCCATTGTTTAAAACATTAAAATCATCAGGTTTATATTTCAGAGAAATAACCTGCTCATTCTTTTTGAACTCTTGTTTTTTAGAAACTGATATTAGTGTACGTGACAGCCTAATTTTTAACTCAATATCCTCAGAAGCGATCGCATCTATTGCAGGTTGAAGATGCTTCAGCTTTTTTATGTGTTCAATAAGATATTCCTGTAAATAATCTGCTTCTATAGCCTCTCTAGTTTGATCAACAATACGAAAATCCATTTCTAGGTTATGTAAAGCAATGTCGGCATAATATTTGCTTTTATAATGACCATTATGAACTGGTTTACCACTAACTTCGGATATCAATGCATCTTGGATATGTTCTAAATTTGCTTGTTGACAAACACGGCAATTACAAGTCAATTCTTTCATTTCCAATACTGGCTGTGGTCTCATTGTTTCAGGATTAATGTAACTCAAGCTCCTCGTTTCCTGAACATAACTGCTAGAGTCGAAGCTATCCACTCCTAAATAAGCTAATATCGGAATTAAACTACCAGTTATACCAAATACATGAATAGGTGTTATGTTTTTTCTTTGAGCAGGAATGCTATCTTGCAAGCCCTTAATCAAATCAACAATTATCGTAGTTTTATTAGCACCTCGTAGTGGCACTAATGAGCCAACTGCTAATCCAAAATTATAATATTTTAATTCCTCTTTTTGAGACTCATCGAATACCTGTCTGACATAATTGCTCATGCTATCTCTATCTTGACCATGAGCAGCAACATAAAGAAAAGGTTTCCATTGAGATGGTTTTTGTAGTAATCGAGCAGCAGCAATAGCATTGTCTAAGCTTTTCTGCATACGTTCTTTTGCTTCAGACGCTGCTAGTTTTGGAGGTAAAGGATAGTCTAATGTAGCGATGATATCTCCACCAAAGTTCTGTTGTAACTTCAATATAGACTGAAAACCTTGTCCATCTTCCATAGATAGACCATATGCAGATAAATCTACACTATTGTTCCAAAGGAGTTTGAAACCACCAGAATCAAGAAATATTGGAGCAGTATATTCCACAGGAGGACAGACATCCTCACGATAACGCCATTTAATACCCAGCTTTCGCCAAGTTGCCAAGGCGTTTTGCTTCTTCGGGATGAAATCTAAGAAGTGAAGTACCTGAGACATTACTGGCAAATTGCGACGCAAAAGACCATTAGACTTATCTGCTTGTAAAATGTACTTCCACAAACCTCCACCATTTGCTGTTGTCCCAGTGATTAAAGATACTACTGGAAACAAAAGAGGAGTACGAAAATTTTGTCCGTTGTAACTGAGTCTGCCTACACGACCATTTTATGAGACTTTTTCAACTGCATATTCTAAATATGTCATGAAGTTGCTTCTTCTTCGAGCAAGCAAAAATATAGAACAGATTATGATTCTGTCCTATGGTAAGTGAGCAAAAACATTTATTTGACCATAGTTAATATTGTGGAATTACAACGCCAGTTGGGAACAACTACGATTTACGTCACCCACGACCAAACAGAAGTGATGACGGCAATCCGCGATTATGTTTGAGGGGAAGATTCAGAAAGTTGCTGCCCCATTATAACTTTACAACCACCCTTGGTCAGAAGCCTCCGCTCAAAGTTCTCGGAAGTCTTCATTGTGACTTATCTCCGGTAACGTACTAGCTCCTAAACAAAGATTTATAAGCTTTAACTTGCAAATCAATTCCTGTAATGGCTGTGCCAACTACAACAGCATAAGCCCCTAAATCTAATGCTTTACGAGCCATTTCAGGTGAAGAAATACCACCTTCACAAATCGCGGGAATATGTAACTGTTGCACTATCTGCGTGAGAAGTTCCCAGCCAGGAGGAGGGTAATTACTTTCGAGAGTGTAGCCGTAAAGAGTTGTGCCCACAATATCAGCACCAGCATCGACGGCTGCTTTTGCCGCCTCAATTGTATCCACATCTGCCATCACTGGTTTACCCAATTCCTGATGAATTCGGGCAATAATATCTGCAATTTTTTCACCACCAGGACGCTTTCTGCATGTTGCATCTATGGCAATAATATCCGCTCCTGCTTTTGCAACAGCAGCCGCATGGTAAAACTGTGGCGTAATGTATACATCGGATTCAGCTATTACTTGCTTCCATAGACCAATAATTGGCACTTTCACCCTTTCACGCACGGCACTAATGTGATTCGGCGTGTCAATCCGCACACCCACTGCACCATTATTGACGGCAGCTTTTGCCATTGCTGCGATTATTATCGGCTCATGCAATGGTGAATCAACTGGTGCTTGACAGGATATAATCAGTCCCCTGCTTAAGCTTTGAATTGGGCATTGGGCATTGGGGAGGCAGTGCGGTCTTGGGGTTTCCCCAAGTGGAGCAACTGCCGTCATTGGGCAAAAACTTTTGGACTCTTGACTCTTGACTCTTGACTCAACACTCAGCACTCTTATGTGTTGGTATCCATATAGTAAAAATTGAACCAATACCTACAGTGGATTCTACTTCAATTCGACCTCGATGGAGTTCCACGAGTTGTTTAGTTAAAGCCAAACCAAGTCCAGTCCCTTCGTAGCAGCGGCGATAGGGTGTATCAAGTTGCTGGAATTTTTCAAACATGAGTGGTAACTGTTCTTCAGGAATGCCAATCCCAGTATCTTCAACTTGAAAGATAGCGGTGTTGTCTTCGACCCAAAGGCGCAAAGTAACGCTACCACCTTCGGGAGTAAACTTAATGGCATTGGTTAATAGATTCCAGAGAACTTGCTCTACTCGCCCTGCATCCGCAGTAAAGCGATCGCGCCGTGGGTCAATTTGCAAATCGAGTTTAAGACTGACTTGCTCGCTAGTCGCTTTTTCTAGCAGTGATTCCACTACATTTTCTGCAATTTTTGTCAAGGAAAATTCTGAAATATTTAAAACTGCTTTACCAGCCTCGATTTGCGATAAATCCAGGATGTCATTAATCATGTCTAATAAATGTTCGCCACTGTCGTGGATTGTTTGCAGATAACCCCTTTGTCGTTGACTCAACTCACCCAAAGGCCAACGTAACAAAGTAGAAGACATACCAATGACGTAAGTTAAAGGAGTGAGCAATTCATGGCTGATGGTGGCGAGAAATTCACTTTTGAGGCGACTAGCGGCTTCGGCGGCGAGTAAGGCGTCACGTAGTGCCATTGTGCGCTCAATCACTCGTTGTTCGAGAGTTTGTTTTTCTTGGGTGAGTGTTCGCGCAGCGTCTCGTAGAGATCGCATTAACTCAGTTTGGTGAATGGCGATCGCTAATTGTTCCGCGATCGAGGTCAGCAAGCTCTTTTCGCTCTCAGTCCACTGATGTGGTGAATTGCACTGATGAGCAATCAGCAAACCCCACAATTTTTCTTCCAATATAATTGGTGCTGCTAACTTGGCCCGGACTTGGCTTTCCCTTAAAAAATTTAACAAACACTCCTCCAGAGCGTAAGTTTTTTCCACATCATCCACAGCTAAGGTAAAGCCCCGATTATACTTCTCCCAACATTGGGAGGTTCGCATAAAGCAATTTTGTTCTTTGTAATTCAATACTGATGGGATAGCATCTCTAGCACGAGCTTCGTAAACAATACAACCTCCGTAATCTTGGTAGTCTTCAACTGGGGGTTGGGGATTGATTGACACAGAAGGTGAGTTTTGACCATTGAGTGTTGAAGCGCTAGGTACGTGAGTAGAGAAGTCAGAATACGCGTTAGCAGCACTTTGAACTAACGACTGCTTTCCGTTGAGATTGTGGCGTCTCGTTGTCACAACTGCTGTTCCATTGAGAGATATGACCTCGGACTGGCGTTGTTGAGCCTTGACTTTAGAACCCTCAAATCTATAGATTACTAATCTGTCTAATTCTAAAAACTCACGCACCTGTGTAATTGCCGTTGCCATAATTACCGACAAATCCAAACTTTTGCGGATTTGAGTTGTCACCTGATTTAACAACCGCTCTTGGGAAATCTGTTTTTTCAGGGCATCTTCCACAGGCTGACAGATATAAACTTCAGGTTTAGTTGTGCTTGAAGATTCTGTCGCTTCCTGGTTTTGCTGCGGTAGGAGATACTCTAATAACAACAGCGTAAATTTACTTTGGAGTGTGGCATCATTAAAACCCAGAATTTGACGATAGCGTTCAAGGTTTTGGTGAGTGTAGGAATCACGCCCAAACAAGTCTCTCAATTTCGAGATAAAGGAGGCGATCGCCTCTGAATTAAATGTCAACCTAACATTTAGACCTGAGTAAACTTCTTGCTCCCTCTGCTCTATCTTTCCCACCAAAAGCGCACTAAACCGCTCAGAAACAACCAGTGTAAACTTTTGCCCTTGCCACTCTACAGGTAGACGAATCCGCGCCAGCACAGCTTCCGTGAGTATCAAAACTTCAGTTTCTACTGCTTGAGCCATCTGCTGGAACAATTCCCCAAGCTGATTAAATACAACTAAAGGCAAGTTTCGAGAAAAGCTCAAATCAGGAGAACTAAGCATTTTCAATTTTCTGGTTAGAGAGGGCTGGAGGTTGTGCGGAAAGGTTGTTTTGATTATGTACCAACCAACAGTTTAAAACGGTAATACAGGATTATGCATCGTATAAGTGCCACATCAGGCGGATGGGATCAGTCAGAAGGTTTAATTTTTCTAGAACAAACTCCAGCGGACTTCGTATTGATTACGGCTGCTGATACCGATATTCAAACTCTGGCGGCTGCGGTTCCCAAATTACCAGCAACATTTCCGGCATTACGAGTTGCCAACCTATTGCAGTTGCAGCAACAAATAAGTATAGATGCTTACGGAGAGCAAGTTTTGGAACTTGCTCAAGTAATTATTTTGCGCCTATTAGGAGGACGTTCTTACTGGGCTTATGGTTTAGAAGTAGTTCAAGAAATTGTGCAACGTAATGGCACAACCCTCATTGTAATGCCAGGAGACGACGCTCTTGATCCCGACTTAATCTCTCAATCTACCCTGCCTTTAAATATTGTTAACCAGGTATGGCAGTACTTTAGCCAAGGGGGCATAGAAAATTTCGTTAACGCGCTCCAATTTATTGCCGATACTTGCTTATTAACTTCATTTAATCCCCTACCCCCTCAACCGATTCCTCGTGTGGGATTGTATGAATGGGGGCTGGGGACTGGAGACTGGGGAGCAGGGGAGCAGGGGAGCAGGGGGGCAGAGGGGCAGAGGGGCAGGGGAGAGTTAGAACTGGATTCATCCACCTTAGAACCTCAAAGCTTCCAATGCCTCCTACCCAAAGTCGGCATCCTGTTCTACCGCGCCCATTATCTAGCGGGAAATACTAAGGTAATTGATGCTTTATGTGCAGCTTTGTCTGAGAGAGATTTACAACCATTGCCAGTGTTTGTTTCTTCATTGCGTGACACCGATGTCCAAGCAGAGTTGACCGAATTTTTCCAGCCCAAAGACTCTGAGCAAATTGCACTGCTGCTAAATACCACCAGTTTTTCTCTAGCACGGTTGGAAACAGACACGCCCCAAATTGACCTGTGGGAAAAATTAGATGTGCCAGTGTTGCAGGTTATCCTTAGCGGCGGATCAATTGAGCAGTGGGAATTGCAGTTTCAAGGGCTGTCTCCCCGCGATATAGCGATGAATGTGGCGCTACCAGAAGTAGATGGACGAATTATTAGCCGTGCTGTGTCTTTTAAAGCAGTGCACACTCGTAATCCCAACCTAGAGACAGATGTGGTAATTTATGAACCAGTGAGCGATCGCATCGATTTTGTTGCTAATCTAGCAGCCAATTGGGTGCGTTTACGTTCCAAACCACCTCAAGAGCGGAGAATTGCCCTAATTTTGGCAAATTACCCCAACCGTAATGGACGCCTAGCTAATGGTGTGGGTCTGGACACTCCAGCTAGTTGTGTGGAAATCCTTCAGGCTTTGCACTCGGCTGGGTATGAGGTGGAAAATCTACCTACTCAAGGAGATGAGTTGATTCAACGTCTGACAGCTGGCGTAACAAATGATCCGGAAGGTCGAGAATGGCGTCCGGTACAGCAAAGTGTTGCTTTGGCAGATTATCAAGAGTATTTTGCTTCTTTGCCGCCAGCAGTGCAGCGGGGTATTGGTGAGCGTTGGGGAGATTCTGAGCAGGGAAGCAATGAACAATTCTTCCCCTCTACCTCTTTTCCCGTTCCCGGAATTCAACTCGGTAACGTCTTCGTGGGAATTCAGCCAGCAAGGGGCTATGATATTGACCCCAGTTTGAATTATCATGCGCCGGATTTGCAACCAACCCATGCTTATTTAGCTTTTTATTATTGGGTCAGGGAATGTTTTGGGGCTGATGCTGTGGTTCATGTGGGAAAACATGGAAATCTAGAATGGCTGCCCGGTAAAAGTGTAGCTTTATCTAGTAATTGTTATCCAGAAGTGGCTTTTGGAGCACTTCCCCACCTGTATCCGTTTATTGTGAATGACCCAGGTGAGGGTTCACAAGCAAAACGTCGCGCTCAGGCAGTGATTATAGATCACCTGACACCACCTATGACTCGTGCAGAACTCTATGGTTCCTTGCAACAGTTAGAAAATTTAATTGATGAGTATTATGAGGCAGAAAGTTTAGATCCTTCACGTTTGCCAGCTATTTGCGATCGCATCCGCAAGCTGGTAATCACAGAAAATCTTTACCGGGATTTGGGAATTCAAAATGAAGACGAAATTGGAAATTTAGAATCTTTAATTTTGAAGTCTATAGATGGTTATCTTTGTGAATTGAAAGAAGCCCAAATCCGTGATGGCTTGCATATTTTTGGGCAATGTCCTCAAGGACGCCAACTACGTGATTTAATAGTTGCGATCGCCCGAACACCTAATCGCTATTCTTCAGGTCTAACCCGCGCCATAGCTGAAGATTGGGGTCTAGATTTCGACCCTCTCACAGCCGATTTGTCAATGTCTAGTGAGCAGTGGAAAGTAGTCAATGGCAAAGACTGTCGCACCATCGGCGATGTCGTTGAAGTGCTAGAAGAACACGCAGCCGAGTTAGTAGAACAACTTATCGCTCAGCACGGGCTAAACGCCCCGCTACCGCTAACAAAACTCACCACTGTTCTTGATTGGATACGCGATCGCCTCCTCCCTGCTGTCCAACAAACTCACCAAGAAATCACCAACTTATTACACGGACTCAATGGCAGATATATCCAGAGCGCTCCATCTGGCGCACCCACACGCGGACGCCCGGAAGTCTTGCCAACTGGGAGAAACTTTTATTCTGTAGATATTCGTGCCATTCCTACAGAAACAGCTTGGGATGTAGGTAGAAAAGCAGCTGAAACCCTCATTGAATGTTACACTCAAGAACACGGTGAGTATCCGACAACACTAGGATTATCATTGTGGGGAACTGCCACCATGCGGACTGGGGGTGATGACATTGCTGAGGCGTTGGCTTTACTCGGTGTGCAACCTGTGTGGGATGGAGCAGGGCGGCGGGTAGTAGATTTTGAGATTTTGCCACTTGCGATTGTTGGGCGTCCCCGTGTAGATGTAACCTTGCGAATTTCTGGGTTCTTCCGGGATGCTTTTCCCAATTTAATTGATTTATTTGCTCAAGCAGTCGCAGCAGTAGCAAATTTGGATGAGCCACCAGAACAAAACCCTCTAGCAGTTGCAGTTCGCCAAGAAACTGAGTTGTGGACTACACAAGGTTTAACTTTAGAAGCAGCACAAGAGCGATCGCGCTATCGAATCTTTGGATCTGCTCCCGGTGCTTACGGTGCTGGACTGCAAGGTTTGATTGAATCGCAAAACTGGACAGATGACCAGGATTTGGCTCGTGCCTACATCAACTGGAGTTGTTACGCTTATTCTTCGGGAAGCGGAGCAGAGGGGCAGGGGAGCAGGGGGGCAGAGGGGGAAAATAAAAGAATTTCTTCCCAATCCCCAGCCCCCAATTCCCAATCCCCAGTCGCCGCACCCGAAGCATTTGAGCAGCGCTTGGCACAAATGCAAATTGTGCTGCACAATCAAGACAATCGCGAACACGACTTGCTCGATTCTGACGATTATTACCAGTTTCAGGGTGGGTTAACAGCGGCGGTGCGTTCTCTACAAGGAAAAAATCCCCAAACCTATTTTGGTGATAATTCCATTCCTGCCCAACCACGCGTTCGCCAACTGAGAGAAGAAATTGCACGGGTGTATCGTTCTCGCGTAGTTAATCCCAAGTGGATTGCAGGGGTGATGCGCCACGGTTACAAAGGTGCATTTGAAATGGCGGCAACGGTGGATTATCTATTTGCCTACGATGCTACAGCTAAATGTGTGGAAGATCACATGTATCAAGGGATAGTACAAGCGTATTTGCTTGATCCATCTGTCTCAGAATTCATTCAACAAAATAACCCCTGGGCGTTGCGTGATATGGCTGAAAGATTATTAGAAGCACACAAGCGCGGTTTATGGCAGGATGTAAATATACGGACATTAGAAATTTTGCGGAACCTAGTACATCAAGCTGAAGCAACTATCGAAGAAAAATAAACGGTGTAGGAAATAAATATGGAAAACCTTGCGTATTTGCACTTAGCTTTCGCCTACGAAGACAGCGAACCCAATGAATTAGTCTCTCTCAGTTCTTTGTTAAACAGAGCAGCAGCGCCAGACTGGAAACGGCTTTCTAGTAAGGCGTGGAAGTATATGCTTCCCCTTGCTATAGCTTTGTCCATTCTCAGTGCTGTTAGCAGCGTCATGGCACTGGAAAGAGGCGATCAAGGCCCTTCTGTCAGGAATTTACAACAACAGTTGAAAAGAGCAGGCTTTTATCCAGCACCAGTCACCCAAGTGTATGACTTCTCCACAGAAGATGCTGTGCGACGCTTTCAAAAAGCCGCTGGCTTACCAGTGGATGGCATGGTTGGAGCAACAACCCTACAAAAATTAGAACGCTGGCGGACAACGCCTGCGAGTACACAAGCCAAAAAACCTAGTACTACGAGAACACAAGCCAAAAAACCCAGTACTACGAGGACACAAGCCAAAACAACTAGTACTGCTAAATCAGCGACTAACCAGCGCCGTAACTCCAACTACCTTGTTAAGGGTGATGAAGGTGAAAACGTCAGAGTTTTACAAGAACGGTTACGAGTCGCAGGCTTTTATTACGGGAATGCCACGGGGATATTTGGGCCAATTACCGAAGAAGCTGTTAAGCGGTTTCAAAATTCTTATAAATTAGACGCTGACGGGATTGTCGGCCCGGCAACACTAAGTAAATTACCGCCAACAAGTATTGGTGATGGAGAAGATTCTCCTAAACGGGTAGTTGATCGAAATAAACTCCGCATTGGCGATCGCGGTGAGCCAGTTAGAGTTCTTCAACAACATTTAATCCAAGCAGGATATTTAGAAGGAGAGCCAAATGGTTACTATGGCCCCTATACCGCAGATGCCGTACGTCGATTCCAGGCATCAAATTACTTATCGGCAAGTGGTGTTGCCGGCCCAACGACCAGAGGTAAGTTATATAACCTAGTTAATACTGCTCCCAAAAGCGAGTTTAACGTCCTGGAAATCCAAACGCGGCTACGAGAGCGAGGTTTTTATAAAGGCGAGCTGAACGGCGTGATGGCATCTGACACCAAAAAAGCGATTAAACAAGCCCAGGAATTCTACGGTATCAGTCTCAATGATCTCAAGAGCGGACGCTTTTAGCATCCGCTTAGGAGTTGCTAGCATGAGTTCCCCAATGGTTGTTTGCCTCCGATAACAGCGAATACAAATAGCTCAAAATTCCACTTATTTGGTTAATTGAGTAGTTTCGCATTGTTATCTCACTCAGGAACTAAAGCGGCATCAGTGCTCGTTGGCACTTGGGACAAACCGCATGAATTGTCATTTGACAATCAAGCAGATGAAAACCTTCTTTTTGTGCAGTTTTAGCTCCAATTTTTAAAATAGAGTCGTTTTTGAACTCAATAGTTGAGTTACACCTAACACAGATCAGGTGATGGTGATGATGCGGGTAGGGCTGGTTGAGTTCATAATGCTTATGTCCCTCTCCCAGTTCTAGTTCCCGCAGAATTCCCATCCTTGCCATCAACTTTAAAGTCCGATAGATAGTTGACAGACTTATTCCTTCACCGTCAGTTTCTAGACGATGATAAAGATCTTCCGCACTGAGATGTTCACCTTGTGGAAGTTCCTGGAAAATGTGTAAAATTGTTTCGCGCTGGGGAGTTAAACGCCAGCCTCGCTCGTTTAGTTCTGCCTTAAGTGAAGTAGTTGTGTAGACAGTCATACTAATTTTTCTCAACAAAGCTTGTTAGTTGAGAATATAACAAATATTTTGGGCAATTTGCAACAATCATTGCTTATTGATAAAATTCCTAAATACTGAAGTGCAATTAATCAAATCTTAATGAGAAATTAGGTAATACGTGATCCCCACCCTAAACATATCCTGAGAATAAGTCTGCAGACAATTCGGTTAAATTAAATGCAAATAATTTGCTATAGCCTCATAAGAGGCTATAGCTTTGGGGATCAAATCAGTTAATTGTCCTTAGTCATTTGTCATTTGCAGTTTTCTAATGACAAATGACAAATGACAAATGACCATTGACTAGCTTAGAGACTCCAAGTAGTCACGGATGAGGTTACGTCGCTTGGGTTGGCGCAGCTTTTGCAAGGCTTTAGACTCAATTTGCCGTACTCGTTCCCGCGATAAATCGAGAGCGCGTCCAATTTCGGCTAATGAGTAAGGATGACCATCTGCTAAACCAAACCGCATCAGAATTACGTCGCGCTCCCGGCTAGTTAAGTCTGACAAAAGATGATGCAAATCTCTTTGTAAAGATTCTCGCATTAACATCTCTTCTGGAGTTACACTATCGGTTTCGAGTAATTCACCTAACTCAGTGTCCTTATCCTTTCCGACCTTGGTTTCTAGAGAAACAGAGCGAGGAACCCGTAACAAAACTTCACGTACTTGGGTAGGTGTCATTTCTAGCTCAATTGCTAAATCTTCTAAGGTGGGAGTACGACCTTTTTCTTGAGCAATTTTGCGTTGAGCTTTTTTGATTTTGTTCAGCTTTTCTGTAATATGAACAGGTAGGCGGATCGTGCGACTAGAAGTAGCGATCGCTCGTGTAATACCCTGACGAATCCACCAGTAGGCATAGGTACTAAAACGATAACCCTTGGTTGGGTCAAATTTCTCCACAGCTCGCTCTAAACCTAGTGTGCCTTCTTGAACTAAATCCAACAATTCCAAGCCGCGATTTTGATACTTCTTAGCGACAGACACAACTAGGCGAAGATTAGCCTTAATCATGTGTTCTTTTGCCTGGAGTCCTTGGGACTGAATTTGCTCCAGTTCTTCTACCGTCAACTTGGCAATTTCAGCCCAGCGACGTTTACCATCTGCTAAAGTCGGTCTGAGATCCGATACCATCACTCCAGCAGTAGCAGCCCACCTTTCTAGCGAGGGGCGATGTCCCAGTTCAGAAGCCAGACGCTCCTGAACTTCAACTAATCGGAGATAGGGTGAAATCACTTCATCCCCTTGCTTTGCGGCATTAGCAAGTACTATCCGCATCCGCAAGTAGCGCTGGACTTTTTGGGCTTCTGAAACCTCTTCATCCCGCCCTAACAACCGAACCCGACCAATTTCCTGAAGATATAGACGTACCAGGTCAGTACTGCGACGGTTAGTGTTAGCAGCAAAGTTAACAGGGTCAACAGAAGCCATCTCCAACTCGTGCAGATCATCTACCGGTAGCTCACTGTCATCAATCGTGAGATCCGGGTCTAAGACCTGTCGGGACTTTTGGGTATTGTAGGCGGCATCTGCGTAAAAAGATGTTGCTGGCATAGGGATCGTCTCAATGGCTCCAGGTAACAATAGATTACGGTCAGCTAAGATTTACGTTCAGCTATTTAACTGTTGCTATTGTTCCCGTGATTCAAGATGAACTAACACGGTTAAGGATTCCATTACAGTTTTTTTTGAAAATACTTGCAATGGTTTTATTAGATACAGTATTACTGAACTTAATCTGCTACTAAGTTTTTGATTGAACCAATAGCTATTCAAATCTACAGCTAGGTTTTAAATTCCAAACTACCTAGTTAATAGTTCAACTTTGACGGTTTTTGGATGTTATTTTTGTAACTATGTATAAACATATTTAAGTAAAAATCATGCTTATAATTGGCATAGTCATATTTACATGGCTATAAAAGTAATTTCCTGACGATTTACAATTTTTCCCTAGAGAATATTCGGAAATAAGTATAGCTAATAGATTATTGGGAACAGATTAGTAATAACGCCAAAAATGTTACTGTCAGCTAATTGTTGATTAACTATTCTCACTAGTACTGCTACTCTACGGGAAATCAAAAGTCAAAAACCGTTTTTTCTGCTGAGCTTTTTAGGGAAATCCAATGAGACAGCCCTGTCACCCACAAGGAAATAGGGTTTTACGCGCGAACAATAAAAGTTAATACCCCAAAGGTGTGAGCATTTCTATCACCATCAGCGTCTTCAGATTGCAAAAAAGCGATCGCCTTTTTTTAATTACCTGCGAGAAAGTCCATCATCGCTCTAGGATAAGACCTTTTTTCGTTCTAAAAGGCTGTCGAACCGTAATTATTGCCTGCAAATTTTGTAATTGCTTGTTGGGAATGCGCCTAAAACTCCGCTGACATTTGTTGTGTCCATTGTGGCTCTGGTTTTGGCTGAGTGCTACCCAATAATAGACACAGCGAACAGATGATGGTAGCGCTTTTAAGGTGTAATTTTCGGGACACGGGACATTCCACATATACTAAGCGACCACCAAGCTAGATGCGTAAATTGGGCGCACTCAAACCAGGTGAAGGTAAAGACAAGGTAGGCAATAAAGACTGCTTCAATCCCACGGTAAGGTGAGTTAAATACATGCCACAGACATAATGCTAACAGAGTTAGGTAGGATGTCATCCCCAGTAACCCTACTGATAAAGTTGTATCTAAAATTAGATTGTGTGCCTTGGTTGTGGGTAGTTGTCTCGTTTGCATCTGCCCGTTTTTGTCTTGATAGTCGAAACTAAAGTCACCCAAGCGAGTAACTTTAGCTATTGTTCTACTGTGGCGCACATTAGGATAAGCTGCGCCGAAGCCATTTATACCCCATCCAAGTAAAGGACGCTGACTGATTCCATAGTTGGCCATTTCCCACAGATAAACCCGGTCGGATGTGATTTGTTTAATTAAAGGGAAATTATTGATTTGTCTGGTGCTGGTAGTGATGCCAATGACGAGCAGACACACGAGCGTTGCTGAGACTAAAAGCTTATAATGCTGGCGTCCTAATAAGTAGATACTCGCTGCTAATAAGGCTAATAATCCCGCCCTGGTTTGAATGAGCAGCAAAGCTGGGATAATCAAGATGCCAGCAGTTGCAGCTTTTGGTGTGTCTATCCATTGCCACTGCCAACCTACAAATGTCATAACTGCCACTGCTGCTAGGACAAATGACGCATGACCCCGATGGGAATATAAACCTATTGGTTGCTGATTTTGGAAAATTGTACTCCGTAAGATGTTGTCTTGTATTTAGCTGCCCTGTTGTGGCGGTATAATCGATGCGCCAGTTAATGGCTTGGGGAAAGATGCTGATTGCAAGGATGACTCCGCCAATCACTAAACCTTGTAGTTGAAAACGGGCTAGTTCTGGATGCAGCCTTAACAGCAAGCTATTGCTGAGAGTGAAGATAGCGATGAGCAGCCAGTAAAGCAAGCCGTCGCCCATCTGTTCTTGACCGAATAGGGAACGCCAGGGGAAAGGACTAGCGAGAGTTGTAATTAGCCCAATTCCCAAAAATATTTCCCACAGTAACCTGTTAATTTTCCAACTTTGAGGCAGCTTTAGGTTTTCCCTGTCTTCCCACAGAATTAAAAAGTTGAGTATGCAGATAAGCCCAATGGTGAATACTTCTGGTTGAGTTCAGATTTCTCCACGCATTGCACCAATTGGGTTGATGAGAATGATGCTGAGGGAAAACAATAAGGTGTAGAGATATTTCACTGCTATTTGTCTAATCTAACTTTTAGCGCTTTCACCATACCCCACGCGCTGAGTGCTAATAATCCAAATGCAGATGTGGATTCAGGAACAGACTGAGGAGAACTTTCTTGAGAAAATGGGCGCATTTTGAAACTACCCATACGGTCGTTAAATGCTAGTTGAATGGGGAAAGCTGTTTCTTCTGTTGACCCAAACAAGGAATCGATGCCAGTGATTTTAAAGTTGGAAATACCAGAACCAAATAATGATGTAAAATCTACACTGTCTCCCGCACCGAATTCGCCCAGTATTCTATCTCCTACTGAAACAGTAAATCGATTGTCTGGGCCAACGGGGAAATCTAGAATTTCAGTAAATAATGTGTCATCAAGCGCTTGGAATTCAAAACCATAAGGCGTGTGTGGATCATACCACCGGCAACCAGGTACGTCACGGAAGACTTGCCAATTTCCCTCTTTTGCATTGGGAAGAATTGGATTTTGTTGAGTTCCACCGGGGCGTTCTCTACCTACACCACCGCCTCCGCTACTACCTACAACATACGGAAAATCTGCCTCGTCGTTGAATACTGTAACATTAAGTTCATAGTTACCTCGGTCTTCCCCTCGATTACCACCATTAGCAGCACCTACTTTTAGATTAATGCTGCCATCACTGGATACAAAACCTGTCAGTGCAGAACCGAAACCATCTCCTACTGGACTACTATCATTGTCGCCCTTCGTCCGATAACCATACCCATCATATGCTTCTAACAATGTGTTTGGATTGCATCGATTTCCAGGTATGTCATTGTCAATATAGGCGTAAAACTTGGAACCTGGAGGAAGTTTTTCTATTTTATATGGATTATTTTTAACACCAGAAAATAGGCTACCTGGAAGCTTTTTGAAAGTATTAAATGGTATATATTCCCAACCCCATCTGACTCCATCATAAATATTAACTGTCTTTTGCTGATTTACAGTATTTATGATTTCATCAACTAAATAAACTTCTGCATAGAAATAGGTTTTTCTATTAGGAGGAGGATAATTGTAGGGAATATCTAGGAAATAGTTTGGTGTAGCAGCCCCATTTGTATCGTAGTAGGGATTTTCTATCTGCCAAATAGGCTTATCTATTTCATCTCTTTCAAACCCATCATAATTATCTATAACTCTTTGAATCCAGTGGACACTATTTCCTCTAGGATCATCTCCCTCCGGTTTGTAATTAATCCTGAAAGAAGCCCCAACTCCTCCAGTTCTATCCGGTTTTTCCCCACACAAGTCCCCAAATAAAGGAGTGCAGGGATAATACTCTTTTATATCAAAACTACCATCTAAACCACCCAATCGTACAAATTACCAGTCAGGTTCGCGCCATCCAAACCTGAGTAAGCTTACTAATTTGTCTGTGCCTCCCGGCTTTACCTCTAGAACTTTCCCAAAGTCTAAAAAAGACCGTGGATCATAAAATGGCCATGCTTGCAATTGTACTAAGCCTGCTGTTTGTGTTATTGGATCTTCAAAGATCTTTATTAGAGGTCTTCCATATGGATTGTTAACTTGGACAGCAAAACTTGACTGACTTTGTAGCGTGGCAAGCAGAGTCGTTGTCAATAGAATAAAAGGATTTAAGCGTGATAACATGGTTGTACAATTTGTAAATATTAACTACCTTGGAAGAGTATTTATATCTCCGCAAATAGCAATTTTGATGTCGTTTAAGTTCAAGGCTGGACTAAACGAAACTCTACTTGAGGTGTAGATACCATCCCTGTCCAAATATCTTCTATTAAGTTCGTATTCATAGTTTCTCGGTGATATATCTCTGCCACTGCATCTTTGTTATTATAGGTAAGCTGAATTTGATAGACACCCGCTTTAAGAGCTTCAAAACTCCAATAACCCCTATCTCCGGCATCAATATTAAGGGTAAACTGGTTCCGCTTGCACCAAAAAAATAAGGTGTATGGAAAGAAGGTCAAATTTTCTCCTGGCATAATTAGTGGAAAATCAGATACTAACGGTCTTTTGGTGATTCTGGAGAAATATCCCCGCAAACATACTTGATTATTAGCTTCCACAAGTTGAGGAATTATAGTAGCAAAAAAGCTAAAGCGGACTGCCGTGGATGTATTATTAATAATGCGAATTCCTAACTGCATACGAGTCTCAATACCGCGCTTTTTTTCTGGCAGTGTCAACACTCGTTCTGGCATCAAGGTTTCAAAGCAGATACCATCTACTTCTATTGCATTGTTATGAGATCCTACAGGTTCAACAAGACGAAAATTTACGAATTGAGTCGCTAATTGCACCGCACTTAATGTTTCTCTCGTTTGCAGATCTGAGCTAGATTCACTGTTACCGAGATTACCCCATATAAATCGAAGCTGATACTTTCCTAGTTGGAGACCATCAAAAAACCAGGATTTGTCAAGAAGGCTAAAAATGATTGGTGAATATCTAGGGCTGTTAATAACTTGAAGTTGCAGATGGTTATTTTGCCAAATCAGCCTTAGAGCTAAAGTCAAGGGTATATGTAGTCCCGAATTGATTAAACGAGGATCAAATACTCTAGTCTCACTTCGCTTTAGCAAGTTGGCTAAGTTTGATACGAACTGTCTCAACCAAATTCCAAAACCTGACTGGGGAGGTATGTTCCTTTGAAGTTCGTCAACAGGTTCATCTAAAGTTATTTGCCCTTGTAATACTTGACCATCTAATGTCAAAAGCTCTGGAATTAAGGTTTGATTGGGGTTGAGATGACAAGGATTTGGCGTATTATTGATTAGGTAAACCTTAATTTCCACAATTTCTACAGAGATACTGGAATCAGAGCGATTTTCCGGGATAGGTAACACTATAAGATCGGGTTCCCAGATTCTTAAATGGATACCATCTATTTCAAAGAAATTGCTTTCATTTGATTCAACAGATGTCATGTTGCTTACCTGCTAAATTTTTAGTTTTTCACGCGCCATCAGACTGATTGGCGTATGACTTAATAACATTATCCCGAAAAAGCTAAAACCACAGCTAAAACTATCGCTCTTAAGTGACGCATTTGATATTTCAAGTGTGTTGCGCGAGGATTTTGTAGAAACAATGTTTCAACCAGAGGCTGAAAATAAATTCTGTACTGCGGCGCTACATCTGAGCAATCAGAAAACATTAAGACAAATGTAAGCTCCTCTTGAGCAGGTGATAGCCTAAGATTTACTGAATTATTAAAACAGCATCTACTGAATTAAAAAACGAAACTTTATGAAGTTAATCTAAACTGAATGGTAATTAAAGAGTTTAATTAAAAAAAATTAAAGATAAAAAAATTAGTCCAACCGTCGCTTTGCTAAAATATATTTAATACGGCTGGGCTAATTTTTTCTTTGCAAGTGTTTTACCTCTTGTCAGATAGTAAGTTCGTTTGCGCTTACGAGTACTAGTTAATAGTTGTACTCTGGTTTGATATTTCGCAGCATCAGTTCATCAAGGGCTTGTCGGGGAGAGACTTCATTCTGAAGCAACCGATAAACTTGCTCGGTAATTGGCATAGCAATATTTTGCTGCTGGGCTATTTGCACCAAAACTCGGCAAGTGTTGACTCCTTCAGCGGTTCCTTGTAAATTGGCGAGAATTTCTGTAAGTGTCTGACCACCAGCTAGTTGGTAGCCAACTTGATAATTACGACTCAGGGGGCTGTTGCAGGTTGCTAGCAAATCTCCTAAACCTGACAAACCGTAAAATGTTTCCGTATTTGCACCCCAAAGATTACCAATACGAACCATTTCTGTTAGCCCACGGGTAACTAAAGCAGCTTTGGCATTTGTTCCTAGTTGTAAACCATCACACACACCTGATGCGATCGCAATTACATTTTTCAGTGTTCCCCCTAGTTCCACACCCAAGGGATCAGGATTGGTATATACCCGAAGCAGATTAGAAGAAAATGCCAGCTGCACTACTTGGGCTGCAGTGGGAACGTTACTGGCTACTACCGTTGCAGCTGGCAATCCCAGTTCTATTTCTTTAGATAAATTTGGCCCTGACAGAACAACCACTCCATGATCAGGGAAAGCTGTTTGCCAAATTTGCGAAGGTGTGCATCTGCTTTCTGGATCTAAGCCCTTGGTCGCTGTGACAAAAATCGTCTCAGGAGAAACAGGGAAAGACTGTACTTGGGAACTAACATCACTCACACCTTTCATCGAAATAGCAGACAGGACTATTTGGGCATTTTGTAGTACGGCTTCGAGTGTTTGTGATCCTTGACGTGACCATACGCGCACTCTATGGCCGTTGGCCGCTGCTAGATTTGCCAGAGCCATACCCCAAGCGCCCGCACCAAGAATTGCTATGGATTTAGGATTTTTAGATAAGTCTGTAGACGCTTCTGTGGTTTCCCGCGGGGTGTGCTGAGTTCCGGCACTCAGAACTTCGGAGATTTGGGATTTGGGATTAATCATTACTCAAGAGTCAAAAGTCTCCATATCGCCTTACACTCTTCGCTCACCAATCTGAAATCCGTTTTGAAAAGGTCTGAGCAAAGAGAACCTGCACACCCTACGGGAAGCAAGCTACAGACTTTCCGCAAAATCTAAAATTGACTGCGGGGGTAACGTTCCATTAATTCCCTCACTTGTTCTGCATGATATGAACTTCTTGTCAAGGGAGACGAAACAACTTGTAAAAATCCTAGTTCCTCGCCGAATGCTTTCCAGGCAGTAAATTGTTCTGGGTGGATAAATTCATCTACTTTCAAGTGTTTTTGGCTGGGCTGGAGGTATTGCCCGATTGTCAAAATATCACAATCCACTCCTCGCAAGTCTTGCATAACTTGGCGGATTTCTGCATCTGTTTCACCGAGTCCGACCATGATACCGGATTTAGTGTATGTCCAAGGAGCAATTTGACGCGATCTATTAAGCAATTCTAATGTGCGATCATAGTTCCCTTGGGGACGCACCCGGCGATAAAGGCGTGAAACCGTTTCCGTATTGTGATTTAGTACTTCTGGTGCAGCTTCTAGAATTATTTCTAGAGCATCCCAATTGCCGCACAAGTCAGGAATGAGTACTTCAATTGTAGTGTGCAGCGAGATAGTGCGAACCGCTTTGATACACTGCACAAACTGGGATGCACCACCATCCGGCAAATCATCTCGGTTCACAGAAGTGATAACAACATGATTGAGTTTCATCCGGCGAATGGCTTCTGCCAGTCGTTCAGGTTCGGTAGGATCTAGTGGTTTGGGTTTTTTCTCAAAGTCAATATCGCAGTAAGGACAGGCGCGTGTACAAGCTGGCCCCATAATTAGAAAAGTGGCAGTACCAGCATTGAAGCACTCACCAATATTCGGACAGGACGCTTCCTCGCAAACCGTATTGAGGGCTAAATCCCGCAAAATTTCTTTAACGTTAGCAACGCGCTCCCGCTGAGGCGCTTTCACCCGCAACCAGTCTGGTTTTACAGTCACAATCCACTTTCATTAATAAAGTTATCTACATCTAATCGTAGCAAGCAAAGCCCTTGGGAAAGTAATCTGTGTAGATGTAGTTTTGTCATTTACTACTGGTTGTGATATTTTAAGTGTACAGTGCCATCTTTATGGCGGGATGTAGCGCAGCTTGGTAGCGCACTTCGTTCGGGACGAAGGGGCCGCTGGTTCGAATCCAGTCATCCCGATTTTTATGTAATTAGCGATAAAAACAGACTTACTAATGTGCTGTTGACTATATTTTTATGGCGGAAATCTTGGTTTGCCGCTTCATATTCTTGATTGCTTTTTTGCTTTTGGTACTGGCATTAATTTATCAAATTAAACTAGATGATACACGTAACTGGTTTAATAAAAATAATCACATTTTTTGATTCGCAGTATGTCGCTTGACAGCTTGACTCCAGAGCAAAAAGCTTTGATACCTCTTACCCGTGAAAAATGGCAACATTTTGAGCTATCTACCAAAGCAATTGACCAACAAAAAGCAGCAGATGCAGTCAATGCAATATACATTACACTTGGACTTGCCAAGCCAGAAATAATATTTGTTAATAGTCCCAATGCGGCGTTGGAATACATTTGGAGTTTAGTGCGATCGCATTCCTACAATACACTAGGTAGCGCGATCAATAGTCAGCATTGGAGTAAACTCTACAGCAATTTGCACTCATTATTACTTGTGCAACTACCCGTGACGCTGCAAAATGACTTACATTCGGCTTTTGAAAATCATTTTGTCAAACAGTTTACAACTCCGCTAAAACAACAGTTAGAAAACCAGTGGCGAGATATTGCCTATCAACAGTTTGGTAACAAATACCGAGAAATTCTCAAAAATATATTTTCCAGTTGCCAAAAGCCAGAAAGTTTAGTTGCAGGAGGTAGTTTCTTTGAATTTTGCATAAATGCTTTCAACTATCGGCAATTTCAAGACAAGCTGCTGATTTTAGAAACATTCACCAAAAACTGTGGCTGGACATTTTTCTTCAATAATATTTGTATTGTTTGCGATCGCCCTCAAAAAGTCAGCTTCGATAGCAAGAATCGTCTCCATGCAGAAGACGAAGCAGCAATTGTGTTTGAAGATGGCTATAGTTTATACGCTAACTCCGGTCAAATTCAACGGCAACACCAGCCCAAATCAATAGATGATGCTGCTTGGGCACGCTTATTAGAAGAACTTAATGCAACTGAAATTGATTCCTGGGAAGAATACAAGCTTTTTTACACGCTTTTACGCATCGGGAAGCGAGTCAACGTCCAGCCTCATCATTTTCTCAGAGCAATTAATTCCGACACAGGGGAAGTGCGAGTCATTAAAATACCACTGTATATTACATCCGCACGCGAGGCAGTAAAGTGGATAAACCGAGGTCAAGGCTGAAGAGTTTTTGTGAGATTCTACAGGTTAAGCTTCAACGATTCTCGGTGCTTCTGTGAGTTTTGCGATCGCACAGTTCAAGTAGACTTGGAATCATCTGCATTCTGAGCCTTGTCTTATCTTCTTATCTATTAATACTTATTTAACAAGTTAATAGCTGCTTAATATATACCTACCTATGGAGAGAAGACATACAATTCCTTATAAACCAATACGGTCTATTTTTAATTGGGATAGTATCTAAACATCTTAAGTAATTAGAAGCAAATAAGAATATCTGAGTCTCAAAACGTAGTAATTTAGAGAGAAAAACTCATGTTTCATTTTGTTTCCTTTACAGATACTTTATAAAATTAGGGATAATTTAAAACAATGAGTAAAGATACTATGGTTGTGTAGCAGTAATTTTCATGAGATGTTATAAATTAATCTAAGCATAAACAAAAGTGCATAGAAAATTTACTGAAAATGCCTGTAAACTTATCCGCTGATTATCCCAAGGTAGTAGCAGCCAAGGATCAGATTTTTTCTGAACTGCAAGGAGAAGCAGTTATTCTTGATATCAACTCCGGGGTTTACTACGGTTTAAATCAAGTAGGAGCCAGCATTTGGAATCTTATTCAAGCTCCGAAAACTGTAAAAGAAATTCGGGATGCCTTGTTAGCAGAGTATGAAGTTGATTCCCAAGCATGTGAAACTGACATTTTGGTATTGCTTGAAGACTTAGCAACAAAAGGACTAATCGAGATAAGATATGAAGCAGGTGCTTAAATTGCTGCGCTTCAAAAACAAAGATCGCTATCTTTTGATAAATACCTTTATTTTGTTGGGATTAATCAAATTAGGGTTGTGGTTACTGCCATTTCAGATCTTACGGCAAATCCTGGGTAGCATTAGTCAGCCAAACACCAAACTAGACCAAACCTCCCTTAGCAAAATTACCTGGGCTGTTAATGTAAGTACTCGTTATATGCCTAATGGTGCTAAGTGTCTCGCCCGTGCTTTAGCTTGCCAGGTACTCATGACTCGACGAGGTTACTCACCAGAACTCCGTATAGGAGTTGCCAAAAGTGAGGAAGGGAAACTAGAAGCCCATGCGTGGGTTGAAAGTCAAGGACAGGTTGTAATTGGTTATCTCACAGATCTTCCACGCTTTACCCAACTGCCATCTTTGCCAGGAAACAGACTATGAGTGGTATCATCGGCATCTACAATCTAGATGGCAAGCTGGTTGACTATCAGCAGCTCAAGGATATGGTCAATATTCTTGCTCATAGAGGGCCAGATGGGTCAGATGCATGGTGCGCTGGATCTGTTGGGTTGGGTCATAGAATGTTATGGACTACTGCTGAATCGTTGTTGGAAAAGTTACCTCTAGTTAATCAGACTGAAGATTTAGTTATTACAGCAGATCTTCGTATAGATAACCGAGATGAACTGATTCATACGTTACAACTTAATAACTATCCGCCTGAAAAAATAACTGATAGCCAACTAGTATTGGCTGCTTACGAAAAATGGGGTGAACAATGCCCAGAAAATTTATTAGGTGATTTTGCCTTTGCTATTTGGGATAGGCAAAAGCAAATAATATTTTGTGCCAGAGATCATTTTGGTATTAAACCCTTCTACTACTATGCATCTGAACAAGCTTTTATTTTTGCCAGCGAAATCAAAGCTATCTTTTGTGTGCCAGATGTTCCTCGTCAGATCAATGAAGTGAGGATAGGTGACTATCTAGCATCAATGTTTCACGAGGCAAATATTACCTCTTACAAGGACGTCTTCAGGCTACCTCCTGCTCATAGCATGACAGTAAGCCTTGAAGGAATCAAATTACAGTCATACTGGTCTATTGACCCTAATCGGGAATTACGTCTAGGTTCGGATGAAGAGTACGCTGAAGCATTTCGTGAAATTTTTAGCAAAGCAGTGCAGTGTCGCCTGCGTAGTGCCTTTCCGATTGGCTCTCATTTGAGTGGTGGACTAGATTCCTCCTCAATTACTTGTATGGCACGGAAACTGCTTGCTGAAAACGGAGGGCGGCGTCTGCATACATTCTCAGCAGTTTTTGATGAGTTGATTGAATGTGATGAACGCCCATATATCAACGCAGTTGTAGCTCAGGGCGGACTTGAGCCGCACTACATTAAGGGAGATCAAATCAGTCCGTTGAAGAACATAGACCAAATGTTTTGGCATCAAGATGAAGCCTTTTACGCACCCAATTGGTCTATGGGTTGGGCGTTGTATGAAGCGATTAAAGAGCAAGGTGTTCGTGTCGTCTTCGATGGTTTTGATGGCGATAATGTCGTATCGGATGGTTATGGTTACTTAAGTGAACTAGCACGAGCAGGTCGCTGGCTAGCTTTGACCAGAGAAATCAAAGAACTAGCTAAAACTTTCGATGTGAATTTTTGGAGATGGCTATGGAGTTATGTAAAACAATATGGAATTAAGCCGACATTTTCCAAATACCCACCTTTGAGGTTTTTTCAACGGAGTTTGCAAGCACTAACTCGGTTAGGCTTTCGCCAAACTGATAAATCTGCAAACCAGCCTATTTGGAGCGCAACCTTGAATGCTGAGTTTGTCGAGCGTGTAGGTCTCCACGAGCGCTATCAGGCTTGGCAAAAAGTTCAAAGTAACTTTGGTCAAAACGAAAGAGAACGGCACTACCGCAATATCACCCAAGGTTTAGTGTCATTTGCTGCTGAGATGCAGGACAAGACTTGTGCTGCCTTTTCAATTGAGCAACGCTACCCTTTTTGGGACAAGCGTTTAGTAGAGTTCTGCCTCTCCTTGCCTGCTGAGCAAAAGCTGCAAATGGGCTGGAACCGGGTCGTCATGCGCCGTGCAATGGCTAATATTTTGCCGATGGAAGTGCAATGGCGTCGAGGCAAAGCAAATTTTTCTCCAAATCTCGTTCACGGTCTGTTGTCTTTTGAGCGAGAGCGTTTGGACAAGTTAATCCTGCATGATTTAGAAGTCCTTGCAGAATATATAGATGTTACTGATCTCAAGCAGACATATCAAAGATTTATCTGTTCACAATCTCCAACAACAGGAAAGGATGTCCACACAATTTGGATAGCTGTTTCTTTAGCTCTATGGTTGCAGTATCCTGCACAGGACAGATCTAATGAATTCGCCAGAAAAGGAGTTTAAATCAACCTTTTCATCTTCTAGAAAAGTTTCCACGATATGTCAAATCATTGTCCTGTTGGTTGTTCTCTTTTAGGCAACACCCAACAGCACAGCGAGTTTGATTGTTAGCCAGCTAGATGGCGTGATATCACACTTAGCTGCTCCTTGGTTCTGGATAGAGCCAACATTGAAAGTAAACAAAACACCAAAAAACAATGGAGAAAATTATGACTACTAACAAAAAGCCCTACACCCAGCCCAAACTGACTGTTTATGGCGAAGTTGAAGTTCTGACTCAAGGTCTTGGCTTAGGCTTATTTACAGATAAAGAATTTCCCATCTCGACTCCCAAAGACGATGTGACTTTCTCTTAGTAGGAGTTTGAAATAACAAATAGGTAGATATAGGATACTCAAGTTTTACCTAATTATCTACCAGTAAATCTGATACATAGGCTTCACAAGCTTAGAAAGTCCAGATGATTCACTTACCTCTGTTTAGGTTACAACTAAGCAGAGGTATTTACTCGATTTTAAATAAAGAATTGGTTTGTGTGGGCAAGTAACTTATAGCTACTAAATATGGAGTTTATGAGATGTATAGTTATACTGCTTATGGCTTGAATATCTCCTCTGCTTTACCTTTACCGGAGCTACAAAATTCAACACATATAGAAGCAGATGTAGTTATCCGCTATGGAGAAGTAAATTGGTTATTACCTACACCTGCCCCATCATGGAGTTACTTTCACTTTGATGGTGAATATACTTACTTGTACTGGAAAGTGGTAGGTAAATTTCTAGTACGTTCTGGAAAGGAAGTTATTATCGAGCCGCTTCCAGGTGTAGAAGACAGCATTATTCGTCTACCTCTGTTAGGAGCAGTCTTAGGAATGTTGCTTCACCAACGGCAGTTTTTGGTGCTGCATGGTAGCGCTATCGCAGTGGATGGTAATGCTGTCGTTTTTTTGGGGCGATCGGGGCAAGGTAAGTCTACTATGGCGGCAACTCTCTATGGACGGGGGCATAAACTGATGGCAGATGATGTAGCTGCTGTAGATGTTGACAGTGCGATCGCCCCCATATTAGTTCCAGGATTTCCGCGAATCAAGCTTTGGCCTGACGCAGCCACAGCCGCATTAGGAGATGATCCAGAAACATTGAAGAAGATTCACCCTAACGCTGAGAAACGCGATCGCCCTACTCTCGATAACTTTTTACGAACACCCTTAACCCTCAAGCGGATTTATGTACTTTCTGTAGGTTCAACTCTTCAGATTAGACTTCTCCAACCTACAGAAGCTATAACTCAACTAATAGCCAATTCCTATATTCCCATGTTAATTGGCAAGAAATTTATCCAGAGTTCTAAAGCATCTGTGCATTTGCATCAATGTACCAGTTTAGTTAACAATCTACCTATCTATAATCTGGAACGACCCCGTTCTCTAGACTTATTGCCTGATGTAGCACGTTTAGTAGAAGCAGATTTAGCAGGTGAGAGCCAAGCAGCCACAGCATAGATTATGTGATTAAGCTTAATTTAAATTTAAAATTCTATTACCATATAAATTTAAAATATGCGAGCAGGCAAAAAGATTAAACAAAAAATCCAGCAAACTTTACACCTTGTGCCTGCATTACGCCTAGTATGGCAAAGTAGTCCCGGTTGGACGATCGCTCGCATAGTACTATTAGTCATCCAAGGTATACTGCCCGTAATATCAATCTATCTCACCAAATTAATCATAGATGCAGTAGTTGCCAACCTCAACGTTACTGATAAAACAATCGCCTTTCGTAATGTCATCCTCTGGGTTATCTTAGCTGGTGCAGTCACTCTTGTCAGCAGTGTTTGCAGTTCATTAACAGAATTAGTAGTTACTGCCCATTCTCAGCAGGTAACTGACTATATGCAGGGAATTATTAATACTAAATCAATTGCTACTGACCTAGAGTACTATGAAAACGCCCAATACTTCGATGCCCTGCAACGAGCACAACGAGAAGCTCCTTACCGGCCTCCCGAAATCCTCAATCGTTTAGCACAAGTTGGTCAAAGTAGTATTTCCTTAGTGGCTATGGTGGGTTTACTGCTCTCACTCCACTGGGGAATTATCGGCATTCTTTTTGTAGCAGCTATTCCGGCTCTGCTAGTACGGGTAAAATATAGCCGTGTCATGTATCGTTGGCAGCGTAAACGTACACAGCCGGAACGGCAAGCAATGTACCTAGCTTGGATGTTAACATCAGACCAGTACGCTAAAGAAATTCGCTTGTTTGATTTAGGTGAATACTTTAGTCAATGGTATCTTCGTATCCGGCGGCAGATATATAAGGAAAAGATAGCTATTTTCACCAAACGCTCTCTAGCTAATTTTGTTGCAGAAGCTATAGCGGGTATTTTCATCTTTGGTGTCTATGCTTTCATCGTCTATCAAGCTATTCAAGGTATCTTACGTTTGGGTGATTTAGTACTTTATCACCAAGCATTGCAACGAGGACAAAATGATATTAAAAGTCTATTAGTTAGTTTGTCTAATCTATATGAAGATAATCTATTTCTCGCTAACCTCTACGAATTTCTTGACCTTAAACCCAAGTTAGTAGAATCTTTAAATCCCCAACCTCTCCCTCGACCGATACAAACTGGCATCGTTTTTAACCAAGTGAGTTTCCAATACGCCACCACTACCCGGCAAGCACTTCAAGATATCAATCTGACAATTCGACCAGGGGAAGTAGTGGCGCTTGTGGGAGAAAACGGTTCTGGGAAAACTACTTTAATTAAACTTTTATGCCGCTTGTACGACCCAACTACTGGCAGCATTACTATTGATGGCATTGACCTCAGCCAATATAGAATGGCAGACTTGCGGCGGGAAATCAGCGTGATTTTTCAAGACTATGCCAAGTACCACTTCACAGCTCAGGAAAATATTTGGTTGGGCAATATCGAGTTACCACCGGAGCGAGAAAGTATTATTGCTGCGGCACGTCGTTCTGGTGCTGATGATGTAATTGCCAAGTTACCCCAAGGTTATGATACCGTTTTAGGGAAGTTGTTTGATCAAGGAGAAGAACTGAGTATTGGCCAGTGGCAAAAAGTAGCTTTGGCGCGAGCATTTCTCCGCAACTCGCAAGTAATTGTCTTGGATGAACCTACCAGTGCAATGGATCCCAAGGCTGAATACGAAGTATTTGAACAGTTTCGCCAACTGATTAAAAATCAAGCTGCCATCCTGATTAGCCATCGCTTATCCACGGTCAAAATGGCCGATCGCATTTATGTTATGGCAGGTGGCACAATTGTCGAGAGTGGAACCCATGAGGAACTGATAGAGTTAGGCGGTACTTATGCTTACTTATTTGAAACCCAAGCCCAACAGTATCGGTAATAAATTCTTAATCTACTACCTTGAGCAATCCTTTTTGTAAAGCATCAAATACTCGGCTAATTTGCAGCCGTTCTTCTTCGTTTAAGCCTTCTTTGGACAGCTGTGTGGACATTAATAGCTGCTGATCCTGGCGTGTAATTCTGCGAATGGTAAATACGTGCTCCAATAGTATTTCTAACAGTATTTGGTTTGAGGGACCGATAGCTCCTATACTCCTCACCGAAAATATGTGTAATTTTTATAACCAATTATATTACTATAATAAATTTTTACAAAGTTTGACATAAATATCTCTACGTAAGAATGAAAAGTTGCTGGTTGCTATTTTACTGCCTCCCCTGCTACTCTTCTTTTCGGTAAAGTAACTTGACGGTGCAGCAAGGAACAGGTTCAGATTATGACTCAAGCTCGTATTGGGATTATTGGTGGCAGTGGTTTATACAAAATGGATGCGCTCAAAGATATAGAAGAAGTGCAAGTCCAAACACCATTTGGTTCACCATCTGATTCTTTGATTTTGGGAACACTAGAAGATACACGAGTAGCTTTTTTAGCGCGTCATGGTCGTAATCACACCCTGTTACCTTCTGAGTTACCGTTTCGCGCCAATATCTATGCAATGAAGAAATTGGGTGTAGAGTATTTAATTTCGGCTAGTGCTGTGGGTTCCTTGAAGGAAGAAGCGAAACCACTGGATATGGTAGTGCCAGATCAGTTTATTGATAGAACTAAAAATCGGGTTTCGACGTTTTTTGGTGAGGGAATTGTCGCTCACATTGCCTTTGGCGATCCGATTTGTAAAAATTTGGCTCTGGTGTTGGCAGATGCGATCGCTTCTCTGAATTTACCAGAAGTCACCTTGCATCGCGATGGCACTTACGTATGCATGGAAGGCCCAGCTTTTTCAACCAAGGCGGAATCAAATCTTTACCGTAGCTGGGGTGCAACTGTGATTGGTATGACAAATTTACCGGAGGCGAAGTTAGCAAGGGAAGCCGAAATTGCATACGCAACCTTAGCACTGGTGACAGATTACGATTGTTGGCATCCAGATCATGACAGTGTAACGGTGGAGTTAGTGATTGCTAATTTGCTGCGGAATGCAGTCAATGCTCAAAAGGTGATTCAAGAAACTGTACGGCGTTTGAGTGAAAATCCACCATCTAGTGATGCTCATTCGGCTTTGAAATATGCGATTTTGACTCAGTTGGATAAAGCACCAACGGCGACGAAGGAAAAGCTGGGGTTATTATTGCACAAGTATTTGTAGTTTATGACTAGGCGATTGCCTCGTTCCCAGATAGAACCTGTTGGTGAAAACTCAAAGCGATCGTCCAAAGGTCAAGCGGGGTGTGGAGATAAGTCCAAAGTGGGTCGCTGTCGGAATTTAGGTTAATATTTAGCCTAATTCAGGAGGCGGCAGCCTTGCCAATAGGTCTTCCCAGTTTGAAACTGAGAACAAAACAATCGTTAAAATGCCCAATTATTGTAGAGTATGAAAAAATAACTATATAAATTTGACTATAATACTAAAATTATCAGTCTCTTCGCCTGCTAGCGTGAATAATAATTTCAGTTAGCAACATCCGAACCTAAAAGGGGTTGCACTGATAGCTAGTCAAGTTGAGAATAAATAGGCGAAGCACACGGGGAAACTAACGTGAGTCAAGGATTTGATTACGATTTAGTGATTATCGGCGCTGGTGTAGGCGGACATGGCGCAGCCCTACACGCTGTAAGCTGCGGTCTGAAAACGGCGATTATCGAAGCGGCTGACATGGGAGGAACCTGTGTCAATCGCGGCTGTATTCCTTCTAAAGCACTGCTGGCAGCATCAGGACGTGTGCGGGAGTTACGCGATGCCCACCACCTCAAGTCACTGGGAATTCAGGTTGGTAGTGTTGAGTTTGATCGTCAAGCGATCGCCAATCATGCTGACAATCTAGTATCAAAAATTCAAGGCGACTTAACTAACAGTCTCAAGCGTCTGGGAGTTGATATTATTAGAGGCTGGGGAAAAATCGCTGGGGCGCAAAAAGTCACTGTTAGTGGTGATGGTGGTGAAAAAACTATCACAGCCAAAGACATTATCCTTTCCCCTGGTTCAATTCCTTTTGTTCCTCCGGGGATTGAAGTAGACGGCAAAACTGTCTTTACCAGTGACCAAGGAGTTAAGTTAGAGTCGTTACCAAACTGGGTGGCAATTATTGGCAGTGGTTACATCGGCTTGGAATTTTCCGATATTTATTCAGCTTTGGGTTGTGAAATCACCATGATTGAAGCCCTAGATCAGTTGATGCCGGGATTTGACCGCGACATTGCCAAACTTGCTGAACGGGTACTAATTACTCCCCGCGATATCGAAACCAAAGTGGGGATATACGCCAAAAAAGTCATTCCTGGTTCACCTGTGGTGATTGAGTTAGCAGATTTCAAAACCAAAGAAGATCTAGATGTCATCGAGGTAGATGCTTGCTTAGTAGCTACAGGACGCATCCCTGCGACCAAAAATCTCGGTTTGGAATCTGTGGGTGTGGAAGTTGATCGGCGAAATTTTATCCCAGTTGATGACCGGATGGCGGTGCTGTCAGCGGGGGAAATAGTACCGCATCTGTGGGCAATTGGCGATGCTAATGGCAAGATGATGCTAGCACACGCCGCTTCGGCTCAAGGCATCGTCGCGGTGGATAATATTGTTGGCAGAGAGCGGACAGTAGACTATCGCAGCATCCCCGCAGCCGCGTTTACTCATCCCGAAGTCAGCTATGTCGGCTTAACAGAAACAGCAGCCAAGGATTTAGGTCAAGCTGAAGGGTTTGAAATCGCCACAAGTAAGAGTTACTTCAAAGGTAATTCTAAAGCGTTGGCAGAAAACGAAGCCGACGGCATCGCCAAGGTAGTGTATCGCAAAGACACAGGTGAAGTCTTAGGCGTCCACATTTTTGGACTGCACGCCTCAGACTTAATTCACGAAGCGTCAGCAGCGATCGCTAACCGTCAATCTGTTCAAAGCCTCGCTCATCTGGTTCACGCTCACCCAACACTTTCAGAAGTGCTGGACGAAGCTTATAAAAGAGCGATCGCAATTTAGTCATTTGTCCCTTGTCATTTGTCCTTTGCTAATAAATAAGGACAAATGACTCTTGACCACTGACTAATGACTAATGACTAAGGACTAATTATGCAAATCCGTCGCCGTCAACCTAACCCAGCTATTGCTGTGTCGATATTACGTTATCAGGCTGCCGTGCCTGATTCCGCGCCAAACAATATTTTGGAAGAAATTGTCTGGCATAAAGAAGTAGAAGTTGAGCAAATGCGGGAAAAGGTTCCTTTGCGAGAATTACAGAAACAAGCACTATCCGCACCGCCAACACGTGATTTCATCGCGGCTTTGCGTCAAGGGAAGATAAAACCAGCGTTGATTGCAGAAGTCAAAAAAGCTTCACCCAGCAAAGGAATTCTACGGGAAGATTTTGACCCAGTAGCGATCGCCCTATCCTATCAACAAGATGGTGCTAGTTGTCTGTCGGTGTTAACGGATGCCAAGTTTTTTCAAGGTAGTTTTGATAACTTAGCTTTGGTTCGCGCGACTGTGGATTTGCCATTACTGTGCAAGGATTTTGTTATTTATCCTTACCAAATGTATTTGGCAAGGGTTAAGGGTGCAGATGCCATTTTATTGATTGCGGCTATTTTGAGTGATCAAGATTTGCAATACTTTGTCAAAATTGCTAAAAATCTGAAAATGGCTACCTTAATTGAAGTCCATAGTTTGGCCGAACTTGACCGCGTTTTAGCTTTAGATGACGTATCCTTAGTAGGAATTAATAATCGGAATCTAGAAGATTTTTCTGTTGACTTACAAACTACTTGCCAGCTAATGGACGCAAGAGGTAGCCAATTACAACAGCGGAATATTCTAGTTGTAAGCGAGTCAGGACTACACAATCCAGATGACTTGAGTTTGGTAAATGCAGCTGGTGTATCCGCTGTACTGATTGGAGAGTCTTTAGTAAAACAACCAGATCCCAAATTAGCGATCACTAGACTCTTTGCCAAATCTTCATCACCAGCTGAATCCAAGCAGTAATGAACTAGTTATTTTCTATGTAACAATTCATTAGCAAGAGATAAACTCTGATTAATACAATATTCCAATTTTGAAATTAAAATTCAACTTCATGGAGCAAATTCCTCTACCTTCACCTGTCCACTACGAACTTATACTTCAACTCTTAGAAAGACAAACTATGATGGCAGTTAGTGATAATCCAGATTTACGGCATCAGGTAAATCAACTAATTATTACTCTCCGGAAAGCTGCTGTCCAACAAAAGCGATTGGAAGAAATTTGCCAGTTTTCTTCTGTGACAGTTGATCACCGTTGGTCAATCAATCATCATAACAGTAACAAAGTTGTTGTCCCCGATTGATGACACGCTCTAATATTTTAACTTTGATAGCACTCTTTTCAGGTTTGCTTACCATTGTGAAAAGCATACCTTATAAACCTCAGTCTTAAACTTGACAATCAGCAACCAACCCTAGCAAGGTAGAGTTGCTTTGGTTGTCATATTTTACAAACGTGCTACTTGTAAAATAAGTAATATTTACACTATTTATTTAATTCAGCCCCTCTACTTAATATGCGTAAGTAGGTATGTATAATTAGATATAAATACTTGGCTCGTAGTGAGCGATTCATCGCTCAAAACAATGATAATCAGGACTAAAGTCTTTACTACAAACTTTAATTTATTTACGCTTAACTACTTAGCATGAAATAAAATTTAATAAATGATTGTACCTGTATGCCGATTTATGAGATTCTAGATGAGCGCTTCTATAGAACTTAGACAAACTGGAGAATAGATTTGGTGTCTACCTTCCTCTAGCTGACGACACCTCAGCCTAATATTTATGTGTCTGGTGAGATTGCCTGAAACAAAAGTTTCATTTAAGTTGGAGTCTCAAATAAAGTCCAAAGGTCAAGCTGACCGAAAATCAACTCCCACGATATTTTTGCTATGAATGTGGACAATACACCCGAGACTCGTGACCGACTGAGTGTAATTTTATAAATGAATGTCTAGAATTTGCCATCATAGTTAACCATTCCCTCACAATTTTGACTTTTATTTTGAGATTAGGACACACATATGGACGATAAGCTGATGCTGATGATTCCTGGCCCTACCCCAGTGCCAGAAGCCGCCTTGCTGGCATTAGCCAAGCACCCAATTGGACACCGCACCAGTGAATTTAGCAACATATTGGCAGAGGTGACAGAAAACCTTAAATGGCTGCATCAAACTCAAAGTGATGTGCTGACGCTGAATGTCAGTGGTACGGGTGCTGTGGAAGCCGGTATAATTAATTTCCTCTCTCCAGGCGATCGCATTTTAGTTGGCTCTAACGGTAAATTTGGCGAACGCTGGGTAGAAGTCGGTCAAGCTTATGGTTTGAATGTAGAAGAAATTACTACAGAATGGGGAAAACCTTTAGACCCAGAGGTATTTGCTCAAAAACTCCAAGCAGATACCGAAAAGCAAATCAAAGCTGTGATCATTACCCACAGCGAGACTTCAACGGGAGTACTCAATGACCTGGAAACCATTAACCGCCATGTCAAAGAACACGGTGAAGCTTTAATTATCGTTGATGCCGTAACTAGTTTGGGTGCGTTCAATCTACCCATAGATACCTGGGGTTTGGATGTAGTCGCTTCCGGTTCCCAAAAAGGTTATATGATTCCTCCGGGATTAGGCTTTGTCTCTGTCAGTCCCAAAGCTTGGGAAGCTTACAAAACCGCAAAATTGCCGAAATATTATTTGGATTTAGGTAAATATCGCAAAGCCACGGCTAAAAATACAACGCCATTTACTCCGCCTGTAAATATGATCTTCGCACTGCATACCACGTTGCGAAGCATGAAAGAGGAAGGCTTAGAATCGATATTTGCTCGGCATGAACGGCTCAAAAATGCTACCCGCGCCGCCATTAAAGGCTTGAATCTCCCCCTGTTTGCAGCAGATAGTAACGCTAGTCCGGCGATTACAGCTGTAGCACCACAAGGAATTGAAGCGGATAAGATTCGGTCATTAATGAAGAAGCGCTTTGATATTGCTCTAGCTGGCGGACAAGACCATCTGTCAAACAAAATTTTTCGCATTGGTCACTTGGGCTTTGTGAGCGATCGCGATATCCTTAGCTGCATAGCATCCTTGGAAGTCGCCCTTTTAGAACTTGGCTACGAAAACTTCACCCCTGGAGCTGGTGTAGCAGCAGCAGCTAGAGTATTTAGTCAGTCCTGAGTGCTGAGTACGAATTTTTAAACTTAGCACTTAATTAAAAGAGCGGGTTGAATTATCAACCCGCTCTTTTGATTTGTATGTAAATGAGTAGAAACCGTCAGAGCAAATTTCCCAATCTATCAACCTTTGTACAAGGTAGAGTGGATGTGACATATCTTAATTCTCCTGAATGAGCTACTCATAAGCTGCCCTTACTTTAATTTGCATTCATTCAATAACCAAGAGGCTAGCACGATTGCATTTCCTCCTAAGTTGAATTTCAATACTTACACCGTCTCCAGCCAATCATAAATTTGTTCTAACTGCTCTAAAGTAATTAATCCATACTGCCAAAGAATCATTGGCAAAGGGCCTGGGTCTTGCTCCCGATGGCGAAGCGCCACCGCCAGGGAAGCAGCAGAAATTGCTAAATCTTCTTGCAAAAAATGAATAAGTCTAGAATATGTTGATGGTGACATTTGTATTTCACCTCCTTGTGTCGAGTGTATTGTCATATATCAGTTCACCGTTTTTCAGTAGCCAGTAGCCAGTATTTTATCTGTCATTGTGCTGTTACTGGATATACACTCCAGTAGATCTTTTTTATCTATCTCAAAGGGGTATTTTCACAGAGGTTAGAAGAAGTAGAAATCTTGGTGGGCTTTATGCACTCGATTTTCAAGTAGCATCTTCATCCAGTCAACTGCCTTCATCTTTTTTACTTCAGTGCCTTATTTAATTACACATATAGTAATCAAGATTCCATAGCCTATAGTCCTCTATGGAAGTCTATTTACACGTACGCCCAGAGGAAGATTTTTGCAACCAAACATTAAAACTGCGATTTCATCTCAAAGATAGTAAGACTTCATATTATTACCACAGTTGTTAAATAGTAGCCTCATAACTGAACTTTTTACCACATTACGTAATTTTTTTTACAAAAAATTTATGTATTTGTGTTTTCAGGGATTTTAACAGAGAAACCACCCAAATTTTTATCTTTGCAAAGTCCCAGAATTTAGAAACTCAATTTTGACAATATCACCCACTTGCAAATTCAATTCGGCAGCTCGCCCAGAACGAAGTTCAATTACCGTGTCGATTGGTGTATTGGGGCCATAGGTGGGACAAGGCTCACTTTTGCAGGGAGGTGCAGCAGCCTGAATATACTTGACTACTCCTTTATTTAGAAAGACCATATCCAACGGTACAGGTACATTCTTCATCCAAAAACTGACTGGTTGTGCTGAAGGGAACTGAAATAGCATCCCCCGGTTATCTGGTAAAGCTGGCCGATACATCAGCCCCTTGGCTTGCTGCGCTGGCGTCTGCGCCACTTCTAACTGAATCGTTGTGCCATTGGGAACAATAGCTTTACCAGAAATCTGTAGTGTCTGACCTAAATTCTCTGGTGCTGGAGTCTGAGTAGAGGTGAAAGTAGGAGGTTTGGCTGTTGTCGGCACAGAACAACTCATCAGCAACACACCCAATAACATCGAGAGTAAGCTTAGCCAACGAATCATAATAATTTTTGATTTTGGAATTTAGATTTCGATTTTACAGCGATCGCAGCAGAAAACCTACGTCTTTTAGTCGTCTGGTATACAATCTTGCTTGTTGATTAGCTGACTAAGATTCTCTTAACACGTAGCCTACGCCTCGCACCGTTTGAATAAGCCGCTTTTGACTCTCATCTTCGATTTTCAGGCGCAAGTAGCGAATGTAAACTTCAATTACATTCGACTCACCCATAAAGTCGTAACCCCAAACATTTTCGAGAATTTGTTCGCGAGTTAACACCTCACGTGGATGTTCCATTAAGAATTTTAATAGTTCAAATTCCTTCATCGTCAAGTCAATTGTCCGGCCGCTGTGTATGGCGCGGCGAGTTGCTATGTCTAAAATCAAATCTCCAAAGCGTAACTGCTCTGTGGTATCAATATCAGGTTTGAGGTAGAGGCGAATCAATTTCAAAAAGTCCTCTGAGCGGTAAGGCTTGAGGATGTAATCATCAGCTCCCGCTTCTAAACAAGCTACACGATCATCGACTGCATCCCTGGCCATTAATACCAGTACAGGCGATCGCAGACCAGAACTTCTGATATTTTTGCACAATGTGAGTCCTGATTCTCCTGCCAGCATCCGGTCTAGAACAATTAAAGCAGGTTGGCGATCGCGGCAGTATTGCATACCGCTCGTTGAATCATGAGCCAAAATCGAATCATAACCGGCTTCTTGCAAATCGAAAGAAAGCTGATTTGCTAGGCTCTCATCGGTTTCAATCACCAAAACACAGGGACTTTGAGCAACTGTCATAACAATTTGGGATATTGGGTTTTGGATTGTATAGACGTTATAAAGTAAGGTCTGTACATCAGCTAGAAGTGCAATTACGAGCTTTTAGTGATGGAGTAATACTGATTTGACACGCTGCATAAGATCTTTTAGCACGTTCAGGCATCAGCCATCGAATTCTCAGATGCAATCTTAATAACTAATTCCAAATACCATTCCTATACCAGTAATTCTGGAAGGAAATCACCAAATTGGCGAGTAAGGAGTGGGGGAAGCTGAGAGACTAGAAAAATAGCCACTGACCAGTGACTTTTGACCCTTGACTTTTGACTCCTATCTTTTAACTAAGGCAATTCTACAGAAGTAGGTTTAGCGATATGTGGCAAACCCCAACCTAATTTTTCTCGCAAGATTCGGAAAAACTCCGGTGGTTGCAGACGAATAAATCGGGCCATATATTGCGATCGCTCTAAATATACCCGATCCTCTGGTAGGATATAGCACCCACCATTGCCATCTACCACCATCACCAGCCGAGGAATATTTACTGGGTAGATGTTGACTGGTTCCGTGTCTGGAAAAACCAAGGCCCTCGACGCTAGGGAATGCGGACATATAGGTACTAGCTGCAAGACTGGTACACCAGGAGACACTACCGGGCCACCTGCACTGAGTGAATAAGCTGTCGAACCAGTTGGTGTAGAAACAATTACACCATCCGCCGCAATATCTACTGGCGCGTGACGCCCTATGGCAATTTCAAAATGACACATAGAGGTCAAAGGTTCTCGATGCAGCACCATTTCGTTCAAGCAGAGGGCTTCCCATAACACGGAATCTCCTCGAAATACTTTGACGGTGAGCATCGCTCGTTCTTCAATTTCATACTTACCAGTTATCGCCTGTTCTATTGCTTGAGGCAATTGGTTCAGGTAGGCCTCAGTCAAAAATCCCATATGGCCAGTATTCACTGTTAATAAGGGAATACCACAGGGAGCTACCTGGCGAGACGCAGCTAAAACAGTGCCATCTCCCCCTAACACCACTGCAAACTTCATGTCTGAGTCAAAACCAGGGGGTGTTAGACCGTGAATTGGGGTGTGGCATACAGGACTCTCCGGGTTAGAGTAGCCAAGTATTCCACCGATACTCGTAGTGATACATACATTCCAACCGGCAGCGGTTAGCTTGTCTTTCAGTTCGATAGCGACACGACCCGCTATCGGTTTAACATCATTGTAGATAATGCCTGCTTTCGGCACATTCAAATATCCAATTTTAGGCGATGCTCTGTCTTATGTAATCCTTACACATTTTTGACACTGTAGTCATTAGTCAAAAACGTATTCACTATGACGACTGTTTAAAGGGAGTCTTTTTGGTTTTCTGCTTTTTGGTTTTATTTTTCTCGTAGTCTAATTCTTTAAGTTTTTTCATGATTCGGCTGAAGTACTCTTGTAAATAGCTTTCTAGGGTTGTGGTTTGTTGTTGCTCTAACCCAAATATTGTGTACACTTCATCCATTGAGGCATTTAATGGTTGACCACTAGCCAATACTTCTGTAAATGCCAATCTGTCTGACACGTTCCATCCCCACTGAAAGAACCGCATGAATCCCCGCACGGTACGTAGTAAGTTTATTGGCATCCGTGTTACCCTGGCTTCTTTTCCAGATAAGCGTTCGCACAGACTAATGATTTCCTCTGCGCTCCATGCACGAGTGCCGACTACGGGGAAAGCTTGGTTTTCTGTTGCTGGTAAACTCAATGCGCGGATAGCAAACTTAGCAACGTCCTGGGTATCCATGTAAGCAACGGGAGAAGAAGCACCAGTAACCCAAACCGGTTGTCCTTCCAAAATGGGAATTCCGTATTGACCGATTAATCCTTGCATAAAGCCAGCCAGCCGCAAAATGGTGTAATTTAAGCCAGACTCAGCCAAAAAGAGTTCTGTACACCGCTTAATTTCCATCAGTGGTACTTCTGGATACTTGTCAGCATTCAGAATTGAAAAGAAGATAAAACGTTCTACACCCGCAGCCTTTGCCGCTTGAATTAATGCTACTTTACCATCCCAGTCCACTTGTTTAATACTCAGTGAATCTGTGGGACGAGATGTTGCAGCATCAATAACTGCGGTTACACCTTCCAATGCTTGCGTCAGGGATTGAGGATAACACAAATCGCCCGCTACGAGTTCTGCGCCCCATTCTTTGAGAAATGCGGCTTTTCTGGCACTCCTGACAAGACAGCGAACCTTATACCCTTCATCGATCGCACGACGAGCCACTTGTCTTCCCAAGGTGCCAGTGGCACCGACGATTAATAATGTCATGAGGATTGTAATAAATCTTAATGTTTTATGAAAAGAATCTTATCAGAATAGTCTATGTAAACAAAAGTTTACATTATTTTTAAGAAAATTAATTTAATATACCGAAAAAAGCATTGTCCGGTTGCCGGACAAGCTATTTTTCTAGACAGAGAAAATCCTCTGCCCTCACAAAAGCAGATGATTGCAAGGATTATTCTTCTGATCCTTGAATTTTTAGTAATAACGCGCCTAGACCCCAGCCCACGAAGATTAAACCGAAGGACAACAGAGCTGCATTCAAAATTTCGCCGCCCATTGATGTGATTCTCCTTTGCAAATTGGTTTGTGTAAACATTAGGTCTACCAGAAGCTTTTCAATAGTTGCTGTAGGATTAGACCTGTGTAAATAATTTTAAACTAGTTTAGCAGGTAATCCTTACTCTGGAGAGAGGAAGAGAGGGAATAAACGGGTAAAGGAATGATCATGTCTAGTCTAATAAAGTTTCCTCAACAGAACCGCCCGCGTTTGGTGCTGACACTGGGCGATCCGGCGGGGATTGGCCCGGAAGTTATTTTGAAAGCTTTAGCAGAACCGAAAATCAGTAAAAAATGTGATGTAAAGGTTGTGGGTAGTCGGGATTTGCTGACACAGACTTATGACAACCTGAACTCAACTAAGAATTTAGCACCTTTGGCAAATCCAGCCCAGTTGTCAGTTATCGATGTGCAGTTAGACAGAGAGATTGAAAGTCAAATTATCTTGGGAACAGGTAATGCAGCAAGCGGTGCAGCTAGTTTTGCTTACATGGAATATGCGATCGCTCAAACACTTGCTGGTGAATTTGATGGGATTGTCACAGGCCCTATAGCTAAATCGGCTTGGAAAGCCGCGGGGTATAATTATCCAGGACAAACAGAACTTTTGGCACAAAAGTCGGGTGTTGACCGTTTTGGGATGTTATTTGTAGCGCGATCGCCCCATACTGGCTGGACACTGCGTACCTTACTAGCTACCACGCATATTCCCTTATGTCAAGTGGCAGGTGCACTGACACCACAACTACTGACAAAGAAATTGGATTTGCTGGTGGAGTGTTTAGAGAGAGATTTTGGCATAGAAAAGGCGAGAATTGCGATCGCAGGTTTAAATCCCCACAGTGGCGAGCAGGGACAATTGGGAAGTGAAGAACAAGATTGGTTAATTCCGTGGATTACGCAAGAGCGCCAAAACAGATCACAATTACAACTAGATGGGCCCATACCACCAGATACGATGTGGGTTAAACCTGGTCAAGCTTGGTACGGAAATTCTTTTATCCAAAATCCTGCTGATGCCTATCTGGCACTTTACCACGACCAAGGCTTAATTCCTGTGAAGTTGATGGCATTTGATCGGGCAGTTAATACTTCTATCGGTCTGCCTTTCGTTCGGACTTCACCAGACCACGGAACAGCCTTTGATATTGTAGGTAAGGGAATTGCTGATGCTATGAGTATGAAAGCAGCAATAGAGCTAGCAGCAGAATTGGTTAGTCAAAGGCTGGCGGTGAGAAATTAGAAATAAAAGCACTCAAAAACCGGATATTTGGCAAGCTTAGGAATGTCTAGATTATGCTGAGCGATCGCAAATAGGATAAAAATTAATATGTGCTTAAAAACGAAATGAAGACACCACAAGACGCACGACAATACGCACCAGCAACCCAGCGCAATCGCGAACCAATTCTAGAAGTACTTTTACAAGTATTGCCTGCGAGTGGCACTATCTTGGAAATAGCAAGTGGTACTGGCGAACACGCAGTATTTTTTGCTCCCAGGCTCAGCCCTCGAAAGTGGCTACCAACAGATGCAAATTCGCAATTACGAGCCAGTCTTATTGCATGGGCTGAAAAGTTTCCGTGTGATAATCTTTACCCACCGCTTGAGCTTGATGTTAGAGAACCAGTCTGGGTAGTGGAAAAGGAGGCACTAACTGAGTGGCTTCATACTTCACCAATTGTCGCCATAGTTAACATCAATATGATTCATATTTCACCTTGGTCAGCCTGTCTAGGGCTAATGGCAGGGGCTAGTCGTATCCTGTCACCAGGAGGCATCCTCTATTTATATGGGCCCTTCAAACAAGGTGGAGAACATACAGCACCGAGTAATGCAGCTTTTGACGAATCTTTACGCGCCCAAAACCCAGAGTGGGGCGTGCGTAACTTCGATGATGTTGTGGCAGCAGCCAGCGCACAAAATTTAGTATTAAAGCATACTTACCAAATGCCAGCAAATAATCTTTCGGTAGTATTTCAACGTTCTGCTAATTTAGGATAATTCCTGGAAATCGAGTTTAATAGACTCAAATCGCTGACATCCTGCTTAGTCTTGCAGGCGTACTACTAACTGAGAGCTTGTGAATCAAAAAAACTTAAGTAGTACTGGCAAGTTATAAATAACTAGATAGCCGCAATAACTTTTAGAACATCAAAAGTGTGCTTATGTTAAACGAAAAATCATTTTGGTTGAGAAAACATCCGTCAACTCAATCTCCGAGCTAAGCAAAAAAGTTTTCGCCAATTCTCTTAATAAATGTCCTGTTTTGCCTGTGTAAGTGCTGTAGATGGGATTGAGAAGCTTTGGACATTAAGGAGTATTGTGTGAGTGTTGAAACCGAAGGTCGCGGTAGTGGTAGATTTTGTCTTGCAAATTAAAGATAGCAATGGTGATATTACTTGCTGCTAAGCATTAGTTACCAATTTTTCTTTCACCATGATTCTGTTTTTTGGTAATGAGATGCTGCCATAATGTTGCTAAATATTAAAGAAACAGTGGCAGTATACATGAATACAAATCTTCCAGTTTTGTCTACCTCTACATCTAAAAACAATTTTAAATTACATAGGTACGGATGTTAGCTGATGAAATGCTGTATTGATTGTTAAATCAAGCTTACACGCTACATTAGTACATCCGCACCTGAGAACTTAATTCTAGTCAAACCTCAGTAAAAGTATTTAGATACGTCATCTGTAATGCCTAGTTATTAAGCTATAAAACTAATACTTACAGATCTGAGTTAATCTTTTTATGAAGCATTCCTTATATCTGGAAGGTCAAACTTTAGTGTTTTCAGGTGGTTCAAACTTGTAACCATAGCCGCGAACAGTTTTGATAAACTCTGGTACACTGGCATCGACTTCCATCTTCTTGCGAAGCTGACCAATATGCACATCAACCACTCGTCCATCTCCTACGTAGTCACAACCCCAAATTTTTTGAATTAGCTGTGGGCGACTCCAAGCTTGACCGGGATGGCTTGCTAAAAAATGTAAGATATTAAATTCTAAAGCGGTCAAGGCAAGAGGTTTATCGTTAAGTGTTACCTCCCGACCTTCTGGGTTAATTGCTAACTGCTTAAAGATGAGACGTTGTGTTGGAGAGGGATTGATATAGCGTATACGCCTCAAAAGGGCTTCAACCCTAACTTCTACCTCTGCAAGACTAAATGGTTTAGTCAGAAAATCATCTGCTCCTGCGGCCAGGATTTTAATTTTATCAGCCTCATCAGTGCGGCTAGTCAGTATCATCACTAAGACATTAGTGCGACTCTGCATTTCCTGGCAGAGGCTATAGCCATTGGCATCTGGCAAATTCCAATCCAGAATTACTAATGCTGGATTAAATTGCTCAAATAATGAGAGGGCAGTCTTACCGTCTGCTGCCGACTCTATTTGATATTTCCGACTAAGAAAACGATAGACGAGATTTCTGACGCCGAAGTCGTCATCGACGATCATAATCTTGGGATTGGGAGTAGTAGCGGGAGCCATAACCATAATGCAGCCTACTGTTGATTGGGCGATTCGCTGTTGTGGCAGCTTCGCTTTGCGTGTTGCTGTTGAGAGTGTATTTACGCTCATCTCAGCTGAGTATGAGCAGTGTAGTACTTGTGTACACCTAATTTTCCATGAAGTTTATGAAAACTTCAGCCATCATAATGCTTATACAATGTATGATTATTGTATAATTTTGGTATGTTTTTAGAATTAAGCAATATAAACTTAACTCTACACACTTAAATAAAGCGTAAATAAACTAAATACCTTGCTTTACTTTAACTAACGAGTGTGTGCTCTAAAAAGAGTCTATAAGTATTTACCCAGAGCGCATCAACGCGTAGTGAAACTATTAAGCATATATGATACTACAAGTTTCAGGCTGAGACTATGGCAAGCCAAGGACTGAGAGCATCACCAGAAGGTATCAGGGCAGCAAAAACAGCTTTAACAGACAAAACTTGGAGTCAGCACAAATTAGCAGCAGCTTTAGGCATTACACGCCAACCAGTTTCCAAATTTTTTGCAGGTGAATCAGTTTCTCGCACTTGTTTTGTGCAAATTTGTCAACAACTAGGGTTATCTTGGCAACAAGTTGCGGGCTTACCTGAAAATGTAATATCGCAGGCAATTGCTAAAGCACAGCCCAACAAAGTAGATATGGATGCATTGGTATGGGAAGTTCGCCAAAAACGTCAAGGCAAAATTCAAGACCAGTGCGGTACTTTGCAAATGATAGATATTGCCCAGACAGTTCAACTGATGGACATTTACACCAATATCAATGTTTTAGAAAAAATAAACAGTCAGCAATGGCGAGAGATTTCTGATTTGTTGAAAGATTTTAGTTCTGAATCAAACTTTAACCGACTGGGAGGATATGAACATCAGAAAAGATCCGCAGGGTTGGAAGCTGTATTATGCCACTCGAAACTAATAGTGTTAGGTAAACCAGGGTCGGGTAAAACTGCATTTTTACAATATCTCGCGATTGAGTGTAACAAAGGTGAGTTTCAGCCAAATCGCATAGCAATTTTTATCAGAGTGAAAGAATTTATTGAAGATACCAAAGGTGAGAGCGAATTCAATCTATTTAACTATATCAGCCAAGAATTTCTCAATTGTGATGTTGAACAAGAATCAACTACAAACCTTCTTACTCAAGGTAAGATGCTGATTTTGCTAGATGGATTAGATGAAGTACCATCAGAAAATGCAGATCAAGTTACAATAAAAATCCGCAAATTTGCTCAAGATTTTTATAAAAACAAATTTGTTTTTAGCTGTCGAATTGCTGCTCAAAAATACAGATTTCAGGGTTTTACCGAAGTTGAAGTAGCAGACTTTGATGACACTCAAGTGGAAGTTTATGCCAAAAATTGGTTTGTTGCAGTAGCTCTGAAATCTAGGGAAGATGGGGAAGCTTTAGGAAATTTATTTATTAATCAGCTGAATCTACCAGAAAATCAGCATCTTCGGGAATTGGCAGTCACACCATTACTGCTCCATTTAATTTGTCTAGTATTCCACGTGAAAGATCAATTCCCATCTAATCCAGCTAAGCTATATGAGCAAGCAATAAATATTTTGCTGTTTAGATGGGATGAAATAAGAGGAATTAAACGCGATCGCATAGCTCATAATTTAACTTTACCGAATAAAAAACATTTGCTTTTTCAGCTTGCAGCTATCAACTTTGAGCAAGAAACTTACTTTTTTGACAAAGAAAATTTTCAGCAATTAATTGCTGAATTACACACAGTAGGAGATATTAGTTTAGATTTAACTCAATTACAAATAGATAGTGAACCCCTGCTCAAAGCAATTGAGGCACAAAATGGTTTATTAGTAGAAAGGGCGCAAGGAATATACTCATTTTCTCATCTGACATTTCAAGAGTTTTTTACTGCTAAAAAAATTACAGAAAGTTCTAACTTACAAACTTGGCATAATTTAGTTAATCATATTACTGAAAAGCGCTGGCATGATATATTTTTGTTAACTGTTAGTATGTTAATTAATGCTGATAATATATTACAGTTAATGAAGCAAAAGATTGATTTGCTATTAGGTGATGATGATAAATTACAGTATTTTCTAACTTGGCTATATCAAAAATCCAGTTCTGTCTCGACTCATTACAAAGCAGTAGCCGTCCGTGCTTTTTACCTGGTCTGTGTTGAGCGAAGCTCTTATCATAGGCGTCGCGCTTTCGCTCACACTCCTGGTTATAACCTTGAGTACGCCCTTGTTGGTAATATAGCCTTTGACCGTGATCTTGCCCTCGATGAGTTTTTATCTAGTACTATTGCTTGCGTGAATGAGCTGGACTTTGCTTTTGAGCATACCCTCAACGATGCCCTTGCCTTAGATCATGCTCATGCTCTTACCATTGCTTTTAACGAAGCTGTTGACCTTGTTGTTGAGCCTGAATTGAAGCAAGTGCTACAAAAACTCAAAAAACAACTACCCCATGTAGATAGTGATCAAAATAAATTTGGGGATTGGTGGCAAGCTAAAGGTAAAAGTTGGGGTGAACAATTAAGAAAAATGCTGATCAAGTATCGCAATATTGGTCATAATTGGCAATTCAATGAACAGCAAAAAGAATTGCTTCAGCAATATTACGATGCTAATAAATTGTTGGTAGATTGCCTAAATAGTGCTTCTTTTGTAACTCCAGTAGTGCGACAAGAAATTGAGGAGACATTATTATTAGCGATCGCTGATATTGAGAACAGACTTCTTGCGTAAATGCCTATATTGTCATCTTGCTCTGAACCACAAAATCTGGTGACATTTTTACCTACGGAACTAAGGCTTAGCTTGATTAAGAGTGTGAGTACTCTCAACAGTGATAATTTTTCTGCTAATCCGGTCTTAACTGAATCATATTGATTTGTAAAGCTTAAATATATTCAAATAGATTGATACAAAATATTAGATTTTTTGCAAGGTATAGTTATTGTATTTAAAACTAATTAATTGGTAAGAATCTTTAAAAAAAGTCCGTCTATCTGAAGAGAGACTTTGAGAATATTCACACCAAAGAAAGAGCAATTAAGTTCGTCTTATTCGCTAAATTGCTTTTAATGTAATCAGCAAAGGATAATTTATGGATAACCTAGTAGGCGGGATCATTCCTCCACAACCACCAATAGAAGCACAATCTGATGTTCATGCGTTGAAGTCTCGTCTGGAATGGGGCGAACCAGCTTTTACAATACTGGATGTGCGCGATCGCATGACCTATAATCAGGGTCACATCATGGGAGCAATGCCGATGCCCACAGACCAATTGCAAGAACGCGCAGTAGCTTCTTTAGATAAAAGCCGTGATATTTACGTTTACGGTGCGAATGAAGAAGAAACTTCTCAAGCCGCACAGATACTTCGTTCTGCTCAATTTGTACATGTATCTGAACTCAAAGGCGGTCTTGCTGCGTGGAAAGCGATCGGTGGCCCAACGGAAGGTATTGTTGAATCCAGAACCCCCGCAGGCGCAGATGATTACAATGTAGTAGCTCGGATACAGAATCACTTAGAAAATCAGCCAAAGCAAGGCGCTAGTACCACAGAAAGCATTCAAAAGGGAGCCAGCAACCTCAAAGAAAATATTCAAGAGGGAGCTAGTAACTTGAAGGAAGGCATTCAAAAGGGAATCAATGACATCAAAGAAGACATTAATGAGTCTGAAAATCGCTCTTAGGTAAAAAATCACCCAGAAAGAGGCATAGCTTCTTGTGGCGAAGCCTTACGATTTTACCTACAGCACACAATCAATAATTTGTGTGCCTGGAATCAAATGGGGTGTGATCTAATTCCCCACTTGATTCCTCCTCTTTCGCCCCTAGCCCTTCCTTGTACGTATTCAATAGACTTTTTGCAAGAGTCAATTTTTTTAAAATTAAACCACAGATGAACACCGATGAACACCAATAATTTATCTGAGTTCATCGATGTTTATCTGTGGTTCTAAATAAAAAACTAGGATTTTCGCAAAATACCTAATCTTGACTGTTGACTGGTTAATTTAATGTTCAAATAAATCTTTAAACTGTAATAAATCTAAAGAAACTATCGTCGGTAAAAAATTAAAGCATTCTTGAGCAAGTTCCCAACGTTCTTCTCGGTGGAGCATTTCTATTAGCTTTTGCTGCACATTGAGTAAGTAGCGCACATCATTAGCAGCATAACTTAGTTGAGCTTCAGATAAATTAGCAGCATTACCCCAATCAGAACTTTGAGCGCTTTTATCTAGTTCCACTTGTTCTAATTCTTGCACTACATCTTTGAGTCCGTGGCGATTAGTGTAAGTACGGGCTAGTTTACTTGCAATCTTGGTACAAAAAACAGGCTGAACCTGAATCCCTAAATTGTATCGTAAGGTGGCAAGGTCAAAACGAGCAAAATGAAACACTTTTTGGATATTAGCCGCTTCCAAAAGCTTTTTTAAATTTGGGGCATCAGCTTGTCCTTTGGCTATGCGGATTGCAGTCACTTTCCCCTCTGGGTTGCATAGCTGGACAAGACAGAGACGATCGCGCAGTGGTAACAATCCCATTGTTTCTGTATCTACTGCGATCGCCACGGATTCTAAATATTGTCCAAGAGCTGCGTCACTAAGATCGCGATCGCTCACCTGAAAATCTTGTAATGTCATGAATTACTAAATAATAAATGCAGTGTCCACCAGACAAAAGTCTTGTCAGACACTACATTATTATTGTGCAAAAATATTAGAAATTAAATCTATCTAGTACCGCTATGCGAAATTCGTAATTTGGAATTCCCATACCGCAAGCGTTTCATTAATTGGGAATGAGTGGTTCTCTTACAAAGTTTGGGGGGACGGAAACCGACACGGCCGCAAAGTCTGGCGAATGGAATCTTTCCTCGGCGAGTTTTGCAACTTTGCGTTTATTTTCGCCGTATACTAGTGCGAATGAAAATTTGAGTAAGGTAGACTTCGCCTTGCTGATTCGCAGCAACACCAATCCCTGTGATATTGTAACTTCCTTTAAGATTTTTCAGATGTCCGGGACTTTTTACCCAACCAGTCACAGCTTCAGCAGCGGGATCGCTATATCCTTGGTTGAAAGCGACATTTTCAGCCGCACTATTGTAAATAAGAGGCATAGCTTTGACTCGCCGTTCAAATCCCTGATGGCTAAACGGAACCTTCCCATTAGCCATATTTTGACTATGAATTCTGGCCTGTTTCGTGATATTTGCATTTAGGGTCAACTTTGGTAGACCTTTAGCCGCTCGATATCGATTAATTTGCTCAAAAACTGATTTTTCTAGAGCAGTAGTTTTAAAAGTAGTAGTTGATAATGCAACTTGATTGGAAACAATTGACAAAGGCTGATTATTAGTCGATTGGTTACTAGAAGTATGACCTGGTATAGGGGTGGTCGTTAATCCACTAGCAAGGACAAGCGTACTTAAAGCGATGCCAAAAGCAGTTTGTCGAAACATGGAGAATTAGGTAATGTTGTAGAGATGTAAGACTTATACTCTATCTTATTGTTCTTAAGATATATGCTAGGATACTGTTAAGAATTCGGTAACTTAGAAACTCTTTGCACATCCTTCATAGAAAATATAAATAATCATTTGCAACGGTTAATTTTAGGATAGGTTATCTTCATGAGAGTGACTTTCAGTTTTGTTGAGAATCTAACATTTTCATGAATTACTAGAAAAATAATATAGTATCAATCAAACAAATGTTGTTGATACTACATTATTCATCATAAATTTGAGAAAAAATCTAAATTTTGCGAAACTAAACGCGAAGGAATATTTGTGTTAGGTAGATTCTGCCGTTGGGGCCTGTAGCAACACCAATCCCCGTTAGATTGTAATTTCCTTTGATGTTAGCGAGATGTCCTTGACTTTGGAGCCAGCCTTGAACAGCTTGCTTAGCGGGGTCATTATATCCCTGGTTGTAAGCGACATTTTCACCAGCAGATATATAGGGAATAGCGATCGCTTGAACTCGCTGTCTAAATCCGCTATGTCCAAATGAGACTCTACCGTTTGCCATATTCTGACTGTGAATCCTTGCTTGAGTGTCGCTGGCAGAATTACGTAACAGCACTGGCAGATTTTTGGAACCTCTGTAGTTATTAATTTGCTGGAAAACTGCTTTTTCTATAGCAGTGGTGTTGATGCTAGATTGAGCAATAATTTGAGGATGATGACTTGATACATTTGAAGACTTCAGCGCAGAAGTTTGATTTGGTACAGAAATCGCGATCGCCCCACTGCTGAGAACAAGAGTTCCTACAATGCCGTAGATTGTTGTTCGGATCATTTGCTGAAAGTAAACTTTGAGACTATCTAATCACACTCCTGTTCATAATCAAACACTTACAATTAGGTAGACGAATTAAATGCAGAACAAAATTTCTTTCCCTATTCAGCGATTTATTGCTCTGTGTAAGCTTTTAAAGAACTAAACTCTTTACTACTAGCTCTCGGTTAGTTAAGTTATTCTATTTAATACACCTCGTAAGAATAAGTTAAACAAATTCCAGCTAGGATGTATCTTAAGAGATAATTCTCTAGCTGGAATGTTCAATCTATGTTCATCTAATGCTTAAAGAGTGTCCAACGGCTCCTGTAACACGCGCAGTATCCTGGCAAGATATTCTGCCCGCCAATGTTCACGTTTTTTCGCTACCTCTTCGTCTGGTTCATAAGCGTCAATATCAGCAGCAGATAAAATGCCCTTAGTTGCCAACAAACATTCGATAGTATCCAGCCGATCATGCAGCACGGATACCTCACTTGTTAAAGCCATTACTATCGCCAAGAGCTGATCGATTTGTGGGTTATCTAAGTAAACTGGTCGTTTACCCTTGGCTATCTTCGACATTCCAACTACCTCTATTTACTTAGTTGCAGCAACCACAAACCAAGTGCCTCGGCTGCCTGAGTTGCCATTTTGAGAATTATTAGCTGCTTTTGCTTTCCATGCGCCATTAGGCACAAACTTCTCGAATACCTGATCTGCTGCAAAACCAGCTTCAGCAGCTAGCGCCACCAAGTCCAGATCGCGCACAGCGCTCCAAAATGGTTCGTTATTGTTAACGGTTTCCCCATCGTACATGAACTGGCTATAAGCATCCATGTGACGATACAAAGGTGCTTCAACATGAAGCATCATTCCGCCAGGAGCTAGAAGACGATAACACTCTTGCATAACCTTCCGGACAACTGGCGGGGGAATTTCATGCAACAAAATGTGGGAAACCACTAAGTCAAATGATTCATCTGGGAAGTTAGTATGTTCAGCATTTTGCTGTGAAAAGTGTACCTGCTTGCCTAAGACTTCTGCTCGTGCATGAGCGTAACGTAGCATTGGTGCGCCGATATCTATGGCATAGACTTCTGCATCTGGGTAAGCATCTACGTAGGGCAATGTGCTATTGCCGATAGAACATCCCATGTCGAGAATTTTTTGGGGTCGAAAGTCGGGATACTCTGGCTGAAGGTAGTTTTGGACTATAGATAGCCCCATGTCTTCGTTGAGCGGCCCCAACCAACCCAGTCCATAAACATAAACCCCGCGATCGTAGGTTGCACCAGCAGCTACATCATCAGCTGTAAATTCACTGTGATACCCTCCTGGCATACAGTGAATGTCTACAGCTTTTTGATAAATGGGTATTTGCAAATTTGCGTCGAGAGTTAAAGTACCCAGTTCACTACCCTTGCCTTTGGCACGTTCGATCAAGTCTGGTAGATGTCTGTCAACACTTGCGTTGACGGACTCCCATAACATTTCCTGGTTAATTCGCTTCAGAGCATTAAACCAGCGGTAGTGGGGTTCGTGCTGCATTACCTCCCGAATTTCATAACGGTTCTGGGGAGAACACTGGTGTTCTTGTTCAAACCTAGGTTTGGCTCGTTTTTCATAAACTACCTTATTGCCAGGAAGAAGATTTTTGAAAATATGCATTCTCAGACTTTGGACAAAGTTTTGGCGTGCCAACTCGTCATGAGTAGGTTGCGGTAGCATTGCATGTTGGAATTGTTGATCCATCTGGGTTTCATCTCAGACATTTTACGTATATTTATGCATGATTCAAAAACTTGGCTACCGTTTGTACATCCTTGTCACCGCGTCCTGAGCAATTAATCACAATCCGAGGACTGCCAGTAATTTGTGGACATAGGGTTTCTAGGTAGGCGATCGCATGGGCTGTTTCCAGCGCTGGTATAATTCCTTCCAGCCGAGACAATCGCTGGAACGCCGCCAAAGCATCTTCATCCGTCACACCATAATATTCAGCGCGACCAGTATCTTTCAAATAGCTATGTTCTGGTCCAACACCGGGATAATCTAACCCCGCACTAATTGAGTGTGCTTCAATTATTTGCCCATCTTCATCTTGCAGCAGATAGCTCATTGCTCCGTGCAATACACCCACTTTCCCTTTTGTCAAGGTAGCAGCGTGTTTTTCAGTATTAACACCTTCCCCCGCTGCTTCAACCCCAATTAACCGGATAGAAGGCTCATTCAAAAATTCATAGAATAGTCCCATCGCATTGGAACCACCACCCACACAAGCCATCAGGATATCAGGCAACACACCCCATTTTTCCATTGCTTGAGCGCGAGTTTCTTGCCCAATCACTGCATGGAAATCGCGTACCATCATCGGGTAAGGATGCGGCCCTGCTACTGAACCCAGGATGTAGTGAGTTGTTTCTACATTCGTTACCCAATCTCGAATCGCCTCAGAAGTTGCATCCTTGAGCGTACCTGTTCCCGCAGCCACCGGACATACTTCTGCACCCATCAGCCGCATTCTGAAAACATTTAGGGCTTGGCGTTCCATATCATGAACGCCCATGTAAATTACGCATTCCAGCCCAAAACGAGCACAAACAGTTGCCGTCGCTACTCCATGTTGTCCAGCACCCGTTTCCGCAATAATCCGCTGCTTGCCCATGCGCTTCGCCAACAATACCTGGCCGAGGGCATTATTGATTTTATGAGCGCCAGTGTGATTTAAGTCTTCGCGCTTCAAATAGATTTGTGCTCCTGTGCCATCAGGTCGAGCATAATGGCTGGTAAGACGTTCAGCGAAATACAACGGCGTCGCACGTCCCACATAGTCCCGCAATAGCTGTTGTAGTTCTGCCTGAAAACTAGGGTCATTGCGGTATTGCTGATAAGCTGTTTCTAGTTCAGCAAGAGCAGGCATTAAGGTTTCCGGGACGTACTTACCGCCAAAGCGTCCAAAACGGCCTTGTATATCGGGAACCTGAGCAGTTGATGGAGAACTGGGAGAGAGGGGAGTGGTAGTCACAGGCTGATTTTGATTACAGGAATGACTTAATTATTATAGGAAAGTCTGAACCATATAGGATACGATGTCTTACTGATGAAACGGTTTTGAGTCCTGAGAAATAATTCTTTAGAAGAATAACTGAATTGCTAGCGCTTTAGAACTAGGTAACTTTTTAGTTCACTGCGATGGATTTGTAATGTTAGTCTAGAAATTGATTTTCCAGCAGAATAGTTACATAGCAGTTTCCACTGCCTATGATTTTTTCTTAATTAAAGATTTATGTCTTCTTCCAATTCCAAATCTTCCGACAAAAACTTTGTCTACCGTGAATTTGGCAACGAGAACTCCGCCGCTACAGAAAGACCAATTCCAGAATTACCTCCGCAACAACAAAATCTCAAAGTGCAAGCCTCCCGCAAAGGACGCAAAGGCAAAACCGTCACCGTAATTAGCGGTTTTCAAGCAAAACCAGAAACCTTAGCAGATTTGGTCAAACAGTTGAAAACCCAGTGCGGCACAGGTGGTACAGTCAAAGATAACGAAATAGAAATTCAGGGCGAGCACAAGCAGAAAATTGTCGAGATTTTGACCAAACTAGGTTACAAGACCAAAATTAGCGGTGGTTAATTCAGTGTGGTTTACCGCATCTTAGCTGTGATATTCATGTAGAAGGGCAATGTTATCTTTGAGAAGTACAAATATGCTGGAACGGTGCTAAATCACTTCAGCATAATATCTGTTCTTTTTGAGATTAATGGAGGTTCAAATGGATTTAGTTCGTCTTCTGTGTGCCATTTTCCTACCACCTCTGGGAGTCTTTTTGCAAGTAGGTATAGGTAAAGATTTTTGGATTAATATACTTTTGACGCTTTTAGGCTATATTCCAGGGATTGTTCATGCAGTGTGGGTAATTGCTAGGAAATAATCCTTAACATGGGTAGCGATTGTTTTGAAGGTTAAGAGGAATGGGGAAATTTATTGAACTTCAAGACAATTGCTACAAAAGCTCGATAATGTTCTGTAACAGGAATATCATACGAAAAAAGTCTTAATAATGTCCGCTATGAGGTAAATACCCCGGAAAAATCCTCGATAATAGCCCAATTCAGGCATTACCCAGAAAAAATTCCATATAAGCTAAGTTGTCATGCCGCTCCGGTTACAGGTTAGGGCGGTAGTTTGAAAGCTATCCATTGGTATTGAATCGAAAACCGTGTTTCTTTGATGGTCGCAAATCCATTAGTTTATTGCCCAGCGTAGGATCGCACAAACCATAGTTTGATCAGTGTTGGATTGGTTCGCCCACTCCTGCAACAGGCTTTCCGGGACCGTTCTGACCATTTCCACCATGACTCCTGCTACATCATTTTCAGAAAATTGCTGAGGAATTTTTGCTTGGAGTTCTGGAGAACGCAGACAATTGAGAAATCCTCGAATTAATACCGGAGCGGTTCCCGCAATCGCCGTGAAAATTAACGCCTCATTCTCGGATAAAGACCTTGATCGAAACGACTCTAATTTTCCCCAACCAAGATACTCACACTGCAATAAGTTGCCCACCATGCTCATTGAACTCCTTAAACTGGGTCGGGACTGAGACTGCGGCGACGATCAATGCTTACTTGCTACTCACTCCAGTAGTTGTTCGTCCACTCATCTCGCTGGAATGAATGCGGAAGATGGCAATCACCTCCGTGCGCCCCCAACTATCGACCCAGGTACGATTAATTGCAGGCGAAAGCGTTGGATTCCGTTCTTTAATAAAGTGCATAGCTCGATCAATGTCTGGCTGCGTGGTGATGCGCTCAACTCGACCTGTTACTATCACACTCCGCCAGTGTGCTGGGTCATGCACTTCTTCAATCTGGAGGCAAACTTCTGGATTTTCGTCCATCGCTTGCGTCTTCATGCCTTCGGTGGTGAAAAGGTAAATGTCTGAGCCTTGGAGATAGTAGTGCATCGGCACAACGTAGGGATGCCCTTTGAAGACACAACCAAGGTGTCCGTGTCCCACTTCTTTCAAAAGCTCTTGTATTTCCTTCAAACTCATTTCATCGATATCTAACATCACCATTCTCCTTTCAAAAATGAATTTCTACCTCAAATCTGAACCGCGTTTTACCTGCTGAGCAAAAGGTTGTAGGGTCAGCACCGAACGACTGACGCTTCCTAAAGCCAAAGTAGTTTTGTAGATGTAGCTAAGGAAACATCGTTTGAAAAACTACGGTTGCAGTATATTTATACAGAACTTTGGACAGTTTTTACCTGAGCCATTAGACACAAAAGCGAACAATCTCGTGCTTATTTTTCAGCGTCCTATCACCCACTTTGACTAAATCCCAACACAAAGTCCAGTATTCATGCAACGCCCAAGCAGGTGAATGGGATTTTGACGCGATCGCAACAGCTTACTGATTTTGAGATACCCTGACAAACCATACGGGTGGATTTCACTACTATATTTTCTTAAATATCTGTTGCATTATGTTATCTACAGTCGCGACTTAAACAACGCAATATACGGGAGCTTTTATATGTCAGGTTTTAAAAATACTACATCTACTACTTCACAAGATCCTAATGCTTTGCGTCCTGGGTTTACTCCTCAAAGTGAAAATTGGAATGGCCGCCTAGCAATGATTGGTTTTTTATCTGTTGTTTTAATTGAAGCTTTAACTGGTCAAGGCTTTCTTCATTTTTGGGGCATTCTGTAAATTGTTGCTCGTGTGACTAAAGTAAATTAAAACTTTATAGACCTGTCAAAACTTAACTATGACAGCTATCCAAACAACCGTGGTTCTTGCCATGACGGCTGACGGAAAGATTAGTGCTGTAGATCCTAGAGCACCTCGCGATTCTGATCCAGCCGATCAAGCACACTTAGAATATCAAGTATCCCTTGCCGATTTAATCTTGGTGGGAGCAGGAACAATTCGAGCCGAGGGGACAACCTTTACAATTCGCAATCCTGAACTGTTAGCCGCGCGTCAGGTTCGTGGTCAGTCTCCTCAGCCTATTACTTGTGTTGTCTCGCGATCGCTTGATCTACCACCAGATATCCCTTTTTTTCGCCAGGATGTTGAGCGATGGATATTTACGACACGCACTGGTTTAGAGCGCAGTTCTGATGCAACGACCCTACAAAAGCAGGCTGACGTAATTGACTTGGGGGATACAGACCTGGACTGGGATAAAGCTTATACCTTGATAGCAAAGCGGGGTATCCGCAAGGTTGTGGCTTTGGGAGGTGGTTCTTTGATAGCTGCTCTGGTACAAGTAGAGCGAATTGACGATTGGTGGTTGACTATTTGGCCGATTATTTACGGGGGACAGCGTGCGCCTAGCCCGGTAGAGGGTGAGGGTTTTGCTCCTAGTGCTGCTCCTCAACTTGAACTTGTGGAAACTCGACAGATCGGAAGCGAGTTGTTTTTGCACTACCGCACGTTCAAAAATTTATCTGATTCAGCACAGAGAAAGGTTTATTCGGAGTAATACCGATGTTTTTATGCTTCTAAGGTAAAGCTTAGGACACTAAGCTTAATGGAGGCGATCGCCTGCTTATTTCTTCTTCAATTGCTCCGCAAACTCCTCATGTTCAGCTGAATTTAATCCCAACTGCAACACTTCCAACACCCGCGCCATCTGATTGTTAAGCAGTGCTTCTACAACTAACCACAACCCTGGAAACACCTGAGAGCGAATGATGCCATCTGCACCAGGAGATAGCAATCGATAGTCGCCATCGGTGAGGTAAAACCATTCAATTTGATTCTCGTAAGATTGCCAGATTACGTACTCCAGCACCCCGTTACGGCGATAAACCTGCTTTTTGCTACCCCGATCAATCGCGGCGCTACTGGCGGCAATTTCCACAATTAACTCAGGCGATCCTTCAATATAACCATCGCTGCTCAATTGAGTTTGTCCACCCATAGCAGATTCAATAAACAGCACCGCATCTGGCTGAGGTTCGTTATCTAAATCTAGTCTGACTGTCGGGGCATCACTCAAGTCAACACCGGGAGTCATTGCTTGATAGACTCCCAACCAAGTCATAACTCGACTGTGAGGTTTGCCATGCTGTTCATGTCTTAAGGGAGATGCCACGTAAACGATTCCTTCAATCAATTCCGCTTTTTTGATATGGGGAGCAGCCGCATAACGCCGCTCAAATTCAGGACGAGTCAGGCGATCGCCACTTTCAAGCGGAGGCAGATGTTTCAGGGGCGAATTGGATTGTGTTTGGGGTGAGTATTCTCTAACCATTTGCCAATCCTCACAGTTGCCGAATAATTTTCACTGTAGCAAACCCTTGTATGTGGGCAGAGGGGAGGCAGGGGAAGCAGGGGAAGCAGGGGGAGAAGGGGGAGAATAAATACTGACTCTTGACTCTTGACTTTTGACTTTTGACTTTTGACTCTTGACTCTTGACTCAGCACTGGGATGGTTTACGCTCTGCTAGATATTGATACATCTTCCAACGAGCGTTTACTTCGGTTTGCGCTAGTTCTAATAAGTGCTGTGCATGGTCGGGTTTGCTTTTGGTGAGCATCTTGAAGCGATTTTCTTGGTACATTGATTTATCTACTGACTGCGTGGGCGATCGCATATCTAATTGCAAGGGATTTTTACCCTGTTTTTGCAACTCAGGATTATGACGATACAGCAACCACCGACCTGATTCTACCAGTGATTTTTGGTGATCCATCGCTGTAGTCATGTTGATGCCGTGGGCAATGCAATGGCTGTAAGCAATTATTAAGGACGGCCCATCGTAAGCTTCTGCTTCTAAAAACGCCTTTAGAGTATGTTCATCCCTAGCACCAAGGGCTACACTCGCTACGTAGACATTACCGTAGGTCATAGCAATTAAGCCTAAGTCTTTCTTGGGTGCGGGCTTGCCACTCGCCGCATATTTAGCAACTGCTGCTCGTGGGGTAGCTTTGGAAGATTGACCGCCTGTGTTGGAATATACTTCTGTATCCATTACCAAGATATTTACGTTGCGACCACTGGCTAGCACATGATCGATACCGCCAAAGTCAATGTCATAAGCCCAACCGTCGCCGCCGACAATCCAGACGCTTTTCTTTACCAGGTAGTCAGCAATTGATTTGAGATTTTGGATTTGGGATTGCAGATTGGGGTTTAGAGTCACAATTTTGTTTAACTGCTGCTGCAACAGTGCCACTCTTTCCCGCTGTTCCCAGATGTCAGCTTCAGATTTTTGTTCAGCATTGAGGATGGAATGGATAAGCTTTTTATCTATTTCACCGCTCAATTGTTGCAGTAGTTCTGCTGCAAATTCAGCTTGTTTATCTAAGGAGAGGCGGAAGCCAAAACCGAATTCGGCGTTATCTTCAAATAAGTTATTTGACCAGGCTGGGCCGCGTCCTTCGGCGTTTGTCGTCCAAGGTGTAGTGGGGAGATTCCCACCGTATATTGAGGAACAACCTGTCGCATTGGCAATTACGGAGCGATCGCCAAACAATTGTGTCAATAATTTTAAATAAGGTGTCTCGCCACAACCCGCACAAGCACCAGAGAATTCAAACAAAGGCTCTTGGAGTTGTTGTTGGCGAATCTGATTCAGTTTCAACTGCCGTCGGTCAGGATTGGGCAAACTCAAGAAGAAATCCCAGTTTTTCCGCTCTTGCTCCCGCAAAGGTAACTGCTGTGCCATGTTAATCGCTCTACGCAATGGCTCAGCTTTATTTTTGGCAGGACAAATATTTACACAAATAGCGCAGCCTGTACAGTCTTCTGGGGCAACCTGAATAGTAAATTTTTGATTAGCAAAGTCCTTGTCTTTTGCACCAGTTGACTTGAAGGTTGGTGGTGCATTGACTAACTCACTCGGTTGATAAGCCTTGGCGCGGATGGCACTATGAGGGCAAACCATAACGCACTTACCACATTGAACGCAGACATCTGTATCCCACACAGGGATCTCTTCTGCCACATTGCGTTTTTCCCATTTGGCAGTACCACTGGGAAAGATACCGTCTACTGGTAAAGTGCTCACAGGCAAATCATCACCTTCCCAAGACATGATTTTACCTAAGACATCGCGGACAAACTCAGGGGCGTTGAGAGGAAAGGGATTGATAGTTGTGGATTGTTGATTATTGATGGTTTTGGGTATGTCTACTTTATGCAAGTTAATAAGGGTGTCATCAACAGCTTGCAGATTCATACGGACAACTTCCGCCCCTTTTTTACCGTAAGTCTTGTCAATTGCTTGTTTGATTTTAGCGATCGCTTCTTTCTCTGGTAAAACACCCGCTAAAGCAAAGAAGCATACTTGCATAATGGTGTTAATTCTTCCACCCATGCCACTTTCGCGGGCAACCTGGCTAGCATTGATAACATATAACTTCAGCTGCTTATCAATAATTTGCTGCTGCACTTTCAGCGGCAGATTTTCCCAGACGGTATCTGCATTATATGGACTATTCAACAGCAAAGTTGCCCCAGTAACGGCAGCTTTAAGAATATCTATGCGTTCCAGAAAACCCCAATGATGGCAACCTATAAAGTTGGCTTTGTCAATTAAATAAGTAGAGCGAATTGGCTCAGACCCAAAGCGTAGGTGAGAAACGGTCATTGAGCCAGATTTCTTCGAGTCGTAGACAAAGTAACCTTGGGCGTAGTTGTCGGTTTCTTCACCAATAATCTTAATCGAGTTTTTGTTAGCACCGACTGTACCATCGGAACCTAAGCCGTAAAACATTGCCCGAACAACGTTATCTGGTTCAGTAGAAAAGTTAGGGTCAAAGCTCAACGAAGTATGACTTACGTCATCATTAACACCGATAGTAAAGTGGTTTTTCGGCTGCACTTGGGCGAGATTGTCAAAGATGCCCTTTACCATTGCCGGCGTAAATTCTTTGGAAGAAAGCCCATAACGACCACCAATGATTTTAGGAGTGCTGAGTAAAGAGTTAAGAGTTAGGAATTCTCCCCCTGCCTCCCCTGCTCCCCCTGCCCTCCTCTTCCCCCACGCCTCATGAACGGCAGCCACTACATCTAAATACAACGGCTCCCCGGCGCTACCTGGTTCTTTAGTGCGGTCAAGAACAGCGATCGCTTTTACACTGGCTGGCAAAGCTGCAACAAACCTTTGGACATCAAAGGGGCGATAAAGTCGCACTTTCACTACACCAACTTTTTCACCACGGGCGTTGAGGTAATCAACGGTTTCGTGGACTGTTTCACCACCTGAACCCATGATGACAATGACGCGATCGGCATCGTCTGCCCCATAATATTCATAGATTTGGTAATACCTGCCTGTGCGATCGCCAAATTTATCCATGATCCGCTGAACAATTTCGGGACAGGCGTTGTAGTAAGGGTTAGCGCCTTCACGGGCTTGGAAGTAAACATCGGGATTTTGGGCTGTACCCCGCAAAGTTGGCCGGTCTGGGGTGAGACTACGGGTACGGTGAGCAAGTACTAGCTGGTCATGAATTAGCGATCGCAAGTCGCTATCTAAGAGCAATTTGACTTTCTGAACTTCATGTGAAGTGCGGAAGCCATCAAAGAAGTGCATAAACGGCACTCGCGTCTCTAGAGTAACTGCATGGGCAATCAGAGCGAAGTCTTGACTTTCCTGCACCGAGGCAGAACACAACAAAGCAAACCCAGTAGCACGGGCTGCCATCACATCGCTATGATCACCAAAAATTGATAAAGCGTGGGTAGCTAGGGAGCGGGCTGCAACATGAACTACAACACTGGTCAGTTCGCCAGCAATTTTGTAGAAGTTGGGTATCATCAACAATAATCCCTGAGATGCCGTGAAGGTGGTACTCAAGGAACCCGTTTGCAATGCCCCATGCACTGCACCAGCAGCTCCGCCCTCGCTCTGCATTTGCACAACGCTGGGAATAGTACCCCAGAGATTAGGACGACCTTCAGCCGACCAAGCATCCGCCCATTCACCCATCGCTGAAGAGGGGGTGATCGGATAAATGGCAATTACCTCATTTAATTTGTAGGCAACACGGGCAACAGCTTCATTCCCGTCAATAGTTGCAAAGGTTTTGTTCATGATTTTCTTCCTGTCTCACCTTGTAGCGTAGGCGTAGCCCAACCTAGGCATCGCTTGGTTTTCTCAACTGAATAAAGAGAACCTGTGAATAGCAGAATTAGAAATAGCCACCAGGAAGTCAGTGTATTACATCTTCGATATTAGAATTTTAAATTTAATATTTAAAATGATGATTTTAATTGACAACTGTCGGCTATTAATTTAACTCTCAACAAATACTGCATATATTATTATTTCACTACTTATATCTCATCTATTAATAGGTATTAATAATGTACTCAAGTTAATAAGCCATTATTAGACAATAGTTTTAGGAAATTTATTCCTTTTTATGGGGGAGAGGTTCGGGAACAATATGCTTGGGATAAAAAAATTTACGCGACCAATAGGACGTGCGAGCCAGAGTTGCCAAGTCATCAAAGGTAAAAGGTCACTCCACCTCTGAGACTGTTCTGGGGTACTCAGTTGTGGCAAAGTCCAATGCAATAGCCCTTTGGCAAAACCATACCAATGATCAATGGCAAATCGACGGCAGTAAAGCTGCCAGAATTCGGTTTTACCACGCCGTTTTTGCTTACGCTCAACGCGGCGGAACAAAAAGCGAGCAACTTTGTATTAGTCCTTTGCACCAATAAACCAGTTCAATTCTTATTGCCCTAAATTGCTGCGTAGCTTGGCGATGTCACGATGCGGGGGAATACCAAATAGTTTTTTATATTCCCGGCTGAAATAAGACGGATCATCGTAACCGACACGAAAGCTGGCGATCGCCACATCCATGTTTTCGGCGAGCATCAGACGACGCGCTTCCTGAAGCCGTATTTGTTTCTGGAACTGCAAAGGACTCATCGCCGTGACGGACTTAAAATGTTGGTGAAAGCCTGACACGCTCATACCGATCTCGCGGGCTGTATCTTCGATTTTCAGCGGCTGATCAATGTTCTCGCGGATTTGCTTGACCACCCTGGAGATGCGCTGCGCGTCGCCTTCGGTAGTGATAAGCTGACTGAGCCGTGCGCTCTGTTTTCCCTTTAAAAGCCGATAGATGATCTCGCGGATGATGAGCGGCGCGAGAAACTTCATTTCGTCCGGCGTGTCAAATAGTTTCACCAATTTGACGATCGCTTCCAGCAAATCGGCATCAACCGGGCTGACATCCATCGCCTTGATTCCGGTGCCGCTTTTTTTAGTTTCGATGCCAGATTCAATCATCACCGCAGCAACAAGTGCCGGATCGAGGTCTATCTGAAGATTCAAATAAGGTTTTTCCTCGGACGCTTCGACGACATTACTCATAATCGGCAAATCAAGCGTCGAGATTAAGTAATGACCGGAATCATAGTGAAATAATTCATCGTTCAAAAGCACATCCTTGCTGCCCTGCGCGATGACGCAGAAGGCGGGCTTTAATACGGATACCTGACTCTCGGTCGGTTTCGACGATTGATATATGAAAATGCCCGGAAACACTTCCAAAAGGCTATTTTTGGGAGCGAGACGAATCATTCTTTCGATCAGCTCTTCCCGGTTGATCTGCATCTTTCGCTTTTCAAATTCTGCTTCTCTTTGGTTCATAAATTTATATTAAACATTTTGTTTCTGTTCAGCACGTTGCACGGCGATTTTTTGGAGAATTGTCCGGTTTTTCTCAATGAACGTCCTAACGCTATCCGTTTTCACGCCTGCATAATTGGACTTATACAGCAAACGGTAGAAACGCTGCTGATAAAACCAGATTGATATTTGGAGAAATGTCAAATTAATAGAGCAACAATTTCATGTGTAAATCTCACAATGAAAAGGGAAGAAATTATATGAAATATCTATTAATTTTACCGATGATGGCTCTGATGATAAGCGCGCAAGCTTACACACAAACAGAACAAAAAGGACAATCAGGAAAAACAAAAGAAATGGAACAAATAACACCAAAGGGATATACAACTTTTAAGGTAAGCGACAACGTTACGATGTATAAGGTTACTTTTAAAAACCAATACAAAATGAATGTTGCGGGACATCTATTTATTCCCAAGAATTTAGATCAGAGTAAAAAACATTCGGCGATCATTGTTGGGCATCCTATGGGAGCTGTAAAAGAACAAAGTGCCAACGTGTATGCTGCAAATATGGCTGAACGAGGGTTTGTGACTTTATCTCTTGACTTGTCTTTCTGGGGAGAGAGTGAGGGCGAACCACGCAACGCTGTTGCGCCTGATATTTATTCTGAAGATTTTAGTGCAGCAGTTGACTTTCTTGGGACACGTCCATTTATTGACAAAAACCGAATCGGAATAATTGGAATTTGTGGTAGCGGAAGCTTTGTTATTAGTGCCGCTAAGATTGATCCGCGAATGAAAGCGATCGCAACTGTCAGCATGTACGATATGGGAGCAGCCAGCCGAAATGCACTTAACCATTCGCTGACCCTTGAGCAGAGAAAGAAAATCCAGGAGGAGGCTGCCAAGCAACGTTATGTAGAGTTTACCGATGGTGAAACCAAATACACGAGTGGGACTGTACATAAGTTAGATGAAAACACACACCCTATCCAGCGTGAGTTTTATGATTTCTACCGTACACCGAGAGGTGAATACACGCCTAAAGGAGGATCACCGGAACTCACAACACACCCGACGCTAAGCAGTAACGTTAAGTTTATGAATTTTTATCCGTTTAATGACATGGAAACGATTTCCCCTCGTCCTATGCTTTTCATCACGGGTGATCAGGCTCACTCAAGAGAGTTTAGTGAGGATGCCTACAAACGTGCAGCCGAACCCAAAGAATTGTATATCATTCCGAAAGCAGGACACGTTGATTTATATGACAGAGTTGAGTTAATTCCCTTTGATAAACTCACGTCATTTTTTACCGAACATTTAAAGTAACGTGAGTTTGGGATAAGAACCGAAGAATTATGGCTGGAGTTTAGACTAAAGCAAGCAAAAATAGCTCAACATTTGAACCAATTGATTCTATGTTGAACAATGAAATGAAACCAGAGTAATAAAAGGAATGAAAAGTCGTTAAGCAGTATTTTTAGATACTTGCTTAGGCTCTGGAGTTTAGTCTAAACTCCAGTAATTAATTTTTTTAAAGCCTGTTCAGTAAAGGAATTCGACTAACAAATCAATGTACTTTTTTGGGAAGAGGATTAAGATATATCCGACACAATTGTCTTAAAATTAAACTTTTTTGACATTTTTTATTGTCTTTTCATAACTCATTCTGTTGAACTCTCGGTCTATGTAAGATTTTTTTTCGTCACTCCTAACGCCTACAGTAGATATTGCCCTATCTCAATCACTGTAAAGTTTTTGGGTTTTGCACAGCGAACTAGTCGAAACTACTTGAACTGATTCTTAAAAAAGTATTCTCCTAACTTTAGTAGTATGGGAATGAGCGGTGTGATTACAGACAGCAAGTACTGACGAAAGGTTGTGACATCAAAAGGCCACACCGGAAATTCATTGGTCAATGTATAGAGAGAGCGTAATTCTTGAAGCTTGCCAGTTTGTTTCTTCAAACTTTCAACATCGTTACCCAAACTTTTGTGAATACGCACATAATCTGCTTGAAATTGCTTGGCAATTTCACTTATTAATCCTTCTTTGGCTTTTTTCATGCCTTTCCGAGCGGCAAGAAGAGGCCCAAAAAAGCATACTAACGATACAGGAAGATATAGCAGAATTAATAAATTAAAATACCAGTATTTCTGTGCTATCCCTTGAGTAATAAATTGATAATTACTAAGCGTAATCATCGTGCCAAATATAGCAGCTAGATAAGCAGTATTCAGAGAGTATTGGCTCAAAACACTTAATCCACCACAGCGATCGGGATGCAGTGGATTAATATTAAGTTGCTTATTGCCAAGGAGTTGATGCATCACCCAAACATTAGTTATGAGGGTCAACACTAACATAGTTGCTGCATAAAATATTACAACAGCATTAATCGCACCAGTCAAAGCTGGAAGTCCTCCATCCGATCCCGTCCAATTCTTAACATTGTGCTGTAAGGAGAAATACCAAATACCGAAAGCTACTCCTGCTGCCAACGCCAAGAATTTACGCCACGGCTTTTTATATGGAGACAATGCCGAGTTAATTTCTATGTCAGAAACATTAACAATATCTGACTCTTTGAGGTACTGAATTAGCTTATATATCGCCTTAACTGACCACAGATAGTAGCCAAAGACAACTGGATTGAGCAAACAGATCCACACCCAGGCAAACCAATCTTGTAGTAACCCTATGTTTCTACCGCCGTGCGATATTAACGTCTGACTTAGTGAAGCTACTGCTAAGTAAAAACTAGATGTAATTATGATCGAAAGCAGTCCTAAACTGACAGGTGTCAAATGGCATTTATCAACTAGCCAGCGGGCCAATGGATCAGCATGGTAAAAGTCTTGCTCTTGCATATATTAATCAAAGTTGCTAGTCAAAGGAAGACGGTAAAAAAGATAACACCAGTGTCATCGATCTGAATTAAGCACGCAAGATGTCTGTCTTGTTCCCTTTGCCTCATCGCTCAAACCCAAAGGTGCAAAATAAGCTAGAATGCAAGCAGATTAAGCATTTCCCGCTCAGAAACACCCATGCTGGAGACTCTGCAAACCCGACTTTACCAACTAGAACAATTTGCCAATGCCCTCGTTTCTAACCAACTGACGCATCTAAGTTTGTTTAGTATTGGCATCATCTTTGCAGCAGGTTTGCTTACTAGCCTTACACCTTGTATGCTTTCCATGCTGCCAATTACCATTGGCTACATCGGCGGTTACGAAGCAAAAAGCCGTCTGCAAGCAGCAGTCCAATCAACGTGGTTTGCGTTGGGATTAGCAACTACCCTGGCAGGGCTTGGTATATTAGCAGCATTTGTCGGAAAAGTTTACGGTCAAGTAGGAATTGGTTTGCCGATTATTGTTAGTATCATTGCCATTCTCATGGGGCTGAACTTGCTGGAAGCATTACCTCTGCAATTCCCTTCTTTGGGCGAAACGAATTGGATTTCACAAGATTTACCGCCGGGAGTCCGTTCTTATGCGCTTGGGTTGACTTTCGGTTTAGTTGCATCCCCTTGTAGCACCCCTGTTTTAGCCAGCTTACTGGGTTGGGTTGCGAATACACAAGATTTAATTTTAGGTGCGGCTTTGCTACTTTCCTACACAGCGGGTTATGTAGCACCATTGATTTTGGCAGGTACTTTTACTGCTTCAATTAAAAAGCTGTTGGAATTGCGTCGCTGGTCTGGTTGGATTAATCCAGTTAGCGGGGCGCTGTTAGTAGGATTTGGTGTGTTTTCTTTAATTTCTCGGATTCCCCTTGGCAGTTTTTAGTTTCATTTCCTCATAGGGCCCTAGTAGCGATTCATATACACAAATTAATAAAAATGACTATTGAAAATTCAGCGTCCAAAGAATTAAAGTGGTGGTCAATACCTGGGCGTTACTTACGGCAGGAGTTTTTGCCCATACTGACAAATTTACGATTAGCGATCGCCTTACTACTCTTAATCGCTCTCTTCAGTATCAGCGGTACTGTAATTGAACAAGGACAATCACCCGCATTCTACCAGTCTAACTACCCAGAACATCCAGCCTTGTTTGGTTTCTTGACTTGGAAGGTGATTCAGGTAGTTGGGTTAGACCATGTATACCGTACTTGGTGGTTTCTGGCATTACTTATTTTGTTTGGCACTAGCCTAACTGCTTGCACTTTTACCCGCCAATTACCAGCCTTAAAAGCCGCGCGTCGCTGGAAATATTATGAAGAACCACGGCAATTTCAAAAACTAGCTTTGAGTGCAGAACTAGATACTGGTTCTCTGAATTCTCTAAGTCCAATATTGCAGAACCGTCGCTATAAAATTTTTCAAGAAAAAGACAATATTCTTTATGCTCGCAAGGGAATAGTCGGACGCATCGGCCCAATCATCGTTCATGTGGGCATTGTGGCTATTCTGCTGGGGGGAATTTGGGGAGCAATGACTGGGTTTCTTGCCCAGGAAATGGTTGCCAGTGGTGATACATTTCAAGTGAAAAATATTATCGATGCTGGCCCTTTAGCAGCAGCCCAAGTGCCGAAAGATTGGTCTGTGCGAGTTAATCGTTTTTGGATTGACTATACTCCATCTGGTGGCATTGACCAATTTTATTCAGATATGTCTGTCTTGAATAATCAAGGACAGGAAGTTGATCATAAAAAAATTTTTGTTAACCAACCTCTGCATTATCATGGCGTAACTTTCTATCAAACAGATTGGGGAATCTCAGCTGTTCGCGTCCGCATCAATAACAGCCCGATTTTTCAGCTACCGACTGCACAATTGAATACTAACGGTAGAGGGCGGATCTGGGGAACTTGGATTCCGACTAAACCAGATTTGAGTGCAGGTGTCTCCTTATTAGTCAAAGACTTGCAAGGTATGGTATTGATTTACGATGCTTCTGGTAAATTGGTTGACACTGTACGCACTGGAATGTCCACCCAAGTTAATGGCGTGACGCTGAAAATTCTGGATGTAATTGGTAGCACTGGCTTACAAATTAAAGCTGATCCAGGCATACCCATTGTTTATACTGGGTTTGGCTTGCTAATGCTGGGTGTAGTCATGAGTTACTTTTCTCACTCGCAAATTTGGGCATTGCAAACAGGCGATCGCTTATACGTCGGTGGCAAAACCAACCGCGCCCAGGTTGCCTTTGAACGCGAGGTTTTAGACATTTTAGATCAGCTAAGTTCACAGCCAAAAAATGACGAGGGAGCTAATACTAAAGAATCCCTAGCATCTCCACAAGTTTAGTCCGATGCTCATATAGCGATAATTGTAGGTTGGGTTGAACGAAGTGAAACCCAAACAAGCCTTGATGATGTTGGGTTTCGTTCCTCAACCCAACCTACTCAGCACTACAAAATGACAACCATGATTTTTCGATTCGTGCAAGAAGTCTACTCATTAATCATTTCCGATTCGCCCAGCTAAAGAAGCGACTACCAATAGTAGTTGTTCTGGTTCGACGGGTTTAGCAAGATGCACTTGGAAACCGGCTACAATAGCCTCTTGATACTCTTGATCTCTGACATACGCCGTCAGCGCTGCGGCTGGAATTTGTCCCCCAGCCTCGGCACTCAAAGCCCTTACCTGACGAATCAGCATATAACCGTTCTCCTCTGGCATACCGATGTCAGACAGGAGTACATCATATCCGCCAGGGCTTGCCAATAGTGCTGATATAGCCTCTTTTGCTGATGCGACCGCCGTCACCTCGACTCCGTAGACCTCAAGCACTGTTGTAAATAACTCGCGTATATCTGCTTCGTCATCTACCACCAGTACTCGCACAGCCTCTAATGAAGGAATATTATTCAATAATACTTCCGGCACTTCTGTTGAGACGACTGGCTCCATAACACTGAGCACAGAACTTTCTTGTGGATTAGTTTGCAGTGGCAGCCTTATGGTAAATGTCGCCCCTTGTTCTTCACCCTGGCTCTGGGCAAGAACTGTGCCGCCGTGGAGTTCTACCAAATGACGCACAATAGAAAGCCCCAGTCCTAGTCCGGTATTTACTCGCGTTTTGCTGCTATCAGCCTGACTGAAGCGATCAAAAACATAAGGGAGAAAATCAGCGCTGATGCCCTTACCTGTATCGATCACTTGAATCTCAGCTTGTTCGTTATATTCTAGTGTGACTTCAATTCTCCCCCCCTCTGGGGTAAATTTAATTGCATTAGAAAGTAAATTCCAAACGACCTGCTGGATACGGGTCGGATCAGCTGATATCTCTCTAGTGGAATGATCTAGCCTGGATTCAAATTGAATATTCTTAGCTTCTGCTGATACACGGACGACCTCGATCGCCTCCTCAATCAAATGGGCTAGCTGAATCAATCGAAGCTCCAGAGACAGCCTGCCTGAAGTAATACGTGAGACATCTAAGAGATCCGCAATGAGTTTGGCTTGCACCCTGGCACTGTGCTCGATGGCTTCAAGCCCCTGTTTAATCGTATCTTCATTTAGCTGACGCTTACGTAGCAACTGTGCCCACCCCATCATAGCATTGAGTGGATTCCGCAGTTCGTGCGAGACAACGGATAAGAACTCATCTTTGGCGCGGTTGGCTGTCTCAGCCGCAGTGCGGGCTGATTGCTCTTGAGTCAAAAGCTGAGAGCGTTCTGCCTCCAACTGCTTACGCTGCGTGATGTCCTCAATCACTAGGAGAATCATCGGCTTCTCGTCTATTTCAGGCATTATCCGGGCATTTAGCCGCATGATTTTGTGCCCGATTTGCTCGAATTCAGACTCAACTTCAACATCTTGAAACTGGCTTTTGTGGGAGAGAACGTCTTCTAGCAGCGATCGCAACTGGGGAATATTCCACTGTCCATTTCCCAGTTCAAAGATGAGGCGCTGTTCTGTTTCTGTTGGTACAACATGGAATGTCTCGTAGAAAGACTCATTGGCGCTAATCACCTGTAAATCTTCATTTAGCACCACCAACGATTCCTGTACAGTTTCGACAATTGCTTGAGCGTAATTTCGAGATGCTGTTAGCTGCTGCGTGCTACGTTTCAGGGCGTTAATGTCAACCAACACCAATACAGCACCGTCAATCTTGTTGTCTATCGTCCGATAAGGACGGATTCGCATGTCAAACCAATGACTCTGGTGGTTTTGCACCTCCTGAGCTTTAAAGTTGAGGGTGCTAATCACCTCTAAGATTTGTGGCTCTAAGTCGGGGACATTCAGGTTATGGTTAATATCACTCAGCGGTCGCCCGACATCTGTTGGAATCAGGTTGAAGATTACCCCTGCTGCTGGAGTAAAGCGCCGAATCCGCAGATCGCCTCCTAGCATCAGGATGGGAATGTTAATACTACTGAGCAGATTTTGGAGATCATTGCCGACTTGAGTTGTTTCAGCATTTCGCCGCTGTAATTCGTCGTTGACCGTGTTCAGTTCTTCATTGGTTGCCTGAATCTCTTCTTTGGCGGTTTCTAATTCCTCATTGGTACTTTGCAACTCTTCGTTGCTTGAGAGAATTTCCTCGTTGGCAGCTCTAAGATCTTGATTGGTAGCTTGCTGCTCCTCAATAATCGATTGGAGATATTCTTTAGTGGTTGCCAGTTCTTGTTTGATCTGGTTAATCTCTTGCTCGTCTGGAGTTTGTTTGCGCCGTCTAGACTTGACAGGACGTTCATTTGCTGGCTGTGTTGAAATCACCGACTCTTGTATGTCATCAAACAGAACTAAAAAGTGGCGTTCTGCTGTTGGGGCCAGTTTGAATGGAATCACATCAATCCTCACCTGCCTGATTTGATCTTCTTCTCTCAGCTGTAAGCCTGACTTGCTCATCGGCGTTTCGCGCTTTTTCGCCTGGTAAATTGCGGTACGTAGCTCTAGCCGCAAATCTTGTTTTACCATCTTTAGCAAGTTAAAACTTGCTTTTCCGGGTGCGGGCTGCAAGTAAACGCTGGTCTGTCCTCGGAATTGTAGAATCTCTAAATCTTCGTTGATCACAACACCGACTGGAGCGTATTGCTTCAAAACGATTTGGTCAGCCTGTTTCTGTATTTCTTGGTCGTTTGAGTCATCGCCGCTCACCGTAGGCTGGGAGTTTGCGATTTCTATGGGATAGTTGCTGGCAACTATATCAAGACCCAACCGAGATGATGCCAACTTTCGGGAATAAATCTTGTACTTTCTATCCACCAGAGCAAACAAGTCTGTAAACTCACCTACTGTCTCAGATGTGCCTAACATCAGAAAGCCCGATGAATTAAGACCATAGTGGAAGAATGGTAGGAGCTTCTTTTGCACAAAAGATCCCAAGTAAATTAGCACATTTCGACAAGTAATTAGATCCAGCTTGGAAAATGCCGGGTCACTAATCAGGTTTTGCCTAGCGAAGATACACAGTTCACGCACCGATTTACTGATCTGATAACCGTTTTCTACCTGAACAAAAAAGCGCTTAAGACGTTCTGGAGAGACATCTGCTATTTGGTTTTGTTTGTAGACGCCATTCCTAGCTTTGTCGATCGCCACCTCATTGATGTCCGTAGCAAAAATCTGAATCGGCGGATTGATTCCCTGCTCCCCTAGATACTCCAGCAAGCATATAGCAATAGAGTAGGCTTCTTCACCCGTTGAACATCCCGCTACCCAAATGCGGATCGGTGACTCTGGAGTTCGATCCTTGGTAATAATCGGAAATACTTTGCTCTTTAAAGCTTCAAAGGATTCGGAATCGCGGAAAAAACATGTAACTGTAATCAGCAAATCCTGATACAATGCGCTCACTTCCGCCGGGTTCTCTTGAAGATAGCGGACGTAATCTTCTAGCCTTTCGAGCTTGTACAAAACCATTCGCCGCGAGATCCGCCGTTTCAGAGTAGTCTGCTTGTAGTGGGTAAAGTTAACCCCTGTAGCAACCCGCAGTAGACTGAAGATTGTGGCCAGAGCATTTTCGCCTTCTGGCAGTTCCTCATTTTGTTTTACTTGGGTTGGGCTTTTGACGTAGGGATGACGGCTGATCTTTGCCAATTCCTCGGCGATCGCTTGTGGAGGTAGGATAAAGTCTACATAACCCGAAGCTACAGCGGTGTTCGGCATACTACTGACTCTTGCTGTGTCTTCACACTGGGCAAAGGTGATACCGCCAGCAGCCTTGATTGTTTCCAGTCCCCGTGTGCCATCAGAATCGCCCCCCGATAATACCACTGCGATCGCTTTGCTTGCCCGCTCCTCTGCTAACGAAAGAAAGAAAGCATCGACTGTCATATTGATCCCACGGGTTTTCTCGCGCGGCATCAGTTTCAGCACCCCTTGAGAAATGGTCATCATTTTATTTGGCGGAATCACGTAGACATGATTTGGTTCCACGGACATGCCATCCTGCACTTCAGTTACAGGCATCTTGGTTGTCCGAGAAAGAATCTCCGTCAACAAACTTTTTTGATTGGGGCTTAAATGCTGAATCAACACAAATGCCATGCCAGTATCAACAGGCAAATGGCTCAATAACTCTCTGTACGCCTCCAATCCACCTGCTGAAGCTCCCATCCCAACAATCGGAAATAATTTTTTCTGATTATCCTGCTCCTCCTCATTGGATGCTTGAGATACACTGGAATTAGATTCAGATTTCTCGGAAGACCGCTTAGATGTCATGGGACGCAACAGCTAATACAACAGCTAATAATAGTTAGGAGTGTTCTGTTTTTGGTATTTAAAATTAAGAAAGATAAAGAGTATATCTAAAACTTCACAAGCGTGCTGTTTCGTAATCTTAATTTTGAGAATCCTTAATCTAGAATCACTTAAGCACGATGGCCTTAGTATCTAACTATAGTATTGTTTAAAGATTAAAAGATTTCTAAAATAATTTAACGTGCTGAGTTCGCGATCGCCCTACAGCCCTTCTCCTAAAGAGCTACCGTGTACACACAAGTCGAATTACCCTCCTTAATCTCCCCTTTCCAAGGGAGGAAACCGGAAAATCTAGTTCCCTCACCTTTACAAGCTACGGTGTACACACAAGTCTTTTAGAGTTGCCCCACAGGCTTTTGATCCCCCCAACCCCCCTTAAAAAGCTACGGTGTACACACAAGTCTTTTAGAGTTGCCCCACAGGCTTTTGATCCCCCCAACCCCCCTTCAAAAGGGGGGCAAAAACCTCTCAAAGTCCCCCTTTTTAAGGGGGATTTAGGAGGATCTACAACGATTTTGGTTTTGTACAGAGATGTGTGTACACCGTAGCCTTTACAAGGGGAGGGTTAGGGAGGGGTAATTCGAGAACTGGTAGTGATTCGATAACTTGTGTGTACACGGTAGCCTTGAAAAGTTTCCTATTACCTTTTACTCTTTACCCGCGAAAAGTCAGAGCAACAGAAACCGTCGCTCTGAACTTCAAAGACTCAAGACTCAGCACGCTTGTGAAGTAAAGAATTAAAACCAACCGCATTGTGTTGTGCTGTATGGCTTAATTATGTTAGGAACTATTTGTTTCTGCCCTGCAAATTCTCTGCCATAATAACCATCATCAAAACCACGACTAAATTCACCGCCAGCAGTACGCGGTTTATAAGCCTGTCCTTTTTTAACGCTATTTTTCCCTTGGCGGTAGCCATCAGCATAAGCTTGAGGATGATAGGCAGGATCTTCGTCAACAAGCCATTCAGTAATGGGATAGCAATAGTTTAATGGACGTGTGTAATATGGGCGATAGTGATAGTAACGCTTGTGAGCTTGAACAGGCTGATTGTTAAGTAGAAATCCAGTAGTGGTGGCTAAAGCTACTAGACCAACTGTAATAATTTTTTTCATAATTATAGTCTCCAGAGTTCATTAACTCCTGATACTTTTAAGATATCGTGGAGAATATTCAAGCGACATCGCCTAATCGGGTAAGTAACTAGGCTAATGTGTTTGTGATAACAATCAATTAAGAAAGTAGACAAGACAAAATTTTTTGCTGGCGAAGAGATAGTCTAACCTAGTTAAAGTAACTGACTGTACAGGGTTAATGATGTTGATGTAACCCTTATAAGTAAATATTGCCTCTGCAAAAGAAAAGTTACAGGAGATATCGAAGTTCCCAAACAGATTGTGTTAACTGCATCTGATATCGCCATGTACACAACTATCTGGAAAATCTATTTTCATGAAGATTTATCCAGTCAGGGAATTTTAGATATGCTGGCACAGTTAGGTTTAGTAACCCTTGCCGCCACAGGTACAGCTTATATGGTTGCTAAAACCACTACAACCATCGTGAGTGAAATTACAGACTGGATGGGGCGTAAAGGCTGCGATCGCCTACGGCACGCTACGCGAACGCAGGTTCTCTAAGTGGTTTATTTGGAGTCACTTGGATACTTTATTGCGATCGCCTTTATTCTCAAAGACAACCTCAACCAGCTTGATTCTAATTTAGGGCGGGAAATATGATGATGCAACGCAGTAAAAAGATTTATCCCCCTAAAGCATCGATTCAGTAATCGCAAAAACCCGATTTCTTTTCGGTGAAACGACCAATTATCGTTGACTGTAGAGACGTTGCATTGCAACGTCTCTACTGAATCGGTGTTCTAGTAATTGCTCAATTGAAACCGCAATATTAGGAAAAACCAAGGGGTTAATTTCACCGCAAGTCAGAGTTACATTTGACTGATAGCCTTCATTGCCATAAACTCCTACTTTAAGGAGAGAGGCATAGCAAGAAAAATTACAATTGACCTAATAATTAATTCATAATTAAAGAATAGGTCTCGCCCCCACGCTCATTTTTAATCAGCCTGGTCTTAAAGACCGTGGAGAGTTCACAAGCTCCCACTAAATAGCACAGCGCTAGGGAGTCCCTGAGCGTCTTTAAACTATGAATTATAAATTATTTTGACTCTTTTTTGATCATTATCCAGCCGATCGCAACAACTAACGCACCGAATAAAAGAAATCCTAAATCCCAAGCTAACTGATTCGGCCCTGGTTTCACATGGTGGATACCAAGAATTTGGTGGTCAATTACACCTTCAACCAAGTCAAACAACCCAGCACCAATTAGCAACGAGCCAACAAAGGTCTGTGATGACCAAGCAACATCGTCACGCCCTCCCGCCCGCCATAGCAAGACTATTCCTACTACGGTCATTACCCAGTCAAAGGCATGAAATAACCCATCCCACAACATATTTAAATCGATATTTGCGGTGGTTGTCAGAGGTCGAACGTTGCTCAGCATGTGATGCCACTGGAGTAGTTGATGCAGGAGAATACCATCAACAAACCCTCCCAAACCCACACCAAGAACAATTCCAGCAGTGATTAGCGGTGTGTTTCCGTTAATAGTTTCACTCTTGGCCTCCATCATTAACCTCATAGATAGGCTTCTGTATCACAATAAAACTCTTTTGGGAGCAATATCTTCTATCTTGAGGCAAGTACGAGCATTCAATCTCAAGTAGAGAATTTCCTGTCAGCATCTACGGGCATTATAGAAGTTGATATATATTAAAGAGCAATTTTCAAATGACCATTTACTTTTATAAGGTTTGGCAGCCTTATGGCTGTTTTTCTAACTTTTCTCCCCACGGAATCCACATCCAGGGAACTTACTGGTCAACAGTTGAGCATTATTATCAAGCACAAAAGTTTGTGGGCAGTATAGATGCGGTGATTATACCCCTCATACATGCCGCTGCGACCCCAGAAGAAGCTGCTGCTTTGGGTCGTTGTAGCACCCGCAAATGTCGTCAAGACTGGGATTTGGTCAAAACTCAAGTTATGCGAGAAGCTGTACTTAAAAAATTTCTCGCTCATGCTGAGATTAGAGAAGTTCTCTTGACTACAGAAGATGAAACTTTGGTGGAAAACTCCCCAACTGACTATTTCTGGGGCTGTGGTGCTAGTAAAACTGGTGATAACCATCTCGGTAAAATTCTCATGAGTGTGCGTGAAGAAATCCGCAAGTTAATATTTTTGTCTGTAATTTCCGAATAAGCTAGTTTGAATATTTACATTAAATTATCAACTAGTAGTAAGTGGGGAATGAAGATATTCCCCCAGACAACAAGCTTTAAAAAAATTAAAAATAATTGCTTATTTCACCACAATAAATCTTAATTCACATGAAGTAAGTGATAAAAATAGAAAAAAATATCTTCAATAAAAGGCGATAATAAAGACAATAATTTGAGTGATATTACTGAAATTTTTTCAAAATTGAGAATATAAGATTAATAAGTAAAAAAATAAAGATTTTCTTAACTTTAGACTCGAAAATTAATAGATTCTAAATAAGAAATTCTCATTAAAAACAATTATAAAAAAATTACACTTCAGTTTTTGTATACATAAACAATTACATTTACTGATAAACCAAAAGAGTTGCAGCAAAGCTCAGACCAAGAAAGTTTACTGCACCAGATGACAAAACAGATTAGGCGATCGCTAGAACTTCAAGATATATTAACAACTACCGTTGCTGAAGTTCGGACATTTTTGGGTACAGATCGAGTGAAGGTATATCGGTTTGCTGCCGATGGTAGTGGTGAAGTGATTGCCGAATCTATCCATGAGCAATGTCTACCATCTCTATTAGGTTTGAACTTCCCCGCTCATGATATTCCTCAAGAAGCAAGAGAGATGTTTGTGTCAGCGCGGCAACGTGCAATTGTGGATGTAGCTAACGGGAAGATAGGACTATCACCTCTACAGTCAAAAGAAACTGGCGAAAGCTTACAAACTGAGAATATCTTATATCGGCAGGTAGACCCGTGTCATATTCACTACTTGAAGACAATGGGCGTGCAGTCATCGGTAGTAGTGCCAATTTTACATTGTTATCCCAAAGGACAATCAACAAAGCCTGAATTGTGGGGATTGTTAGTATCCCACCACAGTCAACCACGAACTATTTTAAAGCGAGAACTCAATGTATTGCAGCAAGTTGCTGATCAAGTAGCGATCGCGATCGCTCAAAGTAACTTACTTACCGAGGCCCGTACCAAGCAAGAGCTAGAAGCTACTATCAACCGAGTGACTACACTGTTGCATAGATTGCCCACAATCCAGTTGCAAGAAGCATTAGAAGAAGTCATTACTGCCTTCAGCGGAGTAAGTGGCAGACTTTACATTGAACAGAGTGAAGAACTACACACTTCGGGTATCCAGCCGACACTACCATACGAATTAGAAAACAGTATTATCGAACAACATCCCGTATGGCAAAACTGCATAGCTGAGTTTAAACCAGGTAATGTTTGGGCAATTACCGACATTTATAAAGAACCACGTTTGCGAGTTTTGGCTTTAGCATTCCAACCAACTCGGATTCGGGGAATCATGGTGATTCCCCTACATTACCGCGAAAAGTTTATCGGTGTGTTGAGCATTTTTCGCTCTGAATTTGACACAGAAATTCTCTGGGCAGGACAATGTGACGAGAATCGGCGATAAATGCTACCTCAGCTTTCTTTTGAGGTTTGGCGAGAGCAAAAAAAGGGCCAAGCGTCCGAGTGGAAGCTGGAAGTCACTAGCACAAGCCCTGTACTTTCAATTCTCAATGGCAATTCAGCAGCAGCAAATGTACAAACAGGTACAAGCGCTCAATGCTAACTTAGAACGTCGGGTGCAAGAGCAAACTGCTGAACTCGAACAATCATTGAAATTTTACATCTTTACCAATTACACTATCCTCACCCTGAAGGTGAAATTCGCTCAGTAATCGATGCGATCGATTTTGACTTTTTGGTACAAGACTTACCAAAAATCATCAATTCAATGCAAGTAGGAGCCGATCACATTCGCTCAATAGTGCTGTAGTTACGAAATTTTTCTCGCCTAGATGAAGCTGAATACAAGCTCGTTAACTTACATGAAGGCATAGACAATACTTTACTAATTTTGCAGCATCGACTGAAATCAAATGCTGAGTTTCCTGGCATTGAAGTAATCAAAGACTATGGCGATTTGCCACTAGTAGAATACTATGCAGGACAGATGAATCAGGTATTTATGAACATTATCAGTAATGCCATTGATGCTCTGATACAGGATAAAGAAGAAGCGAGAGAATTGGAGAGTGGGAGAGTGAATAAAACTGGTGAACTCTCTCCTTCCCTAATCCCTACCATTCGGATTTATACCAAAATATCAGCAGACAACTCTCATATATTGGTTCGCATTGCTGACAATGGGCTTGGAATGACTGAAGAAGTGAAAAAGCTAATTTTTGATCCCTTTTTCACTACTAAGCCTGTGGGTAGGGGTACAGGATTGGGATTAGCAATTAGCTATCAGATTATTGTAGAAAAGCATGGTGGATTAATGGAGTGCATCACCGAACCTGGTAAAGGTACAGAGTTCTGGATTGAGATTCCCCTCAAACCTCCAAGCAGAGTCAATAGTCAACAGCAGCTAGGCGATTAATCATGTCTCTACCTTAAGGCTGAGGAAAAACTTAAGTTTCAAAACTTAAAATTTTACTGAGTACTTGCTCAACTTATCCAAAGGATTGTTAATAAAATTTTTAGTAGAGCCAAAAAAGGATTTATCAGTCATCTATAAACTGTAGTCTATTGACTTGGATGACAAACAAGGAGTTTTCTGACAATACAAAGCAACTAAATTTATCTGCTGGATTGATTTCATACTTCATTCTACAAAAGTAAAGTTTAGTTGCAGAAAAAAATCAATCCCATCCACAGATGCTAATTTAATAATTGAAGCAACTAAAGCTTCCCTGGCAGATACAACAGCTGCATGATGCAATGTAGTAAGAGGTAAAAAACGCTGTTTAATTTAAATCTGTCTCGTCAAAACCCAGCAACACCCAACACGAACACTGTTATTTCCTCAAATGTGGAAAATTAGGGGGCGCTGTCACTGGTTTTCATTGCTTGTTTACAACAGTGATGAAAGTTAGTACATCCCTGGCTAGAAGAAACAAGGGGAGGAAATAATTAAGCTAGTAGAGGTTGGGTGTTGTTGTGTTTAAAGATAAATCTCAGATTAGACCTTCTCTGGGTGTAAACTTATACAGAAGTTTAATAGCATTTATTTGAAATAGCGCCTTATGTCAATTATTGCGCTCAGAGCATGGTATCTTCAGGATTATGAGCCGATTCCAGAACTGGAAAAACGTCAGCCAGATATTCGCCTAAGTAAAAAAAGTCTGCTGAAAACAGGTTTGCGAGCAGACTTTTTGGAAGAAAGCGACGAAGTTAAAAAATCAACTTGGTTTAGGCATTATCTGGAAGGAGAAAATATTGAGTTTTATATTGAGGGTAGTGGTGGCTATTGTGTAGCTAACATTGACTTGATAAGTCATGAAATTTATTTCACCAAGCAAGCGCTATTAGCTCAGTTAGAACCAACTATTTTTTTGTGCTATCAAACTGAGTATGCCGCAGCTAGTGATCTTCTGAGGGAAGAACTGCAAAAAGCTTTGGTAACTTTAAACTTGCGATCGCGTCTCCCTTTAGAATTAGTAGAATCCTCCCGACCTAGTGATGCTCCTCTACGGCTTAACCGCACCATCATGCGAAAAATCCGTAAGAGCTTGTTATTTATTGCAGACACCACACCCATTACTAGCATCGATGGCAAAGAAACTCTGCAATTGATTCCTAGTCCTAATGTCTGTATTGAAATTGGTTATGCCATCCAAAGTAAGCGCTCTGAACAAATTTTATTAGCACAAATGCAACGCCCAAATTTAGATGGGCAATTTCCCTTTGACTTGCCCACGCAGCAAATTTTGCAATTCCAAGACAGTAAAGAACTAAATAAAATGCTGACAGGGGCGATCAAAAACCAGCTAGCACGGTTTAAATTGTTTTTTTGAAAAAGCTAAGTTCCAATAACCGCCTAAGAATTCATTCTTAGGCTAATAGCAAAAGTCTTTTAAAAAAGACTGAATAGGGCTTAAGTCCATAAATTTTCTTGTAGTGTGGGCTTCTCGCCCGCACCGGACGGGCGAGACGCCCATCCCACAAGAGGAAAGCTAATGCACTATTTTAGCTGTGCCACGCCAGTTAAGATAGTTGACTCATTGAGAATGGTGCAAGTTAAGATAGTTGCTGCTGTAGTGGAATTGTAATTACAAACTCTGCTCCCTCGCCTGGTGCTGAAATACACTGGAGTTGACCACGGTGGTTTTTGACAACAATTTGATAGCTAATTGATAATCCCATGCCAGTGCCTTTGCCCACAGGTTTTGTAGTGAAGAAAGGGTCAAATAGTCGGTTGCAAACTTCTTCAGTCATTCCTAGACCATTATCAGCAATGCGGATTATTACGTACTCTTCTTGGACAAGGGTGCTAATACGAATTTGTGGAGAATCCATTTGTCCTAACCTACGGGAAGTCACTTGAAGGGTGTCTAGATCCTTTATCCCTTGTTGAGAGTTGTTTTCTAATGACAAAGCGCAAAGTCTGAGCACCGATTTCCGGAGAGAAGTTGGAGCGGAGGCTTCCTCCGATCCAAACTTCGGGCGAACAGAACTTTGTAAGAGATGACTAATGACAAATGACTCTTCCAAAGCATCGATCGCATTTGTCAACAGATTCATAAATACTTGATTCATCTGTCCGGCGTGACACACTACCTGTGGTAAGTTACCATACTCCTGGATCACTTGGATTTCGGGAACTTCTGGTTTAGCTTTCAGGCGACTTTGCAACAGTAGCAGGGTGCTATCAATGCCTTCATGGATATCTACTCGCTTCATGCCGTCTTCATCTAGACGAGAAAAATTGCGTAAAGATATGACAATCTGCCGAATACGTTCGGCTCCCATATTCATAGAATCTAGAATTTTGGGCAAATCTTGGCTGAGAAAATCTAAATCAATCGCGTTGATTTCTTGTTTAATTTCTGGTATTGGTGGGCAGTAGCGTTGATAAAGTTCTACTAAGTGCAGCAAATCTCTGACATGCTCACTGGCGTGGCTGATATTACCGTAAATGAAATTGACTGGATTATTAATTTCATGGGCAATACCTGCCACTAACTGTCCCAAACTAGACATTTTTTCAGTTTGAATTAATTGAGCCTGGGTTTGTTGAAGGGCTAGCAAAGCCGCTTCTAACTGCTGTGCTTTATCTTGAGCAGTCTGGGCAGCGATGCGACTTTGTGTATAAAGTTTGGCTTGGTCAATTGCGATCGCCAGTTGATCTGTCACTGCTTGTAGTAATTCGACTTCACTATCCAGCCAATGTCGCAAGCCATTACAGTAACCACAACTAAATGCTCCAATTTCACCTGATTGAGTGTGTACAGGCAATGACATAAAGGCGGTGAAACCAAAATCATGCAAAAATTGTTGTGCGATGCGATCACCGGAGGTAGGCGTTTCGCCATCGCCTTTCTGATTAACATCATCGATGCGGATGATTTCTCTGTTTAAGGTTTTTGTGGCTATTAGTTCAACTCCTGGATGAGTTGCTTGGACTTTCACTAGACTGTGTAAGCTAGAATTTTTCGCTTCATATACACATTCCCAGTAGGGTAGCTCAGTGTTTTGTCGATACCAAAAGAAAGCGCAGCGATCAATTTGGAATAAGTTGCGGATTTCCTGCACTGCGGTTTCTAAAATGTAATTGAGTTCTAAAGAAGCTCGAATTTGACTAGCAAGACGGTTAAGCAGTGCTTCCCGCTGAGCGATCGCCCTAAATTTAGCTTCCGATTTCCGTAAAGCGGTTTCTGTGCGCTGGCGTTGTAGTTCTGCTGTGGCTCTAGCAGCAAAAATACTGACAATAGCTTTGCAGCGCTCGTCTTGCAATATCGGCTTCGTATCCAACACGCAAAGATGACCTATGGATACACCGAATGTATCCATAAGTGGCACTCCCAAGTAACTTTCAGCATTGAGCGCCAATAAGTCCTTGTCTTGGGGAAATAGTTGCTGCACACCAGAGGAGTAGAAACGCATCCCCTCTTGCAACACAACTTCGCAAGGCGTGTTAGCTAGCTCATACTCGAAAGTATCTAAAAGCTTGTCATCAGCCCAGAATGATAAAACTCTCGCCCTGCTGAGGTCTTCGTCGATTGTTTCTGCAATTACGACATAACGGACTCCCAGAGCATCTGCCAAATGACGCACTAAGGCAGAGAAAAATTCTTTGCCCGTTACCGCAGCTGTTCCGGCTACAAGAGCTTGCAAAGCTTCCTCTGCTTGTTTGCGATTGGTAATGTCTCGATAAACGCCGCGATAACCCAGGTAATTACCGGATGCATCAAAGAAAGGAACTCCATTGGTTTCCAGAACAACCAATTGTCCGTGCTTGTGAAGATTTTTGTTTTCGAGATTGATTAAAGGCTGTTTGGAGTTGGTTAGATCCTGAAAAAGTTTTTTGACTCGGCTCGCTTCTGCTGGTGGCATCAAGTCAAAAAAAGTTTTGCCTAATACTTCTTCTGGCTCGTACCCCAAAATATCACGGATTTTTTGGCTAACGTAAGTGTAAACCCCTTGGCGATCTAACTGCCATACCCCATCGTTGGTAGTTTCCACAAGATGGCGAAAACGCTCCTCACTTTCTATTAGTGCTTCTTCGGCTTGTTTGCGTTTGATGCCAATAGCAATATCTTGAGCAGCAAATTCTAGAGCGATGAAAGTAGATTCCGTTACGGCTTGCCGAGAAAACATAGCTATAACCCCTACAGTTTCACCTTCAACAATTAAGGGATAGCCTGCAAAGGCAACCATACCCTCACGCTGTGTCCACTCTCGATTACTGACTCGCGGATCTGTCAATACAGAGTTGGTTAAGTGAGGTTTGCCTTCTTGAGCAATCAAACCAATTTTGAATTGACCGACTGGCACACATCTATGGGGCCCGTCAATATGGGTGTACATTCCAGAACTGACTTGCAACTCTAGTACATTCTCTTGTTTGTTTAGTATCCAGAGACGAGCAAACGCGGCATCGATATGTTTAACTAAAGCTTCAGTGCAGCGGCGCATCATGCACTGTAAGGTGGAACTCTGAGCAAGGGCAGCGTCTACATCGGCACGAAAATCCGCTAATCGCGCTCGCTCTGCTAACGCCTCTTGCGTTTGTTTGCGATCAGTAGTGTCATGACAAATACCAACGAAGTACAAAGCATTGCCACTAGCATCTTTTATAGTGGATGAGTTGCTTGTATGCCATCGCCAATCGCCATCTTTATGTTTTACCCGATATTCAATTGGGTCTTGCTTTTCGCCTGTTGTCAAAACTCTTTGGAAATAATCTGCACAGATTGGCACATCATCGGGATGCACAAAGGGAATAAAGGATTTACCTTCAACCTCCGCAACCTCATGTCCTAAGATGTCAGTCCAGTTAGGAGAAATATAAGAAAAGACTCCCTCAAGTGTTAGTGCAAAAATAATGTTATTGGCGTTTTCTACAATGCTGCGAAACTTGACATCATTTTCTATCAATGCTAGTTGCATTCTGTCGCTGATGTGGCGGACAAGAACTATGATTTGCTGCTCTTGTAGAGGTAATAACCTAGCTTCAAAATTACTGTTCTCTGTTGATAATGGTAATGTATATTCAAAACTAACTAAGGATTTAGTCTCCAGTACTTGATTTATTGCTTGCCGAAAGCGTATTCCTACAGCAGAAGGTAGACATTCTAGTAGCGATTTACCATGAACAAATCCTGGTAACTTATCCAAACACTGCGTCTTTCCAGCCTTGTAATCTAGGATGGTTCCATCAGTATTGAGGCGTAAATATATATCGGGAATCACTTGCAAAATTGCTGCCAATTCTGATGTTTTTTGACGTAACTTTTCTTCAGTTTCTTGGCGTTTTGCGATTTCCAATTGTAGTTGTTCTAATGCTTTGATTAACTCTGTTGCTGATTCCTCAACTCCAATTTCTAAGTCTTGATTTGTTGCGTCTAATACTACTTCTGGTAATTTGCTGAAACTCAAAGATAAGTCTGTAGACGCCGTGCGTAGCTTGCTTCTCTGTACAGATACAGAAGCGGCTTGTCGTTCGACATTGCTGATGTCTATCATCTGTACCGTTTTTCCAGTTTCGTCGATTTGGTTAATGGAATCTTGCACCCTTTCAGGAAACACTTTTACCTGCCTATTATGCGGGGAATTATGTTTTATACTTGATAAATAGTAACAAGCAAAACAATATTGTTAACTAATAATAAGCGATGTTTTTTATTAAATAAATAGTGAAATCACTTAGTTGAGAATTTGGGACAATTAATCGAATGTATAATCTTTTATTGACCTGTTTACCTGCTGAAGCTTGATGAAGTTAAATCTCAATCAACAATAAAAGTTTGTGACTGTGAGATTCAATCTCCTACTTTAATAAGCTGTTCAGAAGTAGTCTACGATACAGATATGGCAAAATCCTGTTCAAATAAATATAGATTCAAGCCAAACTCAGCATCCTGAAAGTTAATTTATTTAAAATTTTTAATATTTTATTTTAAAATTTTTATGAAGCAGAAAATATTTAAATGCAAAGGAAGTAATATTAACGCAATCTCTTACCTAAGATATTTATATTTCATTATACTCCTCAAAGATTTAATTTAGCTTCACCAGAAAAGTAAAATTTTTTATAAAGCGGTTACATCTTAGTACAATATTTACGATCATCAAGTATTTTCTTCAATATAAATATTTGTTTACTTTATACTGTTGCCACCTAAACTATATTTTTCACACTGGTCTGAGCTAATAAAAATAGCTCGCACTAAAATAGCAAATGAACTCAGATAAATGCAAAATATGGCTTCAACACATTATATAAATGGCTGTTGATCATGTTTTTTGTGTTATAAAGCTCACAGAAATTTATGTTAGGCGAAAAACTACTCTATGGAACCAGAAAAACTGGATCGTTTTAAAGATTACGGCGAGTTTATCCTCCGTAAATTAGACTCGATACCCCAGCACCCTTCTAAACAAGAAGATTGGGTTCCAATTAGCCTTGATGAATGTCTTTTAGATCTCCGGGAAGCTGCTGAGAAAACTGTAGAACTTGCTACTTCGCCAGTTAAAATTGGTGTGATGGGGGAATTTAGTAGCGGCAAAACCCTACTTTTAGGTAGCCTGATCGGATATGCAGATGCCTTGCCAGTGAGTGAAAATCCTACTACAGGCAATGTTACTGCCATTCACATCATACCGCAAGATGGTTTTATCACAACACAAGCGAGTAATTTTACTGTAGAATATCTTTCTCATGAAGGAGTGAATGAGTGTCTGCACTTCATGCTAGCAGAGGCAAATAGAAGGTCAACAGCAGCAGGACTTCCGCTTGTATTACTCTCGAAACTCAACTCTTGGAAAGATATCTTGAGCTGGTGTGAAGAATCCTGGAATAGCAGTAACAACTTAGAGCTACGTTATTTGTTACGGGAATTAGTGTTGTTCATTCGTGCTTATCATTCTTATGGCGAAGTTATGTGTGGTGGACGCTACCAGATTGATGCTGCCACCGCCCGTGAAGGTTTACAGCTAGCTGAGCAGCCGATGGCAATCCAAACTTTGAGCTTTGAGGATTTACCTCCGACTCATGTCCGATTACCAAGCCCACCTCAGAGATTACCAACAAAGTTATTACAGAATAGTTTTCCACTAATCCGTCGTGTAGACATTGAGGTAAAAATATCGCGGGAAATTTGGGATTTTGCGGGTGCTGACAAATTTATTCTCTTAGACTTTCCTGGATTGGGGGCTGCTAATTCGGGTGCTAGAGACACTTTTTTGTCGCTGCGGGAACTGGCAGAAGTACAGACGATTTTGGTGCTACTGAATGGCAAATCTCCAGGAAGCGATCGCGCTAATAAAATTTTTACCATGATGCAGCAGCAGCGACCAGGACAAGACCTCAAAGATTTAATTCTGGTTGGTGTAGGTCGCTTTGATCAACTACCCTTAGACAGTGAGGGTGGTGAACGAGAACTAGATCAACTAATTGAAGATAGTCAAGCCGATAATTCTTTGCAGGAAGAGACTGTTTTCCAAAAACTGAAAGTTTTGCAAACTATTATCGATGGTGCAAGTGCATTTACAACCCAAAAAGACCGCGTTGTTCTCCTGTCGCCGCTGTTAGGACTGGCTGATTTGGCAAAACGTTCTAGTACAGTCAAAGCAGGCTCACCAGAGTTTTTGGCTAACTTGGACTATCCTGATTACTTAGATCGGTCTAAACGGCTACAACAAAAATGGGCAAGCTTAAGCGAACATCTTCTAGAATCTGATGCTCGTAGCCATCTTGGCAGACAACTAGGTTATTTTGCTCAAGATGGGGGTATTAGTAAACTACGAGAATTGATTCAAAACCACGTAGCAACTCACGGCTTTAAGCAACTGTATGAAGATACTCGTAGAGCTGCTGATGCTGTACGACAACAACAAGCTAATTTGAAAAACATCATAGAAGAAATTCATCAGCAAGGTATACCGACAGCAGACAGCCCAGCTTTTATCGAGTTGTGCGTTGTAGTCGAAAGCTTGGATAGAATCTACAGGAACTTTCAAAAAGATTTAGGCAAAGAACCACTTAAGGATCAACGTGGTGTTGTTGTCAGTGATGTTGTGAAAGATGAGTTAACCTTTAGAATACTTAATTGGAATCAGTGGACTTTACTCTTCAACAAAGCTAACAATGGCACGATCGCGCTGACAGAATCTAAAGGTGCGGCGGGAAAGTTATTTGATAGAGGAAACCGAGTTAATAATTCTATACCTATAAAGAGTGATGATTTTTATCCGGTATTTGAAAAAACCGTTAAGGAAGTCGAAGATTTTGCCCGCGATCGCATCCGTCAAGCAGTTTTAGATTTGTTGAACAAATTATCAAGTTATGTAGCTCAAGAACGCGACTACTTAAACGCTATTCTCTACCCAGAAATGGAACGAGATATTGAAGAAAAATTTGGTTTTGAGGCAGCAGATCTATTTTATAAATTGTTCTTGGGTTGCGATCCCAATCAATGGAAAGAAGCAATTATATCTGAAATCAGTAGCCAAGACAAAGCGATCGCATCCGAGATTATATTTCCCTTGGCACGTCAAAACGGCAAACACAATATTGGTCAAATCTTCGATTGGGCCCCAGAAAGAAGTCAAGGCTTATCCAGAGCTAGCAATCACCAACTTTTAGTACTGCGACTGCGAGATGAAATTACTGCTAGCGCTAGTCTCCACCTTGTGCAGTATGTTAGCGAAGTTAATCAGCAAGTTAATTTAGAACTAGAAGGTATTTTGGATAAAATTATTCCCAGTTTGCAAAATCTCTCAAAGGAAGAAGCGTTGTTGAGGTACTTGGCAGCGGGAAACTCTCCAGATGAAATATCAATTCCTACTTGGTTACAGATTCTCTCAGAAATTGCCACATTTTCTTACTCAGATATTTCTATGTAGGTGCAAATTTGATAGTTTGGACAAAAGCTGTTAATAAACATCTGATAAAAACAGAGGTTTTTGAGATTAAACCACAGATGCACACAGATAATTAATTCATTTGTGTTTATCTGTGGTTCAAATCATAAAGTAATAATTTTCCTTATCTTTTCATAGCACTTAATGAATTCTGCGCTTACGGATACTGCAATGAACCCTTTCCAACTCAACAACCATAGCGATCAACACCCAAGTGAGCAGCAACAAAAAAGATTTCCGGGATGGTTTGCTTTAGATTTTGGAACCTCAAATTCTACAGTTACACTTTTCGATCCGATTGAAGTGCCGATCGCAGAAATTTTACCCAAAGAACAAGAAATGCGGTTGCGCTCCTGCTTAGCTCAATGGCTGAGTTCTCCCGCCTCGCTAGCTTTACCAGATGTTAGCGATAGTGAATGGGAAAAGTTTATCGCTGATATTAGCAAAAACCTGGAGATAGAACCCAGTCGCTTAAGTGAAGTTTTTGAAAGTGATAACAAAGAGCGATTTTTGGAAACAATTCGCCAAATTGAACTTTGTTTGGGTAATAGCGAGCGGTTCCGCCGCGCTGTCAGCAAAAAACTTTACCAGATATATCATGAAGTGTTCCGCGTTCCGACACTGGAGTCCCAAAATTTGATTCCAGTGGTTTTGGATATTGATCGCCGCGACACAGAAATTCCTAGCGAGTTGGAAATTTTTAAGTTGGCGGATTTAAAACTGCGGATGGGTAGAGAAGCCAGAGACAATAGAAAAAAAGCGATCGCTCAAAGCACAAGCAGTACCATCAAGGAAATTATCAGCAGATTTCACCACTCACCCAAACGCTACTTTGGACAGGAGCGGTCTTTTCCAGTTATTTTAAATGGTGTAGAAGAAACAATTACTGTTAACCAGTTAATCCAAGGAGCTTGGGGACATCTCATTGAGTTAACTGAAGACTACCGCCAAAGAGCAAGACGCAGATTTTCTGAGGGAGATTTTTTAACAGCAGTTGTCACCTACCCAACCGTCGCTCCGCCAGTTGTTCGTAAAGAAATTAAGGAATTGATTGAACAGTTGGGGATTGACGATGTGCAAACTGCTTATGATGAAGCCGTTTCTGTAGCGATATTCTTTTTGTGGCGAGAATTTGGTGGTAATCTCAACATTGGTATTGAGTCATTCAAAACCCGTTGTCGCCAAGAAGGAAACAAATGGTCACAGAATGTTCTCGTCTTGGATATTGGCGGAGGAACCACAGACTTAGCTTTGATTGAACTCACATTGGAAGATAAAACGCCTACTTTTGCCGATTATGAAGACCGAGGTTTAGGGGGACGCTATTATAAACTCACGCCGAAACTGTTAGGTTCATCCGGTCATTTACAATTGGGTGGTGAGTTAATTACACTGCGAATTTTTAGATTATTAAAAGTTGCGATCGCTGACTTTTTGTTAACAGCAGTAACAACGGGTGATATTGAAAGTGAAAAGCTAGAAGATTTAATTAACTCAGAGTTAAACGAGCGCTTCTTAGAACAAGGTAAATTTAAAAGTGGTAGTCTTTTAAAATGTCTAGACAGGGAGAATCCAGAAGGCGACGTTGCTTACAAAGATGCTTTAGATACTACCGAGAAAGTATTGCCCACTCGTTGGCAACAAGCACCCCAACGCCTGCAAACCTTTTATACGCTCTGGGATCATGCGGAAGCAGCTAAACTTAAACTTGGGCAATCAACCTCAGATGGTTCTCTGTTAACGTTCACTCTTTGTGAGCAGCAAATTTATGAACTGCTGACCCAAAATGCTGTTAAATTGCAGGTTAAAGATCCGAATAACATCTGCGTTACTTTGGATAGTCAGCAATTTGAACGAGCCGCCTCTTCAGCAATTAAAGAAGCGATCGGTATTGCTAAAGGATTAATGGAAAGTCGCTTACGTTCTAAAGATACTGCCAAAGATTTTAGAAACTGCCAAAAAGTTGATTGGTTAATTTTATCTGGTAAAACTTGCAACCTCGATTTAGTACAGCGCCAAATCTACCAAGAATTTAGTAACTCTCCATATTTTGTCTGGAATCCAGAGCGGATTACCTTTGTGCTGGAATTTACTAAGCTAGCCACATCCGCTGGTGCTTGCTATGCAGAGAAGTTGCGAAGACTGAGGTTCGATCCCGAAGAATCTAAGGGATTACTGCGTAAGGGAGCCAACCAGCTAGAAATTGATGTCAAAAATCTCTTTTACTATTTGCCTTGCAACTTCAAACGCAAAACTCAAACCAACGATTTGCTGTCAATATTCAAGGCTGGACAAGAACTTTACCAACTTGCACCTTGGGAAACAGTAGCAAAAGTTCGGACTGCTTGGCAAGGGATACAATTAACCAACATCATTTACCGTCAGGACTATGAAGATGGAGATTTAAGACTTTGGGGAAGCTTTGACGGCAGAAACCTCATGGAGAAACTGGGAATCAATGAGTCTGAGTTTCTCAAAAAAATTAAAGTCCAATTTGAGATTGACCAAACACTTCAGTTTAGTGTGCTACTTTGTCAAGGAAATCCCCATTATTTGATTGACGTTCCTGGCATTGATGTGGGATCAGCAATCATGGCAGCTTCCGGGAAAGACGAAATATCAACGTTGTTTGCCGATGGTAAGTTGAAGTGGAATATTGCAGTTGAACGCCCTCACAAAGACTTGAGCGATGGTGATATCGCCGTCAATGTGATTGAGTCAGCAACCGTTGATCAACCACATGCCTATCATTTGGTATTTGAAGTAGGGAATGAGCATAGTAAATCGCTGCAAGAATTTCACTATCTGCGCGATGGCACACCACAACCAGGAAGCGGGTTAATAAGTAACTCCTTGCCCCATTTTCCGCAAACTGGCCAGCACACTTTTTATGTTTATCAAACAGATACCGAAACCAACACCAAAAAATGGATACGAATTGGCGCACTCAGCAAACCAGATATTACCACAGATTACCCTTGCCAATATCGTGTGACTCTTGATGACAAAGGCATTTTGCGGATGCACGCTGGTGAAGTGCCCTACTGGACATCGAAAAATCAAGAATGCCTCAAGCAACAGGGATGTGTTTTTTACGCCGAATTAGAGTTGCAACCCAACGAAGTCGATAAAGAACGTGATCCGTTTTGCGGTGTACATTAAGTTTGCCTCACGCAGAGACGCAGAGGCGCAGAGGTTTTCTTTGCGCCTTTGCGTGAGATAAAAAAAAAGCGATATTCATGCAGCATCTACGTCAGCTATTAAAAATAGAAAACTCAGAGTTAGCTCAGTTATTGCGGTTTAGTTTATACGGACTAGAAGCTACTCTAAATCAAGCTCGCATAGAATTTCCATTAGATCCTGGATCTGAAATATGCGATGAGGTGCTGCAAGAACTTCATAGCTTATTACAACCTGCTGTAGCTGCACCTTTACAAGACTCTGGCTGGGAAGATATGCCGCCCCCAAATGATTTAAAACTAAGTCATCTTCGAGAAGCTTTCGATTCTGACCCAGAACTTAGTTATTATCTGGGTAATTCTCCATTACAAAGCCAAACTGACTCAGATTTATGGAACGAAATTCAACGCAAGTTGCTGCGAATTCCAGAGGATTTGGCTACATCTTGGCGACAGCGTACTTTGGCTCTGGCTCAGGAGGCTGGTGCAATAGAGAATAATTCTGATCTCTATCAACTGCCCTTTTTCCGAGATGAAATTATTTACCCTGGACTTAGAGGTACTGTTAGAGCTAAGGGATTGTGTTTATCTCAAAAAGCACTGTCAAACTCGGAAATTATCCAAAATAATGAATCTGGAAATTTGTATTTACTAGCTGGGTTAATGCTAGTTTGTATAAAATTTATCGAACTAGACCCAGATTTACATCATGCCTTAAAGAGCGTTTTTGGTTTTGACGTCATCTCATTGCATTCCCAGCTAGAACAGCGAAATCAATACATTGACGCTTTAGGCGATCGCTTCGAGCGTACTCAAAAGGCTGAGGAAAATGCTGAGCCGCTGTTAACTTTGCGTACCTGGATTGACATGGATGAGGCAATACATTCTCTAGTATTTGTGCCACCTGCTGAGCGTTATTCCTGGTGGGGTAAGCTACAACAAGAATCTCGACGTATTTTAAAAAAAGTTGCTGATAAAACAAATGCAGCAGGTCATGATGTGCGGATTCGTCAATTATCGGGACTATATGCAGATATCTGTGCTTTATCTAAAGATGACCTGCAACTCAATTGTGGAGGAGTTCCAGGGGAAGTTTTAACTTGTCTTCGGGTGTATGCGCGAATTAATCAGGAAGAATCTCTTGGTCGTGTACTATTTCGCTCATCACGGTAATTGCTGTTGAGATAAATCACCAGCACAAAAGTATATGTTACTACATAATTAAATTTTACCTTTCCCAGTGGGAAATATATGAAGTGAGCGGTCAAGTACAGGGAAAGGAGAGATTATGCCGTTAAATCCGATAATTTCAGGTTATGACTTAACGGAAATCATATATGAAGGGATTAATACCATCGTTTACCGTGCTCAGGCACAAAAAACCCAGCAACCTGTCATGCTCAAAGTTCTTAAGGCAGAGTATCCCACTCTTGAACAGATTACTCGCTTCAAGCACGAATATAAAACTACAGAAAATCTCAACTATGAAGGTATTGTCAAAGTCTATAGCTTAGAAAGCCATCAAAACAGTTTGGTGCTAATAGCAGAAGACTTTGGCGGTGTGAATCTCAAGCAATATCTTTCCCAACAAAAGTTGTCTGAAGTTTCCTTTCTCCGAATTGCTACACAATTAGCAAAAGCGCTTTTATGGCTGCATCAAAAGCGAATTATTCACAAAGATATTAAACCCGCCAATATCATCATTAATCCACAAACGGGAATTGTCAAAATTACTGATTTCAGTATCGCCTCATATTTAGATAAAGAAACACCACAACTAACTAATCCAAACCAACTAGAAGGAACTCTTGCCTATATGTCTCCTGAACAAACCGGGAGAATGAATCGCACTGTAGATTACCGCAGTGATTTTTACTCGTTGGGTGTTACATTCTATGAGATGCTAACAGGTCAATTACCTTTTGTGACTGACGATCTATTGGAGATAGTTCACTGTCATATTGCCAAGCAAGCAACATCAATTGAACAGTTGAACCTAGAGGTTTCTAGAACTATTGCCGCCATTGTCATGAAATTGATGGCGAAAAATGCTGAAGACCGTTATCAAAGTGCCGCTGGACTATTAGCTGATTTAGAATTCTGTCTTGAGCAACTTACAGTTACAGGAGTAATTTCTAATTTTATCCCAGGACAACGCGATCGCACTTCCCAATTACTGATTCCACAACAGTTATATGGACGGGAACAAGAAGTTTCCACGTTATTAGCAGCATTTGAGCGCATTAGCCAAGGTAAAAGCGAAATCATGTTGGTTTCTGGCTACTCTGGCATTGGTAAGTCATCGCTGGTTAACGAAGTACATAAGCCAATCGTCAAACAAAGAGGTTATTTCATTCATGGCAAATTCGATCAATTTAAAAGCAATATTCCTTATGTTTCTGTAATTCAAGCCTTTCAATCTTTGATGCAGCAACTATTAACTGAAAATACCAAAAGGCTCGAAACTTGGAAAGGAAAATTGCTTCAAGCGTTGGGTAACAATGGTCAAATCATCATTGATGTAATTCCAGAAGTTGAATTAATCATCGGTAAACAGCCAGCAGTTTCGCAATTAGGTGCTACAGAGAGCCTTAACCGCTTCAATCGAGTTTTTCAGTCTTTCATTCAAGTCTTCACTCAAAAGTCACATCCCCTAGTACTATTTTTGGATGACTTGCAGTGGGCTGACTCTGCATCGCTGAAATTAATTCAGGTACTAATGACTAACCCAGATAGTCAATATTTGCTGTTAATTGGGGCATATCGAGATAACGAAGTCAGCCCCACACATCCATTAATGAAGACTCTGGAAGAAATCCAAAAAGCTAACACAATTATTAACAATATCCTATTAAGTTCACTAGAATTGCCTCATGTCTACCAGCTAGTTGCAGATACATTGGGTAATTTAGAACAAATTCCAGTAATAGCGGAACTTTTATTTAACAAAACTCAGGGTAATCCTTTCTTTTTAACTCAATTACTCAAGACACTTTATCAAGAAAATCTCCTAAAATTTGATTTTGTTCAAGGGATATGGCTGTGGGATATTCAGCAAATTCAAACAGTTAATATTGTAGATAAAGATGTCGTTGAGTTAGTTGCAAGCAATATTCAAAAGCTGCCAGAGGCTACTCAAACAGCGTTACAGTTAGCGGCATGTATTGGCGATCGCTTTAGCTTAGATGTATTGGCAAATGTGAGCGCCACGCCTCTGCAAAAGATGGCACAAGCGTTGCAACCAGCTTTGCAATTAGGTCTGATTTTACCCCTTAATAAGGAATACCGTATACCCCTACTATTTGCCACGGAAGAGTTAGCAGATTTAGGATTTGATAACTCGAATATTGCCTATAAATTTTTGCATGATCGCGTCCAACAAGCCGCCTACTCACTAATTCCTGATAATCAAAAACAAGTCACGCATTTAAAGATTGGTCAGCAGTTGTCGCAAAACACACCCGCTGATCAATTAGAGGAAAATATATTTGATATTATTAATCAATTAAATGTCGGTGCAGACCTGCTCACACAATCAGAACAGCAGCGACTAGCTGAACTGAATTTAGTCGCTGGACGCAAAGCCAAAGCAGCAACAGCGTATGTAGTTGCGATCGCTTACTTAACCAGGGGTTTAAAACTTCTAGCAACAGATAGCTGGCTGTGTCAATATGACTTGACTTTGACATTAGTAGTTGAAGCCGCAGAAGCAGCATATCTAGGCGGCGACTACGAGCAGATGGAGCAGTTAACAAGCCTTGTACTGCAAAATGCCCACACGCTACTTGACAAAGTGAAGGTCTATGAAGTCAAAATTCAGGCTTACGTAGCACAGAGCAGACAACTCGAAGGTATTAAAACTGCACTAGCCATTTTAGAGCTTTTGGGAGTGGTATTTCCTAGCCAGCCCAGTCAAGCGGACATCACCCAAAGTTTGCAAAAAACCCAATTAGCACTTAAAGGAAAGTCCTTTGAGGATTTAATTGACCTCCCAGAGATGACCGATCCCCAAATGCTAGCAGTAATGCGGATTATTGGGACAGTTACCGCCGCAGTATATCAAGCAGTACCGATGTTGTTACCGCTAATTGTATTTAAGCAGGTGAGGTTATCAGTAAAATACGGTAATGCCCCAGTGTCTACCTTGGCGTATGCCTGGTATGCAGTGATTCTCTGCGGAGTCATGGGAGATATTGATGCAGGCGATCGCGCTGGTCAACTAGCATTAGGTTTACTGTCACGTTTCAAGGGTAAGGAATTTAAAGCTAGTACCTTCAACATGGTTTACCCCTTCGTTAAGCCCTGGAAGCATCACATTCAGGAGTCCCTAATACCGCTACTAGATGCATATCATAGCGGTTTGGAAACAGGGGATCTAGAATACTCTGCTTACTGTGCTTGTAATTATTGCTCCTTTTCTTATTTCCTTGGCAAGGAACTGATAACCCTAAAATCAGAGATCGCAACCTATAGTCAAGCTTTAGATAAAATCAAGCAGGAAGTTGCCCATAACAATCTCAAAATATTTCAGCAATCTGTATTAAATTTAACTACTGATCAACCGTGTCCCTGGAAGTTGCGAGGTGTAGCATACAACGAAGAAATTATGCTGCCATCACATTTAAAGGCAAATGATCGCTATGCGATCGGCACGTTATATATTAACAAACTAATTCTTTGCTACCTATTTGCAGAGTATTATCAGGCGGTTGAAGTAGCTGACCATGCCAAAGATTACTTAGATGGGGTAACTGGGTCTTTTATGGTTCCGGTATTCCATTTCTATGATTCTCTCACTCTGCTTGCCATTTTGCCGCAGGCACAAGGGACAGAAACAGAAACCTTGTTATTACGGGTGATTGCAAATCAAGAAAAGCTGAAGCAGTGGGCAGAACATGCACCAATGAATCATTGGCACAAGTTTTGTTTAGTGAAAGCTGAGTATCACCGAGTACTTGGGGAGTGTATGGAGGCGATGGAATACTACGATCGCGCCATCTCTGGAGCCGCAGAAAACGGTTACATTCAAGAAGAAGCACTTTCTAATGAACGCGCCGCAGAATTTTATTTATCACTAGGCAAAAAAAAGATAGCTCAAGTTTACATGACTGAGGCTTATTACAGTTACAACCGTTGGGGTAGTTTAGCCAAAGTCAAAGATTTAGAAAAGCGATATCCTGAATTAATTCTTCGCAGCAACACTGCGATCGCTCCTACAAGCAGCATAGCTAAAACATTAAAATCAGATGTGTCCATGACCACACACTCAACTACAAGCAGTGGTGAAAATCTGGATATAGTTACAGTGATGAAAGCAAGTGAAGCGATTGCTAACGAAATCTCTTTAGAAAGTTTACCTCGCACACTCCTACACATCATCATAGAAAATGCTGGTGCTCAAAAAGGTTGCCTAATTTTAGAAAAAGATAATCAATTGTTTATCGAAGCAGTTGATAATAGTTTTAATGAATCACAAATTGTCTTGCAATCAACTCCTGTAGAAGAAAGTGAAGTTGTTCCCAGAAAGCTGATCAATTATGTAGCGAGAACTCTGCAACCTTTGGTAATCAGAGATGCGACAACTGATCCCATATCTAACAAAGACCCTTATATTCAACAATATAAATGCAAATCAGTATTGTGTGTTCCTATTTTTTATCAAAGTCAGTTCATCGGCATATTTTATCTAGAAAATAATCTTGTGACTGGGGCATTTACCCCTGAGCGGTTAGAACTTTTAAAGATATTATCCTCTCAAGCTGCGATCGCTATCAAGAATGCTCGTCTTTATGCCAAGGAACAAGAAAAATCTCAAGACTTAGAAATAGCTCTTTCACAACTCCAACAAACTCAAACTCAACTCGTTCACACAGAGAAAATTTCCTCCCTAGGACAGCTTGTTGCAGGAGTAGCCCATGAGGTTAATAATCCTGTCAGCTTCATTTTTACCAACCTATCCCATGCCAAGCAGTATGTTGAAGACTTAATTAATCTATTGCATCTTTATCGCAAGTATTTGCCTAATCCACCAGCAGAAATTGCAAACGAAATTGAGGCAATTGACCTAGACTTTTTGCTAGAAGACCTGCCTAAGATGATTTCCTCAATGAACCTAGGAACCAGACGCATTCGAGATATTATGCAATCTCTGCGTAACTTTTCACGCAACGATGGTTCAGACAAAAGAGCGGTTGATATTCATGAAGGAATTGAAACCACACTGATGATTTTGTCGCATCGCCTGAAAGCTAATCCAGCCCGTCCAGCGATTAAAATTATCAAGAATTACGGTAATTTACCTCAAGTTGCTTGTTATCCTGGGCAACTGAATCAGGTATTTATGAACTTGTTAGCTAATGCCATTGATGCCCTAGAAGAATCTAACCAAGAAAAGACTTTTGCTTATTTAGAACATAATCCCAATATCATTAAAATTTGCACTACAGCAGATAATAATCAAGTCACAATTTGCATTGCTGATAATGGACTTGGAATGTCAGAATCAGTGCAGCAAAAAGTTTTTCAAGCTTTCTTCAGCACAAAGCCAGAAGGTAAAGGTACAGGTTTAGGACTATCGATTAGTTATCAGATAATCACAGAAGCCCACAGTGGTAAATTCCAGTGTTTATCTTCCCCTGGCGGGGGTGCAGAGTTTGCAATTCAGATTCCAATACTTGAGACTGCAAACAACTAAAAAAAATTAAATATTAAAACTTATTGGCTATAATCTTAGTTTTGGAACCTTTGAAATAGATAAAAATGGCAATACCCGATTATCAAAAGATAATGCTTCCCTTACTTAAATATGCAAGTGATGGTCAAGAACACTCTATGAGAGAAGTCATTGGAGCTTTAGCAGATCAGTTTAATTTAAGTGAATATGAACGCAAAGAATTATTGCCTAGCGGTCAACAACCAGTATTTGATAATCGGGTAGGATGGGCAAGAACATACCTGAAAAAAGCAGGTTTATTAGCTACTCCAAAAAGAGGATATTTTGAGATTACAGAACAAGGTATAAACGTAGTTAGACAATCTCAAAAAGAGATAGATGTTCAATACCTGAGTCAGTTTCCTGATTTTATAAGCTTCAAGAGTGCAAAAAGGCAAGATGATAAGCTTAGTTCTGATTTTATTGAAATATTGGAAAGAACTCCCCAAGAATCTATAGAATTAGGGCATCAAAAAATCCGTAAGGAATTGGAATTAGATTTAATTACCCGTGTTAAAAACATTTCGCCAGATTTTTTTGAAAGACTAGTCATCGATTTACTTATCAAAATGGGTTATGGAGGTTCAAGGCGTGATGCTGGGAAAGCCATTGGTAAAAGTGGCGACGGTGGAATTGATGGGATAATTAAAGAAGATAAATTAGGATTAGATGTTGTTTATATCCAAGCAAAAAGATGGGATACTAATGTTATAGGTAGACCAGAAATCCAAAAATTTGTTGGTGCTTTATATGGGCAAAGAGCAAAAAAAGGAGTATTTATTACCACTTCTAATTTTACTCAAGATGCAAAAAGCTATGTATCGGGGATAGATATAAAGGTTGTACTAATAGATGGACAAGAATTAGCACAATTAATGATTGATAACAATGTAGGTGTATCAACAGTATCAGTTTATGAAATAAAGAAGATAGATTCAGACTATTTTACAGATAGTTAAGTATTCCTTTTATTAGGAATATCTAGATAATGCAAATAATCGATATGAAGCATGAAGCCACAAAAATTATTTGATTATAAATATACTCAAAAGACCTCTATAATATCCTAGTGTAGAATTAATTTCAAACAATAGTGAGTTAAAATTCAAAGGTCATGTGTTGTCAATAAACTAGCTGATATGACATCCATAATTACATATAAGATCTGAGGTTTAGTGCAGTGAGTCAGGTTTTAAGCTTGGAATTAAGTGATGAAGTCTACGCGGTATTGCAACAACAAGCTGAGGTTGCAGGCGTATCTCTTGCAGAATGGGTAGCTACTTCTATAGAACGGCAATATGGTTCTCTAAGATATGAAAAGTCGCAAACTGAAATAGAGAAACAAGCAGCTCGCCAACGCTTCCGAAGTCATGCTGGAGCAATTAACTTAGGTTACGCTACAGGAGCAGACAATGAAAGTATTGATGCTGATTTGGCGATAGCATATAACGATACGCTTGAGGAAACAAATTGAGTGCTTCTACTTGATACATCTGGGCTGCTTTGCTATATCCACAGTGGTGAACCAGAACATCAAAAAGCAATTGAGTTTCTCGATAGTGTTAGTGAGAGCTTAACTTACAGCTATGTTTTAGCAGAGTTTATTGCACTAGCCCAGGTTCGTCGCTTCCCACGTACAGCAGCACTAATATTTATGAATGATTTGTTAGAAAATCCAGATATCGAGACGGTATGGATTAATGAGTTATTACATCGAGAAGCAGTTAAACTTCTAGTAGCGCGGCAAGACAAAACCTACTCTCTATGCGATGCTGTCAGCTTTGTGTTGATACGTCAGCGTGGTGTCACTGACGTGCTAACCACCGATCACCATTTTGAGCAGGAAGGCTTTCGACGTTTATTATTACCCCAAGCGTGACTATTTCTACGAAATTATGATTAAAAGTCCGCTCCGATATCCTGGCGGTAAGTCAAAAGCAATAAATCAAATCGTTGAATACTTATCAGAGAGTTTTGCTGAGTTTAGAGAGCCTTTTGTGGGTGGTGGTTCTGTATTTATCTATTTAAAGCAAAAGTTTCCTGACCTAAAGTTTTGGATTAACGATTTAAATTGTGAGCTATTTCTGTTCTGGAAGTGTGCTCAATCTGATATAGCTAATTTAGTTAAAGAAGTTCGTCATATTAAAGATAAATATACAAATGGTAAATTGCTATTTTTAGAATTAACAAGTGTAGATGTAAACAATTTATCTGATTTAGAAAGAGCAGTGCGCTTTTTTGTTCTGAATCGAATTACTTTTTCTGGAACTGTAGAATCAGGTGGTTTTTCTCAGGAAGCTTTTCATAAACGATTTACTGATACTTCAATAGAACGTTTAGAAAAATTAGAAAATATTTTAACAGAAAATGTCCAAATTACTAATTTAGATTACAGTTATCTATTAAATGCAGAAGGTAAAAACGTATTTTTATTTTTAGATCCGCCGTATTATAGTGCTACTAAATCAAAGTTATATGGTAAAGATGGTGACTTGCACACATCTTTTGATCATCAGAGATTTGCTGAACTTTTAAGTCAATGTCATTATCCCTGGTTAATCACTTACGACAACTCACTGCAAATTCGAGAAAACTTTAAATCAGCTAATATTGCAGAGTGGGAATTGCAGTATGGCATGAATAACTATAAGCAGAATGGTGCTGCTAAGGGAAAAGAGTTATTCATTACTAACTATGAAGTTCAATATGATGTAAATAAAAAAGCAAAGAACAAGAATTCTGTTAATTCAGCTTTGCAGTTGAGCCTTGATATTTGAAGTAAGTGCTGCTACTTTCACATTTTTCGGTAGGATAGCTCCCATGCCCCTCAACTGAGCTATACCCTACAATACACAAACCTGAGCTATGACAACTTCCCCAATCCCTACGCTAGAACCCTCTGCTAGTTGGTATATCCTGCTGCAACAATTAATAGACGGACAATCATTGTCCCAAACTCAAGCTGCTGAATTGATGCAAGGGTGGTTAACTGAAGCTATTCCCCCAGAGTTATCGGGAGCAATTTTAACAGCGCTGAACTTTAAAGGCGTTTCTGCTGAAGAGTTAACCGGGATGGCAGAAGTATTACAGTCCCAATCTTCGCCACTCAGCACTCAGCACTCATCACTAAGTACTGTAATTGATACCTGTGGTACTGGCGGAGATGGGTCATCAACTTTTAATATTTCCACAGCGGTTGCCTTTGTTGCTGCTGCCTATGGCGTACCTGTCGCTAAGCACGGAAATCGCTCAGCGTCAAGTCTTACGGGAAGTGCCGATGTCTTGGAGTCCTTGGGTGTAAACTTGAGTGCTTCTGGCGAAAAGGTACAAGCGGCATTACAAGAAGTAGGGATCACTTTCTTATTTGCCCCTGGTTGGCATCCAGCACTCAAGGCTGTTGCTCAATTGCGGCGAACTCTGAAGGTGCGGACAGTGTTTAATTTACTTGGGCCATTAGTGAATCCCTTGCGTCCCACTGGACAAGTGGTAGGGCTATATACTCCCAAGCTTTTGGCAATTGTTGCCCAAGCGTTAGATAAGTTAGGCAAGCAAAAGGCAATCGTTCTGCATGGGCGAGAAAAACTTGATGAGGCTGGGTTAGGAGATTTAACTGATTTAGCGGTGTTATCGGACGGGGAGGTACAGTTAACTACAGTGAATCCTTTGGAGTTGGATTTAACACCTGCTCCCATAGGTATGCTCCGGGGTGGGGATGTCCAAGAAAATAGGTCGATTCTCAAAGCGGTACTGCAAGGTAAGGGAACTCAGGCACAACAGGATGCAGTGACTTTAAATGCATCATTAGCGCTGCAAGTAGCAGGTGCTATACCATTGTTAGACCACGCCCAAGGTATTAGTGTCGCTAAGGAGATCCTACAAACCGGCGCGGCTTGGTCGAAGTTGGAGCAGTTAGTTCAGTTTCTTCGGGATTAATATCTGAGTGTGATTGCGGGCGAAATTCCACGACATTACGTTTGATGGTGACATCGTAGTTGCCGAAAAAGTCATGCCCTAGAAGTCCTGTTTCTAGTTCTAAGCCTGCGATCGCAACTGGCACTCTATTCACCATTACCCCGCTAACTTCCATTGAATTAATATAACCAACAGGAAATTCTACAGCTTTGGAACTGGCAGTATTTGCCCTAGCTTTCCCCACTGGCACTACCCCCAAAGCATTCGCCATCTGTTGGGTAATTACAGTACCACTGGCTCCTGTATCTACAATCATCTCAAATTGCTTTTGACCATTGAAGGTAACTTCAATAATTGGCGTTCCACCAACTCGCCTTTTGATTGGGGCTGTAAATACATCTTCTTCCTGGGTGAGCAGTACTGATGAGGGCACTGGCTTTGGTGGCAATAATCTTGTTCTTACAGGAGCAGACAAGGAGGGAGTGAACTTTGGTGTAGTTGCTGTCTGCGGAACGGTAACTATTATCCTTTGGGGTTTGACAACTGGCGGCGGTGGGGGGCTAGGATTAGCTTTGCGCTGAGCATATTTGATTCGGCGCTCGTATTCTGTGATTTTTGTTTGGGCGAGTCCAAATTCTTGACTTCGTGGCTCCACGTTTTGCATGAGGGCGATCGCTTCTCGAAACTGACTCGCCACTAAACGCCAATCCTCAGAGGATTGAGCAGATTGGCTGATACTTAAAGCGCTGGCGGCCTTGTCTAGCCCCAGTTCAAAAAAACTTGGTTCAATTTCAGACGGTTCTGGTGATTGTGCTTTTGGTCTAGCTGGTCTTGTTGGTTCAGCAGGCTGTAGCGCCGCCAAATCCCCAATTTGCGCGGATTCATTGCCACCAGTTGCGGAATTCCGTTTGTCTTCACTACAGGCAACACTCAAAACCGCCAGGGCACTTGACAGGAAAATTAGGGCTGCACGGGATAAAAAAGACTGAAGCATAATTAATTTTAATCTTAACTGCCCAAGCTTCTTCAAATCTACTTCTACTTCTGATTCCCCTATTAAATAATTTTTGGATGTTTAATTTTTAATTTTTAATTAATTCTCCTGAAAACTCCTAATCGCCGAACTCATGGGATAATTAACAATCGCAGTATTAAGGACTGGGAACTAAACTCTTCCCAATACCCGTTCTCCAACCCTCACCCCTAAACATTTTGTCTTCATCGCTTATGCCTCTGACTGACGCAATACCTGCTCTACTTGTCCTGGCAGATGGAACCACTTATCGCGGTTGGTCTTTCGGTGCTACGGGAACCGCGATTGGGGAAGTGGTATTTAACACTGGCATGACTGGATATCAAGAAGTACTGACCGATCCTAGCTATCGTGGTCAGATTGTCCTTTTTACTTATCCTGAATTGGGGAACACTGGCGTTAATGCCGAAGATGAGGAATCAGATCGACCGCAAGTGCGGGGTGCGATCGCTCGAAATATTTGTCACCGCCCAAGTAACTGGCGATCGACACAATCCTTACCTGATTACCTCAAACAGAACCAAGTACCAGGCATCTATGGTATCGATACCCGCGCCCTCACCCGCAAAATTCGGATGTTCGGAGCGATGAATGGTGGTATTTCCACATCCATCCTTGATGAGGCGGAATTGCTAGAGCAGGTACAGGCTGCTCCCAGCATGGCAGGATTAAATCTGGTTCGCGAAGTCACTACCCCAACAGTTTATGAATGGTCAGATCCCACAATCCCAGCTTGGGAATTCAACTCGGAGGCTGCGGAAAATCTGGGTAAACCCTTCACTGTTGTTGCCCTTGATTTTGGGGTAAAACGCAATATCTTGCGGCGCTTGGCAAGTTATGGTTGTCAGGTGATTGTGGTTCCTGCTAATACTCCACCAGAGGAAATTCTCAACTATAATCCAGATGGCATCTTTCTTTCTAATGGGCCTGGTGATCCCGCTACGGTAACCGAAGGTATTGAAACCACCAAGGCGTTGCTATTGAGTCAAAAACCTATTTTTGGCATTTGTATGGGACACCAAATTTTAGGTCATGCCTTGGGAGCAGAAACCTTTAAACTTAAATTTGGTCACCGTGGTTTAAATCAGCCTGCAGGTTTACAACAAAGGGTAGAAATTACCAGTCAAAACCACAGTTTTGCTATTGACCCAGACTCTCTACCTGCGGCAGTTGCGGAAATTAGCCACCTGAACTTAAATGATCGCACCGTTGCCGGGGTACGTCACAAATCTCTACCTGTATTCTCCGTACAATATCATCCAGAAGCCAGTCCTGGCCCTCACGATGCTGATTACTTATTTGAGCAATTTGTCCAAGCAATGCGAGCAGCCCGCGAAGCTGCAACAGCCCAAGTGAGTTCAAAATAGAGAATGGAGCATGAGGAATAGGGAATAGGGAAAAACAACTAGCAGTAATCAAATGCCCAATGCCCCCTACTCCAGCAGATTGTAGACAACTTGCACAAAAAACATCTATACTTGAGCGTTCACTTTCACCCATGAGGAGGGAATTATTGCTGAGCCACTGAATCTAACCGTAAGCCTGAGGGGCACTCGTGAAGTCCGGGATAACTGTCAGCTATTCCGCCTCACAGGTTTGTTAGATGCCTTTTCTGAGCCAACATTTCGCAAGGTACTTGGCGGCAAGATTGACGAGGGCCCCAAGCACATTATTTTGGATCTCTCACAAATAGACTTTGTTGATAGCTCTGGCTTGGGTGCTCTAGTACAACTAGCTAAGCAAGCTCAAAATGCTAACGGCACCTTCCAAATTGTCACGAATGCCCGCGTAACTCAAACGGTCAAGCTTGTTCGCTTAGAGAAGTTTCTCTCCCTGCAACCAACAGTTGAAGCGGCTCTAGAAAACGTCAAGTCGTCTTGATTGCTTGATCCGAGAGTTAAATTCAGCTATCCGATGCTTAATCTGGATAGCTTAATTTTTAAAACTTCTGGCGAGAAAACCTCTCTCCTTGTGGGAGAGGCAAGCCAGTTGAGCTATTATTTATTTTTAAAGCTGACCGAATAAAAAAGGATATGGACAGCCAGTGCTTTGCGGTGTAGTTGGCTATGATATTGGATAGAAGTTAGAGAAAGCTTAGTGGTTTAGTTAGTAGATTGATTTACAAACCAGGTTTACTCAATACTTCGGGATCATCACTTACCAGCTAAAGATGGCAGTGTGGTCACTTAGAAAGATAGATCTAATGTTAGTGTCAAAATATTACCCAATCTTAGGCATATACCACAAGAACTAGGTTGAATGAAATTGATCGCTATCTACATCACGGTGATCTAGCAATGTCAACTCTTAATCACAAAGATAAAATTTAGTAAGTAATTTTGATAGTGTTGATTATGCTAGGTATACTAGCATGGCATACTTCATAAAGAATAAACACTATTTTGCGAAGAATGCCCCACAATGTCGCCCGTCAAGGAATGATTCACTTGTGAAGTCAAAGGAGGAATTATTAAATGGACAAGATGAAGCCCCTAATCAGAATTCATCTTGGACTCAAGCACTGTTGGTAAACACAGTGCTATTACCTCAGCAGATTTCCCTCTCACAACTGCAACAAATTTCTCCAGCTGCTCTTGCGTATTTGGGGGATGCAATTTATGAACTATATGTTAGGATGTTTTATCTGTTGCCACTGCAACGACCAGAGACTTACCATCGTCTGGTAGTGGCACAGGTAAGAGCAGAAACACAAGCGCTACATTTGCGATCGCTAACTCCTCATCTGAGAGAAACAGAATTAGAAATTGTCCGACGGGGCCGAAACGCCGCCACAGGGCGCCCTAAGAGAGTTGATCCCGGAATTTATCAACAAGCAACTAGTTTAGAAACATTAATTGGCTATCTATATCTCACCGATTACCAACGCTTAACCGAACTGTTACAAATACTCCATCTAGATCAACAGTGAGAACTCAAGGGAGCGATCGCCAAATTTAAGTAGAGTAAATTCAGTAAATTTAGGTAATCGAGATATTAAGCTACACCCAAAACTCATTATGGCGAGTGAACCAAGAAAAATGAAGACTTCAGGCGAATCTAATCGTGGGCAACCCCTAAAAATTCAAGGCAAGCGTGTTGTTGCCAATCCTATTCGCAATCCGAGAAATGGAGATAGTAACCCCATCTCTAGCAATTCGCGCTCACATCGCAACTTTTCGCATCCATCCCCATCCACGAAATCACCAGAAGAGAGCGATCTTATCTACGGTCGCCATCCAGTATTAAGTGCGTTGCAAAATCAGCGCGGTCTTAACCGCATCTGGATTACCACCCGTCTGCGTTACGATCCCAGCTTTCACCATTTGCTCCTCCAAGCCAAAGAAAATGGCACAGTCATTGATGAAGTAGAACCTAAGCGCTTAGACCAAATCACCGACGGGGCTAATCATCAAGGTGTAGTAGCGCAAACTGCTCCCTACGATTATGTCGAATTACCAGATCTGATTGAACAGGCAAAATCTTTAACCGATCCTGTAATTGTAGTGGCTGACGGGATTACTGACCCGCACAATTTGGGGGCAATTATTCGTACTGCCGAAGCAATAGGCGCTCAAGGACTGGTGATCCCCCAACGAAGGGCATCTGGGATCACATCCACAGTTGTAAAAGTAGCAGCAGGTGCTTTAGAAAACTTTTCTGTCGCTAGAGTTATCAACCTCAGCCGCGCTTTGGAAGAATTAAAAGAAGCTGGCTTTTGGATTTACGGCACAGCTGCAACTGGAAGCGAACCCCTGCATACAGTGAATTTCAGTGGTCCAATCGTTTTAGTAATTGGCTCTGAAGGCGAAGGTCTAAGTATGTTAACCCAACGCGGCTGCGATGTTTTAGTATCGATTCCCTTACAGGGCAAGACTCCCAGTCTTAATGCTTCAGTAGCAGCAGGTATGGCACTTTATGAGATTTATCGCCAAAGGTCGTCAAATACTCTGTACCTGAATAAATTACAAAAAATCTCTTTGAAAAAAGAAGCGTAAAAGAGTATAAAGAAATGTAAAAGAAAAAAAGTAGCATATCGTTCAACACCCTGTACGACGTTTATAAATAGGTGAAAACCATGAAAAAAATTTGGCATAACCTCAAGGAAAGCTTAATTAACGCATTCGACAAACTCGGCTTAGCTTGGTGGGTAGAGATAGTGACACACAACCCTCGTTGTACGTACTACTTCGGGCCATTTCTAAATTCTGCGGATGCAACATTTGCAAGCAAAGGCTATGTAGAAGATTTAGAAGTCGAAGGCGCCCAGGGAATTGTTGTGAATGTCAAGCGCTGTAAACCTGATAATTTAACGATTGCTGAAGACTTGGGGGAAAGATTTGACCGCAAAGTACAGCCTGCCTTTGGCGGTCAAATTTAAGTTAGGCGAAAGTCAATATAACTCGTAATTCGTAATTCGTAATTTATAATTTCGAGTTCTAATTACGACTTATCTGGTTAATAGTCAAAAATCCTTGCACTTTGGGCTACTGATTACTAATTACCTGTGGATGTTCTTCCAGCCAACGGTCAATATCTCTGAGTACCTGCTGGGGAACTTCCCACGGGAAAAGATGGGCAGTATTGGGGTAGAACTGCCACTGACAACTTTTGATGTGTTGAGCAGTTTCTAGGCTGGAATCAACTGTGATGTGGCGGTCTTGGACACCAGCAAGTACTAGACTAGGGCACTCAATTTGCTCTAGGTCTAAAACTCGATTATACCCAGATTGAATTGCACTGTAGAGGGCGCGAGTAGCAGCAGGTGAGGTTTGTAAATAAGCTGGTACTGCTTCCTGGGCAATGTAGTTATAAGCAGTGGGTGTATGTTGTTGGATTAAGTAGCGAAAAAGCGATCGCTTGCCAAAAGTTTCAATATTCCACTGCCAACTTGGTTTTATATAATTTAATAGCGCCGCAACACCAGTATACAAATTATCTTGCCAAGTAATGGGGGGATGACTGCCACGCGGTTTTGCTGCTGTTGCCACTAAAATCAGCCCACTAACGCGTTCTGGCAAATGTAATGCCAGTTCCATTCCTAAAATCCCCCCAAGTGACCATCCCAATACTAGACACTTTTCGATCTCAAAGCGGTCTAGCAGCGCCTCTAAGTCGGTTACATGGTCGTGCATATTAAAACTGCCGTTGAAGCGACTTTTGCCGTATCCACGTAAATCAGGGGCAAAAGTTCGACAGCGTTTTGATAAATGATCAGTAAAGACAGAAAGACTACGACCAGAACCAGGATGACCGTGTAAGCCCAGAATGGGGAATCCTTGACCTTGGACGTAGACATTGAGATGTGCAGCACCAGTAGTGGTATGACTATGGCGATCGCCCATTGCTCCCCGTTCTCCTGTATATTGTTCTTCAATTGTGTCACAGAGCTAGCGGCGAAGCATTCCAACAATACTTTCCTAATTCTCTGTATAACCTCCAGCATAAGTAATCACGCACATTTGCCTATATGTAGCATGAATGCCAAAAGCAACTCCCGTGACTTGAAAAGCTGGGTTAAAAATATTGTGGCGATGACCGCGTGATGCCACTCCATCATCAATAATTAACTGCATAATGATATCTTGGGCTGTATGAGAACCATAGCTGATGTTTTCAGCTGCCGTAATTTGCCAATTCCCATAGCGGCTGATGCGAGTAAAGGGATCACTGCGATCGCTACCATAGTGGCCTGTTGCACCACTTGCTCCTTGGTCTTTAACGTGATCCCTAGCGCCCAAAGACATACCTCGCGATATACTTAATGCTCCTACAGGATAGGCAGACTTGAGAAATGCGATCGCTTCATCAACTGCTTTTACCCCTTCCTGAGTTTGCAAATAAACACTATCGGAAATTTCGACTTGCTGACCTTGAAAGCGCTGTTTCCATTTTTCTAGAATCGGCAAGTATGTCGTAGGATTTGTCCGTACCTTGTTCATTTCCATTATCACTTCCTGTTCCAGCAGCGAGAGGATATGCTCACCTGCTAACTCAGGAACACCTTTTTGAGGAATTTCCCCTAAAACTTTCCCAAATTGCATCCGATTCATGAATAACCTTACAACTTAAAAGCGATGAGATATATTTAGCTTCACGAAATGAACAAAATATTTCGGAGAGAATAGAGATTGGGCAATACAGTCCGGTTAAAGGTGAAAGGGTAAAGGTTTTGAGTACATCTTGTACCCCTTAACCCAAGACCACAAAGAAAGTGATACTTATCCAAACTGTATTTAGAGAATGGAGACAAGGAGGATAAGGAAAATAACTACTGACTCTTGACTCTTGACAAATGACTTACTTATCTTTATAACCGCCAGCGTAGTTAATCACACATATTGTTTTATATGATTTGTGAGTTCCATAAGCAACGCCAGTCACTTTAAAAGCGTTATTAAAGATGTTTGTTCTATGACCGCGATCGCGCACACCATCATCAATAATTAATTGCATAACAATATCTTGGGCCGTGTTTGGACCATAGCTGATATTTTCGCCTGCGGTTTTTTGCCATGTACCATAGCGGTTTATCCGAGTGAAGGGGTTGCTACCATCGCTACCAGAGTGACCTGTAACACCTCTTGGCCCTTGGTCTTTGACGTGATCTCTAGCACCTAAAGACATCCCCTTGGATGCACTCAACGCACCCACAGGACGAGCTGACTTGAGAAATGTGATCGCCTCATCGACTGCTTTTACACCTTCTTGAGTTATCAAATAGGTATTATTAGAAATTTTGACTCTATTATCCTGGAAACGCTTTCTATAGTTTTCAATAATTGGAACATACGCCTTGGGATTTGTCCGCACCTTGTTCATTTCATTAATCACCTGTTGTTCCAAAGGTGAAAGGTAACTTGCCTTTGCCAACACAGTTGGACTAGCTTGTTGAACTACAGGCGGAGTAGATTTGGCTACAGATGGACTAGATTGAAGCAGTTTATCCGAGCAGCCGAATATCAGGGTTACTGGCAAAAGCACCCAAAATCTAATGTGACGCATTAATAAACTCACAATGTTTTCTAAGGTTTAATTTAGTGAATTAAATGCACAGTAAGGTTTAAGAAATAGGAATTTTAAACGCACAGAGAAATCTGAGCAGCGGCTTCTTCAGTTCCTAACTTACAGCGCCGATGTAAATTTCGGTAGGAACGCGCCCGGAATATAGTAGATGACTCTATGATCTTCTTTGTTCCTGGAGTGTTGCAAAAATATCACTTAATCTAAGTTGTAACATTCCTAACACTGAAACGTAAAGAGCTATTTTTAGCTCAGGTTAACTAAGTACAGCCTTGCGTAAAAATGCGGGGAAAGTCTGTAGACGCTTTTATAGAGTTTTTAGCCATTCAATAGCGTTACGAAGTTGTCAAATTATGTACTAATTACGTTGGCTCGATCTTAACAACTTTTACATCAGACAGAATTGGCTGACTCAATTTCCAAATTTATGAATAAATATAAAAATTAAATAAATAAGCTTAAAAAATTCCCAATTTTCAGAAAAACGATTTCAAAAACTTTAACTGATAAAAGCGTCAGTATTGATAGATTCAAGAAAAATATTAGAGATTTTGCCTGCTAATTAAGCTGATTTTTGGCAGGCGATCGCTGATTTAATTTGTCATCTATTTAAGAACATGAGGAGTAAGGAAAATTTCTCCTCTTTACTCCTCATCAGCTACTCCTTACACTTGCTTTAAGTAGAACAGTTTACTAGTGCAATAATCCTCTAACTAAAGACGCACATTATTGTTAAATAATTGAGTCTATCTCTAGACATAAGTACATAGAGATAAAAGCTTCACAGTATACATATTTTTGATTATTGCAAGTTGTTAGTCAAAATTAATTAGATATCTTATAGAAGCTCCGTTTATAAGAGATTGGGCAAGGAAAAAAGATAAAATTCATCTCCTTGCTCCTTTTAGCTTTCCTTTTGTCTAAATTCTGCAAGCGGTATATGTGGCAAGCTTGTTGCAGTCATAATTAAGTATTGCTTTTACCTGCATAAGCACATTTCAAAATACACTAATTTACTTAGCATTAGCCAATATACTTTCAATATCTGATAGCTGTACCACTCCTGAGTAACCAGGACTATTCATTATCAAGAAAGGTGTACCAGAAACCCCTAATTTCTCAGCTAGCTGGATATCTTTTTCAATCGCAGGAGTAGCAAGAGTGCGATCGCGTTCAAATTTCGTTAAATCTAGATTCAGATTTTTGGCAATATCTAAATACAACGCCTCAGCCAGTTGCTTTTGATTAGTAAACAAAGCATCATGATATTCCCAGAATTTACCTTGCTGATTTGCTGCCCAAGCTGCTGTTGCTGCTGGTAATGCATTACTATGAATTGCAGTCAAAGGTAAATTCTTGTAAACTAACTTGACATTATCCTGATGTGCCAACAACTGTTTCAGGGTTTTATTCGCTTCAGCACAGTAAGGACATTGAAAGTCTGAGAATTCTACTAACAGAGTTTTTGATTGAGCCGAGCCTGTTGAGGGAGACTCACCAATCACTATTTGGGGATTTGTTTTTAAATCCTGTAAAAATGCTTGCTGTGCTTGCTTTATTTTTTGTTGCTGTTGTTGTTGGTATGCTTGAACAGATTCAATAAGTACGTTTGGATGTTCGCGGATAATTTGTAACACCTGCTCCTCCAATTGCGGAGTGATGCGGCTGGTGGCTTGCGCAGGAAATGACCAGCTTAAAACCAAACATAATAGACCAATTCCTACCCAGGTACGTAGAGACTGAAGTAGTCGCTCAGACCAATAAAAAAGTTTACTCATACAGAACTCTTGAGAAATCAATATCTCCTAGCCATGATACTGGGAAAGGCGATGGGATGATAGGCGATCGCAACTAAGTAGCTAGGCATAAATTAAAGTTTGTAGTAAGGACTTTAGTCCTGATAATCCTCATTTTGAGCGATGAATCACTCACTACGAACTAAACTACGAACTAAGATTTTATTTTATGTTTAATTATAGCCGCTACTTAATGACTGCGCCTATTCTGGCAAACCCTGAACTCGCAACAAATCTAATTCCCGTTCAAATATTTCATCAATCGGCAACATTTGCCCATCAGTGGTCATAAATTTATGGTCTTTGGTTGCCCGAATTACTGAACCATCTTCTAGGCAATACTCAAAGATTTCTTGTTCTCCACGATTATGCCATTGTGCTACAGGTTGCGTGTAAACATTCCCATTACTATCAACACTGTACACTGTGCATTCAATGTCTTTTTCTACAATCTTTCCAATGGGAATAAACCCATATTCTACAGTCAATACTTCCGTGTCATAGCTTAAGCAATATTCAGCAAACTTCAACATTTGCTCGAATAATTCATCGGCAACTTTTTTCTGCACGCCATTTTTAGCAGCGCCATCCACGAACTTTTCTCGCTGCTTTTGCATTTCGGAAACTTTCTTCTTACCCATCGCCCGACGCAGCAAGTCAGCTTGTCCTAGGGAATATCCAGCCATATCCTGAGCAATTTTCATGATTTGCTCTTGATAGACCATAATCCCATAAGTTTCATCTAATATTGGTTCTAGAATAGTATGTTGATAATCAATCTTTTCTCGACCGTGTTTGCGGTTAATAAATTTCGGAATCAGTCCCGCATCTAATGGCCCTGGTCGATAAAGTGCCAAAATTGAAGAAATGTCTTCTATATTTGAAGGCTTCAAATCCCGCACTATTTGACGCATCCCTGAAGATTCTAATTGAAATATTCCTTCTAATTCACCTGCTTCTAATAGTGCATAAGCTTGCTGTACATCTTTTGGTAAGGTACTGTGTTCCCCTTTCGCTAATATCTTTTGTGCTTTTCTTTCCTGATGGGTGATTTCATCAGGGTCAACAGAATATCCTCTAGTTTCTTGAATTAAATCAATGGTCTTTTGAATCAGCGTCAAGTTACGCAAACCCAGAAAATCCATTTTTAGCAAACCCATTGATTCCAGATCTTCCATGAAATATTGGGTAATCACGGAACCGTCATTATTTCGCTGGAGTGGTACAATTTCATCAAGCGGGTCGGCAGAAATCACTACACCTGCTGCATGAACACCAAAAGTTTTGTTAGTTCCTTCAATTCGCATTGCCATATCAAGCCAATGGCGAACTTTTGGGTCATGATCATATTTTTCTTTAAACTCTGGTTCTGGGGTTTCGTTAGAAATCATCACCTTGAGTTTAGTTGGTTTTCCCCGCACCACAGGAATTAATTTCGCCATTTTGTCAGCTTCGCCGTAGGGAATATTCAATACTCTGGCGACATCTTTCAAGACAGCTTTAGAAGTTAGGCGGTTAAAGGTAATAATTTGAGCGACTCTATCTGCACCATATTTATCAGTGACGTAGTCAATAACTTTATCCCGCTGTTCAATACAAAAATCCGTGTCAATATCAGGCATGGATTTACGTTCTGGGTTCAAAAAGCGCTCGAACAGTAGCCCATGATGCACAGGGTCAATGTTAGTAATTCGCATCGAGTAGGCAACTAATGAACCAGCCGCCGAACCCCGACCGGGGCCCACAGGAATATTATTATCTCTGGCAAATTTGATGTAATCCCACACTACTAAAAAGTATTTGGAGAAACCCATCTGTTGAATCATTTTCAGTTCGTATTCCAATCTTTCTCTATAGATGGAATCGACTTCAGTGCGGGATTTACGATTTAATCTTTCTAAAAGTCCTTGCCAAGCAACTTCTTCTGCGTAAGTATCAGCAGTATGACCAGAGGGAATCGGGGGTGTAGGAATTTGAGGCTCACCCATAATATGGTAAGGCTCAACTTTATCGGCAACTTCTTCAGTAGTGGCTACCGCTTCGGCAATAACATCATCTGGTAAATGGTCACGAAATAGCTGTTGCATCTCTTCACCAGATTTGAGATACTCTGTACCGCTATAACGCATCCGTTTATCTTCAACAATTAGCTTGCCAGTTTGAATACATAGCAAAGCATCGTGTGCTTCAACGTCAAAACAAGATATAAAATGCGAGTCATTCGTAGCAACAATTTTAATATTTAGTTCTCGCGCAATTTTGACAATTTCAACGTTAACAATTCGGTCTTCTTGGGAGCCGTGGTCTTGAATTTCTAGATAATAATCATCACCAAATACATCTTTATACCATTGGGCAACTTTACGAGCTGCGTCTGGTCTACCACTAAGAATTGCTTGGGGAACTTCTCCACCCAAACAAGCGCTGGTGACAATCAAGCCTTCATGATATTCTTTTAGTAATTCTTTATTAACACAAGGACGAGAAAAAATTCCTTTACCCTGGACACCTTTGAGGTGAGAAATTGTAGTTAATTTGACTAAATTTTTGTATCCTTTAGTATTTTTAGCTAAAACGACTTGATGATATTTAGGACGGCGTTCTTGTTTTTCAATATCGCCGTTAATTATATACATTTCGTTGCCAAGAATTGGCTTAATATTCTGACTACGGCAGATTTTGATCAGTTCGATCGCTCCGTACATGACACCATGATCGGTAAGGGCGATCGCTTTCATCCCCAGTGCGATCGATCGCTCCACTAACTCTGGTAGCTGACTTGCCCCATCGAGCAAACTGTAGTCACTGTGAATATGCAAAGGGACAAAGGACATATACGTCTCCAACCACAAGCCAACAATTTCTCTAGGAGTATCCCGATACACACCCCTTCGAGCAGGATTTTGCAAAGCAACGGGATCTTAGATTAACTCGTTTGCGAAATTTTCACTTCCGAAAGTGAAGTTTTAATAGTTACATCTGTTCACCAGCATCTAGATAATGAGCCAAACAGAGAGCACTAATCCGCCTGAAACCAAAGCCCGCCCTTGGTGGCAGCGTATCCCTCTGACGCTACAAATTCTTATAGCCCTAGTGGCTGCTGTCAGCCTCGGAATTGCACTCGGTGCAGGGAATCCCAATCCAATCAATGCCACCTTAATTAACAACTTAGCAATTCCTGCTGAATTAGTGTTAAAGGCTCTCCGTGCCTTGGCTACACCGCTGATTCTGGTAGCAGTACTGCATACTTTAATGACTACGAATATCCCTGGTACAGCCGGACGGCGGCTGGTGGGATTACTTTTAACAAACACAACCGTAGCTATCTTCATAGGACTTTTAGTAGCGAACGTCCTGCGTCCTGGTACTTGGGGCGATGTAACTACCTCAAAAACTACGGAAATAGCTGGTCAAAGTCTTGACCCTTGGGGATTACTCAGAGATGCTGTACCGGAAGCTGTCCTTAAGCCTCTGGTTGATAATAATGTCATCCAACTGATTGTTATTGCTTTGAGCTTTGGTATTGTCCTGCGAGGATTAAAATCCGAACAAATTACTCAAGGAAAAAACGGATACCAGTCAATTGAAAATGTCATCGGGATTTTATTTGAGACGGTAATCGGCGTTCTTAACTGGGTAATTGCCTTAGTGCCTTTGGCAGTGTTTGGAATTGTCGCTAAAACAGTAGCTAAAGAAGGCTTTGCACCTTTTCAATCTTTGGCTGCGTTCATCGTGGCTGTGCTGTTAGCGCTGGTATTGCAAGCTTGCTACTACCTCACTAGAGTAAAATTTGGTTCTTGGGTACACCCGCTAAAATTCTTAGGTGGCGGTTCTGATGCCTTTTTAACGGCTTTCTCGACTTCTTCCTCTGCTGCTGCAATGCCGATAACCTTTGAGGCTCTGCAAACAAAAATCGGTTTAAGGGAATCTTCTGCCGCTTTGGGGGCGTTAGTAGGGGCAAATTTCAACAATGATGGTACTGCCCTCTATGAAGCGATGTCTGCGTTATATATTTCCCAACTAATTGGGCAACATCTGAGTTTGGGACAGCAGTTAATTGTCGTTCTTACATCAATTTTTGCATCGGTAGGTGCGGCGAATATTCCCAATGCTGGACTAGTAACAATGACACTGGTGTTTACTTCTGTGGGCTTACCGACGCAGTATATCGCTTTGCTGGTAACTGTAGACTGGTTTTTAGATCGCTGCCGCACTGCGATTAATGTAATGGGAGACATGACTGTTAGTGCTTTACTTGATGGCAAAAAGCCGCATTCTGTGGACGAGGCGGAATTTACCATTTAGTTCAGTGCAGCAGTTTTCAAGTATCTAATGCTGTTGAGGCCCTTTAGCGTCACATTCTTTAAACCAACAGCGTTCTAGAAGTTGAAGTCGCCACATAGATGCAAAGCGATGAGGATTCAATATCAATTTAGTATCATGACTAAATAAGGGCTGGTTAAGATACTGCCAAAGAGGAAATTTAATTTTTGTGTGTTTTGGAGCCATAAGAACAACAAATAGTATAAAAGCGTTGTGGTAGTAATTGGCATCTATGTATTAATAACTGCCATATACTGTTTTTCTAGTTAAAGATTACACCGCAGTTTTTTAATTGTCCTTGTGGCAATTGCGGAAAATTTTGAATTTATTCAAGTCGTGAAACCATGTAGCTAGTCGTTGGCTTCTGGCATTGAAGCCGCAAAAGCTTTTCCAGGCTTCTTTGTACAATGCACTAGTTGCAATTTTTTGCGTTGGCGATCGCTATACCTAAAAAGTGGATTTCTCGCCTCGACTAAACGAACAAGTTCGTTTAGATCGTTACTGATACAGACTTTTCAGCCTAGCTCTAAAAGCTTTTAATGATAAGTTCATGTTGTCAATCTTACATTGTGCTTTTGTCTAATTTCTTAATAAATGTTTGGTTTAAGATACACAGATTTGTGTCAAAAAAATAAATCCACCCATACATCAAAGTGAAGGGTGGAATATGCTAAATGAATTGTCGCATTGCTGTTTCAGGTAGGCTTATACTAACCTCAAGCGGCTACTATAGCGATTTTTAATTGTATACAAAACATCCTTGCTGGGGATTTAAAAGCCAGAATTCCCAGAGAACTCCATTTGAGTTTAGTAATGCGTACCTGTTTTACGATGGTTGATAGCAGTAACAGCATCAGGCTTGATTAATTTACCATCGTCCACGGTTGCATACACAACCCAGTGATCGCCACATTCTAGGCGCTGGCTGACTGAACATTCTAGATAAGCTAAAGCGTCGTTGAGGACTGTACAGCCGTTATCTGCAACTCCTGTTTTAAAATTCGCAAATCGGTCTTCTCCGGGTGCAAAAGATTTACGAAAATGCTTTGTGTAGTCTTGATGATTGCCTTCAGGTAGAATATTCAGGGCAAACTTACCGCCTGGATACATTAGGGATTCGATCGCTCGTTCTTTGGCAATAGCAATGGTAAGTCCAGGTGGGTTAAAGGTGGCTTGAGAAACCCAAGCGCCTAGCATCCCAGTAGATACTTCTCCTTGCTTAGCTGTGATCACGCAAACAGAACCAACAATCCGGCCGACAGCTTGTTCGACTGGGGTAGCGGCTTGTTGTGGCACACGTACTTTTTTAGCCTTTTTCAAAGCTTGGGCGAAGTCTGTACCTACTTCTTCACAGAACTTGAGAGTGACATCATCAGGTTTAAATTTAACTTTCAGGGTGTCAAAACCAAAGCGATATCCAGCATCGCGGAGTTTACCCTCAATTAAGTCAAAAGCTTCGCCACTCCAGCCGTAGGAACCAAACACCCCAGCGAGTTTACTGTTGTCACCGCTCGATAGCACAATACCTAAAGCGGTATGAATCGGAGTAGGTGCATGACCGCCGATGGTGGGAGAACCGATGATAAAGCCATCTGACTGTTCTAGGTTAGTGCGGATTTCATCAGGGGTGGCAAATTCGCAGTTGATCGATTTTACCGCGACTCCACCTTTGGTCAATCCCAAAGCCATAGCCTGTGCTAAAGTCGCAGTATTCCCGTAAGCTGAGGCGTAAAGTAGGGCGACGGATATTTCGCGATCGCTGTGAGAACGGCTCCATTCTCCATAAGCTTTAGTAAGTTCGATTAAACCGGTGCGTACTAAGGGCCCGTGACCCACACCATACATTCTTACCTGCAAATCAGATATTTTCTCTAAAGCTGCTTCCACATGAGGAGCTTGAGGAGCCATCAGGCAGTTAAAGTAGTAATGCTGGTCTTCCTTAAGTGCTTCCCAATTATCATCAAACGCTTCATCGCCACACAGATGAGTTGCAAATAGCTTATCTGTATAGAGAATTTGGGTTTGCTGGTCGTAGGAACAAAGTCCTTCTGGCCAACGTGGACTGGGAGTGGGGAAGAATTTTAAAACGTGACCCTTGCCTAAATCTAAAGTTTCTTTTCCCCGCATCACCAAGACTTTCAAATCGTGGTCTAAGAAAGCAGCACGCAAATTTCCAGCACCAGGAAGAGAACAAACAAAAGTTACTTGTGGTGCAAGTTCTAGAATTGCCTTGAGGGTTGCGACTCGGTTGGGATTAAAATGACCTAGGATTACATAATCCAAACGTCTCAAGTCTAAAGTTTGTCGCAATGCTTCCAAATAAACTTCGGTGAAGCTTTCTGGGGGTGGGTCAATCAGTGCGGTTTGATCGGCTTCAATTAAATAGCAATTGGAGGTAGTACCTCTTTCAAGTGCATACTCAATTTCAAACCGTAGACGTGACCAACTACGTGCTCTGAGAACTTTAGTATTGGTAGCAATTGGTAAAACTTGTACGTCGCGTGGTTTGGAGTCGGTCATAGCTGTTTGGTGAAGTTGGGGGAAAATTTGGAAAAACCAGGCAACTTTTGCCCAGTTTTTAAAGCGCTTAAAGAAGTAGTGGGAGGAGTGGAGGAGTGGGAGCAGGGGAGCAGGGGAGCAGGGGAGAAGTTGCAGTAAGTCTTTCCCCTCTGCTCCTCCGCACCTCTGCCTCTTAACTCTTGACCCCTCCTCCTGCCTTAGTAGTAGTTACCGACTTTGCGATGACGAACGGCTGTCAGTCCATCGGCTTTGGAGACACGACCTTCTTGGACGGTGCAGTATAAAATCCAATGGTCGCTGCATTCCATGCTGGTTTGCACTTCACATTCCATGTATGCCAAAGCATCAGTCAGAATTGGGGAACCGTTTTTAGCTGTTTGGGTTTTCACTCCAGCAAATCGGTCAGCACCGGGATGTAAGCGCTTGAGAAAGTGCTTCTTGAGTTCTTGATAATTTCCTTCTTCCAGAACGTTGAGAACGAAGCGATCGCCTACTTGCATTAATGAATCAATGGCCCGGTCTTTGGCAACGGCAATTGTGAATCCTAGGGGTTGTAAACTCGCTTGTGTTACCCAGGATGCCAGCATTGCACTTGACACGTTACCTTTTTTGGTCGTGACAATGTACAGTCCGCTGCTAATCCGACCCAACGCTTTTTCCATGTTGACGTCGAGGGACTTAATTTGTTTGATGTTGCGATCGCGCACCAGCAATTGTCCTAGGTCTGTACCCGCTTCTTCACACAACTGGAATGTTGATGCAGTGGGAGCCTCTTTGATCCGAATGGCTGGGAAGGCTTCCTTGATACCGGAGTCGATAAATTTTCTCCGCAGTGTATCAATGGGTTCATCATCTCCGCCATAAGATTCAAATAGCCCAACCACTTGCTTATTTTTAGCAACGGCTAGCAACGAACTGATACTAGCCTGAGCGGCGGCGGCGCTAGTTGGAGGCATACCGATAATGATGCCGGCGGCTCTACCAGCTAGTTCTTGGATTTCTTGGCTCTCAGCAGAACTCAGATCTAGTACTTCTACCCCAACGCCAGTTTTCTGTAGTCCGTCACCAATTGCGTGAGCTAGGCGATCGCTATATCCATAATCTGAGACATAAAACAAGCCAACTGTGGTTTCGGCTTTAGCTTGTTTTTGGCTCCAATTTTCGTAGCACCCGGTTAAAACATCTAAATGATGGTGTAGCAAGGGCCCGTGACCGTTAGCGATAATATTAATTTTCCCAAGTTCGCCCATTCTCTTCATGGCATTTAGCAGAGAACGAGCGTTAGGGCCCATCAAGCAGTCGTAATAAAATCTAAAGTCAGCTTCGATCGCTTCTAAGTCTTCGTCGAAGGTGCGATCGTCACAAAAGTGCATCCCAAAGGCATCACAGGTGTAGAGGGTTTGGGTTTTGCGGTCGTAGCTGAAGATTGTGTCCGGCCAGTGCAGGTTAGGCGCACTCACAAATTCGATTTCATGTCCTTTGCCGATATCTATGCGATCGCCACTTTTGACAATCCGCTTGGAAAAAGGATCATGTACTAAGCCTTCGAGAAACTGGAGCGCAACTTTTGAGGCTAAGACGGTGGCTCTTGGTGCTAACTGAAGGACATCTTCCACTAAGCCGCTATGGTCTGGCTCTGTGTGGCTGACAATTATGTAATCAATTGTTTTGGGGTTAACAAGACCTTTAAGAGTGTCTAAATATAACTGGCGAAACTTCTGGTGAGAAGTATCAACCAAAACTGTTTGCTCACCCCTAATTAGATATGAATTGTAGGTTGTACCATTTTGCAGTCCGAATTCGATATCGAAGCGATCGCGATCCCAATCAAGAGAGCGAATCGCTGTTGTGTTAGGGGCAATTTCTACAGTTTGTATAGTTAGCCGATGTTGAATATTCTGTGCGATCGCTACCATTATTCGTCTCCGAGCGCAAATCATCAGGTTTTTATTCTCTCCCCATTGTCCCAATAAAAAATGTTTTAAGTTGTAATAAAGATGATATTTTGAGAAATTTAACTTGTATCAATTGTTGCTATTTATTAGCAATCTTTTTTACTCAAAAAATATACTAAACATTAATTAAATCAATAGATACATTGACTATTTGGTAACGCTTAATATTCGGATTATTTTATAATCCAAAGTTATCATACATATCACCCTTTTTTGACCAAAAAATTATAATTAAAAGCATAAAATATGTAAATAATACCTAGTTAAACTTATCGGGTAAAACTTAATAATTAACTTGAAATACTCAATTTTCAGATATTTAATTAATATTACTTCTTGATAACCAAATCTCTATTAAAAGTTGCCATAACTTGCTGCCATATACCAGCTATACATGAGAGGTTATTATAATTACAATGCAAAATTGGTCAGTTGTTTTGCATTTAATTTGAGGAGGCGATACGCGCCCTACAGATCACACCACATAGCTTATCTGAAGGATTTACTCGCAGGGTTATTTAATTTTTTCGCGTACTTCCTGAGATAATAAGTAGCTAAGGTAAGATAAACTCTTTATAAATTTTTAACAAGCATCAAATATGCTGTCGTTAATATGTTTGTTAATAAGCATTAGATATGCCACTGTCTCGATAAAATATCTTGTTATGTAAAGTGTAAATTTTCTGTAAAGTCAAGAAAACAGCAATTTTCCTGAAATAATCGAAGCAAATTAGCTAAAACCAGTTTAAGAAAAAAGTCTGGACTCCCATATCTTTTTCTACTTATGCAAATGCAAATTTTTATAAAAATTATTTTTAAAGTTTCGATAAACTACCAGTAAAAATACGAGTAATTAACTAAATTTTAATGCTACACTCTATTAGTGTAGATTTTAAATATTAGTTAGGACAGCGTTAATAGATTCTTGTCGTCATAGCCACGAGCTTGAGCTTATAGCTGTTCGATGAAAAAGCCTATATAGGCTAAATCTGTGGTTTGACTGATTTTGTACGTCAATCATTACTTGCATTACTTGATGATAAGTTCCAGATTTTAATAAGTGTTCTTCAAGCCAATACTTCTTGCATAACATGCCTTTAGGCTAGACTCCGGCATCCTTAAACATTGTAGTTCAGTCATTTTAGTGTGTTATTTAATACTGCATGCAGTAAGTATACAGGCGTGAATAGACATAACAATACCAAAAACTGACTGTGTGAAAGACTAGCGCTTATGGGATGCCGATTGAGAATTTTTTTAACAGAAGAAGAAAAGCAGACTTTGGAAGAGTTAAGGAGAGCCAAGGAGGTTCCTCAACGTACCAAAGACCGCGCTCAAGTTTTACTGCTGAATGCTCGTGGCTTAAAAAACGAGCAGATTGCTCAAGGCTTAAACTGGGCGATTTCAACAGTACGTCAAACCCTGCATCGTTGGGACAAGATGGGGTTAGCAGGGTTGTGGGATGCTCCTGGTCGAGGAGGAAAACCCCGATATTCGGAATCAGACTTAGTTTATCTGGAAAATTGCTTAGCTCAAGAGCCACGCACTTATAACTCTAAACAACTAGCAAAAAAATTGGCATCTGAGCGCCAAGTAAACTTGAGTCCCGACCGACTGCGACGGGTACTAAAAAAAAGGGGAAAAAGTTTTGAAAATACAGCTACATAACCCCAGAAACAGAACGATTAGCTAATTGCGAAAGATTAATTGTTTTGACTTTTAATTTTTAGTAGTTAGGAGACAGCAGACAGGAGTCATTAATATTATTCTCTTTCCCAAATTCCCCTACTCCCTTATCTTCTATCCATAAAACAAAATCCACCTACACATCAAAAGTGTCAGGTGGACTTGTTAATTATGTGTTAGTGGATCCGAGCAGAGTCGAACTGCTGTCCAAATTGGGTATTGACCCCCCGCTCATTCACAGGTTTAGCCTTTCTGACCCTCAAGGCGGGAATCGTTCATTATCCCGAACGTAGGATGCTCTGATTTAATCTTAGCTAGCAAGCCAACCAGAGAACGCTTGCTAGAGCATCCGTTGGGGTTTGGTCTTCAGTCCTTAACGGAGTCGAACTAAAGACGCTCGAACCTATAAGAGGTGTTTAGGCAGCTACTAGAGCGTCCTTACGAGCAAATTTAACGATGTTATTCGCATTTACTTTTTTTTCGAGTCTTTGATTTCCGAGAGACGACTCACTCTCGACCTGAATCACAGAGCAGCGTTCGCCAACCTGTCGAAACCGTGACGGACCCATGTCTCATATTTATTATTATAGTATATTGTTTTTGAAATGTGTTGTAAGACAATGAATTTAAGACTTTGGATTTGGGTTTTTTGGTTCATTCAAGTACTGCTGAAAAACACAAGGTATCTGTGTGAGAACTTGGCTGTAGATCGTCAGTGTAGTTTGCACAGAGAGTGATGTCTTTGTAGGCGTTTTCCCTTAAACACATGAGAAATTCGTCGCGTCCAAACCAACGTAAGGAAAGATTTTGTAATTCTGTGGCAACAATTTTGCCGTCTTTCCATTTCTCGTAGCGAATCACAGTCGTGTTAAGTTGATTCAGCCAGTCTATCTGAGATGTACATTGCAAGAGGATTGTTGATCCATCAGGGCAATCAATTGGCGATCGCTGTTTAACAATGTTCTCTGTTTTAAAATCTTCGATGGGCAACTCCAAATCAATAAAGATGCGCCCTTGTGGTTCCAGGTGTCGAGCAAAAGCTTGCAGGGCACCCACAGCAGCAGTTCGCTTTTCTAGCAGCATGAATGAGCCGAAGGAAACAACAATGGCGCTAAACTTACCAGGAACGTCAAGATTTTCTATATCACCGTGATGGAGAACAGGGTTCAATCCCCTTTCTAAACAGTGCTTTCGACAAATAGCCAGCATATCTGGTGAAGTATCGATGCCCTCAACATTCATACCAGCTTCTAATAGTGGTATCAGTAATCGTCCTGTGCCAACCATTGCTTCAAGAATCCTACCACCGATTCGGGAAAGGTGGCTGATGTAGTAGGGAACATCTGGATACTTTCCACCAATGGGCTTGGTGATGTCATACACTTCGGTACACAATGGCCCATATATCGTTGATGTCATTTAATTCTGGAGTTGCAATTTTACAAGTTGACAAAAGGATAGATATTTTATAGTTTATTGCGAACTAATTCTAACTTTTTTCATCGCTTAAAAGGATGATGAATATAACCCCATTTATTACCAACTTTTACCGGAGCGATGTTTTCCGAAAAAGACGAAACATCTGCAAACTGTGTTTGAATAACCACTTTTCCAGATTTATCAATCAATATATCCGCAGGCACTTTCACCAGTACAAAACGGTACTAAACCTTGGGAAAATGAAGCAGGGATAATTAAATTAGGTGGAATTACAAATTTCCCTGTTTTGTCAATAAATCCAAAGCCACTACGAGAATCCGTTGGTTTATTTCTAACTAAAGCTAATCCTTCAGAAAATGGATAGGCTAAATGAAATTGTGGTTTAATGACAATCTTACTTTCTCTATCTAGAAAACCAAAATCAAAATTATTGGATTTATTGACCACTAATAAATTCTCTGAAAATCCAGATAATGGGCTTTCGGAACCGAAATTCTCGCTCAGACGATAAACAACTTTTCCCTTTTTATTAATAATTGTATCTCGTCCTATCAATGCTAATCCTTGAAAAAATTTGCTACTATTACATCCAAATTGATGAGTGAAAACAGCTTAACCTTTCTGATTAATATACATTCCTTGATTTCCTACCGCCACTAAACCTTCAGAAAAGTCATCTGCACACGCAAATTGAGGAGAAATTACCATTCGACCTCTTTTGTCAATATATCCCCATTTATTACCTACTTGTACAGGTGCTAATCCTTGGGAAAAATTACCCGAATAGCGAAAGCTGCGATGATGTTTATCCATAAAAGATAGACTAAAGTAGATAGCACCATCTACGGGATATCCATCAAATTCGGCAGGAATAACAAGTTTACCCGTTTTGTTGATATAACCCCATTTGTTACCAATTTTTACCCTGGCCATTTCCTCTGAAAAGGGAGAGGCATAATCGAATTGGGGTTGAATCGCAAAATTTATTTTTGGTGCTGTTTGTTTTAGTAAGTAAGTCGTGGAGAAAATTTATAAGTATGTAACAAACAATTAAGCAGAAGAATTAGAGTTAAATCTTACACGTTGTGTACTGTAGTTTCCCTTGGATGCTCTAACTTGAACTCCATCAATCACAGCATAGGCACTCGTTGAACTCGTCTTCAAAGGTTTTCGAGGCTAGTTCATCTTTTTTGAGGTCAAGCACTCTAATTCAATCGGGTTCATTTCCGAACAATATTTGGGTAGAAAGAAGATGTACAAACCCATTGCTTCCCACTTTGACCATAATAGAATTACTTCTTTGCAACGATGTATTGGACCGTTGTCCTGTACGATTACTCTGATACGTCCTGTTTTTTGGGCAACTGATGCTTCAAGCTCCATCATCTGAATATAAGATTTGCGTGAAACGCCGCCAATCACCAAACCGTACACAAAACTAATTAA
>NZ_JACXXN010000049.1 GCF_014904695.1 Nostoc sp. MG11 | reverse complement strand
TGAGAGGTTTTTGCCCCCCTTTTGAAGGGGGGTTGGGGGGATCAAAAGCCTGTGGGGCAACTCTAAAAGACTTGTGTGTACACCGTAGCTTTTTAAGAGGGGAACGTCTAAAGCCGCCTTTCTAAGGGGGTTGGGGGATCTGAGTGCGTAAGTCCTGACACAGATATTCGTAGGGACACGGCAATGCCGTGTCCCTACCCCCTGTACTGAGTATTTGAGATTGAGTATTGATTATTTATTCACCTAATCCCCAGCTTCCAGCACCAAAAGCAAGCCTGCGCTGCTTTTAGCAGTATAATGTCGCGTGATTTCAATAATGATGCTGCGACATCTACACATGAAAAGCTCCAGAAAAGGTTGGCGTAAAAGACTTAAAATCACCGCGATTGTGCTGTTAGTGCTGGGGCTTTCGCTAGTAGGATTTGCCACCTGTACTGTACGCCAATCCTTTGCTGTAGAGAGTGGCACAATTCAAATACCTGGAATTAAAACAGAAGTTACTGTGCAGCGCGACAACTGGGGAACTCCTCATATTTGGGCTGCTAACTCTCACGATTTATTCATGGCGCAAGGTTACATCCATGCCCAAGACCGTTTCTGGCAAATGGATTTTTGGCGACACATCGGTTCTGGGCGACTGGCAGAAATGTTTGGTTCCTCCCAAGTCGAAGCTGATAGATATCTGCGGACAATGGGTTGGGCAAGAGTGGCGCAGCAAGAAATCCAGCAAATGAATGCAGAGATGAAGGCAAATCTGCAATCTTATGCTGACGGCGTAAATGCTTATCTGACGCAGCGTCAAGGAAGCGCCCTGAGTCTAGAATACGCTGTACTGAAATTCTTGAATCCTGGTTATAAACCAGAACCTTGGCAACCGCTACACTCCCTCACTTGGGGCAAAGTGATGGCTTACGACTTGGGCAGAAATTTCGAGAGTGAAATTGAACGTACCATTTTGCTCAAAACTCTTACCCCTGCTCAGGTGGAAGAACTTTTCCCGCCTTATCCTGAAGATTTACCAGTGATTTTGCCTGGGTTCCGAGGAGGAGGGAAGCAGGGGAGCAGAGGGGCAGGGGGAAGTGGGGAGGAAATCACCGCAGTTTTAAAGTCAATTACTCGGCCGATGATGGCTTTGGAAAAACTTATAGGGCCCAGAGGAGTAGGTATTGGCTCGAATAGCTGGGTGATATCTGGTGAGCGCACGGCTACAGGTAAGCCAATCTTGGCGAATGACCCTCATTTGGCTGTGCAAATACCTTCTATCTGGTATGAGGTTGGTTTGCATTGTACAACCAAGGGTGCAGAATGTCCCTACAACGTTACTGGCTTTTCCTTTGCGGGAATGTTGGGAGTGATTGTCGGTCATAGCGATCGCATTGCCTGGGGTGTCACCAATGTACAATCAGATGTAATGGATTTATACATTGAGAAAATCAACCCAAATAATCCCAACCAGTATGAGGTTAACGGCAAATGGGTAGATATGCAATTGGTGAAAGAGACAATTCAAGTTGCAGGAAGTCAGCCGATTTTCCAAATAGTCCGCTACACCAGACACGGGCCAATTCTCTCTGATGTTTCACTCGATTTGAAGCAGTTTAAGCAAAATCAGCGAGTCAAATTACCCCAAAACTATGCTGTTGCTCTGCGTTGGACAGCCTTAGAACCATCTCAACTGGCGTACTCAATTGGGCAGATGAATCTTGCTCAAAACTGGCAAGAGTTCCGCACTGCTGCCAAAAACTTTGATGTCCCGGCTCAAAATTTGGTCTACGCAGACATTGAAGGCAATATTGGCTATCAATTGCCTGGAAAATTCCCTATCCGCGCAAAAGGAGAAGGACGCTATCCCGTCCCTGGTTGGACTGATGAATATGAGTGGCAAGGCTATATTGATTTTGAGCAGTTACCGAGAAGTTTCAATCCACCTCAAGGCTATATTGCTACTGCCAATAATTTGGTCGCAAGTAAATATCCCTACCTAATTACTACCGACTGGGTTTATGGCTACCGCGCAAAGCGCATTGTGGAAATGATTGAACAGCAAAGCCAGCCAATTTCTCTGGACTATGTGCAGCAGATGCAGGGCGACAATCGGAATTTGAATGCACAGATACTAGTGCCATTGCTGCAAACTATTTCTCTGAATACTCCTCGCCAGGAAGCAGCCCGGAAATTACTCGTTGATTGGGATTTGCAACTAGGAATGTCGTCACCTGCTGCTGCACTATTTGAGGTATTCTGGAAGCACTTGCTAGCTGATACCTTCCACGATCAGTTACCTAGAGAGTACTTTCCTGATGGTGGCGATCGCTGGTACGCTGTGGTAAAAAACCTTGCTAAACAGCCCAATAGTATCTGGTGGGATAATCGCAATACCGCAACAGTTGAGAACCGTGACCAAATTTTGCAACAAGCTTTCACAGAAGCCGTGAACGAACTCGAACGTCTTCAAAGCAAAGACCCAAAAAACTGGAACTGGGGCAAATTACACACTATCACCTTTCGTAATGGCACGTTAGGGAAATCTGGAGTTGTACCGATTGAGGCTTTGTTTAATCGTGGTTCTTTTGCGACTGCGGGTAATGGGGAAACTGTGAATGCTAATCGTTGGAGGGCAAACAAATCTTTTGAAGTGACTGATATTCCTTCTATGCGGATGATTGTAGATTTGGGTAATTTGGATAACTCATTAGCTATTCACACTCCTGGACAGTCAGGTCATGCGTTCCATCAACACTACGCTGATATGGTTGACCCTTGGGGTAAGATTGAATATCACCCTATGCTATGGGAAGAGAAGGCAATAGCAGCAAGGACTGCTGCAACACTCAAATTACAGCAGTTTTCAGGTAAATAGACTACAGTGATTGAACCAACTGAAAGTCTAATCTTCGGTGATCTGCTAGGTGGCATTTCTCAATTTGAAGAATTGACCGAGAAAGTCGCCAGCATGCTAGAAGAACCTGAAGTTTTAATTTAGCAGGCGATCGCATCCTTACCAAATCAATACTTTTCGGTTAAGCCTAAAAATCTCCCTTATGGTCTGGGAAAAGGTTAATGGGGAAAGGGGAAATTCAAACCTTTCCCCTTTCCCTTTACAGGATTAGGGATGACAAAATCTTCGTCAAAGTATGCTTTATACGAAACTCAATGGTTTTAGCAATACAATCGGGTTGTCCTTGAGAAACCTTTTTAGCAACTTGGGCATTCTGACGGTTCTTCTATCCGCTTTCGTCTTATCGTTTCACAACGTTACTGTGCGAGTTTTGTTTTCAGAACATCTCGTACTGGGTTTATTTTTACTTGGTGGATACGTTAAACCGGATTTGCAGAACTCATTATTGCTGATGTTCATACGAATGCTACTGGTGGTTCCACTTATGGCATCTCTAGCATTCAAGTTATATCCATCTGCTTTTAAAGAATTTCGAGACTTGTTCAGGCGCGAACGCACAGATGTTTTGCTCCAAGCATTAGGCTGTGGAGTATTAATGTTTGTGTATATTGCCTTACTCTACATTGCTATTGGCTTAATTCCGACTGGAATTGCCATGACTCTATTTTTTACTTATCCCGTGTTTACGGCGCTGCTGGCTTGGAGGTTTTTTGGCGAACGTCCTACACTCTTCCGTTGGCTGGTAATGGTGATTATTTTGGGGGGTGGCGTACTCACAATTCCCCAATCTTCTGCTGCTTACAGTAGTGATACCATTACTACTGGCATTTTCGCCAGCGTTGGATCTGGGGTGGTTTACGCTTTTTATAAAGTCATGGCCCAAAAGTGTTTAGAAAAATTTCATCCAGTTCCTTTCACCTGGATTAGTTTTACCTGTACTCTACTGTTTTCTGGTATCAGCTTACTGTTTTGGCCACTTTCTAGTACACAACTTGATTGGATACCTCTTTGGATTGGCAGCATTTTTTCTGGTTTAGTGAGTTTCATAGGACACACATTCAATAATGTAGGAATTCGGATGATTGGCGCAACTAAGGCCTCAATTGTCGGCGCTAGCAGTCCAGCATTAACAGTATTAGTTGCATGGATCACAATTAGCGAAACTTTAAACTTGATTCAAAGCTTGGGGATTGGTATTGTCACATTAGGAATTGCCCTGTTGAGTGGAGAAAGCTTTATCCGTAGACGTAGCCCTTCATAGAAATCCTCTAAATTACGAATTATGTTTGCCTCCGCGATTCTGTTTGATAAAGCGAAAGAATCAGATGCACAAGCGATCGCTAAAATTAGTGCAAGTATCCAATAATTTCTGTTTATTTGCCAGCGCACTGTAATAGTAGTCCACACTAAAAGTTGTAACTCGATTCAGGTTTGACAAGATGAGTAAAATCCGTGCTGTTGTTGTTGACCCTAATGTATCAGGACGTTTAGCATTGCGTGATGTAGATGCACCTAACCCTGCTGCTAATGAAGCTGTGATTCGGGTAGCAGCAATTTCCCTTAACCGGGGAGAGGTCAGACGTTCTACCACCGCCGAAGCAGGTTGGCGACCGGGTTGGGATTTAACAGGTGTTGTAGAAACTCCTGCTGCTGATGGTTCTGGGCCTGCTGTCGGGACGCGAGTCGTCGGTTTACTTCGTTCTGGTGCATGGGCGGAATTAGCATCAGTACCAACCCACTCACTAGCAGAATTGCCCTCGTCAGTTTCCTTTGCTCAAGCTGCCACACTACCTGTAGCAGGTTTAACTGCTTATCATGCCCTGCTCAAAGGTGGCTCAATTTTAGGTCGTTCCGTATTAATTACAGGTGCATCTGGTGGTGTAGGTCACTTCGCCATTCAATTAGCACGACTCAGCGGCGCACAGATAACAGCCCACATTCGCCGTCCAGAATCCGAAATTTTTGTTAAAGATGCTGGCGCTGATTCTGTAGTCATTGGTGAGGATCTTTCACCAGCTAGCAAATACGGCCCATATCATTTAATTGTCGAGTCAGTTGGTGGAAATACCCTCAGAACAGCCCTTGGTTTGTTGGCAGAAGATGGGACTATAGTTCTGTTTGGTACTTCCGGGGGAAATGAGGTGACATTCAACGCACAGCGCTTCTACGGAACTGGTGGCACAAGTTTGTATGGTCTGATTTTGTTTCATGAACTGAGACGAGAATCAGCAGCAGTAGGATTAAAAAGGCTTTTACGTTTAGTAGAAGTAGATCAATTGCGTCCTGTGATTGATATTGAAGCTGATTGGACACAAATAGCTGATGTAGCAGAGAAATTGTTAAATAGAAGCTACCTTGGCAAAGCTGTATTGCACGTTTCAAATGGAAAGTTACTGCAATAAAGGACAGCAATGATTTCTGGCACAAACTAGATCAGCTAGTTCGGAGTTTATCTAGTAAGAAAGTAACTGCAATTATCTGTAGTGTGGACTTAGAAAAGCCTGATACAGAAATCAAGATACTTTTGGACTGCACATTGATAAGAGTCAAGTTATTTTGAACATCCACAATACAGGCTCACAGTCAGCAATATTATTAGTTCGCACTGAGTCTATTGCAACTTACTTTGAGGATGAAATTGCAACAATTAATATTCTCAACAAAATTTTCGACTTGTTGAAAAAGTCGGGTATTTGAGTATTGCAAATATTAATATCTTGCACCAGGCTATTCTCATGCCTGGTGCTTTTAATTTTTTATTCAATAAATTCATTTTATCATTTCAAGAAAAAAGAGTATTTGCTCTTATCTGAGCTAGACCATAATATTGAGTTCATAAGCTACTCAGCTTACCAGTTGAAGGACAAAATTACATCTGTAATTAAGGGCGATCGCTTCAACCATCTTCTAAAAGAATTTTACTAAATCGTTGCGGAGAAAAAATATGGCTTGGCTAATTGGTACATTATTTATTGGAATATCTGCGGCTTTTGCAACGACATTTGATGACAATTTATATTTGACAGCTTTCTTTGGCAAAGTTAATCATAACTTTCGTCCCAAGCATATTATTATTGGCGAATTTGTGGGATTTACTGCATTAGTAATGGCTAGTCTTCCTGGTTTCCTCGGTGGTTTAGTTCTTCCAGAAGCATGGATTGGATTGCTAGGAATTCTCCCAATCATAATTGGTATCAGCCATCTAATGAGTCGAGGAGAGCAAGAAAATACTTTACAAGCTGTATCAGTTAACTTTACTAATTCAGCCAAAACTAAACGTCATAAAAAATCATTATTAGCAACACTCAAAGATCGTCAAACTTATCGTGTTTCTGCTGTTACCATTGCCAATGGTGGAAATAATATCGGTATCTATATTCCGTTATTTGCTAGCAGTAACATTCCTAGTCTGGCAGTCATTGTATGTGTTTGCTATTTAGCGATTGGACTGTGGTGCTTTGTCTCCTACAACCTAACGCGGAATCCTATCATGGCTTCTGTTATGACTCGCTATGGCCGGAAAGTCTTTCCCTTTGTATTAATATATTTGGGGCTATCCATCATGGTTAAAAGTGGGACTTATCAACTTGTACCTAATCTCGCAATGCTTTTCAATTAGACTATTTATCGTGCGATAGAAGCTTTAATTACACACATGAAAATTCTCAAAATTGCTTTAATGACTTTAATCCTTTTAATTAACTTAGCAATTGCTGCTCCCTCTTGGGCAGATGGAACATCACGCTTAAGCGCAAATTCTGACTATTTCGTAGGACAAAAAGTTATCTGGCTTTATAAAGCTCGTGCCGATTCAGAAAACACCCAGAGAATTCCTGGCGAAGTTGTCAAATTAGGCTCTAAACAAGTACAAGTGAAAGTACAGAAACATAAAAATGAGTTCGTTAATCGTTGGGTAAATCGAGACAGATTGGAAGTTGACAAAAGTAATAATTATTTTAAAAAATCACAAATCTAATTTAATGATTTTTTAAAAATGATTTAAATTATTTTTAAGCCAATAGATAGATGACTCTATGAAGCTAGAATGAATAGCTAAAAATTAATCATCACCTTTATTTATGATAATGCAAAATAATAGTATTTGATTTCAATATTGATTGGTATTAAGGTAGAACCAAAGCGAATTGAATCCAAACGAAAAAACAATACTGAATTCAAAAGGAATCAACCAATGAAAAAAACGAACTTCAAAAAATTATCTTCTTGGCTTTTAAGTGCTGTATTCATGGTATCTCTGACGATATTTTCTCTTTTTGATCAGCCCTATGCTTTAGCTCAATCAGAGATAGCACCAGTACCTACAGAATCTACACCAGTTCCAATAGTATCTCCGGTTCCTGTTATACCTCCAACAGCATGGTCAGTAGATAGCGTAGCTGCAAATGTTCAACGTCTATTAACAACTAATGAATGTGTTGGATGCAACTTAGTTGGAGCGCAACTAGACAAGGCAAATCTGCAAGCAGCTAATTTGGCGGGTGCAAATCTACAAGAAGCAGAATTGGAAAAAGCGAATCTACAAGGAACAAACCTGGCATCAGCTAATCTACAGGGAGTTGATTTAAGCAAAGCCAATATAGCCGGAGCAAATCTGCAAGGGGCAAACTTATTTGATGCAGATTTAGAGGGAGCAAACCTGTTAGGAGCTGATTTGCAAGGAGCAAACTTACAAAAGGCAGATTTACAAAAAACAAATCTCACAAATGCCAACATCCAAGGTGCAAACTTGCTAGACGCTGATTTGGAAGATGCAATAGTACCACAAGGAATCATGAATCAGTATCAATAATTTAAATTAAATTTGCAAATTATTGAAAGTCTTAGATCCCCGATTTTTTGAAAAAGTCGGGGATCTTTTTGTTCATAATTCATTTAGGGGCGTTGCTGAATCCAGGTATGAATTTACCGGGCTACGCCCCGCTTCTCTACGAGACGCTCCGCGAATGCTAACACCCAGAGACGCAGCGAAAAGTTCTGTAGGCGGAGAGAAGTCTGAGCGCCGGCGTCCGGCGATGGTCTTTATCACTGCCCTTGGGCGCAAGGCTTTGCGCCTCTGCCTTGTGTCCAAAGGACACAAGGCAACCGTTCTTTCTCTCTAGCGTTTCTCAATGGGATAATGTAGTGGTTCAGTAAAACTTGCAAAAAAGGTGTTTTTTTAAACAAGATTAGATTGTTAGCTCAGTAATTACACAACACTAGATCACAAATCGTTGAGAACGAACTTGTGTTGTGAACTAACAGACTTGTGTTGTGAACCAAAACTATCAAAATTATTTTAGGGCGTGTCATTAATTAGGTAAAGTGGAATGTAGAACTTTTGTAATGCTTCCTTCAAATAAGCAATTGCTCCTGGCATATTACCCTCCTGAATTCTGGTAGACATCGCACTCAAGCTTTAGCTTGATTCAAGGTTCACGTAGACCGTAGAAAAATCCAGCCGCTTCAAGTCTTCGCCATAAATGAGTACTTGCAGGTAGCCAGCATCGCCAAACATCAGGTCAACTGTTCTGCTAGACTCGACTTCCAGCAAGTTGTGCCAGTTCTGGGCGCGGGTCATATCTAAGGTATGGCATTGCTCGTAGTTGTAAAGCCATTCGGGATTCACCTCCCTAACTATGTAAGCATCCTCTCGTGGATCATGCCCAATGCCCGAAGCATGACCGAACAGTTTACCTACACTGTTCTTGCTGAGAGTTCTACCCAAATTATTTAACTTGAGTTCGTCTAAGTTAAGGCGATCGCAGAGTCTACAAAAATCATTTGTTGCCCAACGCGGGATATCGGGAAAAAGCTCGAACTCTAGACGGTGAGTGACTAAATTCTCGTACCAATCTGTAATGAAGCGAGTATCTTTGGGTAAGTGTGCAGGCTCTAAAGGTTCGCTTCCATCGTAAAACACTAATTGTTCGGCGCTATTTTCACTTTCCGAAGCAAAAAGATAAAGCATTCCCCCCTTTGTCAAAGGATTTTCAGAGAAAGTGGGTAAATCAGCAAAGTTAATTTGCAAGATAAAGCAAAGGTATCTGCCTGAAGGAGTGTTTTGAGGCCAGGGAATAGACAAGGGTAAATCGGGAACACCTCCGATACGACTTTGCCCTTTGTGTCCTGGTTCAGCTTGCCCAAGCTTCAACAAGATAGCAGGGCGCACACTTGCCAAAATATCATCTTGATACTCTGATAAGCCATGCTCATGAATCAGTGTTGTAAATTGCTCCAAATCCACGCTTTCCCTGCCTGTCTTTGCTTTAGTTCATTAAGCAAAATAACATGGCAGTTTCACTTTTTAGCGATCGCCTGAAGTTAAAGATTCTCAAAAGTATCGGACTTTTGAAATATGCGCTTAAGCTTACTTACTATCGTCAATCTACTGAAATTAGTAATATTAGCCTGGAATCCTATTCTATGCATTTGTAGCTTTATTTAGCCGAGAAATAAGAATACTCTAAATAGCTGTCCTCCCCCAATCACTAGTTCCGCCTCTATGTTCAACCTGAATCGTCGTCAGTTTTTATTGCGAAGTACTCTCGCCATCGCTGCAACTATCACCTACGATCAAGTACAAGCCCAAAAACCAACTTCCCCCGGCGCTTTGCCCAAAGGATTGCCGCATCGAAAGGTGCTTATTATCGGTGCAGGGACTTAACGCTGCTAAAGAAATTCACTTTGCTGGCTCTAGCGTTCCTTTTATGAAAAGGTGACACCAGTATTTGTAGCTTGGAAAAATTCTTTCTTCTCAAACCCAAGAGCATTAGAAATTAAGAAGTTAGGAAAACTTTGAATTTTTTGATTATAAGCTTGCACTGCTTGGTTATAACGCATTCTTTCTACAGCTAAGCGATTTTCAGTACCCGTAAGTTCGTATTGAAGACTGGTAAATAGTTGGCTTGATTGTAGTTGGGGATTGACGCTGGCATGATCATGGAAACGATCAATTGCTTGATTGACTTGCACTGTTGCAGCAACCTTTTGATCGGGAGTCGTTGCTTGCAAATAAGCTTGGCGCGATCGCATTAATAAAGAGACTAACTCTTTTTCCTGTTTGGCATAAGCTTGGGTGACATTCACAAGGTTAGGAATCAAATCAGCACGTCGCTGGAGTTGATTTTCGACTTGTGCCCAAGCTGCTTCTACTCTGGATTCACTATTTTGGATGGAGTTGTAAGTCCAGGCACTCCAGACAGTCAGTGCAGCTATTACGCCGGTGACAACAATCAGTAGTCTTTGATGCAGATGGGCTAATCGCCGTTGTTGCTGTTGTTGTTGCTTGTACCTTGTTTGTACATCCAGAATTGCTTGCTGAATAAACTCAGCAGGAATATCAACTTCCTGACCTGCGCCTACTAACTCCGAAGCTGAATAACTTTGGGTGTGATTGGCATAATAGCGCGAGGCTAACTCCAGCACTTCTGGGGCAATATCTTCGGGAATTCTTTCGTCTTGATTGTTCATAAGATTATTTACCAACTACCACCACCACCGCCGCCGCCGCTACTGCCACCACCGAAGCTACCACCACCACCACCACCACCACCACTGAAGCCACCACCACTACCCCAAGAATTGCTGGGAGGAGGCGGAGGCGGCGGCAAACGAGGAATTATTTCCTCTTGCTGATGATGGTAAGAACAACTGTGGCACTCATCAGTAATTAGTCGTCTTCCAGTACTGGCTCGTGTAGGTGATTGAACAGTCTTCTCGTCACGGATAACAGTCAATTCATGACATTGAGGACACTGGCGAAATCTGGAGGAATGGGACTGTTGGGCAACAATATGGAAACCATTACCAGTTGTTTTGTGAGTGCAACTAAGACATCTCCAACCCTGAAACTTAATACTACCTAGTTTTTGTGCTGTTGTTTCTGGTTTGTTCAGATAGGATTGGACTGTAGAATCGTCTACTTGTTTCATTGGCTTTTGACAATCAGCACACAAAAAAGTGTAATTGCCTTTACTCTTACGAGTGCGCCCTTCTGGTGCAATGAAGATTTTACGAGGACGACGAGTTAGGTAAACAGCACTTCCTGCTGCCAGTGTTAATATTCCACCGCCAGCTAAAACTCCCCATAGAATCCCGCCACCTGTGTTATTCGGGGTTGTTTGAGTATCTGGTAGTGTTACCTGACTTTCAGATAATGGTTGATCAGACTTGAGAACTACTATTAATGCTTTGGTTCCTGCCAGCGTACCGCCTGCAAAATCTCCTTTTTTGAAGTGGGAGATAATTTGAGTATCGATAATATTGCCTACTTTGGCATCAGGTAAAATTGCTTCTACACCATAACCTGTTTCAATTTCTACGCGGCGATCGCCTACGGAAATCAAAAATAGTACACCATTATCTTTTCCTTTCTTACCGATTCCCCAAATATTAAACAATTCCGTGGCAAATGTTTTCGGTGATGCAGCAGGACTTGTTTCTGGCACGGTCACTACTGCGATTTCCATGCCTTTTTTTGCCTCCAATTCAGAAACCATCTGATTGATTTGAGCTTCTGTCTCGTCGCTGAGGATTCCTGCCATATCAGTTACCCAACCACCATACTCTTTGCGGGGATTTGGAACTTCTTGTACGGTTACAGCCAAGCCTGAAAGAGGAAAAAGCAAGATCGCAGAGGAAAAGACACTCGCCCAAAAAATACGTTTTGGCTTGAGTAGATTAAATTTTATTGCTTTCACTTTCAGCCAAAATGGTTTGGAGTTTACTTTGATTGCCATCAGCTTTTATTGTGACTTTCTCTTGTAAGAATTGTGTGAGCAAATAAAACAGCTATTCATATATAAATTACACAATCACACAGACTGTTTCCAGATTCCTTTACCGGGACTTAAACATTTTTGAGGCAGAAAAAAGCCTCTTGCTCAATTAGAACAGGCAGGCCACAAAGGTAAATTAATTGTGCGTCGCCGGAGCAGAAGAGTTTTCCGAATGAAAAAGTTCATCAACAGCACCATAGAAATAATAGCTCTTGCCTCTTTACTGTTTACCGGATTTTCGGGAGTAGGAGCGTAGACGCATTAGCGAAGCGGTAGCGACAAAGGAGCGTCAGCGGCTTGTCCTTGGACATAGCTTACTTTTTTTGTGATCTCCTTCCATTTGACAAGAGCGTGATACTATTGGTCAAACAACAGCCTTGCTGATTTCAGCCTTCATAATAAGCCCTCAAATTTAGCAAAACTTCGCAAGCGTGGTAGACACTGACGTTGATAAAAACTGCTCAATGTCGGAATTGGTAGCCCAAATTCTTCGGACAATTCTCTCCAACTAACTTCTGGGGGTAGGCGTTTAAGAATCAACACCTGACAATTCACATCTGGACGCCCTTTAATGTAAGTATGACGCAGTTCTCCGTCTGAGTCTGTATTGACCCATATCTCTAAGTTTTCCAAAATCGGAGGTACTGGAGGGGTGGCAGGTAGGTTATTTATGGGGTCAAAAGCTTCACTTCTGTCACCTGAGAGAGACTGGTGATGTCTGAAAGAGACTGTTGTGGCTTGTTCCCGGCGCTGGTTAATGTCAAAATCTCGTAGTCTGCATTTGAGGTAAGCATTCAGCCAAGTGATGACACTACCACAAGTAGGGTCATAGGCTTGACCTGTTAAACCTTCACAAACATTACGACAGAAATACAACCAAGTTTGTTGTAGTGCATCTTCATAGTAAGGAGTACTTTCCTTCCATAGTTTTCTAGAAGTCAAGCGAATAATTTGCGTGAGTAACTTCTGACGCTCTTGGCTTCCAGGTAGGTGTTTACAAGCTTGTGTAACTAGGTATTTTAGCTGTTCATCTGGTTTTTCTTTGATTAGATTGCAATGAGATATCGCGTAATGTTTTTGATTCATTGTTAGCAAATAATTGTTACTTTCTATAACACTATTGACATCTCTTGTTCATAAAGAGCTTTGAGGTTTTTTATCAATTTCACAAGTGATTATTGAGTAAAAGACTAATTGCTTCCCCTTCTATATCAATTGGTATTAATTGCTCTTGTTCCTGATAAAATAAATTAATTTCTGCAATAATCTGTCTCAACTTAGGATCATCCATAGTTGCTTCCATAACAAGATTAACGCTGTCTATATCTCCTTGCTCAAGCTAATAAATTTATATTAGGCATTCACCCTTGTTGAAAACATCTGAAGAACGTCTCGTATTTTGGCTCAACGAATTGTATAGTCCAACTACGACTTTCGTTGAGATTGTTGCCAGATAGTAACGAAAGGGGTATGGCAATTTGAAACTATTGACAGTATTTTTGAATAAAATCTTTGCGTTGCGATCGTCTTATGCTATCTCGTCTAAAATTCCAGCCCAATCCATTCCGCTTTCTGGTGTATACCGAGTGGGTCATGCTTGCAAGCTGCGGTTCCTTAGCCGTATTAGAAGCGATCGCTGGTCGGCGGTTACCTCTCCAGCATATTTCCGTTTTACTGTTGCTTTGCATCATGGGATGGATGCTGCCAATGGGCAAATCGCCCATCAAAATCCTCTATACTCTTGCCGAAATCGGCTTAATTTTCTATGGAACAGTGCTGGGATATCTGCACATTTTGCCGACGCTGTACCTGATTGTGTTTATTCGCAGTTGCTTCATGTTCAGTACGAGCGGACGTTGGCTAGTTGGCGGAATATTGCTCGTGCTGTTTTTGAAGCATCAGACCATATATGTGCAGAACATGACAGTGTTCGTACCCCAACTAGAGGAGCAGTTTTGGATGCACCTAGTTGCCGAAACGTTAATGTTTGGGTTGGGGCTGTTCCTGGTGCTAATGCTAGTCAGTACGCTGTTGTCTGAACGTCAGGCTCAGGAGGATCTGGCGACAGCGCATCAGCAACTTCGGCAGTATGCCTCCCAGGCAGAAGAGTTAGCAGCTGCCCAAGAGCGCAATCGAATTGCTCGTGATATTCATGATTCTTTGGGACACGCGCTGACAGCATTGAATGTGCAGCTACAAACGGCAGTGATGCTCTGGCAACAGCAGCCAGACCGGGTAGAACCCTTTTTGCAGCAAGCTCGACGGCTGGGCGTGATTGCCATGCAAGAGGTGCGAAAATCGGTGCAGGCATTGCGCGAAGAAAATCGAGCAGAGCAATCTTTGACTGAGACTATCGCCGCTGTGGTCGATGATTTTCGGCAGGGAACTGGCATTGAAACGCAAATGCAGATCGTAGAGCAGACAACAAGAATAGGTAATGCGTCGGTGTCTACTGCGATCGTGAATGCACTATACCGAATTGTTCAGGAGGCGCTAACCAATATTTCCAAGTACGCTCAGGCAACAGCGGTGACGGTAAAAATTGAGGTAACGTCCGAAATCGTACGGCTGATTGTGGTAGATAATGGACGTGGGTTTGAACGGAGTAGCTCCATTGGCAGAGGATTTGGACTGCAAGGGATACAGGAGCGAATTGCTGTACTGGGGGGGACTTTTACCCTGGAGACAGAGTTAGGAAAGGGCTGTCAAATTTGGGTGGAAGTACCTCTCTCCACTACTGAACCAGAAGTATCGTCTAGCTAGTTAATTTATGATTCGTATACTGATTGTGGATGATCAAAGCCTGATTTGCCAAGGGCTAAAAACAATGTTGGAGTTGCAGCCAGATTTGCAAGTTGTGGGGATTGCTAGCAATGGTGAGATGGCGATAGAGCAGGTCGCAGCCCTCCAGCCTAATTTGGTGCTAATGGATGTGCGAATGCCATTGATGGATGGGAGAGCCGCAACACGAACGATCTGCAAACGATTTCCTAATGTGAAAGTGCTTGTACTCAGCACGTTTGACGATGATCAGTATATTGTCGAGTCGATCCGGGCAGGTGCGAAAGGCTACCTGCTGAAAGATATGCCCGCAGACGAGTTAGTACAAGCAATTCGGCTGGCGTGCCAGGGCTATGCTCAGTTGGCTCCGGGGCTGTTAGAAAAACTGATGAAGAATCCTTTGGGCATCGCTAAACCTACCGCTTCGCCAGAATTTGAGATGCTGACGAAGCGAGAGCAGCAGGTTTTGCAGTTTATCGGCAAAGGAGCCACAAATCGAGAAATCGCTGAGCAGTTAGTAGTTGCTGAAGGTACTGTAAAGACTCATGTAACGCATTTGCTAAATCGCCTCGATTGCCGGAACCGCTCCCAGTTAGCGATCATTGCTAATTCGATCTTTGAGATTAACTGAGCATTACTAATTAATGGTCTATTTGACATCCTCTCCAGCCTAAAGGCATGGAGATTCCAATCTATTCAAACAGACTTAATGGTCTACCACTATGAATAAAGAATATAGACGAGGAAAACACAGCGTTACATCGCTTAAATCTCATTTGGTCTTCGTTACAAAGTATCGTAAAAAGATATTTGATGTCGAACGGCTAGAAGTGTTGATTCTGGCATTTCATGAAATAGCTAGAAAAATGGATTTCAGTATTATTCGCGATCGCCGAAGCATACTCGGCTGGATAAGTGCGTTCTCTAGGGAACGGGACTGTGTTTGACTTTTTTCTTTTTTTGTGGTGCGTTTAGTTGTTGGAGCAACCTGTTGTACTGCTTTGGCAAAGTCGGCCGCAGTGGGGAAAGGTTTTTCTTGGGATGCGTGCGCTACAGCTTGTTCTAGTTTGTCGGGTGTTTTGACCAGTTTGAGTAAGGGTCGAGTTTGGGAAGTCTTGGTAATTTTGTCCCTCAAATCTTCTGGCAAGGTATCAACTACTCGCTTGACTGAAAATAAATCCTTGACCCGTCGATATCCCCCGTGTTTGGTTAACTCGCTTTCGCAATAGTCTTCAAAGCTAGTGTATGCGCCATCTTTGTAATAGCTGTTATCTCGCATCAGCCGCAGTTCATCAGATGCCTGCCACTCCAATCGGTCTATGGCAGCGAAGGTTTCGTTAATACTGCTATTGAGGCGAAACTGATGATGTTGTTAACTATTTAGTTTTCTATAACAAGCTTTTTGATTTGCTCAAAGCCGAGCTTAAACATCATCGCGACATTCACTCTCGCTCTGAGCTTGTTTGGGCTGATGCTCCTTAAGTTGATACCTATGGACATTGCATTACTCCTACATGACCTTACTACTAATCACAGCACTTTCTAATAGCTTAATTCATCAATAATTATAATTTTATGCAACTAAAAAACTAATTTACTCCTTAAAGTGGAAGAATCCAGAACTGAAATTTGCATCTCAAAACAGAATAGAGTACCAAAAAACGCCTTTGTCTTTACTACATTTATATATTCCAAAATACTAAAAACAAAAGTCCTTGATTTTTAAGAATGAAAAACTATATTTTAATTAAATAAAATAAAGCTAACTTACTTGTCTCGAAAAGATTGATTAAAAAACGAGGTATTTTCATACTTTGTTTTACAGTAATTTTATTAGATTTATTAGTGAAATTATCTAATATAACTTTTTTTGCTTTGTTATTCATAATCAAATTTAAATTTTCTAAAACATAACTATCTAAGTTATGTGTTTTGCAAAAGCCTAAACATCTTGTGTTCATAGGTTGTAGAACTTACGCATTGACAGAAAATTGCTATTATGCAGTCTGGATCAACTTCTGTGATAGGTGTTCTAAAATAAAGTCACGGGCTACTTGAAGAGATAAATTTTTTTGGAGTTCATACCAATTTTCTATTAACTCTTCTGCTCGCATTAATTCTAGCTGTGTAAAAGCTCGAATTGCGCTAAAAAAATGAGTTCTGATTGCCTTAGTTGTCCTCACCATAAATTTACCAACACCACACACTTGTTTAATAGCTCTGTGGTAACACTCAATCCCCCAATGTATTGAGTGTAATTCTTTGAAGTCTGTTCTAGAAATTGATAAAAGTGCATCTTTTTCAGGAATATACATAATGTAATATCTGTAAGTTTCGTTTTTGAAACTTCTGCGAAATACCTTTACCTGACCAAAGTTTTTCAGATACACTATTAAACCAACTTCTGGAATTTCTAAATTTTGGACTTGGGTATAATTTTTACCATCGACTGAACATGAGCGATTTTTAGCTACTCCCGTTAAAAACCTTAATCCCTTGTCTTTAAAGAACTTTAGGTTTTTCTGACTGGAATACCAACTGTCAGTAGTCACTGTTTTTGGACTAAGACCCCAAACCGAAACCTCAGTAATCATCTCTTGCAAATAATCATTTTTTGTTTTCCCCTCTTGTTTGTTATAAATACGATAATTTATAGGTACAGATTTGCCTGACAAGTCCGTGTAATACAAGGTAATTAATTGAATTCCTTTAACAGCGCGATGATGCCTTCCCGAATAAAAGTACCCAATTAATTCTGTTAATTTTGGGTCACTATGTGGTTTGTCAATTACTGTATCATCTCCGCTTAGTGTCCCACCTATTAAGTTAATTTGTGAGCTAAGTTCATCAAATAAATCCTTGGGTTCATACTGCTCACGTAGCAAGAATCTGTTGACGCTATCATGAGACAAATCTTTCATGATGTCTGCTAAACGTGTGCAGCCTGGATATTTTGATTCTGCCAGCAAGAACAGGGTGTAAGTGTTGAGGTCGCACTTTGCGGTAGATGGCTTACTGATAGCTCTGATTGTCTGAACCCTAAATACGCTCTGTACGTAAATTATCCGCCTTTCCAGCCTCAGAGTGATTAGCGTTCGTCGTACCCCTTCGCTTAAGCAAGCTACGCGTAGCGTCTCGCAGAGAAGACGTTGGCGCAGCCATCGCCTATTTATTCCTGATTTTTTACCGCATTATTTGTTTAATTTGTCAATAAGTAAGTTCTAATTTAAAAAAACTGTGAAATATTTCCTTAACTGTCTTAACTGTCCTTGTTTTTTCCTTACGAAAATGATATGCAAAGTTTCACTGTTAAAACATTTTCTAAGGACAATGAATAAATTAGCTCTTGAACCATACATCTGGAATCGCAAGTATGAATCCATGCCACGCGAAGAATTATGTGAGGTAAAGAAAAACCGACTAATAAGATGTGTAGAAAGAGCTTATGAACACATACCCTTTTACAAACAAAAGCTTGATGCTGTTGGCATACATCCTAGTCATATTCGGTCTGTAGAAAATATTTCCCTGCTTCCTTTTACCACCAAAGCTGACTTACGCAACCAATACCCATTTGGAATGTTTGCAGTCCAAATGGATTCAATTCTTCGACTTCATGCCTCTTCTGGTACTACTGGCAAACCGACAGTTGTTGGTTATACTCATAACGATTTAAACTTATGGTCAGAACTAACGGCACGAGCATTAGCAACTAGTGGTGCAAAACCTGGAATTATCGTCCAGAACACTTACGGTTACAGTCTTGCCACTGGTGGGCTTGGCTTTCATTACGGTATTGAACGCATTGGTGCTACAGTAGTTCCTGCTTCTGGCTCTTCACCTCAACGGAATTTAACACTTTTACAAGATTTTAGCAGTGGCATTATATTGAGTACCCCTAGCTACATATACACTATTAGTGAAGTAGCAGAAAACGAAGGTATCGATTTACATTCATTGTCTGTTGCCGCCGGGATTTTTGGCGCTGAATCATGGAGTGAAGCTTTACGAGATGACATCGAAAAACGTTGGAATATAGTAGCTTATAATACTTATGGATTAAGCGAAGTGATTGGTCCTGGGGTAGCTCATGAGTGTCCTCATCGAGTTGGTCTGCATATTTATGAAGATCACTTTATTCCTGAAATTATTAACCCAGAAACAGGGGAACAAATGAAAGAGGGAATATATGGAGAACTTGTATTAACAACTATTACTAAAGAGGCTGTTCCCCTAATTCGCTACCGAACTGGTGATATTACACGCCTATTTTATGAACCTTGTGCTTGTGGTCGAACTCTGATTCGGATGGATCGTGTTAAGGGTCGTATTAATGACCTAATTAGAATAGGAAATAAAACTTTCTTTCCTGCGGAAATTGAAGATGTCCTATTGAGATTGCCTGGTATCATACCTCAGTACCAAATTGTGATTGAGGATAATATCAATTTAATTGATGACATTGAAATTTGGGTTGAAGTTTCTGATTCAGTTTGGCAAGAACAAACTTTACTTGTTGAGCTAGAGCAGCAATTAATATTTAACATTGAACATCGTTTAGGGATAGCTGCTAAAGTCAAGTTGATACCACCACGAAGCTTACCTCGTAGTGAAGGAAAAGCAAAGCGTTTAGTTAACAGAAGTCAAGTTAATACACGATTTTAAACCAGAGCTTGAGCATTTAAACCATAACTTAGCTAGTGCCTAATTTATGGTTTAAGATTTTTACGATTTTTAAGTTAAAATACAGCTAAATGATTGTTAGTTCAATGCTATTTGCTAGACTTATTTGAGTAAGCTATTTTTTATAAACCATTTATATAAATAAGCATAAATTATTAAGTATAAAAATAAATTAGATTATTCTTATAGCTAATAAAAAATTTCTTAACTGTCTTAACTGTCCTTGCATCCTTATTAAAAGTTTGAGATATTAAAAAATATCAAGTGTAAGGTTATAGACTCCAAACAACTTAGAGTAACAAGGACGAAAATAAAACAACGTAATTTCTATCTATAAGCAGTAGCAAATATCAGAAGGAATTAATCAAGCCTTTGTTACTTCTTCTAGTTATCAATAGATAGGAAAAGTTTTGTATTACGCAAATTACAAGCATTAGCAGAAAATTGAAATCATGAGAGCAAACTCAGTTGTTTTACCTAAAAAAAATACAAGTGATATCCTTCAAAGTATTCGACATATCGACCATATTACTTATGTTGCGTCATTTGAAGATGAACAGAGGTTCCTCTCAAAATGGAGTTTGCTTGGTTTCAATGAACACATGAGGCTTGAGACTGTGCGTTTTCCCGCTACTCACATCGCATTAGTCAGTGGCATCAGTGCTGAGTATCCGTGGGCAACTATGACGGGGTTATCAGTCAGTGAAGATCCTAATTCACCAATTAATAAGTTTATAAATTTCTCTGGTGAAGGTATTCAGCATACTGCTTATAACATTGATCCAGAAGCTGATATGGAGGAACTACATCACCAGATGGAAGAATTGGGGTGGAAGTTTATGACACCAGTATTATCATACAGTGATGAATCTGGTGCGTTACTCAAGCAGATGTTTGTTGCTCCTAGTACTCCCTACGGTTCTTTTATCGAGTTTGTTCAACGATTACATGGTGCTGATGGTAAGGCTTTCAACAGTTTTGACATCAATAATATAGATGACCTCTACGAATATTATGCCGATTATAGTAATTGGCTTGCTGAAAAAATTTAAAGGCGCACATATCAATATCTATCAAGGATTTAGCGCGGAATTTCATCAGCTAAAATTAATTAGAAAACTGAAAAGCAATTCCTTCATTGATAGATAGCATCTGCCAAATAGTAAATTTTCAAAACAATTAAAGAGGTAACTTATGAGCGATTTACAACAATTAATCCCAGCTTCAGATTACATGAAAAAGAACTTGGGAATTTTTGCAGCCCCCCTTGAAGCATACTTAAACTACGGGTATGCACTATTGGTTATTGCTGGAGCAGATGAAGAGGTTTCAGAAGCCGAATTTAACTGGGTATTAAATCATATGCACATGGTTGGTACTCCTCAAGAAGTAATAAAGAAATACAAAACATTTGACTACAAAAATGCTGATCTAGAAAACATACTGAGCAAGATTACAGTTGAAGGTTCTAATTGGTCTCAATCAAGGACGTTATTATATCACTCAATTCAAGTATCTCGCGCCGATGGGAATTATTCACCCGAAGAGCAAAAAGCTGTAAAGAAACTAGCTAAACTGCTGAAGGTTGAAGATGACATTGCGTTTGCTCTTAATAGATTAGTAGAAACAGAAGAAGCCGTAACTGCACTACGTAAGGCACTGCTACAAACTGAGGTTTTAGCTTAATTGAGCAATCTTTCAAAATCTTAATTAGGCTGATTCAGCGATAAATAGCACGCTTGTAAATCATAAATCGTTGGTATTTCTGGATGAACGGGTGTGAGCTGTAGAGTCTGGGGAATGAAAGAAAATTTAATTTTCTTTGACTTACTAAAAGTTAATAGTTATTAACACTACACCCCAGCCTACCCTTGACCTGACTTTTTTCGTTAAGTAAGGAATCTTCTGAACTAAAGAACTTGTATTCTGAACCAATCATTATGCACATAATAGCCAATTTGTATAGTGCGTAAGTCCTAGGTTGAATCTAATAAATTTAAATTAGCTAAGAAATCCAGTTTATGGATTCATAAATTTAGCTTTTCAACTAAACTCAGTTCAAATTACCAATAACTAGGAGAAAACAAATGACCACCAAGAAACAATACTCTAAACCTCAATTACTTCAAGTAGGTAATGCAATTAAGACAACATTGGCATTTAGAGTTCCTAATAGACGCGAGATAGTTTTTAATAGAGGCAGAATTTTCTTCTAATTTCTAAATTAGAGAATGTAGCACTGCAATAATGGGCTGTTGATTAACTCAACAGCCCATTACTATATTTTTCTCTAGCAAATTGAGAAGGTTAACTTTCATATAGATACATAAAAGTGAAATAAAATAGATTTTTTCAATAAGTTTAATATTAACTTCAAACAGTTAAAAATCTAGAAACCCAGTTTCTTAAAGAAACCAGGTTTATAAGGTAGTAAATATTATCTTTAATTTCCTTTAGCCAGTTAAATTGTAAGTAACTTACTGAAATCCTGTTCTACATAGTCACACTCACGGAAAGGTTTTCCACTAAGCTCGACCCATGAATGTGCTCGAAATGGCTCATTTGCTACACCTACACAACATGTTGCCGATAGACCCTTTGTGAGAGCGAAAAGAACAAATGCCAATGATAATTCTAAGCAAGCTACTCTTCCTAAAAAGAAAAAGCTGGACTGTCGTACTGCTCCCCAGGCGATATTAGCTTCATCAATACCTATCTCACGCGAGCAGCGACGCTTTAATATACTAACAATTTTACAAATCATTGAAAGTGACAAACAACGTAAAGCTATATAAGCAATAATTACAGAAGATATTCCTTTGAAACGTTCTATCAAACTTAGATTAAAATTTGTTGTTTGTAGCGTCATCTCAGTGTTCATGATCTTTCTCTCAATTTAATGATGAAATTAAATTCTAATAACTTGGAGTTGCATCACATTTTCCTGTTTATTTACGGCTCACTTTGCACTGTCTTAAGTAATCCGGCATGAATAAGCGAGCGAACCAACTCCTCTATATCTTCTCTAATAAGATCCGAAGAATAGTCATACAATTCCAATACCTCATTGAGCGCACTCTAAAATGAACCCTTCTGCATGAGTGATTTCCAAAAATCGGCGGCAGTGTTATTTAATGCGTGGTATACGTTTGTTCGTGCATCTAAAATTACAGCACTATCTTTAAAAAAAGTTGTAGAAACGTGGGATGGAATACAAATTTTTTCCATGATATTTTCTCCTTTTAGTGTGTCCTTAAAACTTCAGTAAAGTGGTTTAAAGTCGAATGCTCCCAGAAGCTATTTTTAGCATCGACTACGCGGCGTAACCAAAGCTCAATTGCTAGTGTTTGATTGAAATGAAATGAGCCAGTAGCCAGTCCCATACTAAGCTGTTGTATGTAATTACGAAATTCTCTAATATCAATCAGACCCATATCAGCTAAGAAAGAGGTTTGAAAAAATTCCTTGATCATTGGTAAATTTTGTTGAAGTCCAACAAATTCACCTCCTGTGTAATCACCTTTGGTAGTCCGAGTAAAAATGCTTTTTGGTAAATCACGCTCAAGTGCTTTAGAGAGAAGCGGTTTATATGCAAATGGAGTTGTCCGCTCCTCTGGCTTTGCACTAAGACAGGCATCAATTACCAATGAATCAAAATAGGGAAATTCTAAATTGACGTCATAAATTGCAGCTAGCTGTTGCTGAATTAGGCTGGTGAATCCAGTCCCTTGGATCAAATCTATAGAGCTATGTTCCCCAGGAGAATTGTCTAAAGGAGTTGCAACTGCTGCCCATTTTTGTAGCTCTGTTACAACTAAATCTACAAAACTTTTTGTATACCAGGTAGCAGGATTTAATGTATAATGCCATCCAATGACTGTGCTTAGAGGTTGCTTGCTTCTAAGCGGCTGATGCGATCGCCCTGTCAAAAGTTTTCTTGCTTGTTGAAGTAGCCACTGACGATATGAAGTGATACTTAGTTTTACGGCACTGTTCATTAAAGCGATCGGTGACAAGTCGTTAACTCGTGACAACCCATAAATGTGTTGAACAAATGTTCGTACCTGCATACGTCGTACTAAGTCTGCTAAATATGAAGGATGCGATCCAAGAACTGGATCTCCACCTTCTCCACTCATGTGAAGTTTCGATCCTTTCGACTTGACAACCCCCATCGAGTAGTTAATTAAACCTAAAGAAAACACAGATGGATCTGGTGCATCTGTTAAAGGGATTGATTCCAGGTTACTTAACTCCGCAGGATATTCATGGCTATCAATCATTATGGATGAAATGTTTGGGTAAAGACTAGCTGCGTGCTTTGCCCATTTAACGTCTTCGGATTCAGTAGATGAAGTGCCTTTAATAGTGATTGTATGTAAGTTATGACCTCGTTTTGCTAAGTCTTTTGCTGCTATTAAAGCCAAACTAGTTGAATCAAAACCACCACTCAAATCGCTAGTTACGTTTCCATATAAGCGAACTCTACCTTCAACAGCAGTTAATAGCTGTTCATGCAACTGTTCGGCTGCGTCAGAAAAACTAATGTATTCTTGTGGTGCATTCCAATACTTTTTACACGTTGGTTGACCTGAAGATATTTGTAAGTAGTGACCAGAAGGAACAGTTTGTATATTCCGAAAAGGAGAGCGATTTTGTACTAAGTTTGGTGCTGTAAGACCTGACAAAGAATTAGCAAGCCAGCACGGATCTACTTCTGCCTTAATCAGTTGTTGTAAAGGAACACCCAAAGAAGAGTAAACAATAGAAGACTCATACTTTGTATAAAACACAGGTTTAAGTCCAGCTACATCTACAAAGATATATGTGTCCGTTTCGTCTTGAACAATCAGGTTATAACTACCAGGTGATCGCATCAATTGACTGTAGTCTTTATTTCTGACAGCATTCTGAAATAATTCAACTAAAGTCTTATAAGGTGCTAAGCAAGTACCAACTATAGCCAACCGAACAGGGCCTTCAAAAATCGTGATTATTTGCTGTTTTCCCCAAGTTCCGCATACCCAAAAGGGCTTTGAACCCTCCCAGAGCATTTCCCCATCAAGCGGCTTAGGAAGGGTTGCTAAAGAATGATCATCTATTGCTGAAAATCCACAAAACCAGCGTTTCATATATTTTTACTGCTTGAAAAAAGTTTGTTGTTTTACATAATTGCTGAAATTGAAATCTTAGACTTTCTCAGCCATGCTGTGACATTCTTGATTAGCTTCAGATTTTACTTTTAACTAGATTGTTTTATTCATGACTATAAATCTAAAATATAAAAATTTAAAATACAAGACTTTAAAGATTTTTAGAAAAACATAATTGTCTAAGTTATGTGTTTTTTGTTTTTGGTTATAGTTCAATTATTAAAAATAGAACAGTTATACTGAATGACTTAAGTAAAAGGTCTAATTATCAGATTTATAGTGGTCTTATGGGCATTAAAACCAATAAAAAAGGAACTGAATTCACGAATATATTGAGAGAGCTACTGGAAATTGTGCGGAGCTACAGTAGCGCTTTCTTTCGTTCCTTACCATTTTTATGGACAGCAGCGCCAAAAGAAACGGTCTTTATGGTTACTGCCGTTTTGTTGCAAGGGATTGTGCCGGCGCTAAGTATCTGGATTACCAAGCAAGTGGTAGATACAGTAGCAACAGGTTTGACTCAAGGAAGAGACCTAAGCTCTACACTTTTAGCTAGCTTAGTGGCAGCATGGATTGGGGCTTTGCTGCTAGAGGCTTTCCTGAGTCCTTGGGTAAGAGCAATTCAGGGGAACCTTGGTGAAAAACTAACGGCTCATATCAACTTACTTTTGTTGCATAAAGCAGATAGTTTTGCTGATCTGAACCGTTTTGAAGACTCGAAGTTTTATGACGAGTTACAGATGCTCCAGCGACAAGTAAATTATCAGCCGTTGAGCTTGATTGCAAATTTAGCTGAGGGAGGGCGCACTTTTTTGACATTGCTAGCTATGGTAGGGCTACTAGCTCCACTTGGCTTAGGAATTCCATTTGTGATTGCGATCGCAACTCTACCGCAGATATATGTTTCCTTTCAATATGAGATGACAATTTGGGAAACTACATTTGAGAAAAGTCCACAAGCCCGGCGGATGCAATACTGCAATTCAGTTATGCTCACTGATACCTACGCTAAGGAAGTCCGGCTGTTTAAGCTTGGTTCTTTCTTTATTAATGGTTATGTCGAAGCATTTCAGTCTTTACATCAAACTATGCGTCATCTCCGCAAAAAGCAAGCCTTGTGGTCTGCGGGTTTGGCGATCATGAGCACTCTAGGGAATGGCTTCGCCTTCTACTGGGTGGTACAGCAGGCTTTTAAAGGCGAAATTAGCCCAGGAAGTGTACTACTTTTTGTGCAATCGTTGGCTTACTTCCAGCAGAATCTAGAACAATTTGTCAGTATCTCGCTTATGCTTTACGAAACTGTGCTTTATATGCAACAGTTTTTCGGTTTCCTAGAAAGCCAACCAACAATGACACTGTGCATTCCCGGCAAACTCATGGGCGATCGCCTGAGTTCGGGTATCACTTTTGATCGGGTACACTTTTGCTATCCAGACAATCGGCCTGCTCTGGTAGACGTGTCCTTTACTCTTCAACCTGGTGAAACAGTAGCCTTAGTAGGGGAAAATGGAGCAGGCAAGACTACCCTTGTCAAGCTGCTCACTCGATTATACGACCCGACAGAAGGAGCCATTTTAATCGATGGTGTAGATCTTAGAGAATTTAATTTGGATATGTGGCGACAGCAGATTGCTGCGGTATTTCAAGATTTTGGTCGCTACGCGCTCACTCTAGGAGAAAACATTGCTTTGGGAGACATGAGAGCGCTGGATGACCCAAAACGTCTGAGAAGTGCAGTTCAAAAAGCGGGTATAGCTGAAATGGTTGAGAGTTTCCCCAAAAAAGAAGCCATACCCTTGGGAAAGCAGTTTGGTGGGACAGAGCTTTCTGGAGGAGAGTGGCAAAAGTTATCCTTAGCCCGCGCCTTTGTGCGAGAAGAAGCCCAGCTACTAATTCTCGATGAGCCTACCGCTGCACTTGACCCCCGTAGTGAGTCTGAGGTCTATCGCCGCTTTGTTGAACTAGCTCAAGGCAAAACCACGCTTTTGATCACCCATCGGTTAGCCTCAGTACAAATGGCTGACCGGATCTTAGTTCTCAAGGCGGGGCATCTCATTGAGTCGGGTACTCACAAAGAACTTTTACAGCGTGGGGGTGAGTATGCCACGCTGTGGAATATGCAAGTTCAGCAGTATGGTTTGTAAAAAGGACTGGGAATTGGGTATTGGGTATTGATTATTTATTAGAAAAGATGTGGAGACGTAGCACTGCTACGTCTCTACAAGGATTGTGGGTAAGGCATAATTAATTTCCGCAGATGTCTATTAACCAGTCCCCAATCCCTGCAACCTAAACAATATCTGCCGGGGTGAGGTGAGAGTGTACAACCTCACCATCCCGGAACCAGACAATACGCTGAGTTTGACGCGCCACATCTGGCTCATGCGTTACCATGACAATCGTAATTCCACTATTATTTAAGTCTGAAAAGATATCCATGACTTCTTTTGTCGTACGCGAATCAAGTGCGCCAGTGGGTTCATCGGCCAGGATTAAAACTGGTTGATTGACAATAGCACGAGCGATCGCTACTCGTTGCTGTTGTCCTCCAGATAGCTGATTTGGTTTGTTGTTTAACCTGTTCCCTAACCCGACTTGCTTTAAAGCTGATATGGCGCGATCGCGTTGTTCAGCAGTATTAATACCTGCATATATCATCGGCAACATGACATTTTCTAGCGCACTCAACTGCGGCAATAAGTGAAACTGTTGGAATACAAAGCCAATTTTCCGGTTACGAATCTGGGCTAAGTCTGCGTCACCCAGTACAGCCACATTCGCCTTATCCAGATAATAGTCTCCTTTTGTTGGTCGGTCTAGACAGCCGATAATATTCATCACAGTAGACTTACCAGAGCCAGACGCCCCCATAATGGCGCAATACTCACCTTGCTCGACAATCAAGTTAACATTTGCAAGTGCTCGAACTTCTGTTTCGCCAGAGTTGTAGATCTTGGAAATGTTTTCTAGGCGCACAATAACTGGTTTGAAAGAACTAGGAACTATGAGGTGATTTGCTTCCCGTAATATAGATGAAGGATTTACTTGGTTATTCATCTTAAGCACTTCGCAGAGCAACAATTGGATCGAGTCGGGCGGCGCGGCGGGCTGGGACGACACCAAAAATTAGACCAATGCTACCAGAAACACCCACAGCTAGAGCGATCGCAGGCAATGAAACACCTGGTTTCAGGGGAGTTAAGACGCCCACAATCATTGTGCCACCGACACCAAAGCCAGTTCCAATCAAGCCACCAGCTACCGACAGAATCACCGCCTCGATTAAAAACTGAGTCAGAATAGCTTGTTGTGTAGCACCAACTGCTTTCCGCAGCCCGATTTCTTGAGTACGCTCTGTCACCGAAACAAGCATAATATTCATGATGCCAATGCCACCTACCAAAAGCGAGATGCTGGCGATCGCAGCTAGCATCAAGCTTAAAGCGCCTGTTACTTGACCGACAAGATCCTGGAAAGACTTATTGGCGATCACAGAAATGTCTTTCTTGCCATGTCTGCGTGTTAGTAGGTTAGTAATCTGAAACGATGCCGCCCAGATGCTCTGTTGATTCTTGGCAGAAACTTCAATCGAGTCAATCGGGATGCCGTAGGGAGACTGGCGTCCATCTATTTGGCTAGCCATTGTGGTGATGGGCACATAAGCAACATCATCTTGATTAACTCCGCCAAAAGAACCTTTAGTTTTCATTATCCCAATTACTTGAAAGCTAATATTATTGATTTGTATTTCTTTGCCGATGGGGTTAGCACTGCCAAACAACTTACGCGCCGGAACTGAGCCAAGGGCGACCACTAGAGCATTCTGCCTCTGTTCGGATGAGTTAAAAAACCGCCCACTGACTACCGTAGCATTCCGTACATAGAGAAAATCTGGTGTTGTGCCAGCGATGTTGGCTTGTGTAGTCTGATTGCGGTAGGCGATCGATTGTCTAGCAGAAATTTGGGGAGCTACTTTCTTCACCGCCGGAGCTTGAGTAATAATAACCTCAGCATCCGATAATACCAACTTTGGTTCTTCGGCAATCATACCCTCAGCTTCTTCACTGCCTGCAAACACGCTTAACAGATTAGATCCATAAGACTCAATCTGTGCAAGGCTATAATTTTGGACACTTTGACCAATACCAATCATCGCAATTACAGAGCTATTGCCAATAATTATTCCCAACATAGTGAGACTGCTACGCAACTTGTTAGCTGCTAGGGTTTTAACTGCCATCTTAATGCTTTCAACAAAATTCATTATCTCACCTAGAGTTTTATCGATGTTTTCAAAAGATTGATGTCAGCTTGTTTATGTTGTAGAGATTCAAATTTGGATATGAAAAGCTCATGCAAAAGTAGAAACAAGGGCATTCATTGCATATTTACGGAATGATTTATTTCACGCAGAGCCGCAGTGAAAAGTATGTAGCTTGCTTTCCTACGGAACGCTACGCGAACCCGCAGGGTGCGCTGGTTTCCGGCGAACAGACGCCACTTGCTTCTCCTAAGGGAGACGCTGCGCGAACAAGCCGGGGAACCCGTCCAACGCAGTGGCTCAACTTTTCAAGCTAGAGACGCAGAGAGGATAAGGAGTTTTAGATTTCAATACTAAAATTTCATCCCATTATTCAGCAACGCCTAAACTCTCATTCTCTGCGCCTCCGCGTCTCTGCGTGAGGCAAATTCATAAATTTACTCAGCACCACCAATCAACCTAGAACTTAACCCCTTCTTTTTCCTGTTCTTCAGGAGGGCTAATAAATCATCAACTTTAATTTCAACACGTTGACCTACCTTTATTTGAGCAATACTAGCTTCTGGCACTTTGGCTTCAATTTCCAAACCGCTAGAAAGTTCAGCAATGGAAGCGGAAGTTGCGCCATCGCCAGAGGAGGCGGAAGTTGTGGGTGTGACAAAATCTCCTTCTTGCACAAACAATCGCGTAACTGTACCAGAAAAAGGAGCTTGGATTTGAGTATCTTGCAACTGAATTTCGTAGTATTGCAATTGTCCTCTTGCTTCAGCAACACTCGCTTTTGCTTGAGCAATTTCCTCTGGACGTGTACCATTACGAAGTTTAGTTAGACCTTCTTTTTGTTCTTGTAAGCGAGTTTGGGCTGCTTGAAGAATAGCCCTCGCCTCACCTTCTTTACTTAAATACTCACCGAATTGATTTCGAGAAACTGCTCCTTTGTCTACTAAACTTTGATAGCGTTTGAGTTCTTCACGAGCATGATTAAATTTGGCTTGGGCTTCAGCAATGCTAGCTTCTGCTGTAGCTACTCTGGCTTTGGATTCGGCAATATCCTCTGGGCGGTTTCCAGTCTGCTTTTGTGCCAATTCAGCTTGAGCTTTGGCTAAAGTGCTTTTGTATTGATTAATCTGTGCTTGTAGTCTTTGAGAATCCATGCGAGCCAATAACTCGCCTTGCTGTACCAGTTTTCCTTCTTCTATGGACAATTGCACTATTCGTCCTTCAGCTTTAGGACTAAGATTGATTTTGCGGACAGCCTGAACAACGCCATTAGCTTTGATACGAACAATTAAGTCTTGAGATACTACTGCTACCGTCTGTTGCGTGATGTCTGATTTCGGGTTGGCATCTCGGAGTGCAATGGTTACAGTGGTAGCAATTCCTAATAACCCAGATGCCACTAATCCTATTAGCCAAGGGGTAGTTTTTTTGATTCTGCGAATTATTGAAAGTTGCATAGGTCATTAACAGAATTTCTGCTAAGGTTCTGATTAAAAAAGGTGTTTTTAAGCTTTTCTATATGGTGATTCTAGATAGGATTCTGTTTGCATTCTGTATAACTTAGCGTATGTGCCGTCTAATTTTAGTAGTGTGTCATGTATGCCATATTCTATAATTCGTCCATTTTCCAACACTGCGATCGCATCAGCCATGCGTACTGTGCTAAAGCGGTGTGAAATTAAAACACTAGCGTTGCTGAATTGGTGTATGAATTTTATTTTGTCATGCTGAGTGTAGCAACGCGAAACGTACTCCTACGGGGTACGTTTCACTTCTCTGCGAGAGGCTCCGCCCTAAGCGTAGCTATGCAGCAGGCTTTACGTTACGCTCAGAATGACAATTCATATCTTGATTCAGCAATGCCAAAACACTAGTGCGATCAAACTGATTGTTATATCTAGTTACTATCATCAATTTTTGCTTTCTCACTAATGTAAATACTGGTGAGAGTGGAATATGGTCTTAGATCTTGATACTAGCCATTTTTCCTCTTAGATCAAGTTGGCTGGAGTAGGGTTAGTCGTGTGTAGCCTAATCCCAATTCAATATTGTGATAATTAATCTAGTATTGCAAGTGGTTTAAACTTCTTTTATATGCATATCTCAAGGAGTTATGTTTTTATTGTTTGAATATTAGAGGATGTTTGAAAAGTTGGCAATTGAGTAAAAAAAGCTCTCAGGGCATAAGCTGTAAATACGTACATACAGCACCATTAAGAGCCATGAGTAAACTATACTCCAGTAACCTTACTCAACAGGAATGGGAAGTGGTTGAACCTTTAATTCCATCAGCCACTCATAGGTGGTCGTGCAAGAGAAGTGGATGTTTGGGAGGTACTCAACGCCATTTTCTATGTGTTGACTCAAGGATGCACTTGGCGGAACCTACCTGGAGATTTTCCCAATTGGCAAACTGTGTATACCTATTTTCGGAATTGGCGACAAGATGGAACATGGGTGAGTATCCAATCACTGCAAAAACAAGTGTGTTCGCCCTAAGACAGAGAGGGCAACGGCAGGAGCCAGACATGAGTGTTAAATTGCAGATGTTGCCCTGCGATCGCATTACACGAGTATATTCCAGTGCATTGGAGGAATCGGTGCAGAAGTTTTTGGAGTCTCTGGGAAAGTTGAAGCGCCCTTATTTGACTGCTTTGGAAAAGAAATTGTTGAGTATTTTGGAGTCGGAAATTGAGGCTGAATCCGCGCGTTAAGTAACTGATTTGAGATTTATTCAATGCATGAGTAAAAAGTTTTGTAACAATTGTAGCTGGTTTGTGTAAAAGTTGCGATTAATACATGAGATATATAAAAATTCGCAACTTAGTGCGTTCTGATTCGAG
>NZ_JACXXN010000048.1 GCF_014904695.1 Nostoc sp. MG11 | reverse complement strand
CCAAGTTAATTTTATTGCAGACATCTTCGGAGTTGTTGCATAAATAATCTTAGTTCTAGAGAATTTTATCACTTCAAACCTTTTTTGCAACACAACCCGATATGGACCCACAAGGTTCCCTTACCGACTTCTTTGGGCTAGATCTGCCTTCTGATGCACAGACTATATATGATGCCCTTATGTCTGACGCGGAGGAACCTTCTTTACCCATCCACCAAAATTTAGATGGCGTAGACTTACTGCCCTCAGATATCCTCTTGGCTAATGTTGAGCAAGAGCTAGTAGCACAATTGGAAAGGGAACTGCGACTCAAGGAAATACTAACTTCGGCCACCAAAAATTATGCCTTCATTTTAATTGATTGCCCTCCTTCTTTGGGGCTTCTGAGCATAATTAGTTTGATAGCTGCGACTCATGTTCTCGTTCCCATCCATACTCAGCACAAAGCTTTTAAAGGCACAGCCTCACTGCTGAAAACCATAGCCAAAGTACAGAAGCGACTCAATAAATCTCTCAGGATAGCTGGGTTCGTGCCGACAATATATGCGGCGGCTAACATTCACGACCAGAATAAATTACAAGATATAAAGGAGCAATTATCAGGTATTGCGCCCATACTGTCTCCCATTCCTCGTGCTACAGCTATTGCAGAAGCTTCAGGAGAAGGAAAGCCTCTAGCTCTGTGTTCTGTAGGCAGAAATAAACCTATTGTTGCTTTATTTGAGCAGTTGGCAGCTTTTGTGGAGGAGTTGCAATGAATTCCCCTAGACAGCGAAGAAAATCCCCGCCTGCTTCTAACAGGAGCAAGATTGAGAAGCCCGTGGGTCTTCTCACTCAACTGGATGAAAATCCTCCCGAACCCACTAATACCATTACCTTGGAGCAAATATCTCTACCTCACTCCCAGCCTCGGCGATACTTCGACCCAGAAAAGCAGCGACAGTTAGTGGAGTCAGTAAAACGCGACGGTATTCTCCAACCCCTTTTGGTGAGACCTTTAGAGAACAAGCGCTATGAGCTGGTAGCCGGAGAGCGACGACTCAGAGCAGCCCAAGTTGCGGGGTTAGCTGAAGTACCAGTGACGGTAAGGGGAATGACTGATGCTGAGGCTACGCTATACGCCCTGACCGAGAACCTTCAGAGAGAAGATTTAAACCCTGTTGAGGAAACAGAGGGAATTTTACAGATGTTGGTTCTCCAATTAGCGCGGTCTAGCGAAGAAGTCAAAGCCCTGTTGTACAGGATGCAGAAAGAATCTCAAGGAAAAAGAACGGCAGATAACGTTATCGGTCAAGCTGAGGGAGAAACTGTTCAGGCAGTATTTGAAGCTCTAGGGCGGATGGGTTGGGATTCCTTTGTAGCAAATCGGCTACCTCTCCTCAACCTCCCAAGAGAAGTTTTAGAGGCGCTACGCCAGGGGCGAATTGAATACACCAAGGCCAGGGAGATAGCCAAATTGAAGGATTCCTCGGCACGGCAACAACTCCTTGAAGATGCAATTGCACAGGAATTATCGCTCAGCCAAATCCGAGAGCAGGTCAAGGCTCTCAAGCCTAAACCTGCTCCAGAGCCACTACCTACCCCAACACAGCAAGAAATCAAGCACACGAAAACCAGGCTCAAAAAGCTTTACGATTTGACTAGGGAAGCTAATTTAGAAAATCCAGCAATTCATCAAAAAGCGCAAGAGCTTATATCTCAGCTTGAGGCTTTGCTGGTGACAAAATCTACTAAAGTGCCTGACAATGGTGTTGATGATTAGTACCATGACCGATTCTGATGCTGATAGCACAAAACTACAAACGCAACTGGCCCAGGCATACCGTCAGCTATCACACATAGACCAAAAGATTGTGCAATTATTTTCGGTGATTTATGAACCGATAAACAGAACTTCATTCATGAATTGCCTCAATCAAATCGGCACGTTAGATGAAAACAATAAACCTTTTATTAACAAAACCTTAAGCCGCCACATTGATGGATTATTAGCAGCAGGCTTGCTAGTTCAGTTAAGTGGGCAAGGTCCTCAATGCCATCCGCTCATAACAGAGATTGCTACTCGTGATGCGGTAAAAGCAGGATATTTTGAAATTCTAGCGACCTCTGTGTCCAAAGCTTTACCAATATCTAGTCGTTACGCAAACGGAACTCGGTATTTCCAGAGCGAGCGCCAATTTATCCGGGAAGTCCGCATTGGTCTCTACCGCCAAGACCTTAGTTTTATTAATAAACAGATTGAAGACTACCAAAAATACAGTCATGACAAGGACAAGACATCTATAGATAAAATCTTCGAGCAAGTTTGCAATAACCCATTTGATGCTGATTGGTTTCGCACCCTGCCACAAGGATTATATGAAAGCGGCATATCTAGCATCCTCCTGAATGCAGCCCTAAAATGTTCTCCTGCGGAAGAGCCGTTTGCGCTGCTATTAGAAGAATGTTCTACAAAGGAAGGACACTGCTCAGATTATCTGCAACTGATTTTGACAGAACAACTGCTTATACGGGGTTGTATACAAGAAGCACAACAGAGTTTAGAGCGTATATCTGATAAGTATCGAGATAACGCTGCTGTCTTTTGGGGCTGGCTGAGTTTTCTACGGGGTGAAAATGACCAAGCCATTAAGTATTACACAGTTGGTCTCAAAGCCCTCAGAAAAGCTAGGAGCAAGCAAAAGATATATTTTAATACTATGGGCGGCTTGTTTTTTATCTTGGCTCTATTAAAGGATGGTTCACGCGAACGCCTCCGAGAAGCCCAAGAGTACGCCAGTCTGATTTCTCGCCAGGGAGATCATTGGCTCAGGACTATTTATGCAAGATTGAAAATCTTGCTGCAAGTCCAGCAAGGTGATATCGCCCAAAAAGAATTTATAGTCAGCGTTCAAGTTCCTCCCTTAGAAGAGCACCACAGCTTAGAAACACTCTTATGTGCCCTATGCCTCTACTGGGTGGATGTTGACAAGGCGAAAAAGCGTTTGCCCAAGTTGTTAGAACCGTTATGTCAGCAAGCGCTAGGATCTGGTTATCACTGGCTAGCAATGGAAACCGCAGAACTCCTGTCCCGGCTAAAACCACGCAGTACGTATAACACACAAGCAGCAGTATTACGTGAAGATAGCGGCATTCATAGTATAGTAGACTTGATTCGACCTCAAGAACCTTGGGAGCTTTGCTTAAACGCACTAGCAAATCTAGAGGAGGAACCGCAAGCACCTGTAAAAGCCTCAGCAGAACTGCGCTTAGCATGGTTTATTACTTTCTATCCCAGCAAATGTATCTTGCAACCCCGCGAGCAAAAGATTAACGCCAAAGGGGAGTGGAGCAAAGGTCGTCCCATAGCTATCAAGCGCCTGAGCGGGAACCTGGGTGAGTTTGATTATCTCACGCCCCAGGATATCCGAGTATGTGGCTGCATTGAAACATTTACTGACTACGATTATGGATATCACAGCAAAACCGAGTATACGTTCAACGCCAAGGCAATCTCTGCCTTAATTGGACACCCATTGGTCTTTTGGGAAGATTCGCCCACCACCCGTGTGGAAATCGTCAAGGGAGAACCAGAATTAATCGTCAAAAAAGGAAAACGCGATCGCTTAAGTTTGGAATTTTCTCCTAAACTGACAGAATCACAGAATATGCTGGCTGTCAAAGAAACCCCAACCCGAATCAAGGTAATTGAGATTAATGCCAAACACCGACGCATAGCAGAGATTATCGGCAAGGAGAATCGCTTAGACGTGCCTGCCATTGCCGAAAAGCAAGTTTTGGCAGCCATCAATGCTGTCTCTGGAATCGTCACTGTGCATTCTGATATCGGTGGCGGGTTTGCAGGAGCCTCAGAAGTACCAGCCCAAACTATACCCCATATTCACCTGTTGCCTGCTAATACAGGATTGAAAGTATCCCTGCTATCTTGCCCCTTTGCCCAAGGTGGCCCCTACTACCGCCCTGGTACGGGAGGTGAGACTGTAATTGCAGAGATTGACGGTAAGCGACTGCAAACCAGACGCAATCTGCGTGAAGAAAAGCAACTTGCTAATGCCGTTATAGCAGCCTGTCCTACCTTAACTCGTACTGAAGAACAAGATGGTGAATGGATAATAGAACAGCCAGAGGACTGTTTGGAACTGCTTTTGGAACTGCAAGCACTGTCGAACACTGTGGTGCTGGAATGGCCAGAAGGAGAAAAACTGCGTATTAAGCACCAAGCGGATCTCAAAGATTTCCAGTTGTCAATTCAACGCCAGCAGGACTGGTTTGCAGCCACTGGCGAATTGAAATTGGATAACGACCTAGTGCTGGATATGCAGCAACTACTTGAACTATTGGATAAAACCCCAAGTCGTTTTATCCCGCTTGGTGACGGTCAATTCCTAGCTTTAACCCAAGCATTTCGCAAACGCCTTGATGAATTACGGGCGTTTTCAGAAAAACATAGTAAAGGTATACGCTTTCACCCTTTAGCAACATTAGGCTTAGAGGATTTCGTAGACGAGGTGGGCAAGGTGAAAGCAGACAAACACTGGAAGGCACACAGAGAGCGTCTGAAGGAGGTGCAAAGCCTCCAGCCGGAACTCCCCTCTACGTTCCAAGCTTCCCTGCGCGACTACCAGATGGAGGGGTTCAACTGGCTAGCGCGGCTGGCACATTGGGGTGTGGGAGCCTGCTTGGCAGACCAAATGGGACTGGGCAAGACCGTGCAGGCATTGGCTGTTATCAACAAGCGTGCCCATGAGGGGCCAACCCTAATTATTGCCCCCACTTCAGTGTGTATGAATTGGGTGAGTGAGGCGCAGCGCTTTGCCTCCACACTCAATATCGTTCAATTTGGTGGAAGTGATCGCCAAAAATTACTCTCTGGGTTACAACCGTTTGATATGTTGGTATGCAGCTACGGTCTGTTGCAGCAGGAAGAAGTATCCCAAATGCTGTCCCAGGTGCAGTGGCAAACGATTGTGCTGGATGAAGCCCAGGCAATCAAAAATATGACCACCAAACGTTCCCAGGCAGCAATGAACCTCAAAGGTGGTTTCAAGCTGATTACCACCGGAACTCCAATTGAGAACCACCTCGGCGAACTGTGGAATTTGTTCCGCTTTATTAATCCTGGGCTTCTGGGTTCGTTTGAAAGCTTCAATCAACGCTTTGCAATCCCAATTGAGAAATTTCAAGATAAACTTGCACGCAACAAACTCAAAAAACTCATTCAACCATTCCTATTGCGTCGCACAAAAAATCAGGTGCTAGAAGAGTTGCCTTCTCGTACTGAGATTCTGTTGCATGTGGAGTTTAGTCGGGAGGAAATGGCATTTTATGAAGCGTTGCGGCGGGAGGCAATATCCAAACTGACTGAAAGTGAAGCAATTGCTGGTCAGAAACACCTGCAAGTGCTAGCAGAAATTATGAAACTGCGCCGGGCTTGCTGTAATCCCAGCCTTGTTATGCCTGACACTGAACTATCCAGCTCGAAACTGCAACTTTTTAGTGAGGTGCTGGGTGAGCTACTGGACAATCGCCATAAAGCCCTTGTGTTTAGTCAGTTTGTTGACCATTTGCACATCATCCGAGATTATCTAGATAAGCAAGGTATTAGTTATCAATACTTAGATGGCAGTACCCCCGCTCCAGAGCGCAAAAAACGGGTGGATGCTTTCCAGGCAGGGTCAGGAGATGTATTTTTGATTAGCCTCAAGGCGGGTGGTACTGGTCTTAATCTGACCGCCGCCGATTACGTCATTCACATGGACCCCTGGTGGAATCCTGCGGTAGAAGACCAAGCCTCCGACCGTGCCCATCGTATTGGGCAACAACGCCCGGTCACTATCTATCGTTTAGTAGCGAAAGATACTATTGAAGATAAGATTGTGGATTTGCATCACCACAAGCGAGATTTGGCAGACAGCCTGCTCGAAGGTGCTGATCTAAGTGGCAAGATATCAACACAAGAGTTGCTGCGGTTGATAAACGAAAGCTAATATTGCTTCAGCCGTAAGCCTATGTAAGACAGTAAGACAAAAGTGTTAGGCAACATTGGTTTAATCTCCCCCAGTTGCAACTGCACCCAGGTCATCACTGGCTAACTAACCATTTACTGGATGCAGAGAATTGGCTTCTATGTCATCCTAGACTAGGAGAGTTAATTCGGTGAGTATCTTTGTTTTTAGTATTGACAGGCTTTTCCCTTTTGGTATTTACAGACTTTTCTCCGAAATTTAAATCTCTACACATTTATGATTTTGGAGATAATCGATGTCAATTTATGTAGGCAATCTCTCTTACGAAGTTACTCAAGACACCTTGAGCGCTGTTTTTGCAGAATACGGCACTGTAAGACGTGTTCAACTACCGAATGACCGCGAAACAGGACAACTACGCGGTTTCGGATTTGTGGAAATGGGAACTGAAGCTGAAGAAGCAGCTGCCATCTCCGCTCTTGATGGTGCTGAATGGATGGGTCGTGACCTCAAAGTTAACAAAGCCAAGCCCAAAGAAGACAGAGGTTCTTCTGGTGGTAATCGGGGGGGATACGGTGGAGGCGGTGGACGTAACCGCTACTAAGCTTTGAAAGCTGAAATTTGAGAGAGCGAATTTTCAGGTCAGACAAAGAGTCTGCCTTTTTTGCACTTTAGTAAACTGGGCGGCTTACCACTATGAGCCATTAAGTAAGTCAATTTAGCAGGAGAGATAATGACCCAAATAATAGTGGGTGACAATGAACACATTGAGTCAGCCTTACGCCGATTTAAGCGAGAAGTTTCAAAGGCTGGGATTTTTCCAGATATGAGGAAGCATCGTCACTTTGAAACACCTATAGAAAAACGCAAGCGTAAAGAAATTGCCAAGCACAGGAAGGGTAAAAGACGTTTCCGCACTTGAGTTTAACATAGATATAAATCAATGCCACCATAAAATTTATGAGGGCTTTTTCTATGGAATTTTCTACTTTTAAGAAGTATTTAAGCAACGAGATTTTCTAACTTACTAAAAAGCTTTATTTACCGGGGTTAGAGGTAGGCTCGACCGTTCAGTCATCTTGCTCGGTCGCAGCTAGATCAGGATTGATCTAATTTGAGATATTAATAATAGTTGCCATCTTCAACCATTTCTAGTTCGTCCAGCTAAGTCGGCAATCATGAATGTCAGTTGGGTTAGCTCGATGGGTTTAGGAATGTGCATTTGAAAACCTGCTTTCTTTGACTCTTGGAGATCAACACTACTCATATACCCTGTAAGTGCGGCAGCGGGAATTTGTCCCCCTGCTTCAGCACTAAGGGAGCGTACTCGCCGGATTAGGGTGTAGCCATCTTGGTTCGACATCCCAATGTCAGACAATAGCACATCATACATCCCAGGCTGGTTTGTAAGTATTGAGAACGCTTCGTCAGCAGATTTGACAGCAGTTACTTCAGCCCCGTAATTTTGCAGCGCAGTGATCATTAACTCACGCATATCGGCCTCGTCATCTACAACCAGTACGTGCAAGCCCTCCAGTGAAGGAATTTGATCAACAGATGGTTTAATATCCCCGGAAAAATCTATCACCTCTGCATCACGAGGGCTAAAACGCTCCTCAAGATTGGAGGAGAGCGGTAGCGTAACGGTGATAGTTGTCCCTAGCCCTTCACCTGGACTTTCTGCCTGAACTGTGCCGCCATGAAGTTCGACCAGATAACGGACAAGGCACAGTCCTATCCCCAGTCCTTGATTGGCACGAGTTTTGCTACTGTCAGCCTGGCGGAAGCGTTCAAAGACATAAGGCAGAAAGTCAGCTCTGATGCCAATACCTGTGTCCCGGACTCGAATCTGAGCTTGGGAATTAACTTGCTCCAGTGTGACATAAATGTGTCCCCCAACAGGAGTAAATTTGATGGCATTAGAAAGCAAATTCCAGATTACCTGTTGCAAACGCTCAGAATCCCCCAGTAACTGCCCACTTGCAAGTTGCAATTCGTATTCAATTTGAATATTTTTCGCTTCTGCCGATAACCAGACTACATCAAGGGCTGCCTTCATCACAGAGATGAGATCAATTGGACAAATGTTTAGACGGAGTTTGCCAGTTGTAATGCGTGAGATGTCCAGGAGATCTTCAATCATTTGGGTTTGTGCCCTGGCGCTACGCTGGATCATGTCTATTGCACGATTCATTTTAGCCGCATCAAGCTTTTGCTCCTGGAGTAACTGTGACCATCCCAGAATGGCGTGGAGCGGGTTGCGGAGTTCATGGGAGAGAATAGATAAAAACTCATCCTTGGTTCGGTTAGATGCCTCCGCCTCCAGGCGGGCTGACTGTTCTTGAGCTAATAGCTGGGCGCGTTCTACCTCAAATTGCTTCTGCTGCGTGATATCATGAAGCACCAGCAAAATCATCTGCTGATTTCCTTCTTGGAGGATTTTATCACCACTGAGCAATATAGTTTTTTGCCCAATTTTATCAAAGACTTGTTGCACCTCAAAATCTTGAATTTGAGTATTCTCGGCGAGGATTTCTTCCAGGAGCGATCGCAGTTCAGGAATATTCCATTGACCGTTTCCTAGCTCAAAAATCGATTGCTGTTCTGTTTGGGCGGGCGTTACCTGAAACATTTGGTAGAAAGCCTGATTACTTTTAATAACTCGTAAGTCAGAATTGAGGACTACTAAAGGCTCTGGCACTGTTTCCACCACAGCTTGGGCATAATCAAGAGCTTCTTGGAGTTGCTTTGTACTGCGTTTGAGGGCATCAATATCCATCAATACCATCACTACGCCATCAATTTGGTTTTCTGTAGTTCTGTAAGGTCGAATTCGCAGATTGTACCAATGCCCTTCTAGGTCTTGCGCCTCTAATTCTTTGAAAGTTAAGGTGTCAATCACCTCTATGAGTAATGACTCTAAATTAGGAACGTTAATAGTGGAACGAATATTGCTCAGTGGTCGCCCCACATCTGCGGGAATTAGATTAAATAATCGTTGTGCTGTAGGAGTGAAGCGACGAATCCGCAAATCGTTGGTCAGTATGAGAATGGGAATATTGACACTGCTGAGCAAGTTCAACAGGTCATTATTAACCTGGTTTAATTGGAGATTACGACTGTGCAGTTCTTGGTTAGTTGTATGCAGTTCTTCGTTGGTTGCTTGAATCTCTTCCTTGGCGGTTTGCAACTCTTCATTAGTGCTTTGTAGTTCTTCATTACTGGAGAGGATTTCTTCATTCGCCACTTTCAGATGTTGAGTAGTGCCTTCATGCTCTTGAGTAATCAATTGCAAATATTCTTGAGTAGCAACCAACTCTTGTTTAGTAGTTGTCAGTTCTTCTTGGAGTCGAAGGATTTCCTCTTTGCCTGCTTGTTCTACATTTTCATCTGTGACGGGCACTTGTTGGATTGTTGGAGCAGGTACATCCTCAAATAAGACAAGAAAGCAACGAGTTTCTAATGATTCCGGCTGGAATGGAATCACCTCAACGTTGACTTTCCTGGACGGGTCGCTCCCTTCAATCTGTATCCCTTCCTTTCTTACAGAAATATCCTGCCTTTTCGCCTGATAAATTGCGTTACGCAATTCTTCCAGCAGTCCTTTTCGTGCCATTTGGAACAGATTAAAGCTGGGTTCGCTAGGGGGTGGTTTCAAATAGGGACTGGTTTCCCCTCGAAATTGCAGAATGTCCATATTGTCGTTAATCATGATGCCAACTGGGACATAGCGATGCAAAACAATCTGGTTAGCCTGTTTATTTAAGTCAACAATATCCCAATTCTTATTACTCATGGTTGCTCTGTCAGGAGTTACTTTCGCTCTGGGATAGTTGCTGGTGGCAAAGTTAAAGTTAAGGGGAGTGGGTATTAATTTTTTGGTATAAATATTGTTTTTTCTGTCCGCTAACGTAAATAAGTTGGAGAATTCTCCTGCACTTTCGGCAATACCTAACATCAAAAACCCAGTGGGCTTGAGACTGTAATGGAAAATTGGCATCACCTGCTTTTGCAAAACAGATTCAAAGTAAATCAGCACATTGCGACAACTAATTAAATCAAGATTGGAAAATGGCGGATCGCTAATCAAGTTTTGTTTGGCAAAGACACAAAGTTCACGAATCGATTTGCTGATTTGATAACCGCTCTCGACTTGGTTAAAGAAGCGTCTGAGCCGTTCTGGTGAGACATCAAGTATTTGGTTGGGCTTGTAAATCCCTAAGCGGGCTTTTTCAATTGCTGTCTCATTAACATCTGTAGCAAAAATTTGGATCGTAGGTTTGGGGATCACATCCTGCAAAAACTCGACTAGACAAATAGCGATGGAGTAAACCTCCTCCCCAGTTGCACAGCCTGGCACCCAAATCCAAATGGGTAAATCCACTGATTTACCCTTGGCGATCACTGGAAATACTCGCTCCTTCAAAGCTTGATAAGCTTCTGGGTCACGGAAGAAACTGGTGACACTGATTAAAATCTCGTAGTACAGTGCTTGCACTTCATCTGGATTATTTTGCAGATATTGGACGTAATCTTCAAAGCGTTCTAGCTTGTAAAGCACCATCCGCCGATCAATTCGCCGCTTGAGGGTAGTTTGCTTGTAGTGGGTAAAATCAACCCCAGTATCGCTGGAAAGCATTGCAAAGATTGCAGGTAAAGCAGCCTCACTTTCAGACAATGGCTCAACTCTTTGTGAAGAAATCGGACGAGTTACGTTGGGATGCCGAGCAATGTTAGCTAGTTTTTCAGCAATTTTATGTGGTGGTAAGATAAAGTCCACATCACCTGTAGCAATAGCAGTGTTCGGCATATCACTGAATTGTGCTGATTCTTTACACTGAGCAAAGGTAATGCCGCCAGCAGCCTTAATTGCTTCTGATCCCTGTGCGCCGTCTCCATCGCTGCCAGATAAAACAACACTAATGGCTTTGCTTCCCAATTCTGCTGCTAACGAAGTCAAGAAAGCATCAGCGGGCATATATTTCCCTTGGATCTTCTCACGAGGCATCAGTTGCAGCACCCCTTGAGCAAGTGCCATCTTTGTGTTCGGCGGAATGACATATACTTGATTCGGTTCTACAGACATGCCATTCTGTACTTCACGGACGGGCATTTGGGTCGTCTTAGCCAGAATCTCAGTCAGTAGACTTTTATGATTGGGATCTAAGTGCTGAATCAACACAAATGCCATCCCAGTGTCGATAGGTAGATGACTCAGTAACTGCGTAAATGCTTCTAATCCGCCTGCGGATGCTGCAATCCCGACAATAGGAAATAGTTCGTTGCCTTTATCTTGCTGCTTCTGCGTTGATGGTTCAACAGGAATAGAATCGAATGGTGATGACTCAGAAGATTGCTTAGAGTTCATTGTATTAATGAATACAATACTAGAGTGTTTAACTTTCCAGTGTATCCAGTTAGAAGTTTACTCTTAGTGTATCAAGCAAGTAACAACCTTTACGAAAGAGCCGTTTCTTAGCTAGTTTTCTATCGCTTGCCAGTTGTAGCGAAGCGGTGACTGAGCGTTGCGATGGGTCTAGTTGACTGCACCAAAGAATTTGTACAGCGCTCGGTCAACAACTGGCAATGCTCCGGGAGTTCAAAGGGACGGGCAATAGCCCCTCCCTCGCGCCCACTTCACTGCGTCAAGGGATTACGGCATGGAGCCGAGATAAGTGCTAATTCGGAAATAGAGGCTGAAAAGTCTTGTCATATATAGCTTTTAGCTTTTTTGCTCCCTCCTGTTTTACCTGAATACAGTCAGGCTAAATTTAGTACACAGTTACTAATAAATTCGGGTTTTGCTCTCTCAAATACCAACATTTGGGTGTAAGTTGGTAAAATTAGCTCATACACCCCAAGGTTTTCAGAGGGTTGAGTCATGACACCACAAACCCTCCAACCATCGAAAGTTGGTAAAACCAAAAAACCAGAGCGTCAATCGCCTAACTTTCGCAAATACTCCGAGGTCAGGACTAGAGAGCATTTGTTACCAGAAGAAGTTGAGTTGATGCGGTCAGCTATCAAAAAATCCAAGGGTCGCCACGCTCACCGAGATTCAACCATAATTCTGCTTTGCTACCGTCACGGATTGCGAGTGGCAGAGGTGGCATCTCTGCGTTGGGAGCAAATAGATTGGAATGGTGGCACAATTTACGTGAAGCGAGTCAAAAAAGGAACACCCTCGGTTCAACCACTTTCAGGTTTGGAGATTCGCACATCGACGTCATCTGCAACGAGATTATCCTGCTAGTCCCTATATTTTCCAGTCTTCTCGACTTGGCCCGTTGGCACATGATACGATCGCCGGCATTGTTGAACGATCTGGTGAATTAGCTGGTTTGCCTTTCCCTATTCATGCTCATATGCTGCGGCATGGAACAGGTTATTATCTGGCGAATCGAGGTATTGATACCCGAACAATTCAGAGTTATTTGGGGCATAAAAATATTCAGCATACTGTTCGTTACACCGAACTTGCATCTACCAAATTTCAGGGGCTTTGGGATGATTAATGTTTAAACCCCTTGGTGAATTCTTGCCCATCTCCCCCGAAAAAAATCGCTCTCCTAGTTAGCTCATTTTTTAGGCTGATAATTCATGGGCCATTCCACGAATGGGCTAATACGTGTAATAAGAACCTCAAAGTCTTATCAATTCATTGATACAAGGGCGCGAACGCTAGCAACTACCGCCATAAAAATACCCCCTGACGGGGGCGAATGATGTGGTTCATATTCCTTAACGGACAGAAGAGAATAATTCTAGTTCGGTATAGAGATTTCTGTATATATGCCCATCTTACAATGAGCCAATGTGGATGCTTGGGGCGATCACAATAACTTCAAAATTGCTTCACAACAACTGAGCAATCAACTGCCTCTGGGTAACGTTTTCAGCCGTTGCGTGACGGCTTATAGCAGCTTCGCTACTTTTGCTCCTATATATATCTATTTTGGCACTATTATTAGTGACTCAACTCTTGAAAACATAGATGAAATAGCAGATTATCTTAGTAACAAATTACGGGAATGAGATGCAAACAATTAAACTTCTCATTCCCACATTAAATAAATCTACCAAAGGGGAATCTCACGATGGCTAACATTACAATTGGTGAACTGTGTGCAATTGAAACAGAATTTTCAGAACTGTCAGATTTAGAACTAGAGTCTATCTTGGGCGGAAAGGAACGTTATGTTGAAGCTGGTTATAACCAAAACGAAGGATTTGGTGTTACAGTTGGCATTAAATTTTAGGTATACAAGCTCAGATAAAGCGAGTAACAACTCTATTTAAATCTACAATCTTCTGCTAATCATAGCAGGAGATTGCTTGCTTATTCAGCAAAATATATACTAATTATAATACTTTTGAAGCTCTCAAAGATTGGCGTATATTAGTTAGGTAGGGAGCTAATCGTTTATGAACAAATTTGACCATTGGTGTGTTGTCTGCAAATACAGTAAAAACTGCTTGGGTCTCCTCCATTACCTCTAACTGTAACCTAATAGCTGTCGCCAATAAGGGTATGGCACGACCTAACCTTTGAAGATCCTGCCTGACAAAGAGTTTAGTATATCGTACTGTATCTAAGGCAATACGGTGCGTGATCATCCAACCAATTACTTGGTCTTCGTAGCGTAACCCCAAGCTGTTAATCGGCTCAATCATCTCTTCCTCTTTCCAAGGAGAAAGCTCTTCTGGATACCAGTTAGAAATGGCTTGCTGTTTTTGAATTAACTCTCGATCTTGCTTAGTCAACTCCACCCAGGGAAAAATTGTATATGCAGAAGGTAAAGAATCGTAAAGTTGCAACCAGGAAGCATTTCTTATATTAATTATTGGGGATGAACAAACCAGCATTCGTATCTGGGGAGTAAACCAGTTACATTGTTTTAATGTCTTTTCTAAAGCCGGACTTGTGGCGTTATAAACATAAACTAAATTAACCTGCGAACAACCAATCTGATAAAGTTTTTCTTGGATATGGGTTAACAAGGTTTTAGCAAGTTGGCGTCCCCGGTGTTCTGGTACTACAAACAAAGAAAGAATTTCTGCATTTTTTCTGTCTATAGAAGTTTCAGCTAGAATAAGTCCAACAGGTTGTGATGCTAAATGTACTCCTATAGCAACTATAGATTTGTCAGAGTCTAAAGCTCTTAAACGTGAACGAAAGGTAGGATAAGTCAGTTTTTCGTAAAAAGCTGCTGTTGTCTTGTTTAAATTGACAAACTTATACATAACTTGGTTATCTTATATGTCTGGATTTTGCTCTTGAATAAGAGTAATTTTTGTGACATGATGCTATTGTTAAATTAGTCGGATGAGCATTAAACCCTTGATTTATTCCGATAAATGAAAAGTTGTAATTTTCAAATTTACTAGAAATTCAGATTATTTATAAATTGCTTAGACTGGAATAGTTTGCAATATTTGTACTAGGTTTATATTATCACTAAATATAGGTAAAGTGATGGAGATGATATCCTCTTACTAACTAAATCTTTCGGGACATAAATGTTTTAGTTATGAGACAATAATTCCTGCTGTAACGCTGATTTTCAGACAGTCACTTTCAATTAATAATTTCCAACTAGATAATTGTAGTATTTCTGACTTTAGCGGCGACAGCGAAGTGTCTGCCGCTGCCTGCAACAAATTGGTTGGCTCAACGAGTGGATTTGTGGCAGTGGCAGACACCGGCTATTTGAGCGAAGCGAGCGGTTAAGAGTTGCGCCATCGCTTAGAGAGAGATCCCTTTACTTTGTCTTTTTGATTGTTGCTGTTTTTCTTCTATTATTTGTTGCAATATGCGCTCTGCTTTTTGCCAAAGGCTGAGGTTAAGAGAGTCTATTTCCCCCACATTAATTGTTGAATACTCAAGCTCACCTGACTGGTTTCGGTTGATTTCCACTCGGAAAATCTCACCTCTTTCATCATGGGTAAACACTAATTCTCTACCCTGTTTTGACAGAGGGACACGTTTGAATCTAAGGCAACTTGAGCTAGTTAGAGCCGAGATCGATGCTAAACTTAATCCCCCAAAACGGCTTCTTCGTTCACAATTCCAAATCAGACTTCTCGTCTTTAGGCTCCTCCGGCTTTTGTCTGTCCTGTACCAGATGATGAAGTAGCAGGTCATTCCAGTCCATATCATCAGGCGCGGTTTTAGCTTGTGAATGGGGCAGTTCTTTTTGTATAGCTGCGGCTAATTCCAAGCCATATTCATCACCATCATGTGCCACCAGAACGGGGATATCCGCAAGATAGTCTTTAAGCTTTGGCAACGTAGACACACTGTCTACAACTATGTATACAGTTGCTAATTTTGATTGAGCTAATACCGCAGCTGATAGGGCATCAATGGGAGACTTACAAAGTACTGCCCGTTGGATCTTATCCTTATCCCCTGACCCCAGACCAAAGTAAAAGTGTCCATCGCTGCGGCGAGTGCCTTTGGTATATCCCTTAAAGTCTCCTTCACCGCGCAGATATGCCCCAGTTGTATTGCCATCAAGGTCACGCATCAGAAACACAGCATTTCCCCTAATATCAGCGTAAATCCTTCCCACTTGATGCAAACTGTCTACTGTGGGGGCAGGAATTCCCCTCGTTTGGATCAGATATTCGCGGACTGTGTGCCACAAACTCTCATCATCTGCCGGAATATGAGCCTCTGGCTTGGGTTGTTCTAAAGCGATCGCTCTTACTGATTCTCTAGCCTGTGCTGTTGCTGCCCGTTGCGCTCCATCTAACCCGAATCGGTCATGGAGCCAAGCGACAGCTTCTTTAAAACTGCATTTGTTAACGTGCATTGTCAGGTCAATGCTGCCACCGCCCCCACGTTGAACCGTAGGCGAGAAATCGTAGAACTGTTCCCCTTCCACTTGCCGCTGCGCTCAGAGCTTAACCCCAACTCCCACGCTACCTTATCTAAAGGCAGGTCACGCAGCTGCTTCACTTGGGATTCTAGGAATGGCACCCGCTTTTCTAGTTGCTGCCGCTCTTTCTCGCTGGCCCGCGCCTTTTGTGACTGACGTTGGGATTGCTCAATAATACGTGCGCGATCTGCTAGCTGGTGATCAATGGCTTGAATACAAGCGTCAGCTTTAATACGCTCGAATAGCTGTTGTGCTGTTTCCCCTACTTTTGGGGCTAATCGGTCTAACTCTAAGCTTAGGGGTTGGCTGTTGACTGCGGCGTAGTACTCCTTGACTTTGGTGTGGGTGGCTTTACTGCCCTTGACTCCCCGCTCAATTCCTAATGGAGCTAGCGCAGCCGCGTAACTATCCTGAAGCTTGGACAGTTTAATTTTGCATTCCTTTGGGGAACCACCAAACATTTTATAATGGCTCAACTGTTTGGCTTTTTCATCAACTGGCACGATGTATGCATGGATGTGTGGGGTGGACTCGTCTAAATGCAACTCAGCCCGGACGCACTTGTTACCGTAGTTTTCTTCTAACCACTTTCTAGATGCATTGGTAAAATCCCTCATCCTTTGCTCCTCCCATTCTCCCGCTCTTGATGGGTCAGAGGGTCTGAAATATTCCGGGCTTGCACTCAAAAATATCTCACTGCAAAGTACAGCATCCTTTCTTGGTTTATGCTTAGTCTCCTGCTTAATTTTGGATTTCACCATCTCTTCTAATGAGAGCGAGTCTGTCTCACCAATCAGCCGCACATTCTTTTTCTTGGGGTCAGCGTTCGGTGTATCTTGAAGTCGGGCGGTATGTTTCTCAGACCCGCCGATGTTGCCGAATGATTTTAGTTTTTCTACGCGCAGTATTGCTAAGGGTGACATTACTTTCCCTACACGATAATAGTGATAGTGCATCCGTGCCCCGCAGGGCGAGCTAGTTCTGTGTCCTGAGCGCAGCGAAGGATGGGCGAAGCCCACCCGTAGGGCACAGAACTATAGTGAGTACAGCACTATCGTACTCCACCCGAATTGACTCTCTGCCGACTCTTAACTACACCCCCTATACACCCCTTTTACACCCCCTCCACACCCCACTCTCAATTCTGGAATCTCTGAGAATTCCTGATTTTTACACCCCCTCCACACCCCTTTTACACACCTTTACACCTGCTATACACCCTGTTTAAACCCTAGTACCTTTTTTGTGTGTTTTAATACTTATGTACTTATCTAGAGTATTATGGTTACTCCACATCGCAATCAGGTTGAACTTCCAAAGATTAAGCGTAGTACCTCTACCTGGGATGGCAAGGTCATTGAATATTTGTTGAACCATCCCTCTGGTAAATCTGCTATTAATTTAGCTCTCGAAGCTATTACTTCTTACTGGCTTGTCGAAGCTTTAGAGGGCAAAGTCACACAAGACGAGTTTCATCTCGCCTGTCGCGCTGCCGCTGAGAATCTCTCTAAAAAGTTGGCTTCTATTCAACAAATGGCTGGGTTAAATACAATTTACAAACTACCTACTATCAATCACACTCTGGCTGCACCACTAACCGCAGTTGTTACACCTTCTCCTCAACACCCTGCTACTGAAATTAATCAGCATGATGATGATGATGACGGCGATGAAGACTGGAGCGATTTTCTTGATGAACAGACACAGATGTTAGCAAATGTATTAGGGGGCTAAATCAATACGGTTCGGATAAGCTGGGGAAGCTGAGGGAGCAAGAGAGTTATTGTTAGTTACTTCTTTACTCCTCCAGCACGACCCCTGCGGGGTAAGTCAAAAATCAAAAATCAAAAGTCAAAAATAAATACTTTTGCCTTTTGACTTTTAACTTTTGAATTCTCAAGCTTTGCTTGAGCCTCCCCTGCTCATGTCACGACGGACGATCTCACTATGACCGCGTTGCTCCCGTCGTGGCTACAACCCAACGCTTAGCGAATGTTAACCGCAGGTAAATTTTCGCTGCCACCAAATTCCTCAAAAAGTGATTTGCAGTTGATGTAGCCAAAAAAGATGGCCAGAAACACTGCATGGGGTCGATTCAGTGAACCTAACTTGAGATTCAATGAATTTGTATATCCTCTGATTGAACCAGTTGACACATGCAGTTTTTCAGCAATTTTTTCGTTAGAGAATCCAAACGCCATAAGTTTAAGAACTTTCATCTCCATTGGAGTCAAAGATTCACGAAACTTTCTTTTTCCTTTTGAGTCAGTATCTGACTCTATATCCAAGATGGAGCGAGAAACTCTAGGGTCAATCCAGCACAGCCCCTCGTAAGAGAGTTTGAGAGCATACAGCAAAATTTCTGGGTCAGTATCTTCTAGTAAATAAGAAGTTGCCCCAGAATTGAAAGCCAGTTTCAAAAGCCCTTCATCGGAGTGTTCCGAAAGAAAAACTATTTTTATATCGGGAAATTCATCATGGATGGCAGTTATTAAATCAATGCCATTGAGATCCGGTAAATCAATCTTAAAAAGCACGACATCAGGATGATTTTGGCGAATTGATTCTAATCCTTTTAGCCCAGAATCTGCTTCAAATACCTCCATATTTGTTGGCAGAATAGCCGTTTTTATGCCTAATCTAAGAATGGGTAAATCTTCAATGATAAGGACACGCATATTTTTGGGTATTTTCTAAATCTCAAAACAGAATTTCAAACTCCGAGTCACTCCAATTCACAATTGTTTTGCTCAGTATTCAACAGGTAAGTTATTCACTTTCACTGACAAATGTCTTCAGAGTTTCAAATTTTTCTTCATGTTTAAATTTTACATTATATTTGAATAAAATCAATTTCTTTCAAGTATTAATATTAGCTAATTGAGCGGTGATTGCCTGCATTAATAAATCTAAGTTGCCGATATCAATCAATCTAACTAAATGATATGTTTGTTCATACAAAAAAGTACGTAAAAGATTTTACGCACTTTTTTTTCTAAATTACATCCAGCGAACAGTTATTTATTGAGTGACATTTTGCAAGCAACTACTGCAAAATATCAGTTCTCGGTATTATTCAAGAAGCTTAGGGTTCAGTCAACGGATTGTAGATTGCAGATTGTAGATTTATTGTTGATATTAGAGGGTAGATTTTCCCCTGCTTGAAAGCTAGGGGCTTGTGTAATATTCCAATCCGCAATCTGCAATCTACATTCTCCCCTATTCGGTCATGGTAAGTAACCAAATACTAAATTGTATTAAAACACACTATTAATATACTGTGAGGATCAAAGTGGTATTAATGAGTTTTCTGGTGGAATAAATGAGTTTTTTAGTGGTGTAAAGAACAGCAAAAAGCTAAAAATCAGCAAATAATTGACAAATTCAATAGTGGAATAAATGAGTTTTTTAGTGTTACTAATGAGTTTTTTGGTGGTGTAGTTGTGGCGGTATTTAAGAGGTTTTCGGGTGGTTTACCTTAAAGGTATACTCATTACACTTTTGCGCCCTGCGGGTGGGCTTTGCCCATCCTTCGCTCCGCTCAGGACACAGAAGTTACGTTCGCCCTGTGGGGTTTTTGCACATCTGCTGACATTAAATAAAAATCAATGGTGGCTTTAGCAATCTTGCGCGTTGAGAAACTAAAATCTTTCGGCAACATTGGCGGCAGTGAAAAACATACTGCTCGTTTACAAGATACCCCAAATGCCGACACCACTAAAAAAAATATCCGGCTGATTGGCATGGAGGATGACTCACCACTTGAAGTTTTGGTGAAAAACAAGATAGCCAGCACCACAAAGCACAAACCCCGCAGAGATGCCGTGCTGTGTAGTGACATATTTTTATCGGCATCCCCAGAATATTTTCGCCCCAATAATCCATCACTAGCCGGCGAATGGGATAATCCCCGAATGCTGGACTTTGTTAAGGCTTCTCGCAGTTGGCTAATCAACAATTATGGGTCAAAATGCGTTAGGGCAGAATTGCATTTGGATGAAGCCACTCCTCATATTCATGCTTATGTCGTACCCATCAACGAGAAAACCAAGCAGTTAAGCCACAAAGAAATGTTTGGGGGTAATGGACGTGCTGCCAGCATTAAGTTATCAAAACTCCAAGACAGTTATGCTGCTGCACTCGCTCCTTTGGGCATTGAACGGGGGGTTAAGGGCAGTAAGGCAACCCATACAAAGGTCAAAGAATATTACCAGGCGGTTAACAGTGAACCCCTCACTTTAGAACTTGACCGATTAGCTCCCCGCTCTGGGGAGACGGCACAGCAATTATATGAACGCATCAAGGCTGATAGAGCAATTCAAGATATTAATCATCAACTGGCTGACCGCAGACTGTTACTCGAACAGTCACGCCGATCTGAACAAAGAGCGATCGCCTCTGACAAACTTCGCCAGCAACTTGAGCGGCGTGTTCAGGAATTAGAGGCAGAAAACTTTCAATGGCGGCAGCAGACCCTACAACTGCGCGACTTGCCCCTTGTTGATGTCGCTTGGGAGTTGGGACTACACCAGGAACAAGGAAAATGGAGGGGTCACGGACACATCATTAATATAGATGCGGAGAAGTTCTACGATTTCGCCCCCGAACAACAAAAGGGATTAGGTGGTGCGATTGACTTGGTGATGCACGTTAACCAGTGCAATCTACGGCAGGCGGTTGTCTGGTTGCATGAGCGATTTGGTGAGTCGGGGGCAGAACAAGCAGCGATCGCAAAAACTCGTCAAGTGGCTGCTGAGATTATCCAGTTAGAACCGCGAACCCCGTTTAAGCCACCCGTTGAGGATAAAGCTCTTTGGCAAGCAGTTCACAACTACCTGACCCAGAAACGGGGAATACCATCAAATTTTGTGGAACTTCTGCATAAAAGGGGGTTAGTTTACGCTGATGACCAGCAAAACGCTGTGTTCGTCATGCGGAATCTATTAGAAGAACCCCAGGCAATAGGAGCATTCCTGCGGGGGACACGGGGCGAGAACAACACGTTTAAGGGCTACGAGAAAGGAACAGTTAGGCGTGATAGCTGGTTTCACTTCCGCTTAGGCGGACAGCCAACTGATCCTGTAGAGAAAGTGGTGCTTTTGAAATCACCTATCGATGCCGTGTCTTTTGCCATGCTGGAATATCAGCTTAGAGGCGACGTGCCACCCAATAGAACTTTGTACATGGCGGTAGATAATCCCAAAAGCTTACCAGTAGAGCAATTGCAGAATATTCCTAATGTACAAGTGGCATTTGACTCGGACGATTCTGGCAATGCAGCTGCACGGGCTGTCAAGGAACTACTGCCACAGTCCAAGCGGCTCAAGTGCAAAGCTGACGATTGGAATCAGCAGCTACTCGATTATGGGCAGCAGTTAAGGCAACAGCAGCAACAGCAACGCCAGCAGGATGATGAATTGAGTCTTTAATAGTCAGCGTTCTAGTAGTGAACTGTACAGTTAGTTTTGTAGTATTAATGTAGCTGTTTGGTACTTCTTTTTGATGAAAGTGATTTGAAATTCACTCAAGTCATCACTTTTCGCTCTTAAAAACTTTGTTAGGTAAGCGGATGAGTCGCCTCATCCACTCCCCTTCAAAACCGTGCGTGAAAGTTTGCCCTTCACACGGCTTCTCGTCTATCTGGCGCTTGTCATGCGTACCATTTCAAGCTTTGGAAACGGGATATGGAATATCATCAATCCATTCCCAGAACCATTCAGTATTGGGGTAAGTTTTTAGTTCGTATACGAAGTTTTTTTCGACGAACTCTCTAGCGTTTACCAATTTGTGGCAATCAAGAATAATGACGATATGTGGCAGTCAAGAAAAAATGAAATTGATAACGAGCTAGGGGTGAGCTATACCTAGCAAGCTCAAATAGTCGGTGTCTGCCACTGCCACCAATCCTATCTGGAGCCAACCAATTTGTTGCAGGCAGCAGCAGACACTTCGAGAAAGGCCGCCTAGAAGTTAAGAGTTGCTTGGATTGTGGTAGTAGTGGTCATCTCAGAAAAAATTTTAGGGATTACTTCATTGCAACTATACAAGTTGTCACCGGATAATCTGAATGATTTTTATCAAGTTCGTCAGGCGATAACTCTTTTGCTGAAATTCCCATAAAACTGGCTACAACTGTCAGTGGATTCCCGTAAACATATAATTTTTGGTGGCAGAAATTTTGAAATAACTGTTGCATACCATCTGGAAGTGGTCGCCAATAATCCCCTGGAAAGTCATGTAATCTTTGTGCGCTAGGCACCATACAAAAACACTTGCCTCCCACTTTCAGCCAAATGTAAATATTTTCAACAACCACCCAAGGATTATGACAATGTTCTAAAACATTAAAGATTACTACTGTATCTAGAGAGTCTGGTTTAAACATCGCTCGTTCATGTACATCTCCAACCTGCGTAACACCAGGATTTGCTGCTATATCGAGGGTATGATATTCAGTTGCTTTAGAAAACTGATAAAATTCTCGATTTTGTAAGACTCCGCCTACTTCCAATACAGTTCCTGCAACTTGGGGTCGAATCTCACTAATAAATTTATCCAAATAATATCGATCAATAGGAATACCCCTGGTAAACCCGAACAAATTACATAAGGGAAATCTTCGTCTTAAATCCCCCCAATCTATAGTATTTATCGCTGGCGAGAGCAAACCTAGTGTCTCTAGATATTCTGATGATTGTCTAAAAGTTTCAAAACTGTTAATTTCAGGTTCATGTGCAGAAAAATTTTCCGAGTTAAATAGGCAAGTAATTACCTGAAAATTTTCTTGACTAATAGCCGTTAAATCGATAGTATACTCTGGATTAAGCAGACTCATTAATCCTTTTTTAAGAACTTTCAATGATTTATTGGCTAACATAACCACTAAATCATCAGACTCACTGCGAGCTTTTGTACACTGCCTCAGTTGTTTCTCTGAAATGTTTGTAGAATTGGTTTCCTGGAATTTTTGATAAGCTGACTCCAATGATTGTTCATGGATAAAAATTTCTAGGATAGTCAACCAATATTTGTTGTTAATCGTTAGTGTTTTATTCTGTTTGAAGTCAACTAATGCCAATACTTGATAATCTTTGAATGTCAAAAATGCACTAGCAACATAAGATTTTTTCATCGAGACTTATCCCCGCAAATTTTAGTTTTTGGCATTGGAAGTTGCTTTGCTAACTAACATTCTACTCAAGAGAGTCTCTGTAGAATTGTAGAATAGTCTTGCTATGTTTGAGCTAAGACAGGCTTCCCTGTAGACACAACCTGTTCCACAATATCAATAGGCTATTTAGTACAGCTTTTTTGTATGGCACAGTAAGGATTTGAGGCTTTTAAATTTCAGAGCTTTCAATTGGTACAGGTTTAGAAGAGGCGATCGCTTGGGTTCAAAACGGCTAATCAATTCCAAGTACGTAAGTTTCTGTTCGACTGCTCATTTCGCCCCGTATCAGGCAGTTACTGAGAAAGAACAGGTTTACCCGTAGATACAACTTGCTCAACAATATCAGCAGCTCGACTAACTCCTCCTGCTGTTGTAATTGCGTTCTGTAATCTGAGAGCATTCTTTTGATATTTTTCTTGTGTCAAGACTTTTTGAATGGCTGTTCTTAGCTTAGAAACCGTTACTTTCTTGATGGGTACAGCCTCACCACATCCTGACCAAACTATGCGGGAAGCTACCCCTGGCTGGTCATTAGTAATTGGAATCGCCACCATTGGTACACCATTTGTTAAACTTTCCAATGTGGTATTCAACCCTGCATGAGTAATGGTGAGATTTGCTTTTTGCAACAATTCTAGTTGTGGCGCGTATTTAACAACAAGAGGTTGACCGGGTAGCCCTTGTAAAGCTGATGGACTTGTAGAACCACCCAAAGAAATTACTAATTGAGCATCCAAATCTTGACAAGCTTCAGCAATAGATTGAAAAATTCCCAGCAGCCGATTTTGTATAGTTCCCATCGAGGCATAAATTAAGGTTTGTCCAGTCAATTTTTCAAAAGGAAAATCAGGAAGCTCCCGACCGATGGAACTATGAAAAGGGCCTGTGAAATGGAAATATGGAAGTAAATTCTCTCTGGGAAACTCTAGTTCAGCAGGTTGTTGGCTGATTTGCGCTAACTGAGAATATCGGTCATTGGGGCTAATGTAGGGAGGTAAATTCTTCTGTTGACGATATTCATTTATAATTTCATTGATAGGTTTAGCAACGCGATTTAAGACTTGATAGCCCAGTTTATTACGCAGTCTTGCCCACCAAGCCGGGTTATAACTCCAGTTGGTTATATAGGGCGGAATGCTAACCTCTCGATTAATCACTACAGCACTACAAATAGTGATAAAGGGAAGCCCTAAAACATCTGCAATAGTCCCTCCTTCAAGGTTGAGTTGGTCTATTAACAGTGCTTCTACACCCGCATTTTTTATCGCTGATGGTGCATCTCTGAGTTTCACAGTTGCCTCATCCTTTAGTAACTCAACAGTGTACTGCAATGCAGAACGTCCACTCAGTTGACCCAATTTAGTAAGGCTTTGTGCATTGATACCTGGGGGAAATTCAGCTTCACCAATGGCGCAATATTCCAGCCCTGCTGCTACGGTTCTAGCTTCAGCATCACGAAAGCCGAATAAAGTCACACGATGACCACGCTGTTGCAGTTCTTTTCCTAAAGGGAGCATGGTGTTGAGATGACCTGTTGAGGCTGGGCAAATTAAGCCATAATGAGTCATTTTGATTGTTTATTGTAATTACAAGTTGATGTAATGTATACCAGAAAACTTTCATGTACGGCTGAAAAGCTATATATTTCGTAAGCGAATTCAAGCCACTAGACTCAGTTAATCTCTGCTTATCAATCAAAACCGCTACAACCCGCATGATCTGGCTGATCAAACCTGCTTATGGAGAGTAGTGCGATGACCACGGAATAGCTCTTGTAGAAGTATTTTCAGTTGCCTATTACACGTAATAGCCCTAACGTGGAATGGCCCATGAATTATAAGCCTAAAAAATGAGCTAACTAGAGATTTCTTCCATTAATTGCGTAATTTAAAACAAAAACCATGTATTACTGGTAAAGTAGGATGCCATGCTGAAGAGGTAGTACATGGAGCCATTAACTGCTGGTGCGATCGCAATTGGAACTGTTATTGCCACCAAAGCATTAGAAAAAACGGGAGAAAAGGTAGGAGAACTTTTATGGGATAAAACTGGTCAGTTTCTCGTCATTCTCAAAAAACACTCTCCCCAGACTGTAGCTGCGATTGAAAAAGCACACTCTCAACCGCTTGATTATGGCAAAGCTGTACTGGAAGTAGAATCTGCGGCTAAGGCTAATCCTGAAGTCGCTCAAGCTGCACAGGAATTAGTAACAGCAGCAGAAACTCATCCACCAGCAAACTTGGCGGAAATTTTGAGCCAGATAAAAGAAGCTGTGGAGAAATCTCAACCATCATATCCTTCAACTTTTATCCAAAATATAGAAAAAGCTATTAATGCGGCTCAAACACAAACCATTGACCAAAGAGGCAGTACTTTCAATATTTGACTGGAGTCGCCCGAAAAGGAACGGGTAAAGTCAACTCCCCAACAAGCACCACCTCTGCCAACTTATTACGTAGATCGACCAGAATACAGACAGGATTTGAAAACTCGTCTGCTCACGGAGTCATCAAATACTAAAACTTTAGTCATCACTGCCATTCACGGCTTAGGTTCTGTCGGCAAATCGACCTTAGCAGCTGCTTTAGCACATGACAAAGAAGTACAAGCTCATTTTTGTGATGGTATTCTTTGGGCAACATTAGGTCAGCAGCCTAATCTTCTCTCCTTGCTTAGTGGCTGGGTACAGGCATTAGGGGACTACAACTTTAAAGCCATTAGCGTGGAAGGAGCTTCCAATCAACTGCGTACACTGCTGTATGATAAAGCCGTGCTACTAATAGTAGACGATGCTTGGAATACACAGGATGCACAAGCGTTTAATGTTGGTGGAGCGCGTTGTCAAGTTTTGGTAACAACCCGCGAAGCAGCAATCGCCCAAGTTCTCGGAGCCAGCACATATTCTTTGGATGTGATGCAGCCATCCCAGGCGATGGAATTGCTGACTAAGAAATTAGGACGTAACCTCACTAACGCAGAAACTCAGTCGGCTGAGGTTTTAGCCAAAGAGCTTGGTTACTTGCCCTTAGCATTGGAACTAGCGGCTGCCCAAGTTGCTGGTGGTATTTCTTGGACAGTTCTTGTGCAGGATATGCAGAAAGAGGTAGCCCGCTTAAGAACAATCGATGATAAAGCAGCCAGAGATGCGACAGATGAAGCCAGCTTAAAAAAACTCAGTTTAACTGCATCATTAAATTTGAGCGTTCAGCGATTAGAAAACGAAACGCGAGAAAATTTCATCTGGTTGGGAATATTACCAGAGGATGTAACTATTACTCAGCAAATGGCTGTAACGCTATGGGATATGGATTCGGAGCGGGATGCAGCCGATGAGTTGGGCTACTTGCACTCTAAAGCATTATTATTGTCTGGTGTCCCCTTGGTAGATGGAACAGCGACCTATCGTTTACATGACTTATTCCACGATTTAGCACGCAATCTATTAACTTCTCCTGCAACACCTAAGCGTCGAGGTGATTTACCAGGGCTTGGTATAGCTCTTGCTCTTGCTCACGCTACTTTCTTGGAAAAATATCGACAAAAAACCCAAGATGGTTTGTGGCATACCCTCCCTTATGACGGTTATATCCATCAGCTTCTAGTTTGGCATTTAGAAAAAGCTGAAAAGGTAGAAGAGATTCACTCCTTATTGAAGGAAGATTCAGAAACAAGAGGTAATGGCTGGTATGAGGCTTGCGATCGCTTGGGACAAACTGCCAACTTTGTAACTGATGTTGCTCGTGCTTGGCAATTGGCAGAAGCAAACTGGACTCTTACACCCCTGCCTCAAGTTATTGGGTTGCAGTGTCGCTATGCTTTGATTATTGCATCCCTTAATAGTCTGGCAGCTAATTTACCAGTGGAACTGCTGATTGCGTTAGTTCAAAAAAATGTGTGGACTCCTGAGCAAGGACTCGCTTACGTGCTACAAAGCTCGAATTCAGAAAAGAAAGCAGACTTGCTTACACACCTAGCCAATCATTTACCACCAAATCTAAAAGAATTAGGACTCTCGAAAGCACTGGCTGCTGCTAGAGAGATTCAGTCTGAGTATTATCGCGCCAATGTCCTAAGTAGTTTGGCTAGCAAACTATCATTCAAATTGTTACCAGAGGCTCTGGCTGCTGCTAGAGAGATTCAGGATGAGAGGTATCGTGCCGATGCCCTATGTAGTTTAGCTGTTCAACTGCCTGAATTGTTACCAGAGGCTCTGGCTGCTGCTAGAGAGATTCAGGATGAGAGGTATCGTGCCGATGCCCTAGATAGTTTGGCTGTTCGACTGCCTGAATTGTTACCAGAAGCACTGGCTGCTGCTAGGGGAATTCAGGATGAGCATTATCGCGCCGATGCTCTATGTAGTTTGGCTGTTCAACTGCCTGAATTGTTACCAGAAGCACTGGCTGCTGTTAGGGAGATTCAGGATGAGTCAAATCGCGCCGATCCTCTATGTAGTTTGACTGATAAACTGCTACCTGATTTGCTTCTAGAGGCACTGACCGCTGTTAGAGAGCTTCAAGATGAAATATATCGTGTTGATGCTCTAAGTAGTTTGGCTGATAAGCTACCACCTGAATTGTTCCCAGAAATTCTGGCTGCTGTTAGGGAGACTGAGTTTGAGAGACACCGCACCTATGCTCTATGTATTTTGGCTGATAAAGTGCCACCTGATTTGCTCCCAGAGGCATTGGCTGCTGTTAGGGAGATTCGGTGGTATTCGAGTGGGCGCGCCGATGCCCTAAGTAGTTTGGCTGATAAACTACCACCTGAATTATTACCAGAGGCACTGGCTGCTGCTAGGGAGTTCCGGGATGAGTTTGAACGCGCCAAAGCCCTAAGTAGTTTGGCTGTTCAACTGCCTGAATTGTTACCAGAAGCACTGTCTGCTGCTAGGCAGATTCAGAATGAGTCTGATCGTGCCTATGCCCTAAATAGTTTGGCTGATAAACTTTCACAAATACAAAAAACTCGACTTTTTTCTCTCTGGCAAGATACCCTTCACGTCTTATCTCTTCGCACTCGCCCAAGCTTACTCACTGATATAAAAGCATTAACTCCTGTTATCTTTGCTTTAGGTGGTCAAAAAGCATTAAAAGACACAGCTGATGGCATCCAAGATGTGTCACAGTGGTGGAGCTAAAGAACAAAATCTTCACTTAGCGATCGGATTACACGTTAGAGCCAAAACGTGGAATTGCTGGCTATATGTATTGATGTGGCGTTGAGCCGACGATCGTGTAATTTGGGTTTAGATGGTGGAGAGTAGAGCATATACTCTGTGGTTGATTTTGGCAGCCCCATGAAGATCACATCTATGTAACGTTCAAATCCCAAAATTTTTGGGAATACTAAGTTTACGTTTTTACGAGACATAAATATATACTTTACAACCCTAGATAAATTGCAATCTCGATAGAGTTGGCATTTCTCCAGGGTTTTTTATATGCAATAGGTTTATTAGCGCAAAGTCTGTACAGTACCAAATAGCCTAATCCCAAGATTTCGATACGGGAAATGCGACTGCTCTTTGTACGGTTTACCCAATTGTTTGAAAATTTTCGCTTGATTAAATTACTTAGTAGAGAGAAGCAATAAAGCTTCTGTACAAAAGTAGAGGTTGAGTAATTTTAAATGCTTTCAACCTCTCAATTGAATCACCTCTAAAACTTCGTTCAATTACCTTCAAATGAATTAGAAAGTTAAGGAGAAGACACAAATATGGCACTTATTCGTTGGGAACCATTTCGAGAAATAGAACTGCTACGTCGTCAAATTGATCAAATCTTCTCTGAAATGGCAACAGCCTCGCGCGGTAACGAAGAGATTTCTCAATCGATTGAAGCGGCGTGGGTTCCTGCTGCTGAATTGCATGATAATGGCTCTTCTTTGCTATTGAGAATCGAAATTCCAGGTGTAGAGGCTAAAGACCTGGATATTCAAGTAACTCAAGAGGCAGTTTCAATTTCTGGTGAATATCGTTACCAAAAAGGTTCTGAATCCAAAGGTAACGTTCGTTCCGAATTTCGCTATGGCAAATTCGCTAGAGTAATACCCCTGCCGAACAAAGTTCAGAATCAACAAGTTCAGGCAGACTTGAAAGATGGGATTTTAAATCTGACTTTGCCCAAACTGGAGCAAGAACAGAACAAGGTATTCAAAGTGAATTTAGGTCAAGCTCAAGGAGCAACATCTGCCATCGAAGCTGGTAATGGCAACGGGCAAAGCAATACTACATCCGAGCAAAGCATTCAAACTGTTTAATTGAGATATTCTTTAATCTCAAATAAATCAGAGTTTCTCTATCCTGTATCAAGCAAGTTATAAACCTCAGCTAAGTTGATTAGTTGGGGTTTTTGCCAGAGTAAATATTTGCTTTTGGGTTAGGGCAGAATATGTACTGTACTCTGAAGAAACAAGCCAGCCTGATGTAGCAGCAAGCTCTAGCCCTTTGAGGTGCTGTAGTGAGTGATTCTAGAACTCGACGTAAAACGTCTTACTTTGCTGGTGGCGATCGCAAATAAATTGTCTTAGAGTCACTAAATTCTTTATTCTAGATTCTTTATTCTAGTTTCTAGATTCAATAGTGCTGACTGTAAATTCTCCTCTGAATCAATCTCTTCCCAGTTTACGGGCATTGCCTTGAACAATTCCAAAGCAGCTTGCACCCAAACTTCCTTCGGTACTTTAGCACCATGCTTGCGCTTACCTTTTTTTAGTAGATCGTTGAGCCAGTCGTTCAGTTCGATGGGCAGGCGCAAATTCACTGCTTCTCTATCACCTTTAATCAAGAATCTAGATTCTTGATTATTGATTATTTCTTCAGTAGACTGAGTTTCTACCTCAGTCTTGTTAAAAACCCCTTTTGCCAAAGGATTAGCACCCAGAACCGAACGCGACTTATTTTTATTTACTGCCATTTGTACACCTCATTAACTAATTCCCGGTAAGAAGAAGCACCCACACCGTTCGGGTCATACTCAAAAATAGATTGCCCGTGAGAAGGTGCTTCTCGGATTTTCACCGTCTCAGGAATCACTGTTTTAAACATCTTTGAGCCAAAATGCTCAGTTAGGGCATCCAAAACTTCTTTACTAAGATTGTTCCTGCGGTCATACCGAGTTGCCAGCACACCTGCTATGGCAATGGGATGATCTAGCTGATCTCTAACCAAGGTTAGGGCGTGTTCAATTCCTTGAACGCCCAACAATCCCAAATAGCTCATGTCTACTGGGATAATTACCCCATCGCTGGCCATCAGTGCGTTGATGGCAAACACACCCACGTTAGGCGGACAATCTATCAGCACAAAATTATATTTATCTAATATTGGAGCGATCGCTTTTTTGAGTAGCAGTTCTCTGCCTGGACGACCAGATATTGGAATTTCTTCTTCTGCCAGCAAGATGTTAGATGGTATTACATCTACACCACTAGCAGTTGTCACCAGTACCTGTGCTAGCGGAACCTTGTGCTGCAACACATCTTTTAGCTGAAATTCTAGCTGCCAGATGGGAATCCCTAGTGCTGCACTAGCGTTTCCTTGTGGGTCGATATCAATAACTAATACCCGTTGCTTTTTAAACTTGACCAGACCCACAGCTAAGTTGTAAGCGGTGGTCGATTTCGCCACCCCTCCTTTCATGTTGAAGACAGCCAGTTTTTGGGTCACGTTTGCATTTGACTCAGTTTACTTATGTGGCAAATATTATACATAATATATTCTTGATTATTTATTCTTTATTCTAGATTATCTGACTGATACAGCCATAACACTTATCTTTGAACACACTAGATATTGCAATTGGGGGGCTATTGCTCTGAGTGCTAGATCAGGAAATAGAAATTAGTTGATCTAAAGCTACAAGCTCTACAGTCGGCGCTTTTAAACAGATGTCGTTTAAAACATATTTCCCGACATCTCCCCCAACCGGAGACAACATCGACAACGCCAAACGTAAATAAATGGCAAGAATATAACTTCTTGCACCATAGAGCGACTGGTACGAAATTTACCCTTACCTTTTGGTTGATTTATTAGTTTTATTTATGTCATATTTATTAAGTATTTTTCCAAAAAACGTATCAAAAAACACAGTTTATTAAACAATAATCAGAAATTCAGGTATCTATCACAGAGCGATCGCAGAACTTTTCGGTCTACTGACATTTTATGTACATAAATAATACAAATCTAAAATTAAAAACAGCTAGCAAATCATACTGGGGTAGTAAGCTGCTAGCTGATTATAAAATTCATAAGGGCAAGCGCAAATGCTCACGTATGTTAACTAACATCTCCCTCGCTTGCTCTGCTAGGTTCTTTTCTTTTAGCTGACTTCTGAGCGCGCCCCTAAGTAAAACTTGTGGTAGAGAAGTTTGTTCCAGCCTATAGAGCGTTCTGCGGAAGATAGACGATTAAATGTCTACACACCTATCGTTTCCAAAAAGGAATGAGAATGGTAGACACACCCTTATACCACCAACCACACTAATTACTTCAGAATCATCAAGTTCCTGAATTTCAGGTGCTTGCAAATTTTTAATTTCTATCGTTTTTACTTTTTTCATAGCCACCAATCCTAAATCTCAATTAACAGACATTCAATAACAAATTAACAACAGGCAATAATAAAATCAACAGAAATAGTAAAACATCGTACCTTTTCCACTTTTCCTACTTTTTAGTTTGGTGCGATCGCTTTTGGGGGCTGTGTTGCAAAAATAGGTGCCTAAGCAAGTGTTATATTCTTTCAAGAGACTGAAATGCTACAGAGATGAACCCAAAACAACCATTTAAATGGCG
>NZ_JACXXN010000047.1 GCF_014904695.1 Nostoc sp. MG11 | reverse complement strand
CCTATAGCTCAATGGATATCGTAGATACCACCGCACACATAGAAGGATGAGCTCGGATTGGAAATGACGCCATTTAAACGGTTCTTTGGGGTTCATTAATGGGCTAACTTTGATACAAGACTATTGGTACAACTACACTTCTACCAGACCAGCCCTAGTTTTTGCAACACAACCGTTTTTGCAACACAACCCTTCTGTGTGGGCACGTTTCCGTTCCCGGTGAGCAATTACTTTCGTTGCAAATTCCAATTCCTCTTTCGCAAGTGAGAAAATTTTCACCTGCTCCCTACGAGGGCCCACTTTTTAATTTGCCAGTTTCAGTCCCAGCTGCTCAATCAAAGTGGCAAGCAACCACATCGGCTGACACTCACTTGGAACCGTAAACCCAAGAATCGCCTTAATGTGAGCAGTACATTGTATTATGACTTAAACAAAATAGCGAAACTATACTGCTGTTGAAGCTTTTTGCTTGCGCTTCATCCATAACCCAATAACACCTGCGACTGCTGCACCACTAAAAGTAAGAGGTTCAGGGACAATCGGAGTTTTCTCTACAGAAATACTTTTGATTGCAAAACGTCCATCTACACCTAGATCGTTAGTCTGATCACCGAAGGCAATTATACCGTTTGTTTGAAAATTACCGCGTTGTAAAGCAAGTACGTTATCAACGAATAACTTAGCCTGACCATTATTTTCTACAGTCAGACGATATGTACGAAATTTACTCGTAGTATTTAGAGTGAATGAATCAGTTTCATCGCCCCAACCAATACTATCTTCATCAAGATAAATCATTTGACTTCTGTCAATAACAGAGCCAAAACCAAGCTCATTGTAACTCGGCAAAAAAGCAATACCTGCATCATAGGTATTATGTTTTTCAGAAACATCGATTACTTTTAATGAAAATTCAATGGAGTTAATGGAGTAGCGAGTCATTTTCTCCATCCCCACATCACGGTAAAACAATGTAAATTGACCGGAGGGAACATCAGGAGGTGAAGATATTCCAATCGTATTTACTGTCAAGACTTTACCATCAGTAGAAACATCTGGTGGTAAGCCAAAATCTGTTACAGAGTTCCATCCCTGTTCGCTTGGTAGTAATCCACCATCAAGAAATAACTCAGCAGCTTTTGCCTCTTGGTGTGTAGTAGCTAACATTAAGTAAAGAAGAGTGGAACCTGTTAGTACTTTTAAAATTTGAGTTAACAAGAAGGAACCTAAATTCAGCATATACTTGGCTCTATACCTCTTAATATTTAAGTTAAAACCAGTAACTAAAGTCTTACGTAATCTTTAAGTATACATCATAACGGTTGTGTTGCAAAAACAGGCATTGGTCTGGTACAAAGTGCTAAAGATAGATCAAGAAGACGCTTTGTGTAAACAACGCATTTCTTTAGAGCCAGCACTAGTCTTTGAATTTCCAACATTTAATTCTTGTTTTTCAGAACTTGCTTGTTGATTACCAGAATCTACTGACTCCCAAAACTCCTTTCTCCTGCTACGATATAAATTCCGTACCATCCACCCAACAGTTTCGCGTCCATCCTGTATCGACTTGTCCGGCTTAAAAATGAACAAACCACTGTCGGAGAGATTTTCTTCGCAGAGATAAAAGTACTGTATCCTAAAGCAGAGCTCAAAGGCATCCACCGAGAACCATAGGGGTCAGCTGTCCAAGACTCCTGTCACAATTGTGTAACTGAAGGTCTTTGCTATGATGCCCACAACATATCTTCAATTGGGATTATCACATGGAGCCGTCTGTACGAGGATTGGGGTTTACTAGCAGTGGCATACTTTTTGGACTTGGGACGAGCGATAGTTGCAGTCATTGTACAATCTCCTGTTTGTGTTGATCAAAGAGGCAGGGGAGCAGGGAGCAGGGAGAAATAAGAGCGAATTCCTCTCCCCTGCCAAAAGGGATACAAGCCCCTGCATTTATCCCTCTTGTGTCACTATCGCGGTAGTATAATAATGTACAAAACTTAGAACGAAGACACAGAGAATGGTAGAGCCTCGTTCACCCATTAAAACCGTCAAGTTTGTGGATGAATATTGCTTGTGGTATAAAAACCTGTTTTCAGATGTTAGGAATTTTGAAGCTTTCAAATATCTACATATAGGATGTATTTCTGATTTAAAACGGAAAAGTCTACCTGAAATAGCAAAAATTGTCGGGCTAGATAACTATCAAGGACTAGATCATTTCTTAACTACATCATAGTCAGTAGAACAGTTAAGAGCTTTGCGATTGAAACTAATTTTAGAGGTACTAAAAGGAAGACCAATCATTTTAATTATTGATGAAACAGGAGATAAGAAGAAAGGAAATACAACAGATTATGTGAAACGGCAGTACATCGGAAATTTGGGAAAGGTTGAGAATGGAGTTGTAGCAGTCACTGCGTATGGTGTATTCTGCGGGATGACTTTTCCCCTACTATTTGAAGTATACAAGCCACGGGATAAAATTAAAGCCAGGAGATAAATATCTTACCAAGCCTCAAATAGCAGCAATACTGATGAGAAGGCTACAGTTGATGGGTTTTAACTTCAACTTGGTACTAGCCGACAGCTTATATGGTGAAAGTGGTACGAATTTTAGATCTGTATTAGATCAACTGGGTTTAAATTATCTAGTTGCGATTCGCTCAAATCATTTTGTGGACTTACTTCCAAGACAGCACACTCAATATTTAAACTGGCATAAATTCAAGCGAGTATTTTCTGACCTCAGCAGTGAAAATCGGTTTATTAGAGAAATAATTCATGGTAAACGTGGAGAAAATAGGTATTGGCAGATAACTACAGAAATTGAGAAACTACCTGGAAACTCTACTTGGTATGTAATGAGTAAATACGCAGACATTACTCCCAGGGATGTTGGTAATTTTTATGGGTTAAGAACCTGGGTTGAATATGGCTTAAAGCAAAGTAAAAATGAATTAGGTTGGGCGGATTATCGTTTGACTCGCTATCAAGATATTGAGCGATGGTGGGAAATTGTTTGTAGTGCCTATCTCATGGTTAGCCTTGATTCAGAACAAATGCGTTTCTCTCCCCCAGAACCTCAAACACGATTCGCTTCTCATCCAGAGTGGGATAATGGAAAAGGTGGGAAAAATATTCTCAACAATCTCCGTCTCATACTTCAACCTTTTACCTTATTTAACTTAATTCAGCCTTGGCTTACAGTCTTTTCTATTCCTGAATTATCTTTAGGATTTGCTAAACTCCAATTTATCGTTTATAGACTAACTTCCCCAATTTTTATATTCTTGGCTCACTCTGATTTCCATTTTTCTTCTGCCTAGAGTGACACAAGAGGGTTAAAACCACCGTCAGGAGACACCCTCAAAAAACAGAGAAAAAACTTGAAGAGAGTGAGGCTCCAAAACGGAAACCAGGGGGACAACCAGGGCATGAGGGAAAAACAAGAAAAGGGTTTGGGAGAGTAGATAGGTTTGAGATATTAAGACCGCAAGTATGCAGTTGTTATGGTCAAAAAGAATTCCATGCCAAACCAATAAAAATAGAAACACAGCTTTTTAGTCTAAGTGGCGATTTTGTGTAAAGTAGGGAGTACCTAAAGCTTTAGGGGGTGTAGATTTGCCCACAAATCCGATTAATGCCAATAAAGCGATCGCATAAGGTAGCATTACTAAAAATTGGTAAGGGATATTTGCCCCTAAAGCCTGAATTCGCAGTTGTAAAGCTTCTGTAGCCCCAAACAGCAAACAAGCCAAAGCACTACCTACAGGATGCCATCTGCCAAAAATTAATGCTGCGATCGCAATAAATCCTTTACCAGCACTCATCCCTTCGGCAAAAAATCTTACTTGTACCAGAGTTAAATAAGCACCTCCTAAACTCGCAAGACAGCCACTAATCAGCACAGCGATATAACGGACAAATGGTACGGAAATTCCAGATGTGTCAGCAGCTTTCGGAGATTCTCCCACTGCTCGCAATGTCAGTCCAAAGCTAGTTTTAAATAAAATGTATGTAGTTAAAATAACTAAGATAAATAATAAATATACTAAAAAATCTTTCTGAAATAGTAGCGGCCCTATTAGGGGAATATTAGCTAAACCAGGAATAATAATTGCCCCGATTCCAGGTAACTGCTGTGTACTACTGCCACTAAACACTAACCGGGCGAAAAACGATGTTAATCCAGCTGCGACAAGATTAATTGCTAGCCCAGATACTAATTGCTCGACACGCAAAGTTATACACAAAACAGCATGGAGTAGTCCGACTAACCCCCCAGCAATCAAGGATGCAAGGATACCAAGCCAGGGATTACTAGTGTAGAAAGTAGCCACAGCGCTAGTAAAAGCACCTGTAAGCAACATTCCTTCTAAGGCGATATTTAACACTCCCGCTCGTTCCGAGTACAATCCTCCAAGGGCTGCAAATGCTAAGGGGACGGCTAGACGCAAAGTAGCTATTAAGTAATCAGAGAAAAAGTTGAGATTATTCATAGAGTTATTTTTAAACGCAGAGGTTCGCAGCGGAAAGTTCCTCGTTCGCGTAAGCGTTCTGCAGGAAAGCCGGGTTTCCCGGCGTAGGAACGCCACTTTGCACAACGGGGGGAACCCCCGCAAGCAAGTGGCTTAACTTTTCAAGCTAGAGGAAAGCGCAAAGTTTCGCAGAGTTTTCTGGGTTAAACCTTTGCGCCTCTGTTGGTTTTGACTCTTATCTCTCTTTCGACTGCGAGACTGATAGCAATAAACAACACCATAAACCCTTGAATCGCGTAAACTACAGTTACCGGCACACCTGCACTACGCTGCATCACATTCGCACCACTGCGAAGCGCGGCAAAAAACAAGGAAGTTAATACTACACCGATAACACTACCACGACTTAAAAAAGCGATCGCAATGGCATCAAACCCATAACCTGGTGAAACTTGTTCAAATAGCCGATATTTCAACCCCATCACCTCACAACTCCCAGCCAATCCAGCTAAACCACCCGAACAAGCCATCACTAGCATAATGGTACGTTCAACATATATATGGGCATAACGGGCGGCAATCGGGTTAAATCCCACTGCTGTAATTTGATAACCTAGAGGCGATCGCACTAACAATACCCATAAAATACCTGCGACAATTAAACCTAATAAAATACCTGCATGGGCAAGGCTTTGGGGTAATATAATCGGCAAACGGGATGTTTTGGCAATTAATGGCGAATAAGGACTAGGCGCACCTGTTGCCAATAATGGATTTTGGACAAGGTAGCTAACTAAATTCATGGCGATGTAGTTGAGCAACAATGTAGTAATTACCTCATTCACTCCGCGCATTGCTTTGAGATAACCAGGAATCCAACCCCAAGCTGCACCGAAGAAAAATCCTGCTAAAAGTGCTAAGGAAATATGAATTACCGCAGGTAATCCTTGCAGATATAACCCAATTAAAGTACTTCCCAACGCACCCAGATAAATTTGTCCTTCTCCACCGATATTAAATTGCCCAGCCCGCAACGCCACTAGCACGCCTAAACTGGCGAACAATAGCGGTGTCATTTTGGTGAGAGTGTTACCAAATCCAAAGTAGGTAGAGAGAGATTCTTGAAATAAGATGCTGTATGCAGTGATGGGATTTGCATCAGCAATTAGCATGAGGATAGCACCGACGATGAGAGCAGAGGCGATTGCAATTAGCGGTGATAGGATTGGTAACAGGAATTTCATGCGATTAGTTGCGATCATTCATGTCCGGCTGATTAATATTGCCGCATTTGTCCAAAAACTTGAAAACTCTTTCTCCCCCTGCCTCCTTGCAGCCTTAACAATCCGTCTTTAACCGTACACAATATCATTCATTATTCCCACCACCCATCAACAAACCAATTTCTTCCACCTTTGCCGTGGCTGCATCCAAAATAGCCACAAACTCACCTCTGTAGATTACAGCAATGCGATCACTCATTGTCATCACTTCTTCTAACTCAGTAGAAATATACAAAATTCCGGCACCGCGATCGCGTTCTGTTAATATTCGAGACTGGACGGCTACTGTCGCCCCTACATCTAACCCCCTTGTGGGTTGCATGGCGATAATTAAAGCTGGTGTTTGCGCCAGTTCTCGCGCTAACACCACTTTTTGTTGATTTCCTCCCGAAAGCTGACTTACCAAGACATCAATCCCATTGGCCCGAATGTCAAACTCTTGCATTGCAGCTTGGGCACGATTAGCGATCGCTTCTTGTTGTAACAAAAAACGGCGACAAAATGGCAGATATTTAAAAGCTTTTAAAATCAAGTTTTGGGCAATGCTAAATTGCAACACCAATCCCATTGTCCGCCTATCTTCTGGGATGTAGCCCACTAAAGAATCCTTGTGTGTAAACTCAATTTTACCCTGCTTAATAGTCCGCACAAAAGCGATAGCATCAGCTAGTTCTCGCTGTCCATTGCCATCAACACCAGCAATTCCTAAAATTTCTCCTGCCCGCAGTTCAAAAGATACATTATTTACAGTAAGAATATTTCTTTCATCAGCAACTTGTAAATTTTGTACCGATAGGATGATTTCTCCTGGTAATGTCGGACTTTTATTTAACTGTAAAGCGACTTCTCGTCCTACCATCAATGTTGCTAACTGCTGAGGTGTCGCCGCTTCAGTTGATGTTGTTGCTACTACCTTTCCCTGGCGCAAAACTGTGACTGAATTACAGAGATTCATTACCTCTTCTAATTTATGACTGATAAAAATGATTGTATTGCCTGCGGCTGCCAATTGGCGCAAGATAGCAATTAATGATTCTACTTCTGGTGGTGTCAAAACTGCTGTAGGTTCATCAAGAATCAACAACTTTGCTCGACGATATAGAACTTTGAGAATTTCTACCCGTTGTTGTGCCCCAACAGATAAATTTTCAACTTTGACAGTGGGGTCAATTTCTAATCCATAAGCTTGGGATAATGCGGCGATTTCTTGCTGTTTATATTGTAGATTTAGCCGCCAAGTTTTCTCCGTGCCTAAGATGATATTTTCTGTGACAGTTAATTGAGGCACAAGCATAAAGTGTTGGTAAATCATGCCAATGCCTAACTTAATTGCCTCATTTGGTGAAGTAATTTTTATTGGTTGTTCTTGGAGATAAATCTCACCAGCATCAGGTTGATAGAGTCCACTAATAATATTCATTAAAGTACTCTTACCTGCACCATTTTCGCCTAGTATTGCATGAATGGTTCCAGATGCAACAGAGAGATTGATATTGTCGTTAGCAATAAAAGACCCAAAGCTTTTGGTAATATTGTTTAAGCGTAAATAGTTCATATTCACAAAACTGATAGCTCGTAGTGAGGACTTTAGTCCTAAAAATCTGAGCTAAAGTCCTCACTACAAAAGTTTTTTAATCTAGTCTGCTAAACCTATGTTGTTGCTTTCTTCACGCAGCGCGTATCCTTACCAGCCTCTTTACAGTCTTCAAACACGATTTTTTTATTAACAATCTCTTGCTTTGCATTCAATACCTTTTGCTTTACTGCTTCCGGTATGATTGCTCCGAATTTCCCTAAAACTAATATATCTGTTCTTTCTAAACCAATTGTATATATTTGTCCTTTGATTTGTTTTTGTTTGGCTAATTCTGCTAGATAAGCTATGGCTAAATCTAAGCGTTTGACAGCGCTGGTTAAGACAGCTTTTGGTGCAACGTCTAATTGATCTTTGGTGTTACCAAAAGCATATACTCCTTTTTCACCTGCTGTTTGTAAAACTGCGGCTGAGGCATTATCTAACCATTGATAGATGACATCAGCCCCGGAAGAAATTAATGCGAGAGTCGCTTCCTTGGCTTTGGCAACATCATTCCAATCACCTGTAAAAGTAGAAGTAATTTGGATATTTGGTTTAACAGACTTTGCCCCTAATTCAAATCCTCGCAGTTCTCCCTCGGTAGCCGGGAACTTCTCTCCAGCAATATAAGCTAATTTATTAGATTTTGTGGTATGAGCACCGATAATGCCACATAAATAACTAGCTTGTAGGTGATCTATTCGTAAAGAAGCAATATTCTCACCTTTGAGATTACCATTTACTCCCAAAAAAAATGTGTTGGGGAACTGTGAGGCGACTTGTTCAATTGCGGCATCAAATTGTCCGCCATGCGCGAAGATGAGATTGTAGTCTTTACGAGCAAAATCTGTTAATACTTCTGTTTGATCTGCTTGTGCTACTTTTTCTACATAGGCAGTTTCTGCACCTAGCTTTTGTTTTACTAAATTGATTCCTTCATAACCAGATTGATTCCAGCCTTTGTCGGTAATCATTCCAGGCAGAGCGATCGCTATTTTAAACCCTTCAGTACCACCCGTTGTTGTCGCTGTTGGTGTCGTTGGCTTATTACTGCAAGCTTGCACCACTAAGCTGGTAGCAAACGCGGCTGAACCAAACAAGATAAATTCACGCCGACCAAAGTTTGTTGTCATACCTCGCCTTCAGATGGATAGTTATTTTAGTTATTTCAACACTCTAAAGTCGTAGGTGGTCTTTTGGAAATAATTTAGCTCACACCTACATTGGCAACACCTCCTCACTAAGCAAGGCGTAAAATTCCGGCTCTACCTGCTCCAAAGAGCGCAGTTCATTCACCGCTAGAGCCTCCAACTCCAGCACCGTCTGCCAGCGCAAATCAGATGCCCAGCGTTTGAAGATGGATTTAATCGCGTCAACCCTCATGCTTGATAACATCTCTAAGTATTTGGGCATAGTTTGTGATGAGAGAGCTTTCCCTGTTAAAGTCTTCGCCATCGCTACTTGAAGATTCATTAACCGCCGCCACAATTCACGCCATCCATTCCACCCAATCGGGAGCAGATGCAATCAACTGGCCAAATTTCTCCGATTCAACCTCCTCAACCTCTACCATCACCCCCCAACGCTCGTCACTTGTGAGGGTGCTGAGTAGTTCTTTGACCTGTTTAACTCCGTGTTCTATCCGCTCAATTACTAGCCGAGCGTAGTATTTTACCCTGTTCCACCATTGATTATTGAGTATTTGTACTCCTGATGAATCCCCGTCCATACCCCCCCGTTTATTACTTCCATTTCCATTGATGGGGGGTGTGGACAGGGCATTAATCCCATACTGAGCTTGCATTCTAGCCGCATAAGCTGCATTTAACTCTTGCTCCTCTTGACGCTTCCTTTCTCTCTCGTCCCGTTGCCGCTGCCGATATTCCAAAACCTGCTGGGCAAACACGACATCCTCAGTATTTAGGCGGTAATACCGAACCCGTTTGCCGTCTTCAACGGGACGGCGCGAGTCTGTAGATAAACCCAGTTGCTCTAAATACTGTCCTAAAATCCACACCGATGATTCATCAAGCGGTATGGTCAGATTCAGGATACCCTTGACGTGAGCTGCGCTACGTTTGGAAAAATCCGCCAAAGCCTGAATCATCGCTTCATTCCCTGTAACTTCAACCCCAGCCATGAGATCCAGCAGCACTGTCCTCAATCCCAGCCGATGACGCATGAGCCAGGATGTAGAATGATTACTCCAATCAGTGCAAATGGTTAGTCGCTCTCTCTCCCCCTTATCTCGCTCTACAACAATAGTCGGCGGTGTAACAAATTCCCGCCCCTGGTCATCAGTTGTAGTTGACCCCGGTGCTGCTAGTATTGCCTCCAGTGCAACTATCTTTTTAATTAACCGCCCCCCATCGTCTTTCTCTACCAGTTCCGGGGTAACAGTCATGCCGTAAGTGTCCTGGATGCGGAATTTCTCACACTCCAGCACTTCCTCTGGCTTCAGGTAATCCTGGTGCTGCCTGCTGGTGTAAGTTCTTCTATCGATATCTTTGGTATTAGCAACTTTAGTACAATGCTCCCAATCCAAGGCAACACCAGCTGCCTTGATCCAACGAGCCGCCCCATCATCGCTACTATCTCCTACGGGGATAATCGTATTGCCCATTTCCTCCAAGAGCGATCGCAGATCGTTTCGTAAATTATTAATAGACCAATTGCGCTGCGCCTCAATCTGGCAACTGGTGTCTAACATCCAGTCCTTCTCTGCCCCACGCTTCCCTGTCTGTTTGTCAATACGAATCAAGAAAGCCGTCATTTCGTTGTTTTGGAGAATCCTTTCTTTGATCCGCCGCGCATTGGTTTCGGCATAACCAAATGGAGGACGAGGGGTTACCCAAACATGCATCGTCACATCGGGACGATACCGCCACAGCTGTTGAGAACATTCTGTAGCTGATTGTGATACAGCGTGAAACACACCGAAGATCCCATCGAAATGGTAGGTAGAAATATCAACACCTGTGCCTAGACTGGGAGTGATGAGCAGCGCGTCTATGTTTTTGATAGCAACATTAATTTCCCGAATAAAAATTACATTCTCTTCACTGCCGCTGTTCTCCGAATGAACAGTCCACACCCTTAGCTGACGGTCTTCGGCTGACTCTGGTGTTTCTTCCGTGTCAGGCGTATCTATTGATGTCCCATCATTCAAAGCGCGTTCCAACTTTTTGATAAAGCGCTTGCTGTCACTGACCATCATCAACTTCTTGCCCGACATCAGTTGAGCATGAAAATTGGCAACGAGCGCACTGCTGTTCTTGCCTTCGTACCAATGAACTTGACGACCACCAGAGCGATATTCATTCTTGATGATGTAGGGTTTTTCGCCAGCCGGTCGCATTCTCAAGAAAAACTCGATAGTCAGATCGTCCAAGTGAGCATCAGCTAACACTACCAGCTTGGCATTGTAAACCAGATACTCCAACACCTCCAGAATATCCCCCCGGTGTGACTTGCAGGTTTTGGACTTGAGCAAGTGGGCAAGATATTGGCAGGCCTCATCAATAAATAGAACATCGTAAACCTGTAAATCACTCGCCATTTTATACAACGAGTCAACAGTAATGCTGAGGGCTTTGGCTTTTGCCCAGTCGCCGCAAGAAATCGCGGAGTACATGGCAGTTTGCAGGCGATCGCTCAGATTCTTCAGCAAGTTGACGCGATGCCCATTGTTCAAAAAGCTCAAGCCTGGGTTATCTCTTCTGATTATCGCCAAGATTTCAGTTTTACCAGTTCCCATATCAGAAGCCAAACCAACCAAGCCAGATTCAGGTAGAGAATGGATTGCTTGAGAAAGGTAACGTGTATTCACTGTCAGGTTGGGCTTGAACTTACGCAATCCTCTAACACGATTGATGAAAAATCTTTGTTGGTACTCGTTTAAAGTTAAGGCATCAGCAATCATTGCTGTCACTGCTTTATCCGCTTTTTTACCCAGTGCCACCACCCAATCGTCAATTCCTTTTTCCGACCCAGGTAATAGTGCCACTTCACAAACACAGCCTTGCTGAATAATAGCCCTAGCAGTACGACGGGTGGCTTGATAAACGTGGAGTTTGGTTTTCGGCTTGGTTTCGTAGTCAAATAATACAATGTATTTCCGTCCTGGTTGGGCCATCGCTACCAAGTCAGGGTGTAGGCGTTCTAGATCTTCCTTACCAACGCGCCCGTTCCAAATGCCAGGGAGAGCGATCGCTGCAAAACCCAACGACAGTAAACAACCTGCCTTCTTCTCGCCCTCCGTAAGAATTACAGGGATTTCGGGGTGTGCCATTACCCAAGCCCAAAAACCTAATGCCTCACCTGATTGGGTGATCGCGATCAGTTCTGGCATCGGTACATCATACCGCAGGGACACCAACCGCCAGATGTGGAGGGGAACTCGCAGATAGGTAACGCGGTTTGGGGTTTTCGGCGGTGACTCGTATTTGATGGGCTTTTCGGTATGCTGTTGGGTTTGTTTGTCCCATTCGAGCCTGGGGTAGTCCGGTTTAATCCGTCCCCAATCCATTGATAGCCAGTTGTTGAGTGGGTCAAGTCCACTCACCCACCATGCACCTTTTGTCGTGTGGGCGTACCGTCTCAAATATCCGTCCCGCAATCGGAGATCGTTACGTCGGGCGGTTTGAGGTAGGGCGTACAACAGGTACTCGTATACTTCATTCCTACTTAGAGAACGGACATTTAGTGCAGTGAGGGTGGCGTCAACGCCTGAACCCTTCACCCATTCTGAATAATGGTTTTGTGCTAAATCGTTGTTGTTATTATCTGCAATTGCAGGCATATCCCCTCCAATATTTTTACGCATGAAAATGGGGCGGCACTATGAGTAATGCCGCTTTGAGAGTCTTTCAGACTAGGGAAAGGTTAAAGGGAAAGGGTTAAAATTCTTCCTCCTTTCCCCTTACCCTCTTATTTCCCTCCGGTGTGTGGTCGGAAAGTGAGATTAATACGTGTTCTAACGCAAAGCTCGCCGGGCAGAAGATTCTGTCCGGCAGACTTTGCTACTTTGTTGGTTTTGGGAACTTGATGAAGGTGCGTTAATTGGCAACCAGGATGCATCACAAGCAAGCTGCCGTGTTCTAACCATAAATCAGTAGATTTGCCATTCCTGGGTTTGATTTGAAACTTGCGAACACTACCAAGACTCACAGATGCGATGGCTGGGTTAAGCCCCATTGATTCCTTGTTATCTGCGTGCCACCCAATCGAATCTTGCCCTGTGCGGTACTGGTTGCCGATGACGATACGGAAGTTATAACCAGTCAATGCGGTGATGCGATCGCCTACGGCGGAGCGCAGCCCATCGCGTACCCTAGACAGGGCTTCTGTCCAATTCAGGGGTTTCAAAAACACGCTGTTGGAGTACAGGTAATCACAGCCTGCATCACCATAGATGCATTCCAGGCGTTCGCGTAGCGTCTCCCTTCGGAGAGGCACAGGGATAATTTTCCCCACCATTTTGATTTGGTTTTGCCGCCATTCCAGTTGTAGGCAGTGTTGGTAGAGTTCGTTTGCTTGTTCAGGAGTCAAGAAGTCGGGGTAGTAGGTGACGGGTAAAATTGGTGAGGATTCTTGAAATAGATTAAGTTGTTGCATGATATTTTCTCCATTCGTTAATTTTGGTTGGCACAGAAAACTTCGATCAGCACACTTTCGGGGTACAGCCCAACTCGTCCAAAGCGTGGGTCATGTATGCGCTCGATTTCGATATTTTGTTTGCGACACAAAGCACTGGCCCTTCTCCCCTTCGCACTCGCTTCCTTCACTGATATTTCTAATCCTTGTAGAGTAGCAAAACCGACAATGCTATACTTATGACCGCATGGAGTATTGAAACGATCTTGTTCAATTTCTACTGCTTTCAGCCTTGCAAGTACTTCAGTTTGTTGCTGTTGTTGCTCTAATAAGCGCTGTTCTTGTTCTGCCAAATGTTTAGCGATCGCAGCGAGTAACTGTATTTGGGTCATTGCTGTCTCGGCAGGTGCGGCAGGTTTAGTCCAGCCCGTGATATCTTGCATCCAAGCGCGAACACCGGCACTTTCAAAGGCTTCACAGGCGAGTTTTGCTTGGAGACTACACCTTTTACCAGCTTCGTAACCGTAGTAATGGAGAATAGCAGCAACAGCTACATCAGGAATACCAGACTGCGACCAGTCTAAAATCTCTACACCTTCAAACCCTTTACGGATGAGCTTTTCAACCAATTTAGAACCAGAATTGTCTACGGCTGTTTTGAGACTTCTGACTAATCCAGTCGCATCAACTCCAGCGAGTCTTGCTGTAGCTCTAATACTGGCCTTACCCCGTCCCGAAGCGTCTACTGAAATCTCTTGTTTTATCTGTTCGATAATTTGTGCAATTTCAATTTGAGACATAATTTTTACTTGTGTACTCGGAGATTACTTGCGGAGAGTAATTTTTGAAATGGAGGAGAAAGAGTAGGGAGAAATGCCCTTTTAGATGTGAGGTTCAAACCAAAAACTGTTAGCCTAAAAGCAAACATCCACCACATACCGAGGCTTGCGACCGCGCTTTCTCTCTCTTGTGTGCGGTCGTTTCACTTTTTGACTATTAGCCGTGGCTTTTTACTGACAAATTGGCTTGGGTATTGCCGATTATGTTCAGCTAAGAGATTGGCGGCACAGTCTAGAAAATGCTGTTCGAGGTCAGGGTTGAGCCTACCACCTGTAAGTTCAGCCAAAGTCTTCATTGCCTCGACCAAAGTTTGCAGTCGCTTCTCGACAGGAGGGAAAGCTGGGGCAATGAATGGAATGATCTTTGGTGATTAAAACACTTTGGTTGAATGAGAAACTCATATAGTAGTCCTAATGATTTAAAAACTTCAGACACAGAGCAATCGCTAATAAAGCACTCGTACCAAGTCGAGTTGGGATACAAAAACTAGTCGGTCATCAAGAGTAGTAACTTCTTCTAATGCAGAGGGCATCCACTCGACGTAGTAAAACCAAGTCCTGTTGAGCAGTTGAGTTCCCAGAACTATACGCTGCCTTGTACCCTCGTCATCGGAACGCAACATGACGCGATCGCCCAGTACAAAAGCAGGTTTTTCTATAGCAGCCAGTTGCATCTTACCAGTGCCGATAATCTCGTGTTCGGTGGTGTAAATGATGTCCTCGTTGCAAACAACTGCATAAATCCATCGGCCTTGTTCCCAGCGAATACCACAACAGTAGCCAAATGTTTTGATAGTACAGATATAGACTCTCTCCAGCAGATTGACTTCAACTCTTGGAATGCAATAACCCCAAGGTGGAGACAGATACCAGCACAGATACAGTGCATTAATTTGGTCAATCATGATGCACGTCTCCCCAACAAGTAGTTAATGGCTTCTGGGTCGATTTCGGCAATACGTTTTTTGAGATGTTGTGGTGGGTTGTCAAAAAACCGTTTAAGATGCCATTTCCGAATTTGGTAATATCTAACAGAATGCCTACCAGTAGAGAGCCAACCACGCCGTACCCAACCAGAAACAGTGGTGCGATGAACACAAAGAATACGAGCAATTTCAGCAGCACTGTAGTTATCAAGAAATGGGCGTGTGGAGTAACCCAAACTCCAAAGCTTAGTAGCAATAGCATCGGGAGTGCGGAAATAGCCGTGTCTCTTGAGAATTGAGGCAATTTGTTTGGGGGTATAAAGTTCAGCTTTTGCCTCAAGGATTGTGAGTTCTGCTTCAGTCCATTTTGTAGTTTTGACAATCATATTCAACTCTCAAAAAATTATGCAGATATGGAATGATTCGGAGATTGGTCTTTGATAATCCGAGCGCTGATTGATTCAAAGTTGACTTGAAAGATATTCAAATCAGTCAGCATTTCCCCGTTGTTGTATAAGTCAGTGATGTGTTGTTTGATAGCAGATTCATCAAGCCCATCAGGAATATCGATATGGGCTTCACTTGTGATTTTTTCAACAACTGTAATGATGACTCTCATCTTGGTAGTTCCTGTGTAATTATTAGAGTGTTATAGAAGTCAGAAGTGATAGTTTTACTGACTTATATATTCAGAAACGCGTTACATTGCCCCAGCTTTTGATGTTTGCAAGTGTTGCATCCATGTCTTAATTGCTGTTAGCTCATCAGTACTATTGGCTACTGCATCAACAACAAGATTTTGATATGAATACTCTGCATGATTGGGATGCTCACACTTATCAGATGCCCAAGCTAAACACATGGTTTTGATAAGTTCATCAATCTTTCCTTCAGGTAATGAACTAGGAAGCTCAACGTCTTGAAATCGCAACCACTCTTTGACTAAATCTAACGGATAATCAAGTAGAGTGCGAATGTTTTTTACTCGCAAATCCTGTGGGTGGATTGGTTGGGGAACTACGCTAAGTTTTGACGTTAGTGGAATAGTTGAGGATGTGTCGCCTAAAAGAGATTGAATATCATGAATGATGCTTGCCCAATCAGCATCTTTATTCCATTCTCTTTTGATTTTGGTTTTAGTCACTGCATCGTAAAGATTACAGAAAACAGTATTCTCTTCACCACCAGTAGCAGCAATAATTAGTGGTTTCTCAAAGTCTTGGACTAACGATGCAGCCAGAAGAAAGCTTTTAGCAAAGTTGGTTTCTAGCCCAGTTCTTATAACATAAAGTTCATCGGTATTGACAACAATATCCAATTTCATATTGTCTTTCCCCTTGAATTCTTTTGTTGTCAATCGCAGTGATGACAAATACCCAGTTAATGCTCTTTGGGTAACAGGGATAGTTTTATCTTTGTCAATATCGTAGTGATACCACAGATAAGATTCCCCACCTAACTCTGCGTTCTTGACATATAAATAGATGGGTTCGGGTGGATTACAAAGTCCTAGTTTAATTTCAGTACTCATGTTTTGCTCCTCAATGCTCAATTTGAGTTGTTATTCCAGACTTGAAAAAAGTGGTGTAATCCTTCAACATTGGTAATTACCGTCTCCCATAAGTAAGGAAACAATTTGCTTTCAATGTTTGTTTTGAGTTGGGAACAGATAATTAATCTGTCCTGTTGAGAAATGAGAACGATGGTGTAACGACGACGTTTGTTGTTCTTAATTCTGTAACCAGAATATTGATTGCGTTGGACAAACCCGTAATCTTCGTACTCTTCTATGTAGTCTCTAGCTAAGGAATACAAGTTAGCAGATGGTGTTAAAAGCCTAATATTGGTAGAGAGGATAACAGGCTTACTATCAACAACTTCAACAATTTGGTTAATTTCAAATCTCATTGAAAGAATGGTACTTATTCAGATGTTACTATTGTTTGAAACAGGAATTTATGGTACAACATCAAGTTTTTGATTATCTTCTAGCTCTTGCTTCAGACAAGAAAGTGCAGTTTGAGCATCACCAATTGTTAAATCTGGGTAATACTCAAGTGTTAGAAAATCGGGGTGTGCCGCAATCTCGTTAAGGATAAATATTGCAGCATCAACTAATGTGTACAAATTGGGACGAGACATGATTTATTACTCCTAAATTCAATTACGCTCGACGACCGACAACAAAAAACTGTGACCCGTGTTTTACACCTGCACTAGCTTTTGATCCAGCAAATATTGGATAATATTTGACGAAAACTGAACACGGTGCAGAGGAGCATAACCACCACAGCGAAGGAGTGAATGCATGAGCTTGTAGGAGGTACGCTCTGTATAGTTATCAACAAGCTTGGGCATCTTTCCCATCTCTTGTTACTATTGATAACTGCTTAACAAGAGACTTTATTTGATTCTGGTGACAGTCAATCTCTGCTTTGATTTGTGCTTGTAATTCTTCGGGAGATAGCAAAGTAAATTCATCTTCCAAGTAATGCTTTACCTCTTCGCTGTGTTTATTGGGTGAAATGGTGTAACGCCATCCTTCGCCAAATTCTTCAGCAAGGAATGTACCTTTTTGGTAGTAAGTCAAACCAACGACAACGCCTTTTGTTGTTAGTTGCCCAAAGGTAAAACGTGGATAATCCCAACCGTGGGGAATGCTGATTGTGGGTTGCATAGATGAATGGGTGGATGAAGAGATTGGTAAAACTTTGGGAGTGCTTGAATAGAGCTTTCTCCCAAAAAGATAGAAATGAAGTGCTTATACTGTGATCAAGCAAATAGTCATATTGAGGTAGTGGGCATAAAAGCCCACTTTTCCCTTACGCTGCGACTAGTTCACTTACTGGCTCAGATTCCATCATCAGCAGCCATTCTTGTTTGCTGAGTTGGTCGAACGGTTTATCTAAAAGCTCTTGCCAATCCAAAGGCTTCACTACAGACAGCGATGTCTGCGACGGGCTAAGCCTACGCACTGCCGACTCCGCCGACTCACACGCCACCTTCTGCTGGACTGAAGAAGCCCGGATGACCCACCAAACGCCATCAGTACAACCAACTTCGCCCAGCTTCACGTCATCACTGGTATAAATCCCATCATCGAGCAGTTCCAAGCCGCAGTTCTCGCACTCGTTGAAAATCTGCGCCATGATTTCATTACCTGTGCTGCAAGGTGTTTCTATAGTGGTCTGCTCTTGCACTGGTAATGAACCATCTTTGTAATGTATGCGAATGTAGCGATCGCAAAGCATGGGGGTAGCTGCACGATGGATTTCCGCACCGTTCACCATGACTACCCAGCGTTGCGTTACAAAATCGTTGTCATCATGGGTGATTGCGGCTATCAACTTGTCACCGCAATAATATTCGTGATCGTAGAAAGATATTTCGACTGTTCTGAGTTCTTCTGGGGCTACCGCTTGGGCTGTGGCTTGTTCGTCAACTTTTTGAAGCTGGGCGAATTGGTGGGTGAGGATTGCGTTGATCCAGGTGTCGGCTGCTCTTTTATCCCCGGTGGGTGTTGCGCCAAGGTCAGCGGCGATTCTTTTGAGGCGGGGGAGGTTATAGCGGGAGAGCGCTTGCTGTGTGTAGGTTGGATGCGTCATAATAAGATTTCCTGTAAAAGGGTCAAAGGGCGATCGCAACAAGTTTTCCACGACTGGCGATTGCCCTCTGTTATGTCTTATATTACCAACTAATAGTGGGTTATACAATAGATTGTTAGATAACAGTTGGTTATTTAACAGATGCTTACAATAAATACTATTAATAGATAGACTTCTGAGAGTGGGTTAGTCTATTTATATGCATTCAAATCATGGCTGTGGAAGTAAGACTCAAAGAAATTAGAAAAGCTAGAGGGATTTCCCAAAATGAACTTGCAAGGCGGCTAGAAATGTCGTTGACTAATGTTCAAAAAATTGAATATGGACAAGCCAAGTCAATACCTTTAGATACGCTGGACAAGTTGTGTAAAATATTACAATGCGAAGTAGGTGAGTTACTAGTTCGTGTTCCAGACAACGATGGAGGAAATTCAGAAATACCTGTAAGTCAGATTACTTCACTCACAGATCAAAATACTTCCATAGATGAATCTAAATCTACAGATGATCAGAAAATAAAAAAATCTGTCAGTATAATCTTTCCATTTGAAAAGAAATCAGCATGAGTGCTTTGATATCAAACTCAAACTAGAGTTGCCGAAGATGACTAAAGTTTGTATTTATTGTGGTTTTAGTAATCGGCTCTTACTAGAACATTTCACTCTACAGTCTATTACTTAAGATGAATTAACTTATGATTGTGGTTTACCTTGAAGTGATTGTAATAACCTCAAATGTATTTACAACTAACCTAAGCAAACGCTACTGAAAATAAAGAGGTGGAATAATGGCTAAACCACCTAAAGAGCGTAAAAAAGTCACCTCCGCCGCATCCAATAGTGATAAACCATCGGCTAGCTCTGCAGAGGATATCTTTGACCAAGAAAACCCAGCTACAGCAACTATCTCCGTTACTGCTGTTGAAGTTCCAGAGTTAACCGAGGATGAACAACGCGATCGCTTGCACCTAGAGCGCCGTGTGGAAAGAGCGTTTTTTGAGGCAGGTAAGGCACTGGCAGAATTACGCGATCGCCGACTTTACCGTTCAAGCCACCGCACATTTGAAGATTATTGCCGCGATCGCTTTGGTCACAGTCGCCAGAAGTCAAATTATCTGATTGCAGCAGCTGATGTCTACGAGAATTTGACAACAATTTGTTGTCAAAATTTGCCGCCTGAAGATTTGACAACAAATAGATTACAAATTTTGCCCACTAGTGAAGGGCAAGTCCGACCCATTACAAAGCTAGAACCTCAAGAACAGTGGGAGGTATGGCAAACCGCAGTAGAACTTGCTGGCGGGAAAGTGCCAACTGGTAGAATCGTCAAAGATGCGGTGCAGCGAATAATGGAACGTACTCAAGTACCTAACACCTATCAATTAGGCGAGGTATGCCAAATCTTAGCCAAAGATAATCCAGAACTTAGGGGCAAGGGTGGCTGCTGGGGGATTGTCAGCCAAGTAAATGAGTTCAGTTGCACTGTCAAAAGTTGGGATGGGGAGTACACCGTTGGTTTGCAGCACCTTAAATCTTACAATTACCTGTCTGCGGAGTGTGAGCAGATGCAGTTTCTCAGCGATCGCATCAGTCGAGTGTATTCCGATGCGTTGGAGGAGACAGTCAAAAATCTGTTGCAGTCGTTGGGGAAGGTAAATCGGCCTTATCTTACTATGGTGGAGGAGAAGTTGTTGAGTGTTTTAGAGACGGAATATGAGAACTAGATTACCCAGATTTATTAACATCTTCGTGAGTAGCAATTCTTGAGATTACTGCTTTTTGCCTGCTAGTCTGAGAACAGCCTATGATTCTGCTAACTAGAATAGATGAAGCTAATTCTATTTTCTGGTATTCCTGGCACTGGCAAAAGTACCCTGTCAGAAGAAATTGCACGGATATTGTATATCCCTGTATTCTCTCTGGACTGGATATTAGGGGCAATGTTGCTATCACAGTTGCGTGTTCAACAGGAGGGATTTTACATTACGACTGCTGAAGCACTGCTCACAATGCTGATTCAAAGACAACTAATGCTAGGACAATCGGCTATTTTGGACACTCCTGCTAATACAGCCGCGCAAAGAAAACGCTGGCAGGATTTAGCGCAATCATATAATGCAGAATTTTATGGAATTGAAACAATTTGCTCAGATATGGAGCTACATCGTAGGCGAGTCGAAGGGCGTAAGCGTAGTATTCCAGGTTGGCATGACACTGTTAGTTGGAGCCATGTAGAACGAATGCGTTACAAAAGTGAAGCTTGGGCAGATGATGAAGGAGAACACTTGATGATAGATGCGGTTCATCCTTTAAATGAAAATGTTCAGGCCATCCTGAAATACGTTCAATCCTGAAAATAATAACAGAACTAGCTCAGGAAGAGTGATCACATCCTCAGTTTACTGAAGCGCGTTCAGCAGATGGAGCAAGAAAAAGCGGGGGTTAAGAAGATATTGCAAGTGTTGGGGGTTAATATCTGAGACGACAATAACTTACTATTATTGTGCAACTTGTAAGCACAAAAACTTACTTTGAGCAATTGCTCCACTGCGCTCTTGTGATTCGCCAATTGACCTCGCTCCAACCTCGTTTGGACATCCATGTGGAACCTGGACGGATGGTAACTACTTCTGCTCCCATCCACCCTGCCAACCGAGCGACCCGCACATTTGCACTGACTGTGAAACCAGAGATCACGTCTAGCCTGAGTTCCCTAAATCCGAAGTCGAGCAGGGCGCGTCCAACCTCGATAGCGTAGGCATATCGCCCCCAATAGTCTGGTGCAAGTTCAATCCCCAGTTCCATTTCACCTGCATCATACCCCCTTCCCCGTAATCCGCAGCAACCGACAAGCGCGTAAGGTTCACGCCGTTGGACAATCGCAAGCTGGTAGTTAAGTCGAGACTGCTCAGAAGCCCATGTGCAAAATGTCTCAAACAAACGTGCTGAATTTTCGGGACTAGCTTCGCCCCTTTGAGAAAATATTTGACTGCGTGGATCGGCTTGATAGTTTAGGAATGACAATCTATCTAACTCAACGAAATCACGCAGCAGAAATCTCTTGGTCACTATCTCCATATCAATAGCTGAATGGTTCATACGGTTTTAATTGGATAGAAGCTTTGCATGAGTGTCAAGCATGGGTCGAGGAACTGGTCGGTTTCATTCGGAATAAGCAGGCATATTATCGGCGAGGTTTAAGGGCTATGAAGCTTATACAGCAGGCTCTTTAGCTCACTTGTCCCCCCTTGAACCAATCGCGTGCGATCGTCCTTGCTAATTTGCAATTGAGGAATCAGGGATAAAGGTTGACTATTGGAAGATAGGTAAGTCGGTAGAAAAATTTATAAGTATGTAACAAACAGGAGAGCAGAAGAAGTAAGAGTTAAATCTTACACTGTGCGGTTGGTTTGGAATGGTGAACTTCACAGCTTCTTAAAGTACCTGGCAACTGGGAACAACCCGAAACCCATCTTTTCATAGATGCAACGTGCTGGTGCATGACCAGGGTCTCCTCCAGTCTCGACCATAGCAACAGACATACCAGCAGCTTTCATCCAATTAAGAGCGAACTCGACTAGAGCGGCTCCAATGCCTTGACGTTGAGAATCTGGATCAACGGCAATCATGTAGATTTCTCCCATACTACTGTCTGAATGGAGTTTCACGGCTACAAAGCCCACAGTTGAATCAGAGTCGATGGCAACCCACACCTTCATGTCTGCTGTAGTACAGACGGATTCTACAGCATTAAGCTGGCTTACACGCCAACCATCAGGGTAGAATGAATGGTACACCTCAATATCCATCGCTTTTTGAATCGAATCAAAGACCGGACTCCATGCCCGAAGCGAAAGACTTTTGATGGTATCAAGTTGATTATCTTCGTATGGTTCAATTCGCATAAGGGTATTATGTGGTTATAGTATGTTACATGAATACTACCAGCTAATCTTTTGTTTTTCTGGTATGGGGAGTACACTGTCAGAATTGACCACCTGAAGCCACTGAACTACCTGGAATTGGAATGTCAGCAGATGCAGAAGATGTGCGATGGCGTAACTGCCCACCGTAGGTGATCGCATTATGCGGTTGCAGGAGAATGAGAACCTGGAGGAAGCTGCCCGTGCTGTGTTGAAGCACTTGGGAGAACTCAAGCGACCGCATTTGACTGCGTTTGAGGAGGAGCTTTTGAGTTTTTTGGAGAAAAAATCTTCATTGCCGGGATGAGTAATGCCCACACAGGAGATACACTAACTAATTCACTCCTTGAGAGATAATTTAGATAACTAAAACAAAGCAATGGCTAATTCAAAAATTTACAGTTCTAAACAAAAGTGAGAAAGTTAAACATGGAAAATAATTTGCTGCAACGCATAACCATCAATCCAGAAATTTGTCATGGGAAGCCATGTATTCGTGGACTGCGTTATCCGGTGGAGTTGATTCTAGAATTGCTGAGTTCTGGAATGACTGCTGATGAAATTTTGGCAGATTATGAGGATTTAGAACAAGCAGATATTTTTGCAGCTTTAGCATTTGCCACTCGGTTGACCCAAGTTAAAAGTATTTATAAGGTAGCACAGTGAAATTTTTAGTTGATGCTCAGTTACCAACTCGATTGGTGAAGCTGCTGCAACAGGCTGGGGTAGATACCATTCATACTAGAGATTTACCTCGACAAAACGCAACCGCAGATGTTGAAATCAACGCTATTTCTATGCAGCAAGAGCGTATTGTCATAACTAAAGATAGTGATTTTCTCGATTCTTTTTTGATTAGCGGACAACCCTATAAATTACTTTTGGTAACTACAGGCAATATTACAAATACTGAACTATTGGAGTTATTTACTTTGAATTTATCTCAACTGTCAAACTTGTTTGAGCAACATTCTCTGATTGAAATTAACCGCGATAATATCATTGTTCATCAGTAAGTGATATAGCACAGCCACAAGCTTTACTCTCCAGCAATTAACGGTGCAACGAATGCACACACAGGACTGTATCAAGCCATTCATGAACTACGGCACGGTTCGGTTGCTGAAGCGAAGCAGCTGGTAGCGCGGCAGATTGCTGAGAAGAGCGAATGTGTTGATGGTGCTGTAGTTATGCAGATTCAGGTATTTACGTGATGCGATCGCTATGAGTCAACCCAATTTACAACCTGGATACCAGGAATCTTTCTAAAATGGCGAAGGTTTCGCGTGACTAATGTAGCTTGATTTGCCAAAGCAATACTAGCAATCAACAAATCGGCTCGTCCTATTTTTTGTAGCTTGGGGATGATACGCAGTCGTTCAAACTGTTCGGATGCTGCCTGACTAACTGGGACGATTAAAAGTTGATTGAGCAGTTCTTCGCTACGAAACAAAAGCGACTGTGCTTTAAGTAAATCTGCACCCGTCTGAGCTTTGAGTAGGTAGTCAATCCGTCCACGTAAAACTTCACCTTTCGTAATAATGGTAATACCAACGTCTGGATCATCTAAAGACCTTAATCGCTCAATTACATTTGGCTGTCCAGCATAAAGATGAGTGAGGGTGTCGGTATCAAGCAAATACATTAATCGACAGACTCCCCATCGACTTCAGAACGCTCCCTATCCTGGTAAATTTTTGCTCTCAAATCTGAGAGAGTATGATCATCTATTAAAGCGCCTGCTTGTTGAAGTAGAACAGCCCGACCACTTTTTGAACGTAGCCAGTCGTCAATAGCCACTTTCAAAAATCTCCAGTCATTTTCAATTTTGCGACCTGGGATATTCCCAAGCATTGTTTGATGCACAACTGTTTGAGGGGGTAGTCTTAAGTATGCTGAGGCCTCTTCAAGAGTTAGAATATCTGGTAGTGTTACTCGTTCCATAACTCACCAATGGTGCGTATTATCTGGGTTGATTGTAACAGTACAATTATGCCGAGGCATTCTGTGGCTAAAACTTTTACCTTCACTTCTCAGTCGGAATCTGCTGCAAATAAGTTACCTATAATAGTTTCATGTTGCGGGGCTTGTGTAATATGAGAAACTACAATCTTAACTGTTATGACTTCAATTACCGGAACAATTACAATTAGCGTACAAGCTGACGATAATGAACAGTATGTTTGTCAGATGTCGTCTTCTCTTAACCAGCCTCCAGATGAAATTCATTGCTGTGGGCAAAGCGAAGAACACGCCATAGCCATTGCATTAGAACAATTAGCCAGTAAATATCGTCAGATTGCCGAGGAGCATCAAAACAAAGATTGGCAAACAGTTGAGCGTTCTGAATCTGGAGAACCAATACAAAAACGTTACCATGTGATTCTGCATTATGAACGGATTGGAAAAGCCGAATCTAAGTTTGAAGCTATGCAGGATACACTAATGGGAAATCTGGTGGTTGAAAATGCTAAAGTTACCTTGATTGAGATTGATGCAATTTTACCAGTCCAGCCCTTAAACTCAAATAATATGTAAGTGATGGTTTGAAAAGACAAGTCTTCTGTGGTGTAAAAAAATAACAATTAATATTTCTCAATCAGTAAAATTAAGAAAAATATACTTTAAAAGCTCTGGAAATTCCCCTTGCTCTACGGAGAATTAATCATGTCTGCAACAGCAGCCAGTAAAAAACTGCCGTATCATATCTTTGCTGGTGGTATATCTGTTTGTAAAGAAAGTCATGATGACGAAGGCGACTGGTATCCGCCAGAAGTTTTACCATACTTTTGGAAAGATAATGCACTTTGGGTTAGCCGTTCTCTACCGGAATTGGGCTATGAAAAAGCGATTCCTGTCAATGCTAATTCTAGATTTCCCAGCCACACTGATTTTTTCATAGTTTTAGGAGTGGTGTTGTGTGGATATGCCAAGGTTGACGGCTACATACCCGTTTTTCTGGAACAACTTCAAGAAAATGAGGCTATACTTTGGTGATTTAGGGATAATTAATCTGAGCCAGGATACAGACTAAGGGAATATCACCAAGTTGCTAAGTTTGCTGATAAACAGTTTCCTGATGCCAGTACCCACAGCAGAATCGGGGATTGGGAAGTAGTTCAAGTTGAGGAATATGCCCCAGAAATCCCTAATCATGCTTTTGAGGCTGTGGTTATTTGCTACTGCCGATACTCCCCAGTAGCTACCGCATTAGAGCCAATGCTAGAAATTCAAGTTGTTCAGGAATTACAGGAAGTTTAGCTGAGTCTAGTAAGAAGCGATGTCTCCAGCAATTTCAAAGACAAATGCTCATAAAAAATTTGTGAGCATGACAGACCCACAAGTTATACAAACAGCAATTAACGGTGCAACAAATGCCCACACCGGATTGCATCAAGCCATTCACGATCACTACTGTAAGCTGCTCATCGGCCAATCAATTAATCAGGTAAATAGCTGAACATTGCTACAATCGAGGCATTTACGCGCCTGTAGCTTTTCACCTTCTCCCCAGCTAGCTTCATCAGCCCGGAAATATACCCACTGACTTGCTGATTCTCCAACAGTACGACCCCAAACAAAGTTCTGGGAACCACAGATAGGACATGGCATTTCTTGTGACGTGTAGCTTGTTTGATTGGGTTGGTTATTCATCATCTGTCCACATCGTTTAATAACTTCTATTTCCAGCAATCATCACCATAAAGTATTTTCTGTTCTCCGTTGGGCGAAAATCTCGCGCATATCCGTTTCTAACACGCCAACGGTCAATAGCAATTCCAGCAAGTATGACAGCTAATGCACCGAAAGCCATAGCTAACCCAACACGCTGCCAACTGAAGTTGCGTTTGTTTTCTTGAGTTTTCATCTGCATGGTAAATTTTAGGCTGTTTTACCATAGCAACAAACTTTCAATAAAAAACCCCAACCTCAGCAAAGGTTTGGGGAAGAAATTTGAATATAGTTATACACTCATCATGGCACAACTCAATATCTGTTCAAGCGCTGTAAGCTTGGAGGTGGAATCATGACCAAACCACCACCTCGTAAGCGCAACAAATCCACCTCTACCGCATCTACCAATTCAACTTCAGCAGCTAACTCAGACAATCCAGATGTATCGCCCCAAGACAATCAGGATTTTGTAACCATCGATGTGTCTGCTGTTGAAGTACCAGAACTGAGTGAGGAAGAACAGCGCGATCGGCTGCACTTGGAGCGGCGTGTGGAAAGAGCTTTTTATGAGGCAGGAAAGGCGCTGACCGAGTTACGTGATCGCAGATTGTACAGATCCACGCACAAGACTTTTGAAGAATACTGTAAAGATAGATTTGGCTACAACCGTTCTCGCTCCTATCAAATAATTGATGCGGCTACTGTTGTGGATAACCTGCACAAATGTCCACAAATTGTGGACATTCTGCCGACAGCAGAGGGGCAAGTTCGACCCATGACCAAGCTCGAACCCCAACAGCAGCAAGAGGTATGGCAACAGGCGGTGGAACAAGCTGGCGGGAAAGTGCCCACTGGTAGGATCGTCAAAGATGTGGTGCAGCGCATAATAGAGAGAACCAAAGTCCCCAATACTTACCAAATTTGTGAAGTCTGCCAAATTCTTGCAAAGGATAACCCGGAACTGAGAGGAAAGGGTGGGTGTTGGGCTATTATCAGCGCAGTGAACGATTTCAGTTGCACTGTAAAACTTTGGGATGGCGAGTACACCATTGGGTTGCAGCATCTGAAATCATACGATTACCTGGCTGGGGAATGTGAGCAGATGCAGCAGATTAGCGCTCGCATTAGTCGAGTGTATTCCGATTCGTTGGAGGAGACAGTTAAAAATCTGTTGCAGTCGTTGGGAAAGCTGAATCGTCCCTATCTTACTGTTATGGAAGAGAAGCTGTTGAGTGTTTTAGAGACTGAAATCATAATTTAATTTCCAATAATCTGCTTCGAATAGCAATAACTTTATACTCAACCAACGCCAACTCTATGAATAAGTTTTTAATATTAAATTCTCTATTTCTGTTTTCTCAAATACCTAATCCTGAACCAAAATTTCTCAATTTAAAAAATCAATTGGAAAAATTTGGGTTTCAAGTAGTAATTGAGTTACCACCAAAGCGAGGAGCTTATGCCTTATTAAGAGAAGCTGATAGAAAAATTTGGATTAATCCAGTAGTGTTTGAGTTACACATTGGAACTCAGACTATAATTCATGAAGCTGTTCATGCTGCACAGGTATGTGCAGGAAAAGGGAAAATAAAACCTTTAGGTTTAGACATTCAGCCTAGCAATTATGCCCGACCGTTTTTTCTACGCTATGCCGATGTTCATCGTCAAGATTTAGAGAAAGAAGCTTATGCAGTGCAAACTCAATCTAATAGTTTTGAACTAGCTGTCTTTCTTCTCCAAAAATACTGTAAATAGTTCTTTACCCCAAGAACTGTCTAGAAAATGTGGAATAAGATTGGAAAACCAAGAAAAATAGAGGAAGACCAATCAAGATCTCTGTTCAATGTCTGGGAGTATCAATTCTATTTTGGATAACAATAGCGTCAGCAATAGCCCGCTCTCCAGTAGAATCAGACGGACGGTTAATAAGCTGCTGGTTGATAGTTATGGTTGTGGAGCCACCGCCATCGAGGTTAAGAGCATCGGTTGCTTCAAGTGAACGCATAATCAGAGCACTTTCTTCAAAACTCGCACCCACACTCCTTGTTGGCTGACGACCATCAACTGTGACCAAAAGCAGTTTTCCTTGTGGTGTAATTCCAGCTAGTGTACGAGGATTACGCCTTACCCCAAACCTATAGTAAAACTCAGGATTCTCCCGCCAGTGAAATCCTTCTGCATAAGCAGTAATATCTATTTTGCCGTTGCGTAGTAATCTTGGGCCGCCATTGATAACTCCTAGCTTCTCATCTCTTCTTGACACTTCCCATCCATTAGCCAAAATACGAGTCTGAATATCAATCTTTGAGCCTAGTTGTGCATAATTGCGTAACCACTCAACAGCATCACCCGTGGCTGATAACACTGAGCCATTACGAGGAATCTGTCCTCCTCGTTGTTGTCGAAACTCAATGACTTGACCTGACATATCAAGTACAGCTTCTGCACCTTCTCCTGAGTCTGTGGTTTGCCCAAAAATAGGTGTAAATTGAATCAGTTCACTGCTATCTGTGCAAGTAAAATCATGTTTGGGCTTTTCCGTAGGAATGTCTCCACCTACACCACCGCAACCCCGAATTAATCCAGGCTTGCGGTTTAATCCATCTATTTCTCTTGTTACACCATTGTTTGCAGTGGCTACAATTTTAGAGGTAAGAGCAGCTATACGAGCATCTCGACCAAGACTGTCAGGAAGGATTAGGCTTGTTCTACCATTAACTGCTTCGCTGACCAGTTTACCGTCAATAATAGAAATACCTGCTAAGTCCCCTGGAGTACCATAGTTTGCTCCAATAACAAAATATCCGCCATTCACTGCCGCTAAAGCTGATGTTCTAGTAGAAAGTTGCGTCAAACGTTCATTATCAGGAACAATTCCACTAGCGAGTGCCGGAATAATCTTTAAATGAGGCTGATGGAGATCTATTTCAAGTACATTCACAACCCAAGGACCAGTTGTGTAGTCGCCGTCTTCTGCTGTATTCACAACTCGCAGTCCTGAATATCCAGCAGTTGCCAGATGATCTCGTAAATTAATAGCAAGAGCTTCAGTATTAAAAGCACCAACACGGACTAAATAACCGAGTAAACCAGATTCAGGATCATCAGGCGCTCGTTGTAATATTGGTTTTATGTAAGGCTGGTATCCCTGAGCTTTCAACAATTTAGCCGCAGTTTGAGCTGCTTGTTCGGTAGCTTGAAATGTTACATCGACTGTATACACATCACGGTCTGATTGCTCCCCTCTAATAATAACTGTGTGGGTAACGCCACGTACTATCTGATTTGATACCCGTGATTCCCTCAAATTAGGTTTTCCTAAAGGTAGTGAGTACCAATAGTGTTTGCCTGTTTGCTTTGATTGTTGGTTAGCACTACTAGCAAGCGGTTCGACTACTGCCAGGAGCAAAGAGAAAGGAACTACTAAGTACAAAGCTATTGGCTTAATGAGAAGACGGGGTTTCCAATTCATGGCTTACTCTTTTAACTAGATAGGCAGTAAAATTTATCACACGCACTGTAATCTCTCAAGTTATGAGAGACTACAGTGCGTGTAAATAGAACTAAGTAGCAGATTGTCGCTCTACATATATGCTGTTATATTTGAGTAAATGTAATGGCAGAAATTTAATGACTAGTTGTGTGCAATTAAACATTGGGTTAAGCTGTTGCACTATCTTTACTAAAAGATGAGTTTTGCCAAGACGGTGCAAAGAGAGAGATACGGACTAAAGAGCTTCTACTGGGACTTATAATGGGTAGTTTGATAAGGGAAGTACAAGGGGATACTATATGCATCTTTATACAAAATTGGTATAAGTCCTCTAATTGTTACTTAGTGTGTGGGGTAATTCGTCGTCTTCGTCATCTTCGTCTTCATTAGACCATGTAATTTTCAATACCGAAAGCGCCACTTTTAAACGCTCTTTATAAGCTGAGTCAAAATCCCTATCTTTTGAGGTTAATGCCGCCTCGACAAAATTGGCAGATGCCTTCGCGGCTTTATATAGCGCCTCTAGAGCTTCGTCAAAAAACTTTTCTTGTGACATGGCACTCTTGACTTTGAATATTAATTGAATTTAATCAACATCTTTACTATGATCCGAGTGTGACAAAATAGCAAATGATAAGATTTTGCACTCTTGTTGAACTCTAAAGTAATTATTAAATTATCTGAATACCTCAAATTATTGCTGGGTAAGAAATACACGCATTTTTATTTGGCATTGATTGTATTTGCTTCCCCAGCTCCTCAGCCAAGCCACTTCACTTTGGAGCGTTGCTCCAAGTAAAACTATTCGCTCGAAAGTAACCGCAAAGCAATCCCAAGCACTGCCACAGTATAGGTAGCATTCATAACGTTGGGCAGATGTCGTGGTGGGGTGCTGAGTAAGGAAATTTGAGGATAGAGCAAGGATGCAGCAGTAGTTCTGCATTGTTAATTTTCATGTTTTGCTGGATATTTATTCCTTTTTCTCTTTCCAGATCGGAGTTAGTGATGCTAAATTTCCTTTATTTATAATGCTTCAGGGTAATTTATGAACAAAGGTGAATTAGTGGATGCTGTAGCAGCAAAGACCAACATCACAAAAAAGCAAGCTGAAGAAGTAATTAGTGCTTTTTTGTCAGTTGTGACTGAGGCTGTAGCGAATGGGGATAAGGTAACGCTCATTGGTTTTGGGTCATTCGAGCGACGCGATCGCTCCGAGCGCGAGGGGCGTAATCCCAAAACGAATGAGCCAATGACTATCCCAGCTACCAAAGTGCCTGCGTTTTCTGCTGGGAAGCTGTTTAAAGAAAAAGTAGCACCATAGATGCATTGCTTTGCTACCAGCAATCCAATCACTGCTCCCGCTGTAGCGCTCGATGTTATCAAGACAGGATATGGCAATGGCAGGGGTAACGTGAGCGTTGAATTGCAGATGTTACACAAGCGTGATCGCAGTGTTTATTTTGGGCATTTTGAAATAGTGTTTACTAAAGAAAGCGATGTTTAAAGGATTTGGTCGCCCCAAGAAAAAATCAGTGCTTGAGGACAATGAACCGACCACAGAGATTGCACAACATCCAGTTACTCTTCTTTGGCAGACATGGATATCATTTACTGGTAATGACATTCAATCTATTACTACCCATAACAATCGAAACGAGGCTGATCGGGTTGCCTCGGCTTGGAGTGAGGGGAAATACAAAACTGGGAAAGAGTTTGTCAGTAGCAGAATTGCTAGGGAGGCAGAACAAAATTCGTTACGATAACATTAGAAATCTAGGGCATCTGACTATGAAAAAGCAGAACATCCCACTTACAGGAGATGCACTGATTAAGGAAGTCTGTCGGCGGATTCGAGTAGCCCGTAGCTATTGGGATGCTCACAACAACGCTGCTTGTCGGGGTGAGCGTGAGCGAGCATTAGCCCTTTACAACACACTCACCAAAGAACAAAAACAGCAGATCCCGCAACAATTGCGGGTATGGCTGCGCTATCGTAGTGAGAAATACTTTGGCGCACATCGCACACCACCCAAGTCGCCACGAAAATCAAAATAGCTTTCAACAAAACAACAACCTCATCCGTCGTCCCTGTATCAAAATTGCATATTGATGCTTGTTAGTTAGAGCAGTATTTGAAAAATACCTTTCTACTCTTGTAGTTCGGCAAGCTTTTGTTGATATTCTTTGTACTCTCTGTCTTTATGCTGCCAGTATTTCTCAACTGTTACTTTAGCAGCGTTCGCACTATGGTATTCATCTCCACCTTGGCTTAATAATCGCTGTTTAGTTTGCTTTCGTAAGTCAGAAACAACTTTGCCATTAACTTTACGCGTCTTTGACCAATCTAGAATTGCTTTAGGATAGCTACTAGCGTCGATGTATTTCTCCTGCTCAATCTCTGGTAAACTGTAGCCCCGCAGTTCCGGTATCCAGTGGTAAATAAAGTCACCTTGGGGGTCTTTTTCGGCAATATTCTTTGACGGGTTATAGATGCGAAAAATATCGCTAAGTGGATTAGTTACACCAGCCTGCATCTGCCATTGCCAATTATTAATTGCTAAATCTCCATCTACTAAATAGTTCATGTAGTGTTTAGCTCCGTGATGCCATGAAATCCCACAATTGATAGTTAAAAAGGTGGCACACATTGCCCGCATTCGGAAATTCATCCAACCCATTGTTTTGAGTTGCCGCATACTGGTATCAACTAATGGAAAACCTGTCATTCCTTCAAGCCATGCTTGAAATAATTCTTGTTTTTCTCCTGATAATGTTTCTGGTGTATATAATTTATCAAACTCTCTGTAGCGGTTAGTATAAGCAATTTCTGGATGAAAATACAGTCGTGCAGTAAAACTATCATGCCAACGCAAACGGTCTCGAAATGTTTTGAGAGAGAATTCTGCTTTAGGTTGAGCTTTTAATTCTTCTGCTCTAGCTTTAGTGCTTTGGTAAACAGTACGAGTTGAAATAGTCCCAAAAGTCAGGTGTGGTGATAAATGAGATGTAGCACCAAGCTGTGAGAGCATTGGGCGAGAAAGTTTCCAATGGTAGCCAGAATATCTTTTTTTGAGAAATGAGTCCAGTTGAGCTTGTGCTTGTGTTTCACCCCCTGGAAAGTAAACTTTCTCGACTGCCCAAAAGCTCTGGTATTTTTGTTTGAGTTCTAAAAATGTTAGCTCTGGTAGATTGAGTGTGATTTGAGGCGTATTAATAGTTGCTGGTGTTTTATACTGGGATTGTCTTTGATAGGTGTAGTATTCGTTAAACCATTCGTCACGTTGCTCTGCTGATTGCAGAAAGTTGTTTAGTCCAATGTGGTAATCAAGGTTTAACTGTTTGTAGAAATCAACTATAGTTTTATCCCGGCTGATACCGTACTCTACCTGCACATCACGGTTAAAGAAAAGTTTGGGTTTATATCCTGCAATGATTAACTGCCTAGTCAACTCTTGCACGATGTCTGTAGAATTACCTTCAAATAAATACAGCCGACTACCTAACTTTTGGAGATTTGAGTTGAGATTTTCCAAGGACTCAAACAAGAACCGGACTCTAGCAGTTCCGACATCAGCCCAGGTATAAAACCAAGGGTCAATAATGAAGAATGGCTTTACTGCTGCACCATTATCAGATGCTAGTGTGACAATTTCGTTATCAGTTAAACGCAAATCTCGACGAAACCACAAAAGGTGCATAGTTTAGCTGACCATAATCTATAATACATTTGTACCAATAATTTCTTTTGCTGTCGAAGTTGAGTGTCCGTAGCCAACTCTAATCTCTCCCTACTGCACTGTCACAAGTCAGTGCAGCGAACCGAACAAGTAAGTTCTAGTTTTAACGACTTGTGAGCAGTCTAAAAAGTAGGCAATTATAAAGTCAGGTATTAATATTAATTATTTCCACTAACTCTGAACTCTTCAGATTCAAGAATCATATTTTTGTAATCAGAGATTTGTCAATTTTAGAGCGGCACAAGACATCTTGGAAAAGTAACAAATGCCAAGACGTTGGGATGCATGTTTGCATGTTAAAGGGGAAAGGAAAATTTCATCCCTTTACCCCTTACCATTACCCCCACAAATGCCAAGAAGTCTACACTTTGTGGAATGTGAAATTGCAAGGGTAGCGGAGGTAGAACAGCATTTCAAAGCCAAAAGTGAAAATGGGGGCAGATGTACCCCCATTTTGGACATATACATCAGCTAAGGGTGCGTTAGAATTGAAGTAATGGCAACTTGTTGATTTGAAGTTAGATTAAAGAATAAAGGATAAAAGTTGCTCATAGGGCAAAGTTTAATAATTTGGCCATTGATAAGTTATTTATACAGCATTCGTGACAAGCAATCAAAGTCCTGTCAAAGAAACTGTATGCAAACGGTGAAACCCAAAGCTAGCAATGCGTGAGATTAATATTTACAGGTGTTAAAAGTATGACTAAGATAACAATTTCGATTCAGCTAACTGATGCAGAAATCAAAGCTTTATCGGCAATGCAGATTTCCGAAAATGAGTCATTAAATCACACAGCGACAAGATTGCTCCAGGGAATCCTGGGTCAGTCAAAAGCTAGGCTAGCGTTATTTAATGGTGATGAGATTAAGGAGATAGTTAAACAGGAAGTAAATGCGTTAACTGCGTCTACACCTGATGGGGAAGACATAAAACAGGTGATTAGACAGGAATTAGCTCAAGCGATCGCTCAAATAAAGGGTTTAATAGATGAGCGTAATGGTGGAGTTGCCGTACCTGCACAAGAAGCTGTTTCTGTTGAGCAGCAAGTCTTACCAGATTATTCAGCA
>NZ_JACXXN010000046.1 GCF_014904695.1 Nostoc sp. MG11 | reverse complement strand
TGGGCGATGGCGAGGCAACTTGGCTATCACTAATTTTTACTGCTAGTAGCTGCTTTCTCTAGCTTATCTGCTTTGTATACTAATTAGACAGTTAGGGATAATATTTTTTATTGCTGGTATATTTTATTCTCTAGAAGTCCCTTTGTCTAACCTCACAAAATCGTGTTGCTCCCCCTAGAAATTTCAATAAGTTCGGAATAAAACTGGCTAGCCCAATAACGATATCTCATAATTTCACCATCACCCTCACAGAGAATTGGATGAGTGCGGTAAAGTTTGTTTTTCCAGATGGGGAAGTCTTTTTTCACTTCATTTTCTAAGGTCTTGACCAGCAATGGTGTCAAAGCTGAGGTTATGGTTTTACTAAACAAGCTCTTAATACTAATAAGCATATGTATCTCAAGCTCCTCTTCATTCACTGGTGTTGTCAAAAATAAGAGAATGAATTCTAGCTTACCGATTCCACTAATACAATATCTTTGTAAACTATATCCCAAGCCATAGAGAATTATTTCGATTTTAGTTTCTATCTGCAAGTTTAATGTTGCAATTTTAAGAGCTTGTTGTGAAAGAAGATATTGTTTCCAAATCGAACCATCTATCTCTGAACCTTGACTTTTAGTAGAGTGATCGGAATGCACTGTTGGAAAATGAGCAATATCTACAACTTGTTCATGTAGTTCTTGAACATGAGAATTAATTTGGCACTGGCTACCTTGTTTTAACTGAGTCCATTCTCGAGAAGTTAATTCAGGTATCTGGGGTAATTCCCACGTTGGAGCTTCTCCTTGAGCATGGTAGTATAAAAAAATCAAGCCGTTAATTTCTCTAACGTGCCAAGTCGGAATCTGTACATTAGGTAAACTTCTATTTGCATAAGGTACATCTGTACATTTTCCATACTTATTAAAACACCACCCGTGAAACGGACATTTAATAGTTTCACCTTCAACACGTCCACCGTAACCCAAGTTTGCTCCTAAATGAGGACAGTAGGCATCAAGTACATGGGGAGATCCTTGTTTAGTGCGGAATAGTACTAAGTTTTTTCCAAAATAAGAAAGTGGTTTAACACCTTCAAGTGGTAATTCATGACTGTAGGCAATACGGAACCAACCATTAGGAAATGACGTAAATGGAAAGCGTTGTTTCATATATTTAAGCTCGTTTGGAATAAATTTATCTTGCTTTGCTAACTATTTAAGTAAAGGCGAAAAAAATTAGCTAAATATAACTGTTAAGTAACCATATTTTTCTTTATAATTTACTTAAAATTGTAGCTCCCCACATATTTGATCCTGTTCCTAATAGAAGAAGCAAATCCTGTGAATTTAAATAATTGTTATTGAATAAATCACATAAGTTTATTAAATTATCAGATGCTAAAGCATGAGCAAATCTTGCTATGTTTTCGGTGTAAACTTGCTCAAAGTCAAAGCCTCCTAAGTCACTAATAGTTTTTGACAATAATAAACTATAGTTATTAGTAATTAATTGCTGAAAATCTCTTGGTTCTTTTTCGATGAATTTCATTGCTTTCCACAAAGTTTGCTTGATACCTTCTGTTACCGCATACATATACTCTTCACTTTTCTCATTTATATCTAGTTCACTCATTGCTGCATTAGTGTGTTGAGTTATATGGATGATTTCAAAGTCTCCTTTTTCCGCACTAACAATGCAACTTGCTGCTGCGTCACTTGCTATAGAAATATTTGGTGGAATTATTCTTGTTCCGCCTTCCTGAGTTTGATCTGTAGTCACGACTAAAATATTTCTACATTCTCCAGCTTGGATTAAGCTAGCAGCAGTACGTATGGCAGTGTGTATGTTTCCACATTCAGAAAGAAAAACACCAATTGGGTATGCATTCTCTAAACCTAGTTCATAACTTAAACGACTGACTTCCTTACCATCATAAAATCTAGAATCCCAAAAACTGCTAGTGGCATAGATTAAAACATCAATTTCTTTTCTAGTTATACTTACTTTTTCTAAAGTATACTTTGCAGTTTGTTTAGCCATAACTAGTGGTGGTAAGTGACTTTTAGCATATTTTTTTAATCCGAATTTTAACAGGGTTTCTAAAATTTGATTATCTTCTTTAAGCTCATCTAAAGTTTCGATATCTTTAAGATTGCCTAATTCGTATGATGGCGCTGTTAAATAAACTTTTTTATTGCTGAACATATATTTATATCGATTTTCAATGTTTAATTCCTGGGGATGTCAAAAATAAACAGATGTTTAATTTTATTTTCTAATTGCTACTTCGTACAAGTCCGAACATCTTCATATAGCAGTACTTTTATTTAACTACGACTAGTTTTTGCTTGATAGATTGCAGAAGTTCCTCCGGAGTGGGGCAATCAAAAAGTGCATCTGTACCTAGTTCTACACCAAATATCTCTCTGATGCGAGAAGTCACCAGAATCGCTTGTAATGAATCTCCATTAAGATTGAAAAAATCGTCACTGGTTTTGATTTCTTGTATGCGTAAGACCTCTCGAAAAATGTTTACTAGGGCTGTCATTTCCTCTGATAATGGAGAAGTTAATCCTTGACGATAATCGCTCCAAGAATTGTTGATTGTAATAGAGTGGGGTTGAGAGTTTACATGATTTGTTGTCCACTCTCGTAATAAGGGCAAGGCATTTTCCTTGAAGCGTAATACCCTCATAGTTTTGTTTTCAGCCTGGACACTGGCAAAATCTTGAGTAGAAACCAACACTTGGGATGACGATTGTTTCAGTATCCGACGGAAGGCTTTGGCTCCCTCTAGGGAAGTCATCCCCTGCTGTAATTCCGGATGTAGATCAGGGGATGCAACTGGACTAATAGCTTTATTGGTGGAGCGTTCAGGGCTGCTCTTGAGCATAAAGCCTTCTATCAAGGCACATTCGTAACCAGCTTCATCTAGTAACAGAATATCGAAAGAAATGGTTTCTTTACCTGAGCGGCCGTCATCGAGATAGCGTGCATAAGCTACTATCTTTGATGGTAGTGACCCGTAAAGCCGCAACTTTTGATAACTAAAGGGAAAGTAGAAATCTTTGGCAGCGATCGCAAAACTGGTGGCGACATCAAGCAAGGCGGGGTGCAACTTATAATGGTATAAATCATCACTATTATCTTCTGATAAAGTCAACTCAGCCATAGCCTGATTTTGACCGAAATATCTATCTGCGATCGCCTTATACCAACGTGGCCCAACACTAACAGGGCCGTAATGCTTCATGTTATCTCTGGCACTTGTCAGTCCCGTATCAGATGCTCTTTTCTCCTGACAAGCACGCCTTAAGGCTTGAATATCGTAGAGTTTTGGTTGATACTCTTTGAGTAGGGCAATTTCGCCTCGTGCATTTTCATACCAGTAGGACGCATCATCTTGGCTAAGAATAGTAAAGTTGCAGTAATCTCCTCTGTCTTCTAGAACAACACGCACTTCACGCTCCTGGGATTCATCCACCTCTAACGTATTTAGGAACAAGACATCGCGCAATTCTATCGCCTGACTTGGGTGCCAATGTTGATAAGCTGCCCTAGCCAATTCTAGGAAGGCTGTACCTGGAACTAGCGGACGCTCGTCAAGCCGATGTTCGTTCACAATCCAATGTCGTTGTACTGACAAGCGAGCGTGATAAACTCTTCTACCTGAAATAGTCTCTACACAATGATCGAACAGGGGATGAGGAACCCAATGTAGTCGCGGTGCAGCAGAAGACTTGTCCATAAGCAGACGCATTGCCGCGCCAGCATCACTCCAATTGCCCCAATTGATAGAACAGACAAAAGACTCGGACTCAGCATTCATCTTGTGAGCAAAAGCATCTTGGAAAGCATTGGCAGCACAATAATCTGCCTGGGCGTGGAGTCCAAGAGTGGAAGCTAGAGAAGAACTAATAGCAAAAAAGCGCCGCTGGGGATTGTCAGTTAATTCAAACAGTAATTGCGTACCTTGGATCTTTGGACGCAGCACCTCCATCGCTTTCTGAGAGGTTTCTAGCTGCATTAATCCGTCATCGAGTACCATAGCGGATTGGATGACACCATTAATTGTACCAAAACGTTGCTCAACATCGCCAATTGTTGCCGATAGTGCATCGCGATCGCAAATATCACAGTGATAAATTTCCACCTCTCCCCCCCGGAGTTCGATTTCCTGAATCCGGCGAATTCGATGTTGTGTTAATTCTTGGGGATTGGCTTCACTATGCCAACTAGGTGAGGCTGCAACTCGCTCACTGCTGACTTGAGCAATAATTAAAGCTGTATCGGTAGTACTTTGCATCTCAGCATTAGCCGGTAAGCTCTCAACGGTTGTGAAACCCTGTTCTGTCAACAGCTTTTCCCAATTGTGCTGACTTAAAAGGGGCGACCGGCTACGTAAATGAGTGTCCTCAAACTGCCACCAGCCCTTAGATAATCCCCAGATCATATCAACCCAAGGGGGCATTTTCGTGGCTTCAATCAGTGCCAGAATTCCGTTAGGAGCTAAAAGCGATCGCAGGTTAAATAGTGTGTTTTCAATGTTTGGTGTTGCGTGAACAACGTTGAGTGCCAAAATAACATCAAAGCTGCCAGGAGCATAACCTTGAGTTACCGGATCTCTGGAAATATCGAATACCCTTGTTTGGATGAAGTCAAAACCATTGTCTGCAATCCGATGCTGAAGCTGTTCCATAAAGCTGGGGCTAATATCAGTTACCCAATACTCGACCTTTTGGGAAGTTAGTTGAGAAAGTTCCTCAGCAACAACTTGTGTTAATAACCCGCTACCAGCACCGACTTCCAAAATCCGTAGAGGGCGTTTCTCCTGCTGCTGTGCCAAGATCCGCACTAATTCGGCTAATACCCGGCGATAGATCGGCTCCTGACTATACTCTAAAGTGTTTTTTGTAGCTTGTTCCAGAAAATCAGAGCGACCTTCTGGATACAACACACTAATTGCCGGAATTTTACCTGAGAGAGCCTCATGGTAATTTGTAGCAGCACGTTCCAAAACATCAATAATGCCAGTGAATGCTGGGTAGTTAGCACGTAGTGAGGCACTCAAACGAGAAGAATCTTGTAATTGGTTAAAATTGGGCCCAAAATGAAGTCGCCTATTTTGTTTAATTAGTACTTCTTGCTCTTGCAGTAAGTCGATCATAAAATCGACGAATCGCACCATTGAGGGCAATAACTCAAGACATTCTAAAAGTTTTTGGGTATCTATACCTGTTACCGTCTTTGATTTTCTCAGCGCTCCCTTGAGGTAATCAAGGGCATAGCAACAACACAATTCTCGTAGCCCTGATTCTAAACCGGGGTAATCAGCCAGAGATGCGATCGCCAGTTTTTCTGACCATACTGACTCAGCATCATATAAATTTTCTAGATAAGTGCGAAAATCACATATATGCGATTGAGTCAAGAGGTCATGCCAAGATTCTCGTGATGGAAATGGCGATCGCGTAATCAGTGCAATTTTCGCTGCGTATTCTTCAGCCAAAAAAGTTGCTAAAGATAAACCCACGCCACCAAGTCCGCCAGCGATTACATAAACTCCATGATTTTGCAAGGGAATATTTTCGTTGCCATCATCAGGGGTTAAGTGTTTTTGTTCATACTCCAGAATCAGACGGGTTTCTCCCCGATAAGCGATTATTGGTTCCTCATTCAATGCAGTGGACTCATAGAACAAACTATCTAGCAATCGTGATGTTTCTGTGGCATTTTGCGGCAATTCAATGTCAATACTGCGACAAGTGATATTGGCATATTCAAGTGGAATAACGCGACAAGGCCCAAGTAGAGTAGCTTTGGCAGGACAAATGCGATCGCTTGGCTCAATTGCGTGGAGGTTTGTGGAGACGATTGTTAAGTGTGTGGTGAAAGAGCGATCGCACTTACCTAACGCTTGTGCTAAAAACAATAGCATCTCGAAGCCAGTTTCGGGAGCAAGCTCATCACTTAGCGATGTCACAAACCAGAAGTTTAAGATATAGCTGGGCATTTGATGACGTTGAGCCAAATCATCCAATAGCAGTCCGTAATGTTCTGCTGTAGTGGAATTTATGGTATATTCCCGCTCCGATAAAACTTGAAAACTGGTACTGTGGCTCACAGTAAATACGTTAATTCCCAAACTTTGCAAATACTGGGCAAATTTTTGACCAACACCGCACTCATCCAAAAATAAAAGCCAGCTATTTTGAGAACCAGTTAAATTCAAAGAACTAAATGGTAAAAGTGGCAGTGTCCGTCGCCACTGCGGTACATAAAACCATTCCGCCAAATTCTTTTTCTTTTTTAATGGTGTCGGTGGTAGTTGCTTAAAAATCGGTGCTGGTTGCGTAGCAACTCTCACAGTTTGGCCTGGTTCATACCAATAACGCCGACGCTGGAAAGGATAGGTTGGTAACTCCACCCGTCTGGGAGTTATTCCCACATGAAGCTGCTGCCAACTGATTTGACCCCCAGCCAGCCAGATGTGCAGTAGGGACTGAAAAATAGGTTTTTGCTGGTTCGGCGCAGATTCAATAGTGCTATAGACGTTAATGATTGTCTCGCTGTTCTCCTTTGCTGTTTGGGAATCGAGTATTTTCCCAGGTGCTAATTCCAGTAAAAGGTATTGAGAATCAAGAGGTAATTTAGAGACAGAAGCTTGTTGTTTGAGTTGGTCTACCCAATATTCTGGGCTGATTAATTCTGTTTTATCTATCCAATCACCCACAACCGAATCAAATACAGATATCTGGGGTGACTGCAAATCCATAGTTTGCAGTAAGGTAGTTAGTTTTTCTGAGGAAGATGTATCATGTTTAGCAATTAACATGAGGGCATCTTCAATAGCCATCACCCCAGCAATAGAGGCGCAAATATATTTCCCCAGACCAAAACCAACTACCCCCCCAGGCTCAATCCCTAAAGATTGCAACAGTTGAGCCAGAGCGTATGCAACAGCCAAAAAGATCGGTTGAGTATTGGCTAAGTGTAAAGACAGTTCTGACTCAGGTGAAGAGAATATTTGATACAGATCATCTTGGTAATAGGGTTTGAGGACTTGAAAACAGCGATCGAGTGCTTGTGTAAAAATAGGTTCATCTGCATATAATTTGCGGATAACTGCTAAATTTATAGCCCCTAAACCGTGGAATATAAAAATCGGTTGGCGAACATTCTCCTTAGGCAGCAAATTTACCTGATTAACACCAACACCGCGCAAACCTTCAATAGCTTCGGCATGGGTTTTACAGATAATTGCCCGTCGGCAAGAGTGTTGAGCGCGACCTACCTGTAATGTATAAGCTACATCATTGAGACAGATATCTGGGTGAGAAGTTAAATAATCAGCTAAATTATATGTCAGTTGTTCTAATGCTTCGGGAGTTTTAGCCGAGAGCGGTAGCACCTGAAAAGTATCAGCCTGAGATTTACCTTTACGGCTTGAGGCTGCTTCCAAAACCAAGTGAGCATTAGTTCCACCCATCCCAAAGGAACTTACACCCGCCCGTCGTGGTTGATCTTGCTTAGGCCATTCCTTCAATGTCGTATTTACATAAAAGGGACTGTGAGCAAAATCTATTTTTGGGTTGGGGGTTTGAAAATGTAGACTGGGTAACAGCAATCCATGACGCAGTGAGAGAATAGTTTTGATCGCGCTAGCGACTCCAGCCGCCGCATCCAAGTGTCCAATATTAGTTTTGACTGACCCAATAGCACAAAAGTTAGTTTTTTGGGTCTTTTGTCGGAAAGCTTGAGTTAAGGCTGCGACCTCAACAGGATCGCCTAATGGAGTAGCTGTACCGTGAGCTTCGATATAACCAACAGCCTCAAAATCTCCCCCTGCCATTTCGTGGGCTAAAGAAATGACCTCAGCTTGTCCATCGACGCTGGGAGCAGTGAAACCTACTTTGTCTGAGCCATCGTTGTTAAGCGCAAAACCTCTAATAATAGCGAGAATATTGTCTTGGTCTTGCAAAGCATCATCAAGCCGTTTGAGAACTAATATCCCTACTCCGTCACCAGGAACAGTACCAGCAGCACGTTGATCGAACGTCATACAATGTCCATCTGGCGATAAAATTCCGCCTTTTTCATAGACATAGCCTGCTTTTTGCGGCACATGAATTGAGCAACCACCAGCTAAGGCCATATCACACTGATAGTTAAGTAGCGACTGACAAGCCATATTGATGGCAACCAGTGAAGTTGAGCAGGCTGTGCGAACGACCACAGCCGGGCCTTTCAGACCTAATTTGTAAGCTACTCTAGAGGCGAAGAAATCAGGGTAATTGCCAAAAAAGACATGAGTTTGTCCCGCTCTCAGATTGAGATCCTTGCTATCCTGTAAAACATGATTCAGGTATGTTGTATTACCAGAACCTGCGTAAACACCTATCCAACCATCATATCGCTGCGGATCATATCCCGAATTTTCCAGCGCCGTCCATGCAGTTTCCAAAAATAAGCGATGTTGCGGGTCTATCAACTCGGCTTCGTGAGGATTGACCCCAAAAAAATCTGCATCAAATAGGTCGATATCTGACAAAACGCCCTTTGCTGCTACGTAGTGAGAATCACTAACTGTTGTTTGATTAACTCCGACATCTAGTAATTCCTCGGTTGTAAAATGACGTATTGATTCCACTCCATTGCACAGATTTTTCCAGAATGAATCAAGGTCGTCTGCACCCGGAAATTTTCCAGCCATGCCAATTACAGCAATAGCTAAGTTATCCAAATTTTGCTGTTCAGTCATGGGGTCATCTCCTTTTTCTGGGAAAAGTAACTGTGCGATAAGCATTCTGCTGTTGTTGTGACCGAGTTTTCTCAGGTGTAGACCGGGTGATTTTGCCTTCTCTGGTTTTGAGGTGATCTGCCAATTTGCGAATTGTCGGATATTGGAACATCTCTACAACACTTAGTTCCATCTCTAAGGTTTTTTGGAGAATGCTACAGACTCGTACCATTGTTAAGGAGTTACCACCCAAATCAAAGAAGTTATCCTCTCTGCTGACGTTTTCGATTTGCAAGATATCCTGCCACACTTGAGCAATCTTCTGTTCAATGCCATGTTCTGGCAGACTCCTTTGTTTCTGGTTATTTAAAGTCAAATCATGTGTTTGTGGTAGCGCCACTCGATCAACTTTGCCCGATGGTTTGAGGGGAAGGTGGCTCAGAATCAAGATATAAGAGGGAATCATATAGTCGGGCAAATGGGCGTGCAGATATTCCCTTAATTGCGGCCCTAATAAGGAACTGAGTTCACCTTGTAGCGGCAGGTTGGCCATGCGCGTCAAATCTGGCAAGGAATTGGGGTTAAGGGCGTGTAGAGTGGACTTGATTGTCTTTTGATGAGGCTGTTGGGGTTGTGGGGCAGCAATTTGGAAAGTTGTATCAAAATACTGGAGATTTCCCGATAAAGCCCAGTTAATCTCCACATCCAGCCCCATCTCTCTAGCCATGATCACTAAATCATTAGGATTCACCGCATCACTGTCAGGCTGTTCCTGATTTTTAGCTCGCCATGCCCCAACTGTGTTGGGTTCACCGTTGTCCCTCAGCCAATCTATAGCCTGCAAATCCTCTACCATGCGGGCATTGGGTATGTTTCGCACAGTCAATCGATGCCAATCTCGGTTCCGTAGACGAGCTGGAAGAGAGGTCATACTGATTTGATCTATGCGCCAATCTAAACAGATTTCCCGTCCTACAGATTTCTCATCGTTGCCGTCGAGCTGAATAATTACATCGTAACGGTGGCGAGTTAATTCGTTGAAAGCACTACCACGCTGGAGTTGAATTTTGACATGAGATATGCGGGGGAAAAGTTGTTTTAATGCTTGGAAGAAGCGAGGATCTACTAACAGCTCATTCTGGTGGAAGACCCGTTGGCGTACACGACGCTGTAACTCGCTTTTGGAAGTAGAGTCTTCTGCCCGACGCAATGCCACAGCAGCATGAAAGGCTTCTAGTGTAGCTAGGTTACGGATATCACCTAGATAAATTGTACCGCCTGGTTTCATTGCCTCAATAGCAATTTCTAAAACGTTAATTAAATAGTCGGCACTAGGAAAGTATTGAACCGTGGAATTCACAATACAAGTATCAAACTTTTGTTGATACAGTCCTTTAATTTGCTCTGCACTAGCAAGGTGTAATTCTACCTTTTCTGATTCTGCAGGTTTGTTTTGCAGATATTCTGTAATGTAGTCTAAACCAACCTGAGAGATATCAATGCCGACATATTTTTCTACCACAGGCACAAGTCGGAACAACACCAGCCCAGTACCGCAACCAATTTCCAACACCTGTTTTGGTTGGTAGGAGAGGATTTGCTCGATGCGATAGTCTAACCATTCTCGCATCTGTTCTACAGGAATGGGTTCTCCTGTATAACTATCAACCCAGCCAGTTAGGTTGAAGGTGGGGTCAGATGTGACATGGGACTGGGTATAAAGGTGCTTGTCAAATAATTCTGCCCAGTTAGCTTTTTGATGTTCCAACAATGACTCGTTATTGTTCTCGTTAACCACTGTGGAAACAAATTCTGGTTTGGGTACAACATAAGCAACTAAAGCTTTATCCTCAGTTTGAGAACTTACAGCTAAAACTAAAGAGTCTCGCACTGCTGGATGTTGAGCCAGACAAGATTGGATTTCGCTGGGTTCAATCCGAAAGCCGCGGATCTTCAGCTGATCATCCATACGACCGACAAATTCAAGGATACCATCGGCACGTCTGCGGACAAGATCCCTGGTGCGATAGATTTTGGCGTGAGGATCTAAACTAAAAGGATCTGGGATAAAATTTTCTGTTGTTAAATCGGGTCGTCGCCAGTAACCCCGCGCCAAACCATCTCCACCAACGTACAATTCCCCAACAACACCATCTGGAACGGGTTCTCGCCGATCATCAAGTATGTAAACGTAGGTGTTAGAGATTGGCTGGCCAATGGGAATTTGTTCTCCATCACAGTCGGAAATGTCTTGCATCCGATGACAGCAACTGAAAGTTGTGTTCTCTGTGGGGCCGTAGCCATTAATGATTACGCAGTCACTACCAAGATGGGTTAATGCTCGTCGAACCTGCTGCACAGAAAGTACATCGCCTCCGGCAAGGAGTTGGCGAAGTCCTTGCAGCCCATCAATATTTTCGTCAACCATCAAATGAAATAAACTAGCAGTGAGCCAAGCAGTGGTTATGCCTTGTTGCTGAATCAGTTGCCCTAATTCTTTTAAGGAGGGACGGCTGGGTGTGGCAATTACTAAACGACCTCCGTTCAACAACGCACCCCAAATTTCAAAAGTAGCAGCGTCAAAAGTTAATGGTGCTAATTGTAAAAGTACTTCTGATGCGTCCAGTTTAACGTAGTTGCATTCTTTCACTAGTCGCACTACACCGCGATGGACTACACTCACGCCATTAGGGTGTCCGGTAGAGCCAGAAGTATACATGATATAGCAAAGATTTTCAGCACCAATTTGCACAGGTAAGTTAGTTTCCTGTTGAGCCGCGATGATGGCTTGGTTTTGGTCTAGGCAAACTAGTTGTGGTGTAATGCCTTTAAATTCTTTAGGTAGCCGTTGTACCGTTTGACTGTCAGTGATAATCAGGTCAAGGTTTGTATCTTGGACAATAAATTGAATGCGTGCCGATGGATCTTCTGGGTTAAGAGGAACATAGCCAGCAGAAGCCTTGAGAATCGCCAGCATTGCCACTATACTATCTATCCCCCGTTCCAGGTAGATTCCGATTAAGCTTTCTGGTGTTACACCAAAGGTTTGCAAATATCGGGCAAGTTGATTAGCTCTAGCGTTTAGCGATTCGTAGGTCAGCGTTTGTTCTCCGTAGACCAGAGCAATTGCCTGTGGTTGTTCAGCTGCTTTGGCTGCAAAAAGTTCGTGGATTGTCTTGTCTCGTGGGTATGAAATCTGCCAGTTATGTTGCCCGGCTTTGAGCAATTCCATCTTTTCCGCAGTTTCGAGAATTGCCACCTGTTGAATATTTTGATCAGCATCAGTACTGAGCGATCGCAATAAATTGACATAGTGGCTGGCTAATTTCTCGATGGTCGCAGCTTGAAACAGATCAGTATTATAAATTAGATAACCAGTTAATCCATCCTCAGCCTGTAGCAGGTGCATCTCTAAGTCAAAACGTACAGTGTGTGCCTGAAAATCACTGGTGGCAATCTCCAAACCAGGGATAACTGGTGGTTTCATGGACGCATTCTGAAAAGCGAAAATCACTTGGATCAACGGATTTTGGCTGCTATCCCTTTCTGGAGCCAGTACCTCTACCACCTGCTCAAAAGGAAAGTCTTGCCGTGCATAAGCTGCTTGGGCAACTTGGCGTACCTGTTGCAACAAGTCTGAGAAAGTCATGTCTTGGGAGACTTGACAACGCAGCACTAATGTATTTGCGAAAAAGCCAATGAGATTTTCGATTTCGCTACGGTTGCGGTTGGCGATCGGCGTTCCTATTGCTATGTCTTCTTGACCTGAGTAGCGGTAGAGTAGAACAAAAAAGGCCGCTACCAAAGTCATGAACAGGGTGGCACTATGTTTCTGGCTCAGTTTTTCTAGGGCGATCGCTATCTCAGTCGTTAAGTGGAACTGCACGTTAGAACCAACGAATGTCTGCACCTCTGGACGCGCATAGTCTTTAGGTAATTTTAAAGGTGGCAACCCTGCTAATTGATATTTCCAGTAAGCAAGTTGCTTTTCTTGCACCTCACCTTGTAGCCAGACACGTTGACCAACAGCAAAATCAGCGTAGCTTATTGGCAATTCGGGAAGCTGTAGCGGTTCTTTTGTGATAGCTGCTTGGTAATGCTGACTGAGTTCACGATTAAAGACTCCAATTGACCAACCATCAGCGATGATGTGATGCAAATTGATCAGGAAAATGTACTCGTCTGCCTTGAGTTTGAGCAGGGTGAAGCGGAAAAGTGGTGTTTGGCTCAAATCGTAATGCCAGAGATACTCATTTTTACATATCTCTGCAATCGTGTTTTCTATATTAGTATCTGGCGTATTTGTAATCTCAATGACGTTGAGCGCTACCTGCACCGATGACTCAATTCTTTGTACTGGTTCCCCATTAATTACTGGAAAGCAGGTGCGTAAAGATTCTTGGCGAGTAGCGATCGCTTGTAAGGCATCTGCTAGGATATCTGCGTTTAAGCTGCCTTGGATGCGATAACTGATAACGATATTGTATGCAGGATTGCCTGGGTCAAAATTATTTAAGAACCATAAACGCCCTTGAGCAAAAGACAAAGGTGCATCACCTGCGATCGCTCTAGGAAGTATCTGGGGTAAAATACCGCAGGAATCGCTGAAGACGTTCACAATCTTAGCAGCCAACTGGGCGATCGTGGGAGCGGCAAACACATCTGATAATTGCAATTCGACTGCAAAGGCAGCGCGGATGCGAGAAACGATTTGGGTAGCCAGTAGGGAATTGCCTCCCAATTCAAAGAAGTTGTCATCAATGCCTATTTTTTGAACTTCTAAGATATCAGCCCAGATATTAGCTAACATCTCTTCAGTAGAGGTATTTGGTGCTACAAAATCTACTTGGGAATTCCTCTGGTCTGGATCTGGTGCTGGTAGATTTCGACGGTCTACTTTCCCATTCGGAGTTAAAGGCAAAGTATCCAATACAACAAAAGCAGAGGGAACCATATAATCGGGCAACAACTCCAAGAGAAAGTCGCGCATTGCAGTGGTGCTAGGCGCTTTGTCTGGCTGCGTGACTATATAAGCCACTAGTTGCTGATTACCTATTTTGTCTTCCTGGGTAGTAACTACTGCCTGGAGTACATTGGGATGTTGAGCTAACACAGCTTCAATTTCTCCCAGTTCAATCCTGAAGCCCCGTACTTTTACTTGGTTATCGATGCGACCAATAAACTCAATGTTACCGTCGGCTAGGTAACGAGCTAAGTCACCAGTTTTGTAGAGACGTGTCCCTGGTTCATTGCTGAAAGGGTGATTAATGAATTTCTCTGTAGTCAAATCAGGGCGATGGAGATAACCTCTGGCAAGACCAGCCCCACCAACATATACTTCACCAATCACGCCAATGGGAACTAATTGCAGATGGCGATTGAGAATATAAACTTGAGTATTAGAAATTGGGCGACCAATGGGGACACAAAGACCAAGTTGGCTGGAGTTTGTGATAGGGAAACAGCAAGTGAAGGTCGTGTTTTCTGTTGGCCCATAACCGTTAATTAACTGACAGTCTGGCAGCTCTTGCAAAGCTTTCTGGACGTGGGAAACAGATAGAGTATCACCTCCTACCAACAATTGACGTACAGGCTTTAAATCCTCCAGTCGCCAATCTATCATTAAGTTGAATAAGCCTGCGGTCAACCATAGGGTTGTGACTTGGTATTGCTGAATAATTTGCCCTAACTCCTCTAAAGACGGTGTGTGAGCAGGGGAAACCACTAACCGTCCACCGTTGAGTAAACAACCCCAAATCTCAAAAGTCGAGGCATCAAATGATATGGGAGCCAGTTGTAAAAAAACTTCTGCTGGAGTGAGATGAGCATAGTTAGCTGCTTTGACTAACCTTACTACACCACGATGGATGACGCTAACACCCTTTGGTTTACCAGTAGACCCTGAAGTGTACATAACATAAGCTAAATTGTCGGCTGTTATGGCACTGTGGGGATTTTCTTCACTGTTTTCGTTAATTAGTTCCCAGTCAGAATCTAAACAAACGACCTTGGCACTGCAAGCAAGTAATTTCTCAAGTAACGACTGTTGAGTTAACAAAACTGAAACTTGGGCATCCTCCAACATCAAAGCAAGCCGCTCTTGGGGATATCCTATATCTAAAGGTAGATAAGCTGCACCAGCTTTGAGAATTCCCAATAGCCCTGCTACCATCTCTAAAGAACGCTCAACGCAGATACCTACCAGCATCTCTGAGCCTACACCCAAGCTTTGCAAATGACGGGCTATTTTGTTAGCGCGGATGTTCAACTCTTGATAAGTTAGTTGCTCATCTCCAAATATTACTGCTACAGCATTTGGCTCTTGCTCGACTTGCTCTGCAAATAATTGATGGATACATTTATCTTGGGGATACGCTACCTGAGTGTTATTCCATTGCGCCAGCAGCTGATACTGCTCAGTAGCAGATATTAAGGGCAATTGCGTCAGATATTGCTGAGAATCAGTCACAATTCCTTGAAGCAAGGTTTGAAAATACCCCATGATGCGCTCAATTGTGGCAGCTGCAAATAAGTCTGTGTTGTAATCAAAATCTAACAGCAATTCACCATCTATCTCGACAACATTCAAGCTGAGATCAAATGGAGTAAAACTAATAGGTTTAGGGAATAAATCTGTCTCCAGCCCAAACATCTTGGGCAGAGAAACAGGTTGGTCGAAGTTAAATGTTGTCGCAATTAAAGGGGAGCGGCTGGCATCTCTGGCCACATTGAGTTTGTCAATCAGCCTCGCAAAAGGATAATCCTGATGTTCGTAAGCATTGAATAATTGGTCTTTGAGGATTTTTACGTATTCACTAAAGATGAAAGAGTCAATAATGCAACTTCTTATAGGTAATATATGAGCGCAGTAACCTACTAATTCTTCACTGCCAGCAACAGCGCGTCCGGCTGTGGGAGTACCGATGATGATATCGTTTTGGTTTGTTAATCGGTGCAGCAAAGCTCCATAGGCTGATAGAAGAGTCATAAATAGGGTGCAGCCATTGTCTACGCTGAACCGTTTGACATCACTAGTCAGGCTATGGTTAAGCCGCATCGTTTGTCTGCTACCCTTATAGGTTTTGATGTGGGGGCGAGAATGGTCAGTGGGTAGGTCTAAAATGGGGATGGAGCCAGCAAATTGTTCTAACCAGTAAGATTCATGGACTGCCATTGCCTCAGTTTGGCTTTGTTGCTCCTGCCACTGAAGATATTCTTTAAATTGCATAGGTGGTTCTAAGTGGCAATCAGCACCCTGGCACTGAGCAGAATATAATGCACCTAACTCCTTGAGGATGATGCCCATTGACCAACCATCAACAATAATGTGATGAATAGTCAAAACCAACAAATGCAGTTGTGGCTCTAGTTTGAGAATTGAGAAGCGACAGAGGGGTTTTTGGTTAAAGTCGAAAGGTTGTTGGTTTTCTTTTTGGAACCAATCAGCTACTTGCAAATTGCGATCGCTATTATTTAAATTAGAAAAGTCAATTAAGGGAACCTCTATTGTTAGAGATGGTACAATCTCCTGCAAATCGTTCTGGCTGCTGATAACTGTACGTAGAGCTTCGTGACGGTTAACAATTGTTTGGATAGCTTGAGTTATTGCCCCTTGATTCAACAAACCTTTCAACTCCAGACCAAGGGAAACATTGTATGCTAGCGAAGCATCGTTCCCCATTTGTGCCAAAATACCTAATTGCTTTTGGGCTGCATTCAAGGGAATTTTGTCTGCTACTTGGGCAATAATCAGAGCTTGTTGAGATAAAAGGCTCGTTTCTTCCATCTCATGGGGAATGGTGACAGCTTCCCTAAATCCATTATCCTGTAGTAGTTGCCGCCATTGCCCCGCAGAAAGCAAGGGGTAGGCAGGTCGCAAATCATGGTCAGCAAATTTCCACCAACCTGCTGTTAACCCAAAAGTTAGGTCTAACCAGCGTTGGGGAGCTGTTGTCTCTACTAAAACAAGTAATCCACCAGGAGCTAATAACTGCTGCACATGGTTGATTGTTTGTCTGAGATTTTGAGTAGCGTGGAGTACATTGGCTGCTATCACCAAATCATACTCATGAACACCAAAGCCTTGGGTAGAAGGTTCTTGGTCAATATCTAAAATTTGACATTTAATATTAGAGTAATTACTGTATTTCCTCTCTGCCTTAGAGACGAATAGGGGAGAGATATCCGTAAATACATATTCAGTTTCATCGCACAGATAAGGCAGAATATGTGAAGTTGTGCCGCCAGTACCAGCCCCAATTTCTAGGATTCGGACTTTTCGCCCTTGCCGATGCTGTAAAGCTGTACAAATAACTTTTTGTACCAAGGTATTCATGACTACAGCCCCAGGGGAATCTTGGTAAAGCTGGGTTGTTGTGCTTAAATCTCCTTGAGGGAATAACACTTGCAGTGCGTGGCATTCTCCTTGTAGTATCTGTGCTAGTCTTTGCCCACAACGCCCCAACAAAGTCAGTTCAGCTTTGGCGACTGGGTACTGTTGAATTAAAGTTGCAATCTCTGCTTCCTGTAAGTCTGTATGCTTTGGCAGTTGGGTAACTTCCCACTCTCCGTCTACGTGACGTAGCACCCCCACTTCTGCCAGCATAAAAAGTAAGTGATTGAGTAACGGCTGATATTGCTCGACTACGCCCATTTGCTGGGCAGCTAATAGCGTTGAAAAGCGATGGTGAAGAGAGAAATTCCATCCCCTTTGCTCAAAAGCTCTGAGAACATAGTTGATGCTCAAGCCTTCCAGTTTGGTTAATAACTGTTTGTAAGCATCTAAATTTTGCTGGGAGAGCAATTGAGTGAATTCTGGTCTGAGGCGATCGCTAATTCTTTTTGGTGTTAGCATCGCCTCTGATGGCAAATGCTGACTTTTTTGTTCTTTGCCAGACAATAAGTTTTGCTGAGTTGCAGCTGGGGAATGCTTGGAGAAAAAACCTCCCTGTTGCAAGTTATATATACTATCTTTAAAGGCTTGAATTATATAATCAATATCTTCTTCTGTATGCGCCGTGGATAGAAAACAGGAGCGTGCTTCCCAGATGTAAATTCCCTTCTGTGCTAAATGATAGAAGAGTAAATCCATCTCTAACGGCTGATATAGATAACTAATATTTCCTAAGAAAGTAAAACGTAAAATTGAACCACAATATAAGACTTTAATGGGAATTTTCTGTGCTTCAAAGTAAGCGTTGAGGGTTTCGGCTAACCGTGATGTTCTCTGATTCAACTGCTCGTGAAGTGCGGTTCCCTGCATCTTGAGATACTTGAGTACAGCTCGTGCTGCAACCATAGCTAATGGATGCTTGGAGAAAGTCCCAGCAAAAAATGTTGTTTCAACCGCAGGATATGAATTATCGCCGTAACGCCACAAACCGCCATCAATTCTATCCATGTAAGTCGCCTTACCAGCGATGACGCCAATGGGCATCCCACCGCCGATGAGCTTACCATAAGCGATGATGTCTGCTTGAATACCAAACCAAGCTTGTGCTCCACCAGGATGAATACGAAAACCTGTCACTATTTCATCGAAAATTAATGCAATTCCAGCTTCTTGCGTCAAATGCCGTAATTGTTGCAAAAATGCTTTGGGTTGTAAATCCGGCCGGCGGCTTGGTATCGGTTCAACCAAAATAGCAGCCAATTCATGGGCGTAATTTTTGATAATTTCCAGAGATTGGGGCGCATCATAGGTGAGAACTAAAACGTCATCAACCATAGATTGCAATACACCAGGAACCATCGGTACAGAGCTTAATTCCCCATCGATATTTTGTGCGATCGCCAAAACACCATCAAAATGTCCGTGATAAGAGCAGCTGAAGATAGCAATCTTGGAGCGGCCTGTGGCTGCGCGTGCCAAACGCACGGCTGTCATCATTGCCTCTGTCCCCGTATTACAGAAGGTAACTCGCTCTACATTCGTTAGTTCACAAATCAATTGAGCTACTTCGCCAGCTAATTTTGATTGGGGGCCAATTTGTATCCCTTGCTGTAACTGCTCTGCCAAAGCCTCAGTAATAAAGGGGGGATTATGACCAAAAAGGTGGACACCAAACCCCATTGTTAAGTCTATATATTCATTGCCATCGATATCCCAAAACTTTGATCCCAAAGAGCGATCGCCCACTATGGGATAACACATCTCTTTGGTTTCTAAACGAAACTGGTTTAATGCTCTCCTATCTGCCCAAATTGGCCGATAGGCTTGTGCTAGTTGTTTTGATTTTTCAGTCCGTTGGGTATAACGAGCGATCAGAGTTTCCAAATGATGCTGTTGTTGGGGATGCAATTGTCTGGACTGGGATTGTTCAACTTGCCAAAAAGGAATAGCTGAGGAAGATGGAGGGGTAGTTGCTGGCAACTCAGGTTTAGTAGTAGCATCTGCCGATTGAGCAACTTGGTGATGCTGCGGTTGCTCTTGAGAATCGACAGTATTAGTTTCTGATGAAGGCGATCGCTTGGGAGGTAATTTGTTGTTGCTTAAGACTTCTAACTGCTGCGACATGATCTGAGACATTACCTGAAGCTGCTGCTGGATAATTCCTTGTAGCCCTGTCTCTGGTACTATCTGTTGATTTTCCGGTTCTGGTGTAGGTGTGACAACGATAGGCGGTTGAATTGGCTGCGGCAATTGTACTTGAGGCTGTGGCGCATCGATTTCAGTTTGCTGTTCGCCTAAATTTTGGTTGATGTAATTTGCCAGTGCATCCAGTGTTGTCAATTCTTCAAAGAACTGGCGCATGGCAATCTTCATTCCATAGGTATTTTCAATGCTGCGCGTTGCATTAGCAAGGACAATGGAATCAACCCCCATTTCTAGAAAAGGTTTATGAATATCTACTTCCAGTGGGGACAATTGCAGCAAATTGGCAATTAACAAACTCAATGTTCCCAAGATTTTGTCTCGCTGGGTGGTTTGAAAGGAAGTATTTGCCTGGGAGTTGGAGTCTTTTGTTTTCATCAGTACACTCTTGTCATCAAACCAGTGAATTTTTTGCTGAAAGGGGTAGGTAGGAAGTGATACCCGATTTTGTGAGTAGTCCCGATTGAACTCGATCCAGTTGATATCTGCTCCCCGGACGTACAAAGTAGCAAGGCTTTCCTCTAACACTTGCCAGTCATGCTTAATTGGGTTTAACGAAGGTAGCCAAAGCGCGTTTGTTGTGGAGCGATCGCGTTGACTCATACTGCATAGAATCGGCTTCGAGCCTATTTCTAGAAACAACTCGTAACCTTGTTGTAATAGATAATCAATGCCGGCGCTGAATTTCACAGCTTGGCGAGTATGTCCACGCCAGTGGTGAGCATTGAGAACAACACCAGGCGGAATCAGTTCCCCAGTTAAATTAGAAATGAGTGGTAAGCAAAGCGGTTGCAGCGAAACTTGGTTAACAGCTTCTGCCAACTCATCCAGCATAGGTTCCATTAAAGGAGAATGGAAGGCATGAGAAACCTTTAAACGCTGAGTTTCGATTCCTTTTAATTGCAAAGCAGCAATTATTGCTCTGACTTCTTCACGCCTGCCAGAAATGACAATATTCTGCAAGCCATTAATCGCGGCAATACTTACCTGCTGTGCGTAAGGTTGAATGGCTGCTTGCACCTGATTCTCATCGGCGAAGACTACTACCATCTCACCATCTTGGGGTAAAGCCTGCATCAAACGCGCTCTTTTAGCAATTAGCTGCAAACCATCTTCCAGGCTGAATGCCCCTGCTACACAGGCAGCGACATACTCACCTACACTATGACCCATGACTATTGCTGGTTCTATGCCCCAAGATTTCCATAACTCAGCTAGGGCATACTCAAAGGCAAATAGGATGGGTTGAGTATAGGCAGTCTCATCTAAAGGGGAACTTGTCCCTGGCTCTGGGTAGAGTACTGACAGTATTGATTTTTCGCCAAAAGTTTGCAGGATTTCATCACAGCGATCAACCACTTCGCGAAATTTCGGATGTGTCTCGTATAACTGGCGACCCATGCCTACATACTGTGAACCCTGACCCGTGAAAAGAAAGGCAACTTTCGGTTGACTAGTGCCTAGTATCGGCTCACAGAAAACTCCTGGCGGTTTTTGTCCAGTGACAAAGGCAGCTAATTTTTCCCTTATTGTTGCTGAGGAGTCAGCCACCACACTCAGCCGGTGGTGAAAGTGCGATCGCTTGGTACTAGCATTAAAGCAAATATCTTCTATAGCTAAATCTGCGTTAGCGGCTAAATAATCTTGATAACGCTGTGACAATTGCTTGAGTGCTTCTGGTGTCTTAGCTGATAATGTCAGCAAATGGCATGAGCGTTGAATATTATTAGTTGTTACTGGCTGGGGTTGGGGTGCTTCCTCCAATACCAAATGGGCATTAGTGCCACTAAAACCAAAGGCACTCACTCCCGCCAACCGAGGGATTGTTCCTGCTCGCCAGGGCGTTTGTTCAGTTGGTACGACTACCGGAATTTCATTCCAGCTAATATAAGGATTGGGCTGCTGAAAGTGTAAATTAGGTGGAATTTCCTGATGCTTGAGAGCTAATACCACTTTGATTAAACCTGCAATTCCAGATGCCGCTTCTAAGTGACCAATGTTGGTCTTTACCGAACCAATTATCAATGGCTGGTCTGGGGAACGGTGCTTACCAAAAACTGTTGCTAACGCCCCCACCTCGATCGGATCACCCAAAGATGTGCCAGTGCCATGAGCCTCTACATAACTTATTTGCTCTGGCTTGACCCTGGCATTCTCCAAGGCATGAGAAATCACAGCTTGTTGAGCCGGGCCATTGGGAACAGTTAGTCCACTGGTGCGCCCATCCTGGTTAACTGCTGAACCTCGAATTAGAGCTAAAATATTATCCCCATCAGCTACTGCATCTGACAAACGCTTTAGGACTATGACTCCGCAGCCTTCCGCACGCACAAAGCCATCGGCTGAGGCATCAAAGGTTTTACAACGACCATCGGCAGCTAACATTTTGGCTTTGGAGAAATTAATACTATATTCTGGTGACAGGAGTCGATTTACACTGCCCGCTAGTGCTAAATCACACTCTTGATTACGCAGACTTTGACAAGATAAATGAACAGCTACCAATGATGAGGAACAAGCTGTATCCACTGATAAACTTGGCCCTTGTAAACCTAAAATATAAGATAAGCGACCCGATGCGACGCTATGGGAAGTACCTGTTGCTAAGTAAGGGTCAATTTCTGTAGACTCTCTAGTCAAAAGTCGTTGAAAATAATCATTGCTAGAGATACCAATAAATACACCAGTTTGACTGTTAACTAGTTGTTCGGGTACTAAACCTGCGTTTTCCAGTGCTTCCCAACTGACCTCTAGAAGCAGCCGTTGCTGGGGGTCAAGGCTAGCGGCTTCCCGTGGTGAGATGTTGAAAAATTGAGAGTCAAATTCACGTAAGCGATCAACAAATCCACCATGCCGGGTATATGTTTTCCCTGGAGTATCTGGGTTTGAGTCGTAGTAAGCATCAATATTCCATCGATCTGGCGGTATTTCAGTAATGGCATCTACTTTATTGCATAGCAACTGCCAGAAAGCTTCAGGACTATTCGCGTTACCGGGAAATCGGCAACCCATGCCGATAATGGCAATAGGTTCAGTCTTGGCACGTTCTAAAGTTTGCAGTTGGGATTTCATTTCCCTAAGTTCCAGCAGTGCCTTTTTCATCAAAGATTGATGATCGGTATTTACGGAATTATTGCTCATAAAGCTTTGCCCTCCTCGATCGCTGCTAATTCTTGGGCTAGTAAATCTGCAATGTCATCTGGGGATAGTTCTTCTAACTCAGATTTTTTATTAAGTTGTGATTTAAGAGATGCCGGCGAGAATTCTGTTACTAATACTTCCTGAGTCAAATAATTAATCAGGGTTTTCATAGTGGGATAATCAAATATTAAGGTGGGAGACAAAGTACATCCCAGACTGATTTGCAGACGATTTCTCAATTCCACAGATGTGAGAGAATCCATTCCCAACTCGAAAAAACCCTGCTGTGGATCTAGAGATTTAGATGGATTTAAACCTAAAACTTTGTTGACTTGTGAGCGGACATGAGCAATCAAAAGCTCTTGACGATCGCCTTGTTGAGCTGCTTGAAGTTGTTGGATAAATTTTACAGGAGCGATCGCTGGCTGCTCAGAAATTTCTGCAAAATCAGCAAAGAACGACAAAGGTGGTGATTGCTTCATAAACTGCGCCCAGTTGATAGAGGCTACCCCAACCTGAACCAAGGGCTGAGACAATAACATTTCCAGCACTTCCAACCCCTGCTGAGGAGCGATACTTTCTATCCCCTTGATTTTGAACTGTTCGGCTACCTGATGTTTGACGACAGCTCCGAAATCAGCCCAAGCGCCCCAATTGATGCTTAATCCTGGTAATCCTTTAGCCCGACGAGCAGAGGCTATGGCATCCAGAAAGGCATTTGCTGCTGCGTGGTTGGCTTGACCTGAATTGCCCAGTAGAGAAGCAGTAGAGGAGAATAACACAAAAAAGTCTAAGGGCTGGTTTTGGGTCAAAGCGTGTAAATTCCATGCTCCTTGGACTTTAGGAGCCATAACTCGTTGGAAACGCTCCCAATTCTGTTGCAACAAAATACCATCATCCAAAACCCCAACAGCGTGAATAACTCCCCGCAATGGTGGTTGGGAACTCTCAATATCCGCCAGCACTTGAGCGACTTGCTCTGCATCGGTAACATCAGCTTGAACTACCCTGACATTAGCACCTGATTGCTCTAATTCCCTCAACTGACTCCGCACAGAATCATTAGCACCACTACGCCCCACAAGCACTAAATGACGCGCTCCCTTTTCTACCATCCAGCGAGCCACCAATAACCCTAAATCTCCTAAACCGCCAGTGATTAAATAAGTGCGATCGCTAGAAAAGGCTACTAACTGCTGAGATAGAACAATTTTGCCAATGTGTTTAGCTTGCTGGAAGTAGCGAAAGGCACTAACTGCATCTTGTATGGAAAAGACTTTTCGTGGTAAAGGCTTGAGTTTGCCCTCTGAGAATTTTTGCATCAAGTGATTTAGCAGCGACTTGATCAAAGCAGGCTGTTGTTGACATACCTGCATAAGATCAATCACAAAATAAGAGACATCAGACCTGAGTTTCATTACTCGCTCCGCTTCCCAAATGCCCCTTTTACCAATTTCTAAAAAGCGACCTTGAGGACTGAGAATCGATAAACTTTTAGGGATGAATTCTCCTGTTAGACAATTAAGGATGATATTCACCCCTTTACCTTGAGTAATTACCATGACTTGCTCGGCAAAATCTAAGGTACGGGAGTTCATAATATGTTTTACTCCCAAGGACTGAAGATATTCCCATTTACCATTACTAGCTGTAGCAAACACTTCGGCTCCAGCCAACTGCGCTAGTTGCACTGCGGCTTGACCTACCCCGCCACTAGCCGCATGAATCAACACCCTGTCCCCAGGAGAGATTTTAGCCAGGTGGTGTAGCGTGTAGTAGGCTGTTAAAAAAGCAGCTGGGATGGTTGCAGCCTCCTCGAAACTGAGAGTTTCTGGCTTCATGGCTACTAGAGCAGCGTTGACTGTGACATACTGTTGGCAACTGCCAGGAGTAATACCTAAAACTGCATCTCCAATCTCAAAACCTTCTACCCCTTCCCCAATAGCGACCACCTCACCAGCACACTCCAGCCCCAATGAACCAGGATCGCCAGGGTACAAGCCTAGTGCATTGAGAACATCTTTAAAATTCAGCCCGGTGGTGAAAACTCGAATCTCTAACTCACCAGCACGAGGTTTACAGCGAGTGCTGGGCTGTAATTGTAAATTTTCTAGTTGTCCTCGCGTTGAGATACTGAGTTGAAATGGTTGGTTGTGAGGAACATTCAAGCGGTTGGCAACTAAATGGCTACGTACTAACCTAGCCACTAAACGTACACCATCACGGAAAGCCACCTCATATTCGCCAACACCTGACCAAATCTCTGCAAATAAGTCTTGTACCTGACTCCCGACTTTGTAGGGGTCTAAATCCACTCGCACACAGTTAAGCTCTGGATGTTCTAGAGTAATGACTTTTCCCATTCCCCATAAAGGAGACTGTGCTGCTCCTAGAAAGTTTTGAGTTGTGGCTGGTACTGCACCTTTGGTTACTAACCAAAGGGAAGGCGGCGTAGAAAATCCTGCTTTTACCAAAGCTTGGACTAGATGTAATGTACTAGCACATCCTTTTTTTGTATCTACCTCTAAATCTACTCCTCTAGCGTCCAAACTCCACAGATGCACCACTCCTCGCAAAGGCTGGTTTGTTGCTAATGCCTGGAGGAGTTGTTGAAAGTCGGTCGGGTTGCTGGGGTCTACTATGAATTTATTTGGTAGCTGTTTATACTCTTTTCCTGAAAATACTAAAGTACAAACTTCTCCTTGAGACTGTAGTAATTTCGCTAAATCTTCACCAATACCAAAACTATCTGCCAAAATTAGCCAATGGCTTGGTTGAGATGTTGTGAGTTCTGAATTTATACATGGTGCTTGGGCCACAATTACTGATTGTGGAAATACACTCTCTTTATCAGAGCTAAGGGCTGTAGCTTCTGTAAATCCAGTTTGTTGTAATAATTTTAACCATTGGTTAGCAGAAAGTAAGGGATATTCTGGACGTAAATCGAGGTCGGTAAATTTCCACCACCCATCCAGTAAACCAAAGGTTAAGTCTGTCCAGCGCCTCCGGGCTGTTCCTTCCAGTAAGACTAACATCCCACCAGGAGCCAATAACTGCTGTACGTGTTTGAGCGTGAAAGTTAAATCGCTAGTAGCATGGAGTACATTGGCTGCCAAGATTAAATCATATTCATGTAAATTAAATTCTTGATTTGCAGGTGGTTTCTCAATATCTAAAACCCGGTACTCCACAAAAGGGTAATTGTGAAATTTCTTTTGTGCCTGAGTTGTAAAAAAACTGCCAATATCGGTAAATACATACTCTACTTGATGGGCGTTGAGGTGCAGCAGAATATAAGAGGTTGTTCCCCCAGTACCTGCGCCAATTTCCAAAATTCGCACCCCACGTTGAGCAGGCAAACGCTCCAAGAAAGTGGAGATTGCTTTCTGCACCAATACATTCATGGGCGCGAAGGCGGGAGAATTTTCATATAAGCTGGCTGCTGTTGTGACATCCCCAGCAGGAAATAGTAATTCTAAGGGAGGACAATTTCCTTGCAGTACTTCTGCTAGTTTCAAGCCGCAACGCCTGAGCAAGGTTAGCTCCGCTTGGGCGCTGGGGTACTGCTCTAACAGGGTAATCCAATACTCTTGTGTATCTTGAATTTGCGGGACTGAAACTACTTGCCACTCTTGTCCTACTCGTCGCAGTATATCGACTTCTACCAAAATCTCTAGTAGACGATTTAGTAGTCGATAGTGTTGGCTAACTATGCTTAATTGCTCTGCTATGAATGCAGTACTAAAGGTTGTCTGGGATTGAAACTTCCATCCCAGTTGTTTGAAAGCAGACAAAACATAAGCAACACTCAAAGCTTCCATTTGATGGAATAGCTGCGGTTGTGGACTGAACTCAGTTAACACAGGTGTGAGGCGATCGCTAATTTCAGCAGGAGTTAGTAAAAAGTCCCGTGGTAGAGAACGGCTAAAATTCGCCTGGGGTCGCCATTCCACCTCATAAAGCCAGTCTAACCAAGATTTGTCATTAGTTCCCAGGATTGCTTGTTGACTGGTTCGCTTGCAGGAAAGCCCATCAACTCGGACTACGATAGTCCCGTTTTCATCGTACAAGCGTAAATCAACTATTAAGGTTTCTGGATGAGAAGCTTTAACAGGGCGTAACTGAGCATGACTCCACAGGTTCAGCCCCAGATGGTTGTAGACTTCTAAGCGTTCTACGGCTACGGGTAAATAAATTTCTGATTTTACTGTTTCAGGGAAAACTGCCATCGCCACTTGCAAGCAACCATCCAGCAACACCGGATGCAGATGATAATCCAAAGCTTCTGCAACTAATGTCTCAGGCATCCGAATGCGCCCTAAAGCTTCTCCTTGCTGCCGCCATAGTTGTTCAATAACTTGGAAACTTGCACCGTAATTAATGCCCCGCTCTTGACACTGTTGATAGTAAGCTTTGACAGATATCTCTGGGAAACAGCGACTCCTTAACTGGGAGAAGTTTACTTGCTCTAGTTGTGGCTTTTGTTCTTTAACTACAATCTTGCCGGAGGTATGTAATTTCCAGGATTCGTCATCATCCGTTTGCAAGCTGTAGATCCTAAATGCAGACTCCGCCGAGTTTTGGCTCAAAATTAACTGCACTGTTTGGATTTTCTCTGCTGGCAAAATCAGCGCATCAGAGATGATGACATCCTCTATAACTAAATTCTCAGATTTGAACGTAGCGATCGCAGCGACTATCGCCATTTCTAAGTAAGCAGCAGCAGGCAGAACAATTTTTTGGTAGACGCAATGGTGCTTGAGAAAAGCTGGCGCATCGGCGCTGAGGGAGGACTCAAACAAAATATCTTGATGAGCAGATCGTAACCGATGACCAAGCAGGGGATGAAGAGAATTTCGGATTGAGGGTTTTTGGGTTGTTTCAATCCAGTACCGTTGTCGTTGAAACGGGTATGTCGGCAGTGCAACTTTTTGTCGCTCATAGTCTCGGTCAAAGCCTGACCAATCCACCTGTACGCCTTGCACATACAGTTGAGCTAAACTGTGGAGTATTTGCTGCCAATCTTCTTGCCCTGGACGCAAAGAGGGTAGCCATAGGCCAACTGTTTCTGGTAGACACTTACGACCCATTCCCAGCAAAACCGGTTTTGGGCCACATTCCACAAAAACTTCATAACCTGCACGATATAGCGCTTCCATGCCTGCGGCAAAGCGCACTGGTTGCCGGATATGCTGACACCAATATTCAACCGTAGCTACTTCAGCCTTTGCTAACTCCCCAGTGACATTAGAAATGAAGTCAATTTTCGGGGGGAAATAAGTTATCTCACTTGCCACCCGCGCAAACTCCGCCAGCATTGGCTCCATGAGGGGAGAGTGGAAAGCATGGGAGACTTGTAGAGGTGTAGCCTTGATTCCCATTGCTTCTAGTTTTACCACCACTGAGCGGACAATATCGCGCTCTCCGGAGATAACCACACTTTCAGGGCTGTTAAAGGCAGCAATTGCTACTTTATCTGCATAAGGTGCAATAATTGGCACAACCTGAGATTCTGAGGCTAACAAGGCCACCATTTCTCCATTAGCAGGCAACGCTTGCATCAGTCGTCCGCGTGCGGCAATCAACCTTAAACCATCTTCCAGGCTGAAGACCCCTGCCACACAAGCAGCTACGTATTCGCCGACGCTATGACCCATTACTGCTGCGGATTTAATCCCCCAAGACTGCCATAATTCTGCTAAGGCGTACTCTATGGTAAATAAAACAGGTTGAGTGTATGCTGTTTCATCTATGGGTGAAGTTTCTCCTGCTTCTGGATAAAGAATTTTCCCCAAAGGTACATCTAGATAAGGGCGCAGAATTTCCTCACAACGGTCAATGGTGGCGCGAAAGGTCGGCTGTGTCTTGTAGAGCGTGCGCCCCATACCAATGTACTGTGACCCCTGACCTGTGAATAAAAAGGCTACTTTGGGAGAATTATTTCTAAAAGTTTCCTGATTTTCTGCAAAAGCTTGTAGTTGCTCTTGCAAGTGGGTGGTGGACTCAGCGACGACAGCAAGGCGATAATCAAAATGCGATCGCCCTGTATTTGTCGTAAAGCACGTATCAGCTAGTGGTATTCCCAAATGTAATTTTAAATACTTTTGATAAGACTGTACAAGTTCCTTGAGAGCCTCCTCAGTTTTTGCCGAAAGCGTCAATACATGCAGAGGGCGCTCAACTTCCGCCACTACACAATCTGGTGCTGGTGCTTCTTCTAAAACTATATGGGCATTAACACCGCCGAAACCGAAGGAACTTATCCCAGATCGTCTAGGGATCGAGTCCCCTTCTTTTGTCCTTAACTGCTGCCAATCTTTTGTTTCTTCTACTATGTAAAATGGACTATTATCTAATTTAATTCGTGGATTTAGTTGCTGATAATTAATTATTTTCGGCAATTTCTTGTGCTGCATTGCCAATAAAACTTTAATTATTCCAGCTATGCCGGCTGCTGCTTCTAAATGTCCAATATTTGTCTTGACAGAACCTAATCCACAATAAATTTCATGAGATGGGAGAATGTTGTAGTGTTGATAGAGTTGCGTAAATGCTCGTTTGATGCCATTAATTTCAATCGGGTCTCCTAATGGGGTTCCTGTACCATGAGTTTCGATGTAAGAGACTGTATTAGGTGGAATATTTGCCTTTGTATATGCAGAGCGAATGACTTGTGATTGAGCATAAGCATTAGGAGAAGTTAAAGTCCGGGCAGCGCCGCCATGATTAACAGCACTTCCTCTAATCACGCCATAAATATGATCTTTATCTTTAATTGCATTTTTCAGAGATTTTAATAAAAGAACTCCTGCCCCTTCACCTCGCACATAACCATCCGCTTCCGCATCAAAAGTTTTACATTGTCCTTGCGGTGATAACATACCCAATTTACTGAAAGAAACGTAATAGGTAGGAGTAGACAACACACTGACTCCACCGACTAACGCCAGCTTACATTCATTGTCTTTCAGCGCATTGATTGCCTGATGAAGTGCCACAAGCGAGCTGGAACAAGCTGTGTCTACAGGTACGCTGGGGCCATGAAAATTGAAAAAGTAGGATATACGATTGGGAATAATACAAGTATAAGTACCGATGGCGATGTGACCTTCAATATGATTTTGGTACTTTTCCAGTAATTCTTTATAGTCAAAATTACAAACTCCGATAAAAACACCTACATTAGCTCCTGATAAGTCTGTAGGGGAATATCCAGCATCTTCTAGACATGACCAAGTAAGCTCAAGCATTAACCTTTGTTGAGGGTCTATGATTTGTGCTTCTCGTGGTGAGATACCAAAAAATAAGGGATCAAATTTGTCTGCATCTTCAATAAATCCACCCCATTTACTAATACTTTTGTTAATTTCATGGGGATTTGCAGAATATAACTTCTCCATATTCCACCGATTTGCAGGAACTTCAGTAATGCTATTGATTCCTTGCTCAAGATTGTTCCAAAACTGGTGATAGTTATTAGCCCCAGGAAATCGGCACGCCATGCCAATGATTGCAACTAAATCTTCTGATTGTGTCATACTAATTAAATTTGAAAATTTCAGTAGTTTTGTTAACAGTCTTTGGCGGCGTTAATGGATTAATTTTCTACAACCATATCTAGGAGAATATGCAAATTATCAATTATTGATAAAATATTAACAAAAGGATTAATTATTATACATTTCCAACCACTAATTGGCATCCCTGATTTGCTGACAATTACCTGATGAGAATATCCTAAAATGGGTGTGTTATGACTTCGCATATTTTTACTTGTGGCAAACAAATTGTGATTATATTCATTTATTTTTTGAGTAAAATTACAATCTTCTTCACTAGTTCCAAGTAACTCTCTGTTGTAAGCCTCCTGCGCTTCCATCCCAGGTGGATAAAAACGCCAAAGTGTGCTTGTTCCAGGAACATTTTGATTTAAAACTTGGACAGAATTTTTAAAACTGAATTGCAATTTAGATTTAAAAATGATGCTTTGTTGGATAGCATAACCAATCATAGTTTGGTATCCTTCATAGCCTAACGCATATAAATTAGCTAAAATCATTAAAGGGCCATCTCCTGGACGAGAACTTTCGGGCGTGTAAGCACCTGGAAATGAGCAGAAAATATCTTCAGTAAAATAAGGTGTTTCCTGTACATCTTTTTGCAGCAGCAACAAATCGCATTTATTTTTAAAGATTAAGGCACTAGAAGTATAAGCTGTAAAACCATGTTTATGGGGGTCAACTGTAATAGAATCTGCATAAGATAAACTAGAATATAAATTGTTTAATTTTTGAATAACATCAAGAGTATCTGTAGAAAATCCTAGAGAATTATCAGCAACTTGATAATTTTTAAATATACTATAAACCCACCCAACAGCAGCATCTACATGAATATGAGGTTTAGGGACATGATATTTTCTGCATAATTCTTCGCAAATTTTCACAACGCCTTTAACATCATCCACACCAAAAGAATCAGTCTGTCCAGCAATTAAATATATACAGACAACCTGTTTGTTTTCTTTGATAGTTTTCTCCATCTGAGATTGGAAAGCTGGCAAAGATATACTAAAATCAGGTGTAACAGAAACAGATATAACATTTTCAGTGCCGATACCAAGTAAGCGAGCTGCGTTGACATTGGTATAATGACCAAGAACTGATTGTATAACCACAGGTTCTTGATTAGAAAAGGCTTTAAAGCCTTTTTCGCCTAAACCAGGGAATGCTTTTTCCAAGGCACATCTAACTGCCCAGTAATTACTTGCAGAGCCTCCTGATGTAAAATATCCTCCTGATATTTTTGGTTCAAAACCTATAATTTCAGCTAAATGTGAAATAGCTAACTGTTCAGCTTCAATGGCTTTTCCAGCATAGCTTTCATAAACTAAATTTGGATTAATAATAGCACAAGCAAATTTAGCAAGAATAGCTGGTATTAAAGGAGGAGGAATAACATTTAGAGGAGCATATCCTGCTGAATAATTGGGAACATTTCCTAAATAATTTAGGATAATATTTTGAATAACATCTTCAATTGACCAACCTTTTGCAGGGATTTTATTGATTTCTAATTCAACTTTGAATTCTGTATTTATCGAATCTGTTAAATTTGCATCAATTAATATTTTCTTTAACCCGGCTAACAATTGAGTAACAACATCCAAAAAATCATCATCTAAATTTGTGTTATTAAGACAATATTGACTATATTTTAAAAGTAAATTATTTAATTTTTGGTTTTGATTAATTAAATAAAAATCATGTTTTTCTTGATGTATTGCCTTAATCATTTAAAAATTATTTAATCGTGAAAATTTACTTGAATCAGGAATAACTTTTAGCGTTAAGTTTTCCCCTCTTTTACATTAAAAGAAGAGTTTCACCTGATAAATATTTATCTAATGCTGGTGAAATACTGAGGCGTGAAGGGGGATGAAATGCAAGAGCATGGACAGAAGCAAGTAGGTAAGCAACCTCAGATGATTTAACAAATGACATACCACCTAAAATTTCTACAGCCTGCGTTGTGACACATGCGATCGCACGTTGAACTAAGTAACGTACAAATAGAGATTTCGCTACTGTCTTATCATCTTTCTCTCCATTCATTATGCAATAAGCCAAACCCTCAAGTGCGGCCATTGCACCTTCCACCTCGGTTGCTAGTAAAACACGCTCAGAAGGTATACCTTTGCCATCTTTGAATACACGCTCAACTAAAGCACTAGCAATACCAAGATAAGCAGCTGAGATGAATAGTTCAAACCAAATAAATGTCTGAGCCTGTACCGAATTTAAATGACCAGGTTTACCCATATAGTAAATACATTCTTGGGGTACATAAACCTCTTGGAGTCTGACCTCATCACTTTCTGTTCCTGCAAGAGGCCAAGTTTCCCAGAAAGGGTAGCGCTCTACCCCTGGTTCACTCGCTGGGATAATTACCATTACTAATTCATCTTCGTCTCCTTGGTGTGCTGGAAGCATAACACTAGCAGCCATCAAGTCCATAGATCTAGACAAACTACAGGGTTTTTTGCTACCACTGATGATTAGACCACCCACAGTTTCTTTGACTTGCATACATGAAGCAAGTATGTTTTGTCCTACTTGTCCTTCTGCAAAACCAGAAGCAAAATAGAGGTTTTGTCGAGCAACACGCTCTAGTAGAGCAAAACCAGGCTGATTAGTGATCATCACCTGAGTCATAACTACTGTGATATGGTGCATAGTCGTTGCAACTGCTAACGAAGGAGAACGACTTGCAATTGCACGTAGAATACGAATAGCTTGGAGTGGAGACGCTCCTAAACCAGCATACTCGGTTGGTATTAATAAACCAGGCCCACCAAATTCCCTAAAAACTTGGAAAGCAGGATTATTTCGGCTTTCCATTTCTAGCAGAGGAATATTTATAAGAACTGCATCCAATCCTGGAAAAAACTTTTCGAGGGTTGCTCGTTCTTGACTTAGAATCATAAGATTTGCTTTATAAGTTTGCTATAACAAGCTCTAAAGTAGATGTCAGAAATACTAATTCTCTAAAATCCTGTAACACATCAATTACCGCGTCTTCTCGGCATCATCTATAGCCTATTTTTGAACAATTGATATAAGTCATAAAATATCCCGCAGTCGTTTTTGCTCGAAGAGTGAAAGCATCAAAAATCAAATCATAAGTTTGGCAAAAAATATTATTGAAACGACTAGAGATTTTATTTATTGGTCGAGGGTAGGTACTATCCTCTGCCTCTTTCATATTAGATTCGGACGTAAAGTTTTTCTCTTTACTAGATGGCTGAATTTTAATAAATCCAGCCATCTACGAATCACACTTTGGAGACTCCTACTACTCTTCGATCAATCTTGAACAAAATGATAATTTTTCATGGTTTTAGCTAACGAAAAATTAATATTTTACTCTAGAGTGACATAAAAGGGTTAAGCAAAAGTAGCAGCCGATCAATCATTAAAATTGACCAAGAATCCAGTTACCAGGAGCATTTTCATCTTGAGAGAGATAGAACTCACGGACAAGCTTTAAAACTTCCTCCTTTGTGACAAAACCATCACCATTTGTGTCAAGCTTTTTAAAGATTGCCTCTTCTTCACTTGCTCCTAAACCATAAGCCGTGAAGAAACGCTTGTAATTTTCTAGAGTAAGTTTACCGTCATTATCAGTATCGATTAACTCTACAAGCCGGCTGGTTGAATCTATTACGTATTGATCAAATTGCTTCTGGTCATTAATAATGCTCTCGCTGTATTTGTACCATTCATCTAAGCTGACTTCATCGTTCCCATCACTATCAGCTATTTTCTTTAATTCATTCCAATGCTTTTGGTACTCTGATTTTAGTTGTTCGTATTCTGATGCTCCTGATTTTATACCTGTAACTCTAGCTATCTGAGCAGCAAGACCTTCAAAGTCATCTTGATTTATTGCCCCATCACCATCTAAATCATAACTTTGAAATTCAACTTTTAGCTTGCGCTTTTGGAGTTCTGACAATGCCATAACTTTTGTCCTTTATAATTTGCAAAAAATTTAGCCTTCTAAATAGAAGACAATTTGTATTACCTTCGCGAATTTTTGACGATAAAGATAGCTTAACATTAAGTAAACTATGTAGTTTTTATACTTTTCACGATAGTTTAACCTGTGTTTTAGCTATTTTTTCTCCATAATTCTAGAGCAGTCATACAAAATTGCATAAATAATTAATGAGCCCTATTAATTGGGATAACATTTCTGTAATTTGAAAAAAAATAAATAGTAACTAGATAAGATATCAAATTTAGTAATACCCTAACTGGAATCTAAATTTTAAATTCAAATATACAGATATGACTCTTGGCGAAAAAGTCATTAATTAATTATTTATAGGCATCTTGATAGTCTCATATCAAAATAGAAAATACAAGGACAGTTAAGACACTTAAGACACTTAAGACCAATTCTCTGTAAGCTCAGGGCGAACGCATCTCAGTATAGTACACATGTACTAAAAGAAAAAGAAAGAGCTTGTCACGTAACAATCTTGCCTTTTTTAAGTTAGAAAGGCTTGCTCAATAAGCTTTCTAGATAGCAAATTGTAAAAGTTGTTTCTTGACAAGCTAAAAGGTAACAATCGCTGATAGTATGGAGGTTGAGCAATAACGCCATTCGCCGTTACTCGGCTCTTGGCTGGGGTTTCCTGATTTCATCCCTTCGTGCTTGTGCATTGGTGTTGATCAAATTTTGATGTACACTCTCACCGACAACATACGTATATAATTTTAGACAGTTCTGAAAAATAACGTAATCAACCGATGTTAAGGATTGGGTCTGTAATTGGTTCTATTGCTGGTTCCTTGAGTAGTGCAATTGTTGGTTCAGCTATTGGTTGTGTTGTTGGTATTGGGAGTGGTTCAGCAACAGTTGTATTACTAATGTCTTTGGGTGCTTCTGTTGTTGGGTCAGTGTAAGGATTCAGGTCTAAAATTGAGGTACTAGGGCAAGGGCGAGACTGAGAATTAATAGAGTCAGCAAGTAGTGCTTGGACAAAAAATTAATGACAGACCTACCTTGACGGCGACAAGTTTGTAGTACCGTCAACAAATTAGCAGTGTGTTGAAACCGCTCCATCGAACGGGAACCATCACTAACCTTACGTTTCGTGACAGCTAAACGCAGCGGGCGTTCAGCGAGATTGTTATCAGGAGGCACTTCAGGGTTATCAAGGAAATACCACCATTGGTGAGCTTTATGGGTGGCCGCCGAGATACGGATACCGTTGGCGAATTCCCCAAACAGCTAAACTGAACCGATTAGTTCAGCAATGAAACGATTGAGAACCTTCTGAGCAGTTT
>NZ_JACXXN010000045.1 GCF_014904695.1 Nostoc sp. MG11 | reverse complement strand
AAACCAACTGCACGCAGCATTGCTCTATTGGGCGATCGCTGCACTCCTTGCGTCACTACTTGGCTTCTCAAATTCTCCGACATCTTTATTTCCTTCCTTTTGCGATAAAAGTCGTCGCATTGCTTGAATAAGCTGGAGTATACTTCTCCGGCATAACTCTGACTACTTCTGAAATCTGTGTATGAGTATCATAAGCAGCCAATTTTCAGATGTCCAATATATATTTATTAGAAATTAAGACTTATAAAATATCAAAAAAAAATGGAATTGCGACACTTGCGCTACTTTATCGCTGTCGCTGAGGAACTCCACTTCAGTAGAGCCGCAGAGCGATTACACATTGCTCAACCACCCTTAAGCCAGCAAATTCAGCAACTAGAAGCGGAACTGGGGGTAGAACTGTTTCACCGCAAAACTAAACGACAGGTACAGCTAACGGAAGCTGGACAAGTATTTTTGCAGGAGGCTTATCAACTTTTAGCTCAACTAGAAAAGGCAATTGAGCTAACTCAACGAACTGGACGGGGTGAAAAGGGACAATTACGAATCGGGTTTACCAGCTTGGTAACTTACGATTTGCTTCCTGTGATTTTGCGGCGGTTTCGAGAACAGTTCCCAGAAGTAGAGTTAGTGTTGCAGGAATTAACAACGGCTCAGCAAGAGCAAGCACTAAAGGACGGCCACATTCATGTAGGCTTTGCTCATCCACCTTTAGAAGACAACACACTTAATCAAGAGTGTATTCAGCAAGAAGCCCTAATTGTGGCTATGTTTGAAACTCATCCTTTAGCTGAACAAAAACGTATATTAATGCGATCGCTCTCAAACGAAAATTTCATTATGTTCCCCCGCCATTTAGGTCCTGGACTTTACGATCAAATAGTGAGCCTTTGCCAGCAAGGGAATTTCAGCCCAAAAGTAGCTCAAGAAGCAATCCAAATGCAAACAATCATTGGATTAGTGTCAGCAGAAATGGGGATTGCGATCGTGCCGTCTTCTTTGCAAAATCTTCAGAGATCTGAGGTAGTGTATCGCTCTTTAGAAGAAAATACACCATTAATAGAAACAGCTGTGGTGTGGCGACAAGAGGATATGACACCCGTCCTACATGAGTTTCTACAAGTTGTGAAAATTGTTAGTCGATAATTTCCACATTTTAGCTAATGGTCTGCATTCAGCTAAATATGCTATGTTCTGGCAATTAAGTTTTTTTGTTTAAAAATAATAAAGGACAGGTTAAGCTTTTAATCACACGATAAACTATCCTTCGACAAAAATATTCATTTTTTATTAACGACAAAATATAGATTATTAAATAATAAAAATTTTAACCTTGTTTCATAAGATTATCTTAGTTTTACCTTAACTCAAATCACTTAAATCCTCTCCATAATGGCTATCGATTAATTCTGTTGTCGGTAGACTTTATTCCAAAATTAAGGAGGATGAATGAACTTATCAAGGCGTCAATTTTTTACCCTAGCAGGCACGGGAACTGCCGGGGCTTTAATGTTATCCCCATTGCAGGCTTTCTACGCTGAGCGAACTTTAGCAGCCGGCCCTTATGGTTCTCTTCAATCTGATCCTCGCGGTGTTCTGGATTTGCCCACCGGATTTTCTTATGTGAGATTGTCTGAGACGGGACAAACAATGACCGACGGCTACAGAGTTCCAGGTGGACATGATGGTATGGCCGCCTTTCCAGGAGCTAATGGCACTACAATTCTGATCCGTAACCACGAACTCAACCCAGCATCAAGTACCAGCGTTGGCGCACCTAGTTCTAAGAAATACGACACTCAAGGTAAAGGTGGTACAACAACTTTAGTAGTCAGTTCCACCCGCACTTTAATCAGGCACTATGGTTCTTTAGCAGGCACTTACCGCAACTGCGCTGGTGGCCGAACACCTTGGGGATCTTGGCTCAGTTGCGAAGAAAGCTTTGAAACTGGTAACAAAAAGCATGGCTATGTATTTGAAGTACCTAGTAGTGCAACTGGATTCGTTACGCCTGTCCCCCTTGTGGCAATGGGTCGATTTAATCATGAAGCAGCCGCAGTAGACCCTAACACAGGCTACGTATATATGACCGAAGACAGGGGCGATGGCTTGTTATATCGCTTCGTGCCCAACATACGGAATAACTTGAGTGCAGGTGGTAGGCTATATGCTTTGAGAATTACCTCTAGACCAAAAGCAAATACTACAACCGGTTTTACAGTAGGTCAAGCCTTTGCAGTGGATTGGGTTCAGATTACTAACCCCGATCCTTCTACTGATACAGTACGGGTTACGGGCTTTAATTTAGGAGCTGCCAAGTTTTCTCGTGGCGAAGGTATCTTTTATGGCAACGGAGATATGTATTTTTCCTGTACTAATGGCGGTAGTGCTGGATTGGGCCAAATTTGGCGCTACACTCCTGCAACCGAAACACTCCGGCTGTACATACAACCTAACAATGCAGGTACTCTAGATTTCCCAGATAACATTGTCGTTGCACCCAACGGTGATTTGTTCCTCTGTGAAGATGGCGGTGGAACAGACTTTATTGTCGGAGTTACGCCGACTGGCGCACTCTATAAATTTGCTCGTAATGCGTTGAACTCAAATGAGTTGACCGGGGTTTGTTTTTCAGCCGATGGACGAATCATGTTTGTGAATATGCAGACACCAGGAATTACCTTTGCTATATCTGGCCCCTGGTAGGTTTAGGTGTTATTTTATTTCCATAGAGTGAGCATTGCACACTTTATGTAATTTTATCTGGCTGATATCACGTTGAGGCGATCGCTCCGTTTACTCTGCGGTTCGTTAAAAAAGAGCGATCGCCTACACTAAGTAACTATACTCTTCAATCTTCTGGAGGATGCCAATCCGCAAGTACCCAATAACTGCGAACTTCCAAAGCATCAGGATCATCACTCAAACGTAGAGATACAACAGTTGCCCTACCAATAGGTGTTTTGCCAACAATGCATAGACCATCTTCAGTCCAGCAAAAATGCTCAAACCAGACTTGGGTACGAGGATTAAACAAACTTACTGTTTCGCTTGTTTCTGGATCAACTCCTGTAGTTTTATCGCTTTTGTAGCTATTACTAAAGCGGACAAGCTAGCCACAAGTTCGATTCATCATTGCTACCACCTTTGGAGATAGGGATAATGTGTTCAATTTCCAAACGTGCCATCACTAAACGTTGAGGACTCAAGCAATAACCACAGCAGTTTTGAGCAGCAGCGCGGACACAACGTTCTATCTCTACAGGAATATAAAAACGAGCCATTGCTGTTAATTAATAGCAGGTTTCAAACCACGTTCAACAGCCACTTTTAAGGCTCTCGCTTTACTTACCAAACCACGTCGGTAGATCTGCATGAGTTGATCTAGTTGACGAACTTCTACATCATTAAGCTGTCCTTCTCGATGACGCGCTAACAGATCACTGAAAACCTCTTGTTGCTGAGTTTCCATCTGCATATCGCACATAGCCAAAACCTGCTCATCGGGTAATGACTCCAGAGGTAGTTCGCTAATAGCGCGGTCAATCCATTCTAATAACACATCTTCAAGTCGCCGATGTGTGAAAGCAGCAATTTCCTTTGCTTTTTGTGCCAGTGTTTCAGGAAGTTGAAGGGTGACAATTTCAGCCATTTTTTACCAGCTTGTCTTTTACCTCTTAATTGTAAGCGCGACTTTGCAGAAGTACTGGTGTGCATAGACGTAGAACGGTTTGTCGCCAGACATCGCCCTCTGTATTCTCTGCAATTTCTTAAAAAAGAGCGATCGCCTCAATTAAAAGAATATCTTACCTCAATATTTTTATTGATCATAATGATATTTACAAGACAAAATAATCAATAAATCTTCTTCCACTTTGTAAACTAATCTATGTTCATTTGTAATACGCCTTGACCAGTAACCTTGTAATTCATATTTTAATGGCTCAGGCTTCCTATCCCTGCAAAGCTATCTCTTTGTATATCTCTAATGAGTTCCAATATTTTTTTGAAAATCTTTTTATCTTCTGCCGCCCACTGACCTAGTTGTTCAAAAGCTTCTGGTTCAAAGGCAGCTTTTTTCATATTCATCTAAATCAACATAAATTAGGTTTTTTTTTCTACACTCTCCAAAGCTTTAAGCAGATGTTTTTTGTTAGTTTTTGATTTCAGAAGATAGGTAGTTTCATCTTCTTCATTTAGTGGTTCAACTAGTACGATGACTTCTACAACAGTTCCTTCTGGTAGTTCTGTTGCTGAAAGTTCAATCTTGCCATTTTTTCATACAATAGCCTTTTGTTTAATTCCACTAAGCATAATTCATATTTACTCCTATCTTTACCATCCTATTGTAACTGTATCTGACTGATGTAACGTTTGAGCGATCGCCCTCTTTTTCCTTTATGTTTTCTGAGGTTAGTTAAAAAATAGTGATCGCACTTTATTAGAAAAACTACAACTCTAATTGGGAATACTAAGTAAAGCGCGAGTATTTCCTGCATAGAAGCGATAGGAGAGGATTATGGAAACAATTACAGCAACATTTTCAATTCCTGATTGGATTAATGAAGGCTTGAAAACTAAAGCATACGAACGTGTTGGAGGTGTTATTCGTGATTTTCGGACAAAGCAGATAGTTGCTATGTTACGGGAAACAGTACCTCATATAACTCAAGCATCAACAATACTTTCTCAATTTGGTTCAACGGCAAGTATTCTTAATCTGGGTATTTCAGTAATAGGTTTTGCTATTGTAATCAAACGCTTAGGAGAGATTGAACAGCGCCTTAAACTTGTGCAAGAAGATGTCAAGAAACTGAATCGTAAATTTGACCTTTCTGTCTATGCTAATTTTCGTGCTGCTCTTGATTTAGCGCGTGATGCTTTTACAATGTCTAAACCTGAAAATCGTGTTAATATGGCGAACTTAGCCATTAACCGATTTTTAGAAGCTCAACATACTTATACTGCCTACTTCGATACATCGCTAGAAGAAGATATTCAAGTAGCTGATGAATATTTATTCTCCTTATTCTTAACCTACGTAGCTAGATCTAGTTGCTACTTGGAATTGGAAGAAATCGAAACTGCACGTCTTTGTCTGCAACAAGGTACAGAGTTTCTTAGTAGCTGCGTTAACAAATATTTTGATAAAGTGTTTTCTTATCTTAATGACGAAGAACAGGAAAAGTTTTACAAAAACTACCCTCTGTTACTTTCTGCTTCTTATATCACTGTCAATGGTGTGATTACCGGAATATTTAGTTACTTAGGCTATTTCAGTAAAGCATTACTAATAAAAGCATCTCCAGTATTGCACGTAAATTTCCTAGAAGAAGTATTATTACGGGTAACATCTAAAAAAGAAGAAGAAATAGTATTAGATAATGCATTGGAGAAAGTTGAAGCTATTATTGAAACCAATCGCCGTTTTGAAGCATATCAGACAGAGGTACAAGCAATATCCCAACTAGGAATCAGCTTCCATGACTGGCTGAAGTTAACTCCATCTAAAGAAACGAAACCAGAAGGTGCAGAATTGATGTACATAATTCCGTCTCAGCCTTTAGACTTGCAGGTATCTAGTTGAGACTGAAATTGCTTCACGTCCTTTGCGTCCTTTGCGGTTCGTAAAAAAGAGGCGAACTCGAAAGTTTGACCTTAATATAGTGTTATGGTGTTGCTCGATTAAAACCCGAATCCTTAATCTTTCAAATTATTATTTCGACGTAGTGGAAAAATTACCAACTCTTGAACATTTCTAGTTTTAAAATTGGTCGATTATTGTAATTTATTCCTACCTAAGCCAAGGGCTTTTGAACTTCGTACTGCGTTAGTCCCTTGGCTCTTTTGATAAACTTTTCATCAAATGTATAAAACTCAGAACAGTGCTGACTTTGAGCTAGATGAAAAGCATCAGCAAAATCTAAGCCATTTTCATACCACTGGATTAATTGAGCTATTAAGCTAGGATTAGTCAGGTAAATATTGGGTAAGCCAAATAGGTTTCTCAAAGCTGTACATATCTCATGTGGTTTAAATTTGTATGCTAACCTTAACACCCACTCAGTCTCAAGGATTACCGTATCTGCAATAAAAATATCTTGAGTCTGGAAAATTTCTCTGCTCTTTTGGAACTGTAATTCATCATCTTGAGTCAAAAATCTAACAATTATATTTGTATCAACCGCAATCATGCCACGATTCCTCTACACCTTGGCGAATTGCATTATCCATATCCTCAAGAGTTTTGGGTTTTCCTTGATATTTTAAGCAACCTGCTACAACCTCTAAAGTAGTTTCTAGAAAAGGTTTTTTAGGCTTTAAAAGAATTCCATCACCCATATCAATAATAATAAATTCTTGACCTACTTCCCATTGATGAGCTTCCCGCAAAGATTGGGGAATAATTACTTGTCCTTGAGGAGACAATTTTGTAATTTCCATTAAGTTAAGAAGTAAAAAACTAAGACTAATATACAAATTTTAGCATTTTTGATTATCCTAATTTTTCCTCTTACTCAGCGTCCTTTGCGCCTTTGCGGTTCGTAAAAAAAAGGCGAACCAAAGTTCGCCCCTACTAACATGGTGTTATGGTGTTGCTCGATTGAAACCCAAACCCTAAATCTTCGCTTCTTCCCGCACCAACTTATCCCAACCCAAATCTTTCAAATTGTTATTCCGACGTAGCGGACGTGTCACCAATTCCAAAACGTCACGCGCATTGGTAAAGCCGTGAATTTGAGCAAAAGTGAACTCCACAGACCACTTAGTATTAATACCGCGTGCTTCCAGTGGGTTAGCGTGAGCCATACCAGTAATTACCAAGTCTGGTTTAAGGTCATAAATCCGCTGAAGCTGGTTGTAATTATCTGGCTTCTCAACAATCTTTGGAAGGAGTGAACCCATTTCGTGGCAGGTTTTCTCCAGGAATGCCAACTCTGCCGCTTGATAGCGCTTATCCATGTAGGGGATGCCGATTTCTTGAACTGTCATGCCACAGCGCACCAAGAACCGTGCTAAGGAGACTTCTAGCAAGTTATCACCCATGAAGAAAACAGACTTACCGCGAATCAGTTTGACGTACTCTTCCAAGCCTTCCCAGATTTGTGCTTCCCGTTCATCCAAACCTGTGGGAGTAATGCCGAATACGGAGCAGATTTTCTCAATCCAAGCGCGGGTACCATCGGGGCCAATGGGGAAGGGTGAACCAATAAGTTTACACTTGCGGCGACGCATTAAGGTGGTAGCAGTGCGGCTGAGGAAGGGGTTGACACCAGAGACGTAATATCCTTCTTCCAGTACTGGCAGTTCAGTGAAGCGCTTCGCGGGTAGCCAGCCGGAAACTTTGACGCCTTGCTTCTTCAGTTCTAGGGTTAACTGAGTGACAACGGGATCGGGAAGGGAGCCGAAGAGAACCAGCGGTGGGTGATCTACATACTCAGATTCTTCTTGAGCGACATCTTCTTTCTTCTTACCGAAGTTGAGCAGCTTTTGAATGGCGTTACGTTCGTTTTTGTCTGTTTCCGCCACAGGAGACTTATCGGGACAACGATTAGCCATTGCGGCTAATACGGTGTCTTCTCCTTGAGTGAAAGCGTAATCTAGACCGTTAGCACGAGCCACGACGATGGGAATGCCGATTTCGCCTTCTAGCTTGGGTGCTAAGCCTTCCAAGTCTGTTTTGATGATTTCGGTAGTGCAAGTGCCAATCCAGACAATTACGCTAGGATTGCGATCGCGTTTAATCTGCAAACACAACCGCTTTAACTCTTCATAATCATTCAGCTGTGCTGAAATATCCCCCTCTTCCAACTCTGCCATTGCATAACGGGGTTCAGCGAAAATCATCACCCCCATCGCGTTTTGCAGGAAGTAGCCACAAGTTTTTGTCCCAATCACCAAAAAGAAGCTATCTTCAATCTTTTGGTATAACCACGCCACGCAGCTAATGGGGCAAAAGGTATGGTAATTCCCAGTTTCACACTCAAAGTTTAAAGCTTCTGGTTGTTGAGTGACAGTCATTTTGGTTTTTCTCCCCGTGATATTTAAAGCGTACAAGGCAGGTGAAATTAGGGGATGTTATGAGTTTTTACTAACTCCTAACTAAATTTTTCCCCTAAATTCAACAGGAACGGCAGTAATTAAGTGTTGGGGAAGAGACGGGCAATTTCTGATTCGTCAAAAACGCCAGCTGGCAGTTCTTCCCCTAATAAATCGTTATTCTCTTCACTCTTTTGCAGTAGTGCTGTCTCATCACCCCAGACATCTGACAACACGTCTCTAAACGCATTCTCGTCTATTGGATTGAGATCCTCAATTGTCTGGTCGTCATCCAGCTTTACTTGTGTTGCAGTTGCAGTATCGAAGGTAATACCCCCAAAATCATCTGCTTCTAAACTTGCTGTCTGGCGAGATTCGTCTTCCAAATTGTGTCCGTTGGATAACGAAATATCGCCAAGCTCATTTTGGGCTTCCTTCGACTTGCTTACTCCCAGCATTTGATGAGCAGAATCCACCGCCATTAACCCTTGAGCTACCGCCAACGACTCAAAGCCATTTGTATGAGGATGTGCCAAGGTTTCATCTTCAGGACTGTCATCCATGATCATCGCTGAATAATCTTGGTATTTCTCTGGTTCTGCTTTGGGAAGGATACGATGACCAAGAGCGATATCTGGGTCAAAATGCAAATCCAGCACCTCAATCAGGGTATCAGCGTCAGGATTGAGTTTGGCAAAGGGCAGCATTAACTGGGCTAGCTTGGGTTCTAGGGCGTTAACAACTCCCAGGATGAGGTAAGAAGGTGGTCGCTTCCCTCCATCAGGGGTGTACACTGATTCCACTTCCATGTGCAGGGTAATCCAGTCACGATTTGTCTGGAAAAATTGCAACCACTTTTGCTTTATTGAATCTGTAAAGCTGTGAAAGAAAGCCATATTATTGTCCCCCATCCTGAGAGCTTGGTGATTTATACAATCATCAAGTCTAGTTCCTCTTCTGAATTAGGAACCTGGGGTTTACCCGGATTTAGATAAAAATCGGACAACAAAGAGAACAATTCGCGGTCTGGAGCATCGTTAGGCACAACACCTTCGGGACGCGCTAAAATTTGGTCGGCGATATTGAGATAGTAGTCGCAAACGTAGTTCAGAGAAGGATCAGACTCAGCCATCTCAAACAAAGTTTTACCCTTTACACGAGAAACGCGGATATCTTCAATCAAAGGTAAAACTTCTAGAACTGGCATTGGCACAGCTTCTATATATTTTTCAATTAAGTCGCGCTTGGAGGTGCGGTTGCCAATTAACCCAGCTAGACGCAGTGGGTGAGTCCGGGCTTTCTCGCGTACTGAAGCCGCAATGCGATTGGCAGCAAACAAAGCATCAAAGCCGTTGTCGGTAACAATCAAGCAGTAATCTGCATAGTTGAGTGGTGCTGCAAATCCCCCGCAAACTACGTCGCCCAGAACGTCAAACAGAATGACGTCGTACTCATCAAAGGCGTTGAGTTCTTTAAGTAATTTTACGGTTTCGCCGACTACGTAGCCACCGCATCCAGCACCAGCAGGCGGGCCTCCAGCTTCGACGCAATCAACACCACCGTAGCCTTTGTAAATCACATCTTCTGGCCAGACATCTTCGTAGTGGTAGTCTTTTTCCTGGAGGGTGTCGATAATTGTAGGAATCAAAAACCCAGTAAGGGTGAAGGTGCTGTCGTGTTTTGGGTCGCAGCCAATTTGCAATACTTTCTTGCCGCGTTTGGCTAGGGCGACGGATATGTTACAGCTAGTTGTGGATTTACCAATACCACCTTTTCCGTAAACTGCTAGTTTCACTGTCGTTTGCCTCTTATAGTTTCTTGTCAAACTCGTGACTTAAACATTTGCCTTCGCCTAGCCTCAGATGGCGATGCGTTAGGTCTCGTGAGTGTCATTATTGTCCAAATCCGATGGAAAATAAAGTAGCTCTTAAGATGTAAAGCTGTCTTATATGCTGAATTGTAGCTTAATCAGGTGTTATTCGATTTATAACATCGTCAAAAAGATACATAGCTTTAAAAACAGACAATCAAAAGTTTTTATTGTTTGCTTTTATAAATAAAGTTACAAAATACAAAAAATCTGTAGTTGGCTTTTTTGAATGGTTTTCATCGAATTAACTGATTGTTATACATGGTAATTTCAGCAAATTAGGGCATGGAAGTCAAGACGAAGAGAGTTATACGTATGCCTATACTGAAAATACTGCTGCCATTTCCCATAGCAGGTAAATTGGCAGGTTTAAGTGAGGTGCCAAGATCATTTAATTGCTGATTGTGAGCTAGCGATCGCTAATTTGTAAACAATGATTAAATTACAAAATATTGTCTAAATTTATTACAATCTTTGGTTTGCACCAGTTCAGGTAATCAGGAAACGCCGCCTTCTATTTGTTCTATTTCCTGTAATGTTTGCCAGCCAGCTTGCCACTGAGAGTTATCTTGTAATAATTTTGCGTTGATCCAAAAGCGGACTTTAGGGTCACAAGCAGCAACCATTTCGGCATACACCCACTTACTCTGATTTTTACGGTTAACGACTTGGAAGTGTCGCCAACCATCAACTTTTTGCTGTGCTGTCCACTTAGAGCCAACGAGGTAAGGGAATTTTTGCTTTTTAGTCATTAGTCATTAGTCATTAGTCATTTGTTATCAGGAATTACTGACTGGAAACTTGAAAATTGTTCTAGTTTTTCTTCGGAATTTAGCGGTACAAAAATTGCTGCATAGGTATTAAATAAATCTGTATGGACAGAAAATGTATGCAAGTTGCTCAGATGCTAGTGGTCTATCGCATTAATTGTGCTAGGTTATTAGATCCCCGACTTCTTTAAGAAGTCGGGGATCTAATAACAGCCAACGAAAGTGCTGAAAAAATCAAGGACTAAAGTCCTTACCCAAGGGGAAAGTTAGTTGCTCATAGGAAACCCCCTTCTCTACGAGAGGCTCCGCCAACACGTAGGATTTCGTAGAGAAGACCGCGCTAACTTACTACAAACACGTATGACCATCAAAATTAATGGGACAGACCACTAGCTAAATTATCAAAAGCTAGTCAAGCTTCTGACCTAATGACTAAATTTTTATTACTAATATTTAGTACGTATGGCTACTTAATATATCTCCTACATAAAAAGCCCCCTCCCCGCAAGCGAGGCTACGGTGTACACACATCTCTATACAAAACCAAAATCGTTGTAGATCCTCCTAAATCCCCCTTAAAAAGGGGGACTTTGAGAGGTTTTTGCCCCCCTTTTGAAGGGGGGTTGGGGGATCAAAAGCCTGTGGGGCAACTCTAAAAGACTTGTGTGTACACCGTAGGCAAGCGAGGAGAGGGTTGGGGGTGGGATTAGCTTAATATCCGCCTTCTTCTTCGTATTCAGGCTGTCTTTCTTTGACTTTCTTGGGAATATTCACTGGCTTTGGCCCATCTTCCCAAGCATCGCCCTCGACATCATCATAATTGTCGTAATCTTCGGTGTATGGCTTGCTGTAGGGTTGAGATTCATATCTTGGCGGTTGTTGATACTTATCCCTACCCGTTGCCTCACTCCAATTATCTTCTTCCTCGTCTTCTTCGTATTGGATAGATTCGTATTGCCGCGCTTTCATTACCTGACGCTGCGGTATTTCTTCTTCTACATAGTCTTCAGTCCATTCTTCTTCCCGCGCTACGGGTTCGGGAGCGCGAACTTTTGGTCTGGGTGGCTGCAATGGCACTCCGCTGGGTAGTTGATTGGATGGTGCAACTGCGCGAGGGGTAGTATAACCGTATTCTTCTTCTGCATCGCGCTCCCACGGGGGTTTGCCAATACCTAGACGCTCTAGAAAACCGACTGTCAACTGGTTTACCCGTTCTTCGGCTCCCTCAAACACTATCAGCCTTTTGGGCCCAGTGCTAACGATTTCGTCTACTGAGAGTTCGTAAGTACTCAGCACTTGGTCGGGAATTTGTGGTAGTCCAAAAGAAGCAATCACTATGGAGTAAATCTTGCCAGTTTCGCCATTAAACTTGAAGCCCCGCACCTTGCCTAATACTTCACCTGTTTCTGTAATTACTTCCCAGTTAATCAGGTCGCCGTAAACTTCAATTTCAATATCTTCAAGTACGTCCTCGTTATCAACCAGGATGACATCGCCAATCTGGCTGATGTTGTTGAGGTACATATAGCGCGGTATGCCCGAAATAGAGATCAGGCTGTCTCGCAAACCAAGAGCCACAACCTCTCTTTGATCAATATCAACCCAGACTTGACTGACGATGCCTAGCCGCTTACCGTTGTCGCGGGTAATCACCTGGGTATTCAATATGTCGGAACGCCTAATTATCTGTTCAGAGGTCATTCTATACCGAGTCCTGATCTCGAATCCGGTTTATCTATACACTATTATTAACAAAAACTCAAGCAGATGTATTGGAGGATTGTAACTTAATACCCAAAACTTGGGTGTAAGCTCCTCGTGCTTGAGTAACGCCAATTGTGCGTTCGGCTGATTCTATCATCGGACGACGCAAACTCACAACTATAAATTGTGCCTGTTGTGCCTGTTGTTTAATCATTCTAGCTAATCGTTCTACGTTTGCTCCATCCAGAAACATATCAACCTCGTCAAAGGCGTAAAACGGCGATGGGCGGTAGCGTTGGAGGGCAAAGATAAAGCTCAAGGCTGTGAGTGATTTTTCTCCCCCAGACATGGAAGCTAAGCGCTGTACAGGTTTGCCTTTGGGGTGGGCGACTAAATTCAAGCCGCTGCTAAACGGATCTTCGGGATCTTCGAGTTGCAAGTAGCCATCACCATCGGAAAGGGTGGCGAAAATTGATTGAAAGTTTTCATTGACAGCATCGAACGCTTCTTTAAAAGCAAGTTGTCGCAATGTAGTAAAGTTTTCAATCCGCAAAAGTAGCTCAGTCCTTTCTCCTTCTAATGTCTGCAATTTTTGCGTAAGTTCTTGGAGACGGTTTTGGGTGCGTTCGTATTCTTCCAAAGCCAGCATATTTACGGGTTCCATTGCTTGCAAACGTTTGGAAAGCGATCGCAATTCTTTTTGCAATTCTTCCAAATCTACCTGATTTGGAACTTCCGGTAAAGGATTAGGCAATTCTGCTGCGACATCCCGCAACTGACTTTGCAAAGCAACTAGTTCTTCCCGGCGCTTCTCTTGAGTTTCTTGGAGTTTTTCTAGTTCCCATTCCAATTGTTGTTGACGCAAAAGATGCGATCGCACTTGTTGTTCTGTGGCGTCGCGTTTTCGTTTCTCTTCTCCTAAATTCTGTTCCATAAGGCTCAGCGTGGCGCGTGTTTCAGCTATTTGAGTGCTGAGTGCTGAGAATGAAGTGCTGAGTGAAGTTATTTGATTTTGTTGGGTTTCTTGCTCGTGATGATATTGGGTAATCCGTTGTTCTGCTTCTTGGATTCTCTCTTGCAGCCGTTGCTGCTGATTTTCCAAATTTTTTAATCTTTGCTCGGCTTCCCGTAATGCTGCCTCTCGCTGTTGTAATTGTTGCTCTTGTTCTTTAATAGTTGCTTGGATTTGTTGCCATTCACTAGGCGTTTGGGAAGATTCCAACTCTGCTAACACCTGTCGCAATTGCTGCAACTGACTTTCTTGTCCTGGTAATTCCCGATCTAAAACTTCTAAACGGGATTGAGCAACCGTGAATTTTTCGCTGTTTTGGGCGAGTTGCGATCGCGTCCCTGCTAATTGCGCCGTCAAACTCTTAATATCTTTCTGCAACTGCTCCAATTGCAATTGCTGTTCTCGCCGCGCCTGGCGTGCTTCTGTTACCTCTTGTGCTAGTCGTTTTGTCTTGGCTGACAAAGTAGCGATCGCTTCAGTACAACGCTCTAAAATTCGCTCAATGTCTACTAAGCGATTTCTCAAAGCAATTGCTTCGTCAGATTCCGCTGCTTCCGCATTACCAAACCGCAACGACGAACGCTGGGTATTGCTACCACCAGTCATTGCGCCACTAGTTTCCAACAATTCCCCGTCTAAGGTGACGATGCGATATAGTCCTAAGTTTTTCCGCGCCGCCTCAAGGTTAGCGAATACCACCGTGTTGCCAAAAATATAGCTGAATACGTCTTTATAGCGGCGATCGCAATCAATTAAATTTACAGCATAGTTAACAAAACCGTTCGCAAAACGTAGCGTTGCATCTTGAGTAAATTTCTGAGCATGAATTTTATTCAGTGGTAAGAAAGTTGCTCTCCCAGCACGTTTTTGTTTGAGCAGTTCAATACCCGCTGCGGCAATCCCATCATCTTCCACCACAATATGTCCTAAGCGTCCACCAGCAGCAATTTCTAAAGCTAGTTGATAGCGTGGTTCCACCCGTCCTAACTGCACAACTAAGCCACAAAGTCCAGGCATTCCTGATTGCAGAATGACTTTACTAGCTTGAGTACCTTGTACTTCTTGCTGTGCTTGCGCTTGCGCCTCTATTTTATCCAACTGCCGCTGTTTTTCCCGTTGCTCTTGCAAGAGCCGCTTTTGGGTTTCCTGTTGAATTTGCAACTCTTGTTCTGTAGCTGCGAGATTTTGGGCTAAATTTTGGATGGGTTCACTAGAAGCATTAAATTCTGTTTCAACTCGACTGCACTCGGCTTGTTTTTCTGCTAATTGGGGTTCGTCGCGTTCGATTAGCTGAGTTTGCTCTTGGATAAGTTGCTGTAATTGGTTATTGCGTTCCCTGAGTTGTGCTTGTTCTGTGCGTTGCGGTTCCAAAGTTTGCAGCAAAGTTTCAATTTGACGGTTTAATGCCGTCTGTTGCTGCACCCAAGCTTCCGAAGCCGAGGCAATTTCCGCTGCTGCTTCGCGGGAATTTTGTAGCGCTTGTTGTGCCTCATCCCTTTGCTGCTGTAGAGATGTTACGTGTAACGTCTCTACAATTTGTTGTTGTGCGGCTTGTTCAAGAGAATTTTGGTGTTGTTGAATTTCTTGCGCTTGTTGAGCCAGACGCTTGGCGGTTTCTTGCAAAGCCGTTTCTAATTCCGTTTGCTGGCGCTGGAGTTGTTTACGTTCCGCCTCTTGGGTAGCGAGAGTCGCTTGCACCGCCAAAAGTTCATCTTCTCCCAATGCTTTCACATGAGCATTGAGTTGTTCCAGTTCCGCGGTTTTTTGGGCAATTTCAGAATTGAGATTTGTGAGTTGGGTAGTGAGTTCAGCAGAATTGCGATCACCACTTTGAAGTTGCGTAACTAACTTTTCTTGTTGTGCTTGCAGAGAACGCCATGATAAAACCGCTTCCCAGGATTGTTTCTGGAGAAATTCCGTACGAAGTTTTTGATATTTTTCCGCTTTAGCACGGTCTTGGGAGAGGCGATCGCGCTGTACAGTTAATTCTGTCTCAATAATCCGACAGCTATCTTCCTTCTCCTTCACCTCATCCAAAGTTGCTTTAGCTTGATGAATCTTGCGATCAAACGCCGCCACACCAGCCAATTCATCAATGATTTCCCGTCTTTCCTTAGCATTCATCGAAATAATGCTAGTCACATCCCCTTGCAGCACGACGTTATAACCTTCAGGATAAACCCGTAAGTTACTTAATTCCTCATGCAACTCCGTCAGCGTGCAGCCTACACCGTTGATATAGTAATTCGACGTATAAGTCCCCTGGTGAGTGACTCGCAGCCTTCTAGTTACACTCCATTCTGTTGGGGACTGGGCATTGGGCATTGGGTGTTGGGAATTCTCCCCATCTTCATCTACCTCCTCTGCTTCCTCCTGACTCTGCGCCTCCGCGCCTCTGCGTGATAAATCCTCCCCCGACAAATCAAACGTCACCGTAACGCTAGCCTCAATAGAAGCCCGCCCCTTAGACGTTTGGGTATTATTTACCAAATCCGGCAGGCGATCGGCCCGCATTCCCTTAGAACTAGAGAGTCCCAGGCAAAACAGCAGTGCATCGAGAATATTAGATTTACCAGAACCATTTGGCCCAGATATGACAGTACACCCCGGCAGTAAAGGGACAGAGGTAGTACCGCCGAAGGATTTGAAGTTGGTAAGTTCCACGCGCTTGATATGAACCATAGGCGCTGGTTAACTGGGCTAATGAAGAACAAGTGTATCAATTAATTACAGATTCGCAAGAGGGTAGAGAGGAGAATTCAGGATTATCAAGCCACCATCGCCGTGCCAAGGTTCCCTCCGTTGAGGCGACTAGCGTGCCAAGGACGCAAAGAGGAGGTGAGGATAATTCAGCAGCGAATTTTATCAGGATGCAATGACAAAAGCACAGGAAAATGACTCTCAAATATCTACTGGATGAAAATGTTGCCCCTCTTTATCAGGTTCAACTCAAACGACAAAAACATGATTTAGTTGTCTGGGTAGTTGGTGATCCTGATTGCCAAAACTAGATATAACTCGCTCTGAATCTTCAATCGAGTTGCTGCAAGTATTCAAATCAATCTGTAAATTATAATTTAATTTTTTTCTCTTTTCCCAGATATAGCACGAGTAGTTTTAAGAGGTGCTGAATTTTGCAGATTTGCAATTTCCTTCTGTGCATCTTTATAACTATCTTTTTCTCCTTTTCTTTGAAACAGTTTGGCTGCTTTCTGAAAATCTTTGATCGCGCCTTTTTTATTCCCCACCCTAGCGCGAACTATTCCCCGATTGTAGTATGCTAAATCATAGTTAGAATTAATAGCGATCGCCTGAGAATAATCTTCATTAGCTGCTTTTTTATTTCCCATTTCCAAATAGGCGTTACCACGATTGTTGTAAGCCGCAGCGTCTTTAGAATTTAGCTCAAGAGCTTGGTTATAATCTTCAATTGCTCCTTTGTAATCTCCAAAAGAAAAGCGGTGTAGACCTCTATGGATGTAAGCTGCTATAAATTTACGATTAATTTGTAAAATTTTGTTATAATCTTCGGTCGCTTCTAGCTGTTCTCCTTGGTCACTATAAATATCACCACGATTAAGATAGGCTTCTATATATTTGGGATTGATATTAATTGCGTTCGTGTAATCTTTAATTGCAGCATCTTTTTGTTGATTAGCAACTTGAGTTAAACCTCGTTGATAATAGGCTTTGGCATCATTAGGATTAATCCCAATCACTGCATCAAAATCCTGAATTGCTGCTTGTCTAAGTTTGAGGCGACGACGAAGAATTCCCCGCTGTAAGTAGGCTTCGGTATAGTCAGGTTTAACAGCGATCGCTTTACTAAAATCCCCAATTGCTTTTTTATTATCTTTTAGTTTTATCCAGGTAAGACCCCGCCCATAATAAAAAAATGGGTTTTTAACATCAAGTTTTATTGCTTGAGTATAATCAGCGATCGCTTCTTTATACTTACCTAATTCATAAAGAGAAAATCCTCTATCATAATATGCATTAGCATCTTGAGGATTGAGCACAATCGCTTGGCTAGAGTCTGCTTGAGCTTTTTGGTAGTCTCCCAATCGATAAAAAGCATCGCCTCGCCTGTTGTAAGCCAGCGCATTTTGCGAATCTAATTCAATAGCTTGAGTGAAATCTTCTATTGCTTCTTGAAATTTCCCTCCTTCATATTTGCTTACTCCTTGCTTGTATAGTTTTTGAGCATTACTTATAGGTTTTGGCGGCTGGAAAAACCAAGTTCCGATACCAAGTGTGATGCAGCCAGCTATACCTGACAGCATTAACCAGAGTTTTTTCTGATTCTGTTTTTGTTGATCATATTCATGATTTGTTAACTGTTTTAAATCTTCTAAAACTTCGGTCGCATACTGGTAACGCTTGCGATAATTCAAGCGCACCATCTTATTAAGAATTTTTTCTAATTTTTTGGTAACTTCTATGGTTTTGTTATGCCAGATAATTTCGCCAGTTAGCTGATTTTTCTGATTTTTTAAACTGGATATCTCGTTTGTTTGTAAACCCATAATTGCTGCGATCGCAACTATACCTAAAGCGTAGATATCACTGTTATATTTTGGGTTTCCATGAGATTGTTCATCTGGCACATATTCAGAATTTTCAATACCAGTAATGATAACTTCCTTAACAATACCAAAGTCAACCAAAACTAACTTATTATCTGACTGTCTACGAATAATATTTGCTGGTTTAATGTCCCGGTGAATTACTCCTCGAACATGTACAAACACCAAAATTTCTAATATTTCTAATAAGAGACTAATTAGTTGGTCTTCCCTTAGAGGTTTACCCTGTAAAACTTCCTCCGTTAAAGGATTACCAGGTATGTATTCTTGAACAATATAGAATTCTTCCTTCTCTTCAAAATAAGTAACTAACTTCTGGATTTGGTTGTGTTCCTGTCCTAGTTGTTGCAAGGTTGTTGCCTTACTTGCAAACAACTGGCGCAGAATTTTTAAAGTTTGAGGATTGTTACTGGGAGGACGTAGCTGCTTCAATACGAATTTGCTGTTAGGAAGGCTAGTATCTTCAACTAGATAGGTTTGTGTTACTTCCTCCGTATTTAGAACTGTCAGTATTCGGTAACGTCCGTCCAACAGATGACTATTCATCAATATTAATAAGTTTTATTTTTAATTATTTGATTATAGTGTAAGTATTATCAATGAGTTTTATTAAATACAAACATAAAATTTAAGGTCATTACACTAGACTACAAGTATTAATAATTAGCTAAATTACACATATTTTTAGGTAATTATTTTTCTATATTGAAGGAATATAACAGACTCAATGGCAACTATTCTATCAGGTTTGAGTGAACTATGTGCAGCAAATAAGAGGTAAGTTTATGAGAGGGTTAAATATACAGATAATTTTCTCTATATTCTTCAGCAATCCCACTCATGACGTTTGATCCCAAAATGAGGTACAAAAGGGGCAATTTGAATTATCCAGAACCCCACATAAAAGATTGAAAATCAACGGATTTGGAGAAAACAAAGATCAGACCGTTACTGCGAAACGACAATTACTTAAGGCATTAAGTCGCCGCGACAAAACCGCTATAAATAGCTTAATTGCACGGTGGCAAACGATTCTGGGAGCAGAAAAGTTAACTGCTTTGATCGTTAACGAAGTAATGGTCGAATGCGATTCTGATAGCCACAGTTGGTTTTGTCAAACTTTTTTTGGACAATCCCAATATGCACAGATGCACCGAAAAGCCCAAAGTAACATTTTTAGAATTTTAGTTGGTGAAGGCTTGGAACCGGGCAAGGACTTCAGCTTTGGATTAGATGGCGAGATAATTATAAGTGATCGCGCTCAGCAAATCTTACTCAGCCAATTGCCAGAGGAACGCATATCCTCATTTGAGGCTCAATTGCAGTCCTCCCCAGTTCCAAGTCCAGTCGCCGCCATCGAACAGCAATTGGGGTGTCCATTTTTTACCAATTTGACAGAAATTGCAACTCGACAGATACAGATGCTAAGTAATTCCCAAGCAGCAGCTTATCTGGGAGTGCTGCTAGCTGGGTTGGTGAAGCGTCATCCTGCACTCCAGAGTGTGGACTTCCCTACACTATTCATTGTCAGCACTCTCGAAAGCTTATCGCCAGAAAGAGCAATGGCAATCCTCAACGATCCTCAAACCGATCCTGAGTTCGATGAGACTATCATTTTTCAACATTTATTAGCAGCAATGGAAGATACAGAATATCATCGCATTGCTGGTTTAGATGGTGTTATTAGTATCGAACATCTCAAAAAACTTGATTTAGTTTGGTGTGGCGATCGCCGGATTTCGGAAATCATCGCCATGATGGAAAAATGGCATTCCAGAAGACAAATCAGGAGCCAAGAGCCAGGAATTGGAAGTTAGAGCATAAAGAATTCCTAACTTCCTAAGCAAGAACTGATTGCAGGCAATAGTAAACTACTTTGTCTAGGCTGGTATAACAAATTTTTCGCTCCCAGCCAATCCAAAGGCAGCATGTATGGCTTGCAAAGCCTTAACACCTTCCTCTTGTGCTACGACGCAACTAATTTTGATTTCTGAGGTGGCGATCATTTGAATATTGATTCGGTTTTGGGCTAGCGCTTCAAACATTTTAGCGGCAACACCTGGTTGTCCCACCATCCCTGCACCCACAATACTCACCTTGGCGATCGCACTGTCTAAAACAACTTCACCCCATCCTAATTCTGTGGCTACTTGAGTGAGCATTGTTTTGGCGTTTTCTCCATCCATGCGAGCAACGGTAAAGGCAATATCTCGCCGGGGAATACCATCAATCACCCGACAGCGCTGAGATTGAATAATCATATCAACGCTTATGTTATGTCGTGCCAACAGTCCAAAAAGCTTCGCCGCCATCCCCGGACGATCTGGCAATTGACGAATCGCAATACGCGCTTGGTTCATATCTAGAGCGACGCCACGCACGGGGGGAAGACTGGGCAGAGGGGCGGAGGGGCGGAGGGGCAGAGGAGAATCTGTGCGTGGACTCACCCCAGCATCTATCTCAAAGGCTGTACGGAGTGCGGTGACAGCGCGATCGCACGCAGCAGCATGGACTACGCAACTCACTTTTACTTCACTAGTAGAAATCATTTGGATGTTCACCCCTGCCTCTGCTAAGGTGGCGAACATCTTGGCAGCTACACCAGGACGCCCAATCATACCTGCGCCGGCGATACTAACTTTGGCGATATTATGCTCTACCATTACCTCGGCTTCTTCCGATTTGGGATTAGATTGACTTCTCAGTGCTGGGGCGATGGCTGCTGCTACTGCTTCTGCTCGCTTTAATATTGGTGTTGTGACAGTAAAAGCAATGTCATTGCTATTACCTTCATGAATTGACTGAATAATCAAATCAACATCCACTTTTTGGCGGGAAATCTCGCCAAATAATCTTGCTGCTACACCTGGTTTATCGGGTACGCGCAATAGAGAGACTTTCGCTTGATCTGTATCAAATTCTACATTATCTACTGGACGGGCAATTTCTAAATTTACTAGCGATCGCCCTTGGGGTTTGAGCGATGTTACCCAAGTACCAGGGTCATCTGTCCAACTAGACCTAACTACTAAGGGAACACCATAGTTACGAGCAATTTCCACGGCACGAGGATGCAGTACTTTTGCCCCCAAGCTAGCCAGTTCCAGCATTTCATTGCAGGTGATTTCATCTATCAACTGGGCTTCGGGAACTAAGCGAGGGTCTGTAGTTAAAATCCCTGGAACATCTGTATAAATTTCACAAAAATTTGCCTGTATTGCTGCTGCTACAGCCACCGCGGAAGTGTCAGAACCGCCACGCCCCAGAGTCGTAATTTCTAATTCTCCATTGCTGGATATACCTTGAAATCCTGCTACGACAACTACTTTACCCTCATTAAGATGCCGACTAAGACGATCAGTTTCAATATGCAAAATTCGAGCGCGGGTGTGTTCAGCTTCAGTAACAATTCCTACCTGGGCACCAGTCATCGAAATTGCAGGCTGTCCAAGTTCCTGCAATGCCATGCTGACTAAGGCAATAGTTACTTGCTCACCAGTAGAAAGCAGCATATCCATTTCTCGGCGGCTAGGACTTGTAGAAATTTCATTAGCTAGTTTGACAAGTCCGTCAGTGGTTTTGCCCATTGCGGAAACCACGACTACAAGCGAGTTTCCTGCTTTAACAGTTTTGTAAACACGCTGTGCAACAGCCTGAATACGTTCGACTGAACCGACAGATGTACCACCGTATTTTTGAACTATGAGCGCCATAACTTTTATTCAATCAATTGTGCTGCTTTCATCAATGCCCCGCCGGGTCAAAAAGCTGTGCAAGCATTACCAGCTATTTAGTTTACTAAGTTATCAGAATCAGTTGACACGAAAAACCTGTAATTTATATTTTGTTAGCGATTTTTCGCATACCGATCTAATTTCATTAAGTCATCGTAAACCTGCCACCAGTAGTAAAAGTAAAAAATAGTGTACTCAGCGCTCAGCCAGATGAGGACGTAACGATAATTATACCCATACACTTCATGAGCGATCGCTCACCAATAAAACGCACCTAATGAATCGGCTCGCGTGATAATTATTCAAAAACTACATCTTCGTAAAGTGCTGGCATTGTTTCCTCAAAATCCACGCTGTGCAGTCGAAATGTTTTATGTTCCGATGTGTAGGATTGTAAAACCCATAGCCCTTGATCATTGCGTCGAAAACATTCAACTCGTTGACGCTTTGTATTAATTAGTACATACTCCTGGAGACTTTCCAAAACCTGATAATCGGCGAATTTGTCGCCCCTGTCAAAGGCTTCAGTTGAATTAGATAAAACTTCAACAATTAAACGAGGAAATCTTTTATAAGCTGGCGTTTCTTGGTCTCGTTGGTCGCAAGTAACCATAACATCGGGATAATAAAAGCGATTTAGAGATTCAATTCGTGCTTTCATATCAGCGATGTAAACACGACATCCAGAGCCGCGTGCATGATTACGGAGGAGAGCAAACAGGTTTCCGGCAATGGTGATATGTGCGTCAAGCGCTCCAGCCATTGCGTAGATATAACCGTCGATGTATTCATGTTTGACAGGGTTTTGTTCCTCTATTTGAACGTACTCTTCAGGAGTAAGGTAGTTTTGCTGGGGCGAGGCTATCATGGTTGAAACTTCAAAGCTTTAGTGATACTGATTTCTAGGGTAGCGTTTGCTGTTGATTAAAGTTGGTTTTTGAGTATTAATAAAATCCAACAAAAAAGACAAAAGAGATTATTTAGGCGAGCGATGTCTCCGACGGGCTACGCCTACGCCTTTACAACACCATCATTCAATAGTAGAAGAAATTATAAAACAATTTAAGGGACGACTTCTACAGGTGAAATCGTCCCCTTCAACTTATAAAAGTGAAATATTCCTTATCTGCTTACCCTTGCAGGTTCAACCCACTCATTCCAAGAGCTATCGTAGCCATCATAAGTAATTTTATAAAGATTGTTCCTAACTTCTAAAACTCGCCCTTGATACCATTTACCCTTCCACAAAATTCTTACTGAATCTCCCCTTTTAAATGATGCTCTAAAACGTGCAGTTTTAATCCATTCATTCCAGGAACTATCATAACCATCGTAGGTAATATAACACTTGTTATCATTAACATTAAGTACCGTTGCTGGATACCATTTTCCCTTCCAAAGAACCTCAGCTTTTTGTCCCACAGAGCATGGTGAAGCAGCAAAAGCGCTAGGAATTAATGTTCCTAACCAGGTTGCCATGAAAATACCAGTAAACAATAATTTCTTTTTCATTATTTTTTATCCTTAATCGGGAAAACCAAATTTTAATGATGATTAATGGAAATCTAATTCAAAACTTGCCACTAACTGTCACTATTTTTATGGATTTAAATCAGCGATCGCCTCAGCAATAATCACGAATTTACAACGCAGTATGTGAAGATAGCGCTAATTTATTCCGTATTTAATTTCAACAGTAGTTTTTGATATTACTGAGATTGATCTGGATAAAACGGTGATTAAAAAGTTTAATTTCACAATTTATTAATAATTTGCTAGCGATCGCAACTATTACCTATGGTACAATTGTACTATTAAAGATATTTAGCTTGACCTTTATCTGGAGGGTGGCAATATGACAAATAATCAAATATCTCTGCTAGAACTTATCGAAATTTTTGCAGAATATCGCAACAATATTATCGTCAATATTAAACACCTACAAGAACATTATCAGAGAACAAGTATTAAGCGAGTTAAAGGTGTTAGAGATGAAAACGGGGAACTCATCCAGCCTTGGCTGCGAACAGAACATATAGATAATGCCGAATATGTTGGCATGGGTGAGTTTGAGTTTAATCGTAACACTGCCACTATCAATATGCTTGTTAAACGTCAAGTCAAACTTGCCAAAATTGAAGACCAAACCCCCATTCTTGAGGTTGCAGGTTTGCTAGTAAATGACCTAAATACCTTTAATAATTACACGATTGTAAGTGACGGGAAAATCAACGTTAAGTCCTTACAAGTCAAAATTAGTAGTAAAAGAGCTTTTTATTTACTCAAGGAAAAAGGTATCTTAGATGCAGACAAATTCGACTTCCGTGTTGAATATACCATCAAGCTAGATAACTTGCCGCTTGTCCCTTTTGATAGACATTACAGCAATATTGATGGTTTTTTCAATCAACTAGCAGAAATTAAAGTACTTTCTAGTATTATTTCTGCTCACTTAAAAGGAGAGTCAGATGTATTTGTACCAGCACAATTGGATGAGTTAAAAAATCACTATGTTTCTAATAACGTTTACATCAACTTCCCTACAACCAACGAATACACTGACATCACAGAAGCTCTTGCTAATGGCACTCTTGATTCACGAGTAAGTTATAAAATCGACATCGGTAGTCAAGATATTCTCAACCTCAGCAAGTTGCATTCTGCCAACAAGTTTTTAAACAAGATGTATAGAGTTTATGACCAAGAAACTGGGGAGATTTTCGCTAAGCCGAGTTTTCATGTAGCGTTCAATCAAAATCTTGCCTTTAGGCACAAGCTACTATCATCCCGCATCAAGTTAACTAAAGTCGATGAGTTCATGAAACGAATTTTTGATGACTTTCTGGGACTTGAAAAGAATGGGATTGTTGCAGATATTCTCGTGAAAGTTGGTGCTGAGAGTTTGGCGCAATTATTGCAAGATAAACAAGCTGATAAGCAGATTAGCAAAGAGGAAATGATTGCAGCCTTAACAACGGCGAATACTAAGCTAGAGCAATATGCAGATAAAATTTACCGGGATAAAATTTGTCCTTTGGTATTCTACATTGGCTCTACTGGATTGTTGCCGGATGAAATAGCAGTCAAAGCCATGAATGCTGAGGAATTGGCTGCCAAATACCCTAATTTACAGTTTTCTAAAGATGAGAAAAAGGGGATATTTTTTGTAGTGGGTGATAGTATTATCAGCGTGTATGCAAAGACTGAATATTACAGCAAAAAGATTGCTGTTAGTGTAGGGTAATAAGACTTAAAAAGTCAGGCATAAATGCAAAATTGCTGAGGTCTTCTTAGCAATTTTGTACTTATATGCAGATCCATTGCTTTCAATATAGCTTCATCCATTTGCGAGAAATTCCGCAACGACAACACAATTTTATAAATGCGATCGCTTGCCACCAGCGCGAAGCTTTACTGTCGAAAATGCAAAAGGTGGGACAAACTGGGTAAAGTTGCTTTAACTGCGCGATCGCTTTGATAATTTTTTCCTTACTTAGTTAATTTTATTACTTAAACAAGAAATACTATTTAGTAAATAATAAAAAAAGTAACACATATTAAACAGTATAATATCGGCTTCTTGGTATTATTTTGATGCACTTACGACGATGAACAACAATGGACGAACATCAGCGCCGCTCTTATTGGCGTGCTAATACTGCTTTAATTCGTAATCTTTTAATTGTCTGGGTACTGGTTTCCCTAGTTTTCAGTATTTTGTTGGTTCAACCATTGAATGCGGTACGTTTTTTTGGCGTACCGTTTGGCTTTTGGATGGCGCAACAAGGATCAATTCTAGTATTTGTGGCATTGATTTTCATTTATGCCTTCCAAATGGACAAGCTAGACCGCAAGTATAATCTCAAGAAGTGAGGAAAAACCGTGTCAGTTGAAATTTGGACTATTGTGCTAGTTGGTCTTTCTTTCCTAGCCTACATTTATATTGGTTGGCAATCACGAGTTGAAAATAGTAAAGACTTCTTTATAGCGGGTCAGGGAATACCCTCAATTGCTAATGGTGCAGCCACCGCCGCAGATTGGATGTCCGCGGCTTCTTTTATTTCTATGGCGGGGCTAATTTCTTTTTTGGGCTACGACGGTTCTATTTATTTGATGGGCTGGACTGGCGGCTATGTACTGCTAGCGTTATTGCTGGCTCCCTACTTACGGAAATTTGGTAAGTATACAGTGCCAGATTTTGTAGGCGATCGCTACTACTCAAACATCGCTCGCTTGGTGGCGGTAGTTGCAGCTATTTTCGTCTCTCTCACCTACGTTGCTGGACAAATGCGGGGTGTGGGCATTGTTTTCAGCCGCTTCCTCCAAGTAGACATCAATACAGGTGTAATCATCGGTATGGTGATTGTAGGCTTTTTCTCTGTGTTGGGGGGTATGAAAGGCATCACCTGGACGCAAGTAGCACAGTACTGTGTGTTAATTTTTGCTTACTTGATTCCGGCTATTGCGATCGCCTGGTTACTCACAGGTAATCCTGTCCCCCAACTAGCATTTACCTTTAGTGATGTTGCTGACAAGCTAAATCAAATCCAGCTTGACTTGGGGTTTAAAGAGTATACTCAGCCATTTGTAAACAAGTCGATGATAGATGTGCTGTTCACTACCATTGCTCTGATGGTAGGTACTGCTGGCTTGCCTCATATCATCGTCAGATTTTATACGGTACCAAGTGTGCGTGCAGCTCGCTTCTCTGCGGGTTGGGCGCTGTTATTTATTGCCATTCTTTATACAACTGCTCCAGCCCTCTCCATGTTTGCCCGCTATAACCTGATCGATTCTCTGCACAATCATACGATCGCAGAAGTGCAGCAGCTAGACTGGGCGACCAAATGGGAAAAAACTGGACTGCTGGCATTCGAGGATAAAAATAAAGATGGGCGTCTCCAATTAACCCCAAATAAAGACACCAACGAAATTACGATTGACCGAGATATTATTGTGCTTTCCACCCCAGAGGTGGCTAAACTTGCTCCTTGGGTGGTTGGCTTGGTAGCGGCTGGTGGGTTAGCAGCTGCTTTGTCTACAGCATCGGGTTTGTTGTTGGTAATTTCTAGTTCTGTCGCCCACGATATCTACTACCGCATATTAGATTCAACAGCTTCAGAACAAAAACGGGTGTTTGTTGGGCGCATCATGGTTGGGCTGTCCCTCGTTCTGGCGGGGTACTTTGGGGTAAATCCGCCGGGATTTGTGAGTGAGGTGGTGGCTTTTGCCTTTGGTTTAGCTGCTGCTAGCTTCTTCCCGGTGATTTTCTTGGGAATTTTCGATAAGCGCACCAATTCTGAAGGGGCGATTGCCGGCATGTTGGCAGGTTTAATTTTTACAATTATCTACATTGTCGGCGTCAAGTTTGGGGGTATGCAACCCTGGTTTTTTGGCGTTTCTCCTGAAGGAATTGGGACTTTAGGTATGCTAATTAACTTTGTAGTTACCTTAGTGGTTTCTCGGCTAACGCCACCTCCTCCAGCAGAAATTCAAGCGCTGGTGGAAGATCTTCGTAGTCCTGGTATTGAATAATACATCTATGGCTAACGCAAAGGAACGCTGAGGGAAGCGCTGAGGAACGCAAAGGGAATAACTCTTTGTTTCTCGGCGTTTCCACTACTGAAGCTCTTGGATGTTATTCATCACTTGTTGGTATAAGTCGTTGTTACCTTGTTTTTTAAAGATGGCTGCGGCTTGTTGTAAGTCTTTGAGCGCACCAGGTTTGTCTCCGTTGGCGGCGCGGGCATTTCCCCGGTTATTATAGGCAGGGGCAAAGTTGGGATTGAGGCGAATGGCTTGATTGTAATCTGCGATCGCTCCCTGTGGATCTCCATTGGCAGCGCGGGCATTTCCTCGATTATTGTAGGCGATAACATATTTCTGGTCGAGGCGAATCGCTTGATCATAATCATTTAGCGCCCCTCTTTGGTCTTTTTGGGCGGCGCGAGCATTTCCTCGATTATTGTAGGCTTCGGCATAGTTGGGAGCCAGGCGAATCGCTTCGTTGTAATCCTCAATCGCTGCTTTGTTGTCTCCTAGGGAAGCACGCGCATTTCCTCGGTTATTGTAGGCTTCAGCGTCGTTGGGATTGATACTAAGTGCTTGGTCATAATCTGCGATCGCTCTTTTTTTGTCTCCCAGATCAAAGTAGGCTAGTCCCCGACTCTTGTAAGCCTCTCCGTATTGGGGATTGAGACTAATCGCTTGGTTGTAGGAAGCGATCGCACTTTGCGAGTCGCCCTTGAGATGTTGATTCTGTCCTTGAATGTAGAATTCCCCAGCTTTAGATGTTTTAGCTGGGCGAGGGCTAGGAGAAGTAACTCCTATTTCTGTCACCAATACATCTTTGTTGTTACTACAAGAAACGCCTGTAATCGCGCTCAATGTGGCAAAAACAGCTATGGTAAATGCTCTGCTTACTCTTATTCGCTTTTGCTGAAATAAGCGCCATCTCATAAGTTGCTACACACCACCATGATACCTGGACGAAATTAGTACCAAAATCTCGTTAATTGTTAATTTTAGAAATTATTCTAACTTTGGGTAGATGTATAAAATCAATTAACAAGCTCACATAATCTTTACAAGATTTATTTAAAGGTTATCGGTAGGATAAATTTAAAAATTTTAAGTATAAAAATTTTCATCTTAATCTTTCCTGTTGTTATCTTACTGCTTTCTGAGAGTAGGTTTATTATGAACCTTGCCAGTATTTAATATGTTATCTATAATACTTTCTTAAAAGAATATTTTAAATCCTTAGCTGTCCAGATTCCTAATTTCTCAAAAAAGTCGGGGATCTAACTTTTCAATCCTCAATATCACTTTCTTGGGTTTTGGGAGTTAGTCGCCAAGCAGTAGTTTTATCAATATCTACAGATAGTTGTTCTAAATTTTGCCCTAAATCTTTTTGGAGCTTTTGAGTTAATGTAATGGGAAAATCTAAATTAAGGCCTTGAGTTTGTGCTAGCCTTGCCAATTCTGTAAACGTAACTTTTACTGTAGTGCGATCGTAACTAGTCAGTTTGCAATAAGAAGTTTCCGGTACATTCTGAGCCTGCATAGCTTTCTTAATTCGCTCTTGCAAATTCTCAAATTCTGAATTTAACAGCTTCCACTGCTCCTCAAGTTGCATGTATCTTGCACCAAGTATTGTGAGGTCTTCAGTTGCGGGATTAGGGCTAGTTTGAGCTTGTAATTTTAATAAATTTAAGTGTACCTGAGCAAGATAAATACAGTCTAGATAAGCATAATCTATTTGTTCTTCAGTCAGGGGTCGCTTTCCCCAATCGCTTACTTGTTCTTGTTTGTCGATATTGTTAAAGTTACAAAGTGTTGTAGCTAAGGTTTTGAGTTGATAGTTTGGTAATGGCAATAAATAGTAGGGAATTTTTTTTGCTATATCCAAAGTGCAAGTGATATTTTTCGCTTTCTTATTGCCGAGAAGTTTAAGATCATAACTGGCATTGTGAAAGACTTTTTCAATGGCAGAATTTATCATGATTTCCTGAATAAACTCAGCTATAACATCAGGTTTATCTAGGACATCGAAAAGGTAAACGCGATCGCCACTCATATCTTGAGGATCGTCTAATACCTGAATTAGCGACAGTCTAGGATTACGACTTTTATAATCAGCGACTTCTGTATCTATCCACAGGGTTTTAGCTGTGGTATATTTAGCAACAATAGCACGAATTTCGCTGGCAGAAACAATGTATGGCATTGGCTAATATTGGAGTATCGATAATTAGAATATAGTTTCCCAAATTAGCATTCAAAGCAACACTCAACAATCATATTCATTGCTAGAAAGTAATCGGATGGACGTACTGAAGTCAGGTTAACAACTACGGCTATAGTATTACCTTCCTGTAAAGTTTTCTCTCTCAAGCTGGATAAATAAAGCTGTTAGGGCAAGTAATTCTAATAAAAGAGCAAATTTATCCAAGTTTTCTACTGCCTCATGCGTTACTTTGTATTAGCTACAGACTACGATGGCACACTAGCTACAGATGGTCGTGTGCATGACGAAACTTTAACTGCACTAAAACATCTGCGGGCCTCTGGTCGCAAACTTATCTTGGTAACAGGTAGACAGCTAGATGATTTGCTGCAAGTTTTTGAGCAAATCGATTTGTTTGATTATGTGGTGGCGGAAAACGGCGCTTTATTGTATTCACCAGCTTCCCGTCAAGAAAAATTATTAGGCGAGCAACCACCAGAAGAGTTTATCAAAGCATTGCGCGATCGCCAAGTTGACCCCCTATCAGTAGGACGAGTTATCGTCGCCACTTGGCATCCCCAAGAAACAACAGTTCTCCAAACCATCCGCGACTTAGGATTAGAACTGCAAGTCATCTTTAATAAAGGTGCGGTTATGGTACTACCTTCAGGTATCAACAAAGCGGTGGGATTAGCAGCTGCGTTGGATGAGATGAAGTTATCAGCGCACAATGTTGTCGGGGTTGGGGATGCAGAAAATGACCACGCCTTTCTCAGCCTATGTGAGTTTTCTGTAGCGGTTGCTAATGCCTTGCCAATGCTCAAAGAGCGTGTAGATTTTGTCACTGATGGTAAGCGAGGGGATGGCGTCATTGAACTGATTGACAAACTGATCGCTTCAGATTTGTCTGAACTCGATGAGCAGTTGCAAAGACATAATATCTTGTTGGGTACGAAAGAAGACGGCTCTGAAGTAAATATTCAACCTTATGCCACCAGCATCTTACTAGCTGGGACTTCTGGGGGTGGAAAATCTACTCTCGCTACAGCCGTGCTAGAGCGCATCGCCGAGCAAGACTACCAATTTTGCATCATTGACCCAGAGGGCGACTATGAAAACTTTGAAAATGGCGTTATTTTAGGTGATGCTACACGTTCACCAAGGTTGACAGAAATTCTGGATTTACTTGAGCAACCCCATGAAAATGTTGTAATTAACTTGTTGGGTATTGCTGTCGAGGATCGTCCTGGCTTTTTTGCGAAAATTTTACCTGCTTTGCTAGAATTGCGATCGCGGACTGGTCGTCCTCACTGGATAGTCGTAGATGAAGCACACCACCTCATACCTTCATCTTGGAATCCCGCCGCACTAACATTACCTCAACAACTCAAGGGCTTGATGCTAATTACAGTTCATCCCGATCAAATTGCATCAGCAGGCTTGTCATTGATAGATACTATACTTACCGTAGGTAATTCGCCAGAAGCAAACATCAAAACATTCTGCGAAACTTTAGGTGATTGTCCGCCGCAACTTTCACCCCAAAGCTTAGAAGCCGGAGAAGCACTAGTTTGGTTTAGAGAAACAACAGAACCATTCCGTTTTCGCATTACTCCTGGGCATACTGAACGCCGTCGTCATATCCGCAAATATGCAGAAGGTGAACTTGGAGAAGACAAGAGTTTTTACTTCCGAGGAGCACAAGGAAAGTTAAATCTCCGCGCTCAAAATCTGATTTTGTTCACTCAAATGGCAGAGGGTGTAGATGACGAAACTTGGTTATATCATTTACAACAGGGAGATTATTCGCGTTGGTTCAAAGAAGCAATTAAGGATGAATCTTTAGCAGAGGAAGCCGAGAAAATTGAGCAGCGTTCTCATATTTCAGCTGATGAAAGTCGTGCAGCAATTAAAGAAGCGATCGCCCAACGTTATACTCTCCCAGCTTAAGTAAAGGTAAGGTTGTAATCTGCGGCAAAAGCGAGACAAGCTTTGATATCTTGAGCAGTAAGTTCAGAAAAGTCTTCTAGAATCTCCGCTTCCGTCATGCCACCTGCAAGGTATTCCAAAATATCATACACAGTAATTCGTATTCCTCGAATGCAAGGTTTACCACTGCGTTTGCCAGGTTCGATTGTAATAATATCTTAGTAATTCATAAGTTAGCAGGGATGTTTGCCTACGAATATAATAGCGGGAGGCTGTTGTAGTATCACAAATTTAGATGGTAATTAGACGTACTACGCCACTCTTTTAATCCAACACTAGACCAGAGTAAAAAACTTATAAGTAAAAGTCCCGTAACTCCATCTAGCCATATCAGACCATGCATTTTCAAAGACATCGGAGCAAGCATCGGAAACAGATAATGCCCCGGACTGGAGATACTGGTGATGGAGTACAGCCCCAAGGAAAGGTATGCTAACCAAAACATACCTTTTGTATATAACCAGTATCCCAGCAGGCCTATTGGAGTCATCACAATCACAACACTAATTACTCCAATAGAAGTAAACCACTCTGGGCCAGGATATTGACTTAAAAATAGTGCATTGTCTATGTAGTGTAGCCAAGTAGAAATCAAGTTGAATGTGATGATAGCTAGCAGAATCTTCTGACGGAGGCTAAAAGGGTTTGTCATAATACACCATTGCGTTACAAATTACTAAGCCGACTGCTGATCATGCCGTCGGCATAGAAAATTTATGATGGTTTAGTGGCAATTTATTTTTGCCCTGCGGCTTGAGGCGGATGTGACACAACCTTTTTGGCTAAACCCAAAGTCTTCAAGATTTTGATGCTCCACCAAGTCATATCAATTTCCCACCATAACAATCCAGATTTGGCCATGTGGGGGTAAGTATGATGGTTGTTGTGCCATCCTTCTCCATAGGTCATCAGGGATACCCACCAAAGATTACGAGCGCCATCATCAGCATCAAAGGTGCGATAACCCCACAGGTGTGATGCAGAATTCACAAACCATGTGGAGTGCCACAGCAAGACTGATCTGACAAAAATGCCGTAAATTACAAAAGACCATCCTCCCAAGGCATATAGTAGTAAGCCGAAGGGAATTTGCAGGAGTAGGAAGTAGCGATCTAGCCAGCGATAGAAAGGTTGTCTGGCTAGGTCAGGCGCATATTTTTGATAAGTTTCATAGTCAAAAAACTCTGGACGAGGGTAGAAAATCCACAGCATGTGGCTCCACCAAAAGCCTCGCTGAGCAGAGTAGGGGTCTAGGTCAATATCTTCGGTGTGAGCGTGATGCTGGCGGTGTCCACCAACCCAAAAAATTGGCCCTCCTTGGAGAGCAACAGCTCCAATGGTGGCGATCGCATACTCTAACCACTTGGGAACCTGGAAACTTCGATGGCTAAGTAATCGATGATATCCCAGGCAAATGCCGATGCTCCCAAACAACCAATGGAGAAACAGCAGCAAACCTAATGCTGGCCAGGAGAAAAACCAAGGAGCCAAGAGAGCTAAGGCATGAAATGCAGTAAAAAACACCACATTTACCCATCTGAGTCGAGGGGAATTTCCTCTCTCAGGGGCGATCGCCGTAAAATTTGCGGTCATAACAATTCCTGTTTATGGATGATCAAGCGATTTGCTTTTTTCTGGGTGCAACCCTACAGGGATTTACCTGCTCTGTATATTAGTTTGTTACAGTGAAGCAAAGCAAGTATCACTTACATCTGTTATGCTACCAATTCTTCCATTTTTATGCAAGTGGCACTTGCATTCTCTTTATGGCGTCTCAACCCCTTTCAACTCGTCAACGTCTGATTGAAGCTGCACTTGAGTTGTTTACGGCTCAGGGAGTAAGTTCTACCACAACTCGCCAAATTGCGGAAAAAGCCGAAGTTAATGAAGTGACACTATTCCGTAATTTTGGCAATAAGCATGGATTGCTTTTAGCTGTACTAGAAGAATCCGCAGCCTTCAAGAATTTGGGCGAGTCACTGGTACGGCGGGCAACTCCTCCGGGGAATGTTTACCAAGCTCTAAAAGATTATGCAAGCGATAGCTTACATGCATTAGAACGAGTACCAGAGTTTGTCCGGTCTGTGGTGGGTGAAGCCGACCAATTTCCGGCAGAAAATCGCCGCGCTTTAGGAAGAGGAGTCACAGAAGCAAACCGCTATGTAGCCCAGTATTTAGCTACTGTAATCCAGCAAGGACACCTAAATACCTATTTACCCGCAGAAAAATTAGCTAGTTTACTGAATGGGATGATTTTGGGATATGCGGTAATTGAATTTACCAGTGAATTTCATGAACTTTGGGAAGACCGAGATGATTTTCTAGAGAATTTAGTCGAGTTATTTTTACATGGCGCGATGTCATTCTCAGCGGAATCAGCAACAGATTCCTTGTCAGGAAGCTTTATTACTAGGGAAGTGGCTGATTTACCTGCTGGTTTAGTCCACGAAATTCTCCGACAAGCCAGGAAGTCGGGAGTACAAGATTATGCGCTAGCTTATGTGTTGTTTGGTGCTGGATTATCTGTAACAGAAATAGTCAATTTACAGCGATCGCACCAAATTTATGATCCTCAAGGGCATTTTTTGCAAATCACAACTCCAGGATTTGTCCGCCAAGTACCCGTGAATCAGTGGATTTTAGGCAACCGCTATGGTTCCTACACCAATAATCCTTTAACCAAATGGTTGAAAAGCCGTAAAGATAGTCAACCTGCCATGTTTCTTAACGGATCTGGTCAACCAATCTCAGAATCAGAGCTTCAGGTACATTGGCAAACATGGACTGAGGGATTGTTAACTCCTCAAGGACAACCACCAGCGATCGCCCAAGCACAACAAACCTGGTGTGTAGAAATGTTAATGCGAGGTATTAGCTTAGAAAACTTGAGTATTTTAACTGCTTGCGATCGTAGCCAGTTGCAGCCCTATGCCAAGAGAGCTAGAGAAAAGGCGGCGCTAGAGCAAGCAATCCGTTTAGATCATAAGCCTGGATAACAGTGTGAGCTATTTATCTACGCTTTTTAATAAACAACTAAGTCAAAGGGACAGGGTTCCGCAATGCCATAACCTTGAGCATAATTCACCCCAAGCGCTTTGATTTTTTCTAAGATGGCATCATTTTCTACAAATTCTGCAATGGTTTGAATCCCGATCGCTTGTCCAACTTGATTAATCGCTTCAACCACTGCCGGATCAATAGGATTGTCCAAAATATGTTTAATGAAGCTGCCATCGATTTTCAAAAAATCTACAGGCAGGTTTTTAAGATAGGCAAACGAGGACATCCCACTGCCGAAATCATCTAAAGCAAAACGACAGCCAATATTTCTTAATTCCCCGATGAATTGAGAAGCTTTACTTAAATTAGTAATGGCAACAGTTTCAGTAATCTCAAAGCAGATCGTTTGGGGTGGGATTTGGTGCAAAGCAAATTGCTCATACAGAAATTCAATAAATTGATCATCATTGATGCTCGCACCCGATAGATTGATGGCATAAAGATAACTTTGGCAATTATCTGCTGCTTGACAATAACTCCAGGTTTTTCGGTAGTGCTCTCCTTGAGTGGCAAACAGAGTGCGAATTACCCAGCGATCAATTAGATGCATGAGATTGTAACGTTCCGCCGCTGGAATAAACGCCATCGGTGACACGACTTTGCCAGTTTCATCTAGCAAGCGCAGTAGTACCTCATAATGTTCCCCATTCAACTCAGTCTGTGAAACAGGAACAATTGGTTGGTAATAGAGACGAAACCGATTTTCTTCTAGAGCATGAGCCAGGCGCGTCACCCATTGCATTTCTCCCTGTTGCTTTGCTAAATCGAGATCGTCAGCTTGATAGACATGTACCCGATTCCGTCCGCGATTTTTGGCTACATAGCAAGCGGCATCTGCAAGACTTAAGACGTTAGCGATGGTTTGACTGTATGCGTCAATGATCACTAATCCTATACTGACTCCAATTGTAAAAAGTTTGTCCTGCCAGACAAATCGGAACTCTTGAACCTTCTCGCGCAGAGTATTAGCAATTCGTTGTGCTTGCTCTAGTGGGCATTGATTGAGCAGTAAGCCAAATTCATCCCCACCCAAACGAGCTAAAGTATCCGTCTTACGAACTTGGCTTTGAAACAATGCTGTCACTTGACGCAAGAGTTCATCGCCGGCAAAATGACCACAGGTATCGTTGACGATTTTGAACTGGTCTAAGTCAAGATAGCAAAGAGCATGCTGTTGATTATGCATCTTGGCTTGATTCATCGCCTGCTCTATGTGATATTCAAACTCGTGACGATTTACCAGTCCAGTTAAAGCATCGTGGCTGGCTTGCCAGGTAAGTTGACGAGATAGGCTGCGAGTGTGAGACACATCATGAAATACCATAACTGCCCCAATCACCTGACTGTCACTAGCACGAATTGGGGCGGCAGAATCATCAATAGCAAACTCATTCCCATTGCGAGCAATCAGGATGGTATAGTTGGCAAGACCGACTATACAACCTTCGTGTAAAGCTCGTTCAACTGGATTTGCGACTGGCTCACGAGTGGTTTCGTTAACAATCCGAAAAACTTCTTTTATGGGCAATCCTTGTGCTTCTGCTTGATTCCAGCCCGTTAGTGTTTCGGCAATGGGATTGAGATATTGTACCTGACCCAGCACATCCATAGTGATTACTGCATCCCCAATCGATCGCAATGTCACTTGGGCTAACTCTTTTTCTTGAAAAAGGGCTTCTTCGGCTCGTTTGCGTTGCAGCACGGAACTTAATTGCGCTGCGATCGCTGTAATACTTGGAATTAAATACGGATCATCTTGCCAGGATTCAAACTTAAAAAAGACGAGAACTGCTAGCAGTTGGTCATTGGCAATCAAGGGAATGCCTAAGCCTGCTTTGATGCCAGATGCCAAAGCAATTTCGTGACGTAAAAAAATTGTTTCTGATTTTGATACATCCTCACACCACTCTAGTTGCTTAGATGCCCATACCCTTCCTGGTAGCCCTAACCCGATTCCAAAGGTAAATCTCTCACTCACTTTTCGGAATTGATCGAGTTCTGGTGAGCTGCGATCGCCATACCAAGCTGGGCTACAATGCAAAATGGCTGCATTCAGATCAGGAACCCAAGCTTCGCCATAGTTCCAGCCTTTGGTTTCACAGATTGTTTGCAAGATACTTGTCAAAGCAGTATTAAAATCCTCCGCTTCGCCAATAGCAAGTGCCAAGGTTTGCAAAAGCTGGACTTGTTCTTCTGCTCGTTTGCGATCGGTGATATCGGCAAATGAGGTAACAACTGCACAAGCAACAGAGCCGTCAATTGGAAACAGGGGTTGAGAATTAATTGAAATCCAGGTTAAGTTACCATCTGACTTGTGAACTCCCATAATCACATTAGTAATGGGTTTTCCGGTTCGTAACGCTACCATCGCTGGGTGTTGCTCACCGGGAAACGGTGAACCATCTTCATGAATCGCTCGCCATCGGGGGTCAAGAGAAGTTCGTCCCATCATTTGGTCTAGGGATAAACTGAGAATCCGCTCTGCATTGGCGTTACTAGTTTGGATTACTCCATTCGCGTCTTGTAAGATAATGCCTTCTGCCATTGCACTGACCACAGGGCGATAGCGTGCTTCACTTTCCTGTAAGTAAAAATTAGATTGGGCGAGTTCGGCAGTTCGTTCTGCTACCTTGATTTCCAAAGTGGCGTTTGCCTGTCGTAAAGCTTCTTCTGCCTGTTTGCGTAAGCGAAGCTCGTCGTAGACATCGCTAATATCAAAAAGAATACCAACACAGCGCACAGCCTGACCCGTCTCGTTATAGAGAAACTGACCAAATGCTGCTACCCAGATGATCTGTTCGTTGTCTACCCGTATAATTCGATGCTCCGAAGTATATAGCAAGCGCTCATGTTGAGCACGCTCTAGTGCTTGCATCACCTGCTCTAAGTCATCTGGGTGAACACAACTACGCCACATTTCTAGTGTCGCCTCACCATTTAATACTGGCTCATAACCGAAGAGTTTAAAATGTTGCGCCGACCACAGCGCTCTTTTAGTCAATAGATCAACATCCCACGTCGCCATCCCAGCCCCTTCAATTGCCATACTCAAGCGTTGCTCGCTCTCACGCAGGCTTTCTTGTGCCAGCTGGCGCTCGGTCACGTCCAAGGCGGTACTAATTACTACACGTCTACCATCAGGCGATCGCCCCAATGGTGCAGAGTTGAATACCCAAACACAGGTTTTACCACTGCGAGTGGTAATGGTATATTCACCTTCAGCGATGCGTTGATTCAGTTTATATAACCGTTCAATATCTGCTCTGACGAGTTCTTGTTTTTTACCATAAGCCTTTTCAGTCCAAGCGGTGGTCGTCGGAATTTCTTCGAGAGAATACCCTGTCAGTTCGCTCCAAGTCCGGTTAATTTGCATCACTTCTCCATCTTCTGCATGGAGCATGATGGGCACTGGGGCATCAAGAATAGCGCGACGGAAGCGCTCCTGAGAGAGCTGTGCTGCTACTTCTGCCTGCTTACGCTCTGTAATATTGTTCGCAATTCCTACGACTTCTTGCACATTGCCAGTTGCATCTTTGATCGGGTAGAGGAATAACTCAATCCAAAGAGCACGGCCTTGCCGTCCACTGACAGCAGGATTGTAGAAAACAGGTGGCAAAGCTACAGATTCTCCAACAAACGCCTTTTGAATCATTGAAAGCTGCCCCAGCATTTTTACTTGCGGATCTTGCAACAAGTTATAATCTTCTAGGGTGTCTCGTGTTGTTCCCCAAATTTGCTCCCAAATTGGATTGGTATGCAGTAAAGACCCATCTGGGGCAAAACGCTGAATGATAAACGGTGCTTGCTCAATCAAGCTACGAAGTCGGTGTTTTGTTTGGTACAGTTTGGCCGTACGTTCCCTCACCCAAATTTCTAACTCATCGTGAGCTTGTTTCAACGCTGCTTCTGCCTATCTGATGCTGAAGTTGGTGATTGCTCTGCTTTAACTTCGTTGCATATCGGTGAGCAGTCTCAGCCAATTGAACGGCTAGAGTTGTGCATAAAGCAAAGAATATGCCATTTACGCTTTCGACTTTTCTAATGGGAGACAGAAGTGAATAGCAAGTAGCAAATGATTGTACTGGCATTAACAAATTCACTTGTTCCCAAGTGATTGTAGCTTGCCAGAGAAATAGATTGAATAAAAAGATTCCCAAACCAGGTAGTAGGGGAAACCAACGGGGACGCTTCCGACTCCAACGGCTGTTTAGTGCTAAAACTAAGATGCCGATACCAAGTAATAGCAAGCCGAAAGCTGTGTGAATGGCAACTCCTGCGAGATATCCCCAATCATAAGCGGCTACCAGTCCACTAGACCTCTTGCAAAAGTCAGTTAAACAGATTCGGTTTTGGGCAGACGAAGTTCATAGTTGTACAAACCAGCTATTAGATTAAACCTTAAGCCAAAT
>NZ_JACXXN010000044.1 GCF_014904695.1 Nostoc sp. MG11 | reverse complement strand
TAATTAAAATAGCACTTGAATTAGTTAATCCTCAACATCTCAAAAATTGGTTTACAAATTGCTGTTACTGTACCTCATAAACTACGAATTTGCTGTAAGTTGACAACTCTCAACTGACCGATTTTATCAATCAATTTCTGTTACTAGCCATTGCCACTCAGTTACTACAGTATTGGGTATATTGAGAACTAGTGGCTTTCCAAAAGAAACTGGTACATAAAGCTTAAGCGCATCAGTTGTTGGCAATTTAGCTAAGACATCAGTTAATTCATATTCGCCTACATTCGGCGCGGGTGCAGTTAGAGCGTATGCATCTGATGCAGTCAGTAATTTTCCCTCCACTGTCTCAATAAGTAATGGTTGAGGGTGAGCAAGTTCAACTACACCAGGAAAAGCAACCAAGCGCAATCTTAAATCTTTTACTGCACTCTTGTAATTTTGTTTGAACAGTAGCACTTGCCAAGCGTATCCATTTTCATCTTTGATAGATACTTGCGAGTGATAACGCAAGACACCTGGAGAATCATGGTGTTGACGCAGCAGTGCGTGTGCTTCCTCCACACTCCATCCACATACAGTTAATGTTAGAAAGCCTATCAAAGCACAACGCCAGAAATATTGCTGAAATTTTTGTTTCTTGCGACACATATTCATGTGAGTACATTTAAAAAATTGTTATTTCACTGGATGCTAAAGTTCTTCCTTTTGAAATAGCCATCCATACTTAGAAGTGTCGCACTAAAGTCATCAGGTGAGGAAAGAGAGTAGGGGAAACAGGGAAAGAAAATCCCATACCTAAAAGGATTATCATTAACCACATTTTACAATCTCCGCTTCGTTGCTATCCCGCCTCAAAATAGAATTCCAAGGCTAATAGCTAAAGTCCTCTCAAGAGAACTAATCAAGAATTTTACTCCACTTGAGTGGACAGTACAGAATTTAAGTTCTGGGTGAGATGTGGGTCGGTGCAATATTTTAACTTAAACCCAAGAAGCAAAACAAGCGCCATAATTTAGTCTTCTGACTTGACTGCAATATCTCCCAAGTAGATGCTAAGCATCATGGCTTTCAATCTATTGGCACAGAATATTTAAAGTACTACATATTATCATGGAATTAGGTCATCAAGATAACAGGTAATTGTAGAGGTCGCTATGCTTCGTATAACTCAAATTCTTCGCAATTCTTTCATTCGCTTTGAAGGCTTTTTTTCAGTTATTTTCAACGGTTTTTCTAATTTAGCTAGAAATTTATTTGGCTTCTTTGCTGGGGTATTTGGATTCACTAAACCTGGTTATTTTTTGGAATCTGATGAGGCGCAGGGTGTAAAGCAAACTTCGGCTAAACAGTTAAGCGAAACTGTTCGGAATACTACTCCTGCAACTCCTGCAACTCCTGCAACTCCGACGACTACCCGCCGTCGTTCCAATACCAAAATTGAAGACTACTATATCAACATGGCTCGTGATGTGAAAAAGAACTAATATAGGAATCTGGTTTGATTTCTGAAAAAATACGTAGGGGAGCCAGTTGCGTGGGCGGGTCTCCCGACTTGAGCAAACTGGCGTTGTGTTAGCGACAGCGTAACGCACCAAAACATCGATAATGGTGCGTTACGAACTTCGTTCTAACACACCCTACAATACCTAATTCCGTTCAAAAATCAAATAGTAATCCTATAAAAGCCATTAAGCAAGTAGTACAACCGTTCAGTCCTAATTAGTTAAATGAAAGCTATTCTTCCGAATGTGAATTAATTCACATTTTGGAAATTAGACTTCTTGCACGAATATTTTAAAATCAGAATTTTCAGGTTCACGCAAAGAGGAATGAGAAGATTATCTGTTTGGCAGTTTATAATCTGATTCATGCAAGAGGTCTATTTTATTGTGCTAGCCATAAAGCGACATTACGCACATAAGTCTTGATATTTTCTAAGGCGCGTGGTTCTTTTTTCATCCCATCTCCCGGTAATTCATCCACAAATGTAGGACAGCCTTTTTCGATGTCCCAGTTGTAATCTACTAAGTGATGAAAACTGGAGTTAGCTATTGCTCGTCCTAGTAAATTACCATGTGTATCTGTGTAATGTTCGATCGCAACGACCAGATTGAAGTCACGACCTGTAACTAAACTGTTTCCCAATGCAATCACCCGTGCGTTGATGTTGCTTGGATGCACTCCGATACCACCCTCGTGGGGATGTGCTGGAAAATATTCGATGAACCCAGAGGGTGAATTAGGATTTTTCAATAGCTCATGAACAGGTTCGACTAGGGTAATTTTTTGATAGTCGCCGTTAGCTCCAGAATGATAGTTAGGCCAAGAAATATAAGTTGTGTATGGGTCATCTCGACACCAACGAGAATCATCAGGGTCGGAATTTTTGGTGTTGAAATAGTGAACATCGCCAATATCAACTAAACCGCACATCGAACAACCCATATCTTGATGATCCCGTGTCGTCAGAATACCACCGCCACGTTGTCGAAAAGCATTAATACCAGCAATATCTTTTTCAGTTAAACCATCGCCAACATCTAAGGCAAACAACCAAAGTTCGTCGAAATCTGATTTATCTAGTGTACTCAAAACTGGGTCATTCCCCTCTGCATCTGATTTGCGATCGCGGGCTGTAACTTCAAACAATGGTCCCGCTTCATCTTTAACAGATGCCAGATATTCCTGTAACAATGAAAAACGAAAAATACTCCAGTCATCTTCAGTTGTAGAAATCGTAGTCTGCAAAAGAATGCGAATTGGTTTAATCATAGCTTCCGCAACTTGATTTATTTGCTGTTAATGCTGCAATTACTGTACGATAAATTTCTCTTTTAAGGAAATTTTATCTGCTGTTGCACCCAAAGGCGAAAAGCCTTGAGCGTTGTAATACGCTTTAATTCCAACAACATCATTTCCACTCCCAGCATCTCAAACTTAAATTTAGCTTACTGTAATTGACTAATATGTTGCGACAATTTTTGCTACTTCACCACTGGAATATCAAATGCTGAGCCGTGCAGCAGTCGTCAAACATCGTCTTTACAAAGAGCCTTGATGGAATTATATACGTATGCGATGCGATCGCAGTTACAAAAAAACCTCTGGGGACTCCAGAGGTTATGGTTCCTGATTTAGTTTCCACTTGTGACTACAACTTGTCCTTAGCCATTTCCCGATAATCAAGGAGATTATTTTTGTCTTTCTTGGCGTTCTTCTCTTCTCTACGAGAGGTGGTTCGTTAATTCTTACAACTCATATAAGATTGCTATATTAATTTTCATACTAAAGATAGATAGTAATATATAAAATCTATCAGATATTTACATATATCTATTTTTACTACTATGGATAGATGTAAGCTTGCTAAGTATTTACAAAATATATTGTGTTTTCAAACAAGCAGCAATAAATTAAATATCAGGCTAGTATTTTGTTATTTGATCTTATAAATATTTGGAATTAGCAGTTAATGTGCTACAAGAAAATTTAATAACTAAGCAATTATTTTTGAGATAAAATTAGTTTGTATTTTTTTAATAAAGTCATTATTAAAATCTAGTAAAGATTTTTCCTTTTAGGTAAAATATATTGGTTAAATGTAGGAAAATTTTTAAATAAATAACAGTGGATTAAAATGAAGGGTGAGAGATTGTCACTTGTCCGTTGAACTTCTCTTCCAGAGAACTTCAAATTTATCACTCTGGTGCTGATGAAAATATAATTAGTGTTAGGCTACTGTCAGAAGTAGATTTACTGTACTCAATACCTATACCTGACCTTCGCTGCTTCTAGGTTCCAATTTTTGGAACAGGTTTCAACCTCTTTTTAGTAATTAAAACTTAACCTACCTAAATACTGAGAGGTTAACCTATGAACCTGTATTGTAGAGTTCAGTAAAATCCTCAACATAAGAGCTACTATCAGGCTATATATTACTTTCCTGTTATTATCAACCAGGTAGAAATAGTCTCAACTAATACTATTTCTGCACCAAACTTGGATAAAGTCTGTCAGCTTCTTGAAATTAACCAGTGAGTAGCTCACTGTTTCTAAGTGTTTTACCAGTGACTACTGATTATCAGGGAACATAACAGCTATGTTTGATGCATCTTTGGTTAGAGTTGCTTACTCCTTTTTGCGAGCTAGATACTATCGCAATTTGGGAGTGCAGTCTTTAATAAAGATTTTACTGGATGGACAAAATAAAAAATTGCATGATGTCCATTAGACTTTTGGTTTACCTCTGTGTTCTAGACTAAGCCAATTAACGTCGGATATTGAGGTAAGCTGTTACGCATTTAAATTGCACATCAACTGGTGAGGGTTGTCCTTTATCATTTATCCTTTGTTCTTGGTAAACACAAATGACTAATGACTAATGACTAATGACAGTCTACACGGAAAATAGTGCAATATGTAGGCGCATTAGCTGATCACAATCTACGCTAACGCTGGACTACTCTCCTAGACTTTGAGAACGCTAGGAGGCTAAAAAATAGTGTTAGTTGCACATCATGTAAATCTTTAATTAACGTTCCAAAACTAATTATTTCTGCAACTGTGAATCCTGATATTTATGGATTTAAAAACAGCTGCAATGGAAACATTTGCCCACATTTTGCAATTGACGGCAACTGGTAAGAATTATGACACAAGATTTCAGCCAAGATCAGGTTTTTGAAAACTACGATACGCAAGAAAGCAAGTTTTTAACGCCTTTTCAACAGAAGGCACTGCTAAAAAATTTGCAAGCTAATTTACAGCCAGAATATCGTCGGCGGATTGAAATTATGTTGCTGGCGGATATGGGTAAATCTCAAACCCAAATCTGTGAAATCATCGGTTGTTCCCAAGAGATGGCGCGATACTGGATTGGGATAGCAGAAGCAGGTCTGGCGCATAAATGGAATGAGCGGCCCATCGGTAGACCCAAAACTGTAAATAATGAATATATTGAACGGTTGAAAGAATTGGTAAGTCATAGTCCGCGTGAATATGGCTATGCATTTGGTTACTGGACAGCTCAATGGTTGAGCAAACATTTAGCAAATGAATTTGGCATTGAAATTAGCGACCGCCATGTTAATCGTCTGCTCAAACAAATGGGACTTTCTACTAAACGTAAAAACATCAGCCAACAAGAAACTGACCAGAATAAGGATGCTGGGATTACAATCGGCGACTTGCAATCTAACTCCGAACCTAGTTTGCATTGGTCATTCAATCTGATTCAGACCAATAACTAAGCTATTACGCATTTTGATTGCATATTTCCTTGTAAGAGTTGTCATTTGTCCTTTGTAAATACAAACAACAAATGACAAACGGTATTCTGAACGCAAAAGTATGCAATTGGGACGCAATTTTGCTTAATACAGTTTTGGAGGTTAGAAAATGCCATCAGCGTTTTCCCAGCAACAGTTAGCTGAACAACTCACCCAAACCTTGGGTGAGTCGCTGTCAGGCGAGGAACTTGACAGGTGTCTTAAAGCGTTGGAAATCGTCGAACCAGCAGTAGCAAAGCAGTTTTGGCAAGCAGCTACATCTGAGCCAGGAATTTATATCATTCTTACAGGTAAAGTTAGACTGCTGGATAGCTCTAATAACTTAATCACCACCCTTTTACCTGGAGCATCATTTGGCGAATTGACTCTCTTTCCAGAAGAGAAATTCAGTCCTTATGTTGCTAGAGCTTCGGCAAACTTAAAGCTTTGTTATCTCAATCAAGAGGCGCTACAAGAGGTAATTCGCACATCCCAGAGCATCCGCGATCGCCTTTTAGCACGTGCAGAACTTTGGGATTTACTGCTGTTTTGTTCCCAAAACTCCCTAATTCCCGGTAATGCATCTGTAGAAGAGATTTTCAAAGCACTATCTCTATTTGAGCGGCACACTTTAGAGAGTGGTTCTCTAAATGCCAAACTTACCAAAGATACCAAGCTTTGGCTGCTGCGCCTCGGAGAACTATTACATTCTGACGGGCGCAGACTGACACCTGGAAACATCTATGTCAACCCAAAACAGGGAAGTTTGCAGGCAACACAACCAGCGATCGCTTACAGTTTGAGAAATGCTAATTGGCAAACAGCACAGCAACACTGGCCGCAATTAGCAGAGTTGATCGACTTCCAGGAACGGCGACTGGAGACTGGTGATTGGGGACTAGGGACTGGGGAAGAAGAAAGTGCTTCCCAATACTCAACATCCAATACCCAATACCCAATTCCACAGCCAGATCCCGACGATCCAACACCAAAGCAAAAGATTCAACGAGCCTACTTTCCTAGCCCAACGGTGACAGCGCGTCATTGGTGGGGACGCCTGACCAAGCGTTATCCGTTCTTTGAACAACAAAGCTCCTCAGACTGTGGGGCCGCTTGCTTAGTGATGATTTGTCGCTATTGGGGTAAGCGCTCTAGTGTCAACCGCCTGCGGGATATTGCCAACATCAACCGTAGCGGGGCATCAATGCGCGGTTTAACAGCCGCCGCTGAAACTATCGGCTTTACCACCCGTCCTGTGAAAGCCAGCCTTGATAAATTAGCACAACAATCTCTACCAGCGATCGCTCACTGGGAAGGCAAGCACTACATAGTTGTCTATGAAATCGGTAAAAAGCATGTGATTGTCGGCGATCCCGCCATCGGTCAACGCACCCTTACCCATAGTGAATTTAAAACTGGTTGGACTGGTTATGCATTGCTATTGCAACCCACAGCCTTGCTTAAAGAAAACCAGGAAGCAATCACACCATTCTGGCAGTTTTTTGATTTAGTCAAACCTCACTCGCAAGTGCTGCTAGAAGTATTCCTTGCTTCGGTGTTGATTCAAGTGTTTGGACTGGTTACACCCTTATTTACACAGTTGTTATTAGACCGTGTGGTTGTACAAGGTAGCACCTTGACTTTAAACGCTGTGGGTTTAGGGTTGCTGATTTTTGGGTTGTTCCGCGTCGCCATCAACGGACTACGGCAATATCTGCTGGATCACACAGCCAACCGCATTAGCGTCGCGCTGTTGGTAGGTTTTATTAAACATACCTTCCGCTTACCTCTAGCCTTCTTTGAGTCGCGTTACGTTGGCGATATTGTCTCTCGCGTTCAAGAGAATCAGAAAATTCAGCGCTTTCTAACTGGAGAAGCACTGTCAATCATTTTGGATTTGCTGACAGTGTTTATTTATGTGGGGTTGATGTTTTGGTACAGTTGGCAAATGGCATTGTTCAGCTTAGCGATCGTGCCGCCTTTTGTACTCCTAGCACTGGTTGCCACACCTTTTTTACGCCGCATCAGCCGCGAAGTTTTTAGCGCTGCAGCCGCAGAGAACAGTTATCTGATTCAATCCCTCACAGGAATTCGCTCAATTCGCTCTATGGCAATTGAGCAGACAGTACGCTGGCATTGGGAAGAACTGTTGAATAATGTCATTAAAAAAACCTTTAGTGGACAGATAATTAGTAACCAACTGCAAGTTTTCAGTTCCGGGATCGAAACGCTAGTAACTACAGGATTACTTTGGTTTGGGGCATGGTTGGTAATTCAAAACCAATTGACAATTGGACAATTAGTTGCATTCAATATGTTGTTAGGCAGCGTAATTCGTCCTTTCCAACGGCTTGTAGTGTTGTGGAATCAATTGCAGGAAGTGATTATTTCCACAGAGCGGATTAATGATGTTTTAGAAGCGGAACCAGAAGAAGATTTACAACATCAACCCCGTCAGTCTTTATTGAATTTGCGGGGTCAAGTTCACTTTGATAATGTGACTTTTCGCTATCACCCAGAAAGTGATATCAACGTGCTAGAAAATCTCAGTTTTGAAATCAAAGCTGAGCAAACAGTAGCGGTTGTGGGGCGTAGTGGTTCTGGTAAAACTACCCTATCCAAATTGATTTTGGGTTTATATCCGCCGACAGACGGGAAAGTATTGATTGATGGTCAAGATGTCACTAATATTTCCTTGCGATCGCTGCGTTCTCAAATTGGTGTTGTAGATCAAGATACCTTTTTGTTTGGCGGTACAATTCGCGAAAACATCAGCATTGCTCATCCAGAATCCACTTTAGAAGAGGTTATTGAAGCCGCACGTTTAGCCGGAGCAGATGAGTTTATTAAACAAATGCCAATGGGTTACGAAACCCAAATTGGTGAAGGTGGCGGGATGTTATCTGGTGGACAACGCCAACGGCTAGCGATCGCTCGTGCTTTGCTAGGAAATCCCAGCTTCTTGGTATTAGATGAAGCAACCAGTCATCTAGACGCCGAATCTGAGCGGATAATTCAGAACAACCTCAAAAAAATTCTCCAAGGACGCACAAGCCTGATCATTGCTCATCGCCTCTCCACAGTGCGTCATGCTGACTTGATTTTGGTTTTAGATCGTGGCGTATTGGTCGAAAGCGGTACTCACGATGAATTAATCACCAAAAGAGGTCATTACTTCTATCTCAACCAGCAACAGTTAGCTCAAACAGCTTAAGACCCCTCCACTTCGTTTCGGGGAGTCAAGAGTCAACAGTCCAAAGTCCAAAGTCAAAATATTGACCCTTGAACGCCACTTGCTTCTCCTAAGGGAGACGCTGCGCGTAGCTTGCTTCCCCGTAGGGAAGCCGGGAAACCCGTCCAACGCAGTGGCTCCCCTTGACCCTTATTAAATTTGGAGTTCTAAATCACTCATGCCACATATATCTCAAAATTCATCGTACGCGCCTCCCACACCAATGCAGGATGAGTATCTCCTGTTTGAGGACGCAACAAGTACCGTTATTCATCCTCGGACACAGAAAAAAGTTGAAAGCAATGATTGGTTTTATGGCACAGAGGAACTACTAGATGCCTTGCCAAAGGCTTGGACTCGCTCGATGCTGTATTTGTTGATCAGCTTCGCTGCGATCGTTTTACCTTGGTCGATGCTTTCTAAAGTAGATGAAACAGGAAACGCCAGAGGGCGTATGGAACCCAATGGAGCAACCCAAAGATTGGATAGTCCAGTTACTAGTAGCGTCACTACTGTTAATGTCAAACCAGGTACAACCGTCAAAGCAGGGCAAGTTTTGGTTGAACTGGAATCTGATCTTCTACGTTCAGAACTGCAACAGACACAAGCCAAACTAGAAGGGTTAATCAATCGGCGATCGCAACTAGATCTTCTCAAAAACCAAATTGTCTTGACAATCAACATTCAAGAGCAACAAAACCAATCCCAACTATTGGAAAAAATCGCTCAAGTTAATCAGGCGCAGCAAAACCTGGATGCTAGTAAGAGTGCATATCTCTTACAAAGAATGGAAAAACAGGCTTTAGTGGAACAGGCTAGGCAGAATATTAATTCCACTCAGGTTGCTCAAAAGTTAGCTAACAGTCGTTTGACTAGAGATACAGCAGAAGTCAAACGCTATCGCGACCTTTTGAAGCAAGGTGCAATTGCTCAAACTAAAGTTGTGGAACTGGAAAAGACAGCAGAAGAAAGCCTTAGTTCACTGGAAGAAGCCAAAGGCAATATCAAACAAGCTCAGTTGCGCTTACAAGAGCAATTCGGCAACTATCAGGCGATTATGAGTCAAGCCCAGTCAGATATTGAGCAAGCAAAACTGCGCCTGCAAGAGCAACAAAGCAGCTATCAAAGCCTAGTTCAATCAGGTAAACTGGCGGTACTCAAAAATCAAGAGCAACTCAAAGATGTACAATCACAAATCACATCCCTACAATCGGAAATTGCTCAAACCGGAAGCCAGATTGCATCGATTAAGTTCCAATTACAGCAACGAGTAGTGCGATCGCCTATTGATGGTACGGTTTTTGAGTTACCCATCCAAAAACCTGGCTCTGTAGTCGAACCAGGACAGATGCTTGCCCAAATTGCACCTACCAATACTCCTTTGATTCTCAAAGCCCAGATGCCCAGCGAACAAAGTGGTTTCTTAAAGGTGGGAATGCCAGTCAAAATCAAGTTTGATGCTTATCCATTCCAAGATTATGGAGTGGTGGAAGGGCGCGTCAGTTGGATTTCACCTAACTCGAAAGTTCAGACTAATAGCCAAGGCAACCAAAGCAGCGTAGAGACTTATGAGTTGGATATTACTCTAGATAATCCTAATATCCAAATTGCCAATAGACGCATCCCCTTAACAGCTGGTCAAACAGCAAGTGCAGAGGTGATTATCCGCCAGCGTCGGGTTATCGACTTTATCTTAGATCCGTTTAAGAAGCTGCAAAAAGGTGGTTTAGAGCTTTAATCACTAGTTATTGGTTAATTAGCTAGTACGCTACGCTGAAAATACAGTTATTTTTGCCATGCTGTACCAGTATCTATTGTCAATGGTCAGTTTTATTCACTACTGACCATTGATAACTGATGCTCATACAAAAAATTCTATATTTATGTCAATGAGCAGAAACTCATTAATAAGTCTCTGCTCATAAAAGTTGCATTTTAATATTATACTTAACTTGAAACTATCCCTAAAAACAGCCATTTTACCTAGAATTATAGTGTTTATTATTTAGATAAAACATCCAAAAAAACCTAACCTAGCTATGTTAGATGATAAGACTTTTTTAGAACTTACGCACTGAAGCCTGAAACCTAGATCCCCCTAGCCCCCCTTAAAAAGGGGGGAATTTCTAAAGCCCCCTTTTTAAGGGGGTTGGGGGATCTGAGTGCGTAAGTCCTGTTTTTATGAATAGTAAATAAAGTCTTCTTTAGAAGGCTAAAAAATAATCTTATTAGTAAGCATTGTAATGCTTACCATACAAGTTGAAAAAATATGCAAGTTTTATTGGTTAGCGATCGCTTACTTTATACACCATGAATTTTACACTTACAGAAGTAACTTTTTGTATAATAAACTACTAAAATTTTTGATATAAAATTGATTTTTATTGATTTTAAACAATTAAAACTAACATTTACATCTATAATTTGATTGATAAATAAAAAACTTTATTTTAACAAAAAGATATTTTATAAATGTCACCAAATAAAGTATTAAAGCTACTATTAAATAACGGCGATTAAGTTGTATTTTTCAAGACAAAATATCTGCCTTAATGTCGTCTAAAAACAGCTTGTATCACTGATAAAACTGGTTGCTAAGTGGAGGAATTAGATGATGTCTAGAGTGTTAACTGTTTCTCCTGATGATATTCTTTACCATATCAAACTCTCGTTTCAAGTCCCTACTATATTGGAAGCGATCGCCACTCGAAAAGTTATTGCAGAGGAAGCTGAAAAAGCAGAAATTCAAATTGAGACACAAGAACTGCAACAAGCAGCAGATAGCCTACGTTTAGCTAACCAACTTATCAAAGCAGAAGATACCTGGGCATGGTTAGGAAAATATCATCTTTCTCTAGATGACTTTGAAGCAATAGCCCAAACAAACTTACTATCTGCCAAGTTAGCAAATCATTTATTTGCAGATAAAGTCGAACCATTCTTTTACGCACACCAACTAGATTACATCGGAGCAGTAACCTATGAAGTAATATTAGATGATGAAGACTTAGCTCTAGAACTGTTTTATGCTCTGCAAGAAGGCGAAATAAGTTTCCAAGAAATCGCCCGTCAGTATATCCAAGATCCAGAAACTCGCCGTGCTGGAGGATATAAAGGAATCCGTCTTCGCCGCGATTTTAGACCAGAGTTTGCATCTGCGATTTTTTCTGCTAGTCCTCCACAAATTCTCAAGCCAATCACTACGTTAAAAGGAGTGCATATAATTGCCGTTGAGGAAATCATTAAACCTCAATTAGATGAGCAGCGACGCCTTCAAATTATGGGAGATTTATTTACTAATTGGTTAAAGCAGCAAGTCGCTGCTGTTGAAATAGTAGCAAAGCTGACTGAAGATGTTAATTCTCAATCATCTAAAGTTATGCTGAATCAGGCTTAAAACCATAGTAGGTGGGTATTTTAATGCCCACCCTACAGTTTACCCTCTCGTATCCCGACTCTTGATCGACTCCCATGACTATACGCCTTATAGCTAAGTATGAAGGAACACCGTGTTTTTATATTTCAAACGTCTTGATCAACACTCGACGATGCCGTTTGACAACATCGTTCAATCAGAGAAGCATCCATGATTTTTTATCCCCTCAACACTTGCAATTTTACCTGTTTTAGGGAAAGAAATAGCCCTACCTTAAAAAGTGAGATATTCCCCTCTTAATCTATATGTAACTTTTGTATTTTCTATTTAATAATTCGATATTTACCCTATTAAACACAAGTTGTAAGTTTATAAAATACATCTTAAGCAGATCATTTTTGAAAATATCGATATGTGGCTACCAGAGGAATTGCAAAAAATATGAGAAACATAGTATTGAAGACAGCATTTTGCCAAAACCCTGATGATATAGACAACGAACTGTCCAGCACGAACCACACGAGTACTGATACTGTCATGGCGTACCATGCTTCACGTTGGCCGCGATGAAATGGCCCTGCAAGGATGAAGAGCAAAGTAACACTCCAACCGACCATTACAGCACCAAGTATGCCATACAAAAATTTAATATAAGAATATGCGATTTCATCAAAGGTAGTGTGTGCTTGGGAGGATGAAAACAACATCGCGTTAAAGAACAACTGCATGAAATCTGGTAAAATAACCAAGCTAATGCTAAATATAGTTACCCCACAGGTAACAATGACTAACCAATACCACCATAAACGAAACCATAAATTCATTACTTAACTCCCATGGACAGGTTTCAAATGCTGATTAAACAAATTTATAGCCTTGTAACAGCAAATTGATATTTTACAATTAATTAAACTTATAATCTTGGAATATAATCAATAATCTCTCATATTTTAGCTTAGTTCTTATCTTGATCAAAGCAGTCAAAATCTTTTAAATTAGCTCGAAAAGTTGTTAGTAAATAACATAACGTTGATTGAGGCCAATTGTTAACAATTTTACCTTTATCCGTTTTATACCAATTAGCACAATTACTACTCCAAACAGTTTTAGCAGCATCAGCCTGTAATTTTTGGTTAAATAAAGATTGTTTATTAGGCTTAACATCCAAATATTGGAGCGATTTTCTTTGAATTAGCCGAATGCAAGAAATAATGTAACGAACCTGGCATTCAACCATAAAGATAATTGAATTCGATGTATTAGTATTTGGGCCATAAAGCAAAAATAAATTAGGAAATCCTGATATCATAATACCTTTATATGCTTCAGCCCCGTCTTTCCATTTATCCTCTAATAATTCGTTATTCAAACCAATGATTTTTATAGGTGACAAAAAATTAGTAGCATGAAACCCCGTAGCAAAAATAAGAGTATCTATTGGATATTCCTGGTCATCTTGCGTCAATACACTATTAGTGGATATGGCTTTAATACGGTTAGTAATAACTTCAACATTGGGTTGCTGAAGCGTTTCATAATAATCATTTGATAGCAAAACTCGTTTACAACCAACCGGGAAATTTGGCTCTAGGACTGATTGAAGCGCTGCCTTTTTTACTTTTTGATGTCTCTGATGACTAAGGTAAGCAGTAAAAATTTTTCCCAGAATGCCGTCTTTTTGAAGAACGCCATTAACCAGTAAAAACTCTAAAGTTAGGTAAATCCATAATCGATATAAATTAACCGTGAATGGAAATGTTTTAAATATCCAATGTTGAAATTGATTGAATTTATAATCCTGCTTATTTAAAATCCAGTTAGCACTACTTTGAAAAATGAATAACTTCTTCACTTCCTTAGCAATCAGTGGAATAAACTGAATGGCGCTTGCACCAGTGCCTATTACTGCCACTGTTTTATCACTTAAATTATACTGATGATTCCACTGAGCCGAATGGAACTGAGTTCCTTTAAATGTGTTAATTCCAGGTGTATTGGGTATTTTAGGACGATTTAATTGCCCACAACCACTGATTAAAATATCAGCTTGTAACTTTTCGTTGGTACGGGTATGAATACTCCAAAGACCTTGTTCATGTTCAAAAATCGCTGTAATAATTTCAGTATTAAATTGAATATGTTGCTTAATACCGTATTTGTCGGCACAGTATTCTAAGTATTGAAGTATTTCCGGTTGTTTTGGATAGCTTAGTGTCCAGTTATATTTAGGTTCAAAAGAAAATGAATACAGGAAAGATGGAACATCACAACCAGCACCGGGATAGGTATTATCTCGCCATGTGCCACCTAAACTGTCCGCTTTCTCAAATATCTTAAATGAGCTAATACCAATTTTCTTTAGATTAATTGCCATACATAAACCAGAGATACCAGCACCAATAATAGCAATCTCTAATTTTTGCTTAGTGTTACTAAAAATTTGGTTATTCATTACTATTAAGCTTTAATATCTCCTGATAAATTATATCTAAAATAAGTTTTTGACTATTATTCAAAAACATATGTTTACCAGGAAGCATTTGCAGCTTAAAGGTATTTTGAGTGTAGCGATACCATAATGAAAGTTGCTTTTCACTAATCGAAGTATCATCTACACCACCAAAAGTATAAATTGGGCAATCGAGTGGCTCTTGCTCCTTATGGCAATAACTTTGTAGTAGTTGCAGATCTGCTTTAAAAATCTCCATAAACTCCTCAAAAAGTGATTTGTCATTATAAATGGCCTCTGGAATTTCTGAAATATCCAGAAGATAATTCAAAGTTTGATTCTGTGAGAGACTTTCAATTCTATTTAAAAAAGAAACATCAGATGGTGTTTGAGCGCCACCCAAAAACAAGTATTGTGGGTTAATATTATATTTTTGCTTTACAATATAGGCAAGCTCAAAAGCAATTAAAGCACCCATACTATGACCGTAAAAAGCAAAAGGCTTATCAAGATAAGGATGAATAAAGTCTCCTAAAAATTGAATCAAAGTCACAAATTCTGTAAAAGGTTTTTCCTTTAAGCGCTGTTGCCTACCTGGAAGTTGAATTGGTAAAACTTCTATATGTGGTGGCAATTCATCAGACCAGTTTTTGAATATTGAAGCACTTGACCCCCAGGGATGAAAGCAAAATAGACGTAGGTAACTATTGGGCTTAGGTTTATGGTATGCAATCCAACTTGCTTTTTGATCCGCTAACTCTGTAATTTCATCTTGGGAAGATACCCTATTTGAGACAGAACTATCTTGAATTAGTTGTTCAGTAAGCTGTTCTGCTAGTTCGATAATACTGGGCCCTTGGATAATTTCGCTAGCAGGTATAGTTACTTTTAATTGAGCTTCCAATTGAATTTTTAGTTCAATGACACTTAAAGAATCAAAACCTAATTCTAGGATAGATTGTTGTGTGTCGATAGGGTGAGACGCATTAATTTGTAATATTTTGCGTATCTGCTTTTCCAGGTATTCTATTAAAATTTGTTTATATTTTATCGTAGGAACTGCTTGTAGTTCCTGGAGCAATTCAAGTTTTTTTACAGATTTTTGTTGCAGCAAAGGAATTTCTCCAATGCTAACTTTTGTTAGTTGTTGTTGATGTTGTTGATGCTGTTGAACCATCAACTTTAGTAGTTTAGGCAGCAGAGCAACTTCACTTTGGGAGAGATTTCCTACTGTTTGGAGTTGTTGAGTTAATGCTTTTATCTCTCCTTGCTTAATGAGATTAACGATAAGAGAACTATCATTCTCTGATGTAATAGACTTATCTTGATAACGTCCATTACTCATTTCAATCCAATAGCGCTGGCGTTGGAAAGGATAAGTAGGCAAAACGACCTTGTGGCGCTGATAATCGCGCTCAAATCCTGACCAGTCAACAGCCACACCCTGCACATATAACTGTGCCAAACTCGAAAGCATCTGTTGCCACTCAGAAACACCAGTACGCATGGAAGCTAACCACACACCCACCTGTTGCGGCAAACACTGCCGTCCCATACCCAACAAATGCGGTTGTGGCCCAACTTCTAAAAACACCTCATAACCTTGAGCCGATAAAGTCTGCATACTCTGAGCGAACATTACTGGCTGGCGTACATGGTCTAGCCAATATTGCGCCGTTGTGATTTGAGAGGGTGCAATCTCTCCAGTCAGGTTGGATATTAGCGGAATTTGCGGCTGATGATAGGTGATTTGATTAGCAATAACTTCAAATTCTGCTAACATCGGTGTCATCAATGGGGAATGAAACGCATGGGATACTTGCAAGCGTTTTGTTTTGATGCCTTGAGATGACAACTGTTGACAAATCGCTGCGATTGCGGTCTTTTCCCCGGAAATGACTACGTTTTGTGGTGCGTTTATCGCTGCCAGGGAAACCGTCTGTGCATACTCACTCAGCAGTGATTCTACTTGCTGTGCTGATGCCATCACTGCTACCATTTCGCCTTCGCCACTCAACTGTTGCATCAATGAGCCTCTAGCTACAATCAGTTTCAGACCATCTTCTAAACTGATGATTCCAGCTATGGTTGCGGCTACGTATTCACCTACGCTGTGACCGACTACGACATCTGGTTTGATTCCCCATGATTGCCACAATTGCGCTAGGGCATACTCTACCGCAAACAGTGCTATTTGAGTGTAGGCTGTTTGATTCAGCCGCGATAAACTTTCTGCCTCAGTTGTGGATGGATAGAGTATTTCTAGTAGAGGATATTCTAGTTGACTACCCAGGATTTGCTCACATTGGTCTACCGCAGCACGAAATACTGCTTGGGTTTGATACAGTTGTCTTCCCATGTTCACATATTGCGAACCTTGACCTGTAAACAAAAATGCTATTTTTCTGCAACTGGTACTGCTGGAGATTTTTCCTGATGTTATCCCTGTTAGTTGTTCTTTGCTTTGGTATTGATGTAGTTTTTCTGCTAATTCTTGTTTATTCGCGGCGATGAATGCCAATCGATGATTGAAGTGAGCACGTCCTGTGTTCGCTGTGTAACAGATATCTGTTAGTTCTGTTTGTGTGTCGCTTAGAAGATATTTGTGGTAGTTTGTGACTAACTCTTGCAGTGCTGTTTCTGTTTTGGCTGATAGAGTTAGTATCTGTAATGACCGTTCATATAAGTTTTTACTCTTAACTTGTTTTGGTGCTTCTTGGAGTACCAGATGTGCATTAGTTCCCCCTACACCAAAAGAACTAACTCCTGCTCGACGGGGAGTACCGTTGGTTTTCCATTCAGTAAGAGTTGTGTTGACGTAAAAAGGACTATTGGCAAAATCAATTTTATGATTGGGTTTTTGAAAATTTAAACTAGGAGGTAATAACTTGTGCTGGAGAGCCAACACAGCTTTAATCAGTCCTGCTACTCCTGCTGCTGTAACCAAATGCCCTATATTAGTTTTTACTGAACCGATCGCACAATAGCCTTGCTTGTGTGTACTCTGTTGAAAAGCCTTGGTCAAACCTGCAATTTCAATAGGATCTCCTAGTTGTGTCCCCGTACCATGAGCCTCTACATATGTAATTGTCTCTGGGTCTACTCCAGCGACAGCGTGAGCTTGTGCAATCACTGCTGCTTGACCTTCTACACTAGGAGCAGTGTAGCCCACTTTTAAAGAACCATCGTTGTTAATAGCTGAACCCTTAATCACTGCATAGATATAATCACCATCAGCAATTGCATCCTTGAGTCCCTTCAGGAGTACAATCCCAATGCCGTTACTTGGCACTGTTCCGTTAGCTTTGGCATCAAAAGCTCTACAGTGCCCATCTGGTGAAGCAACCAACCCATCTTGATACAAATACCCAGGTTCTTGAGAAACAAAAATAGAAACTCCACCTGCTAGCGCCATGTCACACTCTCCATTAAGCAGACTTTGGCAGGCAATGTGAACTGCTACCAATGAGGTTGAACAAGCAGTTTGAACGCTAACAGCAGGCCCAGTTAAATTTAGATGGTAAGCAACACGCGTTGCTAAATAATCTTTGTCACCTCCCTTAAGATATACCTGTAAACCAAGGTCAGATTCGGAATCCAGGTTGTTGATTAAATAACTATTAATACTGCAACCTGCGTAAACCCCGATTGAACCTTCATAGACATTTGGATTGTAACCACCCCTTTCTATTACTTCCCAAGCGCATTCTAAAAACAACCGTTGTTGCGGATCTATTTCTATAGCATCTTTAGGACTACAACCAAAGAAACTAGCATCGAACATATCAATATCTGATGGAGTTCCACTAGCTCTTACGTAATTAGGGTTATTCAATCGTTCAGGCTTGACACCAGCAGCTAATAATTCTTCCTCTGAAAAAAAGCGAATCGACTCTACACCATCTCGAATATTCTGCCAAAATTGCTCAATATTATTTGAGCCTGGAAAACGTCCAGACATAGCAATTATTGCGATATCTTGATTTTCATCAAAAAATTCTTCTTCTAGTTGATACATAAACTTTTCTCCTTAAAAATATCTATTAAAATGTATATTTTTTATATTTACTCAAGCGATTGTTCGTAGGTTGTAGAGTGTGTTACCCATGTACCTATTATCCGTATGCGATGCGTTAGGCTTAGCGCCATAACGCACCCTACTCGATAATTTATTTTTTGGAAATTCCTAAAGTGAATTGGTATTACACCTTAAATTGGTGTACTCCTCTTTCAACTTATTTCTGATTACGGAGTGTTTTCCGAATATTTCCCTTTTCTTTGACAGAAGTACGTTTTTGCAACCGATTACTAGCAATGCTTTTGCCGATTTCAGCGGAATTATCTTCATTGCCAGCAATATATTGACTCAAGGAGTATACAGTCGGGTAGGTAAAAAGGTCAACTACTTTTAGTTCAATGTCAAATATTTCTTGCAATTTATTATGCACTCGGATTAAGAGTAATGAGTTACCTCCGATCTCATAGAAATTGTCGTGAATTCCGACTGTTTCTATGCGAAGTACTTCTCGCAAAACAGCAGCCATTTTTTGTTCAGTTTCAGTTTGAGGTGCTACATATTCAAGGTTAGAGCGAGTGCTTTCTTCTGGCTTGGGCAATCGTTGACGGTCTACTTTACCATTAGCAGTTAGTGGCCAGACCTCAATAACAACGTAATCAGCAGGAACCATATACTCAGGAAGTTTTTCTTTCAGATGTTGACGCAAATGCTTAGTAATAGAATTTGATTCCTGAGAAAGCTGAGTAACCCCATTTTGTTGGTCGGCTTCAGCAAGTAAGGAAGAATTTAGTAAGATATAGGCTACTAAACGTTTATTTTGTTGTGAGTCTCCCATTGCACTGACTACTGCTTCTTTGATGCCTGGAATTTGTTGTAATGCTGCTTCAATTTCTCCTAATTCCACACGGTAGCCATTGATTTTTACCTGAAAGTCTTCTCGACCCAGAAACTCAATGTTGCCATCAGGTAAATATCGTCCTAAATCCCCAGTTTTGTACAAGCGCTCTTGAGTCACTGGATGGGTAATAAAACTTGCTTGTGTTTTTTGCTCATTTTTCCAGTAACCCAGAGCCAATCCCACACCGCCAATATAAAGTTGCCCTGGTACCCAAATTGGTCTGACATCCATTAACTCATTCAACACATAAAAACATTGATTAATTAAAGGTTTACCGTAGGGAATACTTTTCCAATCAGAATTAACCTGGTCAATGTTATGGCTGATAGACCAGATTGATGCTTCTGTGGCTCCTCCTAAACTGATTACTTGAGCATCAAACCACAGAGACCGGATTTTTTCAGGTAAGTTAATTGGCAACCAATCTCCACTTAGCAAAGCCAGTCGCAAATCATTAGTTGGTTCTTGTGATTTTCCTGAAAGATATTCCACCAACATTTGCATTAAAGCTGGCACAGAATTCCAAATGGTAACTTGGTGAATTGTGATTAATTCTATCCAGTGACTCGGATCTTTGGTTCCTGTTGGTGCTGGCATGACTATAGTTCCCCCAGCTGCTAATATGCCGAAGATATCGTATACTGACAGGTCAAAATTCAAAGCTGATAGAGCCAGGATTCGGTCAGATGGTTTTACTTTAAAGCGTTGGTTGATGTCGAGGATTGTATTGACTGCTCCTCGATGGTCAATCATCACTCCTTTAGGTAAACCCGTAGAGCCAGAAGTGTAAATCACATAAGCTAAATCTTCTGGAGTTTGTACTGGTTCTAAAATAGGTAGATTTAATGCTGCTATCTCTTGAGTATCTACAGACCAACAAGCAATTCCTTCTGGCCAGCACAGAGATTCTTGTAAATGACTTTGGGTTAAAACTTGTTTGACTTCTGCTTGTGCAAGTAGATACCACTGGCGTTCTTGGGGTAGTTCTGGGTCAATAGGTAAGTAAGCACCACCAGACATTAAGATTCCGAGGACTGCTACTACTTGTTCCCACCCTTTTTTCATAACTACAGCTACTAGAGTGTTGGGTTTAACTCCCGATCGCCGTAATTCATACCCTAAGTGATGCGATCGCCTGTATAGTTCCTGGTAGCTTAAGACTTTGTTTGTCGTAATAATAGCAGGTGATTCACTTTGAGCTTGTACCTGCTTGATAAACAAACTATGCAATGTGTCCTCAGACAATGAAGAAGTTGTCTGATTTATTTGTGTTTGTAAGGTTAGTTGCTCTGGTGATAACAGTTGGTGATGAGTCTTACTCCAAGGTTCGTCAGATGTTGCTAGTCGTCTGAGCCAATTACAGTAAGCTGCAAACATTTGATCGAGAAGATCTTCAGGAAACAAATCTGCAACTGCATCCCAATTCAGCACTAATGCTCCTTTCTCCTCTAATACTTGATGGTCAAGCCAAACTTGAGGAGTTTGAGCAACACTATAAACCATCTCTCCTAATTGCTTGAGGCCAAATCCTTCTCCTAAATCTTCACTAGCCAAAGAACCTAACCCTAAAGTGCTGGTAAATACTACTCCCATTGGTTGGCTACGGCCGCGACGACGGAGTTCTCGCTGAACTTCTACTGCGCTGACATAGTTATGCTCTAAATCTTGCCAAAGTTGCTTTTGCAGGTTTTGAGCGCGATTCATAAATGACGTTGCGACCGAGTTATCCACCTCTAGCAAAATTAAAGAGGTAAAATCTCCCACTAGCTGGTTAACTTGAGGATGTATGGGAAGGCGGTTAAATAGGGTGAGATTGATGGTAAATTTAGGAGATTTACTCCAAAGATTTAAGATGTCAGCAAAAGCAGTTAACAACAACCCAGAAGGAGTTAAATTCGCCTTACGAGCTTTTTGCTGTAATTGCTGCCAATGAATTGGAGACAATTTAGCACTGCGACGCTGGAACCGAGGTTGGGTAATTGCAGAAATCGGTTGACTGAGAGGAATTTCTGGGGCAGGTGGTAAGCTATCAAGACGGTCGAACCAATATTTCTGACAACGGTGATATTGTGGGCTATCTTTGAGGGCTAATTCCCCTAGTACATAGTCTCGGAATGATAATTCTAAGGCTGGAAGTGAACTTTCAGGAGCTTCATACAACTGCATCCATTGAGTGAATATCAGATAGATACTCCAGGCATCAGCTATTAATAAATCAAGGCTGATATGTAACCGGATTTGTTGATTTAAACAAGTAGCTTGGATGTTAAACAAAGGCCACTGGTTCGCTGGTAAAATCTCGTGAGACATTTGCTCACGAATTACTGCGAGTTCGGAAGTAATCGTTTGAAGAGGCTCTTGAGCCAAATCCAAAACTTTAATTTCGTAGGTAGGTACTTGCTGAAGAACTTGTTGTTGAGCGTCCGCAACTACTACCATCCGCAGCATATCGTGGTGTGCAATTAATTTCTGCCAAGCTTGGTTGAGGCGCTCTAGATTTAAGTTTTCACAGTCTACTTCTATGTAAAGATGGGTGGCAATATTACCCAAGTCGAAGATTTGTTGACGCCCTAACCAATAGGCTTGCTGAATTTCATTGAGAGGAAAAGGTTGATAACGTTGGTCAGGGTTAGTGACAATAGTTGGTAGAGATGTTTCTGATGGAGTTTGATTGCTTTGACTAAGTTGTTGGCTAATGTCTGCGGAAAGACTAACAATGCTGTCGCCTTCGATAAATTTCGTAATCGGAACGTCTACCTCTAATTTGGTTTTAATGCGGTTGCGTAATTCCACAGCCATTAAAGAGTCGATTCCCATTAAGTTGAGAGGTTGTTTAGCATCGATGTCAGCAGTTTTCATGCCTAAGACTTGAGCAATTTCGTTTTGGAGGTGAGTTCTGAGGATGTTTTCTCGTTCATTACCTTTAATGCGCTTGAGTTTTTCTAAAAGTTGGTCGTTTTGAGTAACCATTGTCGAAGTTACATTTTCCCAGTCTGCTAAGAATGGCCATTTTGCAACTTTGTCTTGCCATGCTGACCAATCAATAGGTACTACCCCAACTTCTACAGCAGTATTACTCATGATGAGTTCCAAAGCTTTGATTACCTGGTCGGGAGCGATGGCACCCATGCCACTCTGTTGCGCTCTAATATCTGCACCTCGCTCGGCTGCTTCTCCAATTTGAGCAACCGCACCCCAATGAATACTCAAACCAGATAGTCCCATTGCTCTGCGATAATGGGCTAAAGCATCGAGAAAAGCATTAGCTGCCGAATGGTTTCCTTGACCAGGGGAACCCAACAAAGATGCTGCCGAAGAAAACAGTACAAAAAAGTCTAATGGCTGGTTTTGGGTCAATTGATGTAAATGCCAAGCTCCCTGGACTTTTGGAGCCATCACTTGCTCAAAACTAGACCAACTCTGGTTTTGCAGCACCCCATCTGATAATACGCCAACTGAGTGAATTATCCCTGCTAGTGGGGGAGTTGACTGGTTGATGTTATCTAACACCCTAGCCATTGCTGCATATTCCGATACATCGGCTGTTTCTACTATGACTTGGGTTCCGGCTGCTTTTAACTCAGCTAATTTACTTGCAGCAGCATCATCAGGCGGACGGCGGCTGACTAAAACTAAATGCTTAGCTCCCTGTTCTACCATCCAGCGTGCCACCAATAGTCCCAAACCTCCTAGTCCGCCTGTAATTAAGTAAGTCCCATCTTCTCGGAACTTCAAAGGCGTTGACGTTACGGTATGAGTTGTTTGTGCTGTTTGAGTGACTACAATTTTGCCAATGTGTTTGGCTTGTTGCATGTAACGGAAGGCATTGATGACATCTGCGATCGCAAAAATCTTTAATGACGTTGGTTGTAGTAAATTTTGAGAGAACTTACCGAGCAACTCTTGCAACATTGACTGAATTAACTCTGGTTGCTGTTGAGATTCTCTTACTAAATCAACCACCCAGTAAGACACATCCGGTCTCACTTGTGCTACTTGGCTGGAGTCCCAAACTCCTCGCTTGCCAATTTCCACAAACCGACCTTGGGAGCTAACTACTGATAGACTCTTGGTGATAAAGTTCCCTGATGTCAAAGAGTTGAATACAACATTCACACCTTCACCATGAGTAATTGCCATCACTTGCTCAGCAAAATCCACGTTCCGGGAATTCATAATGTGTTTGACACCCATTTTTCGTAGGGCTTCCCATTTGGGTGGACTAGCGGTAGCAAACACTTCGGCCCCAGCAAGCTTGGCTATTTGAACTGCTGCCATTCCTGTTCCGCCAGCGGCCGCATGGATTAAAATGCGATCGCTAGCAGAAATCTGCGCTACATGGTGTAGAGCGTAATAGGCAGTTAAGAAATTAACCGGAATTGATGCGGCTTCCTCAAAGCTGAGATTGTCTGGTTTGAGAGTTACAAACTGGGCATTGACGATGACATATTGGCTAAAACTACCAGCAGCCATAGCAATTACAGAGTCTCCCACTTTCAACCTGGTAACTCTTTCTCCCACAGCTACGATTTCCCCAGCACATTCCCTACCGAAACTATCCATCTCTAACAGGTGCTGTTGAGATACTCCATCTACTTGCTTGGGAATCAAGCCTAATGCGGCTACTACATCAAGGAAATTGAGTCCTGTTGCTCTGACCCGAATTTCCACTTCATCGGGTTTTGGAGAGTGTCTAGTTGTTGATTGGAGAATTAGGTTGTCTAAAGTACCTCTTTCTGATGTGGTCAGCCGGAATGGCTCTGTGGGTATTTGCTGTTGTTGGTCAAGAGTCTGTTGTCGGAGACGACTACTAACTAAACGTGCTACATAACGCCAATCCTCTCGCAGAGCTACTTGGTCTTCTTTATCTTCTGACCAAATTTCTGACCACAGTGCTAAGCCTTTTTTCTCTACAGTCTGGTTCGGGTCTAAATCAATCCGTACACATTTGAGTTCTGGGTGTTCTAAGTCGATGACTTTCCCCATCCCCCATAATGAAGATTGTGCTACCCCAGATACTACAGGAATACTATCTGGGACTGGTTGCGCTCCTTGGGTAACTAACCATAAACGTGGTGATTGGGATAATTTTCCTTTGACTAAAGCTTGTACTAGAGATAATGTGGTGCCACACCCTAGTTTTGTTAAGCTCTGCAACTCTTGACCACTGATTGTTGAACCAATTCCTGCTTCTAGAGTCCAACATTGAACTACACCGTATAAATTCGGCGAGTGGGTTGTGATTTGCGCTATCAGTTGTTGAAATTCTTCTGGATGTTCTGGGTTGAGCGTAAATTCTGTTGGTGAGAGTTGTTGATATTTCTTCCCAACAAATATTAATGTACACACAGCCCCCACAGAACGCAATTGAGTGGCTAATGTTTGGGCAATTCCCTGTTCATCTGCCAAAATTAACCAATTTGTGTCCAAAGATAATGATAACTTTATCTGATTTGCATTCGCTTGAGCAACAATTACTGCTTGTTGAGATAAAGCTTCTCCCAATCCATCAAGCTCTGGTAAAGCGACCATTTGTGTAAAACCAGTTTGATTTAGCAATTGCTGCCACTTAGTTCTACTCAGTAGAGGATAGTCTGGTCGTAATTCCCAGTCGCTAAATTTCCACCAACCTTCTAACAACCCAAAAATTAAATCTAACCATCGTTGACGGATTGTTCCTTCCACCAACAGCAATAATCCCCCTGGTGCTAATAATTGCCGCACATGGGTCATGGTTTGAGTTAGATTAGCTGTGGCATGAAGCACGTTGGCAGCAATAATCACATCGTATTGATGTGATTTCAATCCTTGGGTTGTGGGGTCTGCTTCTATATCTAGGGCTTGATAGCTGACAAACGGATAGTCTGAGAATTTTTCTTGGGCTTTGGTAGTGAATAACACCCCAATATCTGTAAACACATATTCCGTTTGGCTGGGATTTAGATGAGGCAGAATATAGCTGGTGGTGCCTCCAGTACCCGCACCAATTTCTAACAACCGTATCCCTCGGTGTTGTGGTAAATTTTCACTGGCTTGAGTAATGACTTTTTGCACTAGAGTGTTCATCACTTTAGCTACCGGGGATTCTTGATAAAGTTGAGTTGCAGTTGTTAAATCTCCTTCAGGGAATACTAGTTGTACTGGGTCGATAACTCCTTGTAAAACCCCAGCGAGTTGAGATGCACAATGATGCAGTAAAGTCAACTCTGCGATCGCATTTGGATATTGACTGAGTAAGGTCTGGGTTTTCGATTCTGGGTTAACTGCTTCTAAGGTTTCTAAAACTTGCCACTGCTGCTGATTTGCCTGTACAATCCCCACTTCTGCTAGTATCTGGAGCATCCGATGGCACAATCTTTGATGGCTGGGAATTATGCCTAAGCTTGTAACTGCAAAATCTGTGGAGAAGACTGCTCCTAGCGGGAATTGCCAGCCTAATTGCAAAAATGCCTGAATTATATATTCGGCACTCAATTCTTCTAACTGAGTTGCGATTTCTTTGTAACTGTTTAAGTCTGCTGGTGCTACTAATTCTGTTGAGGAGCGACTCAATTTTTGCTCTATTTTTGTAGGGCTAAGCAAATAATCAGGAGGTAGCAGACGACCAAAACGGGGTTTGGCTTTCCATTCTACTTCGTACAGCCAATTAGTGATGGATTCAGGTTCAGTTTGGAGCAAGGTTTGAGGAGTAGCTCGTTTAACTTGTAAGCCTGTGACTGTGGCAATGATTTCTCCTTCATCATTTACCAAAGTCACTTGCGTAGTTAAACTGTCTCCATTTTTGACCTGAGGTGCAGTTACTGATGCGATCGCCCACAAATTCAGTTTAGGACGACAATACACTCTAAACTGGTCGATTCTGACTGGTAAATAAGTTTGATTGCTGTCTATTTCTGGCAGTGCATGATTGATGACCTGCAAAGCAGCATCTAGTAAAGCTGGATGTAACTGGTAGTCTGAGGCTTCTTCTAACAGTTCAAAAGGCAACTTAATCTTACCCAATGCCTGATTTGAACCCGACCACAACTGTTCGATTCCTTGGAAACTAACTCCGTAGTCAATGCCTCGTTGTCGGCTTTGTTGATAATGTTGTTTAACTTCTACAGACCGAGTACACTCTACTTTGTATTTTTCCAGGTCTTCAGTTGCAAAAGGTTTGTTTGCTTTGTCAGGTCGGATTTTTCCTTGGGCATGAAGTATCCAAGGAACTTCGTCTTGGTTTTCCTGTTGCTGTTGAGTGAATATTTGGAATTGGTAGTTTTCTTTTTCTAGTAAAGTAAGAATTGTCTGGACTGTTTTGATTTCCCCTGTTGGTAAAATCAATCCTCGTCCAATTACTAAATCTTCTACCACCAGATGAGAAGTACCAAGTCGATTCATCCCCGCAGCTAGAGCCATTTCTAAGTATGCAGTTGTCGGGAACAGAGCTTTGTCAAATACTTTATGATGGCTGAGGTAAGCTGGCTCATCTTCAGCGAGGAAAGATTCAAAACGATATTGTTTATCTAAACCTGCTAAGTAAAGTTTTTGACCCAGCAAGGGGTGGAGAACTATTCCCCTTAATAGGCATTGTTCTTTAGATCTTCTATTTTTAATTTCAATCCAATAGCGCTGGCGTTGGAAAGGATAAGTAGGCAAAACGACCTTGTGGCGCTGATAATCGCGCTCAAATCCTGACCAGTCAACAGCCACACCCTGCACATATAACTGTGCCAAACTCGAAAGCATCTGTTGCCACTCAGAAACACCAGTACGCATGGAAGCTAACCACACACCCACCTGTTGCGGCAAACACTGCCGTCCCATACCCAACAAATGCGGTTGTGGCCCAACTTCTAAAAACACCTCATAACCTTGAGCCGATAAAGTCTGCATACTCTGAGCGAACATTACTGGCTGGCGTACATGGTCTAGCCAATATTGCGCCGTTGTGATTTGAGAGGGTGCAATCTCTCCAGTCAGGTTGGATATTAGCGGAATTTGCGGCTGATGATAGGTGATTTGATTAGCAATAACTTCAAATTCTGCTAACATCGGTGTCATCAATGGGGAATGAAACGCATGGGATACTTGCAAGCGTTTTGTTTTGATGCCTTGAGATTACAACTGTTGACAAATCGCTGCGATTGCGGTCTTTTCCCCGGAAATGACTACGTTTTGTGGTGCGTTTATCGCTGCCAGGGAAACCGTCTGTGCATACTCACTCAGCAGTGATTCTACTTGCTGTGCTGATGCCATCACTGCTACCATTTCGCCTTCGCCACTCAACTGTTGCATCAATGAGCCTCTAGCTACAATCAGTTTCAGACCATCTTCTAAACTGATGATTCCAGCTATGGTTGCGGCTACGTATTCACCTACGCTGTGACCGACTACGACATCTGGTTTGATTCCCCATGATTGCCACAATTGCGCTAGGGCATACTCTACCGCAAACAGTGCTATTTGAGTGTAGGCTGTTTGATTCAGCCGCGATAAACTTTCTGCCTCAGTTGTGGATGGATAGAGTATTTCTAGTAGAGGATATTCTAGTTGACTACCCAGGATTTGCTCACATTGGTCTACCGCAGCACGAAATACTGCTTGGGTTTGATACAGTTGTCTTCCCATGTTCACATATTGCGAACCTTGACCTGTAAACAAAAATGCTATTTTTCTGCAACTGGTACTGCTGGAGATTTTTCCTGATGTTATCCCTGTTAGTTGTTCTTTGCTTTGGTATTGATGTAGTTTTTCTGCTAATTCTTGTTTATTCGCGGCGATGAATGCCAATCGATGATTGAAGTGAGCACGTCCTGTGTTCGCTGTGTAACAGATATCTGTTAGTTCTGTTTGTGTGTCGCTTAGAAGATATTTGTGGTAGTTTGTGACTAACTCTTGCAGTGCTGTTTCTGTTTTGGCTGATAGAGTTAGTATCTGTAATGACCGTTCTATATAGTCTTCATTTTTGATAACATTTTTATTCTGCAATTGAGAGGGTGCTTCTTCCAACACTATATGAGCGTTGGTACCACCAATACCAAAAGCGCTTACCCCACTGCGCCGTGGTATTGTTTCACCTTTTTGTGTTTTAATTTGCTCCCAGTTCTGATTTTCTAAGACAATATAGAATGGACTACCCTCTAACTTAATATGCGGATTCAATTGTTCAAAGTTAAGTAGCTTGGGTAATTTTCTATGTTTCATTGCTAACAGAACTTTTATTACCCCAGCAATTCCCGCAGCACCTTCCAAATGTCCTACATTCGTTTTTACTGTTCCTAGACCACAATAAGAGTGTTTAGATTGGGTTAGTTCATACTCTCCTTGTGCTTCCTTTTGCCTGAAAGCTCTTTTAAGACCGTTGATTTCAATGGGATCTCCTAAAGGAGTACCAGTTCCGTGAGTTTCTATGTAAGAAATAGTATTAGGAGCAATGTCAGCTTTTTGATGAGCAGCACGAATTACTTTGGCTTGAGCATAAATATTGGGAGATGTTAACGTTCTTGCTTTCCCACCATGATTAACAGCACTGCCTTTGATTACACCATGGATATAATCTTTATCTTGAATAGCTTTTTCTAAGGGTTTTAATAAAATTACCCCTGCCCCTTCTCCACGCACATAACCATCGGCTCCACTGTCGAAAGTTCTACATTTTCCTCTTGGAGATAACATATTCTGCTGACTCATTTGGATGTATGTTGTTGGCGACAACAACACACTAATTCCACCCACTAGTGCTTGGTCACATTCCTGTTCTTTCAAAGCATTAATAGCTTGATGAATAGCGACTAAAGAACTTGAGCAAGCTGTATCAACAGGAAGACTTGGCCCAGAAAAATTAAAATAAGCGGAAATCCGATTTGGAATCATAGTAGTCCAGCTGCCTGTTCCACTATGTACATCAATCTCTTCTTCATTCAATGTCAAAATTGAGTCATAACTACAAGCCCCGATAAAAACACCTATAGAACTGCCTGATAATTCCAGTGGTGAATATCCAGCATCTTCCAAACACAACCAACTCAACTCAAGCATCAACCTTTGCTGAGGGTCTATTCGGATAGCTTCACGAGGAGAAATGCCAAAAAATGAAGCATCAAACTGATCTACTTCTTGAACAAATCCACCCCATTTACTAATACTTTTATTAGGTTGTTGAAGCAGTGGAGAATAAAAATTACTCAGTTGCCATCTCTCAGCAGGAATTTCAGTTACGCTATTTACTCCATGCTCTAGATTTTGCCAAAACTGATTGTAGTCATTAGCTCCAGGAAAACGACAAGCCATCCCAACAATAGCAATTTCATTTTTCCATCTTTCCAATGAGCGAAAATTATTTTTGCTTTCCATGTGTGTTTTATTTACCATCTTTTACCTCAGTAATGTCGTGAGGTTAGTGACTGTTGATATAGTTTTTGGCTAGGATTCAATCCTTAATAGCAATATCTTGTCAGCGTCTTCCCAAAAATATTTTAACTAATTGTCATCACATTGTTAATGGTTAAATCACTCGTTTTACCGACACAACAAGATACTAAAACCAAATTATTTAAAATAGAATGACACCTATGATTATCTATGGAAACTCTATCAAGATTCAGTACTATAGAACGCTTTTTCTATCTGGTCAGCTAGGATTTACACAGTAGTAGCAAGGTTGACACTTAATTACCTTATTTTTTAATACTTAACTTTATAAATCGTACCTGAAATTTAGATTACCCTGGTTAAACGCCAAAGGTCAAGCAACAAACTCGCTAAATTAAAAACTTTGCCTGTAAAATTTTGCTTTCCAAAAATAGTTAAGATATTTTTGCGTATTAATTAAAACTACTAAACTTATAAAAATACTGAAGACAAACAAGTAATTTAGTTTACGAAATTGTTACTTTATTTCAAAAGATTTTTTGCAATAATCGGCTTTGAATCCACACTTTATTAGTAGGCTTTTTAGTTTTTTTTTACTTCACTAACTACTCTTAAGACAGTAGTATTATTTTTTACATTACTGAAGCAAATAAAACCACTGTACTGAAATTTGACAGCTTTGTAAAAAATCGTTTGTTCGCAGTTCGTTGATAAAGTTATTGAATCGCTTGTGCTTAAGCTTCGCTTGTTTTTTTTGGCAATACAGCTCTTTCTTAACCCAATTTGCTCTTTTTTTTAAACTCACTTATTACACAATCTGATGTAATATACATGGCAAGTAACTGTGCAATTTTCTCAACTTAAGGAGTAAAAGCTTAATGATCTCACTTCTGAAAAAAGTTTGCAGTGTAGCTATTTGTACAGCTGCTATTAGTTGCGCTGTAGTACAAGCTAAGCCAGCTCATGCGGTAAGTCTCACCTTGAAAGCTCTTTTAAACTCTGCTGTAGAGTTTGACGGTTTTATAGAACTGCGAGACGACTGGCAATCAGACAGCAATTATACTAATGCTGATTTAGTCAAATTGACTCTAAATTCAGTTAAAGTAAATTCTTCAGATGTCCCATTCTCTCCCCGTCCCGTGGAATTAGTCGATTTTACAGGATCTTCTTTTAGTGTTCCTGTGGATAAAATCCTAAGTGGTATCATTCCGAATGATAACAGTGGAACATGGGTGGGTAACTCTGCTGATAATAAAGTAACCTCAGTCATCAGTTGGGGTGGCAATACATCATCTGCTGGCAGTCCGCTAGAGTATGCTGTGAATTTAGGAGGAGCAGAGTTAAGCAATATTGTGCCTACAGGAAATGTTAGTGAAGTTTTTTCAGTAAAATTTACACCTGTACCTGAGCCTGCTTCCATTTTAGGAGTTATGACAGCTGGTCTTTTTGGTGCAGGTTTGAAAATGAAGCGCAAGTACTTTAGAAAAATCTCTGAATAGCTGGTAATAGCTATTGCTCCTTGGAAGTTACATAGTTAAGTTTCAAGGAGCAATAGAAACTATCTAAAAAAGAGATACCAGGATATAAAACATCTAGTTTCATTTTGCAGATGTGCAATGCTTAGCTTTCAAGTCATAGGTTAAAAGATGCAACAATTAGATACTGTTTCCATTCTCAAACAAGATTACGAAAAATTTCCCAACGACCAGAACTATAGCATATACACAGAGGATTTCTATTTTGAAGATCCTTTTAATAAGTTTCAGGGCGTTGAAATGTATAAGCAAATGATTGATTTGATCACCGCTGGTCTGATTGATGTAAAACTCAATCTCCTTGAACTTACTCAGTCTGGAAACACAATCAAAACTCAATGGATGCTCAGTTGGACTGCCCCCTTCCCGTGGCAACCTCGGGTTAATATACCAGGGCGGAGTGAAGCAGAACTGAATGATGATGGGCTAATTGTTAAGCATATTGATTATTGGGATATACCCGCCTTTGATGTTTTGAAACAGCTTTTCCAGTTAATATAGCTCCACAATTGTGTCAGTTGCGATTAAAGCCTACAAGTCTTTCTTTGTAGCAGTGAGCGCTGTTTATTTGACTATCTACGTCAATAGCAAAATATTGTTTGTGTAGATCTCAGGCATCTGCATTTAATTATGTGCCAAAAGTGAGGTCAGTAATAAAGTATAAATCATCAGGATTGATAAATAATGATACAAAGTGTAGTTTCAGAAAATGATTTAGTAGGAACTTGGAAGTTAATTGATTTTAAGTCTATAGATTCAGAAAAAATTGATTATCCATTTGGCAAAAGTCCTGTTGGCTATATCATCTATACCCAGGATGGGTATATGTGTGCCTCAATTATGACGAGCGATCGCCTTAATCTTGAAATGTCGATAGCAGAAATGCAAGAATTTAGAAATGTGGCATTAAAACCGCAGTTAATAGTAGATATATTAAAATATATAAAAGCAATTTTGAGATATTTTCAAGCAGCAAGAAACTACATTTCTTATAGCGGTAAATATGAAATTATAGATAACAGAGTTATTCACCACGTTGAAGTTAGTTTAGTTCCAGATTGGACTGGTACAGACTTAGAACGAACTGTTGAATTCTCTGGAGATAAGCTTGTACTAATTTCACCTCTTGCTGGAAACGTATCTTTTCATCTGACTTGGCAACGCGTGTAAGAACTACTTGTAAATGATGGTTATTGTGTATTTTTTATGCAAAAATAATAATTAAAATCCTAATAAAATAGACATGAGGTTTGGAAATTATCAAAAATCCTGGGTATATAAGCAGAAGGTTTAGTCAGTTTTTATTTGTTACGGATAAATCCGGGGATTTGATAATTTTGGATTGAGGATGTTAGATTCAGCCAAATAATAACCCCAGGATGTATCAAAGGATTGATTTATATGCAGATTAAAAAATCTACACCAGAGGTTGATAAACACCTTAAAGGTCAAAGAGGTTTTAATCGTTGGACGATTGCTACTTTTGTCATCGTCGCACTTGTGAGTGTTGTAGTTGTTTTCTACAGCTTATTTAGCAAGCGTTCTACCATGCAAGCCTCAAAAGGTTCTACCTCGGTCGCACTCTTAAAGCCTACATTAATTACAGCCTTGGGTCGTTTGGAACCCAGTGGAGAAGTGATAAAATTATCTGCTCCAACAGCATTTTCAGATGGAAAGGGTGGAACTCGTGTTGCTAAACTTTTGGTAAAAGAAGGAGAGTGGGTCAAGCGTGAACAAGTGATTGCAATTTTGGACAGTCATGATAGCCTTCAGGCTGCTCTTAAAAAGTTCAAGAAAAAAGCCCAGCTAGCCAAAGCTAAACTAGCCCAAGTCCAAGCAGGCGCAAAAATAGGAAACATTGATGCTCAAAAAGCTAGGATTATAAATTTAAAAGCTGAATTACAAGGTCAGATTACTTTACAGAAAGCAACAATTCAACGGTTAGAGGCTGATTTCCAAGGAGAAAAAGAGACTCAAGAAGCGGCACTTAAACGTTTAATAGCTCAGTGGCGTAATGCTGAAACAGAGTGCAGGCGTTATCAAACGCTATTTCAATCGGGGGCGATCGCTACCTCTGAACGTGATAGCAAGTGTTTAGCGGCAGAGACAGCTTCCAAAAGTGTCAATGAAAGCAAAGCTACTTTACAACAGATACTAGATAGCAGTCGTGCCCAGATCAAGGAAGCCCAAGCTAATTTGCAGCGGACACGAAACACCCTGCAAGCTCAACAAGCAGAAACCAAGGCTACGCTAGAAAGTATTGCTGAAATTCGCCCTACAGACATCATGGTAGCTCAATCCGAACTTGAGGGTGCGAGCGCCGAAACTGAGGAAGCGCAAGCTTTGTTCAATCTGGCTTACATTCGCACACCCATTAATGGACAAGTGCTGCAAATTCATACTAGACCAGGTGAGAGCGTCGGCAGTGATGGAATTGTAGAAGTCGGACAAACTGACCAGATGTATGCAATTGCTGAAATATATGAAAGTGATGTCAAGAATTTGCGCTTGGGACAGAAGGCTGTAGTAACTAGCAGTGCTTTTGCAGGAGAAGCTAAGGGAGTCGTTGATGAGATTGGCTTACAAATTCGTAAGAAGGATGTGCTTGATACTGACCCTACCGCAGCGATTGATGCCAGAGTAGTAGAAGTTAAAATTCGTTTAGATCCTAATAGCAGCCGCAAAGCCGCTAACTTAACCAATCTAGAGGTTACAGTTCAAATTGCACTCAAGGATAAAACCTCAACATGAAATGGAGAACTCCACTAGCTTGGCTACAGATGAGCCGCAAAAGAAGCCGCTTGCTAGTAGCGATGGCAGGGATTGCTTTTGCTGATATGTTAATGTTCATGCAACTAGGCTTCCAAAGAGCTTTGTATGATAGCAATACGAGGTTGCATAGAAGTTTACGAGCTGACATCGTTTTAATTAGCCCTCATGCTCGAAATATTTCCGAAATGACTAGTATTCCTCGCCGCCGTTTGTACCAAGCTATGAGCTTCGGGGAAGTAGCATCGGCCGAGCCACTTTACACCGATTTTGTAGATTGGAAAAATCCCCAAACTCACCTTAAGACTTCTATCTTGCTTATCGGTTTTAATCCGAATAAGTCCGTGTTCGATATTGCAGGTGTCAATCAGAATTTGGATAAGTTGAAGTTGCCAGATACTTTACTGTTCGATTGGGGGTCGCGTGGAAACTACACTACAACCATCACTGCTTTACAACAAGATAAAGTCGTCTCCACTGAGATCCAAGACCGTAAGATTCAGGTAGCTGGCTTATTTTTGTCTGGCGCTTCCTTTGCCGCTGACGGCAATGTGATTACAAGTGATTTAAATTTTCTCCGCATTTTACCCCACCGTCGCTTCTCCGAGATCAGTGCTGGCTTAATTAAGCTTAAGCCTGGAAATGACCCTCAGCAAATTGCAACAGCATTACGTACCCACCTACCCAATGATGTTAAAGTTTTAAATTTCGATGAGTTTGCTAAGTTTGAGGAAACTTATTGGGCTAACAATACCCCAATTGGCTTTATCTTTAGTTTAGGAACTGGGATTGGATTTGTTGTCGGTTTAGTAATTGTCTATCAAATTCTCTCTTCAGATGTAGCCGAGCATACGGCTGATTACGCTATGCTTAAAGCTATAGGATACCCCGATATCTATCTAATTAAAGTTGTTTTTCAAGAAGCTCTAATTCTAGCTGTTTTAGGCTACATTCCCGGATTTTGTATCTCTTTTGGACTCTATGCTTTAACCCGAAGTGCCACTAATTTACCTTTATATATTACATTAGATCGAGGAGCATCTGTATTCTTGCTTACTGTGCTTATGTGTTTTATTTCAGGGGTAATTGCCATGCGAAAACTTAGAGCTACTGATCCTGCTGAACTTTTCTAGAAGTAAGAACTTAGCTCGACTTTATCCATTTTTTTTGAAACGTGAACGCTTAAGCTGAAACCTCTGGGGAAGGACAGTTTTATTTTTTTAACTTTATGGATAACCTGTAGCGTGGAAAAAATATTTGCTAAAAAGCAAGGGTTTTTGCCGGATAAAAAAACCGAGTTCTTAATTTTGGATAAAGTCGAGCTTAGGTAGAGTCAGAAGTCAGAAGACTCCTAACTCTCCTAACTCTCCATTTTATAAATTCAAAGAAGTGTAAATATCATCTGAGTTGGCATTGAGGTAAGGACGTTGCAATTCAATATCACGTAAGGAGAAATGTTGCAAAATTGATGCCATCCGACCGGCTGGTGTATTATTCCCTTGTTGCCAAGCATCAAGCAAACCATTGGCAATAACTTGACAGCGGTTAGTACCAAAACTTTCTTGATCACCAAATTTTTGATTTGGTTCTTCTGCGATCGCTAACCCTGGTGCTAGCAACTTGGTAAACAAAGGTACTGGCTCATCAAAATGGGATTGGTGTTCTGCATACACCCTTTCTAATACTTTGTGAACAAGTTTATAGTTGCCTTTACCAAAGTACAGCACACCTGAGTCATAACGCTGATAATCTGAAGGATTATATAGCACTTTAAATGAGAAAGAAATCCCCAAAGCGTTAAGTTGGGTTGTCAAACTGTCCATAACTGCAACTGCTCCTTCTGGAGTTAAGTTGAAGTAGACACGCACGATATTTTGATAATTTGGGGTAGCTGCGGCGTTAGCTACTGCCATATAAAATCCATTTTGCACGACATTCTTGGGCATTTTGATCGCCACCGACTTCCCAACAGTGACAGCTTGGTCTTGTGGTTGTAAATGGAGTTGGCGCTCAATGTGCAGCGTCAAACCATTCTTTTGTACTACCAAAGTGTCATCTGTTGCTTCTTCGACCACCAGCCAATCATAACCCCAATAGCCTTCACTCCTGTTGTTTTCGTGCAGGCGATCATAAAACGCTAAATCTACACCCAACAAAGTGTTATTTTCGAGATTCTGGTTCAATGCTAAATTCGTTACCTCTGCATTAGAGCCGAGATCACGTTTTAAAGAGCCGTTGTAATAAATACCGTAAAGAAAACTACGCAATTGCAGACTTAAATATTTATTCTGGAGATCCAAAGGCAATTGCTGAAAACGAGAAACTGCTGACTCTGGCAATTCCAAAGGTTGGTAGTCTGGGTGTCGAATAGAATAGTGAGACTCAATCTGAACTTGATGAACGATGTCTGCCAGTGATGTCTGCAACGACTCTGGAACATCTTGCAGTTGACTTTCCAGCGAATCTAATAGTTGCATATATACTTTTACCTGTAAGTTTGGGGAAGGTGGGGCCCCCTCTGGGGATAAGGGGATAAGGGAAAAGGGAAAAGGGAAAGGGGGAAGGGGGAAGGCTGAAATTTACTTCTTACGCACTGGACTCACAGCGCTGGCTCACCTTTTCCCAGTCCACATCTGCTTTTAAACGGGGGATAAGCTTGTGGGAGCGAGGTAGCGTGCTTCCATACCGAAAATCGTCGGAATTGATGCTTCTGGACGACACAACAAACTCTTGGCAACTTGGAGCATACAGACACCCACATTACCAAAGGTTTTTTCGTGCTGGAGTTGTGCTTGAATAGCTCTAATCAAAGCTAAACCGCAAAATTGCATGACTCGCGGTAAGAAATCAGGACGACGTTCTAAGATTTCGGGGAAGTCAGCCAAATAAGCAGTAGCTAGCGCTGCAATTGAAGGCTGGAGAAGTTGTAAAGGGGTTGTAGCTAGACGTAAAGAGTCTTCGATCGCGATCGTGTTACTAGTAACCAAGCTGTACAACCAGATTTGCAGGTAGCTGGCGACTAGTGTTCCTAAGTCATTAGCTGGATCTCCCCAAGCACCGCGTTCCCAGTCAATCAATCGAATGATACTGTCAGTTGTAGGCGATTCTTGGAAAACTGCTTCTTCCCAATTTAAGGATAAAAGAATATTGTTCAGCTTTAGGTCATTATGGGTTAGACAACAAGGGTTGAAAGCATTACTTAAATCTGCGATCGCTTTTCCGAGGCTGTCATAACGTTGATAAAGCGCAAAGAATTTTAGACCATGACTAGGAACCATACCAAACACAGCTGGAGTGATTCTATCTAAACCACGAGCCAGATTAGGAGTTTGTTGACTTGTATCCTCACCATCTTGGAGAAACTTTTGATAATCTGGATGGTCAATAGTTAGGCGATGAATTGATGCCAAAGTAGTTCCAATTACCGTTGCGATCTCACTGGGAAAGTAATTTTCCTTGATGTAAAAATCTGTTAGATCACGATAATCATTTAGATAATTGAAAACAAGAATTGAATGTATAGCGTCAAAATGTACCGCTTCCGAAAAACATGGGTAAATTTGGCTTAGTTCGGGAAATTTTTGTAATAGCTCGTGAACTCGCCATTCCTTTAAAAACTCACCAGCAGTTTTGCCTTCTCTGTTATAACGCTCTTGTTTAACAAGGAGTTTGCGATCATCTGGTAAGCTGAGTAACAAGTTAAAGTTTTTAGCAGGTTTTGGCTCAATGTTGTTCAAAAACTGCTCTTGAGTACACAAACCTTGGGAAATCAGGTAGTCTACAACATTTTGAGAACTCAATATAAATGGTGGCATATTCTTAGATAATTTTCAACGTTAACAACTAAAACTTCTTGCTTAGTTAAAAGTTGGTTTTGGTAGACTAAAAAACTATATATCCACCATAAAGATGTCCAAAAAGCAATCATATATAACCTCTTATCGCTCATTGTGTCAGGTTGTAACGACAATCATCAGGCAAAGAGAGTTGGTTTTAAGGCATGAATTTTTCAGCGTTGAATGACTGTGCAATCCATGTAATACTGGAGATAGCAAATATTGCGATCGCAGCTTCCAGTATCTTCATGCCAAAGTTAAAAGTCTGAGCAAAAGCATATTCTTCACCACCATATATAGAATCCACATCATTAAGATTAGTCAGGAAGGTTTCTAAATCAGCGGTATGCAGGTCAGAGATTTCGATTTTCGCCATTTACTTCATCTTTGAAGCAACAATTAAACAATTGCTCAATGTAATCCAGATAAAGCTGTAAATTAGTTATTAGTATTAAACTACAAAGCTATTAGTAATTTGAGTCGTGTGAACTGAATGACTTGGCTAAGTAAACAATCTGATCAATAGCGTATGTAATGACATATCCCTCAATCAGCTTCGTATATCCTGAATAGTTGCTAAAGCCCGAATCATAACTACCAGAGATAGAATCTAAATCACTCATGTCAGCGAGAAAGCTTTCAGAATCTTGGAATAGTTGTGAGCCAACATTACCCAGTTATGAAAGAAGAATAGTTGCCATAATTTACTCCTACATTGCTTGATTTATTTGCTTCTCCTGAGTATTTGGTAATTCAAACTCATATTTATCTCAGAGATTGCTTTTCCATTTATCCCAGGAGAGCTAAATAGCTCAGTAATTAACTACAAAGCTATTAGTAAGCGCTAGCGTCGTTAGAGCTGAATGACTTAGCTAGGTAGGTAACATGACCAATGGCATATACATTGACATAGCCTTCAATTACCTTTTCAAATCCATAAAATTTACTGAAATTATCATAACCACCAGAGATTGCATCTACATCGCTGAGGTCATTGAGAAAACTTTCAGAATCTTGGAACAGTTGAGAACCAGAATTACGTAGTTCAGAAAGAGTGATGTTTGCCATGATCTTCTCCTAAAATTATTGTTGCAAATTATCTTGAGATTGTTTAATTTGATAGCTTCTCCTGGGTGTTTGGTAATCGGGAAATCTCATGTTTATCTTAGAGATTACTTTTCCTTTTTATCCCAGGAGAGCCAAATAGCTTTGTAGTTTTAGTACTAAGCTATTAGTAAGCGGAGTAGTCGTTAGAGCTAAATGACTTAGCTAAGTAGGTAACATGACCAATTGCATAGATATTGACATATCCTTCAATTAGCTTGTCAAATCCATGAAAGTCGCTAAAGCCAGAATCATAACCACCAGAGATTGCATCTACATCGCTGAGGTCATTGAGAAAACTTTCAGAATCTTGGAACAGTTGAGAACCAGCATTACGTAGTTCAGAAAGAGTGATGTTTGCCATGATTTTCTCCTAAAATTATTGTTGCAAATATCTTGAGAGTGTTTATTTGATAGCTTCTCCTGGGTGTTTGGTAATCGAGAAATCTCATGTTTATCTCAAAGATTACTTTTCTCATTTACGCCAGGAGAGCTATTAGCTCAGTAGTCTAACTACAAAGCTATTAGTAAGCGGAGTAATCGTTGGAGCTGAATGACTTAGCTAGGTAGGTAACATGACCGATGGCATATACATTTACGTAGCCTTCAATCAGTTTGTCAAATCCGTGAAAGCCGCTGAAGTTGTCGTAACCACCAGAGATTGCATCTACATCGCTGAGGTCATTGAGAAAGCTTTCAGAATCTTGGAATAGTTGAGAACCAGCATTACGCAGTTCAGAAAGAGTAATAGTTGCCATAATTAACTCCTAAAGTGTTTGTTGCAAATCATCTGTAAATTGCTTAATTTGTTTGGTTCTCCTGGGTATTTGGTAATCGAGAAATCTCATATTTATCTCAGAGATTGCTTTTCTTTTTTATCCCAGGAGAGCCAAATAGCTTTGTAGTTTTAGTACTAAGCTATTAGTAAGCGGAGTAATCGTTGGAGCTGAATGACTTAGCTAGGTAGGT
>NZ_JACXXN010000043.1 GCF_014904695.1 Nostoc sp. MG11 | reverse complement strand
ACTTTTATACGCCGCCAAATCATGGGGCTGATGCTCAACAGCACCACTTTTAATTGATATATGACTCTTTCCGTAGAATCCAACATTGAGCCATCTTATCGTGTTGTGTCCCTCATCTCCCCCGAAATTTTTCGCTCTCCATAAATCGATATTTTTGTCATTGCGAAGTGCAGATACAATAACTCTTCCAGTCATAAATTTAGTTCCAAAAGAACAAATAAACTGGGATGGTCAAATCTATACATTGATAAAAGTTGGTCATACACAAATTACTCTGCGCTCTGAATTAGGGGAGTTGATTGACTTACCAGTTACCGAACTGGAAAGTAAAATTCGGCTGGGTCAAATAACAGTTAATAGACAGATGTATGCTGGCAGTAACCCCGACGAATTAAATTCAATATTAAGGAGTGCAAGCCAAAAAGATTTAGAAGATGCTAACCGGCGTTACAGAAATATTGAGCCAATATTGTTAGGTCAAAAAATAGAAAATCCAACAGTCCCAGAACGCACTTTAGCTTATGCCTATATTCGTAGTCAGTGGGTTGAATGTATTAGCGAATATTATGCAGCTTTTAAATAACGTTCAGAAAAAGAGATTTGGCTAGCAACATCTGAGTTGCAAAAACGTACAACAAATCATCATCAAGAATTTAAAGTTCGAGCCAAAAAATTAGCGGAATTTCTTTCAACAGCAGAAGCAGAAGAGGTTTTACTTGCACAACGTCTCCGAGATGATCAAGGGAAATAAGTATTTAAAGTCATTGAATGTGAAAGAAATAAAATTCAATTTCATTAATCATTGAATTTGACATAAACAGTAGCTGTTGAGCCAAGTGAAAATAAGATTTAGAATTAGTTAAACTAGAAAGCTTTGCTGAAATACCTACTAAACTCCAAATTTTTGATTCTTATTAATCATGTCTAATCAAAAGCATTTTCCCACAGCGTTACTGACACAATCAACGACGGAAAAGCTATTGTACTTCGACAATTATACAATAGCACATCCTCGGCTAGAAGAAGCCTTCAATTTTCTCAAGCTGGCGGTTAGTAATTTTTCGGAATCACGAATTATTTTTATTTACGGTCCAACAGGGGTTGGTAAAACTACCCTACGTTTACTAATTGAAAAGTGGTTAGTTGAGTCGAATGTACCGCAACTCGAAATTGACCCTGGTTATTTACCATTCGCATCAGTTGAGGCAGTGGTTCAAAAATCAGGGATTTTTAACTCGAAAGACCATATTAAGCGCTGCTTATTTGCCCTTAATGAACCACTAATTGAAAATAAGATAGACTACGGCACACGAGGTATTTATCGGAACAATTTGGGGCAAATTGTGATTGATTCAAAAGTTATTGAAACAGATTTAGGATGGGCGTTAGAGCAAGCTCTCAAACATCGCAAACCCAAAATATTTTTTATTGATGAAGCTCATCATATGCTAATGTTAGCCTCTGGACGTAAGCTAACAGATTTACCTGAAGCTATCAAGTCATTAGCTAACAGAACTGGAGTTGTGCATGGTCTAGTAGGCACATACGAATTATTGACCCTACATGATGTTGGCGACCAGTTAAGCCGACGTAGTGTTTACTTACACTTTCCCCGTTACCATGCTGATGTAGAACAAGACAGAGAAGTATTCCAAAGTGTGGTTTGGGGTTTTCAACTAAGGATGCCATTACAGCAAGAGCCTGATTTAGTATCACATTGGGATTACTGTTATGAGCGAAGTTTGGGTTGTGTAGGAATTCTTAAAAACTGGTTTGACAACGCATTGTTCGATGCAATTAATGAAGGATCTGACTCTGTTGAGCTTAAACATCTAGAACGTCGCGCCTTATCGGTTGCCCAATGCCGAAACATCCTCAAAAAAATTAAAGAAGGAGAGAATAATCAGGCACAAATTGAGGGAGAAGTTCAGCAACTGCGTGCGGAATTGGGCTTACCAATAAAATCTGCGCTAATTGATAACGACATTAAACAAGTTGAGATTCAACTACAACAGGGTAACTCAACTTTGAGAAAAGTACAGTTTAAAGTTGGACAACCATTACCTAAGCGTCGTCAAGTAGGAACTTGAGTGATATGCCCACATTAACCCTAAAACTTTACCCATCGTGGGATACGCAAAAATCTCCGATTCCACCAAGAAGCCGTTTTTATAATCTAGAGCCAATTGGGATAGGGGCTCCTTATGTAGAAAGTTTAACAAGCTATGTCATTAGACTAGCTGAACAACATTGCATCACTACTAGAAGGCTACTTATAAAGGAAATTGCCCCATTTATGGGTAGAGAACCGAAATTATCAAACTTAAGAAATGAAAGAAATGAAAGTATCAGCAAAATACTTGGAGTTAATAGAGATAGAACAGCAACTAATGGAACGGGCTTAATGGCAACTAATTTAGTACGTGCAATGTCCGTCCTGACGAAACGAACAGACTTACATTTTCTTACCCTTAGACCTTGGGAAAAGGTGCTTTATAAAAGGGATTTACTTCGCCATGAGCGTGTTTGGTGTCTTTCTTGTTACCAAGAATGGCGTGATACTAACAAAAGTATTTACGAGCCACTTCTTTGGTGTATTAATGTAGTTCAAATTTGTCCAATCCACACCATCCTTTTTTATCAGTGTGTCCTCATTGTTTGAATCAACAACTTGTGCTTTCTGGTGATTCTCAGACCGGACACTGTAATAAATGCGGTAAATGGCTGGGGAGTTACCGATACAAAAATGGTGGAGTCAACAAAATTAAGAAAGCGGATGAAATTGCTTGGCAACTTCATGTGAATCAGGAATTGGGAGAATTAATCGCAGCTGCACCCACTATCGTATCTCCAATTGATTCAAATCGGATTAGTCAGACAATTTCTACTTTTATTAATCAAGCATTTCAATCAAATCAAGCTGCTTTATCTCGCGCTATTTTAGTAAATCAAGCAACAATTGGTTCATAATGTAAAGGAAAAGTAATACCTCAAATAGATAAACTTTTGCTACTAAGTCATTAGATGAGAATCAAATTGCTTGATTTTTTGACAACAGATGTTTTAGTTTTTGATAATCTTGCTTGTGGCTCATCAACAAATCAAGCCGAACAACCAAGAAGGTCTTATACAAGAATCAATTCCGAGAGAAAACAAGTTTTAAATATAATTCTTCAAGAAGTAATTCATGAGTACCCACCACCTTCTTTAGAAGATGTCGCGTTTCGTCTAAAACATTATCCGCTTTGTTTACAGAATCATTTTCCCGAATTATGTCAAATAATTAAAGTTAGACACGCTGATTATAAAAGCGTGAGTAGACAGCAAAAAATTCAACTTATTCTCGAATTAGCACTTCAGGAATTTTCACCTCCTTCATTCCTAGAAATTTCTCGACGACTAGGCTACAAAAATAACAGCTATTTATACAGATATTTTCCTGAACTTTCTCGTTCTATCTCCAAGCGTTACCAAGAATACAATAATGCAATTGGTAAGGAAAAAAGAGAGCTTGTATGCCAAGAAATACAAAATGTTGCTCAATTGCTTCATTCACAAGGACAAAAACCTACACAACGTCGGGTTACTCAACTTCTTACCAAGCCGGGAGTGATGCGTAACCTTTGGGTTCGGTCTTACTTACGTGAAATTCAACAATCTCTTAGCTATGATTAACACATTTAATAAATCAGTACAACCTATGCTTAAGATTAGAAGCATAATTTTGCCAAAGTTAATTGGAAGCATAAGCAAGCCATTCCGGCAATATTATCCTTCCACCGACACTTGCTCTGCTCTACACCGAGCAGAGCTACCGCTTATGCGATTATGAAACAATTGCAGTAACGCGGATTTCAATCCGCATCGTTGGAAGTCCAAGAGCTGCGACTCCTACCTGTGTCCAGATAGGGGCATGGTTGGGCATGTACTGACGAAATAGCTTGACCATCTCATCGTTAACCTCAGGGGGAAACCCTCCAACGTGGTAAGAATTCACATGGACAACATGCTCCCAACCAGCATCGGCAGTTGCCAAGGTTCGCTCTACGTTCCGAAACGCCTGAGCAATCTCGTCTGCGAGCGATTTGGGAATTTTCAGATCGTCATCCCAACCGCCTTGGCCTGATGTCTCCACTCGATCGCCAATTTTTACCGCTTGCGAGTAATGCAATTCATTCAGCATGTATTCGCCATAACCGGGAGTGACAAAAAACTCGGGCTTATTCATTGTGTTCCTCTGTTCAGTATGATTGATGATAGTGGCTTCTACAGCCTTGGTTTTGGCGCTGGAAAGAACCCACACTATGGCGAGTACTTCAGCAGCAACGGACAGGAGTAGTCTCACAGTTGTCCGCTTCGATTGTCATAACGAGTCTCCTGCTTATCTGAGTTAAATGCATCATGACAAACAAACAGACATACCGTATGCTAAGAGCTTGCGACGTTTTTACAAGATCTTGCTATCGTCGCGAAAAGACTTTGGGAGTGATTCCAACAAGACGTTTGAAGTGATAATTCAAATGTCCCTGACTAGAAAATCCAACAATTTGAGCAATATCTGCGATCTCTAAATTTGTTTTAAGTAAGTCTTTGGCACGGTCAACTCGACATTTAATTTGATATTGATGAGGGGGTAAGCCTGTAGATTGCTTGAACAAACGGGCGAAGTGATAGGGACTAAGTTTAGCAATCTCGGCGAGTTCAGCTAAGCTTACGTTTTGGTTCAAGTTCTCTTGAATGTAGTCAATGGTTTGTTTAAGTGGCTGCTGTGGTAAGCTGCCTCGGGAAGGCAAAACTGCTGATTTTCGCGTTGAATATTGAAATAGAAGATGCATAGCTAAAGCATGCGTCATAGAGTCCGCATAAAGACGACTATCTAAATTCTCGGTTTCGAGGGTTGTCTTAAGAGCCAAACCAATCTGTACAATTAAGGGATCGCTCAGCGCTGATGGTTGAGGGATGAGTTCAATGCTGTCGTTTCCCCAAGTCTCCTCACTGATTTGTCTAAATAGTTCTGGAGCTAAGTAGAGCTGTAGGAACTCGGCTTCTCGATCCCAACAAAAGGATTGATTAAGATTAGCCAAATACAACCCGCTCTCACCAGGAACAACCTGTAATGTCTCAGCACGTCCATCAACAACTTGCCTGAAAAGATAGGGCTTACCTAATTTGATGCAAATTTGGTGATAAGGCAGACAGTGTTCAGGCACACTAAAAGCCGGTTGGTGATGGTGAACAAGTAAAATATGATCCCAATTAGCTCCAGCACTAGAGGTAATGGGTGCACGAGGAAACGTCGCTGAAATCTCCTGCATGAATTTGGTACTGAGAGATGCCGAAGAGGAAAGCATATTTCTAAGCTTCTGCGTGAGCGCTTCTATTATAGAAATATTTCAGTTGTAGCTTATGGACTTCGGTAAGGGTGATACGGTTACGCTAGCGAACAATCGCTATCGAGTGTGCGCCTCTGGTAACGGGAGTGGAATAATTCATTTTGACTAGCTCAGTGCGTTTCGGATCGAAAGCATCCCCTACAATCCCCCAAAAGTCGATCGAACCGCCCTTGCGATTGGGATCGAAGAAGGTGAAGTTGGTCACGGCGAGAAAACGACTGGAATTATCGAAAACTGCCGCTTCAGGTAGCACGCCATCGAAGGCGAAATCACCCACGCTCTCTAGAATTCCGGTTTCGGGGTCGAGGCGAAGCAGCGTCAACGACGAAAAGAAGCCTTGCTTCGAATCATCTAAAGCAAAAGAGCTTTGTTCGAGATTAGTGGTGACGACGTAGCGCCCGTCAGGACTGATGCTGAGTCCTTCAGGGATGGAACTCGTTGCAGCACGCGAAGCCAATTGATGCACGGGTGAACCATCCGCCGCCGTTTCTGCGACTAACCGTATACTTTGAACTGTGCCGCGTAGCGATGCGCTAGGCAATACCTGCACTCCGTCAATGCGAACATAGGACGAGTTGCTGATGATATGTCGTCCATCGGGGGTAAAACGCACTAGGAACGGGGCTTTCTCTACGCTCACGGAGTTGCCCCAGCGCAATAGGCTAATCTGGCTACCCGCGTTCGCGACTCGCATGAACGAAATTGAGGGTTTGTTGACGTTGAGCAGCGCCAGAATGTTTTCTTTCGGATGCCATTCGACATGAATTAAAGTGTCCTCCGTTCTCCAATCAGGAATTTGTGGAGTAACTGGTGCAGACAATCTGCCGTCGCTGAATCGATAAATCGCGAGTGGAGTCGTCTTGCCCGCGCCGCCAGGATCATAAGAAACTGCGACGAGCGAACCATTAAAGTTGATCGACACTGAGAGCGGCTGCTCGAAACCCTGTACGCGCTGAACAACTTGAGGCTGGTCGAGATCGGTCAAATCAACGACGGAAATCGTGCGTCCGAGTGCGAGGTCACTCAGTCTTGGATCGGCTGTTGTCGGTCGCTGCCCTCGCGTCTCGATCACGATAGCATAGCGACCATCGGGCGTGACGGCAATTACTGCGGGCGGTCCGGTCACCGAATTAGAAACAGGAGTTTCGATCGCCCGTAGTTCGCGTCCTGCCCTATCGAGGCGGATAATCGAAAGCGCGTCAGCCCCATCGATCGGGCCGAGCTTATCATCGATGTAAGCCGAGGGCAGCATATCCGCATCAGAGACGGACACGATGAAGCGACCTTGAAAATCGAACGGTGCTGCGGATGGGCGCTCTTGAACGATCACACCAGTCAATCGCTCTTGGGCAACCGTTACGCCTGACCAACCGATTGCACTCACAGTGATTAGCAGTAGCAGCATCCAACGAACGAGGCTCGTGAGTTTAGGCAGTTTCACTTTGGTTTCTCAACTATCGGCGATCGTCTGTGCAAGGGGCTATAGGTTCTGCAACAATCAGGTCGTACTTTGGCTTGCTACTCCTCCTGTTTCACCTTCAAACCTAGTACTGAGCGAAACCGACTTCCAAGCTTCGAGTTCGGCTTTCATCGAGTCGAGTTTTTGAGTAATGCCGTTGACTGCATCTTCACCGAGTGCTAATCGTAAGGGTGGACTTTCACTCTCAACCACCTGAATCATTGCAGTAACCGCTTTGACAGGATCGCCCGGTTGATTGCCATCCATTGCTTGATTCGATTCGATGACCCTACCGCTAGTTCCGGCATAGTCTGCGATTGGATGTGCTGAAGTGACGATTGATCGACCGTTGAAATCAGTCCGAAATGACCCCGGTTCAATGTTCGTGACTTTGATGCCCAACGGCTTGACTTCTTGTGCTAAAGCTTCCGAGACCGCCTCTAGCGCAAACTTGGTAGCACAATAGATCCCAGCGCCACTAAAGGAAACCACGCCAGCCAGAGAGGAGATGTTGAGGATATGACCACTGCGTTGTTCGCGCAGAGTCGGCAACACGGCACGAGTCATGTTGAGTGCGCCAAAGAAGTTGGTGTCAAACTGCCGTTTGATGTCCTCGTCGCTAACTTCTTCGATCGCGCCAACCGCGCCGTAGCCAGCATTATTGACGAGAATATCAATGCGAGCGAAAGCATTTAAAGCTAACTTGACTGCTGCCTGAACCTCTTGGGGATTAGTGACATCTAAGCGAACGGCTGCGATCGCGTCTGGATGCTGTTTGACGAGATCGTCGAGTTGCTCCGGTTTACGAGCTGTTGCAACCACGCGATCGCCTTTTTTGAGAACGGCTTCGGTGAGTGATCGACCAAACCCGCTTGAGCTACCTCTAATCAACCAAACTTTAGAATTCGCCATGATTAATTCCGAGTGAATGCAATGTGAATGAGAGGAAATACAACAGATCGATTACGTCAGATCGATGACGATTTTGCCGAAGAGGTCTGGCGATGATTGGGCTTGATAGGCAGTTTTCGCATCCTCAAAGCGGAAGCGGCGATCAATCGGTGGCTTAATCTGATGCGTGTCGATCGCTTGCACCATCGCGTTATACAGTTCAGCACTGCCTACCGCAACGCCCCGAACAGTGGCACTCCTCCCCATCAGCGCCATAAAATCAAGGGGGCGATCGTCAAAGGACATTAACCCCAGCAGAGCGACTTCACCGCCGTATGCGAGTGCCGCTAGTGACTGACTCAGCGTGCCTGTCCCAACTGCATCGACGACCTTGTTGACACCGCCCGTGCGCTCGAACACCGCTTTGCCCCAATCTGGAGTGTCCCGATAGTTGATCCCATCACTGGCACCCAGAGCCATCCACTGCTTCAGCTTGACATCCTGGCTCGATGTCGCAATCACCTGAGCACCTGCGGCGCGGGCAAACAGCATTGCGAACAGCGATACGCCACCGCTTCCCAAAACCAAAACTTTGCTTTCTTTCCCCACCGGATAGCCCCCGTGAATGGCGTTCCAAGCCGTTAATGCAGCGCAAGGAAGCGTTGCAGCTTCGGCATCGTCTAAGCTGGCAGGTGCACGCACAACGCGATCGCCGGGCAGCACGACATATTCAGCGAGCATTCCATCTTCACTGAGGGAGCCGAGACCAAAGCCAAGCTCTGTTGGTGCGCCTCGCTGCCAGTTCAGCAGTAATCCGGTGACGCGATCGCCGATTGCCCAACTGGTCACCCCTGCCCCGATCGCGTCAATCTCCCCGGCTCCATCCGAAATCGGAATTAGATCCCGCGCCGGTAGATGGTTTGCGAATTGCCCCTTGAGTACAAGTTGATCGCGGTAGTTTAGGGACACCGCATGAACGCGAATCCGCACTTCGCCTGCTCCGGGTTCCGGCATCGGCACATCCTCAAGAACCAGTCCATTGAGATTAGTTGCGCCCGCTTTCAAAATCCAACGTCGCATAAAATTCCTATTGTTGTAGTGTTTTTGTTGCAAACCTAGTTGACTTGGCTCTATTTGCCCTCGACTCAAGCTGCATCTTTAGCAGGTGCGTTGAGCGTCGCCATATCAATCACCAGTCGGTAGCGCACCTCTCCCCGCTCCAGTCGTTCAAACCCGTTATTAATATCTGCTGCCGCAATTACTTCGACATCGGCTGAGATCTGATGCTGGCTACAGAAGTCCAGCATCTGCTGCGTTTCAAGCGTGCCTCCTGACCCCGAACTGGTTAGCCGCCGCCGCCCCATCGTCAGGAGGACAGGGGTGAACTTCATCTGATCAGGAATGCCAAGACAACAGAACGTGCCGTCGAGCGTGAGCGCTAGCAGATACGGGTCGAGCAAGTGTCGCGCTGACACGGTGTCAAGGATGAAATCGAAGCGATATTTCTGAGCTGCCATCTTCTCGACATCCGTTGACAAGATAGCCTCGTCTGCCCCTAGCGCCAGACCATCAGCAAGCTTTTGCTCGGAAGTGCTGAATAGGACAACATGAGCGCCCAGCGCGTGAGCAAATTTCACCGCTAGGTGTCCGAGTCCGCCCAGTCCGACAATGCCAACCGTCTTACCGGGACCTATGTTCCAGTGGCGCAGCGGCGACCAAGTCGTGATTCCTGCACAGAGTAGCGGTGCCACGCTTGCCGGATCGAGTCCTGCTGGCAGGTGATAGGCGAAATCGGTCTTGACAACATAGTCGTTTGAGTAGCCGCCACGTGTGATGCTTCCGTCGAGGCGATCGATGCCGTCATAGGTGGTTGTGGGAAATTCGCGGCAATAGGATTCTAGATGATTGAGGCACGGTGGACAGTGTCCGCAGGAATCGACAATATTGCCCACCGCCACAGCATCACCAAGTTTGAACTTCGTAACTTCTGCCCCGATTGCGCTCACCTCGCCCACAAATTCATGACCCGGAACCAAAGGGAAACGACTATTTCCGCGAATGGCATGGAGATCGCTGTGGCAAACTCCGCAGAACTGGATTTTGACCGCAATATCATTGGGGCGCAATTCCCGACGCTCAAATTCCCAAGGCACCAAGCGATCGCCCTGTCCCAGAGCCGCAAGTCCATAGGACAGCCGCACGAATGGATTGTGTGTTGAAGAAGCGTTGCTTGGCATGGATTTTTCTTTTTGGGTCATCACTCAACGATAGATCGGATATGATTTATTGACTAGGTGGCATAATCAACATAAAGTTATGAAATATGTGCAGCAATGAAGCGTGACGAACTCAATGACTTAGCCGCCTTCGTCCTTGTCGCCGACGAGATGAGCTTCACCCGGGCGGCGGCAAAGCTAGAAATGTCTCCCTCTGCCTTGAGCCATGCCATGAAATCGCTCGAAGACCGTTTGGGGTTACAACTTCTAGCGCGAACGACTCGCAAAGTTTCAACGACTGAAGCGGGCGATCGACTGCTCAAAACCTTACGACCTGCGTTTGAAGAGATCAACGCTGAGCTAACGGCTCTCAATGAGTTGCGTGACAAACCTGCTGGAACCCTACGGATTACTACACCAAGGCACGCGGCGACCTCTGTTCTTTGTCCGGTGCTGCCCAGTTTTTTGGATATGTATCCAGAAATTCGCGTTGAGGTGACAATCGACGAAGGGCTAACCGATATTGTGGAGAGCCGCTATGATGCAGGCATCCGACTGGGTGAAAAGGTCGCTAAAGACATGATTGCGGTGCGAGTTGGGCTGGCTCTTCAAACGGCGGTTGTGGGTTCACCTGCCTATTTCGCAGCTCATCTTGCACCCAACTCCCCTCAGGATCTTGCAAATCATCGCTGCATCAACTACCGATTTACAACCTCTGGAGGGCTTTACCCTTGGGAGTTTGAGCAAAAGGGACGGGCATTTCAAGTCAGAGTCGATGGATCGCTTGTCTTCAATGACAGCGATCTAATTCTCACGGCTGCCCTAGCAGGACAAGGGATTGCGTATCTCTATGAGGATCAAATCGTTGACTCTGTTGCTGAGGGTCGGCTGATCCGGGTGCTAGAAGCGTGGTGTCCCACCTTGCCCGGCTACTACCTGTATCATCCCAACCGTCGCCAGACATCGCTAGCCTTGACTGCGTTGATTCAAGCGCTACGGGTCAAACCAACCCGTGGAAAAAAACGGTAGTCATAGGTCAGTTTGCTGTGAATCCACCATCGATTACCAAAGGTTGTCCTGTGATGTAGCTGGCAGCATCAGAACAAAGGAAAACGACCACTTGAGCCATTTCTGCTGCCTGACCCATGCGTCCCATTGGCACCATAGACGCATAGCTATCCGCCGTATTGCCCGTCCCATCCGCGAGGCGCTCCATCATCTCAGTCGCAATCAAGCCAGGATTAATGGCATTGATCCGAATGCCTTGCTTGGCATAGTCGAGCGCCGCAGAGCGCGTCAGTCCCATAACTGCGTGTTTGCTGGCAATATAGGGAGATACTCCTGGAAACCCAATTAGACCACCCATTGATGAATTATTGACAATCACGCCTGAACCCTGGTTCAGCATCTGTTGGATCTCATATTTCATGCACAAGAATAGCCCCCGCACATTAATCGATATCAGCTTGTCAAACTCCTCAATCGGTTGTTCGTGCAGAGGTTTGCCAGGAGACTCGATTCCAGCATTGTTAAACGCGCAGTCGAGTTTGCCGTAAGTGGCGATCGTTTCCTCCACTAGGACTTGCACATCCGCTTCACGAGATACGTCTGAGCGCACAAATAAGCACTCTGCCCCAGTCTCACAAATCAGCGCCGCCGTTTCTTCGCCTTCCGCATCGCGTCTGCCTGAGAATACGACTTTTGCACCCGCCGTACCCATTGCGATTGCGGTTGCTCGACCAATTCCGGATGTTCCTCCCGTGACTAAAGCAACTTTATTTTTAAGCATCATGATCTTTTCCTCTTGTTGTGAATGGTGATGTCGCTTTGCGATCTGTAAGGCTGCGATCGCAATTTTCACCACATCTTTTCCTCTTGTTGTGAATGGTGATGTCGCTTTGCGATCTGTAAGGCTGCGATCGCAATTTTCACTACGTGGCAAATCTATGTCGCGACTTGCAAAACGATTTTGCCGCGTGTGCGCCCACTTTCGGAAAGTTGGTGTGCCTTTTTCACTTCCGTGAGCGGCAAAACGGTTGAAACATGCGCTTTTAATCTGCCTTCGTCAACCAATTTGCTGATCGCGGCTAACTGTTCCGCGTTGGGTTTACAGTAGACCCGCGCGGCATTGACTCCAAATTCCTGCGCTTTTTCTTCGGACGGAAACTGCACTGCCGTCACCAGAAAGCCGCCTTTTTTCAACGTGTGGAACGCTCTTTCAAACGTATCGCCGCCAACCGTATCGAAAACGACATCCATATCTTTGACGACTTCTTCAAAGTGTTGTTTTGTGTAATTAACGAACTCGTCCGCACCTAAATCTCTGACGAACGCTTCATTGCGACCCGAAGCCATGCCGATTACGAATGCGCCTTTTGCTTTGGCAAGTTGAATAGCCAGCGAACCGACTCCGCCTGATGCGGCGGTGATCAAAAGTCTCTGACCACTACTCAGATTCGCCAAATCAAACATCGCCTGCCATGCAGTCAACGCGCCGAGTGGAATCGCCGCCGCGTTCTCGAAATCGAGACTTTGGGGTTTGGTCACCATTTCCCCGACTTTGGCGTTGGCGTAGCCTCTCCTTTGGAGAATCGCGTATTCGGCGTAACCTCCAGAGGTCACGGTACCGTAAACTGCATCACCCGCCTTGAAATCTCTGACATCAACGCCAACCTTTTCAACTGTTCCGGCAATCTCGCCACCGAGAAAGATGGGGAGTTTCAGCCCTAACCTTTCACCCAAGCCATCGCGAATTTTCCAGTCAACCGGATTGACCCCCGCGACGTGAACTTTCACCAGAACTTCGTCCGCTTTCGGCTCTGGACGTTCGACATCGACGTAATCCAAAACGTCGTCATTACCGTATGCGTTAATTACGATTGCTTTCATTTTTCTCCTAGATTCTATTCAAGGTGTGCAAATTACAGGTAACTAGTATCCAAACTCTTAGTTTCGATCGACTTGAAATAGCCATTTGAGATTGCCTTTCAATTCTCCTTTGAAAACGTTTGAGATCGAGACATACAGAGATTCAGCAATTAATCCCGATCTAAAAATGCTTCAATCGCAGGTTACTATACTTACGGGTTACGAGTCTGAAACATCATGTCAGCATTCCCATTTTTGGCGGCAAAGCGTAGAGGCTTGCAGCGTTCTACCACGACCTCTTCGACCGTTGGGTGGTTAGCGAGTATGTCCATCACCTCGGTAATGAACTCACCGAGGGGCATGGCGCGAGGATCGATCATTTGCCGTTCGCCAGTGAGTTGAGTCTGGACATAAGGCGGAATAATCTCGATCACCTCGGTTGTGGTGCTTTTGATCTGGTGGCGTAGCGATACCGAGTATGAATGGATCGCTGCCTTAGTCGCGCTGTAGGTTGGGGTTGCAGCGTTCGGGACAAAAGCCAGCCCAGACGAAACCGTGAAAATGGCTGAGTGTGGCTGATTTTGCAGCAGTGGCAGAAGTGCCGCTGTCAGGCGAATGAGTGCAAGGATGTTGGTGGTCACGATTGCCTCGGCATCCTCTAGGTAATCCGGCGGCGATTTGAGATCTTCTACTTTCGCGATTCCAGCATTGTTGATTAAAACATTCAGCCCTGGGTAGTCTTGAGCGACTTGTTGACTAAACGAACGGATGCTGTCTTGGTCATTGATATCAGTAGCAGGGATTTCATGCCAGGATTAGCAGATGTCACCTGCCACTTTTACCGAAGCGCGACTTCGCCGCCGTTCGCTTGAATTGCAGCAAGAAGCGCAGTCCTTCCAGCGCCCGAGAGCCACTCATCCATCGTCAGCAGCCCAGGGAATTCTTGTCGCAGCAAGGCGACATCAGCATTACCAGCGAGTCGCCCCTGATCGACAAGCCTAGCAAGTCCACCAAGGAAAGCATTCTGCTCCAGCAGGCTGGCCGGAAAGCGATGGTAGGTGATGGGATGTCCTGCTGTCCGGCTGAACTTTTCGGCTAGTTCAGCCCCCGTCACGGTATCACCAGCAATTTCGATCGTCTGTGAGCCGAACTTCGGGGGATCGGCGAAAATTCCAGCGACGATCTTGCCAATGTCCTCAACTGCAATAAATTGCATCGGCTGATCGGGTCTCATGAAGAACGCAAACGTGCCTTGATCGAGACCCATGCCGGGTAGCATCAAGATTTCCATGAACGCGCTGGGTCGGATGACGGTGCTTAAGATGTTCAATTCGCGAATATACGCCTCGATCTCACTTTTGGTATCAAAATGTCCTATTCCGGTCTTGGTTGACCCTGCGGCGTTTACAGAACTATAAACGAGATGACGAACGCCGAGCGCGACTGCGATGTCTGCTACCGTCTTCCCATATCGGATCTCGTCTTCATCAGTTACATCATAGACTGCCCCTTGACCAGAGCTGGGTTGAACACTGAAAACGCCGTAGACACCTGCCATTGCAGCCTCGATCGACTGCCTATCTGCGAGATCGCCGCGAACTGGCTCAATTCCCTGGGCTGCGAGTGCCTCGGACTTGCCGCTATTCGGATCACGAACCAGCGCTTTGACACGCCAGCCATTTGATCGCAAGGCATTTGTCACGGAGCCGCCCTGCTGTCCTGTCGCACCAAAAACAAGGACGATTTTGTCTTGGAATTCCACAAATTTATCCATTAGTAACAATTGAAGGCTATCTATCAATACTAGGTTGTAGTTGCCCAGCACCGTTGATCTCCAAGCAGCAATGGCATTAATTCAGCAACATCAGTGCTCTAAACAGCCTGAAACTATCATCCTGAGCAACCTCCCAACTTCGTAGTTGTGTCAGATCAAGCACGGAATGCTGTCGGACTACTTGATTGAGCAACTCAAGCATCCTTCCGTTCAAATGACTCCTGCGTAAGTTCTGTAGGTATAAATGAGCAAACGATCTAGCGCAGTTCGTAAATCAATGACACCAGATCATTTGCTGATTCACCGTACAGCTTATCCTTCTCGAACCGCCTCTAACGGTTCAGGGAGTCCATGAGTGCTTCAGGATAGCGAGTTCCGGCAGCAGCGCCGATCGGTACAATTGCTTCAATTTGTTGTAGTTCCTCGGCAGTCAACATAATGTCTACTGCACCCGCATTTTCATGCAGCCGTACCTGGCGTTTCATGCCGGGAATGGGGATGATGTCCTCGCCTTTTGCCAACAGCCATGCAAGTGTAAGTTGGGCCGGCGTACACTGCTTTTGGGCAGCGATTTGCTTGATTTTTTCGACCAGTTCCAGGTTGCGATAAAAATTCTCGCCTTGAAAGCGGGGACTGTGCCGCCGCCAATCGCCGGGGGGAAAGTTGTCGGGCGATTGAAAGGCTCCCGTTAGAAATCCTCGCCCCAGTGGTGAATAGGCAACTAAACTCGTTCCCAATTCTCGACACACGGGCAACAGATCAATTTCAGGCTCTCGCGTCCACAGACTGTATTCTGTTTGCAGCATCGTGATTGGATGCACTTGATCCGCTCGCCGCAGGGTTTTAGCACTGGCTTCTGAAAGTCCCGCGTAGCGTACTTTGCCGTCTTGAATCAGGTCTGCGATCGCACCAACCGTGTCCTCGATCGGGACATTCGGATCGACTCTGGCGGGATAGTACAGATCAATGTAATCCACACCCAAACGCTGCAAGCTATAAGCCAGGAAGTTCTGCACAGCAACCGGACGGCTATCTTCACCATTAAAGCCACCTTTGTGATCGCGCAGTGCTCCAAATTTCACTGCAATGAATACTTTGTCACGCGGCACCCCTTTGATGGCCTCTCGAATCAGCAATTCATTGTGACCCATGCCGTAAAAGTCACCTGTGTCGAAAAAGTTAATGCCCAGATTGATCGCGGCTCGAATCGTCGCGATACTTTCAGCATCATCGCTTTGTTGATCGCCGTAGAAGTCGGACATTCCCATGCAGCCCAATCCCAACGCTGAGACTTGCGCGTTTGTTGTTCCAAGTTTGCGGTACTTCATGATCTTGCTCCTTTAAACTAACGAGGGAATCTAGTGATATTGATTCAGTTGATCATCCATTGCATGATTTTTCTGATTCAGACGCTTGAGTGCTGGAATTGCGATCAGCATGATGACGACAGCAGCGAACGCCTGAACGGTAGCCGCCCAATAAGGAGCGGATTGACTCACGGCTTGGTATAGCCAACCTGCCCACAGAGGCCCAATCACTTGCGCGAGCGCCATGACCGCAGCAATACTGCCTTGAACCCGCCCTTGGAGATCCGCGCTCATGCTTTTTGACATCGCTCCGGTGAGACAGGTCTGCACAAGCGGTTGTCCCAGGCTATAGATCACCATTCCTCCGTAAACCAGTGGCAAAGCGCCTGTAAATGGAAATAGACCGATCAGAAAGAATCCAAATCCGGCGATCGCTCCACCCACAATTGCCAAACGAATCTCTTGAAAACGTCGGAGTAGCAGAGGTAAGACGACAAGCTGAACTAAGACAACAATGATCCCGAAGGTAATCAATAAAGGAGAAATCTGCTCTGGAGTCCAATTGAGGCGATCGGAAAGCAAGCTCGGCAAGCTAGACGAAGGCAGAATCACAATCGTCCAGAACAGCAGATAACTCAAAAGCAGCAGTCGGAGTTGCGGAAATTGCAAGATGTCACGCGCCTGAGTCAGTGGATTCAGGTGACTGAGCGGAAGTACGGTCAATCGTTGGGCAGGCGGCAAGCTTTCCGGCATCGAGAAATAGCCCCAGATGGCAGCAAAAGCGAGCAGCCCGATCAGCACATAGAGCGGCGCAACCGGGCTAATTCGCGAGACAAACCCACTCGTGGCGGGTCCAACAATAAACCCTGAAGCAATGGCAGCAGTCAGAAAAGCAAAGTAGCGAGTGCGATCGCTAGGTTTGGTTGTATCTGCTACATAGGAAAAAGCGGTGCCAATCCAACAGTCAGATACGCCGACGATCATCCAGCCAACAAACAATACCCACAGTACCCCACCGATCGCAAACATCGAAAAGCCGAGGATTGCGCTACACAGACTCACCAGCATGACCACTCGTCGCCCATAGCGATCGCTGATTGCTCCCAGACTAGGCGCACTGAGGAATTGTGCGAAAGAATAGCTAGAAAACAACAGTCCGATAGTGAAGGCATTTCCACCATATTGCTCGACTAAAGCTGGCAAGATTGGACCAATGAGTCCGATATAAAACGTACTTAGAAATGCAGCAAAGAGAATAAATGGAGGCAACCGACGAGGCGGTTTCGGCAAAGCTGCGCTTCGCGCTAATCGCTCAGTATTCATTTACTATTCTCCAATGTTGATAGTTGGATCAGATTGGCTTTGCAGAGAAGTTCAGCAGATGCCTAGCGATCGCTTTCACTGCGCTTCCTTAATTTCAATTAAGCCAAACTCAACCAACAAAGGACATGGATATTTTCTCGACAGACTTGCTCATTTCTAAGGAATGCAGAAAGTCAATGGTCATGATTGAAAACAATTAGCTTGATAAGCTTTGCCGAAAGCTCAAAGGCGACAGTTTAGTATGTTTTTTGAAGAAACGGGAGAGGTGTCCTGCATCCTTCTTAAATGCATTCTAGTTATCACCCTTGTTTCGCAGTCGTCCGGATCTGGTCGCGGAACCATGCATGTCCAGAATCACCACTGAGTCGAGGATGCCAGATCATTGTGTAGGGAAAGTCACCAATCTCTTGAGGGGGTAATACCTGCCGAAAGTGTGACAACTTTGAGAGTTCGAGTGCTAGACGCATAGGGGCGGTGAATATCAGGTCGGTACCCACAATATTGAGCGCAGTTGCCATGAAGTAGGGAGACTGGAGTACGATATTTCTCGCCTTACCCAGATCAGCAAGCGGACGATCAATCATAGTTTGCTGCCCTTCGGCTGTGGCGACTACTGCGTGTGGGCGATGCAGATATTCGTTCAAAGAAAACCGCTTGCCCCTGAATTTACAGTCCGCACTTATCAGGCACACAAAGTGCTCGTGGTACAGCACTTCCACCTTCAATCCCTTGGGTGGGGTGGGCACGCTGCCGACACCAAGCGCCACGTCGCAGCGACCCATCTCCACGTAACGATAACTGTCTTCTGTCCAGCCAATGACTTCAACGCGAACGCCAGGAGCAAATTTGCGACAGATCTGCACGGTGCCACGGACGATAACAGCGGCAGCATAATCGGTGCCTGTGACCCGGAAACGTTGTTGTGAGGTGGAAGGGTCAAAGTCATTGCTGCCAATCACTGCGTTTAAGCGAGGCAAGAGAACTTCCAACTCTCGCAGCAAGCGATCGCCACGCGGTGTTCGCTCGTACCCTACGCCGCTACGAACGAGCAGGTCATCGCCAATTGCCGATCGCAACCGCCCCAACACACGGCTCATTGCTGGTTGGCTTAGAGAGAATCGGGCTGCCGCACGAGTGATATGCTTCTCCTCTAAAAGAGCTTGTAGAGCCAGAAGCTGATTGAGATCAATGCGCGAGAGATTGGGGAACTGTTGAGCCATGATCCAAGTATATACCACTGTTGATATAATGCTTATTCATAATATGCATTGGACACATTATAGATGTTATGTAATGGTTGTAGTAGGTTCACTTTACGCCCGGCTGAATCGGTTTAAGCAATTGCCTATTGCGATCGTTAAAGCCAAATCTAGAAGGTCATTATGAACATGAAACGTCGTAAATTCTTGGGCATCATGGCAGGCACTAGCGTCGTTGTCAGTCTCGCTAGTGTCTTGACACAGGGTGTCAAATCCCATGCACAGCAATTATCAGGTGCTCTCGCTGAACGCTTCCGGCGCAGGTCGCAAGAAGCCGAAGCCCGTGGTCTAGCCGAGCCGTTTAAGGGTGTTACCACAAACGGCGATGTTGTCTCAGGTTTGTTCCCCATCCGCTCGACCGGAGTCTCCACTGCGCCCGTCCGCAGGTCTGCTGATGCTTTTCTCGCCACCTTGACCCCGGAGCAGCGCAGCAAGACGATATTTTCAGTTGACGACCCGGAATGGCGTAAGTGGATGAACCAGCACTTTTACATCCGTCAGGGCACGGGTTTCTATGAAATGACTGAGTCCCAGCGCGAGGTAGCTTTCAATCTGTTGCGAGCCTCGCTCAGCGCTAAGGGATTGGAACAGTCGCGCGACATTATGCGGCTCAACCATACGCTGGGCGAGCTGAACAATAACTTTGACGAATACGGCGAGTGGCGCTACTGGCTCACGGTGATGGGCACGCCTTCAGATACGGAGCCGTGGGGCTGGCAGCTCGACGGGCATCATCTGATCGTCAACTACTTCGTGCTGGGCGATCAAGTGGTGATGACACCCACTTTCATGGGTTCCGAGCCAGTGACGGCTAACTCTGGCAGGTACAAAGGCACGACTGTGCTGCAAAACGAACAAAACAAGGGTCTGGCGCTGATCAACGCGCTCAATAATGCACAGCGTAAGAAGGCTATCATTGAGGTTTCCAAGACCCGCAACAATAGCGTGGGTGAAGCGTTCAGTGACAACATCGTTCTCGACTATGCTGGCATTCGCGCTGCGGAGTTCACAGCCGAGCAGAAGAAGCAATTGCTTGATGTGATCAGCGAGTATGTGGGGAACATGCGCGACGGACACGCAGAGGTCAAGATGTCCGAAGTGCGGCAGCATCTGGACGAAACCCGGTTCGCTTGGATCGGCGAGACGAAGCCAAACAGCGTCTTCTATTACCGTATCCATAGTCCGGTGATCTTGATCGAGTTCGATCATCAGACGCCGATCGCTCTGCGGTATTTAGAACGTGGTCAGCCTACACGCGAGCATATCCACAGCGTAATACGAACGCCGAATGGCAACGACTACGGTAAAGATCTACTCCGGCAGCACTACCAACAGCACCCGCACCCACACAGTCACTGAATGATTTTGTACAGTGCAATATCTCAGCTTGAAGATGGCCGAATAACAAGTCGAATAATAATAGGAGATATGCATTATGCTACGTAGGTTTAGATATTTGATTTCCCTGTCACTGTTGGTCTTTTCACTTATAGCGCTAGGTTCGCCCGTACTCAGTCAAGCGCAAAGTCAGTTGCCGTATTGGACTGAGGCTGCGCTGACATTTCGACATTCATAGATACGAACGCTGGAAAAAAAAACGACTAGATCGCACTTTCTTCGGAAGTTTACAGACAATTCAGACCATTTGAGCTACAAAACCGATATCTCGCCAGAGTTTTGAGCTTTTTGTCTGTATCAAATAGTATAAAATTAGATGCGCTTGCCCTGTTCGCCCTACTGAGGACAGGCACATTTTTTAGATAGACTTGTCTATCTTTAAGTATGGAAAAGCCTACTGAACAGAATGGCATAAGAAAAGCTATTCGCTATACAGGATAAGCGCTACAGATTTTAAAGCTATTAAACAGTGTGGTGACGGGGCAGGCGATTGTCCTTGATGAAGTGTTGCGATCGCTATGAAGTTTGCTCCCGGTGTAAGCGCCCGCCTTATTAAGATGCTTGGGGCGGTAAACTACGCTATGCCTGACTCCAAACAGTGCAAAGATGTACGGGTTATCCAAAAATTTTTAGATAGGAAAAGCTTACTCGTTCATGAAATACTTTCAAAAAGACGAGCAAGCAAACATCATAAATACTACTGTGACACTACGAGTACAAATCCTCAAGGATAAATTCAATAAAAGTTTAGGATTACCATTTCGAGAACTTTCACCAGAGTCTGTAATTGTACAAGCACTCTTTGAGCTAAAAATTAAATCCTACAAGCGATTATTTGACCTAGTAGTAACGCTTAGGACGTTTTTGTCTCAAGTCTTAGATACTGATAAAACTTGCCACAATGCAGAAAGCAGAGTAATTGCTTATCTAGCTAATGAAAGTGTAGAAGTTCCATCAACTGATACAAGCGCTTATTGCCAAGCTAGAACAAGACTACCAGAAAAGTTATTAGAAAAACTTTTTGGTGAGGTGGTACAGAACTTAGAAGAGAAAGTGATAGCAGAATATTTATAGTGTGGTCGAAATGTCAAAGTAATAGATGGGTCAAGTGTATCAATGCCTGACACTGTGGAGAACCAGAAAGCATACCCTCAACCAAGTACTCAACAGCCTGGATGTGGGTTTCCAATTGCCAAAATCGGTGTGATATTTAATTTAGTGACAGGAGCCGCTGTTGCCTTAGATATAGACGTTCTGAACACTCATGATGTCAAACTCGCACGGAAACTCTATGAATTTCTTAATCCCTTAGATGTCCTTTTAGAAGATAGGGCTTTCTGTGCTTACGCGGATATGGTTGCTATTAAAAAGCTTAATTGTGATGCTGTATTTCGGAAGCACCAAAACCGAAAAACATCCATACGAAAAGGGAAAATTGTTGGAGATTGTGACAAAGTTGTTACTTGGTACAAACCCAAAAGATGCCCTTCATGTTTGAGCAAGGATGAATTTGATGCTCTGCCTCAAACTATAGTCGTGCGAGAAATCTACTATTACATTGTTATTCCTGGTTTTCGTACTCAAAGAGTCAGTTTAATTACTACTCTCTTAGATATAACAACTTATCCTACCTTAAAAATAGTCCAACTTTACTATAAACGTTGGCAAGTTGAACTGGATTTAAGGCATCTTAAAACTGCGTTAGGAATGGATTTTCTCCGATGCAAAACACCCTCAATGGTACGCAAAGAAATTTATGTTTATTTGCTAGCTTACAATCTACTTCGTAGCTTGATGTGGTCGGCTGGAATTACTTATGGTACGCCTCCAAATCGCTTATCATTGCAAGGTACTAGCCATCATTTAATTAACTTTATTCCCCAATTGTTAACTGGGGGCGACGCAAAACGCCAGCAAATTTATTACACTTTACTTAAAGTTGTTGCTCACAAGGCTGTAAGCGATCGCCCTGCTAGAAACGAACCACGCGTTCGTAAACGTCGTCCAAAAGCTTACCCCTTAATGACAAAACCAAGGAATGAAGGGAGCAAGCAATTACAAACTGCTTAAACCAAAAGGGTTTCGGCTTTTCTTAGTGCCATTCCCTACTGAACAGAATTAAAAAGATAATGCTTAGCTCTGTAAGCTTTGCCGGAAGGTCAAAGGCGACAGTTCAGTGTGTTTTTTGAAGAAACGGGAGAAGTGTCCTGCGTCCTTAAATCCCAAGCGAGTAGCAATTTCCTGTACTGATTCCGACGATCGTGCCAGCAGTGCCTTTGCCTCCGCGATCGTCTTCTCCGTAATCCAAGTATTGACTGATTTACCTGTTTTGTATTTGATGACAGTGCTGAAATAATTAGGATGTAAATACTGTGCCTGGGCATAGTCCTGCACTTGGAATAAGCGAGCACGTTCCCGTGTAGCGGAGCTATCGCATTTGCCAGCGAGTAGATCGCGAAAGTGCGCTTCGAGATTACGTTGAAACGTCAGTGTAATATTAGAGCTGGTTGAAGCTTCAGTCAGTGGATCATACGCCTTCCAAAACCGCTCTTTGATTTTGAGTAGCAGTACCACCATTAAACATCCAATCACTTTATGCTTATAAGCAGAATCCGACTGATATTCCTGCAACAACAGACCGCCTAAGTCATCAAAGATTTGGAAAATTTCGCGATCGGGATAGCTCGGTGGCACAACTTCAGCAATCAGAAATGGAAATTCATCAAAAATATTCTCATGAACATATTGCTTCAGGAATGATTCTGAGAAGGTGATGATATAGCCTTTTAATGTTTCATCAACCTCGAATCCCTTCACATGACCCGGATTCGTAAAATAAATGGTGTTGTCTCGAGTCACATAGGATTGGTCGTCAACGAGGTAGCGACCTCGCCCTTCGCGCAGAATTAAAACTGTGTAGTAGCTTGTCCGAAACAGTGGAGACTTGATTGGAAAGTTTGGAGAAAGCTCCTCATTCCGATGAATCGTAAAATCAACATCTTGCTCTAGCTTGCCACCAAAGGAAGCATAAAGTTCAGACATCGAGTCGTAGGTTTTAATTGTGTCACTCATTCGGATTGATGTGAATTATTACTCCGGCAACTAAAGATCGTGTATGAAAACCAGAAACGTGTATGTTGCGCTGCGCTTAACGCGGCGCAACATACACTCTCTTTTATTGCCGATTTAATATAACCATAATTTGGTAGAGCGGTGTTGCATAACCAGTACGAGACAGGGGATAGAATACATAGATTAAGAAGCAACTAATCTAGGCTCAACTATGTTACGCAACAAAGCCAATCAGCGTCGCAGTTTCTTCACCTTCATCGCGTTTGCCGAAAAACACAGCTTTTGCACCCGCAGCATCTAGGGCGTTGCCTTCGGCAGCGGAGCCACCGCGGTGGCTCTGCCAATTTCGGATGTGCCTTCCATGACTAAGACAACTTTATTTTCAAGCATCATTTTTCAAGCATCATAATGTTTCCCTCCTGTTTTGAACTACTTTTCAACCATACTAATGAGCGTTGCGATGTCATTTAATTTGGTGCTGTCCGCATACGGGAATTGACTGCGATCGCGTGCCCTCTGAATGGCTATTCTACCTTGGAGACCTGTCTCAACTTAGCCACCATTGCTTGATATGACCCTGATTTGATATCCGTCAGCATATCAACGCCCTTTGGCTGCCATCCCAACTGTTCTACTGCTTTGCGATTAGCAGCCCGGTTCGGGTCTTGAACAAACGCGGTGAGGAATTCACCCCATTTCGTTTCCGCCTCTTCGCGGCTCACCGAGCGGACTGGCACTTGGAGAACGGCTCCGATCGCCTCAGCCATTGCCTTCAGAGTTAGGCTCGTCGATCCAGTTCCGTTAAAGACCTCTCCGGCCTTCGCCTTTTGTGCAGCGAGCAGGAACAACTCCGCTGCATCGTCCACATGCACGTCAGATGTCCGCAAGCTGCCATCATCAGCATAGATGGACTCACCGTTCTCGGCAGCCTTCTGCATCAGCAACGGCAGGAAGTAGCTGCCGCCGCGTCCATAGACGTAGGGAGGCAGACGAATCACGCTGACCCGCACCCTGTCGTCGCTCAGACTCAGGGCATGACGCTCGGAACGGATGCGATCCTTGAGGACAGCAGTTTGCGACGGCGGTGCGTCTTCACTCGTCTCACCCCCATCTGGATCGGCAGCAGCCAGCCCCGAACCCGATGTTGTCACTAGCGCTTTCCCTGTACCGCGTAACGGGTCGCCCAATGCATCTACGGCATCCGCATCAACGCGCAGAATCTTCTCGTAATCCATTGCCCAATCGTGAATGTAGGCAAGATGCAACACGGCATCGGCTTGGGCACTCTCCTGCCGCAGTACGTCCAGACTGGTCAGTTCTCCACGCACAGGAGTTGCACCAAGTGCCCGCAACATTGCATCTCCATCCTCTCTCCGCGACAACCCGTATACATCATGTCCTTGGGCGATCGCCCGTTCTGTTACAACGCGTCCAATATATCCGGTTGCTCCAGTCACGAAAATTCGCATTTTCTCCTACTCCTGTTCCAGATAAATATCCTGCGTCACTGGTTCATCTTAAAATCGAAAGAGCAGACGATGCCTGTGTGTTCGTCTGTATTTCATTCGCGATCGTCTTGCTATGGATGTAATCGATCAACTTCTCGCCGATTTGCGTCAGGAAAGCTGCGTTTTTTGCCAATTAGAGGCAACCGAGCCTTGGCGGATTCAGAAGAGCGCCAGCTCTGTCGCACCATTCTATGTAGTGCTTTCCGGCAAAGCCCAAATTGGAACCGCAAACAACCTTTACGACCTGTATGAGGGAGACTTCCTGGTGCTGCCCAGCGGAGAGCCGCATGATCTGACGGGTTTCGACTCCGCAAGAGCGCCTGCGGTGCCTTTGCTAAGGCTACTGGATCAGGCGGGCATCGAGCCATATCGGCGCGGTATGCGCTATCGCAGAACAGTCCACCTCCAGCATGGCGGCGGTGGTTCGCAAAGTGTGATCCTCGTCGGCATCTTCTCCTTTGGTGACCCCTACAGAAATCCGCTACTCACCGCATTGCCACCGGTGCTGGTTGTTCGTTGTGGAACAGACTGCAATATACCGTGGTTGAGAACGATCCCAAACGCCATTGCGGAGGAGCTTGCAGAAGGACAGCCAGGCTCAAATCTAGTGGTCACTAAACTCACTGATCTGCTCTTTATGCAGGCTCTCCGCACGTATCTGGCGACAGACCTGCACAATTCCGTTGGCTGGATGCGCGGCATCATGGACCCGCTGGTCGGGCGGGCGATTGGCTGTATGCATGCCGCACCGGAACGTCGTTGGACATTGCAAATGCTTGCCGAAGAGGTTGGCTGTTCGAGAGCCGTCTTTGCACAGCGATTCAGCACTCTAGTAGGACAGGGGGCGCTGAGTTATCTGACCGCGTGGCGGATGCACGTTGCCGCTGGACTGCTGCTCGATGGAACCAACAATATTGGAACCGTGTCTGGTCGAGTCGGTTATCGATCAGACGCAGCCTTCTCGATCGCATTTAAGCGCTGGTCAGGTATCCCACCTAGTCAATATCGCGCTGAAATGCTTCGGGCTTCAACTGGCGAACACTTCGATAACACGTAAATAGTGAGAATTGAGCCAATGGAGCGGTCATTATGCTGAGTGTTGCGTCTATTCCTTTGCACTTCTCATCCGACTCGCATGACGACCGGGTGACTCGCCAAAGAGGCGACTATACTCACGATTGAATTGCGACGGGCTTGAATAGCCCACGGCATATCCAGTGCTAGAAACATCTGTGAGTTGGCTTGTAAGCAGACGCCTCGCCTCCTGAAGACGAATACACTTTTGGTATTCGAGTGGACTCATGGCAGTGATTTCACGAAAATGGCGATTCATCGTCGAAACACTCATCCCCGCAATTCTGGCTAATTCATCTGCGGTATAGTCAGTCGTGTAGTGTTCGTGCAACCAGGCAATCGCTCTGCCAACCTTTGACAGTCGGCTGTTTGCTTGACTTGCCGACAGCAGTGACCGACCCCACGGACCAACGTAGAGTCGATAGAGCAGTTCCTGCTCGTATAACGGCGCCAGGACATCAACATGCTGGAGATTGTCGAGTAATTGCGCCAGCCTGAAGGCGGCATCAATCACTTCGGTTGTAGCGGTTCCCACCTGAAGCCCCTGATTGCTTCCTGGTGTGGTGCTGGACACCACTGGTGCTCGAATAGCGATTTCGGCAAGCGTTGTGGGGTGTAGATCAAGGCATAGCGAGAGATACGGAGTCTCAGGAAGCGCCTGCAAAATCGTGCCCACAACCGGCAGATTGACGGTAACGAGAAAGCAATCGCCTGGTGCGTACTCAGACGTCTTCTCACCAAAGAACACTTGCTTTCGACCAGAGACAACTAAGCAGAATAGCGGGTGATAGACGGCAGGCGTTCGAGTGGTTGGACGATCGGCATGAAAAATTGAAAGCCGAGGCACCAGGGTGGGCTGTATTTGTTCCGACGCGAAGCTGTGGCGTGAAAGAATCTGAGCGAGTTCATGTAGTTTGTTCACAGTGATCCATCACGATCGAAGTTCATCTAGTTGCTTAATTTTATCAATTCTGAGTGAATTAGGCAGTTATTTGAGTGGATTGTCAATTACTTTTCAGTCTGTAAGTGCCATAATTCAAAGTAATGAAGCAAAGTTCCTAAAAGAGCGCAGTCGCGTTCTTGTTCAAATTAAAGCGGAATGTGCAATTTAGGAGGTACAGTTTCATGACGACTAACGAAAACACACAGAAAGTTGTGCTGATTACTGGTGCGAGTAGCGGTATTGGTGAAGCCACTGCTAGATTACTTGCTCAGAAGGGTTTACGGGTTGTGCTGGGGGCACGGCGTACCGATCGACTGGAGATGATCGCCTCCGAAATTCGCCAGAAAGGAGGTGCAGCCGCCTGTCATGCCCTGGACGTAACTAGCCTCGAAGACATGCAAGCCTGCGTTGAGTTTGCCAAAGACAAATTTGGTCGGCTTGATGTGATGGTGAACAATGCAGGGTTGATGCCGCTCGCGAAGCTAGAGGCGTTGAAGATCGACGAATGGAATCGCATGATCGATGTGAATATTCGCGGCGTCCTTCATGGCATTGCTGCCGCCCTGCCCGTCTTCAAGCAGCAGCAGTCTGGACAGTTTGTGAATATCTCCTCGATCGGTGGGCACAACGTATACCCAACCGCAGTCGTGTACTGCGCCACCAAGTTTGCGGTCTCAGCAATCTCCGAGGGACTGCGGCAGGAATCGACGGATATTCGGGTTACAGTGATCTCGCCCGGAACAACCGAATCTGAACTGGCTAGCACCACGACCGATGCTGAAGCGGCACAGTGGTTGGAGGAATTCCGCGAGGCAGTGATCTCAGCAGATGCGATCGCCCGTGCCATTGCCTTTGCAATCGAGCAGCCCGCAGATGTGGATGTCAACGAAATCATCGTCCGACCGATCAGACAGAATTAAGGCTCCACTGAGGATAGTTTGATCTCAAGCATCCCCTTACAGCACTCACAGCCCCACACCTCATAGTGCTTGAGCATTCGTCATCACAGACTTATCTCAAAATATATCCATCAACCAAAGATCAACCAAGGAGTTGTCGCATGACTAAAATCACCCTAATCACCGGAGCCAGCCGTGGGCTTGGACGAAACACGGCTTTAAGTGTGGCTCGCCAAGGCGGCGATGTCATCATTACGTACAAGAGCAGTGCCAAAGACGCGCAAGCCGTTGTCGCCGAGATCGATGCGATGGGTCGCAAGGCGATCGCCTTTCAGCTCGACAGCAGCGATGTCACCGCTTTCGCGCCCTTTGCTGAGCACCTGCGGACAGCGCTGCGCGAGACCTGGCAGCGCGAGACCTTTGACCACCTTGTCAATAACGCCGGTTATGGCGAGTACGCTTTGATTGAGAAGATAACCGAGGCGCAGTTCGACGCGATGGTCAATGTCCATTTCAAGGGCGTATTCTTCCTTACCCAGGCGCTCTTGCCGCTTTTGGCGGACGGCGGTCGCATCGTGAACCTAGGCACTGGACTGACCCGGGTGTCCTACCCCGGCTATTCCGCTTACGCGGCAGTCAAGGCCGCAGTCGATATGCTCACTGTCTACATGGCTAAGGAGTTGGGCAGTCGCGGGATTGCGGTCAACACGGTTGCACCAGGCGCGCACGAGACCGATTTCGGTGGCGGTCTCGTGCGCGACAACGCGGATGTCAACCAGCAATTTGCTGGCATGACCGCGCTCGGTCGCGTCGGTGTGCCGGACGACATCGGACCGATGATTGCCAGCCTGCTGTCCGAGAGCAACCGCTGGGTGACTGCACAACGGATCGAAGTATCCGGCGGTCAAGGCATCTAAATCGGTCAGCCGTCAACTGAGTGAGGCGAAGGCATTGAGCGTCGCCTCGCCATCGTCAATAGGGCGAGAAGCGAATAGTTGCAGCGATCGAGGCTGTAGAAATCAACATAAATTGAGATCTCAATTTATGTCGAACCCTATCTCTGACCTCGGTCGCGATCTTCAAATTCTAATCGCTACAATTTTGACGTGATGATGCTTTCATTAATTCTCCAACATTGCATTTTCTCAACCTGAACTCGACCCAGATGGATGGAAAGGCTTGGTTTCCCGTTGGATGTAACCCAACTTCCGCACCCCATCAGTGAGAGGTTAAGGTAATTGCACTTTTGTCAAGAGGGTGTAGGAAAAGGAGATAAATCTAGCTTTGAGACTGGTTTTCGTAGGGCTTTGACTATTCCTAAATCTTGATTTTCTTTGGCAGCGAAATACTGAATAGGGTCTTCAGCTTTGCCTTTGTCATAGGCAACGCTAAAATAGTACAAACCACCAAAGATCATCTCCAAAGAAATGCGGTCAAACGGCAGAGATAATTCGTCAGCTACCGCATCTCTCAAGTCAACTAATACTGCATAAAACAGCCAAGTAGCCCAGACTTGTAACTTGACACCATTAATAGAACCCGTCCACAAATAAGATAGCCCTAGTAAGCGTTTTACCGTGTAAAAAGCTTCTTCAATTCTCCATCTCCGGCGATATAAATCTGCCACAACGTATGATGGTAATATATTTGGATCGAGAATAGAAGTAATGTAAGAATAGCTAGTTTTACCAACTTTTATTTCGATTAAACGTAAAGTTAAGAACTGGTGCGCCACCGCGACCAGTACCAAGTTGAATCAATCGGTATTTAAGAGAATAGTCATAGCTAAAAATCTTTAGATATTTAATAGATGCTTTAGCTTTTAAACGAGTAATAAAATGGACTTCTTGGTTAATAAGTTGTTGTAAAAAGTGGAAATGATAAAAACCTCTGTCAAGTAAAATCAGAGTTTTAGTAGGCAGTAAATTTAATAATGCCGCTTCAAAATTAGTGTCTAATGCTGCTGGATTAGTGTGAAACCAAACTTCGACGGGTAAACGCGTGACCAAACAATAACTGTACAAATTTTTCCGGCTAACTGTCCTGTTTTTAAGTCTTCCAGGCTTTTTAGCTTCCGAAATAACGCTTCTAATGTGGAGCCATCAGCTATCCAAATATGTTCAAAATTCGCCCGTGCAAACTTAACACTATCTGGCAGTGGTCGCCTAAGCCGTTGCTGCCAATCTAATTGTAACTGAGGTAGTAAATCTTTAAAGACTCGCTCAAATAATTCAGCAGGAAATGCCAAAAATCTTTGAGAAAGTGATTGTTGAGCAACTTTAGTTACACGACACCATAAGAAACCTTCTCTTGCCAAAAGGCGATTTAACTCTTGTACTCCAGGAACTTGCCTCCACAATAGTATTAATACTGCTGCTACCATGAACGATAAATTTAAAATTCTATCTCTTAATCCTAATTGTTTGTAATATTTTTGTTGAGCAAAAATAGCTGGAGTAAATAACGCTTCTAATTGTTGAAAAATCGCCTCATTATCTATAGTAGGAGTATTATGTTTGTGTCCGTGGTCAGAGTTTTGTTTTTGTCGCTTGGGCATAATGGTAGACCAAACTTTTCATTACCTTGTTTGATAATTGAATTTACCTAACAATGCTGCCCAATTTTTATGTCGTTACAATACTTTTTCATCTCCTATAAAAGCAGTTCAAGACTTTAAAGATAATGATAATCAAGGATATTTTGAGTATTTTAACTGATTGACAAAAGGCACTTTATCTTAAACTCTCACTGATGGCCCTCACCACCTCCCTATTATTACCTTTTGTTAACATCACAGCACAAAGACTGTAGACAAGGCATTGGGCATTTGCCGTGCCTTCTGTGCAGTCTTGTGGAATTGCAGAAGGCGATCGCTCTTAGTATGCGATCGCCTTTGTTCTGAAAAATCGAAGTTCTTACAACCAGTTTTTAGACGTGGTAGGTCATCGGAATCATCTCGCGGTGGCTTGATCATTACAAGTTTAAGGCTTCCGGCTGCTAGTCCCGGCGGCTGTTAGCTTTAATTAGCTGAAATCATGTCTTGGAACTATGTTTGGACTCGGACGTTAACTTGATTTGATTAGGTTGATCTTGAGTGCCCCTATATTTAGCTGGGAGGCTGGCGCTCACTTCCTCCCTTGTGATTACCACCACAAACCATTAGCTAATGGTTGTTAAATAAGTCTAAGATGATTCCAGTGACTAGCTTATTGACTTTTGTAAATCATTAGCTTATGGTTTATAGAAGGTAGCTAATAGTTAATCGCAGGAGGTCAATTAGGCAGTAGTTCTTCCCTTGACATCACCATTAACCTCTCAAAATCCATAAACTATTAGCTGTCGGTTGTCAACTAACAGCTAATAGTTAATGCTTCAATCAAAGGAGGTGATTTAGGAAATGGAAGTGAAAGTAACCATCACGATTGATGTTCCAGGGTTGGAGAACGATTTAGCCGAAGCAATGAAAGAGAAAGGTTTGTCTTTTCAAAAACTTGGTGAGGCAGCAGGTGTTACAGGAACAGCTGTTTGGCAAATAACTAGCAACAAAAATAAGTCTATTAAGGTTGAAACCCTTGGCAGAATAGCCAAAATATTAGGAGTTGAGTGTCAGCCGAATATAGAATCACTCGCCATTGAAGAGGTCAAAAGTGCATTTAGCAAAACCTCTTAACTGAAGCGATCGCCCACCGTCCAAAGTCAGCGATCGCCTGTCCTATTTTCCAAGGAACAATATGAGTTTACCTTTAAATCAGTCGGTGTTGCTGGAGTCGAGAACGCTGAGGGCTTCGGCTTTAAAAAATTTTGAGAGCGACAAAGCTTTATCCATTCTCTCCAAGGCTAAAGCAATAATTTTCGCTATCTGAGGTGGCAGTGGTTGGGCTACCACTGCACAGGTAGCAGAATATTTTGAGGTGACGGAATCAGCGGTTAAAGAACTCTACAGGGTTAATCACCCGGAATTCCGAACTGAAGAAACTAAAACCTTCACAGGAAAAGACTTACGGGATGCTCGACAGACGCTCTGTCTACCATCTAAGACATCTCAGGTTAGAGTTTTTTCGGCTCTTGGCGTGTTGAGAATCGCAATGTTGTTACAGCAGTCTGAGGTAGCAGCACAAGTAAGAACCATCATTTTAGATTTAGTTGCATCTGTACCTTCTATCACGGAAACTCATTCTCCCACACCAGCCCTCCCTCCAGTTGAACAGCGGCTAAAAACGCTGGTGGAAGCAATGAAGACCTTGACTGAGGTTAACAGGGCAAAAGCTCAACCCTTATATGGAGCAGCAGATAAATGATTACGCCGCCAATCTGTTTGCTGACTACAACAGACAGTCACTCCCTGGTACACAAGAAAAATGGATGGGCGTGGTCAACTTCGCGGAGAGTGAACTGGGTAAGAAAGTCCCTATCAAAGGCACTCACTACCGGGGACATCTGGGGACGTGGGTGAGAACATTCTATCCACAACTGGGCGATCGCCAAGAAACGCGACTGGTTAATGGCGTTCAACAGTCAGTTTATGTCTACGCCTGCCATGAGCCGATTGTTGCCGCAGGATTGACCAAAGCTGTAGAGGAGTTCTTTGCACACCCAAGTCCTGGTACAGCGCTCTCGAAAGCGGGGGCTTTCAGTAGCAAAAAGGAACGGGCATCAGTTTAGTAGTCTCAGTCATTATTTATCAATTATCAGTTGCCTGAAACGTTGATAAATACTTACCGCTAATTACTTCACTGACACCCGCATTCAACGAATAACTGTATCAAAAATTGTAATGCCTGTTGCACAAACAAGAAATACTTTGCAGACGAGTGAAAATGACTAAATTCCAAGACCCAAGAGCAGCCACAATAGCTCAACAAATCGACTCCATCAACACTGCCGGGTACGAGTCAGCTTACGACCCAGTTCTTCAAAATCATGTAGTACAAGGTGGCCTCTCCCTAGTTGAAGGCATACTGCGTTTCGATGTGTTCATGGGAAAAGTGCAGCAAGCCGCTAGAGAACGAGAAAGTGTCTGGGCATCTCAGGTAGAGCAGAACATCAGCGGAATTGAATGGTACACGGTTGAGTACGGTGGCATCACGGCGGAGCTTCCCAGGCTGCATGAAGACTTGAAGTTTGTGCCTGAAGATAAACAGATTCTCATGCAATCCAAGCCTGTGGCCCTTAACTTCCTCGCACACTGGAATCAAGTCTTCAAGGTGTGGCGCTATAACAAAGATGATTGCAACCGCTGGAGTCGAACCAGGTGGGGGAACTTTTACACCCAATACTTGCAGCGAGAGTGGTTGGATTTGGGTTGAAGATTATATCTCCACGCTACTCCTGCAAGATGGAACTCTTGTAGATAACCCTACATTCGCAATTAACGCTTGCTGCTACTGGGGAGATCCAATGGACGTCCATTGCACAGATAGATGCATACCCTCAATCTGGCTCGGTCTGGTTCCAGTGGAATAATTTTACCCCGTGGAGATGAAAGCGATGCCTGCGGCAATCCCAAGGGGAATGCTTGTCAAGCAATCGCCTAATCAAGAAGGAGTAATTATCCATGTCTAACTTACCAGTCTTTAGCTAATTAATTCCAGACATTCTAGTGACAACAAAACTCTATATCTTCCCACAACTCTATGGAAATTAACAAAATCAAAGTCAAGGATAACGACATAGAAATCATCTACGATTTACCTCCACAATCTAGCTCAAATGAGCGTAAAACAGTTAAATTTTTCTGTAATGAAGAACCTAAAGTATCGTTCTTTAATGCCATGAATGCACTCCTAGATGAGGCAATAAAGTTCTGTGGACTAGACTCTGACACTTGGGCAGAAGGAGAAGTTACAGGTGTCACCCTCAAACACTTCGATGATAGCGTAGGTATTAACATCACTGTTCAGAACAAAATCAATGATTTGGTTGTAGTGGTGAACACGCCGCATATTTCATCTGCTGTAGTTTCAGATGAATTAGAAAAACGTATTGACAAACTGCTTGCGGAGTCTGAGGCGTATATTCAGGGTCAGCGATCGCAAATGTCATTGTTTGATGAGAATGAGGAAGTTGCTGTCAGACAATTTCAAATGCAGTAATTAAGTTAAGCGATCGCTATACACCAAGCCTGATTAAAAACATGCAAGTCATCGTTGAAGTCATAGAAAAAGTACCCCGACAAACGCCAGTTGAAATTCCTGACGGATTGGAATCAGATGCTATTAAACAATATTTAGTAGACAAATACAATGCTGGTGAGTTAGATGAAGATTTCGAGATTTGTGGAGTCGAGTTTGAATCAATCAGCGCACTAATTATTCAAGAGTAAGGAGAAAAAGTATGACCGTTATAGAGCAAGTATCAACAATTCCTTGGAATACTGACGACTGGGAGACACCCGACAGCATTGCACAAGCGATGACACAGCTAATACTACTAAGCGATTTGTACATTCTCGAACCTTGTGCTGGTACTGGTCAAATCGTTAAGCATATCGCACACCCCTATATGCGAAATATCCTTTGCATGGACATCAACAAAAGCCGGATGGAGAAGGGACAGCGAAATGCTCCTGACTGCACTTGGCTGTGTACTGATTTCTTACGTTCAGAGATCGAACTTGCAACTGAATTCGATCTGGTGATTACAAATCCGCCGTTCAGCAAGTGCATGGAGTTTATAGGCCAATACAGTTCAGTTAAGCCCAAAAAATTAAATTATGTAGGTTGGGTTGAGGAACGAAACCCAACGTTTGCAGGCCTTTGTTGGGTTTCACTGCGTTCAACCCAACCTACAATTATTCTTAACTGAACCGTATTGGTTTATAGGCCGATCGCTTTCCTTGCTCAACCCTAACAATCCTTCGGCGCGGTTGCTGTTTCTAATGCCGTTTGATATTTTCCAGGCTAAAAGTCGGGCTAGTGCATTTAGTAAGCTAGACGCGCACATTCATCATGTTTACCCGATAGTGGGGCGGGTGGATTATCTAATTAACGGTGTGCCAGCATCGCAAACTTATGTGGAGAAAGGAGGAAAGCTGGTTAGACGTTCAGGCAGGCAGACATGCGATGCTATTTGGGACATCAGACCAAGTAAGCAAGGTGGCTGCACAACTTTCATTGATTCATTAAGTAGCCAGCCGCTCAGAATACATTAATTCTGGTGTTTCAAATTTGAGAGCTTAATTCAAGCGAATTTACGCGCCTTACGCCAATTGAACCTTGAAAATCAAATATCAAACAACGCTAATTTTCTGGCTGGGTATCGGTTGTCGAGCGCCGGATTATCTGGCGTAACTCATCTAAGTTACTTGCCGTTTCCAAGCCTGCAAGAACTGCTCTTAATTGCTCGACATCCTCAATCGTTGAAATTTCTGCTAATAGGCTTAAACCTTCAGTACCAAATCTCAGTTTTAAGCCTAATTCAATTCCTTCTAACAGTCCTTGGCGAATGCCACTGCGTTCAAAGCTGGTGACGTACTGCATACGCTGTTCTTCCTCTAATTGTTCTAATTCCCGCTGAAACTCTTGCTCTAAATCCAATGGTAGCGTTAGCATCCAGTCGATGAAAGCTAACAGGTTGAGAACAGCCTCCCGCCCAAACCCCTGCTCGTACAATCGACGCACCAAAGCCAGCTTTGATTGTTTTCTCTGTAACCTATCACTACGGGTTTGTACCGCCGCTAGGTGAGCCATTACCACAGTAGCAAACGGGTTACGGCTGGCTTCGATCTCGGATTGCCTTTGTTGATAGTCTATCAACTTGATTATAGGGAATTGAAAATCAACTTTACAGCCAAACAACTCGTAACCAAAATGCGATGGCCGCCAGTTCACCCTTTCGTCACCAAGCACCGCCAATGAGGCAACAGAACGATTGTAACGGTCAAAAATCCTGTAGTTGTAGACAAACATACGTCTGGGAAAATCAGTTTCTTCTTGGCTCTGCACTTCTACATGTACCAATACCCAAACTTCATCACCTCCAGCGCGATAGACTTTTACCAACTTATCAGCAAGTCGCTTTCCTAATTCTGTATCGCGCACCACCTGAGCCAATTCTTTATCCAAAAATTCAAAGCCCCGACTCCAATCAATATTCTCGGTGCGCCTGTGGAAAGAAAAACTGCATGAAGTCCGCAAAATACAACTGTAGTATCTGCTTCCAGGGCGAATCATATTCGGTTTGCGGGGTTTTATCGGTCATAGTAAAAAATCTAGAGGTTTTGATAGCAGCGATGTCTAACGACAAGCCACAAAGTGTCTACGCTCCTACATGAAAACGAAAGAGTTGATGACAATAGGCTCAGTCATCAAACTTTACTCCAAAATCCGCGCCCAAAACTTCTTCTATTCTGCGAAGTGTTGGTTCTGGTAAAACGTCATTTTCTTCGCGTTCAATTCGATACCAATTAGCACGAGTCATATTGGCAGCTTTCGCTAGTTCCTCCACTGGACGCGGATCTCGCTCTCTAATTTCTTTGATCTTAGCTCCGATGCCAGGGGCATCTATTCTCATAACCCTTTCTATTTGCACACTTACAGACATAGACAATTCTCCTTTATTCAATCATCTCGCAAATCTTATGTAAATTGTAGAGTAATACTTGACGAATGTCTAGTCAGAGGATACAGTTTTGATTACAACGAAAGCACTCCGATACATAGTCTGAAGCAGACATCGATATTTCTGGTAGTCTGTCAGCCTTCAAATTGCCACAAACCACGGAGAGTAACTATGAACTTCGCAAAGTTATTAGCACCAGTACAATCGAACGCTTTAAAGAAGTAAGTAATGGGCAAAGTTGTAGCAGGAAAATCACCCAGGAGTCATTACACCCAAATATCAAACTCGCTAATCCGAGACACAAGCAGCATCGATGACGGAACTTTTCGACTGATTTGTTGGATGACTTCACACGATGAAGGCTTTGAAATGAATTTTAGTAGCATTCAGCAAGCACTTGGCTACGGCAGAGACAAACTTAGAAAGATTCTCAAAACTGCCGAAGTTCATAATTATTTAGTGCGGCGCAGAGTTAATGACGAGAATGGCTTTTTTGATTGGGAATATCACATCTTCAAGGACACCGTAGATGCAATCACATTCAAAGAAAGCTTACCGAAAAACGAAAAATCTCATCCAAATAACAACTATACGGAGAAGAAAGATGTATCAGCACCATGCCCTGAAAATCCGTCGTATGGTTCATCCGGTAGATGGTTAAACCGGCAGATGGTTGATCCGGTAACTGGTGGATCAGGGGGTGCATATATAAAAGAAGAACAATATAAAGAAAACCAAAAAGAATAAAAACACATACAAGAAGCGCCCCCTAAACCCGGCGCACCCCCTACCCATGAGAGTGTGTGTAAAGAAGAAAAAAACCGGGAATTGATTTATAAACAAATCGAGTCTTGCGAACAAGAAGTTAACCCAGAATTTTCCTCTTTGTTATTAAATAAATCCGAGTCTTCGCAACAAACCGATAACCCCTCTTGTGGAATTTCTATTGCGGCGGAGTTGTTCGACTATATCGAAATAACGAACAATACTGAGAGCAATCAAGCATCCAAGCCAAAATCTGTAAAGTTCCAGTCAATTGAGGACTTGATAGACCAGATATTACTAGACCCCAGTGTTATGGCGTCTGACTCATTACCAGCCGTCTACAAGAGTGAAATCAAGATGCGTGGCTGGCGGTTTCCCTGGCGCACTACATACAACTAGGGACAAGATTTATCAAACCTGCGATCGCGCCCTTGTAGAGTTAATCGCCAAAGAAAGAGCCGGCTAGAGTCAGGTCAATTGGTCAGAGAAAATCCCAACGGTGATGAAGTCTATTGGCAATATGGAAGCAACTAAGGGTGCCTTAGAAGAGTTGATGAGCTATTGGCACAAAGTCCTTGTACAAGAGGAAAAACGTATGTCTCAAGTGCAAACACAAGCCACACCATCAAACATCTCACTTGCACAAGCCATAGCTCAAGACAAACTGCGTCGTCAACAAGAAGAACCAAAACTCCAGCCAGAGCCAATGCCGTTGGATGAGATCAAACAGCAGCTTTTAGCCAAGCTTGAAGTTGATGCTGTGCCAAAAACAGTTCAATCAACTTCTAGATTTTCTCATCACCTTTGCGAGAACTCGAAGCCCAGTTAAAATTAGCAAGAGCCTAGTTATGTATAATAATCGGTCTAATCAAGACAACGTACTTTCTTTTTCCTGCGACCGCGCTCAAGACCGTTTACCACCACAGAACATTGAAGCAGAAGAGAATATTCTAGGTGGTATTATGCTTGACCCAGAGGCAATCAGCCGAATTTCGGATCTCCTCATCTCAGAAGCTTTTTATGTGAGCGCCCACAAGGACATTTATGCTGCCGCCCTCAGACTCCACACACAAGGAAATCCCACAGATCTGCTTTACTTGGCAACTTGGTTAGCTGACAATGGTTTGTTGGAGCGTATTGGTGGCAGAAACAAGCTGGCTACTTTGTTCGACCGTACTGTGTCTGCTGTTAACATCGATGCCCTCGCCAACTTGGTGATGGAGAAATATCAGCGTCGGCAATTAATTAAGGCCGGTAATGAAATTGTGCGTCTGGGGTATGAAACCGAAACCGATTTACCACAAGCTGAACAAAGAGTTTTTAGCGTTACCCACCAAGCCGATGGCGATCAACATAAAGTCTTCAGCGCATCTGAGATGGCGGTTGACCTCTATCAGAAACTCGAAGCTGGTCAAACCGCAGGTGAAAAAGTCGGATGGTATGACCTGGAGTCAATTACTGGTGGGATTTATCCAAGTAGCTTAGTGGTAGTTGCGGCGGAATCTCACATGGGTAAAACTCATTTCATGATTTCTTACGCCTACGAAATCATGACCAAGTTGTCTAAACCAGTCCTCTATATCACCCCAGAATTAGACAAAACTCTTGTCAATCAAAGGATGATTTCAAGAATCACAAATATAGACGCGGCACTGATTCAAACCAAAGCTCAATCGTATTGGCCACAAATAGCGCAGGGAGTAGCACAACTGTCAGACCTTCCTTGGAAACTTTACGAGTTCTCCTCCCCCACCCCCACGATGATTGGCTCGGCAGTGCGTCGTGCTATTGCTGAATTCGGTGGCTCTATTGGTGCTGTATTTGTTGATTATTTGCAGCATATTCCTTTGGAATCGGGCGGTAACATGGCACATGAGGTGGGCAAGATTACCCGTCAGATTCGGGACATTGCCAAGTATCACAAAATCCCCGTTTTCTTAGGCTGTCAAATCAATCGCTCTAATCAGAACTCTGCTGATAAACGCCCCAACCGTCATTTACTCCGCAACTCTGGTGAGATATTCGAGGTTTGTGACCAACTAATCATGCTCTATCGCAACTCTGTCTACAGCAACGACAGCAGCGATCGCACTATCGAGTTGATTATCGAGAAAAACCGCCTTTACGGCAAATTAGGCACTGCAACTATGTTGTGTGATTTATCCACTTCTCGATTTTTGAATATGGCGAGGTGATCCTGATGAAATATTGGCGGTTTGAAAGGACTTATCTTGTTTACATTGACCATGATTATGATGTCCCATTGCAGTTTATTTGCACCGAAGAAAGATTGAGCCAATGGGTACAACATTTGAGCGAGAAACGTTGGGGTATACCATTCGTAATTGATGAGTTTTTTAATACTGCATCTACTTGGATGATCCAACACCAAAAAGACAAAGTGTTTGCATGAAAACCCTTGAGCTAAATACCATTGTTTCCTGCATACCATGAAGCTAAAACTTTACGCCTACAGGAGTTAGAACAACTACTAGCCCAAGACTTGGGCTTCCCTCATTCCAATGGGACTAAAGAAATACAAGACTCGTTCTTGGGCTACAAATTACAGAGGCCCACTGTTGATTTGTGCTGCCAAAAAGATTAGTACTTACCAAGAACTGACTCATTGCTACTTGCTCAATAAATATCAACAGATACTAGTAGAAACTGACAATTATTTAGATTGGGTTGATTTGCCTAGAGATTGTGCAGTTGCCCTGGTGGATTTGACCGACTGCATACGCATGACTCCAACGTTCATCAGTCAACAGTCGTCAGATGAGATTGACTGTGGAGATTGGAGTGTCGGCAGATTCGCTTGGAAACTGGAGAATATCAAGCGGATCATGCCTTCTATTCCCATCATTGGCAGACAGGGGCTATTCAATGCACAGGTGGAGCTAAAAGAAGAAAAGTTGGAGGTGATCGCCTTATGAAATTAGTACTCTCGCTTTTCTCTGGCATCGGCGGACTATGCCATCACGGTATCTCTTGTGCTGGTTTATCCCATAAATTCCAAGTCCAGCAATTTGTCGAAATATCCCCTTATTCCCAATCAATATTGCGTCATGAACAACCGACAGTCCCAATCGACCCTGACATCAATAACTACAACTGCTCCCGCCACCAGTTTGACATTATCTGTGGGGGACTGCCTTGCCAGGGTACAAGTAACGCCGGAAATCGACAGGGACTACTCGACCACAGATCAGGACTTTGGACAGAACAATTCCGAATTATCAACCAGTGTAGACCAGCATTTGCTCTCATCGAAAACCTCACAGGTTTACTCCATCGCGGACTTGCCTAGATTATCGAATGGCACTAAGAAAAGCTCTAAGCTATGCAGAATAAGGGCTACAGCTTTTAATGCTAGAAAGCGGGGTAATGGTATGAGCCAGGCGATTGCCAATGGAGAGATGAGGTAAGGTTGCCCAAAAATTTTTGTCGGTAGAAAAAGCTTACTCGTCCGTGAAATACTT
>NZ_JACXXN010000042.1 GCF_014904695.1 Nostoc sp. MG11 | reverse complement strand
AATACTTGACATAAACCAGTCACGAGTTCTGGAGAAGCGCTTTTGACTTCTGTATTTGTCTCCATCCTGTTCAAATACTGGCGAGAAATCTCTACTTTTAGTTCAGCAAGCTTTTTGGATAAAGTAACTAATGGCATATCGCCACGCAATGCACGCATCTTATGCCCACGTGCATCTGTCCATCTAATAGAACCCACTTCAGTTAGTGGTAACATTACGACCTCTTCTATTTCTTCTCGACTTGCCATATTATGCAACTTCTAGTTGACAAACACAATAGTTCACTGCCACTATTAGTATCAGCGCAAAGCGGAACTGACTACTATTTATCGAAACACTACCAATGTGCAGGGTGCGATCGCTGATGGTTGGTACAACAATCCGACTGGCTTGTTTATATGCCAGATGGGGAAACGGTGGAGTTGCTCTCGATGATGCGGCAGTTTCCGAGTGAGGCATGAAAATGCTGATGTGACGTTCTTCCCCGTTGACTCTGCGAATGTAACGCGGCAGAACGTCACTATATCTCTAAAAAATTAATTTAGGCAGGAATGACTAGAGCAATTAGTGAGCGTTTATCAAGCGACTGGACTTTACCTACTGAACTAAGATCAGTTACAACCCGGTCTAGTAATTCTCCAGCTTGCTCACGATATTGATGTTCTCGACCTCGTAAACGCACAGCAAATTTCACGGAATCGCCTTTACTCAACCACCCAATTGCTTGTTCAATGCGTAACTTATAATCAGCCACACCCACATTTAGACCGAACCGAACTTCTTTTACTACTGGTCTAGCACTCTGTGCCTGACGCTTTTTCTTTTGATACTGAAGCTTGCCATAGTTAAGAATCTTTGCGACTGGAGTCTCTTTACCTTCAGAGACTAGAACTAGGTCAAGCTCAAGGCTCTCGGCTAGCTGTAGCGCCTCATGTGTGTTGGTCAAACCACGATTATTATTCTCGTGGTCAATCAAGAAGACTTGATGTGACTTGATTTGCGAGTTAATTAATTGCTTTTGAATTCCGATAACGTTTAACTCCGATTTATTTCAAACCTGTAAAGTGTCAGTTATGCTCACTAAACACGTCTTTGTTGCCTAATTCTATCGTAACGTAATCTTTTGCTTCTCCCTATTCATAAAACCCGCACCCCACAAGTATTGCTTTTCTGGGAGTCCTTTGTGCGCTTCGGTATTCGCTCGTACTATACTCACCTAATATCGGAACTTGTGTAAGCTGTAATAGAGTGAAGAGTCAAACTCTCTTCTAGTGATCAGTTCTGACTTATATGATTGCAAATATGCCTTCAATTACCTACAAACGCACCGATAGCCAGCAGCCCCAAAGCATCATTATTGAAGGTTATGTTGTCCGTCCAGGATTACACATTATTACCTACGAGCAACTTAAGTTGTTGCGAGAGCAAACACAGCACTATTCTCAGTTTGAATATTTAGTGAACCAAGGTGTGATTAAGTTGACTGGCTAATAGCTGACTGTTCTTAAATTTTCTACCGTTCACACCCGATGCCATCCCCATCTCGGTCAAAGCCGTGAGGGTCAGGTGGCAGCACCTTAAATCTTCGTTGGGTAATATCTCGGCAATTCAAATCGGGTGAATTGGTGGGAATGCAAAAGTCAGGGTAAGAAGGATCGCAGGTATTCTGTTGCTGGGGTTGAGTCGGTTGGGAAGTTGTCTTTTTAATGCCTCTGCGAAAATCCCAAGGCATCACAGGATTAGCTTGACTCCAAAAAGCTAAATGCTGTTGTTTGGCTCTATTTTCGCCTTGCAATAGACTATCTTTAGATTCTGGGCAGTTTTTGAGATACTGCTTGTACACAACAGCCTGTCCCTCTTGCACCATATTGACATTGATACTACGATTCCCCACATAAATCTCTGCAACAGTGCGCTTGTATTTGTCAATTTCAATTGGACGTAGAGTAATTGTTTGTCCTACTGGTAGCAACTGTTTAAGTCTGAGTGTTGATTGCTGTCCCCAAGGACTTTGTTTAAGTTCAGGCGCATCAATGCAAGCTAAACGCACAGTCACAGTTTTGTTGCCAGTTCTCACACGTATTGTATCGCCGTCACCGACGCTTATACCATTTCACTAAAAATCTGATACAGATAATTGAGGACTAAATATTAACCAGTAAAGATGGCTGGAATCACTAAAGTAGAAATATTGGAATCAGCAGAGGAATTATATAATCTGTTGAGACAACAAAAAACAGCGTTAGGGAAAGAACGTATTCAAGCATTGTACTTGCTGAAAATAAGTCAGGTAAAGACAATACAAGATTTGGCGGTGGTGTTGGGAAGAGGAAGCGCGACAGTACAAAGGTGGTTAAAGGCTTATACAGAATCGGGAATCACCAGTCTGGTATCAAGAAAAAAAGGTTCAGGGCAACCACCAATAATTAACACGGAGGTAAGAGAGCAACTTTCAAAAGAACTGGATGACCCGCAGGGATTTAAAAGTTATGAAGAAATACGAACATGGTTAAAAGCGGTGGAGGGGGTAGAAGCGTCATATAAAGTAGTACATGATACAGTGCGTTATCAAATGAAAGCGAAGCTAAAAGTGCCGCGAGCAGTAGGCGTTAAACACCAGCCCGAAGCGAAAGAAGAGTTTAAAAAAAACTCCCGCAATACCTAGAAGTAATTAAGAAATATGTCATACCACCAATAGATAGACAAAGAAAAATTAGATATTGGAGCGAGGATGAAAGCCGTGTGGGGTTGAAGACTGAAGCGAGTAGATTAATTACCAACTTTGCTACTAAGCCTATCGGTATCATGCAATGGAAATGGGAGAATTTTTATTTATATGGATTAGTAGAACCGTTAACTGGTGAGTATTTTGTTTGGGAATTCTCTCATTTAAATGCAGCTTGTTTTAATATATTTTTAGAAAAGTTTTCAGCTACTTATGCTCAAGATATCCATATTATTCAGTTAGATAACGGAGCTTTTCATTTTAGTCAGCATCTTCAGATACCAGAGAATATAATTTTATTGTTTCAACCTCCACATACACGTGAAGTCTGCCGGGTAGATACTCTACCCGGCGAGCTTCACCACAAGTTAATCCAATCGAACGATTATGGGAGGAAGTTAAAAGACATTTAGCTTGGGAAAGCTTTGTCACATTAGACGAATTGAGGCAATTTATCTGGAAGCGTTTGGAGAAATTAAACACATCAATCGTTGCTTCTATTACAGGTTGGGTTTTATTCTTGATGCTTTATTCGCATCAGATTTTTCGTGAATTGGTATAAGGACTGTCCGTTTTAAAAATCTGTAGCTTATGCGCTTTCTCCTGAAAAAGCGCATGATATTCTAAACGGAATTACCTACGATAAAGCCTTCTATTGTCACAAAACAGTAGATTATTCTGATTCCTTAAAAGGTCGAATCACTTCTGATTCCAAATTGTGTTTTGGTGCAGTTCTGTTTTTAGAGAATACTGTTCGTGGCGGTTGTTGCTCAAATGTGATGTTCCGTTTCGGGTTGATGAAGAAAGAGTTTAATATTGATGATTTACGCCAGGATGAAAGCGTGTATCAGAGTTTTGAGGAATTTTTGAAAGGAGTTAGTTATTAACCTTAAATGAAATACCTGAAAAACAATAAAACTGCTCTAAATTAACAGCAGCTAATCTAATGCGTTCGCTTCATCTGTGTGGTGATTCTACTCAGAAGCAAGGTTTTTAGCCGCCAAGCAAATAAGGATGTAGAAATATGTACAGAGTTTCAATTCAAGTTGTCAATGAATGCGGCAGTGTGATTGAAAAGTTTCCTACTCATGTTGTGAGAGTTCCTTGCGTTGGAGAATCTATTTATCTGAGTATTTGTCGTTATGACATCCCTGACTATCAAGTTCTTGAAGTGACTCATTACACTTTTGCATTTGATAATTCCAAAGGATTGATAGAAAACAATAATTCTAAAGGATTAGTAGTAGCAGAAGTTAAGGTAAAGAAGTTGCGATGAAGGTAGTGAAGCGATCAAAAGAAGGCGGGCGGTTACGCCATCGTATCACCAGCACTTATTCCCTACCTGAGATTAGCGACTCCCAGAAATTGGGTGCTGCATTGCCTTACACACGTAGTTACTGAAACTGGAAGATAATTATAGGCGAGATGGCAGATTGGGCATAAAAGAAGGCACTTCAAGAAGAATACTTCGAGAGTATTAAGTGCCAAAAATATAAGCAAAAGACCAATCAGGAATTAGTAGAAATTATTGGTTTTTATGTGAAGCAAGGTTGGTTAGTTAGCGATGACTTTTTAGTTAAGTTCCATGAGTGGTTTCAACAAAAGAAATACTTTACCTCTTTATAGCGCTGTTCAGTGATTCAGCATTTAGTTACACTGCCTGAGCTTGATTAAATAGGTAGTTTAATCAACTAACCATTGTGATAATAAATGAAGCATAAATATAATCCAGAAAAAAACAAAGAACATTATTGATGTAATTGTTATCAGGATAAAACGTAGCCATTTATTATAACCTTGACTAAATATCCCTTGTTGCCAACTAATGAGCGTGAGATTTGTAGAAACTAAAAATGCTAATACATTAGCTCCTGATGACCAATGCCCTTCGGTGACACCTTTCATCCAAGGGATTAATGAACCTCCATTTGCACTATTGGGCTGAAAATTCGGATCTCTTAATGGTGAAACTTGGTATGCAAAAATCCCGCTAGCTATTGTTAAAAATAGCAAGAACACTAGAGTGATAATGAAAAAGCGTTGAAGACGTTGAGAAAGCATTCTCGGTATCTCCCTCTCAGATCAGTCATCTTGACTTAATTGGAGCCAACCCTGTTCCTCAGCGTTACTTCTTTATAGTTAAAGATTAACGAACAAACTTGAGGCTTTCAACACTAGAACTAAACATATCGGTAAAGATACTCATCACCGTTCGCTCTCGTAGCTTAATATTACCACTGACTGACATCCCAGATTGCAGAGATACCTTACGCCTATTAATTAAAATTGATTGTTGTTCTAACCGTACCTTAGCAGGAAAGCGATAGAAAGGATAGATCTGACCTGGTAGCAAAGCATCAGAACCGAATGGCACTAAGAAAAGCTGAAACACTTGCGGTTTAAGCAGTTTGCAATTGTTTGCGTAATTCATGCCGTGGTTTGGCTTTCAGACGACGTTTACGAACTCGTGGTTCGTTTCTAGCAGGACGGTCAGGAACAGCCTTGTGAGCAATAACTTTGAGTAAAGTGCTATAAATTCTAGGCGTTGCATAGTTGCGGGATGAATTAGGCTACTAAGGGTAAAAATCCATAATGGAGGTAGTGGAGTAACAATCGAATTGATAGTTTAAGCATTTCTTCTGATTTAGAATAGCAAAGAGTTTTGCGATGAAGGCGTGCTAGATAATGTCTTAATCTGGTATTTTCTCACATCACGAGTGTCATGTAGGTTTTTTTTATTATCTGGTCACAATCATCGATAAAACATGGATAAACTGGGTATCCGTCTGTAACGTAAAAATAACATTTCCAACATTTAATCCTATTCCACAGTTTGGCAAAGGTTTTGGCACTACGGTCTCCTAGAGTCCAAGCTAAAATACCTGGAAGACTATTGTTTACTGCTGTCCACAGCCAAATTTTGTTTTTTTTTACCCACAAAAGTTTCAAGTTCATCGACTTGTGCAAATAGCAGGAATTTCTGAATGTTCTGGTGCATCTGGTAATTTTAGAGCGACTTCTTTTACCCAATTTATTACCATATTATGATTGACTCCAGTCAGCCGCTCAATAGCACGAAAACCAATGCCATTTACATACATGGTTAGACATCGTTGTTTAATTTCGTTTGAGTTTCTGCATACGTTCTGGTCACAGATTTGACCTTGCAACTATAGCCTCATGTGACCACTTTTCAGGATTTGGCACAGGTGCGGCGGAATTTTCATCCTCATGATCTGCTTTGACTTCTATACCCGAAACCGAGTTTTCAGTCTTTAACGAAGTGGGAAGGCTTGCTTGGGCAAGTTCAACCAAATCAGTTAAATTTTGTGCGATGGGCGCGGCGGAACAAGTACCCTCATGACAGTCTTTCGGCTCAACACCACAATCCTGATTTTCTTCTGACAACGAAGCAGATTGACTCGTGCAGCATCTACAAGCGTTAGCGATGTGCAGTCCGTTACCACAGGTAACTCAACTTCATTCTCTGACACGCTTTATGAGATTTTGCACTGTGAGGAGACGGCTCACGCTCCCTTGGGGGTCGCGTCGCCTCAGTTTGTTGAAAGCGTGTCAGAGACACAGCTCACGAACTCTTCAAAAGAGTTCGTGAGGTTTCCTGTAACCCTTGCTCTGACTGACTTTTTCCTAAAATAGATGCTTGATTTAAAGCACCCATTTCTTCAGAGCCAGCATCTTTCTCTGAAATCTCAGCATTTGGTTCTCGTTTTTTAGCATCTGGTTGTTGGTTTTCCGAATTGGCTTTCTCCCAAAATTCTTTGATCCTGCTACAATGCAAATTCTTCACCATCCAGCTAGCCGTTTTCCGTTTCCCTCTACTAGCTCCATCTGCCAATCGGGATTCTGTGACTGTAATTGTTCTAAGTCTTTGATTGTCACAGACATAAGGTATAACTCGCTTTCAAGCGCAATCTCTTTCTATGATAAGCGATCACCACAATAAGCAGGGGATATTGACCTGGATGAGAGAGAAACACGTCGCCTCATCGATGCCCAGCTACGAGCAGCAGGATGGGAAGTAGATTCACAACAGCTTACTTATCCTCATCGAACTGAGATCATGCTTAGAAACTCCCTTAACAAATTTGGAATTGCTTCCATGTATTGGTTTCGATGGATTGCATCCATTGTGGATAAAACTGGCAGCCACCTCAAAGCTGCAACAATAGGAGACAATTGTTGAGCAAGCTCAAACGCTTGTTCCAGTCTTTCCTTGGTCTCATATTCAGCCCATTGTTCTAAGTAGAAAGCTCTGAGTCGCTCAAACCAAGATGAATTTTTTGCTAATTTAAATCTCCTCTTCAAACAATCGTAGGTACTATGGAGGCTGAAAAAAGGATGAGTGATGCTACTATCACCCCAGTCAAAAAACAAGTAATTTCCATCGCAAATAAAGATGTTCCCATCGTGTAAGTCACCATGATGCAAAGTTTCTGGTATACCAAAGGTCGCTAGTTCTTCACATAATTTAACTAATAAGTTAGCCTGATTCTGTAAACACTGATATTCGAGTAGATTAATTCCACCAGGCTGATTCAGCCCTAACGTTTCGGTATCCATTAGCAGTTGTTGAAACCTAACAGGCAAGATTGCTAAACGACGATCAGGCACACCCAGTTCCAGAAACTCATTAAGATATTTGGTACAATCCTGTTGCAATTTTGTATAGACTGGTAAAAGATTCTGCCAATGTTTAATGTCATCTTCAATTTTCAGAGTGTCCTGAAGCATCATCCCTCCATCAAGCATAAGTAGCCAACCTTGCTCCCCATTAATCGCTAAAACTTGTGGCATACATTGAGGATACCGATGCGATAGAACTTGGCTAAGTGCGGCTTCATAAGCAAGCTCTGATACAACTGCTTTGAAATAAATGTTACCGATGCTTGTGGGTATTTGCAGAACTGTTGACCAGTGACGAACGCGAAGCTGCTTAATTGAATCAATGCGTTTGATGTCTTTTTGATGTAACTCACAATTAATCCAACTACTGGCTTGCTCAAGCCAGCTTTGTTGTGTCCAAAGTAGTCCATCAAGATAAGTCACACAGATTCTTAACGAGTGTTTTTTAATTGCAAATGCTTTTTTGTTAGTTTAACCTGGCTTTAAAGACCAATGAATAACCTTGCTTTACAGCCTCCTGCTTTTTCAGCAAACCCTATATAAACCCTACCTCTGCATCGGATACCGCCGCATCATCTCTGCCAACGCCACAGCCTCACCATCCGGCGTGTACACAACTTCCCCCGACATAGCAATCACAATCCTTTGCTGCCTAGCCCACTCGAACCAAGCGCCCACCGTAGCAGACTTGGCCTGTTGTGCTTCCGGTTTCCTCCCCTCCTTACAAGCTGCCACAAACACAGCCTCCGGTGATTTCACCCTTTCCAATCATTTACCAGGAATTTTCTGCCAACAACCGCGTCAATAGCGTTGAGTGCCAGCAATCACAGGTGAGCAAATAGAAGCCGAACTCCGAAAGCGATTAGGAATAAGTGATTAAGTTTTTCTTAACTGTTCTTGTGTCTTTGTCAAAATTTTGAGAGATTAAATTGAAAAAATTAATTCAGATAAAAAATTATGGCAACCGAGCAGGAGCTTCGATCTCTTTTTAATATCTTAAATACCGATCTTGATGGCAAAGTTTCTATAAATGAGCTTTTTTTCAGCCCTGGCTTAAGCGCAATCATCTCAGCCGAAACAGGTGTCAGTAGTCCCCAGGAATTGCTAGCTATGCATGGAGATAAAGACGGTAGTATCACCTTTGAAGAGTTGAAACAAGTTGTTGAGTCAGCTGGAAATTTAAACTAGCTGTACCCCATCCATCCCCGCCCAAACGATCACTACAGTGCTGTCGTCCTCTGAAGCACTAGTGGGGGTTTTGCGTTTTGATGGAAGGGAATTCCACAATTTGGCTGAATTTGAATAAAAAAGACAAATTTTAAGCTTTTTTATTTTTCAATTCTACCGTCACCAATCCCCACTGCGGAAACTTCGCCAAAAGCGACCATACAAACCGACCCAAAATGCGCTATGTCGGCGGTGTAATCGCTTTAATTCTTTCAGACGACCAACATAGTTTTGTAGTCCCAAAGAGCGAGAATTACGACCAGCTAAAATAGCACAAGTATAGGCAATAGCAATTAATAAAATCAATGCTATCAAGCGTTGGCCATCAGCATAAGTAGATTCGAGATTATAGCCCCCAGTCTTGCAATCACCGAACATCGCCTCAATACCACTTCGCGACTTAAATGCTTTAATTGCATCTTTGAGGCTGTCAAGGTTAGTGAGTAAAAACCAGCCCGCAGGCTCTAGCTTGCCACGATATTTGCGCTTGTAATATCCGGCTAAATTGAATTTTCCAAAACCTTTCTGCTTGGTAGATTGAATCCTGTTTAAAAAGAACGAGATACCAGGATTTAATCCCAAAGATTGTAAGCTTTGATATGATTCATTTTCTTGGCGAATATAGGTGCCTTGTTTTTGACGCAGCACAAAGTCAATTCCCTCACTGTGTAACCAATGAGCCAGTTTTATACTATGAAATTCTCTGTCTGCCAGTACAAGAATTCGATATCCTTTGAACAACCGTAGCAATGGGCGGATTAATCTTTTCTGCTCGCTCAAATTACTGCATCCTCTTTTTGGTAATAATATCCAGTAAACTGGTATGGCTCTTTTGTGTTCAATTCAGCTGATTACAAACACATTTTCATCGCGCCACTGTGTTCTATTAATGGCAAATATCAGTTGTTTATTCACTGATTTTCGGTTGTTTTTGACCCATCGTTTTAGTACTGGAAACCAGAGGAATTGAATTGATAACTGCGGCAACAATAAAAACCTCTGAATACTGCGTCGCCGACTTTCAAATTTTATCGGTTGGGGAAATACAGATGAGAGCTTCTCAATCGTCACTGTTTTATGAAACTGCAACAGCATGATTAAGATTTCGAGCATCTTGTACTGTGCATGTGTAAGTAGATTTTCAAAGTAGTTTTGGTAGAATTTAGGTAAAATTATCATTTGATAGGTCTTGTTGAGAATACCTGACCTATCTTTTTTTATCCTAAAACGGTCACACTCTTATATTTATTCGGCTTCAGCCCCTTTGTCACCCCTTCAGCTCTGAGGGTTTTGTCAGCACTGACCTTGTGGATATGTAACAATCATTTGGGTGAAAACAGATGGAACAAAACTAAAACAATTTTGGTACGAATAAATTTTGATTGAGAATAGTATAAATATTGCCATGATATTTATAGTCATGTTTTTATAGAAACGAACATAAGATTAAAATTGCGTTATGTCCAAAATTAAAATTTATGACATCAAAGAATCAGATAAAAATTCTACAGACTCTTCTGTTGACTTGATTGAACTTAACGATTTTGAACAGAATTTGGTTGTAGGAGGACTAGATCCGGATGCTGGCGGTTTAGCTATTATCGGTCTAGGTATAGCAGCAGCAGGAGTTGCTAGTGTGACAGCACCAGCAGTTGCCGCAGCAGCATTAGTAATTGGCATTGGTATACTTTTGCGGCCCAGATAGCGCTCTAAAGCTGCCAAAGTGCGATGCCCCGATATTTCCTGAATGTGGCGCAACGGTATCCCGGCATCGCTCATCCTGGTTAACGCAGTCCTCCTGAAACTATGGGTACTAACGCCCTCAATGTCCAGCCGCACACAGGTATCTCTGAGGATTTTGTCAGCACTGACCTTATGAATATGCCCCAACCCATGCCGACCGCGAAACAAGAACTCCTTGCGGCGGTTAGGGTTGTACTCTTCTAGATACTGCCTGAGTTTGGGATGAACTTGGATTTCCCTGGTGTCTCGCTTGCCTTTGGTGTTGACGCAGCGTAATACTAACACCCCCTTGACACCATTGCTGCCAAACACATCTTTTACCGCCAATGTGCAGGCTTCGTTGATTCGGCAGGCAGCATAAAGGCACGCGTCAAACAAAGCCCGATCGCGTGGGTTGACAAACCCCTCAGTAAATAGGAGATTAATTTGGTCGGGGCTGAGGATTTCTGCTCTGCCGAAACGGTTTATTTTCATAGGCTCTAGCCTACATTGTCTAATCGCACGAGTCCGGCTATCCTGTGCAATGCGATCGCGCTTCGTGCGGGTACTACCGAGTATCTCTGCATGGTGAGGATTTAGGCGAATGGTCGGAGTTGGTATTGCTGGGGGTACTTTCGGGGCTGCGGCAGGAGTTCTATCGGGTGCGGTTGATGAGGGCGGTGTCAGGCTGAAGGAGGAGTGTCTTGTGAGGGCGAGGGGTGGGCAGTTGAGTTTGATTTAAAAAAAGTATTTATAGAAATAAATAGATTAGCTTTCAAGTTGGTTCATCCCATTTCTACAGGTATTGAACCCTTGTAAATTGGCTAAGGTATTGACAATTATTTCGTACTATACAGAAACTCTATAAAGCTCCTGGTGTTTAAACACTGGGAGTTAATTTTTTGTGGCAAGCTTTGAGGGTAAGACAGATAAAACCACATATATAAGAGCAAAAGTTTTATCTGTCTTGGCTAAGGGCTATGGCGTTTAGAATTTATGCGCCCATATTACCACCCCTTACAGCCTCCAAAGCAGGGTCGTCTACGCTATCACCATAAACTTGACCACCATTCCTAACCGCCCATAGCACCCCTTTAGCAAGTTGGTAATAAGCACTTGCTAGCACTCGAAAACCTCCTGAAATTGCTTCTAATTCTTCATTGCTAAGTTCAATAAAGTCAGAGTTTAATTGCTGCAAGTCATCAATTTGGATTCTGCTCATATACGATTCCTTCTAATAAAAACCAGTGATTTGCTTTGTGTTTAGGTTAGGATACTGTATTTATACTTAGTGCATCTATAAATATATAAATATTTAAGCTTGTAAGGGGGAGTGCAACGATTCGTGAAAAATTCTGCCATTTGATCTGAAATGGAATGGCACGCTCGAAAAGCTGAAACCCCACTTTTGGCAGGGTGTTGGGGGTGGCTCTTGTGGGTGTAGTGTTTAAGACAATTAAATTTTAGTTGCGTCAAGGAGTTCAACATCTTCTTAATTCCCCACATCCTACACCCCACACCCAAAAGCCAGCTATATCATGGCTTTACGCTTAACTTAGTGCCATTCGTTCAAGTCGTTTAATAGTGCGAGGAGAACCTTGAGCGGGATTGAAGCAATGAATATGATTAGAAAAGGCAAGTGAACGGAGTCGATCGAGGGGACAATGTATCTCAAGTGAAGTTCATTGAATCGATCTTTGGAATTGCTGTATAAAACAATGTGAATGATGTAGATCATTCGTCATTAGAAATTCTTGCGACAGAACCGTTAATCTTACGGACGATCGCCGTTGGATTCTCCAATTTCTCGGTTCTACCTGTCGGCAGTATTACCCACTGTGTTAGCGCAGGAATTAATCCCCTTGTGCCAGTTGAAAGTGCAGAATGTCGGCATTAATATCTCTTTGAGCGATTCCCTTTGAAGAGCGGTCGATCTCAGAGCGAGAGATTAAACAAATCAAGGTTAATAATTCAACTTCAAACCCAAAAAATTTGTGGTTGCCTGAATTTAAAGAAATAATTAAACCTATTACCTAATCTAATATTGGGCAGGCTTTCAATGCCGTCTGAACAACTTGTAGGAGTTCCGTGCGACTGGCTCCACTTGCTGCTTGCCCGGACAGGCCAAAGTTGACCGTGAGCACAAAGCGGGCAAGGGCAGTAGGGTCAGCATCAGGCGGCAAGTCCCCCTCAGATACCGCCCGCTCGAAGCGATCGCGGATAGCAAGCTCGTCTGCCGCTCGGCGTTCTACCAATTCCTGATGGAGCGGGTCATCTGGATCTGCACAGGCGAGCAGACTCTGTGCAACCAAACAGCTAGAAGGATTGTCTGGATTGGTCACTAAATACACAACGCCGTGCATCATCCGCTCGATCACTCTCCGGGCAGTAGGTTCCTCAAGGGCATCTCGCACGTACGTAGTGTGCCGATCGCGATAGCGATCGAGTGCCTTGCGGAATAAAGTCTCCTTGTTGCCAAAGGCGGCGTAAAGGCTCGGACGGTTAATGCCCATCGCCTCAGTCAGATCGGTGAGCGATGTACCCAAATAGCCCTTGCGCCAGAACAGAAGCAAAGCCTGCTCTAAAGCTACATCCATATTAAAAGCGCGCGGACGACCCTGCACACTATGAGACTTTCTCGTTTCCATACCGTTCAGTATAAAACTTCTTGACATTCTGAGAAGGACGATATTATTATGTACCAATCGGTAAAAAATACTGATTTGGCAGTAATACACTCAACAGAGTAAGTCATGATGGCAACACTTGCAGGCAAAGTTGCACTGGTAACGGGTGGTTCTCGCGGTTTAGGAGCGGCGATCGCTAAACGTCTCGCTCACGATGGGGCAGCCGTTGCTCTCACCTACACCAGTTCGCCCCAAAAAGCTGATGAGGTGGTTCGAGATATCGAAGCAGCAGGGGGAAAAGCTTTGGCAATTCGGGCTGACAGTGCCGATGTAGAAGCGGTAAAACACGCTGTTGCCGAAACCGCAAACGTTTTAGGTCGTCTCGACATTCTCGTCAACAACGCAGGAGTTGCGGCTATAGCACCGATCGACCAGTTCTCGATCGAGGAGTTTGACCGATTGGTGGCGGTGAATATCAAAGGCGTTTTTGTAGCAACTCAGGAAGCCGTTCGTCACATGGGCGAGGGGGGACGGATCATCATGATTGGCAGCGTCAATAGTGATATTACGCCTTTTGCTGGCGGCTCTATTTACGGTTTGACGAAGGGGGCGATCGCCAGTTTTACACGCGGTCTTGCCCTCGATCTTGGACGTCGCGGCATCACCGTCAACAACATCCAGCCGGGTCCGATCGACACCGATATGAATCCCGCAGACAGCGACTTTGCCAAGGAGATGACCAAGATGACTGCCCTCGGTCGCTACGGACAGGGCGACGAGGTGGCTGGCATGGTGTCTTATCTCGCCAGTCCTGAAGCCGCTTTTGTTACGGGCGCGAGCCTCAAAATTGATGGCGGCTTTGCCGCTTGAACGAGACGTAATCAAATTTGTAATCTCTAAACTCGACCAGGAAAGCACTATGTCACAAAAGCTCTCAGGAAGAGTTGCGCCTGTCACTGGCGGAACTTCAGGAATTGGTCGTGCAACTGCGATCGCTTATGCCCAACAACAAGCAAAGGTGGTGGTGGTTGTCCGTCGAATTGATGAAGGTGAAGAAACTGTTCGATTGATTAAAGAGCTGGCGGAGAGGCTATTTTTCGCTAGCGCTGCGTTTGAGTTTCTTTGCCGCCGCTGATTTAAGCCGTTGGGCGTTTTGGGTAATGTGAGGTGTAGAACGAATGACGGATAAACTTGAGCAGAACAAACAGACGGTCACGGCATTTTATGACCTGATGTTCAATCAGTGTCAGCCCGCAGAAGCCATCGAGAAATATGTCGGCGACGTGTACTACGATCAGGCGGGATGATGAGGCAATTATATGTCGAATCACTCACTCAAATCCTGGTGATTCATTTACTACGACACTATTCGACCCTAACGCAACCGATTGGATCACAAAACAGCAGCTTAACTCGTACCCAGTTGCATCAGGCGATCGATTACATCCACGCTCATCTGAATCGAGATTTATCCTTGGCTGAACTGGCAAGTGTTGTTAACATCAGCCCGACTTACTTTGCGAGTTTGTTTAAGCAAGCAATGGGGGTTTCGCCCCATCAGTACGTGATTCAACAGCGCGTGGAACAGGCGAAATTGATGCTGTCGAAAACGGATTTAGCGATCCCAGACATTGCCTTACGAGTCGGCTTCTCCAGCCAAAGTCATTTAACCCAACAGTTTAAGCGAATCACCGGAATGACTCCAAGGCAAGTTCGCTAACTCCATAAGAATCTGATAAGACATCGTAAGAATCTGGAAGAAGTCAAGCATTAGAACTCACTACACTCAAGTTAGCTAAGACACAGAAAATCTAGGAGTTCATTACCATGTCTAAAGTGTCTTCTAACTATTCGCGGGAGTCGGGAAAGACCCCCGCTGCTTCCTCGAAGCGACCCGCACCAAACAAAGTCTCCCGTCCGGGCTGGATCGAGATCGTTGTCAGTCTCGTCGTCCTGGCGATCGTCGGGTTCGGGATTGGCTCACAACTTGGGCGATTTGAACTCGATCTCGTATTCTACGGACTGGTCTTTACCGCACTCTCCGGCATCGCCGGAATTGCCGGGTTCGCAGCAGCCGCACTGGTGCGGATTCGTTGCCTGAGCGCCTTTGGTGTGCACCGAGTTTCCGGGCGGTGGATGCTCATCGGGGTCGGGGCTGGACTGGTCGCTTTCGTGCTCAAGAGTCTGGCAATTCTGACCTACATTCAGATCACCGGGGACAGCGCCAACGTCCAGGGTATGTACGCCGAGGGTGGCAGTGGCGGAGTGCTGTCCTTAGTTCTGGCTACAGTGTTGCTCGGACTCGTCACGCCTGTCGGCGAGGAACTGCTCTTTCGAGGTGTCATCACTAATGCACTGCTACGCTACGGTCCGTTCATCGGGGTCGTGGGCAGCACCCTGATCTTCGCCCTCATGCACGGCTTCAACAACGTCTTCCCCGCCGCCTTGGTGGTCGGTCTCGTCACCGCCGAGGTGTACCGCCGCAGCGGATCGGTTTGGCCCGCCGTTGTCGTCCACGCTGTCGTCAACCTGCCCACAATCCCCGTGATGGTGCTCGCTGGCACGGGCTGATATGACGGATCGGAGTTTGATTTTGTGCTGAAGGTCGATATTAATTGAAATCATTGAGAGTGCCTGGGGAGATTTTCCATCCTCCTACCGTTTAGTCATCAGCCAACCTCAGAACATTGTGTATGTAGCTTGCCCGACTGACTTTGCTGCCGTTGTTGGACTAAGAGAAAACACGATCGCATGGGCGCGGCTATACATGGAGCCAGTTCAAAGCCTACCAAAGTAGCACTGGTGAGCCTAATATTTTCATGACTAGCTTTAAGATTCAGAATCCTTAGATGCCTTATATGAAAAGCCACAGTAAGGACAAAAACGAAATTTTAAAGAGGTAATCGGCTCATTACACTGAGCGCAACTATTACGTAAGCCAGTACCGCACAAGAAACAGAACTACGATCGCGGCAACAACCAGATTTCTTCAAGAGTTGTTCCGGGAGTCCAGCAGTGAGGACAAAATTTGAGGACATCGGTTGCAGACATGGGTACACCCCGGATAACGGTATCCAGGTACTCAGATGGAACCTGCAATGCGATCGCTATGAAGGCGTGCCGCAAGGTCAGCATGACTGTATGCGATCGCTTGACTCAAGAGGTGATTGAAAATATTCACTCTCATAGTATCCAAGATTATAAAAACGCCTTTTCCTTAAATAAACATCTATGGTTATACCCTGTTTTTAAACTGAACCGTTTAGTTTGTACTTAGTGACAGCTTCGCCAGCTCTTCCCCAAATTGGTTGCCGGATGGTTTGATTTCCTTGACACCGATCGCTTGAAATTCGACGCTTTTGTAGGGTTTGAGTTGGTCGCGCCCGATGCTCAAAAGTTCGTGTGGACTGATGCCGTCGCGGGTGAAAAAACTGTGCGACTCGTGCGCCCAAGCGTTGCGCGGATTGCCTTTGTCGCAGACTAACACTCGGCGGCGACCTCTGCCCAAAAGGAGTGCCGCACTGAGTCCGGCACAGCCGCCACCGACGATGACACAATCGTAAATCTCTTTGTTTTGGTTCATCATCTTTTTCCTAATTTCTTCTACACCGATTCAGTGAGTTGTCTATTTGTTTTCTTACTGGCTAATGACGCAGTTAAACGCTAGTGTCTGTATGCAAACAGGTTGCAATGTAGGCTATACAAGATTTTCCCCGCATAACTGCAATGGACTTACTATGTTTTTGTGGCAGTAGAGGGTAAGGTTCCGGGCGAGGAATGAATCAATACACTGGAGTTTGACTAATCACATTCACATTCGGATCGAGATTGTCGCCAGTGCTGTAGACATAATTAAATGCACCTTGATCGTCGAGAAGATGCGATCGCAAAAATAATCCACTCCAGCGTGCGATCGTCTCAGTTATCGTGGTTTGGCCTAAGGTGGGTCTGTTTGGCTCCCGCTCAGGGTTGTCTTCGTTGGTGATGCCATAGTGGTTCGCACCTTCTACGGTAACTGAAACTTTGGGCGGGTTGAGAATTTGATCGTAAGTTGTTTGACTATTGATCGGTGGAATCACGCCATCCAAACTGCCCTGAATCAGCCCGACTGCGATTCCTTCGTTATCGATGGGCAGGAATTTTCCAGTTTGCTGATCGCGGAAGCTAGTGCCATAGAAGATACCTGCCTGCAACTCTGGAGGAATTGTGTAGTCTTGGGAGCAAATTCCGGGTATGCAAATCTCGTCCTGTGTTGCGCCTAATCCGACGGCTCCGCCAAACGAGTGTCCCAGGAGTCCGAGCGTTTCGGTATCGGCAATTTCAAAAATCTGTGAAGTCGGATCGGCATCTTCCACTTTCATCTGATCCAGTACATCATTTACTTGCCCTTGCTCAGAAAGTAGACCTGTCACCGTTTCACCATTGGGTGCGGTTACCGTCCGCTGATTGTTGGGAACCACGACCACAAATCCATAGCTGGCGACTGCCTGTGCATAGTTAGAATAGTCTGCTTTATCGACCAGAGCACCTTGCAGCATCAGCGCGATCGGCAGTTGATCCGGCGTTGAATTTGGCAGCACTGGATAATACACATCGGCTGGATCGCCATCTGCGGCAATTGTGGTTCTGTAATGCTTCACCTTGTTATAAATCGGGTCGGGATCGAAGCATGTCTGTTGCTCTAAACTCAACCGCAGTACCTCTCCCTGTCCGGCAACAAAGCCTTTATTGGAAATGTAAATGTCACCGTCAGCACCAATTTCTAGACCTGTCGGATTCGTTAATTCATCATCGGCGATCGTCGTGCGAGTTTTGCCATCCGGAGACACGTAAATCAGCGCACCTGCGTCGCTGCCATTCAAAATTCCATCCGCATCATATTCCAGAACATATAAACCGCCAGCGTCATCAAAGGTAATATCAGCGATATTCGTAAATCCTCCTGCATAGACTTCCGGTTGACCTTCTTCATTGATGCGATAAACTTGTGCTGTTTCTGCTTGAAAAGGGAACCCAGTCAATTCGCCGACATAGAGAGCGCCATCCGGGCCAACGGCGACTGAAGTAGGTACAGGCTGCCGCACCACTGCTTCACCCGTGAGCGGATCGGTTGTGGTACGAATTGGAAAGACTGTTTTTAGAGTCACTTCGCCGCCGAAGGCTCGCTGATAGAGCAAATCATTAGCACCTGCATCAATGACGTATGCGGTATTGTCTTTAATCAACAAGTCATAGAGGTTGGTAATGACATCTTGCCCATCGGGGTTGTTGTTTTGTTCGTAAGCGCCAAAATCCCGCAGCCTTGTCCAGGAAGCACCACCGTCAAAGTTACCGATCGCGATTAACTGGCTGAAATCGGGAACTTGTAGCACGTCATCTCGATTGGCTGGATTGCTGGCAAGACCTACGATCGCATAAGCGTTTCCATAGGCATCAAACTCAATATCACTGACACCTGATGCATCCGATCCATCGGGTAATGCCAGCGACGGTAGTCCGGTTACGACTTGTTCTGCAACACCGTTTTGAATTCGAGTAATCGCACCCGTTGCACCATAGAACAAAGATGCGTCCGGTTGACTGGGAGACGGAACACTAGCACCTGTTCCTCCTCGTCCTGCTTCGGCAACATAAAGTGCCCCATCTGGGCCAAAACTCAGCTTCCGGGGGCTATCCAGACCCGATGCTAGCACTTCAATTTCTGATATCTGTGGCGTTTTTACTGTTTCAGACATAATTTTCTTCCTTTGAATTGATGATGTCCAAATTTAATTCAGGAGGCAGGGGGAGAAAGAGACTTTCATGCTTGGCGGTGAAACTTGTTTCATTGGGACTGCCCCCTGCCTTTCTTCAGTCACGATCGTCCATGTTCATGCGAGCCTGGACACCTAAACAGGTTCCATATACAAGCGTGCCCACTCGATCTGATCCGCTTGTATGCCAAGAATAGTCACCCCGCGCATCCCAAACTGCGAACCATCACGATGGGTGCCGAACCAGTACCACTCTGCCCAAGCTGTGTTACCCTCAACTGCCGAACAGAGCAACTCTGAGTAAAAGTCTGGGATGTTGTCGAACATGGTAGACCAATTCTTACGGGCATCCTCAATTCCCTGGAAACCCCGCTCCGGGTGGAGTGGATGATTGCCCTGAAAATTAGGTGCAAAACAGGCTAAAAGCGCTTCCAGGTCATGGGCGTTTTGTGCTTGTTGCAGTCGCTCTATAACGATGCTTTGGCTGGTTTTCATCATGCCTCCTTGAGTGCGAGATGTCCAACTGTCGATCGAAATACATCTTCCGGATCGCATTTTCGTTTCAGGTCGAGCAAGCGTTCATAATTCGACAACTCCGTGTACAGCCTTCTCCGGATCGGCTGGCTTGACCACCCTGAAAGTTAGGTGTAAAACAGGCTAAAAACGCTTCTAAATCATGGGCGTTATGTGCTTTTTGCAGTCACTCTATCACAATAGACCTGCCTGGAAAATAAGGCAGGATAGCGCAGCGGTAGCGAGTCCGCGAGCGTCGGCAGAAGCCAGGTCTAATGCTCTGTCTAGATTTCATGATTTCTCGTTTGTTGTCAATGCGATCGCTCTAACATCGATGGCAATTGGTGAGTTACTTCAGTGCTGCTGTTGCCTCAATCTCAACCAATGTTTCTTTTGAGGCGAGTGAGGCAACACCGATGCCAGTAAGAGCGGGGCGCGATTCTGCTAGAAATTGCGCGAGAATTGGTGCGATCGCCTCCATAGATTCTCCAAGTTCACCCCGAACATAGATGCGAAGGTGGAGCAAATTCTCTACGGAGCTTCCTGCTGCATCCAGGACGATAGTTAGGTTAGTCAGCACATTCCTGAGTTGCCCCTCGACGGTATGGGATGAGACTTGATGGTTCATGTCCCAGTCAACTTGACCAGAAATGTAAACGATACCCGATGCGGTATCGACAACAGCGTGGGACAGTCCGTGCGGTCTGCCATCATAACGTTGTGGCGGATTGATCAGTTGCTTTCTCATGGTGTCTATTGTGTAGGAAAGAGCGTTGTAATCTAATTCACGCGATGAATTCGATGCCATACTTGGGGGCTGCTGCCAAAACTCGCTCGATCGCTTCCGGGGTGGCTGGGCGTGATGAAGCCTCTGGGTCGTCTACTGGAACACCGATTTCGGCAAAGAATTTTTCAATACACGCTCCTGTTCTTCCCGATCTAGGAGATTTGATACTCAAAAGAATGTTATGTGCGCCAGGCAACTTTAGATGCCACTTCCTGTACTACTGCAAGCTCTAAACGCTTGACTCCTGACGATAAAAAGGCAGTTGCAGCCCGATCGCTCTCAGTACGATCCACATCCATCAGTGGTGTCGATGAAATCGTGAGGGCCAGGCGATCGCCCAAGGTCGCAACTCCAACATTCCGCTCTACCACACCTGAAGTGACAGCAGGTGCATGGAGTGCTTCAATCCGAATGTTGCCGTATTGTTGAGCCATATCGATGTGACCAAGATTTGTGACGTTCAGTTGACAGAGATATTGCGATTGCGTTGCTTCAACAAAGGCGGTGGCATCGGTGAGATTTGCCATTGTGGGTTGTCGAAGTTGACGCTCCTCGACTAACTGCTGGGCAATATCAATTTGTGAGAGTTGAGATTTAACCGATCGAGCAATGTCCCAAAACGTGGAATCTGCCTGAAGAGAATGAGTCGTCATACACATGCAAATATAAAGCCCAACTCCCTCTAGCATCGGCAAAGATAGCTGCGAGCGCACATTGACCGGGTGTAAACATCGCAACACATCGCTGGGTTTAACGTCTTGCTGAGTGAGCAAGAACGCCGCGCTGATTGCACCGTGTACGGTTGTCCCTTCGGCTCGACTGCGTTGGATCAGTCGCTGGGTGAATTCGGGAGAGAGGAGAACGGTGTGAATGTGGGGTTGGGGACGACGAGACAGGGGTGGTGGATAGTCCGTGGGCTTAGCAGTCGCTTCTGGAGACGGTGCAATGCCAGGAAGCGCTGATTCGAGCGATAATGCCGCAGAAAGTTCCGATCGCTCAAATATTTTGCCTCCTAACCCTTGGAGAATATCTCGCATCAGATAAACGCCAGATAGCCCATCTGCGATCGCATGATGGCAAATAATCATCAGCTCGGATTCAGCCCCCGATTGCAGCAGCACGACTCGCAGTAAAGGTGCAACCTGCCAATTCAATGAGCGAGCCAGTTCGACTTCGAGTTCTGCTTGCCAGTGCCGATCGTCCGTTCTCGCGACCAGCCGCAGTGGAATTTCGTCGTCGGTTTCGACAAATTTAGGCTGTCTGATCGCGTCAGTGGTGATGCGGACTCGCAGCAGCGGATGGCGTTGCTGAACTTGCCTAAGCACCGTCGAAAGTTGGTCGACACTAAACTGCCCCTGAAGTTTCGCAACGGTGGCAAAATCTATCGAATAAAACTGGTTGTAGAGCCAATATAAATGTTCAAATGCGCCTAAATACCGTTCCATGAGAGACTCCTATTGCTATCCTCGGTTGGCTGGATCAAGGGACAGATAAATGTTGCGGACGAAGATTTGCCCTTCTCCTGGCATGGGTACGGGCTCCTGTGTCCATTCAAAATTCGATTCTGCGATCAAACCTACGGGACGCAAAACAAGCCGCCACTGCCGATTCACCTTTGTTGCCATTTGAAATTCCTCCTGCGTTTTCATGTAAATCTGATCAGTAATAGTGTTGCTAATCACGTTTTGCCACAATAATCTTTTCTGCTAAACCAACAGGGTTAGAAAACATCACCTCATGACCACCCGGCATTTGCACGAGCCGAAATAGCCCCAAGCGACTAGACATCCTGGGATGCCATCCCCACTCCCCTTGAGGTAAGGCATTGTCTTCTGTACAGTAGAGGTAACTTTTAGGAATGGGCAGCGAGTAAAACTGCTTCAGGTCTAATTTGTCAATAAACGGTTGATACGGTTCAGGCGATAATTGCGCGTAGCTCGATTTCGCCAGGTCGAGGTCAGCATCGTTGAGGAATGTTTCTCGCCAAATATCGAACGGCAGCATGATTGTATTATCGCCCGATGCTTCAACTAGATCATTGAATAGCTCTTGAGAGGGGAATGGAAGGTTATCTTTGAGGCTCTCACCATCATTGAGGACAAAGGCATCCAAGAAGATGAGTCGCCGAATGCGATCGCTAATTGCTTCGGCAACTTTCATAGTAATTGTGCCGCCGAAACTATGTCCGAGTAGGACAATATCGGTTAAGTCTTTATCAACAATGTAATCAATGATCGACTGCGTACATTGAGCATGGTTGACGTTTTTATTCATGCCTTTACCATGACCCGCGATCGTGGGTGCAAAAGCCTGATGTCCCTTCGCTTCTAAATGTTGGATGACCGTGTTCCAAGCAGAGCCATCATGCCATGAGCCATGAACCAAGACAAAAGTTGACATAAAATCGCTCATTAAATTAGCCCGCCATGAGTCCACCATCGATCGCGAAAGACTGACCTGTGATGTAGCTTGCAGCATCAGAACATAAGAACACAACCGTTGCAGCAATTTCTTCAGGTTGACCCATTCGCCCCATTGGGACGCTCGACGATACCATCGACTCAAACTGCTCTAAAGTCACACCCATCTCTTGGAAGCTATTAGGAGTCACGATTTCTGTGCGAATATAGCCAGGATTGACGGCATTAATGCGAATCCCTTGCTTGGCATAATCGAGCGCAGCAGAACGAGTGAGACCCATCACAGCATGTTTGCTCGCAGTATAAGGTCCAGATCCAGGCACCGCGATCAATCCCGCTACTGAAGAGTTATTGATGATGACCCCTGCTCCTTGAGTCAGCATCTGTTGAATTTCATATTTCATGCATAAGAACACACCCCGCAGGTTAGTCGCCATCATGTTGTCAAAGTCTTCAACAGACTGCTCGTGTAGTGGCTTTGGAGGTCTACCAAACCCAGCGTTATTGAAGGCAAAATCTAGCCTTCCGTAACTTGCGACTGTTTTCTCTATCAGTGCCTTAATATCCGTTTCACTCGATACATCCGATCGCACAAACAAGCACTCTGCTCCGGTATCGCGAATCATCGCAGCAGTGGCTTCACCTTCTGCTTCCCGTCTCCCAGAGAACACCACTTTTGCACCCGCAGCCCCAAAAGCGATCACAGTTGCCCGACCAATGCCCGATGTTCCTCCTGTAACTAAAGCCACTTTATTTTCAAGCAGCATAATGTTAACCTCTTGTTGTAAAACCAGTTGCATTAATTTGAGTGTAATGACTTACAACGCTCAACTTCTTTCAGATTCTTACAATGATTCGTCAGATTCTAATGGTATTAGTTTTATTTGAAATTTCACTGCTAGGCGCGTCCTGCCACAATAATCTTTTCTGCTAGACCGACCGGATTGGAAACTATCACCTCATGACCACCCGGCATTTGTACGAGCCGAAATAGTTTCAAGCAGCTAAACTCTCTACCAAGGAATTATTCCTTGCTCCTGAGAGTTGCTAATACTATGAACATGATGGTTTTGCCTTTTAGCTTGTTGTGTATCCACCATCGATCACCACAGGTTGTCCAGCGATGTAGCTAGTACTCTGTCACAGCAACTTTGCATGCCAGTGTAGAGTCGAAGGGATTTTGTTTTTACAAAGCTACAAACGGAATTAAAAGGCATTTAGCCGTCGATACTTTAGGCTTTCCTTTTTTTAGTCACTGCACCAAAGCCAGTGTCTGTGATGAGATATGTCTGTTAATTTTAAACCAGGAAAACTTCAACAGGTATTTACCAGTTTGTTTGTCTCCAAAAACCCAGTTATCCTGCCTTTCCAAGTCTAATCTACCCCAGTATTTCTTTTGACACCAATTCCAATTTTTGGTTGGGTGTGTGCGCTGGGCATATCTATATTCTCTATGAAACATCCATTTATCTAATTTAGTAAATGTTTCAGAGGATACACCTATGCGGAAATAGTTAGCTTGTCCCCTAATAATAGGGTTGAGTTTTTCTATGACTGCATTGGCGCTGTGACCAATTATTTTTTGCCACTCTTGCCTCAGTTTATCCCGTATATTTTGCACAGATTTTTACTAGGTTTTATTAACAGTTTCCATCCCGTTTTGCTATCGGAAACTGCATAGTGTCTTATGTTGAAACCAAGAAAGTCAAAGCCCTCAGATAGGTGGACAATTTTAGTCTTCTCTTCGGAGAGTTTAAGACCTTTCTTATCCAACCATTCATTCAAAACCAATTTGGCTTTTTCTGTATCTTCTTTGGATTCGCAAAACACAACCAGGCCATCGGCATATCGAACAATAGCACGATTACTAATTATTTCACCGCGTTTTTGTATTTAACACCCAATGCTGACTCCATTCCATGCAAAGCTATATTAGCCAATAAAGGTGAAATAATTCCGCCTTGCGGTACTCACGCTTTGGTGTTATGAAATCCACTATTATCCATGTACCCAGATTTTAACCATTGGTGAATTAACTTTCTTGCAGGAAAGTTGCCTATGGTTGACATCAAAGCTTCATGAAAAATGTTATCAAAACAACCCTCTATATCGGCATCTAATACCCATTTTTTCTTATTATTTGAATGTGCTATGGTAAAAATTCTTCCAATAGCATCATGGGTACTTCTGCCAACACGAAAACCATAGCTTGTAGCCTCAAATTTAGACTCCCATGTGGGTTCTAATGCGTTTTTTACAATCGCTTGTAGGCATCTATCGATTATGCTCGGTATCGATAGTGGGCGTTTTTTATCATTTGGCTTAAGAATGTACACCCGTTTTGCAGGCAGTGGTTTCCAAAGGATAAATTTAAGTAGTGCATCTACTAATATCCCCCTGGCTTCTGGTGTTTTAATTACCAGTTTATCCACACCTGAAGTGTTTTTACCGCGATTATTTTGCGTGACTCTCCTAACACTATCGTATCAGCCACTTTCGATAGCCTGATCTGACAGAGCCTCAATGCAGATTCACAAGCGTTATTCTTGTCGGTCTTACCCTAGCCTCCTTTTCGTGAATGGCTTTACTACTCAGGTTGGGCATTTAACCTTCTAGCTATGAAACTTTGTAATTACTCACAAAGCCCCTTTAGGCGAGTACAGGCTTTGGATACTAGCCTGGGAATTTTCTGAGGATTCCACTCTCCTGTGCGACTTCGGGTTGCACGTACGGATGCTTACTTCACCCCAATAAAGGCCAATGTCGTCCTGCACCCGATGAAAAGGCACGGCGTCCGTGGTATTAAGAAAGGTAGAGAGCAATGCTTGCTGATAATACGATAGATGCCCGAATTGCGGGAAACAAGAACGTGCCTTTTTACCATAAGAAAAAAACGCCCGCGTCGAACGCTTTAACCGATCTGATTCGCGCCGTACTTCGGATGAACGCAACGGTGCAAAAATCAGGAACACGCCTAATGCGGGGTACGGGAATAACCAATGCTCGGTGGCAAACGCTAAGTGAGTTATTCGCACTTGAAAAGCGCGTCACGGTAAGCGAATTGGCTCGACATATGGGCTTTTCACGGCAAGCCGTACAACGACTCGCTGATGACATGGCAAGCGACGGTTTGGTTGAGTTCGCCGAAAATCCCGGCGACGCGCGAGCGATGCACTTGCTGCTCACGGAAGCAGGCAGGACAAAGTATCACGATGCGTTGGAGCGCGAATGGCAGTGGACAAATGCGATCGCCGAAGACTTTGACGCGGAACAAATCACTCGTGCCGTGGCACTTCTGGAAGCCATTACGCAGAAGATGCAAACCGATATTTGACAGAGCAGCGGCAACATAGTATCATCAATATTGACAATATGTTGTCAATGTCTTACTCGTAAGAAAGCCACCAGCCCGATGCTGAACCCAAAATTAGAAAAATATCATTGCTGAACGAACTGGGGTCTAGACGACCCTGGTCACGCGCACTGATTACCTAGCACCCGTCTAGGTGCGCAACCAAATCCAAAGGAACTATGAGGGACTATCATGAAATCTTGCGAAGAGCTACGGGACGGCGGTATGGTCGCCATCGTCGGAGCGGGCCCAGCTGGTACGATGTTGGCGCGGCTATTACAAACACAGGGCTTTTCCGTGAAGGTCTTCGAGCGCGACGCCTCGCCGACCTCGCGATCGCAAGGCGGCAGCCTCGATCTGCGCCAGAACGCCGGTCAACGGGCGATCGAACAGGCTGGGTTGATGGAGGAATTCCGTTGCCTCTCGCGTAGTGACGCCAAGGCTTTCAAGATGCTGGATTCGCGAGGCAAGCCGCACCCTGCGGGCGAAGCCGGAACCCACGAGGAGGCCGGCCCGGAGATCGACCGCGGCGATCTCCGGCAGATGCTGCTTGGTTCGCTCGCTCCCGACACAATCGCCTGGGGCCACGCCGTCAACGATGTCTTGCCCGAGGCGGACGGCCGGTGGCGCCTGGAGTTTAAAGATCAAGCGCCCGTCACCGCGGATCTCGTCGTTGGCGCCGATGGCGTCGGCTCCCGCGTCAGACCCTGCCTGACATCGGTTCGCCCGCGCTACACCGGCATGACAATGCTCGCGGGCGTGATCCGCAAGGAGCTTTGGCGCGGCTCCGAACTGTCGGACCTTCTGGGCGAGGGTTCGGTGATGTTCGCCGACCATCACCAGACCATTTTCGTGCAACGCTGCTCCCGCGACTTGATCCTTCTCTATTACTCGATGGTGGTTGCCCAGGACTGGCCTGCAGCGCAAGGCTTCGCGCTCGACGACAGCAAGGCCGTCCTCAATGCCATCACTTCCGCTTATCACGATTGGTCGCCCGAGCTGTTGACGATGCTGACACAAGTCGACGGCAATTTCCATCGCTGGCCTCTGTCCGTGATGCCACCGGACTACCGGTGGGAGACGCGGCCAGGTCTTGCCATGGTCGGCGACTCGTCCCACGCCATGCCGCCGTTCACCGGCAAGGGGGTGAACCTTGCACTGCTCGACTCGCTCGAACTGGCCGACGGCTTAGTGGCCAATCCGACCGCCGAGGTCACGGAGGCCGTGAAAAAGTGCGAGGCGCGCATGCAGGAGCGGACACGCAATGAGCTTTCGGAATGCCTGGAAGTCGGACGACACATTTACGGACTCGAAATCGACTTTAGCAAGCCGTAGTGAAGTGATGCCGAAATCCAAATTCAATCATCCCAGTTAAAAATCAACCATGATTATTGATCAGAATCCCATCGCGTCCGCTGGCGACCACTTGGAGGTCATGGATGCCCTTTACCGTTTCGGTGCCGGCGTCGACCACAACGACCCGGCTCTGATCGCCTCGGCCTTTAGTGAGGACATTGTGGTGGACTTTGGTCCCTGCGGTCGCAAGATGGGTCTCAACTTCCCGCTGTTGACCGGGCACGAGACGGTGGTCGGCTTCTTGAGCGCGAACGCCGGATCACAGACGACCAGCCACGTAATTACGAACGGACGCGTCCATGTCGAAGGAGATGTCGCCCGGTTGCGAACATTGGTCGACGCCACCCACTTCCCTCGGGGCGACCATTCCCGACAATGCCGGATGATGAACTGGTACGAGGTGAAACTCATCAGAGACGAAAGGCTTTGGCGTATGCGTCGCCTCGTCATCGACAACGCTTGGTTCACCGGCGACCCGCAAGTGCTTTTAGGAAAGTAGCGTTCTGGAGCGTACAATGTCCGATCAATCCCTGCAACTCGTCCACGAGTTCACGTGTCAAGTGGCGTGCGGCCCACCCCACGAAGTTGGGGACGGCCCCTACGGCGGCCGCCAGTACTTCGAGATGACCGGCGGCCGGGTCGAAGGGCCACGGCTTAAGGGAAAGCTCCTCGCAGCCGGCAGCGACTGGATGCTTACCGGCCCGGATGGCTTCATAAGGATGGACGTCCGGGTCCAGATCGAGACGGACGACGGGGCAATCCTTTGCGCCCACTACTTCGGTCCAGCCGAGGCCAACGAAAAGTTGAAACGGGCCGTGAGCGTGTGCGCGCCGACCGAGTTCGCCGACCAGTCAATCCGTTCCCATTGGGTGCTGGAGACGGGCGACCCGCGGTACGCCTGGGTCAACCAGACGGTATTCGTCGGTCAAGGCCGGTTACTCCCCCCAGTCCCCGGGCTGCTGGGCTTCGAGCACCGGGTCTACCGACTATCTTGAACCAGTCTGTTTCAAACCGCCGTCGCCCCCAATACGGTTCGGATAAGATCCCCCCGAAGTTCTGATGCCTGCGGCGGGCTGCGCCAACGGCAAAAGCCGCCGCTCAGACTTCTCTTTGCCTACGGCGACCCCCTTCAAAAGGGGGTAAATAGGAGAAAAAGCCCCCCTTTAAAAAGGGGGTTGGGGGGATCTTCGAGAGTCAAACATATTAACCAGAACCGTATTGCGTCGCCCCCAAGGTGGACATCAACGAGCGACGCCGTGGTGGACGCCAAGCACACCAAGAGCGCCAAGAAGCAATCGGTTTGGAGGGTGGCTAGGCTAACCGAGTTCTGCGCGGAGGCTGCCGGAAGAGGGGTGCATGGTGCGCGGACAAGGGCGCGCCCCGCAGAAGGCCGCCGAGCTTGCACAAGGGCGTAGACGTGCGTCAGGGAGACTTCAACGACGCCGCCACGGTCACACCCGACCCTGTACTCACGTAGGCGAGAAAAGCACTCTTTCGGTATCTGAGAAGATAACGAAGCACAAAGCAAAATTCAAACAAAAAAGGAAAAACCATGATCTTGGTAACAGGAGCCACCGGACAGTTAGGGACAACAGTAGTCCAAAATCTACTGGAAAAAACATCCGCCAACCAAATTGCCGCACTTGTGCGGGATGAAAGAAAAGCCTCTGCCTTGAAAGAAAAAGGGGTAGACATCTGCGTCGGCAGCTACGATGATACTGCTTCACTCGACAAGGCCATGCAAGGAATTGAAAGGGTTTTGCTGATAGCCGGAACGGATGAGGAAAACCGCATAAAGCAACACCAAAATGTAGTGGATGCCGCAAAAAAGGCGGGGGTTCAATGTGTCGCCTACACCAGTCGAACGTTGAAAGACAGAAACACTTTGGCAAACAAGTTGATGGAGGGTCATTTTCAGACGGAAGATTACATTAAAGCGAGTGGGTTGAACTATGTCCTATTTCGCAATGTCTTGTATATGGACACCATTCCGCAGTTCGTGGGAGAAAGAGTTTTTGATACAGGTATCAACTTACCAACCGATCAGGGACGAGTCCCCTTTGCCCTGAGAAGCGAAATGGGAGAAGCGATCGCCCATGTACTGTTAGAAAGCGATTGCAGTAACCGCATCTACAAACTCACCGGAAGCGAGACGTACTCCTTTGACGATGTTGCGGCGACCCTTTCCGACTTATCCGGTAAAAAGGTCGCCTATACCCCTGCTGAGAAATCAGCATTTGAGACGCAAATGAAAGGACACGGCGTTCCCGAAATGATGATTGAGAAGGTAACAGGGTTTCTAACCGACATTAAAAACGGTCAGGAAGACAAAGTCAGCCCCGAACTGGAGAATCTTCTGGGGCGAAAACCTGCATCGCTTCGAGAGGGGTTGAAAGTTCTCTTCAAGTTATAGGGACATTCCTCACACGAACTTCGCGCCCTGATCGCACTTCCGGTGCAACTGAAATGGAAAGATTGATACCGCACGAACCGATGTTTGCCAAATACTGATATTAACGGAGTAACCCTATGCCTACACGTCGCGAGTTCTTTATTGCATCCTCTGCGGCAGCCGCCGGTGCAGCGATCGCCGCCTCGCCTAAACTTGTACAGAGCGCTGGGAACCGTGACGTTCCTGCTAGTCGGACGTCAAATTTCAAAATCATCGCTCTCGAAGAACATGTCGCGATTCCGCAGCTTCAGGCAGCGTGGTCGCGTGTTCCTGGGCTGTTTCTAGGCCCGTCGCTGGGGTTCGGCGATGAACCCTCCGCCCAAAGACTACGAGACGTTGGTGCGCGGCGGCTGGCCGATATGGACGAGCAGGGCGTGGATATGCAGGTTCTGGCGCAGTCAACACCGGGGGTGCAGAATCTCCAACCTGCTGAATCCGTTGCAGTATCGCGCGAGGCAAATGATGCGCTCGCCGACATTGTAAAAGCCAGACCTGATCGCTTTCAGGCCTTTGCCTCGATTCCAACGCCAGCCCCTGAGTCCGCTGCCGCTGAACTGGAACGCGCTGTCAACAAGCTGGGCTTCTGCGGAGCAATGCTATACGGCCGCACTGGCAACATCAAACCGGAAGCACGGGAGTACGACGACCTCTACGCTACAGCCACTAAATTGCGTGTGCCGCTCTACTTTCACCCGCAGCGGCCCGTCCTCCCTGTGATCGATGCCTATTATAATGGCATCCGCGATGGATTCGACCAATCGTTCGCAACGTCTGGACTAGGTTGGTACTACGACTTAGGCGTTCAACTCTTGCGCATGATCTTTACAGGAGTCTTTGATCGACACCCCGACTTGCAGATCATTGTCGGCCATTGGGGTGAGGTCGTGCTCTTCTACCTCGATCACATCAGCTTCCTTACAGGAAACGCCAATATCAAGCGTCCGCTGATCGACTACTTCCGTCAGAACATCTGGATTACCGGAAGCGGTACCCAAAGCGAACGCTACCTCCGCTGGACAGCAGAGGTTGTCGGCGTAGAGCGGATGCTCTATTCAACGGACTACCCCTTCACGTTTGGTACGGGAGATCAGTTCATCGAAACGAGCAAGGGACGCGCACGATCATTCCTCGACAATTCGTCCTTCACGTTAGAACAGAAGACGGCGATCGCGTCCGGCAACTGGCAACGCCTTATAGCCCCCGTTACCAATGCATTTGGCTGAACCGAGCGTGTCCGCAGCGCCATCAAACAGACTGCCTGGCGAAAAGATGATATCGCCGAAAGAATGGACTATGATCGCATTTTGGTGACGATCATTGATTCGTACTTTGATGTGTTTCTAATGCTTGAGCAATGTTGATTTAAAGCTACTAAACAAAAAATAGACAGACATGAAGATACTTGAGAATAAAGTCGCCTTGGTTACAGGTGGAACATCGGGAATCGGGAAAGCAACTGCTATAGCGTTGGGTGTTGCAGGCGCAAAGGTGGTTTTTTCGGGCAGACGTGAGGAGGAAGGTGAAAACACCGCTAACTCGATTCGTCAGTCTGGGGCTGAGTGCTTATTTGTGCGATCAGATGTATCGAGTGAAGTAGAGGTCAAAGCACTGATTCAGACAATCATAGAACAGTACGGTCGCTTAGATTGTGCATTTAACAACGCTGGAATCGATCCGTCCCCAAAGCCGCTGCATGAACAATCGGTTGAAGACTTCGACAAACTGATGGCAATTAATGTTCGGGGTCTGTTTCTGTGCATGAAATACGAAATTCAACAAATGCTCACCCAAGGAGTGGGAGTGATTGTCAATAACTCTTCAATGGGCGGACTGATTGCGTCCTGGAATCAGTCCCTATAACGCCAGCAAACATGCCGTAATGGGCTTGACTCGTTCTGCTGCGCTGGACTATGCCCAGCAAGGCATTCGGATTAATGCGGTGAATCCTGGAATGATTGCCACAGATATGATGAACCGTCTCGCTGATGGTAATCCAGAGCAAATGGCATCGACCATCCCAATGGGACGGCTGGGTCAAGCTGAAGAAATCGCGGCAACGGTTGTGTTTTTATGTTCTGATGCTGCCAGCTACATTACAGGTCAGCCTATCGTGATTGATGGCGGATACACAGCAACCTGAAAAAGCAGATATTTTGCTTAACTAAACCTACTAGGAGGAGTAATGACTCGCTTTAGTTCAATGTCTCGGCGTAGATTTATGGGTAGCGCGATCGCGTCCGGCAACTAGCAACGTCTCATAGCTCCAGTAACCAATGCATTCGGATGAACCAAGCGTGTTCGTCAGCGCTTCTGATGAAATATTTAGAGAATTGTCATGCAAATTACCGGAAACACAATTCTAATCGCAGGTGGTGGATCGGAGATTGGTCGCGGACTCGCGGATTCCTTCCACAAAAACGGCAATCACGTCATTATTGCTGATCAGCAACAACAAATGCTAGATGAGGTGATATCTGCCAATCCCGGCATCAAATCCTTGTTACTGGATACCAGTGACCGAGGCAGCATCCGTTCGTTTAGTCAGCAAGTCGCTCAGGATTACCCAGAACTGAAGCTACGCCGCCGAAAATGGAAATGCTGACATGCTGTTTCAGGCACTTAACCCATAGGTGTTGCGACTTGCGATCTAGATATTTTCAGACCGAGATTAATTGCCGCACAGAACATAGGAGAAAAAATGAAAGCCATAATAATTAATGAATACGGCAATGAAGACGTTTTAAATTACGTCGATGTCGAACGTCCAGAGCCAAAAGCAGACGAAGTTTTGGTAAAAGTTCACGTCGCGGCGGTCAATCCGATCGACTGGAAAACCCGCGATGGCGCGGGCGAAAGGTTAGGGCTGAAACTTCCGATCATTCTCGGCATCGACATCGCCGGGGTCGTCGAAGCGTGGGCGATGGCATTGAGAATTTCCAGCCCGGCGATACGGTTTATGGGATGACCGTGTCCGGACTATCCGGTGGCTACGCCGAATACGCCCTCGCGGGTGTGGACACCATCGCGCCCAAACCGGACAGCCTCAATTTTGAAGAGGCGGCGGCGATTCCAATCGGCGCGTTGACGGCGTGGCAAGCGATGTTTGATTTGGCGCATCTAAGCAGCGGGCAAAGCATCTTAATCACCGGAGCGTCGGGCGGAGTCGGCTCGATGGCGGTTCAGTTGGCTAAAGCAAAAGGCGCGTTCGTGATCGGCACGGCTTCAGGCAGAAACCAACAGTTCATTCGTGATTTAGGCGCGGATGAGTTCGTCGATTACACAGCGCAACCGTTTGAAGAAGTCGTCAAAGACGTTGATGTCGTTTTCGATACGATCGGCGGCGACACTTGCGAGCGAGCGTTCCAAACTCTGAAAAAAGGTGGCTTTTTGGTTTCGGCGGCAGAGTCTCAAGCCGAAGAGAAAGCCAAGGAGTTTGGTGTCCAAGGCGCGTGGCTCTTCTGTCAGCCGAGTGCAAAGCAATTAGCCGAAATCAACCGTCTGATTGCCGAAGGCAAATTAAAAATACACATCGAAACGGTTCTGCCGCTCACGGAAGTAAAAAAAGCACATCAACTTTCCCAAAGCGGGCGCACACGCGGCAAAATTGTTTTACAAGTCGGAGCATAATTAGGACTAACGCAGGACGCACTGCAATGCGCCTTCTACATCAGTCCTGTTGTAGAAAAATTTTCCCTCAAGCGAGAAACTCGACAACTTTTACCATGAACAACCAAGAACAGCCAGTATTTTTCGGCAAAGAGCAAGCTGCGGGTTACGACCAGCGATGGACAAAATTGGCTCCGATTCGTGACGCGCTTCATCTGCTCCTTCGCATCAGGCTTTCAGAACTTCCCGACGACGCTCAAGTTCTCTGTGTGGGCGTGGGAACCGGCGCGGAACTGCTTTATCTGGCTCAAGCGTTTCCCCAGTGGTCGTTTACCTTAGTGGAACCTTCCAAACCAATGCTTGACATTTGCCGCCAGAGAGCCGAAGAGGATGGTATTACATCGCGTTGCACTTTTCACGAAGGCTATCTCGATTCTCTGCCCCTTTCATTACCTTTTGACGCAGCCACTTGCCTCTTGGTATCGCAATTCATTATGCAACCAGAAGAAAGGCGCGCCTTTTTTGGTCAAATGTCTAACCAGCTTCGTCCCGGTGGATATTTGGTGAGTGCAGATTTGTCTTCTGGGGCATCTGATTCAGCTTACAAGGATCTTTTTGAGGTTTGGTTTCAGATGCAGAGATTTAATGGAATGCTAGAAGAGGGAATCGAAAAGATGCGCCAAGCTTACGGACGAAATGTCGCTGTTTCAGCACTACGAGAGATCGAAGCACTGATTGCATCTAACGGCTTCGATGCACCTGTGCTATTTTTTCAAGCCTTCCTCATTCGTGCTTGGTATGCCAGACGAACAACCTAAATTAAGAGTTGCCAACCACAGCCTAACAAGGCGCTGTACCCGACTGCCTACAGTTTCGCTCGTTTTTCGCTACGGCGTTGATTTCGTTATTTTCGATAAAAAAAGCATCTCCGATTTATCGAAAAATACAGCGAATGGATTGACTGCCAAAACTTTGCGTTCCCCGCAGGGGTTGCCGCAGGTATCGCGCCGCGCATCAAAGAAATTTTCGGCGCGGACAAATCTTTTTGGAGGGTATTACTAAAATAGAAAAATTGAGGTAAAGAATTGAACGATGCAATCTATACAAGAAAGAGAGAGTTATTTTAAGCAAGGGGCTCCCTGGCTACCTGACGATATTAAAAAGGAATTTGGGTTATTCAATGTTTTTAATTTTAATCCTGGTAAGAACGGGAACCCTCCACAATTGCCATATAGCAAAAAAGATTACTACAAAATAACAATCATTAAAGGCAGTGGCAGCGGTATTTTTCTCTATGCGGATAGAGAGATTGAAATAGAAAACTATTCAATTATCTTTGCTAATCCGCAAATACCTTATGGATGGTCACAAAGAGAAAACTTTTCAGATGGTTTCGTTTGCCTCTTTGATCAGGCATTTTTTCGTCAATACGGAAATATAACTAATTATTCAGTTTTTCAGCCCGGTAATAATATCTACCAATTAGATGAGGCGCAATTTGTCCAACTGGAAGACATTTTTAGACGAATGTTTGAAGAAATCGAGTGTGACTTTATTCATAAATATGACTTGCTCAGAACACTTGTTTATGAATTAGTACTTTATACGATGAAAATGAAGCCTGCTTCCAAGTTGAGCAAGCAGCCCATTAATGCTTCCGTTAGAATTTCTACACTTTTTACAGAACTTTTAGAACGTCAGTTTCCAATTGATGATATACACAGACCTCTCACTCTTCGATCTGCATCTGACTACGCCAAAAATTTGAATATTCATGTCAATCATTTAAACAGGGCATTAAAAGAAACTTCTAATAAAACTACATCTCAGTTAATCATTGATCGAATATTACAGGAAGCCAAAGTTCTTTTAAGACAAAGTTCCTGGACGGTTTCAGAAATTGCGTATGCCTTGGGATATGCGGAAGTGACCCATTTTAATAATCTCTTCAAAAAATATCTGAACATCACACCGACAAATTATAGAAAAGCCGATATTGTTTGATTTGCATAAGCAATTATTTGTTTAGCGTAAGCCCCTCTGCTTGTTTTTCGACTAATCTTGTATCAGTAAATCAATTGATAATTAAAAATAAAAAAATCATGAAAAAAGTATTAATCACCGGAGCCAATAAAAGTATTGGTTTTGAAACCGCCCGCCAACTGCTGCAAAAGGGATATTACATTTATTTAGGCAGCCGTAATTTAGAGAATGGACTGGAAGCGGTAGAAAAGCTTAAAGCCGAAGGATTAACCGATGTGGAAGCCATCCAAATAGATGTCAGCGATGATGAATCGGTAAAGGCAGCCCGTGCCGAAATAGGCAAAAAAACCGAAGTGTTGGATGTACTGATCAATAACGCCGGGATTAGCGGGGGCATGCCGCAATCAGCAACTAGTGCCAGTATAGACGCATTTAAAAAGGTATTTGATACCAATGTGTTTGGCGTAGTCAGAGCTACCCAGGCTTTTATAAATTTATTGCAAAAGTCACCCGAACCACGCATCGTAAATGTAAGTTCGAGTCAGGGTTCGCTTACCTTAAGCGACGATCCAACCAATCTGTATTACAACCATAAAGCAGCCGTGTACCAATCCTCAAAAGCCGCCCTCAATATGTACACCATTAACCTGGCTTACGAACTACGTGATACACCATTTAAAGTAAATGCGATTGACCCAGGCTTTGTCGCAACTGATTTTAACAATCACCGCGGAACCGGTACCGTCGAGGAGGCTGGCTCGCGTATAGCTAAATACGCCATTATTGACAGCGACAGTCCAACAGGAAAGTTTTTTAGTGAAGAATACAACCCAGAAACGGGAGAAATTCCCTGGTAGTTTCAGGTAGTTAACAACCTCATTGCGTACCCCTGCTCTTAAGCAAGCTACGCGTAGCGTCTCGTAGAGAGGAACGAACCATTGGCACCCCCTCACCATAAGGAATTAACAATAACAGGAGATGCAGCATGAGTAGTTTGCTAACCGAAATAAAGCCGCCCGTTCTGTTTTACCCAAATTTTCTCAATTCGGTAGATAACTCCGATTGGTTTCAAAAGTCCAAGGAACTTGAATGGACTCGCGGTTAAATCAATATGTATGGAAAATTAATTCCCGTACCGCGTGATGAGTCCCTCTTTGGCGACGACTTTCACTACGAATATCGTGGCACCCAGATTAAAGCCGCTCCCTGGCCAGACTTCTTGTTAGAGGCGCGCTATCGCATTCAAGCCTTGAGCGGATATCAGTTCAATTTTGTCGTCGGGAATCGTTACCTCACAGGCAAAGACTCAATCGGCTGGCACGCCGATGATTTTCCGCAGATTGGCAAAAGACCTGCGTTAGCCGAAGGCTTTGGCGCAGCCATCGCCTCTTTAAGCTTGGGAAGCACTCGCAAATTTAAGCTGCGGCACAAGGACAGCGGTGAAACGATTGATTACCAATTAGAGAGCGGCTCCTTGTTGATCATGCTCCCTGGCTGTCAAAAAGACTGGGTTCACGCGGTGCCAAAAACCGCTCGTCCAGTGGGCGAACGCATCAACTGGACATTTAGACCCCATGTGGATGCGACTGGTGATAGCGATCAAAACTGACGATAAATTTAGGCATCAAAACCGTCATGAGGAAAAAAATTGTTTTTCATTACAGGTGCAGATAAAGGAATCGGGTATATGAGATGGCGCGACAACTAGCAGCCCAAGAATTCATTGTCTTACTAGAGGGGCGCGCGATCAATGGAGCCTAGGCTAGACGGGCATAGTAGACAGCTAAAAGAGATTTTTGAGTGATCGATCCACATTCGATCTTTTTGCCGATAGATCCTCAAGTCTTATTGACAGCCGCGATTTGAAACCGTCTGTTCGAGAAAACTACTTGCATCCTGCTATGTTGGTTGATGTAATTCAGGTATTCGAGGTTATCGAACTACTGAAATTTCTACAGCAGGCTAACTTAGCTCTTCATTGATTACTTATTTAGTTAGCTTATGAAATTGACATGTCTGTTTACACTGCTGAAAATGGGGGCTTTGAGCTTACCCAACCGCATTTTGATGGCACCACTGACTCGCTGTCGGGCAGATAAAGACCACGTACCGACTGCGTTGATGGCCGAACATTACAGCCAACGAGCTAGTGTTGGACTGATTATTGCCGCAGTGGCTTCGGCAATGGCAGGTTGTTCGTCTTATTGGACGGAACCAGGAATTTACAATGGCACGCAAGTAGCTGGCTGGAAACAAGTCACCGATGCCGTCCATGCCAAAGGCGGTCAGATTGCACTACAAATCTGGCACGGTGGGAGATCTTGCCATCCCTTGATGAATGACGGGGCAATACCGATGGCTCCTAGTGCGATTCCGATTACTAATAACGAAATCCATACCCCCAAAGGGAAGGTAGCGCATGTGACACCCCACGCTCTGGCAGATGAAGAGATTCCCATGATTATTGCTGGATTCAGAGCGGCGGCGGCAAACGCCAAAGCAGCGGGATTTGACGGGGTAGAAATCCACGGCGCTAATGGTTACTTATTGGATGAATTTCTGCGCGATGGCTCTAACCAACGTAGTGGTGCTTATGGTGGTGCTGTCGAAAATCGCGCCCGTTTATTGCTGGAAGTACTGGATGTGACAATCGATGTCTGGGGGAGTGAGAGTTTCACCGCTCAATAGTTACAATAGTATGAAAGATAGCGATCCAGTCAGGACGTACAGTTGGCTGGCGAATAAACTCAATGACTATCACCTCGCCTATCTCCACGTCATGCGCGCAGACTCTTTGGGCGAACAACAAGGCGACGTGATGACACCAATTTGCTCAATCTATCAAGGTACGATTATCGGCAATATGGGTTATGGTGCCGAGGAAGCAGAAGCCGCAATTGCTAGCGGTCAAATTGATGCCGTTGCTTTTGGTACGTCTTTCCTCGCCAATCCGGACCTGCCTACCCGATTTGCTAAAAATGCCCCGCTTAATTCCCCCGATTCATCCAAGTTTTATTCGGCAGGGCCTGAAGGTTATACAGATTATCCTTATCTAGTAACCTAACCTGTCGCTGAGCAATTGATCCAGAGTCCGCGAAGATTTTGCGATTCCCCATTGAAGCCATCTCCGCTCGTTCCACAACAGTCGTGACTGCCTGACAGATCTTTAATTGAGATAGATGCACCCTATCTTCAATTTTATTAGACCTAGATTCAAGCTTCTACTTTACCCGTTTCACTCTCTCAAACAAAATATTTCGGAGATTTTCATGATTGTTATTACCACGCCCACTGGACAGATCGGACAACAAATTCTTGATCAAATCATTGACAGCGGCAAGCCGATTCGTGTCATCGTGCGCGACCCCTCACGTCTCGATCCAAAGATCCGCGATCGCGTCGAGATTGTGGAGGGTTCTCACGACGACATTGATGTTGTTACCAAGGCGTTCGCAGGTGCTGACTGCGTGTTCTGGTTGGTGCCTCCGAACCCTCACACCGATAATCCCACAAACTACTACATGGACTTTACCCGTCCAGCGTGCGAAGCAATCAAGAGCCAGCGTGTTAAGCGTGTAGTCGGTGTCACGAGCCTGGGTCGCGAGTTCGGCAAGAACGCTGGGTTGCAGTCGGCGGCGTTCGCGATGGAAGATCTAATCGAGAGTACTGGCGTGAGCTACCGAGCATTGCGAATGCCGTTCTTTATGGAGAACTTGCTCAACCAGGTCAAAATGATCGCCAGCCAGGGGATGTTCTTGATGCCGAATTCCAGCGATCGACAGCTTGCAACTGTCGCCACCTCTGATATCGCCGAGGTAGCGGTCAAACTGCTGCTCGACGACTCCTGGAGTGGGCAGGGCAGCGTGCCAGTGGTCAGTCCTGACGAGCTATCGCCCAACGACATGGCGCAGGTGATGTCCGAAGTGCTGGAACGACCGATCCGCTTCCAGCAGGTCAGCAGCGAGGACTACAAAGCGACGATGATGCAGCGCGGGATGACCGAGGCATGGGTGCAAGGCATGGTCGATATGGCAGCGGCTCAAGATGAGGGCATTTACAACATCGACCCGCGCACGTCGCCATCCACCACCCCTACTAGCTTTCGCCAGTGGTGTGAAGACGTGCTCAAACCAGCCGTCTTGGGCTGAAAACCATAGTTATGCCCCGAAAAAATGCTCTATGGGCAAGTGCATTAGAGATGGAAGTCTCTGGCGGTCAGCCCCTTTAATTCAAACTCACCTCACAGGACGAAAACAATGCAAGTTTCAACTAAACCCGTCAAATCAGTCATTATTACAGGCGGAAACAGTGGTCTTGGGTACTACTGTGCCGAGGCGATCGCCCAATCTGGACAAGATTGGCACATCATTATCGCGAGTCGAAATCTCCCCAGAGTCGAAGCAGCCGTTCGTAAATTGATGGCTGAAACTGAATATCCGCACATCGAAGGCATGGCTCTTGATTTGGCATCGCTGGCATCTGTTCGTCAGTTCGCGCAGGACTTCATCACTGGAGAGCGTCCACCTTTACAAGCGATCGTTTGCAATGCAGGACTTCAAGTCGTCTCAGACACGCTCTACACAGAAGATGGGTTTGAGATGACCTTTGGGGTTAATCATCTAGGACACTTTCTACTCGTCAATCTGCTGCTGCCACAGTTGAGTGATCGCTCTCGTATCGCGTTTGTCAGCAGCGATGTCCATGATCCAGACAAAAATACTGGAATGCCTCATCCACACTACCAGAATGCTAAAGCTCTCGCGTTTCCAATGGGCCACGACAATCAGATGAACATTGGAAACACAGGGCGGGTACGTTACACCACGTCCAAACTCTGCAATGTTCTCTGTGCTTATGAGCTTTCGCGTCGATTAAAACAGCAACAATCAAAGATTACAGTGAATGTTTTTAACCCAGGACTGATGGGCGACACGCAGTTGGCACGAGACTACAGCCAAGCAGAAATCTCTACTTTGATGGCAGATATATCTCCATCAGTTATAGAGCAAGCTAAAGACTCTAAAACGATGGGTGGCGCTCTTGCCCGACTTATTCTCGATCGCTCACTGAATCACGTTACAGGTAAATATTTCGATGGGCTAGAGGAAACTCGATCTTCTGATGAATCCTACGATGAGCAGAAAGCAGCCGAACTTTGGGAATCTAGTGCAGAATTGGTCAAAATTCACTAATCACTGTGATATCAGGCGACCCCTGCGCTCTGATTGCAGCAGAAACTCTCAGTTGCCGATCACACTTGATCGATTGCTTTAACACCAGTGATGACGAATGACATTGCCGAAAGGCGTTACTGGAACTGATATCCAAGTTTTGTCGCTCACCACGCCAGCAGTTCAATGTCTCGATCCTGAACCAGCCATCGAACTCGCCCGACAAGCTAACGATCTCATCGGCGAGACGGTGCGGCGGTGCCCCGATCGCTTTGAGGGATTTGCAACGATCCTAACTCCTAGCCCGGATGAGGCAGCGCGAGAATTGGAGCGGGCTGTTACCAAGCTTGGCTGCAAGGGTGGGATGTTGTTCGGAAGAACCCGCGATCGCAATCTCGATTATCCTGATTTTTTACCGATCTCTGAGATGGCTGTTAATCTGCGTGTGCCGCTCTACCTCCATCCACAAGCTCCTGCGTTTGCCGAGTGGTTGACCGGGTGAGCAGTGCAGTTAAACAGCGCTATCTCCGCAGATCATAGTTTGCTACTACTAAAGGAGCCATAGTCTCATGTCTTCGATTGAAACCCAGTTTCTTAATATCAAGGCGCATCACGCACAGTACTCTGCGATCAATCCCAAGACACTTCTAAAAGGCAGCGCGTCAGGCAAGATCATTTTCATTACCGGCGCATCACAGGGTATCGGTCAGGCGACTGCGGTCGCCTTTGCTCAAGCGGGTGCCAAAGCTGTCTACATCACGGCAAGATCAGAAAAAGCGCTTGAGGAGACGAGAGCACGAGTGAAAGAGGCGAATCCAGAAACGCAGTGTGCATATACGGTCTGCGACGTAACGAACGAGGAGCAGGTCAAGGCGTCGATTGAGGATTGTGCGACCAAATTTGGCGGCATCGACGTGACCGACTCAAATGCAGGTTATCTCGATCAATGGAAGAAGATTGGAGAATCAGATACCACAAGTTGGTAGAATACTTGGGAGGTAAATCTCAAGGGCACTTATTATCTCATTCGGTACACGATACCTTACCTGATCGAATCGGCAAGGAAGCATTCTGCCAGAGGCTCTACGGGTGGTCATCTCATTCTCGTTTCTTCAATCGGCGCTCAACTGTTGACGCCAACAGCGTCTGACTACCAGACATCTAAGCACGCGATCAACCGCCTTTGCGAATTCGTTAACGTCGATCATGGCAACGACGGGGTGAAATGCTTTGCTATCCATCCTGGGGGGGTGCCTACCGCGATAGGAAAGAACATGCCCGAGGCACTCCACGTCAACCTTGTAGACGAACCTGAATTGGCAGCCGGGTTTCCTGTTTGGCTTTGTTCCGGAGAGGCTGACTGGGCTAAGGGTCGCTACTTGAGCTGCAACTGGGATGTTGGTGAATTGACACACCTCAAAGATCAAATCATTAAGGACGATTTGCTGGTTAATCGCTTGCGCACCAAGGCTTGATGCAATAATCAACACTCGAAGGACATAGTAACATGATCCAGTAAACCAATTTAGGGGGTAGCTTCACACTTCCAAATCACCATGCAAGTTAGTTTGAAATTATCTTCTTACTCAATAAGGGAGCTTTGGTTGAACTTGGATGTGGCTGAGCAACCGTAGCGTAGTAGGCATTGACATACTGCTAAAGCCAGCTTTCACTCACCTGCCAACTTCGAGCAATTTCGACTCACGGAATCTCTTCTGGCAACATTTGCCCAATCGCGGCTTTCGTATCATCGCAATCGAGGAATGCAACAGAAGCATAACTGACTCTAGAGACTCAAGCGGTTGTTCAATATCTCAAATTGATTGATAGTACAGCAAACTTTTTTGGAGGCTTTCATGATCGTTATTACTACTCCTACCGGACAGATCGGACACCAGATCCTTGAGCAAATTCTCGATAGCGGCAAGCCGATTTGTGTCATCGTGCGCGACCCCTCACGTCTCGATCCAAAGATCCGCGATCGCGTCGAGATTGTGGAGGGTTCTCACGACAACATTGATGTTGTTACGAATGGCACTAAGAAAAGCGGAAACGCTTACCAATTAAGCAGTTTGCAATTGTTTACGTAATTCATGCCGGGGTTTGGTCATCAAGGGGTAAATTTT
>NZ_JACXXN010000041.1 GCF_014904695.1 Nostoc sp. MG11 | reverse complement strand
TCTCGGTCTATATCTTGAGGCAGGTTTTGGTTCATATTTGTGATACTCCCCCTGAAGTGTCCTCTTGTCAATACTCTGCCACCTGAATCCTTACGTTAAATCTACAAAGTCAGCTTGTTTCTTTTTCGCTGATTTCTCTGTATATTGGCTGTATAAATGAAATATACCAGCAATCACGAAGCAAGAAATTAAACTCAATAAAATAACTTCCAAACGTGAAAGACGTTTAAATATCATAGTGGTTTACCCTGTTTTATAGATGAGACATAATGTTTAGAAAACTCTAACAGCCAATCAAACTTATCGGGATACTGCAACTTAAAGCGATCTCGTGCGGCTTGTTCCTCCCGGCTATTAACAACTAAAGCGAGTAAAGGATATGAAGGATAGTAGCGACACTTGATGTAAGTTTTGTTGTAATCAAATAGCCAAAGAGTATATAGCTGTTGGATATCTGGTACAAAAGTTTCATTTTCTTCAATGATTTCAGTTGGAATACCCAGGTGTTCATGAAAGCTGTTAGCTGCACCAGAAACTATTTTGCCTATCAACCTCAAGGGCATATTTTGTAATATTTGCTCCCCTGCCTCTGATTTAGCTATGGAAATTACATCTTGAGCCGCTAAAATAATACGACATCCAGACTTCCGAGCGGTAGCACACTTGCGACCGACTAAGCGAGAGAATGCGGGGAACCGCAATAGTACGCTTGCTTCATCCATGAAGAAAACACTGTTCGGACAGGATAAGGACTGCCTGGAAGCTGCGATGTATGCAGACATTGCAAACACCTCAGATTCCTTATTCGATTGCAAATTAGTTAGAGCAAAGGTGATAAGTTTTGAATCAGTTTCAAAAGTAGAGGGCTTGCAAATGGCATCACCAATTGAGCTAGCTTTCCAGTACTGGAGTCGCAAGCGAATATACTTGAGCGCTTGATCTATATTTTCGTCTTCATATCCTAAATCAATGCGCTCTGGGACAAAAAACTTTTCCATATCTACCAGCGTTGGTGTGTTAGCCCAAGCAGTAGAACCCAGTCTATCTTCCCTTGCTTCTGTAAACCGACGTTGAATGTCAGAATCTTCGTAGAAAGCTTTTGTGCCAAGAGGGATTAGAGACTCAATAGTTTGAGCAAGAAAACCGTCAAACTGTTGCGACCCTAACACTAGCTGCAAAAGTATCAAATTGACGTCACTGCGATGGGCTTTAACGCGATCTTCCCTTTGTTCTTCAGGAAGTTTTGATAAGTCTAAAGGCTGAACAAGATTATTAGATTGTTTAGAAATATCAAAGTAAAAACCTCCATAGTAGGGTGTAAAATCTCCAAAAGTTCCTGAGCCATCATCATTGGGCAAGTCAATCATCGTGACGGACATCGCCAAGCCTAAACACTCTGCAATTATGGAAGCAACTAAAACTGATTTTCCACTGCCAGTCGTACCAATAACCATTAGGTTTTTAGTTTTTGAGAAATCAATATTTACTGGAGAGTGTCCTTCATCAGCAATTAACTCAAACCCTTGACCATCGGCTGTAGCACTTTGAACAATATTAGCCATTGCAATAATCTCGCTAGTGAAAAAAGTTGTACGACGATTGTATGGACTAGTCAGTTGTGGTTTTTGCTTTAATAACAAAGTTTCTAGCCAGATCAACCAACTGTATTGGGTTTCACGTGATAATTCAGTGGGCTGGTTAATGTAACCAGAGATTAACCTGCAAGCTTCATCAATTTCTTCAGGGCTATCACGGTAAACTAGTATAATCAGCGCTAAATGTTCTGGAACGTCACCTGTATAAAGTTGCTTTTGAGCATCTACAGAGCGCTCAACATTAATTTGTGACAGCACGTCAATGGTTTTACTGTTGGAGCGAGCGGTGTTGTGCGATCGCTTAGTAATTAGTTGCTGGGCAACTCTGACTATCTTTGGATCAGCCGGACTAATTTCTGTAATTACTTCGATATCGTGAATAACGTCACGAGAAAAAACGTTCCACAAAAAGCAGATTTGATCTCTAACAGACTGGAAGATTTCCGGCTTTTGAGCAAGTGTCATCACACCAACATATTTCTTACTACCATCGCGAGTCAGTAGGCATACCCACTTGCGATCTGCATAAGGAACACCATTGTTCAGTAGAACAGAAACGGCATGAGTTTGATCAATATATCTACTAGAGTAGGTAAAAGACTCATTAAACTCTTCCCTTAATCCTTGCTCATCAAAAATTAAAGTGTGGGGAACCTTGGTCGGTGTTGAACTAATATGATTAGATAATTCTTTCCAAAGTTGCTTCTCATTCTTTGGCAAGGGATGCAGTTTCATACTAGATAATATTTGTTGATACCTCAAAGAAGCGTTAATTGCTTTCTCTAAAATCTGTGTTAGTACCTTATTAGTAAGCTCACTCGCACCTGTCGGGGTAAACTTGCGCTGAAGAAAGTTAGAGAGTTTAGTAATAGCCCTATCTATAGGATCACCTGGCTCAGTTCCTCCAGGCTTAACAGTAAAAGTAGTATAAATATTTAAGGTAATAGTCTTGCGTTGTTTATTGCGAATTAACTCTTGAGTTCTGGCTAGTTGAGCATAATCTAAAAACTCACTTTCATCAGAAACTGGACTGGCTAGACGCTGCTGGTGACGTTCTTCAATGTCACTATCACTACAAAATGAACTCCAGCGGAAAGTAACTCTTTCACCAATTGATATTTCCTTGCAACCATTTTCAAAAGCTTCAGCAATCGCTTCTACTTGCTTAGAGGAATTAAATGAGGGATGAATTCCTGTGCAAGTGTAGCCAAAAACTAACTGTAAAGTGTTGTTGGTGTCGCCAACTTGTTTTTTGCTAAGTAAATAAGCTCCAATTACGTAACCTGATTTTTTCAGCCTGACAAGCGTCGTCAAGTCTAACGCATCTTCAAACGGACTTAACTTTTTATTCTTGTTGCCTACGCTCTTTACCATGACTTGGGAGCCTTTCGAGAACCAGCTTTTTTCTTATTTTGAGCAGAGTCATACTTCACGTAACCGCGTACCCACAAAGGAGTTACAGGAAAAACCCTAGACCAAAATAGGTGAGGGTTTTTACCAGATAAAAATAATATAGTTATCGCTAGCCATATCCCAGCTAAAATACTCCAAATCATTCCTGCCCCAAACAGGAATGCTACAAAAAAACCAATCCCAAAGCAGATAAACGCGGCCGCAAATTGAAAACCTGTAAACACGCCAATTGGTGCGGCTTTACCAATTGATTGATTGACGTGAATTAAATCTTTTTTGTTTTTCATATTAAAAATAAGGTCAAACTAATTCGCAATTCGCAATTCGCGGCGGACGCTCCTACGTAGCTATCCCTGCGTTCGCGCAGCGTCTCGTAGAGAAGATCACAATTGTTTTTAACTGCGAATTGCGCTCTTTATAATTGCGAATTGCCTTCAAGCTTCCACTGATTTAATTGCATTAGCGAAGCGGAACGTACCCCTATGGGGAAGCAAGCTACGCGCAGCGTCTCGTAGAGAAGCCCATTGCGAATTGCGTTAGCGGAGCGGGGCGTTAGCCCATTGCGAATTGCGAATTGGTTTGTCCTGTATACGTGGTTCAAGTACAAGCAGCCGTAATGTCTGCAAACAGAATTTGTTGAGCAATAAACAGGACTAGGGTTACGAAGAAGACGCCGACAGGTTGTTGAATAACCTGGGTAATTTCTTGTCCATCCCCGATTGCGTTAGCTACCTTCACACCACTAGCCACAAAATAAACAAACAGCATAACGGTGATTGCTGCATTGATTACTGCTGGCAGGGCGTTCATCAAGGCATTACCTTGGGCCGCAGCACCACCAAACATACACGTCAGAGCTATTTGAGTCGGGTCAAATAGCCCGAACGCATGGGCTGGTATTGCTTGCCCTGAAACAATCATGGTAGTACCAATAGCATAAATATGATGTTGGTATTTACGCCCCCACCTACCTAAAATCTTGGTGAAAATCTGAATCGGTTTTTTTTGTACAAGATGGTTATTAGATACTTGATTATATGCCAAAACAATTGCTCCTCTTTTCATGCTAAATCAGGGAACTATGTGAATGTTCAAGATGGAACTCACAAAAGGAACTGTTTCAGTTCTGATGCTGACAAACTAGCATTGCTTTTGTACAATCAACAGTTTTGTTTTTTACCTAATGACCTTTGCTAGCTTCTGAACTTTTTTATCAGAATTTAGCAAAACCGTTAGTAACAGCCCAATGTTATCACAACAGTATTAGATTGTGGAATTCCTCGTAAATATTCTCTAAATTTATTTCGCATTAAGTTATTAACTATCATCAAAAATTTCCTAATTAACTGAAATTACTTAATTAGCTTCTCTCTGATTAGCCGTTTGACAGTGTTAGACAAGTTCACACCCCAGGATTCTGCTATCGTTTCCAACTTTTGTCGCTCAAATTCATCCAAATATATCGGGAGTGGAAGTTTTCTCTTTTTTCGATGGTTCATAGAAATTATCAAAAGTCATGAAAGATATTTTATGCACATTTGGCTCAGCAAATCAGGTGTTTAAACCAAATATTAATAGAAAATATGATAGGATTTAAATATTAAGTCAATCACAAATGATAGTTATTGCGATATTAACTAAATCAGGAGAAGATTAATGGGTCGCAAAAGAGTATATAAATCAACTTTGACAAATGTCACTGTTAGGATAGAATCAGAATTTATCACTGCTATCAAACTCTATTCCCAAGCAGTCGGAAAGAGCCAAACTCAGATTATGAGGGAGTTTTTAATATCTGCCATTCAAGCTATCCCTGACCATCAAAAGCAAGCGATGGAAGTTATTGCTAAGTGCCGAGCTTCAAACTAATCTATAACTACGTACATAGATGTCGAGTGACCGAAAACGAGGGCAAGGGAAGCTCTTGCTGCTGGGGAAGTTGAGGGAGAAGGAAAACCCTTCTCCACTCTTGCTTTTTCTTTCTGGCGACTTCTCGTGGAGCTTACGGTCTGAATCCCCTACCAAATTCGTCCTTCTGACCTTTGACTTACTAGCTCAAGCTCAATGAAATGTAGCGATTTCTCTTGCTCAAATAAGAGAGATTACTTATCTAGTTTTAGACTTCAATCTCGATAAAGCGTAGCGGTTTCTCTCACTTATAGAAAAGATACTTGGCTAGCTTTCAGACTTCAATTTCAATGTAGCGTAGCGGTTTCTGTTTGATTATAAAAGAGACTTCAATCTCAAAGCAAAGCTTTTTACATTTACTTAATTAGCAGTTTCAAGTAATATGTATATAGTGGGCAACACCAATATCAAATATTCTAGTAGTTGAATTATTGGTGTTTAACTAATTTATCAAACATTGGTTTGTACCAATATTTGATAGCCAAAAGCTTAAAAGTTATCACGATTAATTAAAGTATGGCTAGTGCAACTCCTGATCTAGTTCATTCCTACCTCCAGGAAATCGGTCGTTATCCTCTGCTGTCTCCCTCTCAAGAGATTGCTTATGCAAGGCAGGTGCAGTTGATGCTCAAGCTTGAACAAGAACGCGTGAGCTTCACACAACAACTAAACCGAGAACCGACCAACTTGGAATTAGCTGCTTCACTTGAGAAAACTGAAGCCGAAGTGAGTTCAATTCTTCGCCAAGGACAACGAGCTAAACAGAAGATGGTGACAGCTAATTTGCGACTGGTGGTTGCGATCGCTAAAAAATACCAGAACCGCAATCTAGAGTTTCCCGACTTGATCCAAGAAGGGGCACTTGGTTTACAGCGCAGTATTGAAAAGTTTGATCCCAATCGTGGTTATAAACTATCGACTTACGCTTATTGGTGGATCACTCAAGCCATCACAAGAGCTATAGCAGAAAAATCTCGCGTTATTCGTTTGCCCATCCATCTCAATGAAAGACTTAATAAAATCAAGAACCAAGAGCGAGAACTATCTCAATCACTAGGTCGTCGTCCCACCGTGACAGAGATTGCGGAGTCTCTAAAACTCAAGCCTTCTTTGATTCAGGAATCTCTGAATGTCTCGAAACATCCAGTTTCTTTAGAAATGAAAGTCGGAGACGAACGAGAAACTGAACTAATCAATATCCTACCCATACCTAATAACTCTCCCTCGGAGCAAATTAATCAAGAGCTTTTGTATCAGGACTTAAGCAAGTTATTAGCGTTGCTCAATCCCAAACAACGAGAAGTGTTGACTCTACGCTTCGGATTAGAGGATGATCGCCCACTTTCTTTAAGTCAAATTGCAAAACGTCTTAAACTGAGTCGAGAAAGAGTTGGTAAAATTGAACAGCAAGCAATGACTATTCTCCGTCGTCATCAAGATAATGTAAAAGAATATCTTGTTAATTAGTGCGTTTTAGTGCGTCTAACTTGATCTCAACACCGAGTTCATAAAACTTCAGATACACGACTTGAATTTTGATCCCTCAGATAACCGCCTAGAGAACTGATGCCTGCCTCTGTAGTAGCTGCCATCTTGATTACCATCGATTCGGACGAGGCAATGTTTCACCAGTGCAGTTGTCTCTGTTTCTAGAGTCGAGATAAACAATATTCAATGCCAATCTGCCAGAATAGTTCTGTCTGTACTTGACTGCCAACGCAATATCAAACAAAGCTTATAGGTAGTTAGAAGTTAAAGACTATATTTATAGAGAGAAGAACACCCAGATATACGATGCCAAGCAGCAAGATTATCGAAGTCCGAGAGTACACCGTCAGAGCGCACAAGCGAGAGATTCACACGCGCGTTTTCAACTTTGTTTGTCAGGAATGTTCGCAACCAACCCAACGCGAGACTTTTGGCCCGCGACCGCTCTACTGTGAGCAATGCCGTCGTCCTCAAGCACCCAAGAAATCAACAGTCCCTCTCAAGAAAAGGAAACCAAGAGCTATGACTTATCGGAGTGACGAGGGCAAAGTAGGGTAAACTTTCGTTACGATCCTCAACAAATCAAAAGCGTCTTTGGTCAGGAGTGATGGCGTAACCGCCCGCCGTAGGCGATCGCACATTCATATTTAAAACTCGATTTCGCATCCTTCTAACTTCCCGTCGTATGCGGTTAATGGTTGCGTTTTGAGGTGCGGCGACAGCGAATCATCGTCGAAAGTTAACGTCACAATGTAAGTATTCTTAATACTTAGGGATGATTTGCTGATATCAGTTACCTTTGCGCTCATCCCATTTCTTGTACCTATCAAGTACTTTACTGGTTGTCCAATTTTTAACTCCGTAATAAGAATAGCCATATTTTACTACTTAGAACTGATTTTTAATTAGCTATCTAAAATTAAAGCAAATGACTAATATTTACTTAGTAAAATCTTCATTCACTGGTAATTAATAATATAATATAAATAGTTATTAATAAAATTTTAAGTTTATGCCAAAGAAAAATAGTAAATCACGCAATTCTTCTGCCAGAGAAACATTCTTAAATGCTGAATCAGCAAAGACGGCACTATTAGCGACTAGGCTACAACCAACTAGTGAACAGATTATTGACTGGCTGAGATCGCCCCAAATCAAACAATGGCTCATCAAACTACCTATGGGCATACCCAACAATCTCAAGATAGAGGCACTATTGGCTTTAAGCTCTGCAACTGTTGGGACTCCAGACCAAGACTGCCGGGTCGTGATTGGTGGAAACAGTGCAATTGGTGTTAATGTTTTGCACTGGCAACTTTGGGCATCTTATAAATTGCCTTACGCCCATGCAATTAAGGCTCCTGATTGTCCTTATACACTCAAAAAGCATTTGTCAGGGGAGACTAATAAGCCTGTTTTAGGATTTGGTCAAGGCTAGAAAACTGTAACAACCAAGAGCACTTTACCACTAAAGCTATGAACGCACTTACCAACGAGCAGATACAACAGCTTTTCCTGGACTACAGTCGAACTTGGGATGTACTCACAGGATGCAAAAGAACTTTACGCCTGGTTCAAAATTCATCTGATATTGATAGAATATTAGCATCTCAAAGACTTTCAGCAGAAAGCTTAGCTCCCCTTGAGGATGCGATATCTTCTCTTAACGAAGTATTAACCGCACTTAGCGACGCCAATGAGCAAATCTTGTCTCAACTCAAATGCGATATTGATCCAGATATCCAAGCCGATTTAATCGCAGAAAATATTAAATTCACCGATGTCTGTCATCACGTTCTTGTTCAACTACAGCATCAAAACGAGCCTGATTACGATTACCGAAACGGTCACAGTTAAAAGACGCAATCGTATCTTGTTTTTCCCTGTTTGGCTCATATCTAGGTAATGTCTAGGTAAACTTGAACTGCCCGCGACCGAGTGAGCGCCAGGACGGAAGATAGTTACCTAGACAGTACCATGATTAGTGCGTTATTCCCTGCCTAACCCCGCATCAAGCCAATTCGCAATTTCCAATTCGCAATTCGCAATTAAAATCAGTGGGGGTTTGAAACCCGCTAATTAACAATTAAGCAATTAAACGATTTCTTGTATTTAACTGCGAATTGCGAATTGCGAATTGACAATTGTTTTGGTCAATCATCAACGCGGGTGATTCAGCATTAAATCTCGTCAGCGATTCCGCCAATTGCTGGAAATGGCGATACTGCTCATCAGCATAATCTCCCGGTTCAAGTTCTAAGAGTTGACAAAACTTCAAGTAATCTGTCCGCCAGTTGAACTCACCGATCGCATGAGCAAATTTTGACGCTAAATCCCGCGATGACAAATTTGCTGCTGTTGCCTTGCCGTTATGATTGTAAATCTCGCCTCTTTCCGTCATATTTTGTTACCAAATGAGATTAATAGTATTTTTGTATTATTAGCGATTTTCAGCCGTCCCGCGTAAACTGAAAATGCGGTGAAAATCACGGTGTATGGTAGATGAAGCGAGATCGCCACGGGAAAGCGAAAATTCTCAGCCATGAAGAGATACAGTTGCTATTTACCGACGGACTGAAAACGACCCGCGATCGCACCATCTTTGCTACTGCCCTGTTTACTGCGGCTCGGATCAACGAAGTTGTGACCCTGCTCAGTGACGATATATATGATAAGGGGGGAAGGGTGCGATCGCATCTTACGATTCGCAAGGCCAACACTAAGGGTAAGTTGGCAACCCGTAGCATTCCCATCATTGAAGATTTGCAAAGTCTGCTGATAGATTACTATCCTCAAGCTGGGGAAGTATATTTGTTTCCTGGGAGACATGGGCGCGGACATATCACCTCGGATTCAGCAGCAAAAATACTCAGGGAAGCTTGTGCTAATCTAGGGATAGAAGGAGTAAGTACCCATAGTTTTCGCCGTACCGCACTTACCTCCATGAGTGATAGTCAAATCCCGTTGCGAGTTATCGCGGAAGTTTCGGGACATCGTAGTTTAGAGGAACTTCAGACATACCTAGAAGTTCGTCCGGCACAATTACTCTTAGCAGTGTCCTCACTAGCAATCTTATCTCCAGAAAGTTATACCGGGAAAAGCGACTTATTACGTTCTAAAAACTTGAACGTCTAATCCACCGCTCAAGCCCTAGCTTTTTGCAATCAGCTATCATCTTCTTCATCTGGTAAATACAGTCCGCTACTTTCAGTCGGTCGAGCGTGCAGGTACATCTCAGTAATGGCTACTGAACTGTGCCCTAAAGTTTTTTGCAATAAGTGAATCGGCGCTCCTCTATCAAGACTATGACTTGCATGAGAGTGCCTCAGCCAATGTGGACTAACATTTGATTCTAGACCTGCACGCTTTGCCGCATTTCTGACGATATGAAAAACCATACTTCGGCTCAAATGACCGCCTTTACCAGAAACAAACACTGGGTCATCTTTTTTGGCTTTTCCCTTTAATCCTTGAACCTCGCGCCAAACACTAGTGCCGACTAGCACTACTCTAGTTTTATCGCCTTTGCCAAATACCGTTATTTGTCCACCATCCTTACGGCCTTTGAGATCACGCCACTTCAGTTCACAAAGTTCACTGACTCGTAACCCAGCGAAGTAAAGTAAGCGAATGAGCACCCGATCGCGTCCCCCTTGGGCAGCATCCATTATCCCCCTTACTTCCTCTTCCGTGAGAATTCTTTCTGCCAATCGGTTTTTTACTTTCGGTGATTTAACTAGTGTTCCCATGTTGGCTGATATCACACCTAACTCTTTAGCAAAGGAAAATAAACTCTTAATCGCTCCTACTGCTGTCCGCTTGGAATTGTCACTTCCCGAAAGAGTTATTTCCCACGTTTGCAAATCCATAAGAGTAACTTCCCTCAAAGACTTATCGCCAATGTGGTTCAAAAAACTGCGCGTCAATCGACTGTAGCTCTGCTGGGTATTTTTTGACTTCCCATACAGCCACAGGTCAACGAGTTCGGTGTTCGTTAGCGTGGAGGAATCATTCAACATAGCTTACTCTTATGTTGAATCCACCTTCATTAAACCCGACTGTGGGGACAGTTTTCGGTTTTCGGGCAAAAAGCACCTAGAGCCACCGAGTTGTCGCAGAGCGCTACAGGTCAACAGACTGACTTAAAAGTGACTCTTTGTTACTCAAGGAGCCAAAATCGCAGCTCGGACTTGAAATATCTGTCCGTTTTCTTCGACTCATTGCGCCAACTATCCCAAGCAACTATCACTTTATCTCCTAAATCCTCCACGACTTCACCCCTCTCCATATACAAAGTCCGGTAAGGATCAGCATGGGCAACAATAGAACCAACGCCAATGGTGTCCGGTTTACTAGATGCGTTCTGAAGTGCAGTAATTAACTCTGTTTCCGACTTGGTAAGTTCAGCGAGGTAGTCTTTTTCAATCGACTGATATTTCTCTGCGACTGCCCAATAGTCCTGCCATCTGCATCCAGGTTTTGACAGCACTGTTCTAATCTCACTAATCGCCTGGGGCAGCAGCTGCAATTGCTCCGCTCGAAGGGCGATCGCGGATGGTGTGGGACTACTGCCCAAGATTATCGCCGCAGCTTCCATCGCTTGGGTATTATTCATAGCGCTGGCGATCTGCTTCAGTGCCATACCCATGAGCCGCAGACATTCTTGGGCATTGTCGAGTGGCGGCTCAACTGCAAGCGATCGCAGATCAATAGTTTTCTCCAGCGCAAGTTTGACCTGCTTATTCAGTACTTTGGTCGCCTGGGTCGTCATCGTATTGTCCCACTGTTGGGTAGGACGTTGTTCAACTGCGTGTTCCAACTCTTTAATGCGAGAAAGTAATCGCTGATTCTCCACTTCCAGTTGCTTTAGCGCTTCAATTTCTTGAATGTGCTGCCGTAACTGAATAATCTCTTCTTTCTGCTCTTGGTACAGTTTTTGAGATGATGAGAGTTGTTCTGTTAGTTGTTTTTCTACTCTGTCCCTTGCCTCTGCTTGCAAGCCAATTCTCAATTCTTGCTCTAGGCGCTCCATCTCTTGCCTGTGTTGTTCTTTGAGCGCCGTGATCGCATCTGCATATTCTTTTGGATATTTGCGCTCACTCGTCAATGACGCATTTGCGTCACCATAAGGAACCAATGGTTCCTCTACTGATGCCTTTTTGCGTGGGCGTTTGGGAAGGATAATCTTCGCCGCAGCTGCAAAATCTGATTCACTTGGGGAGGGGTTCTCTGACAAAGCCAACTCTACAGCAGATTTTAGTTTTTCTGGCTCTTTGGCTAGCCGAACTAACGGACGGGCTTGCCGCTCATTTTTGATGTGTTCGCCAAATTCACCAGCTGCTTCAATAACCTTATGCGCTCCTAGCAGCTGATTGATCCGCCGATAGCCACCCCAGGCAGATAATTCTGCTTGGCAATATTCTTCAAAGCTGTTATACCCAGCGTCCTTAAATACCTGTTGATCTCGCATCACGAGAATTTCATCTACTGCCTGGGACTCGAATCGGTCTATGATAGTGAAGGTTTGTTTGATGCTGCTGTTGATCAGATCGTAGTCGAGTGCTGTTGTTGGTTCTTCTCTATTTAATATCAGCATAGTTATGAACCCTCCATCGGCAACGCCTCTTCTGTTAGTAAGGCGTAAAAATCCGGTACTACCTGCTCCACTTGCCGCACTTCATTCGCCGCTAGAGCCTCCAATTCCAGCACCGCCTGCCAGCGCAAATCGGAACACCATCGCTGAAGTATGCCTTTAATCGCGTCCACCCCATGCCTGATGCTATCTCTGAGCATTTGGGCACAGATATGAATGGGTGTACGCTCGCTTGGGAGTGGCTCCAAATCGGTAGTATCCACCCCCCCCGATAGGGGGTTCCCTATAGCATTATGGGGGGGGGTGGATACCAATTCGCAGTTCGCAATTCGCAATTTACAATTAACTTCAAGAAATTGCGAATTGCTCATTTGGGCTTTTTGCTCCCGTTTGTTTTGGCGATGAGCTATTACTGTACGAGCAAATTCCAATTCTTCCACAGCAAGTGAATAAATTTTCACTTGTTGACTGCGTGGCCCCTGCTTGCGGCAAGCTAACTTGAGTCCCAGCTGCTCAAGCATTGTGGCCAGTAACCATATCGGTTCACACTCACTTGGGATAGTAAACCCAAGAATTGCTTTAATGTGAGCAGCACAATCAACAGCGATCGCCTTCATATTTAGTAAGTCACTGTCACTAGCGTTAACTTCCTCGCCTGCTACCAATCGCTTGAGAAGGTGATGCAAACCCAAGTTGAACCGTGCCAACCACTTAGCTGAATAATTGCCCCAGTCGAAGCTAAAAGGTAAATTATCCCGTTGGCTGCGGTCTTTTTGGGTGACAATTGTTGGTGGTGCGGGGTATTGCTGCCCAGTCTTGGGATCAACAATTGATTCATCAGGTTCGGATAATATGGCTTCCAGAGAAGCGATCGCTCTAATTAACCGACCGCCGTCATCTAATTCAACCAGTGACGGTGTAACTTCCATGCCATAAGAATCAGATATGCGAAACTTTTCACATTCAAAAACCTCCTGGGGTGTCAGGTAATCTTTGCTCTGACGGGCGCGGTATTCACTCAAAGTAATATTGTTAGCCTTGGCAACAGCTGAATAATGGGCAATGTCCAAAGCCGATGCTGCAACTTTTAGAGATTCTAGGGATTCATGATCATCATCACTGCCCACACATATAAATGTATTGCCCATCTCTGTAAGGAGCGATCGCAGGTCATCCCGCAGATTATTGAGAGAATAGTTACGGTTAGCTTGAATTTGACAGTAAGCCTCTAGCGCCCAATCTTTCTCTGCTCCCCGTGCTCCTGTTTTGCGGTCAATTCGCAACAGAAAAGCAGTCATCTCGTTGGTTTGGAGCAATCGCTGTTTGATTTTCGTGGCGTTGGTATCTTTGTAACCGAACGGTGGCTTGGGGGCCACCCAAACGTGAAACGGGACTTTGGGGCGATAACGGTAGAGCTGTTGAGCGCATTCGGTTGCAGTTTGGGAAACGCCGTGAAAAACACCAAACACCAAATCAAAATGATATTGGGAGATATCTACACCAGTTCCCAGGCTGGGGGAAGTCAGCAAGGCATCCAAGTTTTTAACGGCGTTGGTAATATCTTTGATGAAAGCGATATTCTCCTCACTGCCAGAATTATCGGAATGCACAGACCAAATTCGCCATTTTGTGGGTGTAGGGGTGTGGGGGTGTAGGGGTGTAAGTGATTTGGAGTCTGGTGCTGAAGTTTTATCGCAAAGAGAATTTTCCTCCCTTACACCCTTACACCCATACCCCCTTACACCCTTTTCCTCAGATTCTTCGTACTTGAAGGAGAGCGATTTTTCAAGTTTCTTGATGAAACGCTTGGAGTCAGAAACCACCATGATTTTCTGTCCTGCCATGAGCGCCGCCGAGATTTGGGCAACCAGTGCCGAAGAGTTATCTCCCTCGTACCAGTAAATTGTGCGTGAGCCATTGCGCCACTCGTTTTTGACGATGTACGGAATTTCGTCTTTTGGTCGCATAGCCCGAAAGAAATCCACTGTCAAATCATCCATGTGTGCATCAGCGATGACCACCAGTGGCGCATTGTATACTATATATTCCAGCACTTCCAAGATTGCTGCCCGATGTGATTTGCAAGTATTACTGTGTAGTAGGTGCGTGAGATACTGGCAAGCCTCATCAATAAATATGCAGCCGTAGTTTAAAGCTTGGGTATTTAGTTTGTGCAAGCTATCAATAGTAATGCTCAGAGCTGTGGCTTTGGCTAACCCCACGTAACCCAGTTCTGAATACATGGCAGTCCCCAAGCGTTCGGCAAGATTTTTCAGCAGATTAACGCGATGCCCATTGTTAAGAAATCTGGCATTTGGGTTTTGGTCACGCCACCAGCGCATTAGTTCAGTTTTACCAGTACCCATGTCACTCCACAAAACCACAAGTCCTGATTTAGGAAAGCAGAATGCTCTCTTAGCAGGGGGAGCAGGGGGAGCAGGGGGAGAAGAATTGCTGAACAATAATTCTCTTTCCTCTTTTGCCTCCCTTGCCTCCCCTGCTCTCCTTGACCCTTGACCCTTTTTCCAGCCCGTAGGGCTAACAGAAGGTGTAAACAATTTTTCTTGTGCAATCTCATAAAGTTCAGGCACATTAGAGCATTTTTCCTCTAGGTCAGGAAGGGATAGCGCTTGGGAGAGATATTTGACGTTAACGCAAACATCGGGTTTGTACTTGCTAAGTCCCCATTTTTTGGCTCGATACGAACGCTGATAATCTTTAAGTGATTTGGCATCATCAACGATCTCCGTCAGCAGGGCATTGGCATCTTTATTTCGCGCTACCACAAAATCATCAACGCCTTTCTCTGGCCCTGGCAGTAATGCCACTTCGCATTCCCCACCAGCTGACTCGATTGCTCTACCAGTGCGAACAGTGGCTTGAAACACCGACCAACGGGTATTGGAAGAAGTTTCGTAGTCAAATAATATAATGAACTTGCGTCCCGCCTGAGCCAATGGTACTAAGTCAGGATGCAACCGTTCATCAAAATCCAGCTTACCAACTCGCCCGTTCCAAATCCCAGGAAGTGCGATCGCCACAAACCCTAGACTGAGTAAGCAAGCGGCTTTCTTCTCACCTTCGCAAAGTATTATCGGGATTTCTCTTTGAGCGATGACCCACTCCCAGAAGATCAGCGGATTGAGTCGATCCAGCAGGCGCAACGCTAAAAGTGAATGATATCGTTTAATGCAATACCGTTTTGCGACCAAATCCCAGACGGGGTTATTGACATCAAAATATGTGACACGGTTGGCTACTTTAGGAGGGGACTCGTATTTAACAGGCTTACCTTTCTGCCAATCAATGCGGGGGAAGTTCGGCTTAATCCGTCCCCACTCCATTGGTTGCCAATTTTTGAACGGGTCGAGGGATTGAATCCATGTCCCTCCCAACAGCAAATGCTGGTACAGTTTCAAGTATGCGTCCGTGACTCGACCTGCATTTTTTCGGGGGAGCAGGGGGGAGATGAACAGGAAATCATAAACCGCTTCTCCCTCAATGTGGAAGAAGTTGCTCTCGATCAGCGCCGGATGAATTGCACTACCAACAGCTAGCTCATGGTATTCGGCAGCCGTGAGATTGTTTGGATATTCAGTTGTCGCTGCTTTCATCTGATGCCCCCGCCCGTTAGGGAGCGCCTATAATTGTTGGTAATTGCCAATTCTTCAAGAGAGTTACTATTGGCCGCTTCTTTAATTCCCCAGCCTAAAGAGTTTTGTTCCTTCTTCTGTCTAAAGAGAATATGGGTGCTGAAACTCTCAAGAGTTGACAACACTGTACCAAACACAAAGTTTTGGTCACTAGAAATCAGCAATAATAGCTCCGATTGAGGAGCTAACTCTTGTACCGCCTGGGCTAACTGATTCTGTTTTATTAAGATTTGTTTGTAATCATTCGTATTACTAGCAATGATTGCGATCGCCGCCTCCGACAGCTGCGTGTGGTTCAAGTGATGCCAGAACCAGCTTGTCTGCGGTAGTACTCTCGCTCTTTGCAAGACATTTTTAAAGCGAGTTTCCTTGAAAGAGCTAATAATCCACTTCTGTAGCGCGTCGAAATTAAGGTGTGGGGTGCGCGAAACCGAGACTACCCCCGACAGCTTAACCCCGATTTTTGCTGGGCATTTGCCATTTATCACGTTATTCACCTCTAAAACTTGGTGTACAAGCTAGAGGGGGTTATTTGCGCTGCTACTGCTTTTTGCTACAAAATTCGGGTTTTTTCTTCATCAAACTTAACTTTACACAAAATACATGAATTTCGATAGCCAAAACATACCGCAAGGAATGGACTTTCCAGGCGGCAACTCCTATAATAGGAGTTGGCAGCGCGGTAAAAACTCTCGGACAATTTTAGTAGTCGTCTTTGTCGCCAAACTCGAACGGCCACTTATTTTGTTCCTTTGAGATCAACCCCGCTCTAGAGCGATATGAAATTTAAAGCACGCACAAAGCGCAACTCCTTAGTGGCGCTTTGTGCGTTAAATGCGGGTATTGTTGTAAATTCTTCACCTCCATCTCCTTTACGCAACTATCAGCTTGATCTTACATAACTTGTGGTCTTTCCGTATCTAGCGAAATTCTGGTTTTTTGTGTTTGACTCCTCCATATTTACCAGTGTTTGTTTCAGCTTACCCTAGTTGGGTAATCGCTTTTTCTCACGCAGCACCAGTCGTACCAGCCGTAGCTGTTGCCTCTGCTTTTGTCTTGCGTTCAAAAACTTGTATATTAGGTTCCTCTAACACGAACCCGTTTTCTATCTGCTGACCAAGTTTACCAGCAATAGCTGCTATCCACTGCGGGTAATCACTAGCAGCATCGGTCAGTTTTTTCCAGATTTTTGGCTTAACTGTGGCTGTTATGATGCGTCCGTCACAGTCAACGTCAAATTGTTGCCAACCATTTTCTACTGTCTTGGATTGTGGTAGTTCGTTGATTTTAATTGTGATTTCTATTTTGCCTGTAATCATAAGTACCTCTGTTAAGATGCGATCGCTAATTCTGATGAAGTATCAGATGTATGGACTAGCCCCATCGGATCTGTTGTAATATATTTTTTAATCACTGGTTGTAGAGTAAAACTAATTTCTTTGGTAACTAAGTCTTTACTACTTTCAATTAATGACTGTCTTTCCAGTTGTTCCAATGCTTTAATTACCTCTGAAGTAGATACAGGTGTTTTCTGCCTTTGACTTATATCACTTAATAGTTGTTCAAAACTAACTGGTTTTAAATTGAAAGCTATTTTCTCTGCCAAATAAATCATGATCTGCCTCTGAGTTTCACTCAATATTTCACCAAACATTTCGTCAAGCATTGCTTGAAACTCGCTGCTAATAAACGTCGTATACTTTTTGAAAAATTTTTCAGTACTACTAGCGAAGTAGTGGTGAATTTTCTCCACTACTGTCTCTAATTCCAAAGGATTGCCACAATAGGTATGGATTAATTTTTGACACTTCTCTTTATTCGTTAGTCCTTTAGCCAATAAAAGCTGCATTGCTGCTTCTGAATCTAAACCTTCAATTCTAAGATACTCAATTGGACGTTTAGCCTTTATTAAAGTACTGAACTCTTCAGGGAAGATTCGATTGGTTAGAAGTAAGCAGCTTTGGTGTTGCTCCTCCACTAATCGACGAAAGAGTATTTTGTACTCTAGCCTCTGCTCCAATTTATTTCTTTGAAACAATGCGTCAGTCTCATCTAATACGAGCAAATATCTACGTGATTGCAGTTGCTTCACCAACACCGAAATCATTGCTTGCGTATATTCAGGTAAATTTGAGGATGGCTCTAAGGGATCAATTAACTCAATCAAATCTGCTACTAAGTCTTGAACTCGTGGTGCATGACTAACTGATTTCCAAATTAAACAATCAAATCTAGGTTGAGATTCTATACTAAGTTCTGCTAATAGTTTTGCCGCTAATGCACTTTTTCCAATTCCTGCCACACCTACTAGTGATATGCAGCGCTGCTTTACTATTAATTCTTTTAAATGAGCCAGTTCCTGTGTACGTCCATAAAAAGTAGATACATTAGGCGGTTGACCCTTAATGTTCTGCATAAAGCCAGTGTCAAAAGGGACTTGCTCTCCATTTGAAGTAGACTGAGCAGGATACTTTTTAGCTACTTGTTCCAAAAAAAACCGAAGTTTCCTTTTTCCCACTCGTTGACCATCTCCAATTATTTCGGAGAGCAAATCCCACAACTGAGGAGCTAAACGTCGCTGCAAGTAATTAACGCTGTAAGGTGAGTTTTCTGCTATCTCTACGAACTCACGATTATTCCAGGCTCCTTTCATGACAATGATCTCAGCTTCAGATAGATGTCTAGCCAGCTTGGCAAACACTAAATCATTCACTGCTATCAAAGCTTCTTCAAAAGTAATTGTTTCTGAAAATCTTTGCCCTGGAAGTTCTTCTACTGTTGTGATGATGGATGAAAAAGAAGGGTCTGAAACTTTCAGTTCCCGTAAGTCACCAAAATCCATGATTATACTTGTCCTGTTGAGATAGTGAAGTCCCGTAAGGGAAGTTCCATAGATTCAAGTTAATCTAGAGAGTATCTTGCATTACACTTAATATTACTAGATTTTTTCATTTTTAATCGCATAATTGAAATAAGTATCAATATAAATTTCTAATAGTGTTACTTATAGATAAATGAAAGCACAATGACGATTCTTTTGTTGAAGTAACATTATTATTGTGGGTAAACACAAAATATAAGTAAATAACTATACAAAGTTTCTAGAAATATTACTTAATAATTTTGATTTTTTTTGCTTACCACCAGTCGTTGGATAACAAGGACTAGATTAGTGATAGATATGTAGAATAGGGTTTGGTATAAGTTTGGAACGTTATTAATTTACTTAGATACCTACGATTTAGTTATTTAATTGCCCATAATTTTATAGAAAGCTATGGTTAAATAATTGATACTTATCTATCAATAAGTAACCAATATTTATATATAACTTTTTTTTATATGTCGTCTTATTGTATTAATCCCCTTTGTGATCACCGTCAAAATCCTGACGACATAGAACACTGCCTCTCTTGTGGCACTTCACTGCTGATTAACGACCGCATCAGTCTAGTCAAACCACTGAGGCCGCTTACTGATGATCCGTTTAATTATTTTGAAGTTTTTGAAGTAGATGATGCTGGTACTCGCTGGAACCCTGTGCGTAAGCAACGAGTAATGAAAGTTCTGAAATGGAAATCGCCTAAATTAGTTAAATTAATTGAGCAAGAATCTCTTACTTTACAACTAATTCAGCATCCAAATATTCCTGAAAGTACTTTAGATGATTTTTTTACTTTTGTTCCTAAAAATAGTCCCTTAACGCTGCGTTGCTTAGTTATGGATAAATTTGAGGGACAAAACTTGGAGCAATGGATAGAATTTAATGGGAAAATTTCACAATCTCTAGCATTAGAATGGCTTAAGCAGTTAGTTGAAATCCTTGATACAGTACACCGTTCTAATTTTTTTCATAGAGATATCAAGCCTTCTAATATAGTTCTCCAGCCAAATGGTCAACTGGCATTAGTTGATTTTGGTACTGCAAGGCGAGTGACTGACACTTACTTGGCAAAAGTTAGTGGAAGCGGGGGAACTAGCGCAGGCAGGGAAGGAATATATGAAATTACGTCCGTCATTACGCCTTGTTACACTCCAACAGAACAAATCAATGGTAGGGCAGTACCCCAATCGGATTTCTATGCTTTGGGTTGTACTTTTGTAAATCTAGTTACTGCAACTCCTCTGAGTGACCTACCAACGGATGAAAACACAGGAAAACTAATCTGGAGAAAACATGCATCGCAGATTGATAAACCCTTTGCGGATCTTCTTGATGATTTCATGGCTCCCTTACCAGGGCAGCGTCCGCAAAGTACTGAAGTAATTCTACAACGGTTAAACAAACTTCCTCTACAAAGTAAAGTTCATAAAATAACTAGATCTAAAGCCTTCATAATTAGTGCAGCACTTGTGTTTTTTACTTTAATAGGTTTTGGAGGTTTTAAAATACTTTTACCCGTCATGGCTAATCATTTAGTAGCACAGGGTAAAAAGTCAGAGGCAGCAAATGATTCGGAAACTGCACAAAACTATTTTAACCAAGCTATAGAATATAATCTCCAACTTAAACTTTCTATTTCTCAGTTCTACTTAGAGCAAGCTGCTCGTTATTTTAACGACTTCAAACTAGCTAAAAAATATTATGAATTAGCCCTAAAGTATAACAACAAGGATATAAATGCTTATAATAGCCTAGCTGTAGTTTGTTGGCAATTAGGAGAAATTAGTTGCGCTCTTGATAATTATCAGCATATTTTGAAATTAAAGCCAAATGATTGGGAGGGGCATTATAGATTAGGAAGTTTTTATGATGAAGAAGGGAAAGAGGGTTTAGCTAAAGAACAATATGAAAGAGCAATTAAAATTAATAAGAAAGCTGTGCCTGCGATCAATGATTTGTCGCGCCTCAGTAATCTCAAAGAAGACTATACTCAGGCTACTGCATTGGCGCTTGAAGGATTGCGCTTAACTAAAGACCCAAAACTACAAGCTGCTTTATATAAAAATTTGGGTTGGGCAAAGTTCATGCAAAATCAGTATAGCGAGGCAGAGAAATATTTGCAAAAGGCAAGTGATTTAGACAGTAAGAGAATAGATGCTGTCTGCTTGCTGGCTCAGGTACAAGAGGCTCTAGGTAAAATTGAGGATGCCAGACTTTCGTGGGAAATCTGTATGCTTGCTAGGACTGCTCAGCAAGATGTTTTCAAGTGGAGACAGGAATTACTAGATCGCCTCACCAACAAGCCAAAAATCTCTCAATAGAGTGCATTTTGGCGAAAGTATAGACTCTAGCTCTTTGTTTTGTTATCAAACTTGTGTATGCTAATAACAGGCAACTAAGTACGTAAAAACTTTTAATGCAGTCTTTACTCAACCATAAGAAGAAAAAAGTTTCCAAGCTTCAAATTATAGCGCTCGTATCGATATTACCATCAATATTACTTTTATCAGATATTAGCAGCGCAGAAATTAAGACTCAATCAGTAGCAGTAGTGAAGAGTGAGTGTAACAACTTTATAGGTCGAGTCTCTAGCGCAGGGGATCTCTACTTGCCAAGTGGAAGCCGAGTGTGTCCAGGCGATCGGATTAATCCAGCTAAGGGAGCTACAGTCAAGGTTTTGTGCTACTTAAATGGAAATTTTGTGTACCTCAAGCAGAGTACTGTGTTAAAGGAGCCAGACACGTGTACACCGCCGCAAGAGATAACCGAGTTATGCACAGGATTGAATCCGAGTCGTTGTTATAACCCTAAAGGGGCGGGTGAAGAGAAAGAAGCACCAATTCTAATAAGTCCCTATGGCAGTTCAATGTTAAGTACTCGACCTCAAATATCTTGGAGTGCTGTTTCTAACGCTACTAACTACACAGTAATCGTAAGCGGTTATGAATTTTATTGGGAAGCAACAGTAGATAATAAAGTGACTACACTACCATACCCGAAGGAGCAAAAAGAATTGCAACTTGGCAACGCCTACAAAATTACTGTCATTGCCAACTTAGGAGGTTCTCTAATTGCTTTCGATCCCTTAATAATTAATGTTTTGCCAGAAAAAGATCAACAAGAAATTGTACAGAAGGTAAAGCAAATCAAAGAATTAAACTTGCCTCCAGACGAAGTAGCTATCCTGGATCTACATGCTATATATATGTCCAAAAGTCTTTTGAATGAGACGATTGAGACACTAAAAGCAAGAGTAGCAGCAGGGAGTCAAAACCCAACTCTCTACAGAGTACTGGCAGATCGATATCTAGAGGCATGGTTGCCAAATGAAGCGCTTCGTGAATATAAGGTAGCAGATGAATTAGCGAAACGCACTGGCAATTCAGATGAATTAGCTAAAGTCTAACAAGGACTAAAGTTGGTAGAATTTCACAACCATCCGCCAACGAGCAAAAAAGAAGACCAAAAATAAGGGTGGCTGTACTTAGAATTTGACATTAAATTTAATTGTGCTTTACGCAATGCCTCTGCTTTGGGAATACCATTTTTCAAGTTCTTGTAAAAATCTTCCATGAGTAAAGCAGTAGAGTCAGCATCTACCTTCCATAAAGTTGCCACTGTACTTCTGGCACCTGCTTGTGCTGCCACACCAGCTATTCCTAATGCTGATTTCTTATTACCCTTGGCAGTTTGACAGGCACTTAAAACTAATAGCTCAATTCCTCCTTCATTGGCTTGAGCGTTTAATTTTAGCAAGCTATCAAACTCTAATACACTAATTGGTTTGTTCCAAGCAAAAAACATTGTTCTCTGAGGGTCAGAACTAAATTGAGCATGAGTAGTTAGATGAACAACGGAAAAATCAGAGCTGCTTAATTGTTGCTCAAGTGCCTGACTGGTAAACTTATCATTTAGCAAGACTTTTGAAGAAGTAGTTTGTTTTTTAACATCTTCTACCTCCTCTTCTACTCCTAGCAACGCTTTCAAGCCTTCGGGGGCATTTAGAGCGTAAAAGCTGGGACTAACTTCAGAGAGTCCAGCAATTAAAGCCCTTAACTGTTCCTTGGGTAAAAATTTAGGTGGTCTAATCCTGGAACCTAAAGTTTGAGCAATGCTGTAGTGCTGGAGTAAATAATCTTTGCTGTCATGAAGCAAACCTATTGGCAAGCTTTGGAAAGATGTATCTAAAGTTAACACTAACGTTCCTGATGGGGGTAGGTATGTCTTGATGGGTGCAATTAGCAAGTTATAAAGTGATTGAGAAGGCGAAATAATTAAATTTTTATTAATAGAACCTAGCCTAGAAGATTGCAAGTTTTCTAGTAGATTATCGACACTAGCTTTAACTAGCTTGGAGTCAACAGAATGGCGGTGAAGGGAGCCATTAGGGGACTGGACAATTACCTCTACACTGTTATTCAAGTCAATAATGTGAACTACTGTTGGAGCGCTAGGCAAGTTTTTAACTTCATTTAAAGGAATGATGTCAAGCTTGCCACATTGAAGAAAGTTTTCTAACTGAGCTATTTGCAAACGTTCGTTCGTCTGGATTACTCTTTTTAAATTAGGGTTAGGAGATGCCAAGAGCAATCGCATATACTCCCGATATACAGGCTCTACCTTTTCTTGGAAGGAGAATTGCAAATCTGTATTGCTTGGCAAAAGAGTATCACGCACTTGAGTCAGGTTATCAATTGCTGCACTATATGCCTGAAGGGCTGCATCGTATTTCCCTTGTTTTTTGTACAAATTCCCTAATTGCTGCTGCCATTGATACGCAAGATCTGGTGATTGGCTTAACTGAGCTTGGCTTAAAGCTGCCTCAAGATACACTTGTGATTGCTCTGGTTTTAACTTGCCTAAAGTGCCGAAGCTATCTGACTTTAATCGCGGGTTATTGAGACTTCTAGCTGTCTGCAATGCTTTTTCAGCATACTCAATAGCAATTGAATGCAATTGTTTGGTTTCAATCTTATTCAAACTTTTAGCAAAATTTAGTTTGGCATAAATAGAATGGCTAACTGGTAACTGAGAGAACGCCGAAGAGTTATTTAATATTAGAGCCACTGCTGGCTGAATTTGATGAGTAATTTTAGTACGAATATCAGCTAATTGTGTTTTACCTGAATTAGATTCTACTGTTAACCATTCATGAAAATCTAATAGTAAGTTCAAATGGTGCAATTGAGCTTGTAGTTTTACTCCTGCTGGAGCATTCGACAAAGTATTTACCTGTTGATAAATATCAAGTGAGTTAAGTGCCTGGTGCTGAATTATACTAATAATTTCTTTTTTGAAAACTGGTTCTTCTGTCTGTGAATATCTGTTTCGCGCTTGCTTGTAAATAGCTTTCTCAGAGTTACCTAAAGATAGCAAGATACCACTAATATTAGATGAAGGCGTTTGTTTAGCAAGTGAGAGCGCTTTTTTCAAAACTATTTTGGAATCTTCTAACTTACCTATTTGACGCAAGACTTCTGCTAAATTACGCCATCCCAGCAAGTAAACTGGTATTGGTTTTTGCTTACTAATCGCCCCATAGAGAAGTTTTGTCACAGATTCAGTGGATCGTGCCGCATTGGTAGCACAAATCCCAACATTTTTATCTAACTTTAATGCTTCAACAAGCGTATGACATGCACGAAGATTCGCGCCTAAAGCTTGTAAAGCAATACTTTCATCGATTAAACTTCCAGTAATCTCCTCTTGATCATCTAATTTACGGTAAATAGTCGTAGCTTTTTTCCAAGTCTCTAAAGCGTTGCTCGCCTGACCGAGATTTAATTGCTTGTAACCTTCTTGGGTCAATAGTTGTGCCTGATTATATTGTTGTGCCCTTTTGTCTAAAGTTTGGGCAAAGGTTACGTCAGGTTGGCTTGCAACTACTGACAAACCGATAATTCCTAACAACGAGTACCTGAGCCAATGTTGTGGTTTAATCATCATTATGAACTGTTTTAATGGTTGGTGATATTTCTGAGGTATAACGTTCTTGACGACAGGCTGAGGCAGACAATGACGAAGCAACTGGGGTGGCTGTATCGGCTTCTGCTGTCAATACAAGTGCTCCATTCGAGTCTATTTTCCAGCCGTTAGCCTCTACAATTTCTGGAGAAAGTGCAACTGTTGATGGCTGAGGTTGCTCTAAATCATTGTTCTTGATTGAGATAGAGTTATTCTGCCGCTCAAAAATGGCATACGGCATTTCTTCGGAACTAGATGCAAAACCGCCTCTGCTGCTAATTACTAATTCGCTTGCTGCTACACCTGATCGTCCTTGACATGCAGAGACTATTTCAGGAATTGCTCGAACAACTTCTGGTGTTGGTTTGATGCTGCGACTTTCAAGGGAGAGTCCGTTGACTTGAACCTGTCCATTGATTCCAAACTGGGAACTGGCTTCAACTTGGACACTTTGGGAGAAAAAGTATGCATCAGCATTGATTAGAATATTACCTCCACGTCCTCCAAAAGCGTTAGCTGTGATAGCGCTATTTCCTAGGCTAAACAAAGCAGATGTATCAATGGTGATGTTTCCACCATCCCCATTAGTGCCTTGCTCTCCAGCAGTTGCAGAGATATTGCCGTTGTTTAATTGAACGATTTTTGACTTGATATCAATATCGCCACCCTGTCCAACGGCAGTGGTTGCAGTGATACCTCCTTTGTTTGTAATGTTGATTGTATTGGCATTAATTTGAAGCTTCCCTGCATCGCCAGAACCGTTGTTTCTAACTTCAACTTGAGCGCCACCTGTAACATCTAAACTTCTTGTATTAATAAAAACGCTTCCAGATGAGGCGTTTGGCGGTTGCTTGAGATTATATAGATAAGTTATAAAAGGATCTCCAGTACCTACAGAAGAGGTAATTCTAGTGGGGTTTAAAGAAGGATTAACCGAACTTACTCCAATAACCTCAACAGATTCAGAAGCGTCAATACTTATGGTGCTAGAGTTACCACTTTGTAGTCCAGATGCCGCTATTCCAGCTCCATTTTCGACAAGTAATTGTCTTGTTTTAATATCTATTTTGCCAGCATTGCCAGAAGAAATAGATAGCGAAGCTATACTACTTCCTGTGAAAAAAGGAATAGTTTCTGTTCCAGAAGGAGATAATATGAAACCAGTGTTTCCTCCTGAAAGTTTTATAGTTTCAAGAGCATTTACATTTAAATGACCTCCTCTTCCATTACTGGCAGTTAAAGATTGTAAAGCACCTCCATCTTTAATAAAGAGTTTTTCGGTCGATAAACTAACATCACCTGCTTGACCAGAGCCATAGGTTGCAGTTTGAAAAACAGAACTTATTTTAGAAGTTTCATTAGCTGCTTGACCGAGGATTTCAACAGATTTAGAAGAGTTTATAATTAGATTTCCACTACTACCAGAGCCAAAAGTTAGAGGATTAATTACTGTAGAGTCTCGACCAATTAGTTTATCAGAGAAGATAACAATATCAGCTCCTTTACCAAATTTAGTTGCAGTAACAATGCCCCGATTAAGTCTTATTGGAGACAGGAAAGGCAATGTAGCATTAAAAGATGTTATCCCTGTTAAGTCAAGAGTATTAGACGCATCTATACGTATCGCTCCTGGGTTAAGAGAGCCAGAAGAATTTGCAATTAAAGCTAGCGAACCGTCTGTGAAATTGATATTTCTGCCTTGAATATGAATATCTCCTAACTTAAATCCGCTAGCATCTAACAAAGACTGTCTAGCAAGTCTAATATCCTTAAGGCTGTTTACTCCTTCATAAGAGAAACCCCACCCTGAAAGACTAGGTATTAGTCTAACTACACCCTCATCAACACTGCCTACTTCAATTCCACCAGAAGGGACTGTTACTATACCACCATTCAATAAGACATCACCTCCTATTAAGGCAAAGGTTTTACCTGGTTTTAAACGTAACCCACTTTTGCTTTCTCCTGGCCCTATAAAGGTAATAGAAGCTCCAACTTGATTACTAAAAACAAACTGAGTGTGACCAGTGCCTTCTAAATTAATTGAACGTGGATTTTTTCCAAACTGTAATCCCAAAGGAACATTAACGCTCAGTAATGTATCCAATTGAGGATTTTTAGCATTAAAAGAAGTACCATCAGCAAAAATAATAGCACTAGCAGTACTGGCTAAAAAAGAACCACCAATATCCAACCGGGCATTTTGACCAAGTATAATTCCATTTGGATTAATTAAAAATAAGTTAGCTGTACCATTCGCTCGAATTAGACCATCTATTTCTGAAATGGATTTACCCGTAACCCTGCTGATAATGTTCTGAATATTTGTGCCATTGTTGAAGTAAGCGGTACTACCAGTAGGCAAGGAAAAGTCTTTAAAACTGTGGAATAGATTATTTCCTGCTCTAGTTCCCTCATTGATAATATTGGTATTCTCTTGACTTGTAACGCGAGAATTGTTACGGAGAGTAGCATCGGGAACAATCTGTGCAACAATTGGAGTTGAAAATGGCAAGTAATATAATGTGGTAAAACTAACAAAACAACAGCTACTTATCCACTGTTTAATTTTACGTTGTGCCTTCTTTTTTAACATTGTTTAGTCTCTCAGACTTAAGAGTGATATTATTAAACTTCGACAGAAGAAAGAACTGGTTTTCCTGTAGCTACAGCTTTTTCGACGATATCAGCAGCATAATTAACTCCTCCAGAACGATGGATAGCTGCTTGTAATCTCAGTGCATTCTGCCTATAAGAGTCTTGTGTCAGAACTTGCTTTATGGCTGTTCGCAGTTTAGAAACACTTACGTTAGCCACAGGTACAAATTCACCAACGCCAGTCCATGCTATACGTGCTGCTACACCAGGCTGGTCATTTGCAATGGGGATGGCAATCATGGGGACACCATTGCTTAAAGATTCTAAGGTCGTATTCATACCTGCATGAGTAATTGTAAGACTTGCTTTTCTCAGCAATTCCATCTGAGGTGCATACTTAACAACCAAAGGTTCTCCAGGTAAATTGAGCAATGTTTCTGGATCAAGTGCGCCTCCCAGTGAAATTACTAACTGGTACTCCAATCCTTCGCACGCTTGAGCAATAGTGCGAAAAACGTATTGTAATCGATTTTGTACAGTGCCTAATGAAGCATAGATCAAGGGTTTTCCATTCAACTTTTCATACGGAAAATCAATATCTTGACGTCCTGCATCATCATACAATGGCCCAGTGAAATGTAGATGCGGCGGCAATTTTCGTCGGGGAAATTCAAACTCAGCAGGTTGTTGGCTAATAATAGCTAACTTGGAGTAAAACTCGTAAGAATTGGATCGAAGGGGTAAGTTCCATTGTTGGCGATAGTTGTTTACCACTTCCTGGATGGGTTGCGCGAACCAACGAAGTAAAGACATTACCAATTTATTGCGTAGAACCGCCCACCATGCATGGTTAAAACTCCATGTTGTAAAAAATGGGGGAATGCTGTCCTCTGGATAAAGCGTTAAAGCACAACTGACTGTAATAAAAGGAATTTGTAAAAACTCTGCTACAGTGCTTCCCTCTGATTGAGTTTCGTCTAGCAACAATGCTTCTATGCCAGACCTGCGGAGCGCTGTTGGAGTTTCTCTGAGGATCACAGCAGCGGACTCTTTATAGGCATTGAGAGAGTAACGAAGTGCAGCCAGCCCATTCATTTTCCCAATCTGGTTTAGCATTTTTGCTATTGAGCCTAGTGGGAATTCAGATTCTACAATTGCCCAGAACTCTAATCCAGCTGCTTCGGCATAAGCTTGAGCGTCAAGTATTCCTAAAATTGTGACTCGATGACCACGCCGTTGCAATTCTCTTCCTAAAGCTGTCATCGGGTTAAGATGCCCAGGGCCAGGTGGACAGATGATGCCAAAATGAGTCATGATTATAAACTCTTTACAATTTTACTTCAATGATGCTTTGACTTGACTAAAGCCAGTATTGATAAAAGTACACGACACTGGAAAACGTTGTGAGCAAAATTATTCTTGAATATAAAAGATATAAATAATTCAGGATAATGCCATAGTTGTGTAAATGTGGGTGCTTTTAAACAAATTTCAATAAGTATACAGCAATAAGCAGCATATCAATACTCTTGAAAGTAAAAATCCCCATTGCTGTAATGCTTGTCTGCTTGATAAAAAGCATTTTTAGCCTCTACCAATAAAATGATTTTGAAACTATGTTGCCCGTATGAAAAGTTTAAGCAAGTAGTCTAAATAGCTTGATATGCTTTGATTTGCGTGATTCAGACTTCAGCTTAAGATAACCATTCATATTAAATATCGTCAAACAATCATCGAACCGAAGTAAGTTCACTTTTCTAATTAGCCGTGCTGGAATGGGTACAAAGGTCGTACCTCATAACCTGTTTTCTCTCTATGCAAATGATAAATAATTAATACTAATAAAAAGTTTTAATATAGTCTGAAAAAGTAATGTTTGATGATATAAAGATTTTATCAATTTCGATTTTAATTATCAAAATATTTAGCACTAAGTATCCGCGTTGTAATTTTTTCAAGAATGGATTAATTGCAGTAACCGTGAAGTATTTGCAGTGCGATCGCACTCTTACCAGAAAGTTACGCGATCGCAGTTCAGTCTCGGCATTGGTGCATTCGATGCCACGATTAGCGAAAATGCTCCTGACAGCCGATTTTTCTCGTGGCAAGGACAAGCGCAGTGGGTACGCCTGCTGGCTCCTGAAACCATAGCGTTACTCCGTCTGAACACGCAACTGGCGACTACTACACTCGTGCCTTTCGAGCAATTTAGCGTTGGTGGGCAGGAGAGCGTACGGGGTTATCGCCAGGATTTCCTGCTGGCTGATAATGGCGTGTTTGCTTCAGCTGAAATACAAGTACCCATTCTCCGGGCTGGTGGTACGTTGCAAGTGATTCCCTTTGCAGATTTCGGGATTGGGTGGAATTCTGGTACAGAGAACCCTGACTCGAATACCCTGGCTTCTGTTGGTTTGGGGTTGCAGTGGCGAGGAGGCGAACGTTTTACGGCTCGTGTTGACTGGGGAATTCCGTTGGTAGATGTGGATTCGGACAGAAGAACTTGGCAGGAGAATGGCGTATATTTTTCTGTAATCTATAATGCTTTTTGATGTTTACTATTGTCCGCAGTTATTCATTGTTTAAGGATTTTTCCCTTAGAGTTGCACTGAGCGCAAGGTTGCCACTTATATCCACCACGTTCGTTATCAGAAACAATTAAGCGTCCATCACCCCAGCAGCTAAGGCAAGGAATCCAGGAGGTATCTTGAGATTGTTGATTAACCATTTATATCTAAATAGTGCTCAAGTTTTTGCTAAGTATATATTCTATTATCAACGATGATTATGGATAAGATGCTAATAACAATTAGACTATTAGGTGAAATTATCAGTCTAGCCTAAATAGGATGAAAGCTCTGCTCAATAACTTTTGTATTTTTTGGCACATAAAGCTTTGAGAAAAGCCATTTATGCTCTTGCTAAAGCAGTAAAAACGAGCTTTCTACTAAAAGATAGATATTGTTTACTATTTTTTAATATATAACAGAAGTGAAGAGCCAGGATTCTGTCCTGGCTGCATATCCAAAGCATATGACAAGGCAAATAGTAGCAAAGGTATATTACTGGCGCAAGAGATATGAAACAAGATTTGTTGCTGACTCTTGTGGCTTTATTTTCACAAAGAGAAACTTTTGAGAACTCAAGTAGCTTCTCCTGAGAATTTAGTAATTTAAAGACTTCATACGTGAATATGAAATTGCTTTTTCCCTTTCATCTCAAGAGAGCTAGATACTTTGTTTCTAAACTACAAAAAGATTAGTAGTTAGAGCTAAATGATTTAGCTAAATAAGTAACATGACCGATGGCATATACGTTGACATAGCCTTCAATTAGCTTGTCAAATCCAGTAAAATCGCTGAAGTTATCATAACCACCAGAGATTGAAGCAGTATCGCTCAGGTCATTAAGAAAGCTTTCGGAATCTTGAAACAATTGAGAACCAGTAAGTTTTAATTCAGAAAGAGTGATATTAGCCATGACTAACTCCTGAAAGAATAGTTTTGCAAGCAGTTAAGTTTTCCTTAGCTGTTAATGCAATTTTTATTGAAGAGAATTAGAAAAATCAAGATTAAAAGTTGGTTGAAATAGCCACAAAGAAATAAGTTATGTCTATTTGAGATTTTTAGTTTAATCCTAACTTCAGTTGACAAAAAGAATTTAACTAACAAGGTCAGTCTTAAGGCTGAGAGTTGAATAAGCCATAAGATTGAGAGTAAATTACCTCTGAAGGTGAATGAAAAATAAAGACCCTTTGCTAACAAGGGTTATTTAATAATTTCAAGAGAGCATGAATAATTATGAAAGCAGGAAATGGAGATTTTGAGTAAGGTGAGTTGTAAACGAGGAGATGATTGCTTTTATCAGCAAATGCCAGTTACTTAACTATTATAATTTCAGAACTTAACTCCTACCTGAACTCTACTCTAATTTCTTGCGAAGTCAAATTTGAGAGTAAAAGACTTAATTCCAGAAGTTTGGTCAATGGAATTAATTAAAAGCGATTGTATTTAAAAAAGTAGTTATTAAAAATGAAGATGGGAGATAAATGCATTAAATGTATTTATATATTTCTCAGCGAGAAAACGATATTACTCCCAAAATTGCTAAGTCCGTTGCCATGAACGGACTTTTTTCTCAAGAAATTCTTATTCCTTGTACTTATTAACTTTAAAACTAATTGATTTCTAACTTCAATAAAATATCAAAAGCCGTTAATACCCAGCAAGGTTCGTCAAACCAATTCGCAATTGTGAATTGGGTTGACTCGATAAGAAGTGTTTTTATGTGACTTATGGCATCCAACCACGGAATGATTTATTATCTACCTTAAAGCATATTTCCAAAAGCGAATGAAGCAACTACGATGTTGTTACCAAACTTTTTGCTGTATAGCAAAGTTGATCACGACCTGGAAAGTTACAGTCCAAAAAAATTCTAACATCGTTTTTATTGTGTGATTTCCCTAACATAGAGGTTACTATTGCCCGACCTTCTCGGTATGCCAAAGCCTTGATAAGGCAATACTTGTGAATTCTTTGGTACGGTAATATTCCAGGTAGTGTTTCATTTATAAATGTGAAATTACCTCTGCTCCCTGAGACATCTGAGGCATATATTGTTTCAAATAAAAACTTGTCTGAAGTTGTCGCATAGCATTTACAAGTACTTGTCGTAGATTTCGCTTTTTTGGACAAACCGTAGCAAATAATTATACTGTTTAGTACCTACAAAGATTAAGTTTTTTTTTGGAAAGACAAAGTATGACGCATTGTTCCCTAAAAAATCAGGCAGCCTTCAATCAAGTTTATTAATTGAGGGGACAACGTGCATATCGTAATAAGGCTGCTGATTTCTTTTCGTGGAAGACCCCCGTGACCAATTTTTGGAAAAGATTATTACTGCAAAATAAACGGCGAAAGCGTAGTCTAAAAAATGACTTTTATAAGAGAGTAGGAGGACAGTATTTAGAACGCTTAAGTAGATTTTATGGTGTTCGCAAAGTATACAGTCTTGCCCAAAACAAAATACAAAGTTTGAATCGCACTGTTTACAGAAATCGTTTAGAAATCCAAGATAAATCGATATTTACAGGTATTAGTGTAAAAAAAACCGTAATTGCCATGCAAGATTGCGGAGTCGGATTTGGTCTGCAATTGTCAGCTAATATGGTAAAAGAAATCTCTGACTTTGCTAGTCGAACACCTTGTATAGAACCTGGTTTTCACGAGGAATTTCTGGCAAAAGCTGTTAAAAATGGTTGTTTACAAGGTGGGCGGCATGTAATGCGGGGGCTGGTAAATAATGTTAAAGATTGTCAAGTTATCGCGCAAATTGTCCACGACCCCTTGCTGTTAAAAATAGTTCGGAAATATCTTACCTATTGGCCAACGCTGATAACGCAGCATTTAACCTGGAGTTTTGCTTCATCCCTGCCAGAAGCAGAAATCAAGAAAAGTTACCCACCAACTAATTTTCATTATGATATTGCTGGTTATAACTTTATGACAGCGTATTTCTACATTACAGACGTAGATATAGATTCTGGTCCCCACGTAATGATTAGGTACTCTCACCAGCAAAAGCCATTACAGATGTTGTTGACTTCTAATTGCCAACCTGACAATGCCATATTTAATTATTACGGCAAAGAAAATCAAATAGTTATTACTGGGAAAAAAGGATTTGGCTTCGTTCAAGACCCTTCTTGCTTTCACAAAGTGAAACCCCCTGTCACCTCAAATCGGTTAATACTACAAATTCGATATTCATAGCTTAAAAGTCCAAGCAAGATTAAAAACTTGGACATAGACGCAAGTCAAGACTTCTTTAATAGAATTCATTAGAGAAGAGAGATTTCTACTAGCACGCCCGACGCTGGAATAATTTTTCTGGAAAAATCTCTCAAAAGGGCTAACAATTAGCAAAATCCACAACGCTTAGGGGCACTGCTCCCGAATAAATAGCAAGTTGGGTTAGCAAAAGACGAATCCAAGCTGCTATGGATAAAGCGATCGCGTCCTGCTGCTTTTGCTTGATACAATGCTCTATCTGCCGTGGCAATTATTTGTTGGAAGTCAGAATTAGGCTGAGGAACTACTGTAGTTGACCCAGCACTCAGAGTTATATGAGAACAAAGTAGTGAATTGCGATGAGGAATTGCCAATGTGCGGACAGCACAGCAGATTGTTTTAGCAATATGAATAGCCCCAAGTGCGTCTGTATCAGGTAAAACAACAGCAAATTCTTCCCCGCCATAACGGGCAACTAAATCCGCAGTCCGCTTGAGAGCATCTTTGATAGCTCTAGCAATTTTGACTAGAGTGCCATCGCCTGCGAGATGACCATAAGTATCGTTGTAAGACTTAAAGAAATCAACATCGCACAGAATCAAGGATAAAGGCTGTTGTGAGCGTGTTTGGCGCTGCCACTCAAGGGAGAGGTATTCCTCAAATCGCCGACGATTGGCTAGTTGAGTTAACTCATCAAGATTAACCAAAAGTTGCAACTGCTGATTTGCAGCAAGGAGTTTTTGTTGTAACTGAGATTGTTCAATCAAGCGTTTTAGACGTTGGCGCAGAATGGGCAATAGAACGGGTTTGGTAACATAGTCAGTTGCACCGACTGCAAATGCATGGTTAATCGAGCGTTCATCTTCAACAGATGTAAGCATCAAAATGGGAGTGTGCTGACCCTGATCTGATGAATGTAACTTGTGGCAACACTCGACGCCATCCATATCTGGCATTGAGATATCAAGGAGTATGATGTCAGGGTGGAGTTGCTCAAAAACATTTATTGCCTCTATGCCATTTTCAGCCTCCGCGACTCGATATCCATCCTGCTCTAAGAAAAGTCGCAGCACTGTGCGGAAAAATGGTTCATCATCAACGATCAGAGCTAATAATTGATTTTCTTGAATAGGGGCTGTCATGATGCTTGCTGATTCGGAGTTAAATCCTTGACTCCAGGACAGAGCAGCACACTAGGGCGTTAATATCGACAAATAACTTGTGATTTGAAAAGCAATAATTAGGCATAGATCACTAATAGGATTTATGCCCAAAAATTCTTGGTAATCAGCCCCTCTTAACAATACAGTTACTAGATTGATTAAGCAAGATTTCCAGTAATTTTACGGTTGCAGAAATATAGGGCGTGTTTTGTCTGAGCAGCAGGACAAACACATCTAAGAAGTTGTCATGAAATAACGATGAGCTTTTTAATTACGGTTCCAATGAAAATTGATGTTTATCAACCTGATATTAACCATAAAAAGTGGCGTTGTTAAAGAGATTTGTGCAGATAACGAAGTTACACCACCGCGTGTAGTCCAACTGTCCACACTTGTGGGAACAAACATACTATTGTTGATAATCCGGGCAGTTCTCGCCATCCCATCCTCGCGCGTGAATCCCGCAGACTAACATATTCCCACCATAGTATTGCCCATGATAATTGTCGCAACCAATGCAAGCTAATGGTGTTGATTCAGTCTCGTCTAAATCATCCTCATCCTCGTCTTCATCCTCTTCCACAATCAACGCACAATTGCAATTCGGGCAGTGGTCTATCTCCCTCGAATTATCATCAACTAAACAAGTTTCAAGTCGCAAATGACTGCTGTATTCGCCAGTATCGCTAATATCAACCCTTAGTGTAGAGAAGTAGGGATAGCTGCATTGGCAGATATTCACTTCACATTCAACATCATTAGTGCAACAGGGCTGAAAGTATTTTTCAGCAATCTTCCAATCCTGCTCAAGAGAAATACTTTCAGGATTACCCTCGAAATCTACTGTCCACAGTTTGGAGTTGTGAAAGATTCTTAATCCGAAAGATGAGCAGTCATGAGCCATATTTACAATAATTTCGTAGCTCTTAGCCGATTCATAATCAAAACTTCGTTTGCTAACTCTCAAGCTTTGATCGCGCGGGTAGGTTTGAATGACTAAGTACTCTCTCTCATCAAAGGGGTTGAATTCTGCGGCAACGTTCGCCTTTAAGAAAAGGAAATCTTTCAAGGTATCCATTGTTTCTCCTGATTGGAATTTGAGTTTTCGTCTTTTAGCAGATATAATTCCCGGAATTACGTCTAATTATCTAAGCCGAAAAGCTTGCTTTTTCAAATAGAATCATTAAAAATAAATATGTGCAAAAACTTAGATGGAAGATTTAGGCAGTAGATCCAACGGAATACTCTACCAAACACAGTCTGCTCTTGCGGACTTTTTTATGCAGTTCTTTTTCCAGATATAATTCCAGCAGTTATGTCTAATAGATTGCCGAAAAAGCTTGTATTTAAGAAGTAAGTTTATAAACATAAATATGTCATGTAAATGCATTTTGTATTTACATGATTGTCACTGACTAAGGTGATACGGTTTTAGCTACGGGTAGTCCGCAAACGCGGACTTTCCTTAATTGATTGGAAAAAGAGGTTAAACCCAATCAAACATTTAACCTCCAAAACAGTAAGCTCATTTTAAATTACCACGCTCAAGTCAATCACTTCTAAAACATCGGTCAACCAGCGAACATGCTCTACAGTTTTATCGTGAGTACGCGCTTTATCGAAAACTACAGTACCCCACTGCTTACCTTCGTTCGTCAAATGCCAAATGTTTTTCCGCTTCTGTTTGCCTGTAGTATCAGTTTTAATTAGAACTTCCTTGCGTTGTAAACCAGCCGACTCCAGAACGCGATTGACCACTTCTGGCCTCACAGGCTTAGGTAGTCCGTTACGTTCAGCGTAAATTTTGCCAAGCTCAGTTGGAGGCAAGTGTCGGTCGGGAGTCGCTGAGATTTCCTGAATTGCCCCTACTAATTCTTTAGTCATCGGAGAAATTTCGGGACACAACGCCTGTACACCTCGAAGGATAGTGATTGTCTGTAGTTCTGCACTAAGCCTAGTAAGCGCAAGTACTTTTTGCCCAAAATTCACCAGTTCATCAAGGGTGGGTTTGGTGTTCTGCTGTTGGTCAGAGTTGGGCATTTCGTACTTGCCAGTACGGCGCAGCGATGGCAGGACTTGGTGAAAGACCCACCGTTGGAACCGCTTTGCAACTGGTTTGCGAGATTTGAAAATCAGTCTGTAAAGCCCAGCTTCGCTAACAGTAAGCATTTCTTGCCCTTGAGAATTGTCATCACCAGGGGTATATACATTACATAGACCCCTCTCATCCGCATCAAAAGAAGCTAAAGCTTGTGAGACATTTTGAATTTCCAGAATCGTACAGACATCCGCAGCAACCCATTCTGGTTTGTCTGGTGTGCCGACGAATCGAACTTGTTGAGATTCAAACACAAACACTGATAAGTTAGACATAGATTTACCTCTTATTTTTCACCTGAACCACTCAAACCCGGAAAAATCTACTCCATACATTACTCTTTTTGGGCGCGCACTCTCCCTCAAGAGCGCTCTTTAATCCCTGATGCTGTGACTGAATCTCTAACGAGTTGAAGTCATAAATTGCTTGAGACAGTTCAGGATTTTCCTCCATCAACTGAGTTTCCAGATCTAACTCTTGCTGTAATAATTCGGCATTTGTTTGTATAAACATTCGTTGCTGATGTCGGCGTCTAATCTGTGATTCTGTCAGTTGTAGTTGCTGGCCAAAACTTAATTCGTCGTATTCGTTATACATTTTCTTCAACTCCGATTAATCCAAAATATTCTGCGGCCAATTCATCAAATAAGTGAAAGCCAAACAATTACCGTGATTAGTGTAAATCTGAGCGCTCGCTTTAAAAACCTCTGGCATATTTTCTGGCGTGACTTCAGTAAAGCGAGAAGACAGATTGAATGCAGAGTTTTCAGATTCTGGAGAAATAACAGGAATTTTCTCAGCCCAAACAATCAATTTTCGCTTGTCCATCTCTGCTAAAGTCTCTGCATTAACAAAATCGAGAATAAAATCAGGTAAAAACTTAATTAATAGTTTAATCAAAAGTCAATCCCTGCATACAATAGTTGATATCCAAGTTGTAAGCGTTTCGTAAACTCTTGCGTATTTCGATTGCTCCAAACTGGATTAACTCTACTCTTAATCCAATTGGCTGTTGAATGTGCAATTTCATGATGACAGTTTTTACAAAGGGGAAACCAATTAATTCCTATTTGCTCTGTTGTCCCGTATTCTGTATGGTGCATTTGTGTTGCTCTTATTGTTAAACAGCAACAACATCTATTCTGAGCTTGCTTGTGTTCTCGATGAGCTAGAGCTACCTGTTTTCGATACATCTTGAGATCACCATAGCGAGCATCCCAGTTTAATCCTCTGGATAGCCCAAGTTTTCTAGCAGTAGAGTAATACCCTTTTCGTTTAATACCTGTCCTGTTAGTTCCTGATACTTCTGCTTGAGTTCTTGATATTTTGGTCGTCTTCCCAACTCGTTTGCCCATTTTTTGATCTCTTCATACCAATCAGTAGATGCACTTGTAGAATCGCTTGATTGTTTGTCTTGCTTTTGTTCCATACCCTGGATATCAAATTCTGGAATCAGAGCAACAAAGGGATTACCACGAGTCGGAATCACCAAAGCGTAACGAACACCCGCTTTCTCTAATAGTTCACATGTTTGTCGTAGAACTTCAAGAATCTCTTTTTTGACATTTACAAAGTCTTGGGGATGCTCCAGGATGTAAGACGATGTTTGTCCTGTGGCCATAAAACATACATTTTTCAGCGATGGACGGCTAAATCCAGTTTCACTAGACAATGGAGATTGCCCCATAAAAATTCCGTGGCCTTTGAGTCCAGCGGTGAATTTGATGACATAGTTCCAAAACCCTTGTAAGTCTTTGGCTGTGTCAGCATCAACCATTCCCGGTAGTCCTTTACCACCGCCATAAACACTATCGACTTCATCTTGTAAAAGAAATAATTCGGGCACACCCTGACAATCACCACCCACTTTGGCGACTCTGGCTTTTTGCTGCTCAATTTGATTTGTAGCAAAAGTTCTCCAATCGACTAATTTTGCCATGCCATCAAACTTCTTGGTAAACTTACACAACCAGCGTGTCACTTCATCTTTGGGATCACTACCGAGGACAATTGCTGGAGTTTGAGACTTGCTCGCAATCTTGTTAACAATAACCCCTGCAAGAGTGGACTTACCCGACTGTGTACCCCCACTAATATAGAAATGGTGATTGCTGCGTTTAGTCATGTCGTGGTTCGCCGCAGCATCACACACTTGGTTTAACCATTCAGCATCTAGTCTGATGTATGAAGGATAATTAGCTGCAATTGTCTGCAAGACTTGCAATGCCCCAGGATTGATTATAGACTGCACTAATTCTTCATCAATGTCAGCAATTTCTGGGTTAGGGATGCCAGGACGTGGGGGCACTTGTCGTGCTGGTGGTTCAGGTAATGCCACTAAGCCTTGCATTCCATATTCCTGAATCCATCTGGGTCTTTCATGTTCTGGCAGCCCGTTGATAAAAGCCGCAATGTCTCTTTTCGAGGCGATCGCACTTTTGACATGATGAGACAGAGCTTTACCTTGTAACTCTTGCTTGAGTGCCTTCAGGTCGGCCTCTTCAAGAGAGGCGTGGATTTTTTGCTTACCCTCAGCAATTTGAGCTGAGACTCCAAACAACCCCGCACTAATAGTACCAGCACCAAGCAACATCCCAGTCATCGCTCGGTCAGTATTCAAGAAAAAAGGAGCCGACAGACACATCACTGCACTGGCCCCCAAGGAGAACAATGTGGCTCTCTCGACACTCACAACGCGACTTGTAACCAATCGCTCCAGTTGAAATACCATTTATCTGCTACCTCATCCCCAATGAAACACCAGCGGCAACTAAAGTTAAAAACATCAACGCAAACATTAATCCTGGCATCATTGCACTGATTAATGTCTTACGGTTAAAAGCATGTCCTTTTCTTGTGAAGTCCGCAAAATTGAGAAATCCATCTGCCAAGCACACAATGCAGACCATGCCGATAATCCAAACTATATACTGACTAATAGGACTGGCGGCTCCTAAAAATCCTAATAACATTGACAGCCCTACCCCACAGACGATGTACCCAACATATGAGAGCTTGAACTTCATTTCACTTGACCCCTAAAACTTAAAGCTATCGCCTACTTCGTTAAATGCCTGCTCGTAGCCATTAAGTTGTCGATGCTGTTCAGTCGAGCCGAAGGCATGACGGATAACTGCCTCACCGTGCATCGCTTTGGTACGCTGCAATTGTTCTTCTACCTTCATTGCTTCTTGGCTATACTTCAATTGGTTATCGTACATTGTTGCCAAAGACTGCAACTGCTTGAGTCTGTGGCGGGACATCTTTGTATGCAACCATTGTTGGGCTTTGAGAGTACCAGCTACTTCTGCCTCGTTCAATACCTGTTGGGCTGTAGTGTATGCTGGTAAACTATATCGAGAGCGAATAGTTGAAGGGACATCTCCCTCTATCTGGGTGGCATCCCCAACTTTCAGTTCGGTTGATAACTGATTACTACTGCCAAACAAACTAGGCAACCATTTCCCTAACATTACCTAACCTCCATTGTTTGAAACTGTTGAATTTGGTAATTTACAAACCTTGTCAGACTGAAAAATCCTAAAATTAGAAGCATGAACACTAAGCAAGCAGCAATCAATCCTTGAGCTTCCATGCCCCGTTGCATCATCTCCTCAAGCTTTTTCGTGTCCCGCGAGCGCACTCTTGATTCATCAATCAGTTGTTGCAGAATCAACCACTCTTCATTACTCAGGTTTTGCAGGGATACCCCTCTTAGATTCAGTTCTCCATCTGACTTCAGTTGAATATTGATCGGTTCGGTCTTCAACTGTCTGTTGAGGCTTTCTATTAACTGCTGTCTGGCTGATGCCTGCATAAATTACTGCTCCCATCAATAATGTCAGCAACAGCAGGTTTAATCCAGCCGCCGCTTGAATCAACTTACTCGGCTGCATTTGTTGGGCTAATGCCGAAAATACCCGTAACGAGTTGTTCACCGACTGCACGAAAGGAATCTACATCCGCTTCCTCCTCCATCGCCTTCTCAACAAATTTACTCACCACTTCCTTGGGTGCATTGCGGATTGATGCTAATAGTTGATCGGCTTTGTCAGTTGTGTAAGCATCAATACCTACGTTTAGAACATTCTCCAAAGATTGGATTTCTTGGTTAGAAACCTGGGATGCCTTAGTGATCGCTTCTTGCAATGGTGGTGTGGTTTTACGGCGGGGGGAATTCTTGCCCAGTTTGCCGCCTCCCGTACTCTTGGACTTGCCATTGGTGGCTAACTTCCCAGAGGATGAACGCTGCTCAAGAATGTGCTGTGCTATTACTTGTGCATCAGAGTCACTCAATTGGTTAATGTCTACACCAACTTCAACGCAGAGTTTAGCAACCTCTTCTTCGCTGACTTCAATGTTGTAAGACTGTAAAAGTTGTTCAATTTTGTCCATATAATCTCCTGGAGGTGATACATTCAAAGCTAACGCAATCTAATCACAATTGCAATTAAATTGCGATGAATTTAACCTATAATTAGATAAACTTCTTTCACAAATGCAATGATTTTGGGATGATAATGTGATGAATCCACATATAGAACAAGTCACAGACATGACTGACCGTTACCAAATCACTATCACTCTTTGTAGAAAAGCTTATGACCAATACAAAGAAGTTTCTGATTGGAAAGAAATTCCTATGGCCACTTTGTTGCGCCAAATACTTGAGCGAGAGCAAGAGTCTCCAGCTTTTGCATCTTTATATAGGAGGGCTGCTGCTAAAGAGTAGGGACAGATGAATTATGGATAAATACCCCTTGGATTGGTTAAAGCTGTCTTGCGAAAAGGTCTATTGCCGTTCAATCACAGATCGTACTTGGCGTAAATGGCTTCGACTATGCCAAGTTCTGCCGTATTCTCGTGAAATTGACACTCAAAAAGCACTATGGCTTTTGACTTTGGCTTACATGAAAAAACTTCAGCCTTGTCAAAAAATTACTCTGCTTCAAATTAAGTTCAAACTCAAAGAAAACCCACTAGCAGAATTACATCTTGCTGAAGCTATTTATGATGCTCGTTTCACCAACGCTAAAGGAAGAGATTTACCAGAGATCATCTTGAGAGTTACTGGCAAGCAAGTAGCTTTACGAACTCTCTACCGATGGGCACAAAAACAGCAAGTTACTTTTCAAGTGGAAAAACGTTTAACTCGCCCAGAAGTTGAGCAATGGATTCGATGGGCTACAGCTTGAACGCTACAAAAAAAACGAACAATGAGGGGCAATTGCCCCTCTTTTTTTGCCTTCTAATCGTGATGTCACAAAACAATCGTTCCGTGTCATCACTCAAGTGTCTCAAACCATTATTATTTCGTTGTGACACCCTTCCGCTTTTCTTGAAACCTAGTCGTTTCTGGTGTCACAGTCTTTAAAAATACAAAACCTTATTTGATAAAGCTTTCAGGTGTCTAAAAAGCCCAACCCTTCCGCTTTCCCTTCCGCTTTTCGTTTTGAAGGTTAAAAACAGCTAGTTCAAAAACACTGTAACTTAGTCCTGACAGGCTATTGAGGTGTCACAGCTAAAAGCGGAAGGGTTAAAGACGAATTAGAAAAATCCCCAACTTCTGCCTTATTTATTTCAGGGCAACTGTTGTGTCAGCACTACCATCTTTCGTTGGTGAGCTTCAATTTCTGCCGTCAGAAGCCTACGTAATTCTTGTGGGGCAAGTGGTTGCACTTCATGCTCTTGCAAATCCTCTACTTGTTTATCTTTATTATTGGTACTAACTTGTACTATGTACTGCCATGAGCCATCACTGGATTCAGCCAGTAGATTATCAGGCAAGCAATATTGAATGCCGACGATCATTCCTTGTTTTATGCGTTGCCCCAACGAATATTTCGGCACTGTCCAGTAGCTAGGAATAACACTAGTGATTTTCAAATTTTCCATTTGTAGCTCTACAAAGTTGATTGCAATCAATTGTTTATCTATTTTCGTGAGAAACTTGTGGTTTCTTACGGGACTTGGATTGGATTTGAGTTAATTGAGCGACTGCGCCCAGTCCTACCATTCCTCCACCAACGGCGTCGTATCCCTGCTAAACTTTTGCACTCCGAAATATCCCACTGCAACTGCTGCTAATATCCCAGTAGTGCTTGCAATGATTAATTGATGCCCTTTCCTAATTGGAATACTTTCCTTTGATAGAGTTTGTGATTTGAATGATTCTGTTATTACGTGATCGCGCTACCCCTAAACAAATTGAACTTATGTTCCAACAGCACAAGTTCTACATTAAAACCGCAGTCGATATTGAGCGTTGGGTGTTGGCTGGTGGTGGTGATTTGCACTATGATTGCGAACAAGCCTTGCTGAATGATGGTAGTCGGCAAGAAAATATCTGGTGTGCTAGCTTCATGCCTTTAACTGGAAGGATGATTTTTGAATCAATCGTCAATCTCCGACCTCGGCAAAATAAGTCAATGGAGATTTTAGACCCTATTATTAGAGAAAGAGTAGCCCAAATTATTGTCGAGTTCCTGGGAAATGTATGATCGAAGTGACACCAGAACAACAAAATTTTACGCAAGATGATGTTTCTACTCGCCTGCATCATTTAGCTGCACACCTAGAGCAAATTCAGTCTTTGTGGACTGAGACATCATCCCAGGATTTGATGATGCCTCTGGTAAAAGAAAGTCGGTACTTTCTTGAGTGGACTGTTCCCGACATGGTGAAAGCTGACGACATTGATCGAGCCTCCGAGTTGGTTGATTTAGGTCGGGTTTTAACTCATTGGCTATTTCATTGGGACAAAATTTGGTCTGATACCGAACAAAAGCGGGTTGCACAGGGACAGACTCAAGATTGGTTACGCCGGGTTTTGGAAATAGCCGATACACAGCCAGAATCACTGAGCGCTTAATTTTCACAGTTTTACTTTTTATTCGCCAATCTTCTTTGCACTAACAACGAGCGCAAATACCGCCGACATTCCGCCTCACCCTTGTATATCAGAATGCGGAGGGCCTCAACCTCCTGCATCGAAGACATACAAATTTCAGCGATCGCCTCTATAAGATTCTGCTGCGATCGCACATAATCTTGATGTTGCTGCTCTAACTCAGCAACCTTGGATTTCAACTGCTGAATCTGCCGCAATGCTTTGGTCAAGGACGACTCTCTGTGCTGAAAATCGTTGTCTACAGATAACCGCATGTTGTAACTCCTTTGTATGTTTAGGTTAATACCTCGATTGGCAAGGTATTTGCTTCCTTCCGGTTCGTTAATTCTCTGCAAACTCTTCGATACTGTGTAATTCCCGTCTGATAATTTGCGCTCCCAACTCCCGATGCTGTCTCTTGGAGTTGGTGAATACATATCGGGCTTGCACAGCACATTGGGACTGATGGCTGTATCGGAGTTGCACCCCACGAAACTCGTACAGCTTTCCTTTGATAAGCGTTTTTGGTTCAGTCATTTATAATTCCTTCCTTGTATTGAGTGATCTGTTCTACTTCGTCAATCGCCTCCACCAGCTCCCCTAAAACATTCACAGCATCACCGATGTAGACATCGTTTGATGTTGAAAAGTAAGGAGAAGACTGAATCAGTCGATAATCTGTAGTACTTTGAACAAGCCGCAAAGTCTGCTGACAACCCTGGAGAATTGCCCGTATTTCAGATGTAGTTAGTATGATTTCCATAACTATTTTGTTAACTAAATTTCTCGAAATCTAGGCAGGTATCACTCTCTACACCATGAGGATGTATCGCGCAAACCAGCATCACTCCTTGGTATTTAATCCCATGAAAGTTCCGGCAACCCCTACAAGCTTTTGGCATTGCTTTGCGTCTTTCTGATAAAATCTTTTCGATGTCTGACTCGACTTTGACTTGATACAAACTGGCTGAAGCTATCCCTGTCCCTCCCAGAATCAAGCACGAACCAGCCAAAAAACTTTTGACACTTGCCTCACTAGTCCCTTTGAATATAAGTGTGCCTCCAATGAATGCTGTTGTTATTCCCAGCCCGATAGCACAAATGTTGAGATATTTGTTTGGCACGGGTTTCTCCTAATTATTTATGAAAATTATCCCTGCTAATACTAAGGCTTGCCCCCAGTAAAGAACTGCCTAAGAAGGTGGAAAAACTAACCAACATACCTCCCAAACAAGCGTTTTTCTGATAGTGCCAGCTAGAGAAAATTACTCTGGGATTAGTATTTAACTCGATAATTTCTAATCCCCAGCAAGCGATCGCCCCTACTCCCGCAAATCCGGTAAACAGTAAAGAGGCAATCGCTGCCGTTTCTATGGTGCGGTCAATGAACTTCTTCATCTTGAAAACTCTTCTGCTCCGGCGACGAA
>NZ_JACXXN010000040.1 GCF_014904695.1 Nostoc sp. MG11 | reverse complement strand
AAGGGGGGTTGGGGGGATCAAAAGCCTGTGGGGCAACTCTAAAAGACTTGTGTGTACACCGTAGCCTTTTTAAGGGGAGCCAGCGCGGTCTTCTCCCTTCGCGTAGCGTCTCCAAGAGTTGGGGAGACGCAATCATGCGATGGGGTCTCCCCAACTGGAGCGACTGGCCGTGGGCTAGGGGGGATCAATAAGTGCCTAATATCACAGCCGACCACTTTTCAAACAACCTCTAATGAAGACTGAAAAAAATGGTTTTAGTCCACTTGAGTAGACTTGAGTTATTAGCCCGGAAATTTATTTCTAGGCGGGTTGGGAGACTAACCGAAAATGCTGTAAGTTATCAGATCAAAAAGACTGATTTTGAATATTTCCTGTCCCACCTGGCATTACTACCTGACCAATTTTGTCTGCCAATTTTTCTAGGTTAGGCATAGCCAGAATTTCAGCAAGTTTAGGATTTGGCTCCGCTTTAGCTGCTGCGGCCAATTCTTGTGCAGCTTTAGCCACTTCAGGATTAGCTTTAGCGGCAGATTCAACCTCTAGTACAGCTTTGCCATAATCGAGTGGTTGCTCTGGTGCTTTCTCTATAGCTGCTACAGTATGGGGAGACTGCTTTTTGAGCGTGACGAGAAACTTGCCAGTCTTATCCCATAAAGCTTCACCTACTTTTTCGCCCGTTTTTTCTAAGGCTTTAGTGGCAATTATAGTGCCAACAGCGATCGCCGCAGTAGTTAAAGGTTCCATCTGCTATTTTGACTATGTGTATCATATTTACTTATTAACACACCGCTTTTGTTCTAAATTCCGCAACCAAGTTAATAGGTTTAAATTTAGCTATGTTTCGGATTTGGGTAATCAATATTGCTTTTTCAAGCTTTTAGTAATAACAGCATTTTTGTCAATAGCTTAACGCACTATTTTATCTGGCGGTACGTTAAGTGCCGCCATAGCGCACCTTACTAAATCATGATTTACATCAACTAAATCACGATTTACATTAACTAAATCATGATTTACATCAACTAAATCACAATTTACATCAACTAAATCACAATTTAGTTAAAAGTCAATACAGTTCAGTTAAGCCCAAAAAATTAAATTATGTAGGTTGGGTTGAGGAACGAAACCCAACGTTTGCAGGCCTTTGTTGGGTTTCACTGCGTTCAACCCAACCTACAATTATTCTTAACTGAACCGTATTTAGTTAAAACTACTGATTCTTATCATTTTATCTAATACTCATTTGTGAGGATTTTACTGAGCTACAATGCAGCTTTAGTAAGCCAAACTAGCTCCAGTACACTAAGAAAAAATATATTTATGCCTCGTCAAAAACGTACATATCGCGTTTTAGAAAAAGCTGAATTGAGAGCATCTGGACTCAGAGCAATTGATCCTAACATGGATTTTGGGGATACTCGGAACTTGCAAAATATGACACAAATCATTGAGCAGTACCGTGCCAAGATAGATGCTTATAATACTGCTTTAGCTGTAATTGACTCTTCTAAAACCGAGATGGATGAATTAGATAAAATCTTAAATGATCTCACTGAGAAAATGCTCATTGGAGTTGCTTTTAAATACGGCAAAGACAGCCGTGAATATGCAATGGCGGGTGCTGTTCGCAAAAGCGATCGCATCCGCAAAATCTCAGCCAGCCGTTTGAAGGTAGACTTAGAGGAAGTATCTGTGAAGAACCAAATTGCTTAGTATTATTAAAGCGCACTTATTCTATTTACTAACTGTCTTATCAAAAGTGCGTAGGCGTAGCCAGCCGTAGGCATCGCTCTAAGAGGATGTTTAAAAAGTCCTTGGTGATGTATCAAACACTTTTAGATCCCCCTAAATCCCCCTTAAAAAGGGGTACTTTGATTCCGTTTCCCCCCTTAAAAAGGGGGGCTAGGGGGGATCAATAAGTGCCTAGTATCACAGCCGACCACTTTACAAACAACCTCTAAGCTCGACTTTATCCAAAATTAAGAACTTGGTTCTTTTGATCCGGCAAAAACTTTTTCCATGTCACTAATATCGGTGAAATTGAAAAAGTAAAACTACTGTTCCCCAAAAGTTTAAGCATCAGCTTGAGCGTTGCCAAAAAATGGATAAAGTCGAGCTTAGCTTAAATAGTAAGAAGCCTCTTACCTACCCCAATTTAAACTTGGTAAGTTTGTTTTAGTACCTCTTCTATTGAACCTACACACCGAAACACTTCTACTAGTTCATGAGATTTGGTTTTTCGGTTCGCCAACATAACTTTTAATGGCGTTAATAACTCAACATCTGGATCTTTGCCAAGAGCAACTTCAGCAGCTTGTAAAATCTTTGTAGTGTTTGTCAGAATATCCTCATTATCAAACCCTTCTTTTGCAGAAAGTTGGTGCAAACCTGCGTCGGGTATAGTTGCTCTACCTAGCAAAGTTTCATCTAACACCAGACCTTTCAATAATGCTAATAACGCTGCATAGATAGAAAAATCATCACAACTATCACAAGCTTTAAATTCGATGCGCCCCACTTCAGATGGAATGCGAGCAATTTTTGTGAGTGAAGGAATGCTATTAATCAGTTGTTCCTCTTTCTCGACAAAAACTAATGTTGCCGATCTTTTTCCCGTTCTAATAAATGTCCGTACCGAAAGCCCATCCCAGAGACTTCCATGATAAAAAGGAGAACTATAACTAAAAGGAACGATATAGGGACTGTAATAAGTTAACTTTTTGCCAATATCAATCATGCGTTCAATAGATAAATCTGCCACAGAAATGTTTAAATCTGGGCCATAAGTCACCATGTAAATATTGGCAGTTTGTTCGTCAGGATAAGCTTGTAGCTGTTTGATTTCATAATCGTTTAATGGGGGTTGAGGTTCAAAAACACAATTATAAGGATTAAAGCTGAGTAAAACTGGTGAGAAACCAAAGCTAGCAGCAACTTCGCGCAGCAAGCAAAAACTTTCTGACAATTCACTAATAGCGCTTTGAATATTAGAATGTATGGTCGTTCTAATTTCGATGCCTTTAGGCAAACAGTCAATTACTTTGTCAGAATCCGCAAACCGTTCAAAACCCTCAATGTACCATCTCTTTTGTTTAATACCAGCGTCCCCGACGCGCAGTTGAGGATAGTCATTAGGGTATGTAGGCAACCTTTCAACAATTTGATTGAACTCAGCAAATTTCGTGGATAAAAAATCAGCAAATTTTCCTTCTTTGTTAAGGAAAGCAACTTCATGCTCAATGCCAAAATAAAACATTATATATACCTTTAATTACAATTACTTGAGATCAACCTAATTGAAACTAATGCCAATCGATACGCAAGCATTCTCATATATGAGATTATTTAGCAGTAACAATTTATTCTAATCGTCATTAAATGCTGGTTTTAATCTCCGCAAATTTGGCATCTAGTGTGATAAGCTATGCTTTTTGAACTTTGAAAGTCGCTACTCAGAGGTAATTAATAACAATTTTTGAATTATACAGACGTTAACTTTAGTTTTACTCATGAATTTAAGTAGAAAAAATTCTCAAGATTACCTCAAAAGGGATTTTACCTCAAGATAGTACTGTTGCGATTTTGAAATTTTTCTGGTTTAAGATTCTTTGAATAGGGTGTAGGCGTAGCCCGTCATAGACATTGCTTCACTGTCAAAAATCACAGGGAAAGACAGGAAACTGTAAACTGTCAATCTTTCCTTTATCTTTCAATAAAAAACAAATCTTCAGAGCCTTTAAGTTAGCTGTGTAACAGTTTATCCACCTTAAAGGTAGCTTAGTATTGATTGAGGAAAGCTTGAGACGTGAGTTTATGATAAGTGCCGTTCAATCCCCCTACAGCAGCGAACAAATTGCCGCTTGGTTGCGTGGACTGCTCACCATTGCTTGGGCTGATGGTAATTTCGACGCCCAAGAACAGGAATTAATTGCCAGCATCACAGAGGATGAATTAGCTCCTGGGATTAACTTCGAGTCACTAGAGGTAATCACACCAGAGGAATTAGCCGCAGTATTGGGTAAAGGTACACCAGCAGCGGAAAATTTCTTGCGTACAGCCGTGATGGTAGCGATCGCAGATGGTACTTATTCTCCCAGCGAAGACAAGGTTTTACAACAATTGTGCCAAGCCTTGGAACAGCCACAGAATGTACTAGAAGCCCTTCGTCACACCCTGGAACATCCACAGCAAATTACTCCCACAACCGGGCTGACAAAGCGACAAATTAACGCGCTACACCCTCTGCGTCAATGGCTGGACGGGCTAGACATCCAAGATCCAAGAGTAGCCCGCTTTTTGTGCAAAATGATTCCTTCTCAGTGTCCCTTTGAGCGGGATGTCAAACTGTTTGGACGTAAGATTGTTCATATTCCGCCGATGTGCAAAATTAACCCCCTGTATGAGCAACTAGTGGGCTTACGTTTCCGCGCCCTCTCCTATCTAGCAGATGAATGTGGTGAAGATATTTCACCATACATTTGAAGATTGAGTGAGGAGTGCTGAGTAATGAAGTGCTGAATGGGGAGTTACCGAACTTCTGATATCTGATGCCAAATTGTTCTATGGGCGTCTACGGCAAAAAATGCTGTTCAGAGTTCTCGGAGAGTTACAAGTAAAGAGTGAGGAATGAATAGTTAATTAAAACTTATAATTTATAACTCACCATTCAGCACTCAAGACTCTAAAAATATGCAATTTATCGACCAATCAGTAATTGAAGTTGAAGCTGGCAAAGGTGGCGATGGCATTGTCGCCTTCCGGCGCGAGAAGTATGTACCAGCAGGCGGTCCCTCCGGTGGTAATGGCGGACGAGGCGGCTCGGTAATTTTCGTTGCCGATGAGAACCTGCAAACCTTGCTGGATTTTAGATATAACCATCGCTTTCAAGCAGAAAACGGTGCTCGTGGTGGGCCAAATAACTGCACTGGAGCATCAGGAAAGGATTTAATCATCGAAGTTCCTTGTGGTACTGCTATTTATGATGCAGGAACAGGTGCTTTGCTGGAAGATTTAATCGAGCCTGGACAAAGATTTCGGGTTGTTGAAGGCGGTAAAGGTGGATTGGGAAATCAGCATTTCTTGAGTAACCGCAACCGCGCCCCAGAATACGCTCTCCCCGGACTACCAGGGGAAATGAAGGTGCTGCGTTTAGAGTTAAAACTTTTGGCAGAAGTGGGAATTATTGGATTACCAAATGCGGGGAAATCCACTTTAATTTCATCTTTGTCAGCCGCACGTCCAAAAATTGCCGATTATCCTTTTACTACCCTCATACCAAATTTGGGTGTAGTACGCAAACCCACCGGCGATGGTACAGTTTTCGCTGATATTCCCGGACTAATTGAGGGAGCATCTCATGGTGCTGGACTGGGACACGATTTCTTGCGGCACATCGAGCGCACGCGGGTGCTATTGCACTTAATTGACGCCACCAGTGATGATGTAGTCAGAGATTACAATACAATTCAGCAAGAATTACAAGCTTATGGACAAGGTTTAGCCAAGCGTCCCCAAATTTTGGCTCTGAACAAAATTGATGCAGTTGATAGAGAGACAGTGGATTTGGAGGCGCTAGCTACCCAACTTAATCACCTTTCCTACGCCCCAGTTTTTATAATTTCAGCAGTGACGCGCACTGGTTTAGAGCCAATGTTACAGGAACTTTGGCGAATTCTTGACGAACTTAATGCTGTTGAAGAAGTAGAGGTGTTGGGGTGATTGACTAAAGTAAAAAAATAAGCTGACTGGCTCAAACTCTAAGGCTGAGTTTTATACTAATTCAGCTATCTAGCCTGAAGGTTCCAGTATTTCTGGAACTTCTCGGCGTTGAGCTAATTGAATAAACACTCAAAGCCTAATCTCGCCGCTATTTGACCATTATCTCTATGGGAAATCAAAACAAGATGAATCATGAGAACGGTTTTCGCAGATACATTTTACTTGAATCCCAGAGACGAATGGTATTCAGGTTTGATTCCGTCTAGTTATATGGTTTACCCAAAAATGAGGAATGATTATGCAATTACAAGAACAACGCTATTATTCACCCGAAGAATATCTAGAAGTAGAAATTAATTCAGAGGAACGCTATGAATATATTGATGGACAAATTATCCTAATGACAGGCGGAACACCGAATCACAACCAAATTGCACTTAACTTAAGTGGTACACTAAATTTTCTTCTTAAGCGTCAGCCTTATCGAGTCTTTGTAACAGACCAGCGTCTTTGGATTCCTAACAAGCAAATTTACACTTATCCTGATGTGATGGTGGTGAAAACTCCTTTGGAGTATCAAGAAGGAAGACGAGATACCCTGATTAATCCAGTATTTATTGCTGAGGTGCTGTCAAAATCTACTAAGAGTTATGACAGAGATGAAAAGTTTGCTGCTTATCGGACGATTTCTAACTTTCAGGAGTATGTTCTAATTGACCAGTACAAAATGCACGTTGAGCAGTACTTTAAAACGGATAATAATAGATGGATATTTTCGGAATTTGAAGATGGGGAAGACAGTTTAAACTTGGCTTCTATTCCTTGCCAAATTTTGCTGGCGGATATTTACGATAAAGTGGATTTTAATGTGGAGGAGTAGGGTGTAATTAATTCACGCAGAGCCGCGGAGGCGCAGAGGTTAGATTTTGATAAACCAGCGTTGGCGATACATTAAGAAGCCAACTGCAAACCATAATAGTACAGTGACTAGGGCAAATAATAAAGAACCATTTAGCGCACCTGCCCAAGAGGCGAAAAGATTCTGGTAAATCCAATTGTAGGTGCTGGGAGCGTTTTCTCCGTTGCCGATATGGGTTTTGACTAGTATTTTAATTAATAAAACAGATGCAACGAAAAGTGCGATCGCATTTAAGCCCATAATTTCAAAGGGTTTACTCCAGCGACGTATCAGCCGCACTTCGATCAGTTGGTAACAAGCTGCTAGCAAAAGTAATGCCCAACCGCTAGTAAAGACAACGTAGGAACTCGTCCACAGCTTTTTATTGATGGGAAATGTCCACCCCCACACCCAACCAATAATTAAGCAACCAATGCCAAATAATCCTAAACCGACACTCGTACGTGATTGCACTGGCTGACTGCGTATCCATTGCCCAGTAAAATAACCAGCGAGGACGCTAACTATAGCAGGAATGGTGCTGAAAAGCCCTTCTGGATCTCCCAACTTTTTAAAACCATCGCCCGCATAAAGATGCGCTTGGGGTATAATTTGGCGGTCAATGTAAGCGGCGAAGTTTCCTGTCCGCGTGAGAATGCCAGCGCCATAATCGGGTACTGGTACATACATCATCGTCAACCAGTAGCCGATGAGTAGTACCGCTGCAAGTATCCATTGCCCTTTACGCGGCAAGTTGAGGACTGCTAAAGAGGCAAAGAGGTAGGTAAGACTGATGCGCTGCAACACTCCCATCATGCGGATGCTACTCAAGTCGAAAGTCCAAACACCTTTATTCCAAAAGCCATTTAGCAGCAACCCCAAAGCAAAGAGAATGGCAGCGCGGCGCAAGATGCGCCAGTAAACTGCTGAAGTCGGTTTGTTGGCTTCGGTGTACTTTGACAAAGAGAAAGTCATCGCCACCCCGACAATGAACAAAAAGAAGGGAAATACCAAATCTGTTGGTGTACAACCGTTCCAGTCGGCGTGAGCCAACAGAGGATACACGTCATCTGCAACTCCCATCATGTTGACGAGAATCATGCCAGCGATGGTAATGCCACGAAAAACATCAAGTGAGGTCAGACGCATAGACGTAAGTTAAAATTTTGTTAAGTTGTAAATTGAGGTGTCTGCAAAGTACAGTAATAAAAAGTAGCTATCACACTTGAACTGAGCGATCGCAAGCTAATATCTAAGTGAATCATAGCCTCCAAGTAATCAAGCAATATAGAAATATTAGTCTTCTCCATTAGTTGTGGTGTCAGACGTTCGGGCTATTGTTGGATGCTGGTTCGGTAATGTATTCAAGTTTTCTGAGGAAGCAGGTAATTTGGTACTATTACCGGAGGAAGCAGAACGACGGGCTGATGCACAATAACGTACAGAGGGATTAACAGCTCGGTTACAGAAATTGGGAGAAGCTCCACCAGATCAGCTTTAAGAAAACCATGTCAGAAACTACCCTCGCTACACCAGACATAACGCTCCCGCCTACCCAGGCGGAACTACCCTACGATGACGGTATCCCGATGGAAAGTCAACGGCACAAAATGCAAATGGAATTGTTAATTGATGTCGTGGAGACTTGGATGGAACAACGGGAGGATGGATATGCAAGCGGTAATATGTTCGTCTATTTCAGCCTGGCTCAGGTAAAAAACCAAGATTTTAGAGGCCCAGACTTTTTTGCTGTGCTGGGAGTCCCCAAAGGAGAACGCCGCAGTTGGGTTGTTTGGGAAGAAGGTAAAGGCCCTGATGTCGTAATTGAATTGCTTTCGCCGGGTACATCTGCAACCGATAAAAATGAGAAAAAGCTGATTTATCAAAATCAGATGCGCGTTCCAGAATATTTCTGGTTTGATCCTTTCAACCCTGATGACTGGGCTGGTTTTTCTCTTGGTAGTGGTGTGTATCAATCAATAACACCTAATGCGGAAAATCAATTGGTGAGTCAAGCATTAGGTTTAGTATTGCTACGTTGGCAAGGTAGCTACAAAAACGTTAATACAACTTGGTTGCGTTGGGCAACAATGGATGGAGAATTGTTGCCAACAGCAGAAGAAAAGCAACGTCAACGAGCAGACCAAGCACAACAACGAGCAGATCAGGTAAATTTGCAGTTGCAACAAACAGCACGAAAGCTACTTCAATTAGGGATGACAGTAAAACAGGTAGCAGAGTTAACAGGTTTGCCGGAATCTGTGGTTGAGGAACTGAGTATTTCAGATTAATGTTTACTTTAAATACCGTTGCAATAAACCAATTACAACTTCTGGTATTTCTAGATGAGGTAGTATTCCTGCATCTGCGATCGCATAAAAATCTCGAATTGCACTTATATTCAAATTTGCCAAGCGTCGCCCCAGTTTGATACTGGTAAATTGTGCCTTCTCACCCCAAAAAATGACAGTGGGAACTATTAGTTGCTGAATATACAAACTTAGATCAAAGTAAAGGTCGCCCCGTAAAAATGACAAAGCGGCAAACTTCGCATTAGGCTGTTGTGCAGAGGTTAAATAAGCCTCTACCATTTCCTGAGATACTCGTTGGGTTTTAGCAAAGAGAAAACTCTGCAAAAAGTTTCGCACTGCAATTTCATTTTCAGCACCAAGAGTATAAATTAAACTGTCTAATAAGGGTGTATTAATTACTGAAAGTGGAAGTCTGCGTCCAGCACCCTGGCCAAAGTCATCAAACCCAGAGGGACAGACCAAGAACAGTGTTTTGAATAAGTTGGGTTGGACAATAGCCAAGCGGATAGCGAAAGCAGCTGTCAGAGACGAGGCTACCACCGTCACAGGCCGACGACAAGTTTGAATGATAAACTCTGCGATCGTGCTGAGATAATCCCTAATTTGATAGTCTCTGGGTGGATGAGCCGACTCTCCCCAACCGATTAAATCGGGAGCTAAAACATGATAAGTAGAGGCAAAAGCCGGGTAAACTTTAGACCATTCATAAGCAGAGGCCCCACCACCAAAGTTGTGAAGAAATAGTAATGGGGGTAAATCTTCAGTGTCAGCGATCGCCCAAGGTGCATTCGTTTGGGTATAGTAAACCATTGCCCCCAAGGATGTATGGATGACTTTATGTCCAAAGCCAGGAGGTTGAAACTGAAGCATAAAATTCAAAAGTTTAGTTTAATTGCACTTAGCCTGACGCCAAAAGTATAAAGTAAAGCTTACCGATAAATCCGGGAGTTAGTACGTTTTTGTCTGCTATTCTTTCGTTTTTTATGCTGGCTTTTGGTCACTATCTCCTGTAAGTTGAACGAGTTGATGGAGGTTATCACCACTGATGTGATAAGCTGCTCCAAAACCAATTACAAAACGACCTTCACTAGGAGTTAGCTGAAAAATCCGAAAGTCACCCAAGCCGCGCAAAACCTCAATAATTTGACCAAACCGCTCTTGAAATTGCTCAACAATTTCATTCCACTTCTCAGTTTCACGTTCTATTAAAGTTGCCGTACAATCAAAACTTAAACGGTGACGGGCAAAAATTTGGTTAGTTTGAGCTTCATCCTCAATAAATAAGACACTAACATGAGGATTGATATAAATATTTTTGGTATGGCTCGCAAGACCGCTGACGTAGATGTAAATATTTTTGGCATCATCCATCACATAGGGAGCGTAACTAGAGTTGGGTATCCCCTGTGCGCTCACAGTGCTAATGATTACACTTTGAATTTCTTCAGTAAATTTTTCGTACTCTGATTGAACTTTTTCCAATTGACTCATAAAAAATTACTGTAGCGATGAGTAACAGTTCGTCAATATCCTAACGTTATTGAGCGATAGGATGGAATGCAAACAATACAGACGCGATTAATTGCGTCTGTACAAAAGTCAAAAGTCAAGAGTCATTAGTCAATTGTAATTTTTCTTCCCCTGCTTCCCCTGCCCCCCCTCCTACCTTTAGCAACCGTTCCGTTATTATGTAGCAAGATGTTGTAAAAATCATTGCGTCAGCCACACTATGCTAGGAAAGCTATTAGATGGGCGTTACAAAGTTATCCAAGTTTTGAGTGCCGGAGGGTTTGGAGAAACATACATTGTGGAAGACACCCGCCGACCGGGTAATCCCAAATGTGTTTTGAAGCTACTAAAACCTGCTATTTCTGAACCCTACTACTTGCAAGTTGCTAGACGCCTATTTAATAGTGAGGCAGAGATTTTAGAACAGTTGGGCAACCATGACCAAATTCCTCGGCTTTTAGCTTACTTTGAAGAAAATCAAGAATTTTGCTTGGTGCAAGAGTTAATTGTTGGGCATCCACTCAGCACAGAAATGCGTCCTGATGAATGCTGGAATGAAAACCAAGTCATTCAGATGCTACAAGATGTTTTGGGAGTTTTGGAGTTTGTTCATAGCTACGGGGTAATTCATCGTGACATCAAGCCTGATAATTTAATTAGACGGGATTATGATGGCAAGTTAGTTTTAATTGACTTTGGTGCAGTTAAACAAATGCAAACGCAAGTAGCCGCAGATAGCCAAATAGCGGCTACTGTGGCTATTGGTACTCCTGGATACATGCCAGCAGAACAGGCACAAGGAAAACCACGCCACAATAGTGATATATATGCGTTAGGAATGATTGCTATTCAGGCGTTAACGGGAATACTGCCGTCACAATTACAGGAGAATTTGGAAACAGGTGAGGTCGTGTGGCAAAATCAAACACAGGTTTCCCTGCGACTGGCAGAGGTTGTACAAAAGATGGTGCGTTATCACTACCGCGATCGCTATCAGTCTGCCACAGAAGTACTACAAGATCTCCGGGAATTATTAAGTCCCTTCGCACCAAATCAACCTTCAATTCCGCCTGTAGGCACATATACCCCTACACAATCATCAACACCCGCTTCTGATTTTCTTGACCACCCCAAGCCTCAAGCTACATCACTATCTTTCCTTAACAAAATATTATCTGTAATCAAATTTATACCGTTTGTCGGCGCGGCTGGACTATTTTTCTTTAAGTCAACTACTTGGATAATTTTGCTAGGTGTTGGTCTGGCAGCTTTTGGAGCAGGTTGGTTTTTTCTCCGCTCTTGGTACTCGAATATTGCAAGAGATTATGATGTTATCTTTGCGGTTATTTTCTGTATCTGTGGCATACTGCTATTATTTCAAAATCAGTATATCAAGCCAGAAATACAACTTAGTCAATTCTTATTAGCAGGAGTGAGTATTTTCTCAGCCGCAGAATGTATCCGTTGGCGAGGAATTAAATAATACAATACAGGGTTAAATTCGCATTAAATAATTAATAATGAATAACTCAACTAATCTCATAGGTAATACTTTAATAGTTGCAGCGCTCTCTTTGTGTGTTACACCTTTATTACGTCCCAAAATATTTAAACGTCAAGACATTTTGTTAATTATAGCGTTTTTTATTTCCGGTTTGAATCTTTTATTTAAAGGTAAATATTTAGATGAATTGCCACAATTTAGTTTAATTTTACTGGCTGCGACCTCTATATTTTATACTGTTGAAAGTATCAGATTACGAATCAAAAACCCACAATAGGAATTCAAAATTAAGAACTCATTATAATTTAGTGTCAACATAATTTGTAATTGTGCTAATTACGAATTAGTAAGTCAAGGCTTGTTATTTTGTCTTCTCCTTAAGCTAGACTTAAGAAAAGTTGCGAGGACGCGATTGTGACTGACAAAAATCGTTCTCAATGGGACTTAGGCAGGTTTATCGAAACCCTGACTTACTTTGAGGTAATTCCTTTGCTTAACTGGGTACAAGAGTTAATCCAAGGTCGTCCCAAGGATAATCAAACTAAACCCAATGGAGGAAGAAACATGGGTGTAATACTGGTAGCAGGCGCAACGGGTGGCGTTGGCAAAAGAGTAGTGCGGCGATCGCTAGAACGGGGTTATAAAGTGCGGGCGATCGTGCGAGATATCGACAGAGCACGCTCAATTATTGGTGATGATGTTGACTTAGTAGTTGCGGATATCACTAAACCAGAAACTTTGACTTCTATAGTTATGGCTGATGTCCAAGCTGTCATTTGTTGCACAGCAGTGCGTGTACAACCAGTAGAAGGAGACACAGCAGATAGAGCCAAATACTATCAAGGTGTTAAATTTTACCAGCCAGAAATTGTCGGCGATACCCCTGAAAACGTAGAATATCAAGGTGTTAAAAACTTAGTACAAGCAGCAACCAAATATCTACCCCAAGCAAGTGAAAAACTGATATTTGACTTCACGAATCCATCAATAGAATTAAAAAACATTTGGGGTGCTGTCGATGATGTTGTAATGGGTGGTGTGAGTGCAAGTAATATGCAATTTGTGGAAAATACAGCTTTATTTGCAGGTAATGTCTCCACTGCTAACTCTGGAGGATTTGCTTCGGTAAGAACTAAAAACTTTGATCCACCCTTCGACTTATCTGATTCCCAAGGTGTGAAATTGCGCGTCAAAGGTGACGGTCAGCGCTATAAAATCTTTCTGCGGACAGAAGCACAATGGGACGGTGTTGGTTATGGCTATTCTTTTGATACCGAAGCAAATACCTGGATAGATATTCACGTCCCTTTTGCAGATTTAATTCCCGTATTTCGAGCAAAAACTGTCAAAGATGCTCCCCCAATTGACTCTAGCAAAATTTGCTCGTTTCAACTAATGTTGAGCAAATTTGAATACGATAATGCATTAAATCCTAAATTCACACCTGGTGGTTTTTCTTTACAAGTAGAATCTATAAAAGCTTATGGTGGGACAACTTTACCACAGTTCGTCCTTGTCAGTTCAGCAGGTGTGACTCGTCCCGGTCGTCCCGGCATTAATTTAGATGAAGAACCACCAGCGGTCAAATTAAATGACCAATTAGGAGGAATTTTAACATGGAAATTAAAGGGAGAAGATAGTTTAAGAGAAAGTGGAATATCTTACACAATTATTAGACCTTGTGCCTTAACAGAAGAAGCCGGAGGCAAAGAATTAATATTCGAGCAAGGTGACAACATTAGAGGCAAAATCAGCCGTGAGGATGTTGCAAAAATTTGTGTGCAAGCACTGAAACTAGCAAATGCTTGTAATGTTACGTTTGAAGTTAAAGAGGGAGAGAATAGTGTCAACTCTATCGATTGGCAGAGGTTATTTTCTAACTTGCAACGGGATAAATAAATGAAATGTCCTCAGATTATTAGTCTGTAGTCATAGCCAAAAAGCTTGCTTACAAAAGCTGTTGTCAAAAGTTAGCTATTGACATGAAAAAAATCAAGGTGCTAGTTCTCGCCGGGATTTTAGTAATGATTATCTCGATGGGGTTGTTTCCTAAAACTGCCTCATCGCAACAAGTGGAGTCCCGCCTCAACAATCTAGAAGCGGACTTTAATCGTGTCGAGTCGCGGTTAAACCAGTTAGAATCTCAATTGGGTCAAAGTCGCCAGTCTCCATCCTCAAGAACAACACTTACCCCACGACAATCAACTCGTTCTAGAGGTAACTTATCACAGCAAGATCGTATGTTTGATCGGCTAGCAACTTTGGTGGTTGAATTGAAGCAACAAGTCAACAAATTGGAGGAGCGAGTTTCTAAAATAGAGTCACGCTAATTCCTATTTAAATGACATTCTGGAATGTGCTCATTCAGTGACACTTACTCAGATAATTTATTTTCTGGCTAGTAAGTGTGATGGGTGTAAAATATCAAAGTTAATCAATTTTTCAGCTACCTTTACATGACAACAAATATCAATGAACCAATCACTTACGAAGGTGGATGTCACTGCGGTACGGTGCGTTTTATGGTAGTGGTTGAACAACACAAAGTTGATGATTGCAACTGTTCAATTTGCCGAAAAAAGGGATTTTTACATTTAATTGTGCAGCAAGAGCAGTTTACATTATTGCAAGGTGAAGATAAGTTGACAACTTACAGATTTAATACAGGAGTTGCTCAGCATAAGTTTTGCTCTATTTGTGGAATGCATCCTTTTTATATTCCGCGGAGTCATCCTGATTGTATTGATGTGAATGTGCGCTGTTTGGATGGGGATGTAATATCGAATTTTGAAATTGTACCTTTTGATGGGGCAAATTGGGAGCAGAATATAGACAAGTTACGAAAATAGGACACTATTTAATTAGCGATGTATGCTATCTGTAGTAACATTTATCAATCCAAATCCGCATTTCTTCCTCAGAGCCAAAACAGGCAGAACGTCCTGTTATCGGGTCGTAAGCGTGCCAACAATAAGCATGACCATGACGATCTGATTCTTGCCAAACTTGAAGGTCAGAACTACTATTCATCCAGATGACAAAATATTGCCAAATTCTTTGAAAAGATAACAGAAAATTAAATTTATTCATAATTAAAACACCTACTCGCAATAAACTATTATTTTTACTTTTATTCAAAAGTTTGTAACTGAGAAGGTACACTTCTAGCCAATTGGAGATAGTACAGTTATGCGCCATTGCAACTGTTATAGTAAAAAATCAGCCAACTGTACTAGATAAATTTAGTAAAAATCGTTTATATTGCCAGTATTGATGATTTTGCACTCTTGAAATGAGTGCGTTAAAATGAATATTATTTTAGAACGGCAAGCACACAAACCTATTTATTTACAGATACGCGATCGCATTAGTCATCTTATCAAATCTGGCGCACTGAAAAGTGGCGATCGCCTCCCTTCTATTCGCTCACTTGCAGAAAGTTTGCAGGTCAATAAACTCACGATTATTGAAGCGTATAGCGTTTTAGAAGCCGATGGTATTGTTTTGGCTCGTCAGGGATCTGGATATTTTGTCAACAGCGTTTCTCTTCACTGTACCAACCTGAAATCTACATTTTCCCCAGCCCAAAATGTCACAATTCTAGAGCCAGACAAGAGTTCTTTTTATGATATGTACACTCCCTTGGTGCAAGCCAAAACGCAGCCAGGAGTAATTAATTTAGGCTACGGTTATCCTCATCCACCAAAAGATATCAACCTCATTGCTAGACGAGCATTAAGACAAGAAAACCCTGATCTTTTCTTTTCTCATGATATGCCTCAAGGACAACTAACTTTATGCAGACAAATTGCTCAGATGCTAGTGCAACAAGGATTAGAGGTTTTTCCAGAAGATTTGATTATTACTAATGGCTCTCAGCAAGGGTTGTCATTAGCGATGAACTATTATGTAAAACCTGGTGATTGGGTGATTGTAGAAGCACCCACATATTATGGTGCAATATCCATTTTAGAAAACTTAGGAGCCAGAATTATTGGCATTTCCATGACAGCAGAGGGAATGAATCTAGAATTATTAGAACAATATTTACACAGCCACCGCCCCAAATTAATTTATACGATCAGCACTTTCCACAATCCCACTGGATTAACAACAACACAAGCACATCGCCAACAATTGCTAGCACTAGCCGAAAAATACGAGTGTCCAATTTTAGAAGATAACGCCTATGAAGGAATAAGTTTCCAGCCTGTACCAGCACCAATTAAAGCTTTAGATAAAAATGATTTAGTAACTTATTTAAGTACCTTTTCTAAAACTTTGATGCCTGGTTTACGAGTGGGTTATATGGTAATTACAGGTAAGCATCATCAAGCAATTATTGAGCAGAAATTGCTCCATGATTTGCACACATCTAGTATTTCTCAAGCAATAGTAAGTGAGTATCTCGCTTCAGGACATTACCGCAGACACCTCAGCCGACTTCGCACAGATAATCTGCAAAGTCGTAATGCAATGCTGCAAGCTTTAGAGCGTTATTTTCCCCAAGAGGCACGGTGGACAGTTCCCACGGGAGGATTATTTCTCTGGGTGCAGCTACCGGATGATCTTTCTATTCAAACAATTCGTAATGAAGCTTTTGCACAAAATGTTTACCTGGCGTGTGGTTCGGCGTTTTTTACAGATAAGCAGGGTTATCCGGCTATGCGTCTAACTTTTTGCCTCTCACCAGAAGAGATTGAGCAAAGTATTTCGATTGTAGGAAAATTACTTAAAAAGTATATTTACAGAGGATATGAGCGGATATCTAATTATCAACCGCTTGCTCATAGTATTTAGTATAGAAACAATGCGCTCCTTAAATTAACAGTAAAGCGATCGCCTCATGCCAGCGTCAATATTCCTGCTGAAAAATCTGCCACCAACCGCTTTATCTGTAACCAAAGTACACCTAAAAGAATGTCTTGCAGTTCATCTCCACCCAATGCTGGAATTGCAAACTCCTCTTCATCCAGCAGCACATTTCCCTGATATAGGTTAAATCGTGCTTCTCCCCTCGCTGTCTGCATATCTTCTGTTTGACTGTCCCTCAACCATCCCAAACTAAGAGCATCTTGATTATCAATCGCCAAGTAGCCAGTAAATCCTGTATCTAGTAGTGCCTGGACTGGAACGATATCACCATCAGCAGCAATCAGACCAATTTCAAAAATTAATTCTCCCTTACTGTTAAACTCGCCTGAAATCATATTCTGCCACAGGTTCCAGTCTCGTTGATTCGCATCATGAGACGCAGGGTATCACCAAATTGATCGCGAGCCTTCTGTCTAGCAACTGTTTCATCGGAATCAATAATATAATCTCCACTATTAGGCTCAATGACTATAAACCAATCGTAGTGATCCTTAATTAGTTCTGGTTGAACTTGGTTAAATATCACTCGACAACGCTGATAAAATACTTCATCTTCAGCTTTCCGTTGTGCCTTCTCTTCAGGCGAAAGTTGGCGTTCTGGGAATACTCTTCCTCGACGTGGCCTGTGATTAGAAGAAAGTTGTGTCATTTTGTTGACTATCTTTTCGATTGCTGTGATTGGCTTATTATATTTTGATTATATCTGGGGGCATTTTCTTTACTGCAATCAGTGTCAGGCGATCGCTTCCAGCGGGCGCTCCGCGCCATCGCACCATTTACCACAAGGATAATTGCCTTTTAAACTTCATCATTTCTAGGACTTACGCACTGAAGCCTGAAACCTAGATCCCCCCTAGCCCCCCTTTTTAAGGGGGGAACTTCTAAAGCCCCCTTAAAAAGGGGGTTGGGGGATCTGAGTGCGTAAGTTCTGATTTCATCTCAGAACTTGGAACATCAAGCTTTTTTCTCGAAAGTTCATGCTGAGAACTTGGAACACTAAAAAGAAAAGCGATCACCTCCTTAATTAAAAGAGCGATCGCCTATATTTATATTCAAGACATGCAGTTTAAGCAGCAGGCTCTAACAATTTGATATCAGAGAACACAAATTCCTGAACAGATATTTGTCCTTCTATCTCAGTGCGAATTTCTCGACGATTCAGAATGAAATAGTTACCAACCTTTTCATACTCATCTGTAAATTCGCTTCTTCCACCCTTTTGTTCCCCAGTTTTGGGGTCATGATACACGGAGTCATAAGTGTGAGACAGGTAGCCTTCGCCAGTATCGTGACTGCTGAAAGTGTCAATTGTCACAAAAGTACCGTGGATGAGACGGTGAACATGGCACACCTCATTATTGCGGACTTTGTATTTATCGCCCTCAGCCTTACCACCAACTAAAAGCTCAACCGCACCAGTTTCGTCAGTTTTGCCATAGCTAAAAGTATTTGTGCTGTGGGTGTCTTCAAAGCTGCGGCGGATGCGGTGAATTGCTATCTCCCAAGCTTGACCGTGAATTGCCTGTTTTGCTTGCTCATCGTCTACATCCAAAACTTCCGCCTTGAGATTAGCGTTGACGAGAACTTTGCCTGTAAACACCTTATCGTCATGCTTATAGGTAATATTTGCAGTGTAACCGGGGAAATTCTTATCCCACGTATAGCGGTTCTCATAAGCAGCCCGGAAAAGTTCCTGAGCAGAGAGTTGTGTAACTGTCATGTGCTTCTCCTATCGCCACTGTAATTAGCGTTTTAGTTTTCTTGGTATTAGCATAGAAGTAATTGTTGAGCCTTGGATAGACCCCAACTGGGTACACTTATGGCTAATTCTCTTCACGCCGTATTTCATGCGATCGCTAATGTCCGTAATGAGCAAGAATTAAAACTAGCTCTGGTGGATAAAATTAGCGAACATTTCGGCGTGCAAAATTGGGGTATCTATCTCCTAGATGAGCCGCCAACGGCTGAGATTAATATTCCGGGCATTCCGGCAGTATGCTTAGAAAGCAATCCCGTCGGGCGCTACGTGGTTGAGCGTCACGCACCCGCTCATGAGCAATTAATACTATCTCCAGGCGACTGGAAGCATATTTGCCCGCGCCATGACCACGAACACGTGATGACAGGGCCAATTGTTTGCGATGGTCATCTGGTAGGAACGCTGAACTTTACCCGCGACAAGGGGAATCCTGCCTTTAATGCCAACGATTTAGCTGACCTGAGCGCTTTATGCCTTCATTTGTCAGCAAAAATGGCAACCCTGCGGACGAAACCAAAAATCTCCAACTCCTTTTTAATCAGTCCACTAACAGCACGTGAGTTAGAAATTGCTGAACTAGTAGCGCAAGGGTTAACAAATGCGGAAATTGGTGAAAAACTTTGGATTACGCAAAACTCCGTCAAACAAGCTTTGAAGAGGATGTTTCGCAAACTAGAGGTTTCGGCGCGTACTGAGATGGTAGCAAAGCTGCATTCGATATCTCCTCAACAGTCCGAACAAATCAATTAAACACCCAACAACTTGGCTGTTTGCTTCGTCTGTGCAAGAGATACTTTAATCAACTGCTCCCCTACTTTTTTCACCTGTTCAACTAAAGCCTCCCCAGCATTTTCTGGCGAACCGACGTTAAAAGGTGGTGCAGGGTTATACTCCAGCAATAGCTGAATCAGCTTGGCTGTTTCTTCACCGCACAGATGAGCAGCAACTATCAGTCCAAAATCAATCCCAGCGGTAACACCACCGCCTGTAATGCGATCGCGGTCAACTACCACTCTTTCAGTTCCAACCTCAACCCCCAACATTGCTAGCTGGTCACGAAATGCCCAATGACAAGCAGCGCGATAGCCTTGTAGTAATCCAGCCGCCGCTAGAATTAAAGAGCCAGTACACACCGAAGTAGTATATTTTGCGGTTTTACCCTGTTGCTGGAGAAAATTCAGCACTTCAGTATCTCGCATCATTTCTACCTGTCCAGGGCCACCAGGCACACACAAAACATCCAGCGATGGACAGTTATCAAAAGTGGTAGTGGGTAAAATCGTCATCCCCTCATTGCTCGTTACTGGCTGCAAATTCTTCCACAACAAATGAATGCAAGTTTCAGGCATAAGGGCAAATACCTGATAAGGCCCAGTCATATCGAGTTGAGTCATAGCAGGGAAAATAACTAGACCAATGTGATATTTTGCTGGATTTGTCATTATCAAATTCTCTTAACGATTGTTACGGACTATGGTAAAAATGAGTATCGATTCTGCCTAGTCCTCAATCGAGTACACTTAATTTCAATGGCTAATTCTCTTCATAACTTATTTCAAGCCTTAGCCTCTGCTCGTGATCAGCGCGAATTAAGACTTTGCTTTATGGATGGAGTTGGCAAGCATTTTGGCGTCCAACGTTGGGGAATCTATCTTCTGAATGAGCGATCATCGCGCTATGCTGCGGTAGATGTCCACGGTATGCCCAATGTTGATACATTCGTGGAACTCTACGAAAAGGTTGGTAGAGATGTTGATCCAGTACTGCACTACGTAGTTGAGCATCATGCTCCAGCACACGAGGAAATGGTATTACCTCCAGGAGGTTGGAAGCAATGCGAACTTTATCAAAATTGTTGCGCCTACTATGACCACGAACATATCATGACTGGGCCAATAGTAGGCGGTGGTAGTCTAATCGGTGCAGTTTACTTTGCCCGTGTGGGTCATACAACAGCATTTAATCACCAAAATATTTCTGACCTAAGCGCTGTTTGCACTCATCTGTCAGCTTGTCTAGCAACTTTAGGGATGCGACAAACAAGATTGAATTATTCTGTAGCTAGTCGCTTAACCCCGCGTGAAATTCAAATTGCTGAGTTGGTAGCACAGGGGTTAACGAATGCAGAAATTGGTGAAAAACTTTGGATTACAGAAAATTCCGTCAAACAAGCTTTGAAAAGGATATTTCGTAAATTGGAAGTTGTCAATCGTGCCGAGATGGTGGGGCGGCTGCGAAATGCTTTGTAGCAGTTTTCAACTCAGTTCATGTAATTTAGGATTGCTGTATAACTCTCCTTTTCACCATTTTAAGGAAGGTTAGGCTAGATAAATTCGCTTTCTTGTAGAGGCAACTTTTATTGATGTCTATCTTTTCAAAATAGCCCCTCTCAATTTGTGGAGAGGGGCTGTTTGTGATTACGCCGGATAAATCCTTAAGCGCCGATTTGGTTCTTCGCCAAAGCTGTGCGACTTGAGGCGATAGTGTTCTACCAACTCATGTTGCATTTTGCGGACTTGAGGAGAACGGGGCAATAACTCAACTGGCTGTCCTTTGGGAATCACAATTTGCTCTACAGCAAGTCTAGCTTCTTCGAGGGCGTCCATCTCGTCATCGCTACCACTGTGTAGAAACAGTTGCAGTTCTCGGTCATCGGCTAATTCCGGGTCGTCGATGTTCAGCAACCGCCGCAAGCCGCGGGTAATTTGCGGAATGGTGCTGGATTTAATCATGTGGATGGGTACTTGACGGGCTTTTGCCATTTGGCGTAATTTGGCGTGGTTTTTGACGTGCGATCGCAGTGCTAAAATTGCATCTGCACTATCAATATCTTTTGTCAATACCACCGGTAGAGTTAGCACGCTGATTACCTGTTCTAACTGGTGGCGGCTGACGCCATAAGGGTAAACGTGCAATGGCAAATCTTCACCATTTGGCCCGGCCTGTCTAGTGGCACTGAAATCAACGCTCTCTGAGTAATTGAAAGATTCATCAAGTAAGCGGTCAAACTCGCTTCTCCCAGTCACCCGCTCCCGCTCTATAGGCAATGCCGGCAGTGCCACCATCTGTCCAGATGAACGCCAGCCATTAGACGGTCGCGGTGGTGGGAAAGATTCTTCCCCTGTGGTCATTTGTCCACCGCGACCATTCACAACAGCCAACTGCCGTGTAACCGCAACTTTGCCCTGGTCATCAACAGTTCTCGTTTGTGGGCTAGGCTGACGTCCCCGGAGCAGATTATCTACTGTGTCAGCAACGCTTTCGTGTACTACCCAGCGTTGCCGTTCCAACATTTCCACAGCAATCTCGAATGTGGGAGGCGCTTTGCGTTCCAAAACGGTCTTTTGAGAACCCCGGCGTCTGGCTTCATCATCTCCCAGCGTCACAGCCTGGATACCCCCAACTAAATCAGCAAGGGTAGGGTTTTTAATCAGGTTTTCTATCTGATTCCCGTGAGCAGTTCCTACCAATTGCACACCCCGTTCGGCAATGGTACGAGCCGCCAAAGCTTCCAGTTCTGTGCCAATTTCGTCAATCACGATGACTTCTGGCATGTGGTTTTCCACTGCCTCAATCATTACCTGATGCTGTTCGTTGGGATGAGCCACTTGCATCCGCCTAGCGCGACCAATGGCGGGGTGAGCAACATCACCATCCCCAGCAATTTCGTTGGAGGTATCGATAATCACCACACGTTTATGCAGATCATCCGCCAAAACGCGAGCAATTTCCCTTAATGCGGTAGTTTTGCCCACGCCTGGACGCCCCAGCATGAGAATCGATTTACCAGTTTCTACCAAATCACGAATCATGCCAATGGTTCCAAATACCGCCCGACCAACGCGACAGGTCAAGCCGATAATCTTGCCGGTGCGGTTGCGGATGGCGCTGATCCGATGCAAAGTTCGCTCAATTCCTGCGCGATTATCTCCGCCAAAGATTCCGACTCGCTCAATGCAATCATCTATCTGTTCTTGAGTAACGGGTGTTTCGCTCAGATACTCAGCTTGATTGGGAAAGCGAGCCTCTGGGCGACGACCCAGATCCAAGACTACTTCAACTAAACTATCTCGTTTAGGATGATTCTCTAGTACTTGTCGCAGGTCTTGGGGCAAAATATCTAACAACTTTTGGAGATCGTCTGTAATCGTCATGCTTTCTATGGTGACGTTTTTAGAGATAGCGAAGACACTTCCTTTGAGAAAAGTGTCTGTAACGAGCGATTAGCGCTCCTGCTGTGACTTGAGTGGGGAAACGAGAGAATGGGCAAGTTCTACAGCTTGCCAAAGTAATACTTCATCTTCTTCCAGGCGAACAGTTGCCTTAATACTAGTGTTACTCACCTCCTTATTCTCCAACTGATCGAGAATCGGTGACAGCAGTACACGGGCGTAACTACCGTAAGCTACTCCAGCAATATAGTGCTGAGTCCTGTTAGCGGTAGCGGCGTGTTTACCCCGTCTTAAGTCCTGAGTAATAGAGTCTTTCTCAGCACTCATAACTCGGAACTCAGCACTGTTGAGCAGTCCAATTGCCTTTAACTTGGCAACGGTGTAGCTATTAGTACCACCTGCTAACTGCACATATCCCGGTAACTTAGCTGCCAAAACTTTTTGTCCTAATTTCACCGCTGCTAAAGTAGTGCCATCTCCAATATCTCCACTCATGGGACGACCATCGGTTTGCCAAATTAAAGCACACTTGAGCGGCGTAATTAACTCATAAATTGCATGAAGATAGTCAGTCATTCCCTCGCCATCGGGACAGCTAATGGCTATTAACTTTAGTTGATCTGTCCACGGTGAAATTGCTTGCCATAATCGCTGAAATTCTTCTAAACGCCCGACTTTTGTGTGAATCTCTACGGCATCTATTCCCGTTGACATTACCAATGGCGCGATCGCTCCTGGCGTTGACATGTATGATGATGTATAAATTATATCATACGGACAAACTGGTATGCAGCGGCCACAGCCGTAGCACTTTTGGGATACCACTCCCGAAAATTCGTCTTTTATACGGTTAAACACGATTGCTTGTGCCGGACAAATCCTTTCACAGGGTCTAGGGCAGTCTGTAGGACACTCTGTAGAATTAAACTCTGCTTTGCGAAAATGGGGGTCTTCTCCATCGTTTAGGCTGACCATTAAAAAGGGTGAGTTGCCTTTGTAGCCAAACCCTCGCTCCTGGGCATCCCTAGCCAAATCTCTGGCTACTTGTAGCGCTGCTTGCGCTGCTGCAATCACTGCTGGATCAGCTGCCACATCTATGCAGTCAGCGCCCGCCAAAGTGTAGGCTAATGTTAAACTTCTGACCGCAGGCAAATGTTGGAAGCTGGCTCCGCAGATGAGCTTAAACCAGTTGCCTTGTTTGAGAGATTGTAAAGGGGCGAACAGATCAGTCACCTTTCTATTATGCGTTTATGCGACTAAAAATAGTAGCCTGTAATCAATAAAAAGTCCGGATTTCCTCATGCAGAGTTTTGAGTGGTAGTCCACCTCAATCGGATCAGGCTTTAATATTAGGTAAATAAAGCTTTCATCTTCTTGTTACTAAGTTTCTATTGCTACCTAATAATGTCAGTATTAGCTTAACTTTATGGGAATTTTGATTGCAAACTCCGCTCCTTTTCCTGGGGATGAGGTGCAAGTAATCTGTCCTTGGTGTTTTTGCACAATAATCTGATGGCTAATCGACAATCCTAGCCCACTGCCTTTGCCTACAGGTTTTGTGGTAAAAAATGGGTCAAATAAACGCGATCGCAACGATTCATCTATACCAGAGCCATTATCTGCGATCGCAATGCTGACAAAATCAGAGTCTTGAACTTCTGTATGAATCCGAATTTGCGGAGTTGTCCTTTGTCCCCGTTCGCCCTTGGCGTCTCCCCCTGGGAGAAGTTCTGAGCGGAGGAAGCCTCCGCTCAGACTTCTCTGTTTGTCCTCTACTAATGACAGACTAGTAACAAATGAATCTTCCATAGCATCAATTGCATTATTCAACAGATGCATAAATACCTGATTTAACTCACTAGCATAACAATTCACTGGGGGCAAATTACCATACTCTTTAACTACAACAATAGCAGGACGATCTGCTGTTTCTCTCAGTCGATGCTGCAACATCACCAGAGTGCTATCTATGCCTTCATGAATATTTACCTGCTTCATTTCGGCTTCATCATGCCTAGAGAAGTTTTGTAGCGCCAGTACGATTTCCCGAATCCGATCAGCGCCTCTATACATAGCACCTATGAGACTTTGCAGGTCTTTCATCACAAAATTCAGATCTATATCCTTGACTATTTGCTGAATTTTTGGTGTGGGTTTGGGATATTCTTGTTGATAGACCTCAATCAAATTTACTAAATCTTCTACATATTGACCAGCATATTGGAGATTGCCATAAATAAAACTAATAGGATTATTAACTTCATGAGCAATCCCAGCCACTAACTGCCCCAGCGCCACCATCTTTTCGTTTTGAATCTGTTGAACTTGGGCAGCTTTTAAATTATCAAGAGCTTGTTGTAATAAAAAATTCTTTTCTTGCAGCTTCGTTTGGAGCAAACGTAAATTAATCTGATTTTCAATTCGCAATACAACCTCTGCTCCATAAAAAGGTTTTGTAATATAATCTACGCCACCAACATCAAAGGCTTTTACCTTATCTAAAACATCATCCAAGGCACTAATAAAAATCACTGGTACTTCACAAGTTTTACTGTTAGATTTCAGTTGTTGACAAACCTGATAGCCATCCATTCCTGGCATATTGATATCCAGCAAAATCACATCTGGTAAAAGCATCTGACAAGCAATCAATGCCAGTTTCCCATTTAAAGCTTTGCGAACTTCAAAACCTTGTGCAGACAACATCGCCGACAAAAGACGCAAATTATCTGGAGTATCATCGACGACTAAAATATTTCCTTTATGTTGATTAGATTGATTTAAATCCATTTTGAAAAAATAACTATTTTTATAAAAATTGGATATATAAACGCTTATTTTCAATCAGCAGCAAAAACTCTTTTAGCTATTTTACTAAAATACTTACATTTATATCTACTCATATCTTATATGTTAATATTCAGTAAAATTAAATTTGGGACAAAATTTTTTTAATCTATCAAAGCTACTTATACTACTTATATATTAAGAGCTTTGCAAGTTTAATAGTCCTCTACGTAAGTAGAGTAGATAACACACAGTTTATCTAGCCGCATATAGAAAATTGCTCATTCATTGCTTGAATCTTGAGATAAGTCTGAGTAGCAGGTTCCAACTATCAGAACTTTGGTAAATTTTGAATTGGAGCGTAGATCTAAGAAGCTTCTCAGAAAATAACGATAGTCATTACCATTGAGGTGCTGCTGCAAGCAAATTGAGAACCAATTGTTGTTCGAGGGGTCTAGAAAATAAATATCCTTGAGCAAAATTACAGTTTAAACTTCTCAGTTGAGCTAACTGTTCTTTTGTTTCGACACCTTCAGCGATCGCAGTCATTCCCATTGAGTCAGCAATCCCAATCATTGCTGGCACTAATCCCATATTTTCTTGATTTTCCTGCATCCTTTTGACGAAAGATTTGTCAATTTTGAGTGCATTTAAAGGGAAGCTATATAGATAACTCAAAGAAGAATAGCCTGTACCGAAATCATCCATAATTAATTTAATACTTCGTTGCTTTAATTGTTGAAGAATTGTTTTAATTCCGTTAGTATTTTCCATAATTACACTTTCGGTAATTTCCAACTCTAAGTTAGCAGGATTTATTTTAGTTTCATCAATAATTTGATCAATTTGAGCGATAAAATCGGGTTGAGAAAACAACCTTGCGCTCAAATTAACACTGATAGTTAAGTTTTTTAGTGTTGCTGAGTGCTGTTGCCAAATGCTTAGTTGATGGCAAGCCGTATGCAATACCCAGGTGTTGATAACATTAATCAAACCTGTTTCTTCTGCAACAGGAATAAACTCTATAGGATCAACTAGACCACGAATTGGATGTTGCCAACGAACCAATGCTTCAAATCCAGAAATTTTACCTGTGGCGAGGGAAATAATTGGCTGATAGTAAACGCGAAATTCTTGCCGTTCAACAGCCCTTCGTAGGTCATTTTCTAATTCTAAAAGCTGGATAGCTTCCTGATACATAACTGGATCAAAAACGTGATATCTGGCTCTCCCTTGAGCCTTTGCACGATACATTGCTGTGTCTGCATCCCGCAGCAAATACTCTGGGCGTTCATAATCTTTGTTGCCCCAACTAATACCAATACTAACATTCATAAATACTTCATATCTAGATAGTTTAAAAGTCAGTGCTAGCTGTTGCAAAATCCGCTCAGCAAGTTGGATTGCCATGCTAATATCTGTGAGATTTTCTATGAGAATCCCAAATTCGTCGCCTCCTAATCGTGCTAAAGTATCAACAGGCATCAGACATGTTTGCAGACGGTGAGCGATCGCTATCAGCAATTCATCTCCCACTAAATGTCCAAGAGAATCATTAATCACTTTGAAGCGATCGCAGTCCAAAAACAATACAGCAAACTGATAATTTGATTTTTGCTGAGCACGATTTAAAGCTTTTTCCAGCCGCCTAATAAACAACACTCGATTTGGTAAACCAGTTAGTGAATCGTGCAATGCTATATCTAGCAATTTATTTTGCAATTCCTGACGAGAACTTATTTCTTCTTGAAGTATTTGTAAAGCTTTCTCTAGCTCTCTAGTCCGTTGTTTTACCCTTTGTTCTAGTTCGGCGTTTAGGTTTAATATTTCTAATCGTGCCGTCCTCAAAGCTAATTGATTTTGCACACGCACTAAAACTTCTTCAAACTCAAAAGGCTTAGTAATATAGTCTACACCGCCAACTCTAAAAGCTTTAATTTTGTCAAAAACATCATCTAAAGCACTAATAAAAATCACTGGAATATCTACAGTTAACTCCCAAGCTTTTAACCTCTGACAAACTTCATAACCATCGACTTCTGGCATCATAATGTCTAGTAGAATCAGATCGGGTAATACTGTTTGACAAGCGGTCAATGCCATTTGCCAGTTCAAGGCTTTGCGGACGTTATACCCTTCCTTAGTCAGGATAGAGGACAAAACCCGCAGGTTGATCGCCATATCGTCAATGATCAAAATATCTTTTTTATCAGAGTCTAATCGCTCGTAATTCATTCTACGTTTGTTTTAGTCAATTCCATGATTTTCTCAAACTGATAGTTGTTTGCTAAATCCCTGAGAAATTGGAAAATTTGACTCTTGTTTGGTGGAATTTGTTTAATTAACTCTAAAATTAGGTCATCGCTACAGCTAGCTGCGGCATGGTGCATCTTTCCCAGCCACTCAGGTGACATTCGTGACAAAACTCCCAACAGTTCAGCTTCGCTAGCAAACATCTGTGCTGTTTGACCTATAACTGATTGGTTTGTGATTTCTGCTTGGTTGATATATTTTACACCCAGATGTTCGCTCAGTTTTTCGAGTAATATTTCCTGAGTGTATGGCTTGCGAATAAAATCATCGCAGCCAATTGACAAAATTTTCTGTCGTTCTTCCTCAAAAGCACTAGCAGTTAGGGCAATAATAATAGTAGGGGTATTCGAGATTAAGCATTGGGGAGCTAGTTGTATGGGTAAGCAATGCGTTGCCGAGATTCTACCAGTTGAAGCAATTGGTATCGACCTGGTATTATCAGGCAATTCTTTCCCATGCATACTTTGTCGAATTTTAATTACTTTTGTGGCTTCATAGCCGTTCATAACTGGCATTCGCATATCCATGAATATTAAATGCGGTTGCCAAGATTCCCAACTAGCAACTGCTTCCTTCCCGTCTGTAGCTTCCCTGACTTCAAAGCCTATAGATGTGAGAATTTTAACTAACAACAAACGGCTATCTCTAGCGTCGTCAACTACTAAAATGCGGTATTTGCTTTGAGTAGGTGCTAAAGTAAGAATCTGGCATTTACTTTGATTTCTTTGGATTTTATTAGGACAAGCTAGACCAACCTGAATATTAAAGGCAAATGTACTACCAATACCAGGAGTACTATTAACAGCAATATCTCCCCCCATCAGTTGCACATATCTGCGGCTAATTGCTAAACCTAGTCCTGTTCCCTGTTGTGATGTTCTCCCGGTTTCGGTTTGCTCAAAAGCTTTAAATAACAAGCCTATTTCCGAAGTAGCAATCCCAGAACCAGTATCTTGTACCTCGAAGAAAAGACGAGGGAGTAGGGGAGTGGAGGGATTTTGAATTGCGTCCTTCCTCTCTCTGTTTCTCGCTCTTTCCCCCTCCTTTTGTTCCTCCCATCTCACACACAGCCTTACACTTCCAGTATCAGTAAATTTAATGGCATTTCCCAACAGATTCAGTAAGACTTGACGCAGTTTACTTTCATCAGTTTGTATGTATGGGGGAATATCTTGTGAATATTCAAACACTAGCTTTAAGTTTTTGGATGTAGCACGCAAACGCAACATCTCTTCTAAGTTTTCCAATAGATTAGTTAAGTAAAAACTTGTAAGATTCAGTGTGACTCGGTCAGCTTCGATTTTAGACATTTCTAGAATGTCGTTGATTAAATTGAGCAAATGCTCACCAGCACGATTGATAATTGCCAAGTTTTCTTGCTGTTTACTAGATAGGGAATGATCTCGGCTCATGATTTGGGTGAAACCGAGAATGGCGTTGAGTGGAGTACGTACCTCGTGGCTCATATTGGCGAGAAATTCGCTTTTAGCGCGGTTTGCAGCGGCGCTTCGCGCCGCTTCACGAACGGCTGCTTGTTGTTTTTGTGCAGCGTTTTTTTGTGATTCAATCAGTTTTTGTTGAGTGATTTGCAGTTCTTTAATAACTTGCAGAAGTTCTTCAGTGCGCTTTTTTACTTGAGCTTCTAAGACGTGATTGTATTCTGCTAGTAATTTTTCTGCTTGTTGGTGTTTAGCTATATCAAGAAAAGAGGTAATGTCTAAAGACAAGCCGCTACTTTGGGAGAAGACGCCCGAACAGCGTCTATGCGTTAACGCAAAAACATCTTTTTGCAATGCTCTCAAAATCGGCTTGATTATCCAGCGTGCAATCAAAATACTAATTTGTATAGCCAATAAGAAGGTAACTATGCACAGCAAGATGGTAGTGTGGGTGTTAACGTGAATCTGCTCTATAAAATCGCCTTCGGGAATTACTACCACGATTAGCCAATCAAGACCTAGTTCATCTCTCCAGCTTTTGATTTGCACAAAATAACGTACTCCATCGGTGGTAAAACTTAGCTGTTGCTTCCCCACAAAAGATTTGAGATGACCAAAGTTGATTAAATACTGCGTTGCGAGTCGAATTGAAGAATCTTGACTATCTAATCCCGATAGGCGTTTTGCTTGACCATTAATGAGTGTGTATGGTAACTCGTTAGTAGAAGAAGCCACCATTAACCCGGAACGTTCTATAATAAAAGTCTTGCCCCACTGACCAGCTTTTAAATTGGCTAAAAAATTGCTAATTTGCGCCAGTACAACATTGACACTAATTACCCCAACAAGTTTATTAGTGCGATCGTAAATAGGATAACTGGAAGATATAGATAAAACCTCTGGTTTATATTCCCATTGATAGATTTGACTCCACACGGGTTTGCCTACTTTGAGTGCATCTGTATACCACGCTTCTAAGCGAGGATCGTAATTTTTGATTTCTTTGAGCTGGCGGCGATTCCCTTGGTTGTCTGTAGTGTAAACATAAAGTTTACCGATGCCATGCTTTTCGGTAACTTCATTAATCAACAGATTGCCATTATTTAGGCGTTCAATACCGATAAATTCACCTTTAGGGTTAGCAAAGTTGTAATAGCCAACATTAAAAACCCGCATTTGTTTCCAAAAGAAATGTCCTGTAGTTTTAAAATCAAAAAGGTTGAGTAAATCTAGCTCAATAGCATCTAAATTGATTTGATTGATTTGCTTGGGGGTTGTTAAATAGCTATTGAGATGCTGTTCAATGCGATCGCAGATTTCATTTTCTAACTGAGTAGCAAGCTCCTTTACAGCTTTTTGCCCGTTTTTAAACGAAAGATAGCCCACAAGTCCCACCGCCCCGCAAATTTGCAATATAAAGGGCAAAATTAGAACATATTTTAGGGACATCTTGGCATAATCCATGCCAAATAAGTGATTGAGAGATTTGACAAGCTGAATTTTCGATAACATTGTTGTTTGATTTTCTCCAAAATTCAACTTGGAGTATTTTTGTTATATCAGCTACATTCAATATAAGGGTAAGTACTACTTACCACATCTAAAACTATAAGCTACTTCTTTACAAGGAAGTATAACAACATACTATATACATAACCAGTATACTTGTTAGACTGACTGAGTTCCTCCAAATCTTAATCTTCAGACTTTGTTATAGCACCTTATTTTGCCAAGTTTCATCTGACAATGTATCAACATTTATTGGATGAACCACAAAATATATTTACACTCATTCATAATCCCAACTCTATTTGTTGAAATTTAACTACCAAGCTACAGTATGGGGTTTTAGGGTACTGGTTGCTATTGGCATCAGGTTCTAAATTAAATTTTTAATTGCTGATGTTTGAGTATTTCAGTTTCAGATGCAGAAATTTACATTTGACCACAATAATCTTAAAATTGCCATCATCAATAGATAGCAAAAAGTAAAAAAAATCAAAAGATTTTTTACGTTTTCCTTTGGCACAAGGTTAATTTTTTTGAACGAGTACTTCTCTATTAGAAATTTCTGAGCGCCAGAAGTCGGTGCTTGAACTTTACTTACTCAGTGCTGTTAGCTTTCTTCTCTTGAGTCGGCTGCGCCAACGGGGCGTTTAGCCCGTGCTGAATAACAACAAGAGTACTCAAAACTACTCTTTACGCAACTTCGTTGCCTGTTTGTAAAATTTTTCCGGCTTCTGAGGCGGGTAATCGTGTATTGACACTCAATCTGAAAAAATGATTAAAACGAGATGAGGTAACCCACTCTGGCAATGTTGCTTGCCGTTGTTTCACAAAAATTTTTTGAAAGTTTGGGTAAGCTTTCCCTAAATAAGAATCACGTGTTGGAACTACACAACGCTGACAGGGATTAACTCCATAAAAGCAAACATCTCCCACTCGAAAGGAGACTACATCGCCTTGTTCGCTAAATAACCGATCTTCCCAAAATGGTGGTACACCGTCAATTTCGATGTTGGCACGTATCCGACGGCGCATTTCGTCAATGTTCAAACCGGGAAACCAGGAAGCAACTTCCGCTAGTGTTGCTGTACTAACTACTGTCGGGCCAGGTGAGTGTGTATCGTCAGGAAAGCCCGTTACAGAGTTTTGTGCTAATGTGACAGCAAAGCCGAAGAAATCACTCAAAGACGCTTCTAGGGCTTGCCTTTGCTCATCCAGATGAAATTGTTGTGAGTCGCTACCTGGGAATTGTAGTGAGATAGTTCTATTAAAAGGTGTAAATTGCAATGCCCCAGGGCTTGCGTAAGACGCCCGCAGTAAATGGATTTTGGGATGACGCTTGCCATTTACCAACTTCTGAACTTTATCAAAAATGGCAAACTCTCGATCATGCTGTAGTGCGCCACTGGCAAGCACTCTGGCATTCTCAACTTCAATGCCATCAAGTGACTTAATTGGGTAAAGTAAAATTTTAGCTAAATAGGGCATCATAGTATCTAGTTTTATGGAAAAACATCCATTAGCCAGTTTGCAAGTTTAACCTTGCTGGATGAACCATAACATCATCTATCTCATTGCATAAAATCTTTATATTAAGAATATTGAGCGATTTATCGCTCACTACGAACAAAAATTTTAGCTTACATTTAATTACGTCTACCTACTTAGTCCCCAGTTTGAAATCTTAAATCTCAAATTGCTCAGTCGCTTGTTCACTTTACCAATATTATTTAAAGGCCAGAAGCGAACTCCGGCACGACCGATGATATTGTTGCGGGGGACAATACCCCAACAGCGTCCATCATAGCTATTGATACGGTTGTCACCCAGTACCAAATATGAGTTGGGCGGTATAGTTACTGGTTGGGATAGGTACGGTGGCTGTTTTCCTGTTTTGCAAATATCAATCGATGTCCACTCTTCTGAGATCAGGTATTTATCTTCCCGCAGAGGTTTGTTATTGACGTAAACTTTACCATCCTTAATTTTTACTCTTTCTCCGGGTAAGGCGATCACACGCTTAATGAAGGCATCCTGGTATTGTTCTTTTTGTAGCTCCTCCGTAGGCGAAAATACTACAATTTCTCCTCGCTGCGGCTCACCAAAGTAGTATCTTACCTTGTCTACAAGAAACTTATCATTAATTTGTAAAGTCGGCTCCATTGACCCAGAAACAATATTGAAAGCTTGTGCCGCAAATGTACGTATACTAAAAGCAAAAATCAGACTTAGCCCAATCGTCTTAGCTACCTCTATCCAGAAATTCTGCTGGCTTGAAGACAGCGATGCTTGATGTTGCCTGCGACTCATTAAAGTATATTTCCCACGTAGATAATCGTTAATTATGGATATAGTGGTGACTTATCAATTCCTCCAATATTATTTAGGGGCCAGAAACGAACTACAGCACGTCCAATAATATTATTGCGAGGGACAACACCCCAGCAGCGGCTATCATAGCTACTATTACGGTTATCACCTAACACTAAGTATGAGTTGGGTGGTATGGTCTGGGGTTTTGCTAAAAAAGGCGGTTGCTGTCCTGATGTGCAAACATCAATGACTGTCCGCTGTGTGGAGGGTAGGTAATTTCTTTCCTGTAGAGGTTTGTTGTTAATATAAACTCTGCCATTCCTGAGTTCTACTCTGTCTCCAGGTAGGGCAATTATACGTTTAATAAAAGCATCCTGGTATTGTTCTTTTTGTAGTTCTAGCGTAGGTGAAAAAACTACAATATCTCCCCGCTGCGGGTCAGAAAATTTATACTTCAACTTATCGACAATGATTTTGTCTGCCTCCCACTGGTTGGGTGTACCGTGCAGCGTAGGTTCCATTGAGCCAGAAGGAATCCAGCGTGCTTCGGCAACAAAGGTACGAATTCCCAGGGCTAGAACGATACTCAAGATAATTGTTCTACCTAGCTCAGCGATCCAGGAATTGTCAGGTTGTTGGCTAGAGTTGTTATCAGACACTTGATTTTGCATGAAAGTACTTAACTAAGGGAAGGATGCAGGTAATTAACTCGCCTGGGAAGACTTTGTTTGTTAATCTTAACGAGAGGGATAACTTTGATTTCCTGGTCATGTGGGCATGTTTACAGAGATATTCATAAATTAAAAATAAACTTTTTTTTAGCGTGCAGCAAAAAATTGGCTACTCAGAGCGCAACCAAGTTTAACCTAAAAGGAGAGTTATCTGTCAGGTATAGCTCTGTGTTGTAACTCTTTTAAAGCCATGTCATCTCCAAAAAGTTTACTGATTCGCCACGCTCGCATAATTCTACCCAATGGTGAATTGATGATTGGGGATGTGCTGACGCGCGATCGCCAAATAGTCGAAGTTGCACCAACAATCTCCCAAGCAATAGTAACCACAGAGATTGACGCACAAGGTTTAACTTTGTTGCCAGGAGTCATTGACCCGCAAGTGCATTTCCGGGAACCAGGACTAGAATACAAGGAAGATTTATTCACTGCCAGTTGTGCCTGTGCCAAAGGCGGAGTTACTTCCTTTCTGGAAATGCCCAATACGCGCCCTCTGACAACTACACAGCTAGCTTTAGACGACAAGCTACAACGTGCCTCTAACAAATGCTTAGTTAATTATGGCTTTTTTATTGGGGCAACAGCAGAGAATCTACCAGATTTGCTTTTAGCAAATCCTACACCGGGGATTAAGATTTTCATGGGGTCGATGCATGGTCAGTTGTTGGTCGATGGAGAGGCAACACTAGAGGCAATATTTGCCAATGGCAATCGCTTAATTGCTGTTCATGCCGAAGACCAAGCCAGAATCAACCAGCGCCGTCAAGAATTTGCTGGTATTCACGATCCAGCAGTTCACTCTCAGATTCAAGATAATCAGGCGGCATTACTAGCAACTCAATTAGCATTAAAACTTTCTCAAAAATATCAGCGTCGTCTGCATATTCTGCACATGTCAACAGCCGAAGAAGCAGAGTTGCTGCGTCAAGATAAACCGAGTTGGGTAACAGCAGAGGTGACACCACAGCATTTGTTGTTGAATACCAGCGCTTATGAAAAGATTGGCACTTTAGCACAGATGAATCCACCGTTGCGATCGCCCCATGATAACGAAGTCCTCTGGCAAGCTTTGCGTGATGGCGTACTTGATTTTATCGCCACAGATCACGCACCGCACACCCTAGAAGAAAAAACTCAAGAATATCCCAACAGTCCTTCGGGTATGCCTGGGGTGGAAACTTCTCTGGCTTTGATGTTGACTGCGGCAATGGAGGGACGGTGTACTGTATCCCAAGTTGTTAACTGGATGTCTAAAAACGTAGCTGTGGCTTACGGTATTCCTAATAAAGGGGCGATCGCACCTGGTTATGATGCCGATTTAGTGCTTGTAGACTTAAATACATACCGTCCAGTCCGGCGTGAGGAACTGTTAACCAAATGTGGTTGGAGTCCTTTTGAAGGTTGGAACCTCACAGGATGGGCTGTAACAACCATTGTCGGCGGTGAGGTTGTTTATGATAAAGGTCAGTTAAATACGCAAGTACGGGGTCAAGCTTTAACTTTTTCCTCGTAAATATTACTATCGCATCTTTATAATTATCAGAACTTACGCACTCAGATCCCCCAACCCCCTTAGAAAGGGGGCTTTAGACGTTCCCCCCTTTTTAAGGGGGGTTAGGGGGATCAGGGTTTCAGGCTTCAGTGCGTAAGTCCTAATTATTACTGTATAAATACAGGAATAGTTGTATAAATCTATATTGACAACCGTGTTAGCTACAGATATAAACCTAAAAAACTATTCAATAAAATTTATTGAAGTTAGTTTATTTGATCAATAATAATCAGTGTTTTTATGTATAGATATTAACTTAGCCTTGGGAATACTGAGTACAAGGATAAGTTAAACGACTTATGCAGAACTTGATTGTTGTTTAACTTTTCTCTACTAGCGTTTAGTGCTCAATAATTCCGATTGGTTCTCTAGATAATTGTAGAGAATCATTTGGGTTAAACCAAACTGGCTAAGTTCTGTAACAACTATCATTTAACCCAACAACAGTTTACAAGTCTTTAATTTACACACCATTAAAATCAGGTTTTTAACTAATTATTGCTGGCTGAAAGCTAGTAGATGTCAATCCTGAATATATCTGCTGTTCAATAATCTTTAGATAATTGAGATAACAATGTTAGCAATTTTTGATGGTGAGCGTGGTAGTGGTAGATAGGACGAGTGTGGAATTTTCCCTCGACTGTTTGCAGAAATATTCTAGTGTTTTGATCAACTAATTTGCATACAAGTTGCATAATTTTTTGTTAGGGCTGTCATTAGTTATTTGTGATTACAAAAAACTAATGACAAATGTCTAATGGCAACCCTAATGAGAAATAAACAACTTAAATTAAACACAGTTATAAACTGGAAATGACATTATATGGAGGCGATCGCTTCGCTAATGGCACAATTGAATGGCGTAATTTCGGCTTGACGAGTAACCTCATGCTCATAAGTCAAATTGATGCTGAGATAACTATCTGGTTTGTAAGGCATTCGTTCTGCCCATTCAATCGCCACAATTCCTGGGATGACCTCAACCCCTTCCCAGTAGGTTTCTAAATTCAAGGCTGCAACTTCTTGTGGTTCTAAGCGATATAAATCCAGGTGGTAAAGAGGAAGGCGTCCTTCGGTGTACTCATTAATCAGGGTGAAAGTGGGACTAACAACGAGTTCAGTAATTCCTAAACCTTTGCCAATACCTTGAACTAGGGTAGTTTTACCAGCGCCTAAATCACCTTCTAGTAAAATTACACTACCCGCGCTCAGGGATTCACCGAGAGCAATACCTAAGCGTAGCGTCGCCTCTGCATCTGCAAGAAAAATTTTCATAATTAGTCAAGAGTCAAGGGTCAGGGGTCAAGAGTCAAGGGAAAGTAGACTTTGGATATTTAACTTTGGATATTTAACTTTGGACATTTGACCCTGAACATTTGACTTTGGACTATTGATTCATCTCCCATGATGAGCTCCACCGTACCACCGTAACAACACTCGTGCTAGTTTCTGCGGATTGTGACGTACGATACCCATTTCATCTTCATACAAAACATTAGCTGGGACAATCCGCCGTCCTAGCTGAGATATGGCTTCTCTATCTAGGAAAACGGGATGAGAATTTTGTTGAGCATAGCGGATAAGTGATTGCTCTGAGGGAGATTTTTTGTGTACTAACACAGCATCAAATAGTCGTCTTTGCCCGCAAGCCGCATCAATAGCTCTGATGTGGTCAGCAACAGTGTATCCTTCAGTTTCTCCAGGTTGAGTCATGATATTGCAGACATAAATACGGGGGGCGTCTGTTTTGGCGATCGCGTCGGCAATCTCTGGTACTAACAAATTAGGAATTAAACTAGTATAAAGGCTACCCGGGCCAATAATAATGTAATCAGCTTCCTTAAGTGCCTTAATAGCTGCTGGTACTGCTGGCGGATTAGCAGGAATACAGCCAAGTTTGACAATTTTACCCCCAGCTTTGGGAATGCTAGACTCGCCTTCAATGCGGCGACCATCGGCTAATTCTGCCCAGAGGCGAACATCGCTGAGAGTCGCTGGTAATACTTGTCCTCGTACCGCGAGCACTTTGGAACTGGCCGCAACTGCCTGTTCCAAATCTCCAGTAATGTCACTCATTGCAGTTAAAAACAAATTACCAAAACTGTGACCCGTTAACCCATCGCCAGCACGAAAGCGGTATTGAAACAATTCTGTTAATAACTTTTCTTCATCTGCTAGGGCTGCTAAACAATTGCGAATATCCCCTGGTGGTAGCACTCCAAACTCTTGGCGCAACCGTCCAGAAGACCCGCCATCATCGGCTACTGTGACAATAGCAGTAATATTGGCGCTGTAGGTTTTGAGTCCCCTCAACAATGTAGAGAGTCCTGTACCGCCACCAATCACCACTATTTTGGGGCCTCGATACAATCGCCGATGCGCCAACAGAACATCAATAAGTTCCTCTTCACCTTCTGGTCTTAATACCCTAGTAATTGAGCCTACGGTGCGAGTTTGCCCCCAAAGCAGCAGCAGAAACCCGCAAAGCAACACTAAAGGCCCGCTGATATAGTTGGGTAAGATGTTGGTGATTACCCCCAGAAAACCCCTAAGTAACTCAATCATCCAAAAAATTGGGGTCAACTTAACCCAAATAGCCAACCCCAGACTCGCCAGCAGTACACCTCCAACACTGATTAGCAACCAACGTTTTATCGATAGCCCAGGAGATAACCACTTAAACCACTGGTTAACTCGATGGGAAGTTCGAGAGCGCGACTGCTTTTGCAGGGCGTTGAGGGCTTGTCTGAAAAAACCGATTGACATACCTGATTTGGAGCAGTGCTACAAACAATGATTAACAGAAAATGTATACCACCTGATTTAAACACCAAGTGTGGAACTATTATATTTTTCAATTCCATTCAATTGAGAGCAAGTCGTCACGCCAGCCTTCTTAGTTAAATAACAGCCTGGTTTAGTAAAGTGATTTAATGGAAAAACGAATTTTAGGATTAGATCCGGGACTGGCGATTTTAGGTTTTGGAGCAATTACTTGCACACAAAGTTCTACCAAAGTACAACATACTACAGTAAATATGCTGGATTTTGGTATAATCCGCACATCGGCAGATGCAGAAATGGGACAGCGTTTGTGTACCTTGTTTGATGATTTGCACGCCCTGATTGAGGAGTTGCAACCGGATTTGGTTGCGATCGAAAAACTATTCTTCTATCGTATGTCAAGCACTATCCTTGTTGCACAGGCGCGGGGTGTACTAATTTTGGTATTGGGACAGCGTCGTCTTCCGTATGTTGAGTTTACTCCTGCCCAAATTAAACAAGCCTTAACAGGGTACGGTAATGCCGATAAGTCTGAGGTGCAAGAGGCAGTAGCACGAGAGTTGGATTTAGATAAGATTCCGAAGCCAGATGATGCGGCAGATGCTTTAGCGGTAGCTTTGACGGCTTCGTATCAGATGTAGCTAATTGTACGTAGAAACATTCCCCCTTTTACCCTTTCCCCTTGCTCTATGAGTTGTGTTGCACACAAGCACAAACCGCTATAGGGAATATAATGTTGTTGTCTTGTCGTTTTAATCTTCTGCGTCCAGGTGGTGAGTGTGGAATTGTGATCCCTAGCGGTATCTACACTGATTTGGGAACTAAGCAATTACGGGAGATGTTGTTTAATCAAACAAAAATTACTGGTTTGCTACCTGTACCACGATTAACAGCAAGCGATCGCTACTTCAATGACATAGTACAACGCGCTGCTTAATCTGCACCACGCCAGAATTTGACGAACTCGCGCAAGAAGTCGGGCTAGTTTCCCACGAACAAGGCGTTACGATTAAGAATATGAATTTGTCTCACGCAGAGGCGCAGAGACGCGGAGAGTAAGAGTTTAGAATGTTTGATTTTTGCACTTAATGCGGTATCAACTCAATAGACTTGTCTGGAAAGTAGACTTTTAAGACAGGTCTATTCAACAAAGGTATTAATGAAATGGTATATTGGCACTTGGTTTAACCAGCAGGCGTTGCAGAATAAAAGTATGAAATTCAGTTTCTCAAACTCCTCTTCTCTGTGCCTCTGTCTTGAAAAGTTTCCTACGGCGGGAAACCCGCCTACAGAACTTTTCGCTGCGCCTCTGCGTGACACAAATTCATAGTCTCAATCAGCCTACAAAAGGATAGATATCATAGGTGTAAATGGCATCAAGTCATTTCAACGAGCAAGCTAAAAGCACTGGGAGCGGTTGAAAAAGGGAGTGAAGCAGGCAGATGATCCAAAAAATTGGGCAAAGTTGGCTTTCTTCCTTAATTAAAGGCGTGCCGTTAAGCCGCGTTGTCTTTGTGCCGTTTTTGCTACAAATCTCGCTAACGGTAGGATTGACTATATATTTATCCCTTCATAATGGGCAAATTGATCGCAATACTCAAACCATAATTTGGTTCTGTTTGGCAGCCTTTGGACTGGCTGCGTTGGTGGGGATTCTTACCATCCGCTGGATAGCTCAACTAATTATCGACTTAAGTACAGCGGTAAAAGCTTTAGCCAAAGGCACAACTTTAGCCGATTTCATCAATGCAGAAGATGCAGTTATAGTACAAGGTATCGATGAACTGGAGGTGTTGGCTGGCTCTTTTAACCAGATAGTGCAGCAGTTACGCGAATCTTTTGCAAAACTGGCAACTGCGAAGGAAGATTTAGAACAGCGAACTCAAGAGTTACAGCAGGAAATTCAACAACGTATCCAGAATGAACGCAGACTAGGACAGCATAGTCGGGCATTGGCAGAATTAGCAAATCACAGGGCGGTTTCAGACGGAGATTTGGAAACAGCATTCAAAGTAATCACGGAAACAGCAGCGAATGCTTTAGAAGTTGAGCGAGTCAGCGTGTGGATCTATAATGGCGATCGCACCAAACTACAATGTGTAAATCTCTACGAACGTAGCAAACAGAGATTTACCGCAGGTATGGAACTCAAGCGGAAAGACTATCCAATCTACTTTAAAGCGCTGGCAACTACCAGTACGCTCATTGTCACTGACACGCGCAATGATCTACGGGTCAAGGAATTACTAGCTAAACTGCTAGAACCACAAAACATCATATCTTTAATTAATGCTCCCATTTGGGTTGGGGGTGAAGTGGTGGGAATGGTATGTCATGAACAGGTTGGAACCCCCCGCCAGTGGGAACTGATTGAGCAAAACTTTGTAGGTTCCATTGCTGACTTTGTGGCGCTAACTTTGGAAGTATGCGATCGCATCCGCGCCGAATCTGCTCTGCGTGAGGCTAAAGAAGTTGCCGAAGTGGCAAATCGTGCCAAAAATACATTTCTCGCAAATATGAGCCATGAACTTCAGACTCCCCTTAACTCAATTCTAGCGATCGCCGCAGCACTTCAAAATGATGTATCCGGCCCTCTCACAGAAGAACAGCGCCAGTCTCTAAATAATCTAGAACTTAACGGTAAGCACCTACAAGAACTGATCAATAACATCCTTGACTTTGCCAAAATCGAATCCGGTAAAATAGAACTGCAACTGGCTCCCACTTCTATCCAAGAATTATGTAACTCCAGCCTCAGTTTTGTAAAACAGCAAGCATTCAAGAAAAATATCCGACTGAGTTCACAAGTACCTGAAGGACTCGAACCTATTCAAGTCGATGAATACCGCATTAGGCAAATGCTCGTTAATCTGTTAAATAACGCTATAAAGTTTACTCTAGACGATGGCGAAGTCTGGATTGAAGTTCAGCCAAATCCAACAAACGAATATATCTTTATCAGCGTGGTAGACACGGGTATTGGTATTTCTTCAGACGACCTCTCCAAATTATTTCAACCTTTTGTGTATGTTGATAATTCATACACCCGTCGTCAAGCAGGCACAGGTTTAGGATTAGCAATGGTGCAACGAATTGTACAGTTGCATGGTGGTAGTGTCCATGCCGAAAGTGCATTAGGAAGAGGTAGTCGATTTACAGTCAAACTTCCTTGGAAGAAGAAAGGGGAATAACCGTGTCAGCGTTTGTGCCTTTGTGGCTTTGTGGTGACAAAAATTAATTTAATTAACCACAAAGACACTAAGACACTAAGTAAAATCAAAGCTGCATATTTGTAGCTCTATTCTTGATTTGTACCAGTAGATGGTTGTGAGCGCAACTGACGTAGAGACTGCCGTAACTTGTTTTGACTTTGACTAGTGTTGGTGTTTTCTCTTCGCCGCCGTCGATTTGGGGTTGCTTGTGGCTGTGGTGATGAATTCACTTGCTCACGCCGGATGCTGCGTAGGGATTCTCTGGCATTTCCCTGAGTGCGAGTTGTCCTAGGTTCGGATGTTGAACCTGCGGCAGTGTTTTCTCCTCTTGGACGGCGGATCTGAGGAGTAACCCTAGATTCTGCTGGTCTTTCGGGGGGAACATCTGTAATTGTAGGTGTTAGCGATCGCCTACGTCTGCGAGTTGTGTTTGTATCGGTGTTTGAAGTCGCTGTTTGCTGGTTTCTTTCTTGCGCTTCTCTGCGTTTTTTCTGTTCTTGGGCCTGGCGGTGTCGCCGTGAGCCTTGTATGGCATATTCAGTTGCGATCGACACTCCTTGTCTACCACCAGATGCAGGTTTTAATTTCCAGTCACGCGCTTGTCTTAGGGTTTCTTCATCCAAGTCGCGGTTTCCACTGGATTTAGCAACCCGCACATTAGTAACATTACCTTTTTCATCAGTATCAACAGCTACCTCTACTCTCCCTTCGATTCCTCTTCGTCTTGCCGCCTCTGGATACTTAGCAGCACATTCGCGACAAGCTGCACGACCATTACCAGTACCGGAATTGTTAATTTTTGGAGGCGTTGGCGCTGTCGGTGCTGTCCCTACTATCGAACGGTTTCCTGATTCGTTACCTGTGCCTGTGCCCCTACCATTACCTATGCCTGTACCTATACCTGTACCCTTACCAATACCTATGCCTGTTCCTCTACCTGTGCCTGAACCTGTACCGAAAGCGACACCATTACCTCTACCTACAGCAATACCAGTACCTTTACCTACAGCAACACCGGAACCATAACCATTAGGTTCAGGGTTACTTGACGGTACTGCACTATCACTTCCACCTCCACCACCGCTTGGATTTGTTTTTTGAGGAACTTCTGGTTTAGCAACGATTTCTTTTGGTGGAGTATTTATCTGCTGTGGTTTTTCAACAGTCTTTTCTGGTTGCCGTTGAACTGGCGTAGTATTGGGCTTCTCAATCAACTTTTGTATTGGTTCAGTTACTATGGGCTGTTTTTGTATAACTTCTGGCTCTTTTTTCGGTTCTTCTGGAGTTTCTGCTAGTGGTTTGACTATTTCTTCTGTCGGAGAATCAACGATCGCCAACTCTATTGGTTCTTCTTCTAGTTCAGGCACTCGTGTCAAAAAGTTACCTATGCCTGATGACAGTGCGCCGATATGCAGCGCTAGCGAGCCAATCAAACTGTAAGTCAGAAAAGACTTAAGAGCCTCAACTTCTTTAGAACGTTGCTCACCAGTGATGCCAGAAAAGCTCATAGTCTATTGCTACCTATTCTCACTAATTTAGTCATATTAGGACGTACTGGTGCAAATACGCAAGTAAAAAATTAAAATTATTTGGGAACTGTACATATATAAAAAACATCCCTTAATATCAGGGTTTTTGGATAATATTAATTTTTATTTAATTTAATTAAATTATTTTTTTTTATATAAAATGAGCAAATAGGTAAATAAAAATCATGACTGATTGATTTAAAAAAATTATCATTATATTTTAAATTTAATTGAGAAAAACTATCAGCTTTTTACAAGATTCTGGTAGTCTGACTGTGTGTTATTGTTGACGTTTAGAGGCACTACATGGGAATTCAAAATCTGTTTGCAGCAGGTGGTGTGGTCATGTGGCCCCTGCTGGTGTTTTCGGTGTTAGCAGTGGCGCTGATAATTGAGCGTATAGCTTTTTGGGTACGGATTAATAAACGACAAAGCCGGGTAGTGCGAGATGTGTTGAATCTTTATCGACTCGATAACGTTGTCGGTGCAATGGATAAACTTCAGAAAAATGCAGATTTGCCGCTCGCCCGTATTTTTCTTGCGGCTTTAGAATTGGAGGAGCCAAATCCAGAAGAATTTCGTTTAGCATTAGAAAGTGAAGCGCAGGCTGAAATTCCTGTACTCAAACGCTTTCAAAACTTTTTCGAGACAGTCGTCGGTCTAGCCCCACTGTTTGGTCTTCTCGGTACGGTGTTAGGATTAATAGTCTCCTTTGCCTCCCTAAACCTTGGTGATGTGGGAGGTACTAAAACAGCTGGTGTTACATCCGGGATTAGTGAAGCCTTGGTATCAACAGCATCAGGATTGATAGTTGCTATATTTGTACTCTTCTTCGCAAGTATTTTCCGAGGACTGTACCAGCGCCAAATAGCATTGATTCAAGAGTATGGAGGACAACTAGAATTACTCTATCGCCGTCGCTATGAACGAGGAGAAAAAACTTATGCGCCTACAAGATGAGCCAGAGATCCCAGCACAGATTAACATTGTACCGATGATTGATGTGGTATTTGCGATTTTGACATTTTTTATCATGTCAACTCTATTTTTAACGCGATCAGAAGGATTACCAGTAAATTTACCGAAAGCAGCCACGGCAAAACAACAGCAAGTTCCTACTAAAATTACCGTTACGGTTGATGACAAAGGACAGATTAGCCTCAATCGTAAACCAGTTGCAATTGATAATTTGACACAGCAAGTAAAAGCTTTAGTTGGTTCTAACTCAGAAGTTTTGGTGATTATTAATGCTGATGAAAAAGTCGGTTATGGCGAAGTAGTAACGGTAATGGATCGGGTACGTCAAGTTGAAGGAGCAAAATTAGCGATCGCCACTCAAAAACCATAATGTAGATATTAGCTCATAATAAATAATTGTCGGGCGATTATGTTAACAATTGCCCACATTTAGTAGCAAAAAGACTCAATAAAATTCTCAGCCTGTACCAATAGTTCTTGGGGAAAGGCGAAAGGGGAAAGGTTTGAATTCACTCCTTCCCCCTACCCTTTTCCCAGACTATCAGGGAGATTTTTAGGCTTAACCAAAAAGCATTAAGGTTTGAAGTTACCCTTTACCCCTTCACCCTTACCCTTTTCCCAGACCCCAGACTCTTAGGCTTAACCGAGAAGTGGCCTACGCATCTGTAATTCTTCGGCTATGCTTTTCAATAATACCGCCTGCTTTGAGTGTATAAAAAAGTGTGCGCCGTTGAACATATGTAATGAAAAAGTAGCGATCGTCTGCTGTCGCCATGCTTGCAGAGCTTCATAACTGACCTCTTGATCTTGTAAACCGCCAAAAACAGTAATTGGACATTCTAGCGGCGGTTCTTGAGTATAAACATAAGTTTCCACAATTGCAAAATCTGCTCGCAGAATTGGCAGGAATAGTTCCATCAATGCCTGGTTTTCTAACACTGCTTCGGGTGTACCGTTGAAATTGCGAAGTTTCTCTAATAACTCCGGTTCTGATAATGTGTGGAGAGGTGGTTTTGTTAACGGAATTTGCGGCGCAAGGCGAGCAGATATAAAAAGGTGAAATGGAGTAAGACTATACTGAGAGCGGAGTAGACGGGTTAACTCGAAGCTAATTAGTCCACCCATACTGTGACCGAAAAAGGCAAATGGTTTGTCTAAATATAGTACAAGCTCTGATGCGATCGCATTTACAAGCGGCTCTAACCGCGTCAAAGGAAGCAACCTCATTAGAGATCCCCGTCCCGGAAGTTCCACAGGACAGACTTCGACAGTTTCAGGTAGACTCTTAGACCAAGTACGAAAGGTTGAAGCCCCACCACCAGCATAAGGAAAGCAGAATAAACGCAAATTTGCTTGAGGATTAGGCCGGGGACAAGTAAGCCAATTTAAGAGTGGTCTAGTTGTCATAATGAAACTTAGATTTGAATAACACGATTCTGCTGAAATTATGTAAGTATATCCACCATAATCTTATGATAGAAATTGAACCTTGGGCAACACAAGCAATTAACATTTAGCAGTTTCGATTTTTCAAATCTTTTGGGGAGGCAATGGTAAAGTTATATAAATATATTAGTAAAAGTCTGGATGAAAAATAGATTAGACCTCTTGCAAAAGTCCCATGAGGGTGGGACAAGTAGGTTAGAGCATTCTTGACATCTATGACGTACGAAAAGGTAAAAAACCTTAAGCCAGAA
>NZ_JACXXN010000003.1 GCF_014904695.1 Nostoc sp. MG11 | reverse complement strand
ATTGGCGCTGTCCACGCCGCACCATTAGAGTAGAAGTGGATGATAATAGGCGGGATAATGACTGGCGTGATAACAATAGGCGTCGTGACTACGGGCGCGATACACAGGGACTCAGAGCTGAGTCAGGGCCAGATGATAGAGGACGTTGGCGATTTTATAAGCCGGAAGATGTCTCACGGGATGCTATGCAAGCTCAAGGTTGCACTGATGTTGGCACTAGCGGAGCAAATTGGCGCTGTCCACGCCGCACCATCAGAGTAGAAGTGGATGATAATAGGCGGGATAATGACTGGCGTGATAACAATAGGCGTCGTGACTACGGGCGTGATACACGCAGACTCAGAGCTGAGTCTGGCCCAGATAATAGAGGGCGTTGGCGATTTTATAAGCCAGAAAATGTCTCGCGGGATGCCATGCAAGCTCAAGGTTGCACTAGTGTTGGCTCTGGCGGAGCAAATTGGCGCTGTCCGCGTCCCACCATTAGGGTAGAAATTGATGATAGGAATGAATAGAACTTGGAACGTTCTACACTGAAGCTAGTTTGATAGTGTTTCACTTTGGTAGACAATAGGCGTAGGAGCACAATATATTGTGCCCCTAATGTTTTTCCACACGTTTGAAAATGGCTGTAAAAGCAAGACAGATCAGCACATTGCTAGTGTCTGATGATATCTTCATCTCAAGGTAATGCTCTGTGCGTAGTGGTTAAAACTAGTAATCAAGAGCGATCGCTCGGTTAGCTTGTCTAATGTTTTGGGTTTTGGCGATCGCTTTCAACCTCAACTTCAGATTATTTGTTGTCCACAAAATCGGCATCAATCACATCATCATTGCGTTGAGCTTGCTGTTCTCCCCCCGCAGAGCTTGCTGCTTGGGCATAGACAGCGCTACCAACTTGCATCAAAGCTTGTTGCAACTCATTGGTCAGAGATTTAATCCGATCAAAGTTATCTTGGTTAATCGCCTCCCGCAAATCTGCTGTTAGCCCTTCAACTCGGCTTTTATCACTAGCACTCACCTTATCGCCCAAATCTCTGAGTTGTTTCTCAGCCTGATAAACTAAGGAGTCTGCTAGATTCTTGGTATCGATTTGTTCACGCCGTCTTTTGTCTTCTTCTCCGTGAGTTTGTGCGTCTTGCACCATGCGTTCTACATCTCGCTGATCGAGAGTGGAAGCACCTGTAATCGAAATCGACTGCTGTTTACCTGTAGCCTTATCTCTAGCTGTCACCGAGAGAATACCGTTAGCATCAATATCGAAAGTCACTTCGATTTGCGGTACACCTCTAGGCGCTGGCGGAATCCCGTCGAGGCGGAAGTTGCCCAGACTCTTGTTGTCTTTAGCTAATTCCCGTTCACCTTGGAGAACATGGACTTCTACATTTGCTTGACCATCGGCTGCTGTAGAGAAGATTTCAGATTTTTTGACGGGGATAGTGGTGTTGCGGCTAATAATCTTGGTCATTACGCCGCCAAGAGTTTCCACACCCAAAGACAAGGGGGTAACATCCAGCAGTAAGATATCTTTGACTTCGCCCGCCAAAACACCCGCTTGAATAGCAGCACCAACAGCTACAACTTCATCCGGGTTAACGCCTTGGTTAGGATCTTTACCCGTTATCCGCCGCACTAATTCTTGAACGGCAGGAATGCGAGTAGAACCACCAACCAACACAACTTCATCTAGTTCAGCGTTAGTGAGTTTGGCGTCCTGCAATGCTTGTTGCACTGGCTTACGGCAACGGTCAAATAGATCCGAACACATCTCCTCAAATTTAGCCCGTGTTAACGTCATATCAAGATGTTTTGGGCCTTCTTGAGTAGCAGTGATAAAGGGGAGGTTGATATTGGTTTGAGTGGCACTCGAAAGTTCAATTTTGGCTTTCTCCGCTGCTTCGGTCAGTCTTTGTAAAGCTTGCTTATCTTTACGCAGATCAATACCTTCGTTGCGCTGAAACTCATTAGCCAGCCAATCCACAATCTTCTTATCAAAGTCGTCACCACCCAGGTGAGTGTCGCCGCTGGTGGATTTTACTTCAAATACACCATCACCTACTTCCAAGATAGAAACGTCAAAGGTTCCACCACCAAGGTCAAAAACCAAGATGGTTTCATTTTGCTTTTTATCTAGACCATAAGCAAGAGCTGCTGCTGTGGGTTCGTTGATAATACGGAGGACTTCTAAACCGGCAATTTTTCCTGCATCTTTGGTGGCTTGCCGTTGAGAGTCGTTGAAGTAAGCAGGAACCGTGATTACTGCTTGAGTAACTTTTTGTCCCAAATATTTGCTAGCATCATCAACCAACTTCCGTAAAACTTGAGCAGAAATTTCTTCGGGAGCAAATTGTTTACCTTCTGCGGGACAGTCGAGTTTAACATTACCGTTGCGATCGCGCAGAATTTTGTAAGAAACTTCTGTAGCTTCATGGGTGACTTCTTCGTATTTGCGCCCAATGAAACGTTTAACAGAATAAAAGGTATTTTCCGGGTTCATTACTGCTTGGCGTCTAGCAATTTGACCTACCAAGCGTTCGCCAGTTTTGGTATAAGCTACAACGGAGGGAGTGATGCGCTGTCCCTCTGCGTTGGCGATTACCATAGGTTGCCCACCTTCTATGACGGCAACACAAGAGTTTGTCGTTCCTAGATCAATTCCAACTACTTTTGCCATATATCTTCCTGTTCAGCTTTAGCAATTGTGGCGCTGAGGAAAAAATAGGATTGACAGGAATTTATGAGATTAAAAATTACACTGCCAATCCTGTTTATTTTAGGCTTGAGATTAACTCAAGTGACAAAATTAACCGACATTAACTTTAACAGCTCTGTGTTTTTCTGATTCAGCTTTCGGTAAGGTCAAGCTGAGAATACCATTTTTGTATTCAGCTTGTACTTTGTCGTTTTGAATTAAAGAAGGTAACGGAATTACTCGCTGGAATTTACCATAACGGAATTCAGATCGAGTTACACCGTTTTCTTCTGTCTTGGATTCATATCTCCGCTCACCGCTAATAGAGACTGATTCAGGAGTTGCTTCTACATTTACATCTTTTGCTTCTAGACCAGGTACTTCTAGTCTCAAGTGAATTGCATCATCAGTTTCTTTGAGTTCGGCAGCAGGAATGAAGTTAAATCCAGTCCTTTCCTCACCATCAGTTGATACCAACCTGTCAAACAGGCGATTCATTTGCCGCTGTAAGGTATCAATTTCTCGGAATGGATCTAAACGTTCAATTTCTCGGAATGGTTCTAAGCGCTCAATATCCCGAAATGGATTCCAACGCATCAGTGCCATATATAACCTCTAAGATTCAATGTTGGGTTTCTAGGAGGCTTAAATCTCAAGCTTTGTAGCTTTACTGACAACCAGTATACTTTTTCCAAGCAATTTTCAATTTTTAAAAGCTCAATCTTTAGCTTCCTAGTTATCACATTAGGTCAAGGTTAAATTTCAGTAGGTTCGGTTTTATAGCTATGAGCGATCGCAATAACCGTACTCTATCAGAAGCGTTACAGTTCTTGACAAAATTTGTTTAAATTAAAACAGTAAACAGTGGTCAGAAAAAAACTGATAACTGTTAAACAACGCCTGCCCACGAATCGACTTTGGGTTATTAGTTTTCAGTTAAAAGTGAGCGCCCCCTTAGTGGTTCTCCTTAAACCCAATTATCTTGACTGATAACTGTTTACTGTTTACTGTTAAAACTGCCAGGTTACTTGTACTCCAAGGATATCAATGCCGCTTTCAAATTTACCTGTTAGCGTACCATCTGTAGAGCTTGACTGGTTAATTGAACTATCATCTATAAACACATGGGTATAACCAACATCAATATTAAGTGACTTAGAAGGTCGATAGCTGGCACCAAACCCGATTAAAGTGCGATCTCCACCTGGCAATCGAGCGGTGTTAAATTCCTCACTAACAGGGCTGGGATCGTAGGTAACCCCAGTTCGCAGTGTTAAGCTATCATTCACTGCGTAGTTTACTCCTAATCCAAAGCGGTAAGTATCATCCCAGTTCTGCGGCTGTACTTTATCGGCTTGAAAAGGGTTGTTAAACTTGACTCGCAGTTCTTGGAAACGGTTCCAGTTTGTCCAAGTAACATCACCGACGATTGCCAAACGCTGGCTCAGTTCTTGGTAAACAGCGAGTGACAATGTATCAGGTAGGTTCAAAAGAGCGCTGGCTCCTGTGTCTGTAAATTGTCCCCTTGCTGTCAGCGCTCTAGCACTTGCGGGTACAGTAAAGTCAGCATTTCCCCGAATCTCTTGAGTAATTGGAGAACGGTAGCTTAGACCAATGCGCGTGGTTTTAGCTGGTTCGTACATGACTCCTAGGTTGTAACCCACACTCCAATCAGAGCCAGTCACTTTGACAAAACCATCTGCTTGTTGGGATTGAGTGCGTAAGCCAACACTTTGGCCAATTAAACCAAAGTCGATCGCATTTGAGAGTGTTGCCTCAGCATATTGGATATTCAGACCTGCACCCACAGACAAGTTGTCAGTTAATTTAGCAGCCACGGTGGGATTGATATTAATAGTGGCGAGTTTCGACTCAACTGCTTGGTAGCGACCAACCCAATCGCTGTTGTATTTGGTAGATAGCCCAAAAGGGACATTGATACCAATACCCAGTTTTAGGCGATCAGAAACACTCCAAGCAGCGTACAGGTTGGGCACAATAGCATCAACGCCTGCATCTCCACCATTTCCGCCTGACAAAGGCGCACCTGTTACCACCCTAGAACCTTGGTTTTGAAAACTGACTGTAGAGAAAATGACGTATGTTGCCCCAACTAGAGAATTATCTGGTAATCGAGTCAACCCAGCAGGATTAAAGAAAATTGTACTGGCATCATCAGTGGCGATTCCATTGCCAGCGAAAGCATTTCCCAGACTTTTAACACTCTGTTCATTGAGGGCAAATCCACCAGCCAATGCGATGTTTGCCGTACTAATTACTGTCAGTGTCACCAGTATTGGCACCAGCGACAAGTCCACACGTAATTGCTTCATTTTATACCTTGATAATTGTAAATGTTGGTTGTGTTTTATGTAGTTCTGAATTTGTGATTGATTGTGAGTCTCTTTTGGGAGGCTTGAACAAGCGCGATCGCTTTGTGAACAATTTCAGCTAAATTCCGCAGCTAAGAGAAGAGATTAATGTATTTTTTGAATCATCATAATTGCATGTGCTCAATAATCTTGTGATCCGATTATTGAGCAATACGGTATCTTTGTGGTTGTTTTGCCACAAGTTTTTGGGTATAAACTCTACATTGACAGATTAGCTAATATATGCGTGATTAATCCTGTTGAATTAAGGCTGACTAATAAAGCTCAGTCGGATGAAAATCTCTTGAAGCGATCGCGCCTTGTTAATAACAGCTTGTAATCAGCTTGAGCTTGAGTAACTTTCGCTTTGGCAGAGTGTGCTATATCATCTTTGATAGTATTGATTTTGCGTACAACTGTTTTTAAATTAATCCCAGCTTGGTGAAGTTTAATTTTAGACTCAAGCCGAACTCTGATCTTCTTGTCCTCTCATCTCTGTCCATGGAGATAGTAGTTAGCCTCTAGAGATATATCCAGTTTTTATGCAGTCCTTTTCGTATCATTCCATTGAAACTTGTACATACACCATGATCCCAGGTATTATCACAACCAAGTGCCGTGGATGATGACTTTATCTCCAATCTGTTTAACAAATTTGAAAGATTCTCAATATGGAGTTTTAAAAATGTACGACAAAGATGATATAAAGACAATGATTGATGGCATGAGTTTATCTGGTGTGTTAGAGATACTTTCTCAAGTCTGTTACGAGAAAGCTGAACATCTAAGAACCAATTGGCAAGACCCTGACACTGCTAGAGCTTGGGAGAAAGTTGCCAGAGCTGTAGGAAAAATTAAGATAAAAACAGATTTATATTAACTGGGTACTTAAATTTAAAACCTCGTGAGCTATTCCATACGGGGTTTTCTGACATTTTGGGGTAAAAGCTTATACTATTACCCCAATTATGCTCTCAGCTGCTTCTCAGGAGTTCATAACACGAATAAAAAGCATTTTAGCAACTAACAAATATTACTCAAGAGATAAGCTAAGGTCATGGTAGCTTAATAATAAATATCCTCTAGGCAGCCAGTACTGAGCTAGCTGCCTAGTGGATTTCCTCCGTAATTGATTACGGCAACTAAGGAGGCAATATTATCATGGCAAATAATCCTGAAGATCAACATCCTCTAGATGTAACAAAAGATTTTCAATCTCTAGATGGTATACAGGTTCTTGTAGTAGATGATAACGCCGATAGTCTATTTTTAACTACCTGTATTCTTGAAAGCTACGGTAGTCGGGTAATCACAGCAACATCAGCTTTACAAGCTCTTGAAGTAATCAAACAATCCAAATTTGATCTTTTCATTTTTGATATCGCCATGCCAGAAATGGACGGATTTTCGTTAATTAGCAAAATTAGAGAGATGACACTCTCAGAACAACAAAAGATTCCAGCTATTGCTTTAACTGCTTTAGGTTCTGAAGAAGGTTGCAACCTTGCTGTGACATCAGGTTTTCAAAGCTACGTGAATAAGCCTGTAGAACCTACTCTCTTAATAGCAGAGATCACAAAACTTCTTCATAGTTCTGTGTTTAACAATGGCAAACAATAGGAATGGTCACTCTTTCTATGAGGTGTATACAAAGCGATCGCAATACCCATCATTTGATCGAGGCGTTGTAAGGAGCCGCAAATAAACCAGGCGGTCGCGGAACTTCACGCCAGTTGGTCAAGCGTTTGCGGCAAGAGGTACAGGAGCAGAGGGCAGGGGAGCGAGAGAAGAATAAATAAAAGACAAATGACCAATGACCAATGACAAAATCTCTAAATTGTCAGATTGAAGCGATCGCTCCAGAATTATTGAGGCATTCTGAAGTATGTTAATCTTCAGCCATTAGTCGAAAATTTAGAAGCTCAACATCCATGTGCCAACTACTCGGAATGAACTGCAATGTTCCAACGGATATTTGCTTTTCTTTTGAAGGGTTCTCTGCACGGGGAGGAAAAACGGATGACCATAGCGATGGTTGGGGCATTGCTTTCTTTGAAGGAAAGGGATGTCGAATGTTTTTGGATGCCCAGCCTTCTGTTGCTTCTCCGGTAGCAGAGTTTGTACGAAGCTATCCCATCCACTCGACCCATGTAATTGCTCATATCCGCAAAGCTACTCAAGGTGAAGTTGCTCTACACAACTGTCATCCTTTCCGCAGAGAATTGTGGGGGAAGTATTGGGTGTTTGCCCACAATGGAAATTTGCCAGATTTTCAACCGAAAAACATGGGCTTTTATCAAGCTGTGGGTAACACTGATAGTGAAAAAGCATTCTGCTTGATGCTAGAAACGTTGCGACAAAGTTTTCCTGATGGTGAGCCTACCATCAAGGAACTGTACTTAGTCTTACTGGAAATCACTGAATTAATTGCGTCAGCAGGCATCTTTAACTACCTATTGTCAGATGGGGAACACTTTTTTGCGTACTGTTCAACCAAGCTCAGCTACATTGTGCGTCAAGCGCCTTTTGCTGCTGCTCACTTGATTGACCAAGACATGACCGTAGATTTTCGAGAGTTGACTACTGAGAATGATCGCGTCGCCGTCATTGCCACTACCCCTCTGACCGACAACGAAGTTTGGACGCCAATCCCACTAGGAGAACTACTAGTATTTCAGGACGGTTTACCCTTGAAATTTGCTTGATACGAGTAATGAGGGTGAGTGCTGAGTGAGTGCGGAAGCGCGATAGCGGGGCGTTTAGCCCGTGCTGAGTATGAACCCAGTTGCTTCAGGGCTTTGAGCAATCAACACTGTCCTAATCTATGTGAGTACGGCCATAACTCCTCATTTCTGCCTTCTACCGCTTAATTGTGATGACAATTTGATAGTTGAAACTCATTACAGTTTTAATCATCAAACTGGTGATAGAATCTCCATATTCTCTATCGAGAATGTGCTGTTATTCTCTTGCATTTGCGATCGGATACCTGCAATCATCTATTACCATAAACAGTATATAACTGTATTCCCATCAATTAGCTGTAGTTTAAAGGAGGATATGAGATGACTTTGTGGCAGCGCCCACTGAAAAGATTACAAGCGATGCCTCCGGCGGGCTACGCCTACGCTGAACAAAGAACACGGTTCAGACTGAATTCGCTCAAAGGCTTTGTATCGCTATTTTTAGTAGGAGCCGTTCTGAGTGTGGCACTCGCCGCCTGTGGTGGAAATGTCAGCAATTCGACTACTGAAGCCCCTGCGGCTAGCCCTGTTGCTGCCAACAAGCAGAATGTTGAACTAACGCTGGTTTCCTTTGCTGTCACTAAAGCAGCTCACGAAGCCATCATTCCTAAATTTGTAGAACAGTGGAAGAAAGAACATAATCAAACCGTCAGCTTCAAGCAAAGCTATGGTGGGTCTGGTTCCCAAACTCGTGCTGTTATCGATGGTTTGGAAGCAGATATTGTCCACTTAGCATTAGCTGGAGACACCCAAAAGATTGAGAAGGCTGGATTGATTCAGCCAGGATGGGAGAAAGAAGTTCCCAATAATGGCATTGTCTCTAAATCTGTGGCGGCACTAATAACTCGTCCAGGTAATCCTAAAGGCATTAAGACCTGGGAAGATTTAGTAAAAGGTGATGTAAAACTGATTACCGCTGACCCCAAAACATCAGGTATTGCTAGGTGGAATTTCTTGGCACTATGGAATTCTGTGATTAAAACTGGTGGAGATGAGGCCAAAGCTACTGAATATGTAACTAAAGTTTACAGTAATGTACCAATCCTGACTAAAGATGCGCGAGAAGCAACTGACACATTTACTAAGCAAGGTCAGGGAGATGTTTTAATTAATTACGAAAACGAAGTTCTCTTGGCACAGCAAAAGGGCGAGAAAGTTGATTACATCGTTCCTGAAGTGAACATATCTATTGACAATCCGATCGCTGTGGTAGACAAGAACGTCGATAAGCACGGCAACCGCGAAGTTGCTGAAGGTTTTGTCAAATTCCTCTATACTCCAGAAGCACAGCAAGAGTTTGTCAAATTAGGATTTCGACCCGCAAATGAGGAAGTAGCCCAAACTAAAGCAGCTACAGATAAATTTCCCAAAGTGAAAACTCTGGGTACAGTTCAGGACTTTGGCGGTTGGGAAGCAATTGATCAAAAGTTCTTTGTAGATGGGGGTATGTTTGATAAGATTCAAGCCCAAAGGAAACGATAATTAGTTATTAGTTATTAGTCAGTCGTTACTGTTAGTAGAAAAAATAACTGACTATTAACTACCAACAGAAAAATTCTTGTGAATTTGAAATTTTGAATTCTTGACTATGACTTTATCTCCTTCTGTAGAAATTGACCGTAAAACTCCAGCTTGGAAGGGATTTCTCCATCAGTTGTTGCACCTTCCTTGGACATGGCGAATTACCCTAGGGTATCTAACAGTGATGTTATTTATCCCCATAGTTGCTATGTTCCTAAAAGCGAGTACGGAACCTCCGGCGAGATTTTGGGCGATCGCAACCAGTGATATCGCGCTAGCAACATACAATGTCACTTTTGTCACGTCAATACTAGCTGCTTTGATCAATGGGATCTTTGGTACTCTGATTGCTTGGGTTTTAGTTCGCTATGACTTTCCTCTGAAACGGGTAATTGATGCCACAGTGGATTTACCCTTTGCCCTGCCAACTTCCGTAGCAGGGTTAACACTGGCAACAGTTTACAGTAATAATGGCTGGATTGGTTCGCTACTAGAACCTCTAGGAATTAAGGTATCTTTCACCCGTTTGGGTGTATGGGTAGCAATGGTATTTATCTCACTGCCTTTTGTGGTGAGAACTGTGCAACCTGTACTTCAAGAAATGGAACAGGAAATTGAAGAAGCCGCTTGGTGTCTAGGTGCTTCTCAATGGCAAAGTTTCTGGAAAGTGATTTTGCCACCATTGTTTCCGACAATTTTGACTGGTGTTGCCTTGGGTTTCTCCCGTGCAGTTGGGGAGTATGGTTCAACGGTGATTATCTCTTCCAATACACCTTTCCAAGATTTAATCGCACCTGTACTAATTTTCCAACGCTTAGAGCAGTATGACTATTCTGGTGCAACTGTAATTGGTGTGGTTCTGCTGGCAATTTCATTAGTGCTGTTACTGGCAATTAATTTCTTACAAGCATGGGCTAGACGATATGACAGTAAATGAGCCAAGTTTTCACTCATCTGGGTCTAATACAGATATAGTAAAGCCAAAACAGCAGAAGAGTTGGGTTCCAACACTTTTGATTGGTATAGCAGTTGTCTATTTGGCCTTAGTTCAATACATCCCTGCACTCAACGTTTTTTTCCAAGCCTTTAGAAAGGGCGTTGGGCCGTTTTTATCTAACCTGACACACCCCGCCTTTCTGCATGCAGCTGGGCTGACATTGTTACTGGCGATCATTACTCTACCTATAAATACAGTATTTGGACTGTGTGCAGCTTGGGCGATCGCTCGCCATAAATTTCCTGGCCGCGCCGTAGTTCTGAGCATTATTGACCTGCCCTTTTCTATATCGCCCGTAGTTGCAGGATTGATGATTGTACTCCTCTACGGACGAAATGGATGGTTTGGGCCTTGGCTCCAGGCACATGATATCAAGATTATCTTTGCCTTTCCAGGTATGGTGCTAGCTACGGCATTTGTTAGTATGCCTTTTGTCGCTAGAGAAGTAATTCCTGTTTTAGAGGAGTTTGGCAAGGATCAAGAAGAAGCTGCTAAGACCTTAGGTGCAAACGATTGGCAGATATTCTGGCGTGTTACTTTGCCTAGTATCCGCTGGGGTTTACTCTACGGCTTAATTTTGACTAATGCCAGAGCAATGGGTGAGTTCGGGGCAGTTTCAGTAGTATCTGGTAATATTGCTAGCCAAACCCAGAGCTTACCACTGTTTGTAGAAGACGCTTACAAACAGTATGAAACTGAAGCTGCTTTCTCTGCGGCTGTATTGTTGGCACTACTAGCAGTAGTAACTTTAGTACTGAAGGAAATTTTAGAACGGAAAACTCGTATTAAAGATGTTGAATAGGACAATTAAGTAGCTAGGTATAATTAAATATAAAAAAATCTTAGTTCGTAGTGAGCGATTCATCGCTCAAAACAAGGATGATCAGGACTAAAGTCCTTACCCTTCTCCTAACGGAGACGCTGCGCGAACGGGTGACGCTCCTACGTCGCTAACGCTACGCTATCGTTAGTCGCTCATGGGGGAAACCTCCATCGCCCTTGGCGTCTCCCCTTGGGAGAAGACCGCGCTAACTCACTACAAACTTTAATTTATTTACGCCTAGCTACTTAAGCAGTTATAAAAGTTATCTGAACGATAACTATAAGCAAATCGTGGGATATGGTACGAGCCGCTTAATACCTATCAAAAAATTACTATTAGAGGTAAAAGTAGTTCCGTACCAATCCCGATCAGGAATTAAAATAATTTTAGATATGGCTAGTGACAATACGCTTACCCATAAACGGATTCGAGTCAGGATTCCCAAGGACTATCACTCCCAACCTGTCATTTCTCGCCTGGTGTCTGACTACGGTCTAACTGTAAATATTACTGCGGCAATTCTGGGAGCCAATGCTGTTGGTGATGGTTGGTTTGACCTTGATCTCCAAGGAACAAATACACAAATTCAAAATGGGTTGACATACCTTCATGACTTAGAACTTGAAGTCTGGGATGAAACCAAAACAGGTGATTGGTAAAATCATTTTCTACCCATAGCAATAGCGAAACAATCCAATCCACTAGTATATTCTTTATTGATTGATATATGTGTCGAATAGCGTTTCGACATATGTACAGGCAACATATTTGCTGCTAATTTTATATGGACATTTAGCCCTTTAAAACCTTATTTAGAGCGATAAATCGCTCACTACGAACAAAAATTTTATTTTACATTTGATTACGTCTATTTACTTAGTTAATAAATACATTTTTTACTAAATTTTAAAATTTTTGCAAACACCATATTCTTGACTGAGATTATGGTGTTTTCTCTTGCTATTTCATCTGGATATCTGTACTATGTTAGGACTTACGCATTGAAGCCTAAAACCTAGATCCCCCCTAGCCCCCCTTTTTAAGGGGGGAACTTCTAAAGCCCCCTTAAAAAGGGGGTTGGGGGATCTGAGTGCGTAAGTCCTGTATGTATTACCAAACCTCAAAACACTATATCTTGAGCGATAAACTGTAGATTATATATAGGGAGTATAGAGTCAGTATGTGCCTGGATATCTGCAATAGATAGAAACGTACCTCATTGAAAGGGACTGGGTATTGATTATTTATTCACCTTATCCCCCAATCCCCACGTCCTCTCGATTCCTTAATTTTTATGTCTCAAAAGAAATCTCCTCAACTTACGCCAGTTGATAGCCGCATTCGCATACCTCAGCATTACCAACGGCAACCTGTGATTTCACGTTTGGTATCGCGTTATGGTGTCACCGTTAATATCACATCTGCGATGCTCACACCAACAGAAAACTACGGTTGGTTTGACTTACAGTTGCAAGGCAATTCAGAACACATCTGTAGTAGCCTGTTGTACTTACAGAAATTGGGAGTAGATTTAATGCAGCTGAGTATTGCTGGAAGTATGCAGCATAATTTGAGTTCTCAGCCATTTCCCAGCCAAAAACTCAATAAACGAGAATTTGCACCTTTGGCTACGTCTTCGCACACTCAAGCCTACCAAGGCTATAGTGGTCAATCTCACAGACTGCGCTTGCAAATTTGCATCTTGAAAGATTATTACCAAATACCAGTTATCTCTGAGTTGGTTTCTCGCCACGGTATTACAGTCAATATTATTGCGGCATCACTACCAGCAAATCAGCAAGATGATGGTTGGTTTGATCTGGATCTTTGGGGTAGACCACAGCAACTTTTTTCTAGTTTTAATTATTTAGAAAAACTAAAGTTACCACTATGGCTAGACGCATCTTCTATGCATGGACATATCCTTTAAATCTAATACCAGTTTGTAGTTAATATTTTAGTCAAGCACTTAAAATCTATCAACAAACCGTAGTTAAATATAGTTATGTACCAAATTGAATGAGCGGAGAACTATGGGAATTAGGGTAGACAATATTTCTAAGCACTATGGAACTTTTCGTGCTGTTGATGATGTAAGTTTGGATATTAAAAATGGATCTCTAGTAGCATTATTAGGCCCTTCAGGTTCAGGAAAATCCACCTTACTCAGGATGATTGCGGGATTAGAAACACCAGATGCAGGTCAAATTTGGTTAGTGGGTGAAAATGCTACTTACCGCAGCGTACAACAACGCAATGTTGGCTTTGTTTTTCAGCACTATGCACTATTTAAACACCTGACAGTGCGTGAGAATATCGCCTTTTCTATGGATCTTCGTAAACATCCTAAACACCATGTACGACAACGCGTTGAGGAACTTTTGGAATTGGTACAGATGCAGGGATTTGGCGATCGCTATCCTTCCCAGCTTTCTGGTGGTCAACGACAACGGGTAGCATTAGCACGGTCACTTGCTGTGCAGCCTCCCATCCTGTTATTAGATGAGCCTTTTGGGGCCTTAGATGCTAAAGTCCGCAAGGATTTACGTGTTTGGTTACGCAATCTGCATTCTGAAGTTCATGTCACTACCGTATTCGTCACTCATGACCAAGAGGAAGCAATGGAAGTTGCTGACGAAATTGTAGTGATGAATCACGGACGGGTAGAACAAGTTGGGAGTCCGGCTGACATTTATGACAACCCAGCAACACCGTTTGTGATGAGTTTTATTGGCCCCGTGAACGTCTTACCTAGTCATGTCGGTATCGCACCCAACAAAAATACAACTTCTCCCAGTGACAAAGTTTTTCTCCGACCACATGATATTTTGATTAAGACTGAACCGAGTGAGAATAACACATCTGTCATTGTTGAAAGGATTATTCATCTAGGCTGGGAGATTCGTGTAGAGTTAGTTTTGCAGTCTGGTGAAACGCTCAATGCTTATCTGAGTCGAGAACAGTTCCATCAGCTTCAGCTACGAAAGGGACAACGTGTCTACATCCAACCGAAACAAACTAAGGTGTTTGCTGCTGCTTATGCTTAAGGTAAGAGTTCTGAATTATTAAGTGTAGAAACCGGATTGTTGTGTAAATCCGGTTTCGTAAGTATTCAAATTTCTAACCCATCTAAATTCTTTAGAATTAACCCTAGGTATAGAAAGGATGCGGGAGCGATCGCTAAAACTGAGCAAGTTGTCAGATTACCCACTAACCCATACTCCATCACTCCAGCATAAAAGTCTGCAAATAATCTAATGGAACTGTGAAGACATAGTAGATCACTCCTATACCAAGGAGAGCCACAGCCAAACTCGCAAGAATTATCCAACGGTCTGGCGGTTGATAGGTATCTTCGTCAATATCTCGACGAACAGCGAAATAATGCTGAGTTGAAAGTAACACTGTCAACACACCCACCAAAGCGAACGCTAAACCCAACTTCCAACCATTACCAGGAGGTTGTGGCGCTAATGGAGGACGGATAATACGCAAACGCACAATCAACACACCAAAACCCATGAGCGCAATACCACTACGCATCCATGCTAGATAAGTGCGTTCATTTGCCAAATGATCCCGTATTCGATCTGACCTATACTTCTGTACTTTTTCTGTTTTTTGTGTCTCTAATTTTTCTGCTTCTATCTTCATAGAATTTGCATTTTAGAATAATTGTTAAAATTGTTGAATACTTAATTAATATTTTCTCAAAAAAAATACAAAAAAAATAATATTTTTATGGCGACAATATTTATTGATTAATTCAGCCTACTTAATCAATTATATTTATCTAAATATAATAATCAATTACATCGCTTTTTTCGCCAGTAATCTGAGCTTTCTGATGTGATCAAGTCAACAAATAAGAGTTAGGGCAATTCTGACTCTCATTTTTGTGTTATTCTTACTTACAGCAGATTTCAGGTACATAAATTACATAAATAAAACCCGAAACCCTGTAGAGACGTTACATGTAACGTCTCTACGTATGATTAATTAAAATGCCAATTAATGTAATTAGCAAATTAAATTAGTAACAGTTACTCAATCGTCAATTTTTGCATTGGTAATTCCGGCATCAAGCGCAGCTTGTAAATTATCAGGAATAAACCAGTTTGCTTCGCCAGACTTGAAAATATTGGCAGGTGGGAGATTAAATTCAGTCTCTCCAGTTTGGGGGTTACTTGTAGCAACTAACCGAGTTCCATGAATAATCTTAAAAGCGGTAGCAGGTGTACCTTCCTGTCCTTCTGTAGCAACTTGACCAGGGATATAAACGCCTTGACAGTCCCACTCATCATCAGTTTCCGCACCACTAGGTAGCAAATACAATTCATTATCGTAAGTTGAGCGAGATTTTTTGGGTTTCTGACCGTAGACTAACAGCGTCTTTCCTGTTTCATTACGGCATATTCCAACTTTTTCGCCAGTTTCAATAATATATTTCTGAAACTGTAAATTGGAGACTTTTTGTAGGATCTCTGGTGTAGTGCCTTGTGTTTGTTTCTCTTGTAAGGCAGTATCTAGTGCTTTGGTGATTTCTATGTAATCTGGATCATCTGCATATTTTTTTCCTGCCCAAGATGGCTGAGCGACCATCAAGTTTATCAGTAGCAATAAGCAAACAACAGTGATTTTGACCAACTTAGTTTTGAAAAAATTCATGTGTTTATCCTTGTGAATCAAAAAACTCTCTACTAGCTGTTAAATACCTAATTTAAGGTATTTCGTGAGCAATTTTTCGTTTAGTTTGATGTTTGAGAAAATTTTATTTTTGCTCAAGTCTAGACAAAACTTCAGATTCGGGTGATCCCAAAGGAAATCTGTAATTTTCCCGCCATGTATTCCTACCTAGAATTAACAAGTAGGAACCAAGACTTACACAAATGATGACAACTAAGGCAGGAGTTTCTAAAGTGTGACTTTCCATCAAAATGGAAACACCCAATCCGATTAAGATAAAGGGAACAAGAGAATTACCATAGCGAGTAATTACAGAAGCGATCGCACTTACCTGAGTTAAGCAATAGGCTGCATAACACCACATACCTACCATCACAAAAAACACTGCCAAAATAATTAGTAAGCTATCCCATGTATTAGTAGCAAACATTGGCATATAGATACTAATGTTGTCACCACCATTAGCGATTGTTACTGCTGCTACACCGTAGGTTTGGGGAGAGAGAAAATTGCACCACCAAGATTGAGAAGATTCAGGAGTATTGGGATCTTCCTCATCATCAGTCTCTTGATTTAGTAAGCGACTGATACCAATGATGATGGGAACAATACCGAGTAAACCAATCCAGGATTCTGGTAGGATGAATTTGCTAAAAAAGCTAGGTAAACTTGCAATTACCAGCGCACTAAAACCTAGATATTGACCGATAACAATGTGGCGGCGCTGAAAGCAAGCATTTATTTGTGAGAAAAATAGCGATAAGATGACAATATCATCAAGATTGGTGGCAACGAAAGCAGTAAGTCCTGTAGGAATAGCAGTTAGTAATCCGCTCATTTATTGTGTCTCGTTATTCAATTTTATATTTTAGATTTTGCGAAAAGTTGTAAGGAGGGTTTCCCTCCGTAGCAAACTTTTCAAGACGGATTTTAGATTGATCCCACAGATAAATCTGGGCGCTTGTACCATCAAGAGTGTCGGTCAATGGTAGTGATTCTCAATCATCTGTATTCGTGGGTAGCTGGGATGCTTGTTGATACGCAGGTTTAAAGTTTTGAATATGGAATTAGCTACTAGGACTTGTCTTGCAGTGAAAAGGTAATTATTGTTGAGGTTTAAATTCTGTTATTATCAGCAAATTTTTCAGTTTATAGATGTCCGATTACGGTTGAATCGAACTGGTGATTTGCCTTAACCAAGAATACTGTTTTAAAGGCATAGTTTCACTTTATGGTTTACTATCAATAAAAGCAAACAGTGTTTTTTGTTAAATCCATAGATAGAACTTATTGATTATAGATATGAACGCATCCAATACCTTTTGGTTAAAGGGGAAAGGGAAAAGGTGAAATTTCTTCCTTACCCTTTAACCTTTTCTCAAATCTTAAAGGAGATAAGAAGTGCTTATAAGGGAAAGTATTGTTACCGTATCCACATAATTGAAGAACATTTGAAATTATCTACAGTTTTCCGCCCAATCTGCCGTATAATAATTTTGTGGTATTCAAAATCACTATCCTACAAGCTTGTACCATAGCCAAAATGACGCTGGAGCAGTTGCGAATCTTTTTAGCCGTTGCAGAAGTGTTGCACTTTACCCGCGCAGCTGAAGCACTTTATATTACTCAACCAGCAGTGAGTGCTGCCATTCAAACTTTAGAGACAGAATATGGTGTCAGGTTATTTCATCGCATTGGTCGTCATATTGAAATTACCGATGCGGGTAAATTATTGCAGAGTGAGGCGCAGAAAATTCTTGATCATGTAGAGTTAACAGAACGTGGTTTGAAGGAATTAAATAATTTGCAACGTGGAGAGTTGAAATTAGGTGCAAGTCTCACGGTTGGAAACTATTGGTTACCCGAAAAAATTAGCCAGTTCAAACAGTTGTATCCTGGCATTTTTATCAACTGTAAGCTAGGAAATGCTGAAGAAATTTGTGAAGGAACTGCTGTTGGTATGTATGATTTGGGTTTAGTGACAGGGGATATTAAGCCATCATTGCAACACTGTTTAGATAAAGACGAAGTAGGAAGCGATCGCCTGCAAATTGTTGTTAGCAAATCTCACCCTTGGTTTCAGCGTACCGAGATTTATCTAGACGAATTACTCAGTACTAGTTGGGTGATGCGTGAATCAGGTTCCGGCGCACAGCAGATGTTTCACCAAGCCTTACAAAGTTGGGGAATTGAACCCAGCAACTTGAATGTTGTACTCAACCTGAACACTAGTGAAATGGTGAAAGCAGTTGTAGAAAGTGGTGTTGGTGCGGCTGCACTTCCCGAATCTATGGTGAAAAAAGAATTGCAACTAGGGACATTACACGCCGTACGAATTATCGATCCGCAAAAACAATCTGGAAAGAAATTGGAAATTGTCCAGCCTATTTGGAAACTGAAACACCGTCAACGTTTTCATACACGGGTGATGACAGCTTTTGAAAATCTTTTAATCCAAGATAATGTCCAAGTTGCTTAATAATTCATAATTCATAATTCATAATTCATAATTCATAATTTACACATTTGTTTTTTTTAGTAAAATTGTTAAACAAATACAACTTGCTGCTAGCTTTAAAAGACTTAAAGTTTGAGTTTTTAAAACAATAAAACCGCCTAAAAATATCAATACAAAAGGAAAAATATAGCCACTGTATCGACTTAAGATATTTGCAACTTTTGTTTGATAAGTAAATTTATCAGCTAAATAACACCAAAGTGCTATTAAAATCAAAAATACTCCAATAATAATCACAAAATTCTCTAAATTACTACTAGCAAACAACGGCACATAGACGCTGATGTTATCGCTTCCATTAGCGATAGTGATGGCTGCAACGCTGTATGTCTGTGCATTAAAAATACTTGCCGTGTTTGTATCTTGATATTCTGCTGTTGCAACCATAACCTCTTGTGATACATCTTCCTCTCGATTGATCAAACTGCTAATACCTATCGCAATGGGTAATAATCCCAGCAATCCAATCCAATTAGGTGGTATGACTAATCCACCAAATAACCCCGGAAGACTAGCAATAACTAACACCGTAAAGCCTAAATATTGACCAGCAACAATATGCCGACGCCTGAAACTAGAATTTAGCTGAGAAAACAGCAGTAATAAAATAACGATATCATCAATGTTAGTGGCAATGAAGGCTGAGATTCCAACCAGGAGTGTAGTAATTAACTCACTCATTTCAGTAAACCCTAATTTCTTTGCTTAAGATTTCATTGGTTAATCATTATTGCTGACAACCTCACATGAATAAAATTAGTACAACTATTATTGAGGGAATTATTGCTTTTGTCGCCACCAATATTGACGACATTATCATATTATTGCTATTTTTTTCCCAACTAAATACTCAATTTCGTCGTCGGCATATTTTCGTTGGTCAGTATCTTGGTTTTACTGCTATCATTATTGCCAGTTTACCAGGATTTTTTGGTGGCTTAATAGCACCGAGAGCCTGGATAGGTTTATTGGGGATACTACCAATAGCAATTGGAATCAAGCAATTACTGAATCAAGAAACAGAAAATATCGAAGTTCAGACTGTTACTACTAATTTTAAACCATCTACTACCAGTAACCCCATACTATCTTTTATTTCGAGTGTTCTGAGTCCCCAAACTTATAAAGTTGCAGCAATCACCTTTGCAAATGGCGGTGATAATATCGGCATTTATATTCCATTATTTGCTGGTAACAGTTTTGACAGTTTACTAGTGATTCTCATAGTATTTTTTATTATGGTAGGGGTTTGGTGTGCTGTTGCTTATTTCTTAGCTCGTCAAACCACAATTGCCTATATTTTAAATCGCTATGGTAAAACTGCTGTGCCATTTATATTGATTGGTCTGGGTTTGTACATCATGTATGAAAGGGGCACATTTACCTTATTACCTTGGGTAAAATAATCGTTTTTCTCTTCATCTATATCATCTGAGATTATTTAAACTCGTCTTAATATCAGTAAGCATAGTAACATAGGGTGGAATTTAAAATTAAAAAACCTTTTAACTAGGGTTTTTGGGCTGTGAATGATGCTTTTGTTTTTGCGAGTCTGTCGTAGTTAAATCCATCATTTTTATTTATCGTTTTGAAAAGAAAGAATATTTGCTTTTATTGGGTAGAAAGCAATAATATGTTGGTCAGACAAAGCTAAAGTATATTGCTGCAAAAAAAACTACTAGTTCATTTGATAGCGATCGCCTCCAACAATTATAAAAAATAACTGGCTGCTCCATTTAATAAACTAACTTTAAGCTCACCATCATTAATATAGAGTAAATAATAAAACGTAATGGTTTTAACGGTACAATTTGGCAGATTTTCGTCCCCAGTATTACTCCTGGTACTGAGCCAAACCATATTGGTAGTACTAAACTCCAATCAACTGTACCCAATGTGAGGTGTCCAATAGCGGTAAATAGTAAGAGAATTGCTGCTTGGGAAATATCTGTACCAACTAATTTACGTGCATCCAAACGGAAAAATGCAATCAGCGCTAAAGCAAACATTGAACCGGAAGAGACGCTTGTAAGACCCACAATACAACCTAAAAATGCTCCTACACTGAGCGTCTGTAAGCGTCCCATTTGAGTTTTTAAGTCAAATTCTGGGAGTTCAGGTAATTGAAACTTTGGAAAGAAAATCAACAGTAGCATTTGCACCAAAGCCAAAGCTGTAACCAACAGAATCGTCACACCCAACAAGTGAAGCATGATGTTGTTTAGGTTATGCTTGCCATTCTGTCTAATTAGGTGCAGTATCCCTACCCCAAACAGTGAACCAGGAACACTTCCCAAAGCTAGCCATTTCACTACTTGCACATCAAGGGTTTGTTGCTGCCAGTGCTTGATGCTACCAACGATTTTCATCAGTGTAGCAGCAACTACATCAGAACTTATTGCGATCGCAGGCGGTACTTGAAAAATAAAAATCAACATTGGGGTAATCAGAGAAGCGCCACCAATTCCCGTCAGTCCCACAACAATGCCGACCAGAAAGCTGAAGAGAGGTAATAATAAAAAGTCCATACTACTGTCTTTGAGTGGGGTTTTGTGAATGCGGCTTTGTTTCGCTGAAACAAAAAAACTCGCTGTAATGCTTTCTTGCTAGGCGTTTCGGGCAATTTTAACTTTTGACAATCCGCTGAAAAATTTCCGTCAAATACTAAAATTTGATCGGTTTACCGTATTTTAATGTTAAAAATATTAAAAGTCCATGTTTATATAGAATGATACGAAATATAAATATAAATTTATACTTCAGGTTAAAGTATTTTATTCGACAAACTGAGTTTCAGCCTATATATAAAGTTCAGTAGTAAACTAGATAGCAGTATTTCAAAAAACTACATTATTTTCAGCGTAATACCGTATTTGCTATGACAGAGTTAGATAAAGTCAACGAGGAAAATCAACAAACAGCAGCATCTTTGCAAAAGCCACAGTCTCTCATCGGGTTTGTGCAAAAATTGTTAATTATCCATTGGCGTTCTTTGTTGCTACTATTGGCGGGGGTATATCTACCACTGCAAATTTTTGGACTGCTTGCATTAGAGGTGCAGCAAAAAGAGGGTAGTTTTCCTTGGGATTTGCCGATTTTGATGACGGTTCACTCTCTAGCACAGCCGCAGTTAGATGTATTCGCAGCAATGTTGACAAAATTGGGTTCGTTTTGGACTGTGTTACCTATACTGAGTATCATTGCACTCATTTTATTAGTACAACGTCGCTGGCGATCGCTCACTTATCTACTCATTACTACTGCTGGTAGTGCAATTATTAACCGCACAGCTAAGGAATTTTGGCACAGAGTACGTCCTGATTTGTGGAACTCAGTTGCACCAGAATTTGATTATTCATTTCCTAGTGGTCATTCCATGACAAGTATGACTTTGATTGCCATCTTGGTAGTTTTGACTTGGGGTAGTGCCTGGTGCTGGTTAGTATTAACTTTGGGTAGCTTGTTTATCTTAGCCATTGGCTGGACACGGCTATATTTGGGAGTTCATTTTCCTAGTGACATTATCGCAGGTTGGATGGTAGCGATCGCTTGGGCAATTGGTGTGAGTTTAATTATTCGACCATTATCACAGTCGGCAAATATTATCAGTGAAAAGCCAGTGAGTGAAACAAAATTGCTCTCTGAAGAACAGGAGTTGTTTAATCAAGAATAAAGTTTTTTAGTTCGTAAGTATAGGTTTTATTAATACAATCTAAATACGTAAACTTTCTACTCTACTAGACTCAAAATCTTCTAGACTTTTTTGATATTTTATCATAAAATACGGTAAGTCGATAAAATTACTGTACTACCATGATTGACATTGAGAAAAATGTTCAAGAGTCGTTGTCAAAAACTACAGAGAATTTACCCAAAACACTATTGCAGAAGATTAGAGGTGGATTTTTTTTAGTTACCGGATATTTGTTGTCACCATTATGCTGGTGGAATGACTTGATATTTAATTTACCAATTGCTTATTTATTTGGTTATATTTGTAGTCTTTTTGCTCCTAAATTACTTATGCCTTGTGTCATCATTGGTTACTGGCTATCTAATATTATTGGTATTCTCTTAATGCAAGCAGGTGCAATTGATATTTTCCAAAAACAACCCCAAGAACGAAACTTAAAAAAAGAATTATTTACAGGCTTAATTTCTTCAACTGCGTATACCTTTTTAATTCTATTATTAATCCAGTTTAAAATTATCGATACTCCTAATTTTTTCTCTGGTAGTTAACCAAAACAGCAGTTATTAATTATTGTTGATAGGTTCGTAGTAAGCACTTTAGCGCTTAAAAAATTAAGGACTTAAGTCCTTACTACAAACACTTATGACCATCAAAATTAATGAGACAGACCACTATAAATATCTTTAACTGGTAGTTAATCAAAAAAGCAGTATTAATCATGGGTTGATTAATCATAGTAAAATCACTTTAATTTTAAAATATCATTCATATTTAAAAAATTTGGACTATCCTTCGTCATAATTAAAGGTAATTTCCCATCCCATTTTTCTATAGCCTGTCTTTCCAAAATCTCATCAGTCAAACTCTCGTGTAATAATTTGTTTACTTCTGCTTCTCCTTTAGCCAAATTTACCTTAGCCTCTGCTTCCTTTGCTGCTTTCAATGCGATAAAACCAGCTCGCTTAGCATCTTGTTCTGCAATCTGTTTTGCCTCTACCGCTTCATTAAATCTATCTGAAAAATTGACATGAACTAAAGAAATATCATCAACTGCAATATGGTAACTACGTAATCTCGTCGTCAATGTATTATCAAAGTCAGACTTTAATTCTCCTCGTTTGGTGACTATTTCTTCTGCTGTATACTTTGCGATGATTGCTTTTAAAACTTCTTTAATTGCGGGATTAATAATTTTTTCAATTACATCTTTTTCATCACCAACATCTCGAAAAATTATATTAGTTTCTTCAGGTAGAATATGCCAGTTTAACACTACATCTGTATATACATCTTGTAAATCTTTAGAAGGAGATTCAGCAGAAATGTCTTGTTTTTGAACTCTCACACTGATTCTTCTGACTGTATTGACAATAGGAATTATGGCATGTATTCCTTCTTGCAATACTGTTTCTTGAACTTTACCAAAGTGCATTAATACACCGCGTTCTCCAGCATTTATCACCACAAAAGGTGTCAGTAAAATTGTGATTAAAAATAAAAGTGCAGTTAATTTACCAGCACTACTTGTTAGCTTAATTTGTTTCATATTTAGCAAGACAATTTGTATTCTATTTGTGCAATTTTTTGGAAAAGTGTTTGCTTATACTACGATAATTCGATGGGAATAAGTCAGTTAATAAGTATTGTATACGAATATGTCATAGGTTTATCTGCAAAACAAGCCGCCAACAGTGAGAGCAGTAGTCCTTTTAAGGTGGGTAAAAATCCAAAAAAATTTTGCGAATTTTGGGCTTTTCGGCTTCGTGTACTAGTGCCTTTGTGTTCAAAAGTCAATTTTTTAACCACCCTTCGGGTGACGCTCTTGAGCGTCGCTCTAAGCGTACCCCTATGGGGAAGCAAGCTACGCCTTGGTTTCGTAGAGAAGCCATGCCGTTGGCGCAGCCTCTCTTAGAGAAGGCTTTACACGCTAACACCAGTCGCCTACGGCGCTGGTTCACTAAGACGCTAAGACACCAAGAAAAATGCATTACACCTTGAAAGGGATACAGTGAGAACAGTTATGGCATTAGGAGTTAGTTGTCCTCCACTCGTTCACTCCTCATCTCCCTCTAAGCTTTTCCAAAAGCAGCAATAGCCCTGTAACTCAGATTGAGTACGGTAAACCGTATTTGCTCGTTAGTTCACAAAGATTAATTTAATTGTTAAGTTTAGTTACATAAATTAAAAATTACTACTAACCAGGAGAACTTATGAAAATCAGTAGTAACTTTGATGAGCAAAGCAGATTAAACAACTTTGCGATTGCACATCAGATGTATGTCAGCCAACAATCCCAGTTTGGTTTTACTGAGTATGCCGAAAAGTTGAATAGTCGCTTGGCGATGATTGGGTTTGTTTTTCTTGTAGTTCTGGAAGTTCTGACTGGTCATGGTGCGATTAGTTTTTTTACCAGTTTTTAATCAAACTTCTCAAGCTACTCCAAAAATAAGATTTACTTAATAAATATTGTTTAAATTTGACATGGAAGCCACAAAGCAATTAGTTCATTTTTTAGAAGAAGATTTGGGCATATCTGACAGAGCAATTTCTCTGGCGTTGCGACATTGTGAACAAACACCCAACTTTTTACCCATAACCCTCTGGCAGTATGGCCTGGTGACATTGGATCAATTAACCCAAATTTTTGACTGGCTGGAAACAGTTTAAGCAACTGCTTCAACTCTTTGGGATAGAAATAGCTAGCTTCCTGAGACACTGGCACTTTCAAGAGTTTTAACAAAAAAAGCAAGGATTTAAAGAGAATCCCCTGATCAAATTGGGTTCTCCTAACTCCTGTCTCCTAACTCCTGGGGTCTTAATTACGAATTAGTCCGACTCCTCTCATTCTAAGGATTGGTAACATCGATGACGATTAAAGAACAACCTAAGCCGCCTCGGTTTCGGATCATTGCCAATATATTGCTATCAGTATCAGGGTTATTCCTGCTCTTAAATCTGTTTTTGCCTAGTTTATTTGCTTCCGGGCCTGCTGGCGTTCCCTACAGCTTATTTATTCATCAAGTACAAGAGGGGGAAGTCAGCCGTGTTTCCGTTGGACAAAATCAGATTCGCTACCAGCTAAAAACCGAGAACGCTGAACCGGGTGCGGTGTTTGTAACTACACCAATCTTTGATTTAGAGTTGCCTAAACTGCTTGAGTCAAAAGGAGTTGAATTTGCTGCTGCACCTCCACCTAAGAATACTTGGTTTACAACTCTCCTGGGTTGGGTCATCCCACCGTTAATTTTTATTGGTATTTGGCAGTTCTTCATCTCCCGTGGTGGCGGTGGCCAGCAAGGTGTTCTGTCTATTGGTAAGAGCAAAGCCAAAGTTTATGTTGAAGGCGACTCGGCTAAAATTACCTTTGCAGATGTAGCTGGTGTTGAAGAAGCTAAAACTGAGTTAGTGGAAATTGTAGATTTCCTCAAGACTCCAGCACGTTTTACTCAAATTGGTGCGAGGATTCCCAAAGGGGTGCTGTTGGTGGGCCCTCCAGGTACAGGTAAGACACTGTTGGCTAAAGCCGTAGCTGGGGAAGCAGGAGTTCCATTCTTTAGTATCTCTGGTTCCGAGTTTGTGGAATTGTTTGTTGGCGTGGGTTCTTCCAGAGTGCGTGACCTATTTGAGCAGGCAAAAAAACAGGCTCCTTGTATTGTATTTATTGATGAATTGGATGCGATCGGTAAGTCTCGTAGCAGTAATGGTTTTTACGGTGGTAACGATGAACGGGAACAGACCCTTAACCAGTTACTAACAGAGATGGACGGGTTTGCAGCTGGGGATGCAACGGTGATTGTGCTTGCAGCTACGAACCGCCCCGAAAGCCTTGACCCTGCACTGTTGCGTCCAGGTCGCTTTGACCGCCAAGTTTTGGTAGACCGTCCTGATTTATCCGGTCGTGAGGCAATTCTCAAAATTCATGCTCAAAAGGTGAAACTAGGAGATGATATAAATCTTAAGGCGATCGCAACTCGTACTCCCGGTTTTGCTGGTGCAGATTTAGCAAATTTGGTAAATGAAGCTGCATTATTGGCGGCTCGAAATCAACGTCAAACAGTTGCCCAAGAAGACTTTGCCGAAGCTATCGAGCGGGTAGTAGCAGGTTTAGAAAAGAAAAGTCGTGTGCTAAACGATACCGAGAAAAAGATCGTCGCTTACCACGAAGTCGGCCATGCAATGGTGGGGGCGTTGATACCCGGAAGCGGTCGTGTAGAAAAGATTTCCATCATTCCCCGTGGGATGGCAGCTTTAGGCTACACTCTGCAATTACCAACCGAAGACCGCTTTTTGATGAATGAAGAGGAACTACGAGGTCAGATTGCTACCCTACTGGGGGGACGTTCCGCCGAAGAGATTGTGTTTGGCAGTATTACAACAGGCGCTTCCAACGATTTGCAACGGGCGACTGACTTAGCAGAACGGATGGTGACAACCTATGGTATGAGCAAAGTCTTAGGGCCACTGGCTTACCAACAAGGTCAACAAGCAATGTTCCTTGGCAATGGTGGTGCGCCCAATCCCCGCCGGGCGGTGAGTGAAGACACAGCTAAAGCCATTGATGGCGAAGTCAAAGAAATTGTGGAAACAGCCCACGAACAAGCCCTAGAGATTCTCAAACAGAATCGAGATTTGCTCGAAGCGATCGCCACTCAACTTTTGGAAACAGAAGTCATTGAAGGGGAGAAACTACATAGTCTGCTCAGCCAAATTCAACCTGTAGCGAAGGAAACAGCTGGTTTTGCGCAATCTTAGTTTAATCAACTTCACGCACTGATTGCAGAATTAGCGGAATCCAATGCAAGGATTCCGCTTTTCTGTTATGCCTGACATCTTATACCAATCTCGACATTATCAATGACGAATTATTTTGACCGACAATTCCTTGATGGTACAGAGCAAGCAGATTTATCTGTGGAATCAATCCGTCTTGGAAAGTTCTGATCTAAGGAAGCCTTAGCTCAGACTTTCCGCAAAATCCAAAATCTAAAATTTGATGACGGCTTCCCGTACTCAACGAAAGTGAAAATAGAAAATAATAGATATATGAACAAACGCTATTTTCTTGAGGCTAGCGCAGCAATAGTTAGCACAGCACTGTTATCACGCTATATCAATTGGGGTTCCGAAAAAATGACAACTTCTAAGAGTGGATTTGAAATTACCAAACCTGAAGAAGAGTGGCGCACAATTTTAACGCCAGAACAATTTAGTGTGTTGCGTAAACATGGAACTGAACGCGCTCACACCAGTCCACTCGATAAGGAATATGCTCAAGGTACTTATTTCTGTGCCGCTTGTGAACAGCCATTGTTTACATCTGACACTAAATTTAATAGTGGTACTGGCTGGCCTAGCTTTTTTAAGCCTATCGAAGGAGCGATCGCTTTTACTGTAGATAGGTCGTTTTTTATGACCAGAACTGAAGTGCATTGTAGTCGTTGTGGTGGTCACTTAGGCCATGTATTTGATGATGGCCCTGCACCCACAGGTAAGCGCTACTGTATGAATGGTGTTTCCCTGAAGTTTATTCCCGCCTAATTAGCTGCGATCGCACTGTCAAGGGACTTCCAAGTAATAAAATATCCCAATACTTCTTGTCGGATGGGCGTTTCGCCCGTCCTGGAACTGGGCAGTATTATAGGACTTACGCACTGAAGCCTGAAACCTAGATCCCCCCTAGCCCACGCCAGTTGCTCCATTTGGGGAGACCCCATCGCATGATTGCGTCTCCCCAACTCTTGGAGACGCTACTTCGCGTTGGGAGAAGACCGCGCTGGCTCCCCTTAAAAAGGGGGGAACTTCTAAAGCCCCCTTTTTAAGGGGGTTGGGGGATCTGAGTGCGTAAGTCCTGTATTAGTGGGAAATTAATAAGTTAGAGCCAACTAGACAGCTGTGAGTAGTCATTAGTCATTACCATTGAAACTAATGACTAATGGCTCAGGATAAAGGACAAGTATGATTAAAATCCTCCATCTCTCCGACATCCACATGGGAAGCGGTTTCTCCCACGGACACATCAATCCTGAAACAGGATTAAACACACGATTGGAGGATTTTGTCAATACTTTATCTCGATGTATTGACCGAGCGCTAGCAGATGCAGTGGATCTAGTGATATTTGGTGGCGATGCTTTCCCCGATGCGACACCGCCGCCTTATGTACAGCAAGCTTTTGCCAGCCAGTTTCGCCGTCTAGTGGATGCCGAAATTCCGACAGTGCTGTTGGTGGGGAACCACGACCAACATTCCCAAGGACTGGGAGGCGCAAGTTTATGTATTTACCGCACCTTGGGAGTGCGAGGCTTTGTTGTTGGTGATACGTTAACTACTCACCGCATTCAGACCCGCAATGGAGGAGTGCAAGTGATCACCCTCCCCTGGCTAACTCGTTCAACACTGATGACTCGCCAAGATACTGAAGGTTTGCCTTTGGCGGAAGTTAACCAACTGTTAACGGAACGTCTGCAAGTTGTTTTAGAAGGAGAAATTCGCCGTCTTGACCCCGAAGTGCCTACAGTGCTTTTAGCTCATTTGATGGCTGATAATGCTAGCTTGGGAGCAGAACGCTTCTTGGCAGTCGGCAAAGGCTTCACTTTGCCTCTATCTTTACTGACGCGACCATGTTTTGATTATGTAGCATTGGGACATGTCCACCGTCACCAAAACCTAAATAAATCTAATAACCCCCCAGTGATTTATCCAGGAAGTATTGAGCGGGTGGACTTTAGTGAAGAAAAAGAAGACAAAGGCTATGTAATGATCGAGCTGGAGCGGGGTAGCGCTGATTGGGAGTTTTGTGCCTTACCAGTTCGGACTTTCCGCACAATTGAGGTGGATGTCTCAAAAGCAGATGATCCCCAAGCCGTATTGATCAAAGCGATCGCCAAGCATAATATTCAAGATGCTGTAGTGCGGCTAATTTACAAACTCCGCTCCGAACAGATGGATATCATTGATAGTAGCTCTCTACATGCTGCTTTAATTACAGCTCACACCTATACCATTCAAGCAGAATTGGTGAGTCAGTTGGCTCGACCTCGCATTCCCGAATTGAGCGCAAGTAGCAGCATCGACCCAATGGAAGCGTTGAAAACTTACTTAAATAATCGTGAAGATCTCAAAGATATAGCAACATCCATGATCGAAGCAGCACAGAAGTTACTAGCAGATGACGTGGAAGTGTGGCTGGAAGGAGCGACTTCTGATTAGTCTCGAAAGGCTCAGATACCCGAATATCTCCAGGGAAATTGGCATCCCCCTTACCCTTTACCCTTTATGGGGCCAAGTTTCTTTGGCAGACTACTAATCTGATACCTACATCACTAATAGCCACATCAGACAAGTAGTAATATTCTTAAGAAAGATTTCCGAATTATTGCGATAAGTTAATGCTGTTCAAGTTTAGTAAATATACTCTCTGGCTAAAGAAGATAATGCTAGATTAAGAGCAAGGTACAAACAGGTTAAAAGTTTAAACAAAAACTTTCACGTTAGAGCCTGTGCCTCCTGCTCTAATATTCTCGTGATCGCTGCTAGGTTGTGACATCCTGTGAATGTGTTTTCGCCATGAGTTCATTGAGTTGTTTTGGAGGTTTTTGAACGCACAGCCAGATATACCTGCCTAGTTGGAATAGAATAAAGGATGTACAACTCTGAGTAGTATCAGATTGCGAATACTGTCCACCTTAGTTTAGTTAGCTACTTCTAATTCTCCTAATCTTCTTGAAATATTGCCTCCTTAAGAAACCGCCCCAAGCTGCTTGATAATTATCCATCGTAGCTTTTGGCGGTTTCTGTTGTTGAGTTATTTAATAATCCGAACTTGATATAACTGCTAACTTTTCTAATTCTTCTTTTACAGATAAAGGCTGATACCCTAATCCGAAAGCTTTAGAACTATCTAAAGAAACATCCGCTGGTCTTGGTGCTGCCATTTTCACATCTTGCTGTTGGCAACCTTTAAGCCCAGTTGCGGGAAGTTTAAATACCTCAACTAATAAACGTCCAAAATCATAGCGCGAAATCCGCTCTTTTCCACCTAAGTGAATCCGCCCGTTGACTTTTTCTAATGCTAATAACAGCCCTTTTGCCGCAGTTGTTCCACTTACTGGTGTGCGGAATTCATCTATAAATAAATTTAGTTCTTTTTCGGCTTTTAAAGTTTGGATAAATGTTTGTATAAAGCTTTTAGCTGTAGGTGTTGCTATACCAAACATTAACGGCATCCGGCAAACTGCGGTCATCGGGTATCGTTCTAGTATACCTATTTCAGCTTTGACTTTTTGCTCACCGTAAATATTTACAGGACACACGGGGTCTGTTTCTCGATAGGGAGCATTTAAGCCATCAAAAACTAAGTCGGTTGATGTAAAAGCACAAGGAATAGAATTATCGGCGCAAAGTCCAGCAAGATTGCAGGATGCTGTAACATTAATTGCGTGTGATTCTTCAGGATAAGTTTGACAGATATTAGGTTGCGATCGCGCCGCAGTATGGATAACTGCTGTAGGTTTTACATCACTAAATATATGCTTCAATTCTTGAAAGTTTGTCAAGTTAACTTTCAGCATTTTGATGCCAGGAATCTCTAAAGAATGAGAAAAATAAGTACTATAAATTTCCCATTCTTGCTTGGCAAGCTGGCAAAGATGCCATCCTAAAAAACCACTAGCTCCAGTGATTAACAATTTTTTCATGTCTAATTACCATTACTAGTGGTGGTAACAACAGACTATTGAAGTAGTTCCTGAAATTGTTGTTCGCTACGCACTTTATTGAAATCAGGGTCAGTTTTTGCTAACTTCTTGTACTTATTAGGAGCAAGCTGGACGGCTTTATTGAGATTCTCAATTGCTAGTTCTAGATTGTTCTGTAAAGCATAAGAACAAGCTTTGTTGTAATATGCTTCGTGCTTATTTGGCTTGATAGCGATCGCTTGATCGTAAGATGCAATTGCCTCTTGGTAACGTTGTAACTTTGTGAGGGCAATACCTCGGTTTATCAAAGCTTCATACTTCTTAGGTTTGATAGCGATCGCTTTGTTATAAGATGCAATCGCCTCTTTATAACGTTGCAAAGATGTTAAGGCAATGCCGCGATTATACCAAGCTTCATCCTTGTCAGGTTTGATAGCGATCGCTTTGTTATAAGATGCAATCGCCTCTTTATAGCGTTGCAAAGCTGTTAAGGCAATGCCACGGTTAATCCAGGTTTCAGGACTCTCATATTTAATGGCGATCGCTTGATCATAAGCTGCAATAGCAGCTTCGTAACGTTGTGCATCTAATAAATTATTGCCTTGATGAAAAAAATCTTCTGCTTTTTGGTTAGCCTTTGCTTCTACAAGCAGCTGAGCTACATTAGTTTCCTGTACGACTTGTTTAATAGTTTCTGTGGATGAGTTTGCCCCATCACCACAACCAAAAATGAAGAAAGTGATAAAGCCAGAGGCAACGAAGCAGCGCCAAAAGACCATGCTGTACCTACAGAACTCATAATATGATGCTAGAACCTGTTCAGATTTCAAAATCGTATCAAAATGTACTGGTTTTTATCAATTAATTTCCTTGTTTTGTGAAAAAAAACCTTGTTTATAATGCATTAACGTCTTTTAGTATAAAGTACGGATTATATTATCATATTAAATACAGTTAAAGCAATTACTTTGCTTAGAGTTTAACTACCAAGCTCTTGCAATGACTTTGGTGTGCAGGCAAAGTCGCTAATAAATAATGTGCTTAAGCAAGCAGAAACCAACCAACCTAAATACATTACATTATTCCTTTATCGCTAAAGGATTAACCCTTGAGAAAGCAGAGAATGCAGAGGAAGCAGAATAGATAATTTGCGAGTTGCAAGGGAGTACAGTCTTGTGTGAAATTATGATGAAGCTAGCCTTGAAGTTTAACTAAGCTGACAATACCTGTAGCTTACATTCGCTCAAATTCCTGTTTTACTATGTTTTGAAATTTGAAAACGACATAGCTAAATGAGATGCAAGATTACTAGAGAAATATGAGAGCGAAACTATTTCCAATCCAAATAAAGTAGTTGATTATGGTGTTGGACTCTTGCCTTACCCCACCCGGTGGCGGTTAACATAAAACAGCTGTTGAACTGAATCTGCTGGGGCAAAATAGAAAGCATGACGATTGAATCCAACTCTCCGAATCTACCAACCCCAGAATCCGTCCCCGAAAACGACTTGCAACCAGATGACTTTGACAGTGGTGCAGGGGAGAATAACCTGACTTCAGAAGCGCTAGCGGCACAACAAGCCTTAGCTACAATTTCGTCTTTGCAATCTTCACAACATACCACAGCCCTGCAACAAGCCCGTTCCAGCTTCAAGCAACAGACTAGCAATCAATTAACTGTTAAGCCGAGAGGATTGGTGATTACTCTAGTAGCGATCGCCACCACTTTTATCGGATTTGCCCTAAATAACTCAATCATCGGCATCTTGGGAACGCTGGTGACTTTGGTGTTATCGTTGGCGATACTATTGCCTTGGTTGACATACGTACTAGATGAGTGGTTTTCATCCCATGAGAAAACGCTGTTTGTAGCCTTTTTGGGACTAGTAGTAGCAATTATCGGCTTGTTCAAGTTTACTGGTGCAAGCGATCGCCTGCTTGTTTGGGGACGCCAGATTAATTGGGATATTGCTGGGACTCTGGCAGAATGGTTTGGCGCTTTGGGGCAAATTCTCATCGCCATCATCGCTGTTTATGTGGCGTGGCGACAATACGTTATTTCCAAAGACTTGACAATTCAGCAAAACCTCTTGACGGTTCAGCAAAATATTATCACTCAGCAGCAGACAATTGATTCTTATTTCCAAGGCGTCTCAGACTTAGTATTAGATGAAGAAGGATTATTAGAAGATTGGCCCCAAGAACGGGCGATCGCTGAAGGACGCACTGCGGCAATTTTTAGTAGTGTTGATAGTACTGGTAAAGCGAAAATTCTCCGCTTTCTCTCACGTTCCAAGCTGCTGACACCCCTAAAACGTGATTCTCGCTTAGGTCGAGCCATTCTCAACGGCTTTGGCGGTTACGCTGAAGATCGCCTTGCAGGTGTGCGCGTCATCGATTTAGGCGTCATGCTAGCCGCCGCCGATCTTTCTGCTACAGATCTACGTTGGACTGATCTCAGTGAAGCCAATCTTGTCCGCGCTAACCTCAGCGGTTGTGATTTAGTCAAAGCCAACCTCTCCCGCACCATCTTATATAATGCCAATCTTCGCGGCGCTGACCTCAACGGTATTCGCTTATTCTACGGTACAGTGGCGATCGCATCACCACGCAGTCGTACGCAACCACCAAACTACGAAACTGGCGAACACACTGGTGCTGTAGTGGAAAATGCCGATTTCACTGATGTGCAAAGGATCTCAGAGTCTACACGTTACTACTGCTGCGCCTGGGGTGGTGAAAAAACCAGAAGCACTGTTCCTGGTGGTTGTGAAGGCATTCCTAATAACTTAGGGCGATAGATAATACCAATTCACTACAGATGCAAGCCGTGAAACCCAGACTAAATCTAACTTGATCTCACTCAATTGAGTCCGTTGAAACGGACTTTAGCTATTAGCTTGGGAATTTATTCCAAAGCGGGATAGCAACGAAGCGAGAGATTGAAAAATGTGGGTAATAACAAGGTTTAAGGTATGGGTTACTACTCAGCACGGGCTAAACACGCCGTTGGCGCAGCCTCTCGTAGAGAAGAAAGATAACACCACTACTAGAGAATTTGCATAAAGTATTTGTTAGCACATAGAAATTAAGTAGGAACACAGTAACTTTGCGTGTTCCTACTTAACGTGAAATTAGACTTTTTGCCAAAGTAGCTTTAAAAGACACGCAGTATAGAGATAATTTTCCCCTTGGATGCGGTGCTTTTATTTTTCCAACATCGGTAACTCTTGCAAGAGATTTATTGTTGAGGCGCCTGACTCTTAGTAAAGTTCTTCTTCTTTGTGAGTTTCGATGGTCACGTCAGAGGTTGGGTAGGCGACACAGGTCAGCACATATCCAGCTTGGATCTGATCATCATCTAAGAATGACTGGTCAGATTGATCAACGCTACCTGATTTGAGTTTACCGGCACAGGTAGAGCAAGCACCAGCGCGGCAAGAGTAAGGCAAATCAAGACCAGCTTCTTCAGCAGCATCTAGAATATAGACATCATCATCAACGTCAATTGTTGTGTTTAGCCCTTCTTCTTCGTTGATTAGTGTCACTTTGTAAGTTGGCATTTAGTAGTCCTCTCTTTTGCAAACGGCAGCATAAGTTATGCTAAAGCAAATGGTACGGCTGCCCTTATGGGTTAGCCGCTGGTTCAAATTTGCTTCAATTCTGATACTACGAGAAAAACTAATGGATGTAACTGGAAATTGACCCCGATTAGTAATGAAATTTAGTTAGTTAATACCGATAAGTTTTATTTATAGATAAACTGACATAATAACGTTGTTTTAAGAAAAAACTATCTTCTATCTTTTAGATAAAAAATATGAATCTCCCGCAGCGCTGTCTCACGGCAGAAGCGTCTACAGACTTGTCTGATGTCTACAGCGCTGGACTTTCCGCACATCTGGTTCATTACGGCGCGACCTCGTAAACCTTCCAAATGGTAGGCAAGTATTGTTAGACTTCCTATAAAAAAAGAATCCCATGCTTTCTAGCCGTGGAATTGTCAAAAACAGAACTGGTAAGGATCATGTATAATTCAGAGGCAGCTTTGGAAAAAGCAAGAGTGCGTGTGGGTTTGGTTGGTACTGGATATGCAGCAAAACTTCGGGCTGAGGCTTTACTAAGTGATGAGCGATCGCATCTAATCGCGATTGTTGGTCATAGCCCAGAAAATACGCAAACTTTCGCTAGAGAATATCAGACTGAAGCGTTAAGTTCTTGGCAACAGCTAGTAGAGCGCAATGATATAGATCTGGTGGTCATCTCTACTGTGAATCGAGATCATGGTGCGATCGCCCGTGCTGCACTCACCAATGGCAAACACGTAGTTATAGAGTATCCTCTTTCGTTAGATGTGGTAGAAGCCGAAGAACTGATCGCCTTAGCCAAAGCACAACAAAAACTCTTGCACGTTGAACACATTGAACTTTTGGGTGGATTGCATCAAGCCTTGAAGCAGCACTTACCAAAAATTGGCAATGTGTTTTATGTCCGCTACAGCACTATCAATTCCCAGTATCCCGCACCCCGCAAGTGGACTTATAACCATGAGCTTTTCGGCTTCCCTCTAATGGGTGCGCTGTCTCGCCTACATCGTCTCACCGATTTGTTTGGTCGAGTCTTGACTGTCAACTGTCATCAACGATATTGGGAAATCGAACAGGAGTACTACCAAACCTGTTTTTGCATTACTCAAGTGTGCTTTACCAGTGGACTTCTCGCGCAAGTAGTCTATGGCAAAGGCGAAACTATTTGGCTCTCAGAACGCAAATTTGAAGTTCATGGGGAAAACGGCGGGTTAATTTTTGATGGCGACAAAGGACTTTTCATCCAGCCTGGAGAAACCACACCGATAGAAGTTGGTGCTCGCCGGGGTTTGTTTGCCAAAGACACGAGTTTGGTGTTAGACCATCTTATGGATAACACTCCTTTGTACGTAACTCCAGAGGAGAGCTTGTACACCCTGAAGGTTGCTGATGCTGCAAAAACAGCCGCACAGACAGGGACAACTATATTTATGAAAAATTCTCTAGATCTAAGTTCATGAAAACCGAACCAATTGTTATTTTATCTACACGAGAACTAGACAAAATGCGTTACGTGGGACGCTTAGCAGCAAAACTTTTACAGCATCTTGAACCATTGGTGAAGCCAGGGATTAGCACTCTTCAGCTCAATGATGAAGCCGAACGTTGGACACAGGCGCATGGAGCAAAAAGCGCACCTCTCGGCTACAAAGGCTATCCCAAATCGATTTGCACCAGTGTTAATGAGGTTGTTTGTCACGGTATTCCTAATGCTAAACAGATCCTCAAGGAAGGTGACATCATTAATATTGATGTGACGCTGATTGTCGAGGGCTATCACGGTGATACATCTAAGACATTCTTTGTCGGTACGCCTTCCCCCAAAGCCAAAAAGTTAGTGGATGTTACCGAGAAATGCCGTAGCCTGGGCATTGCTGAAGTTAAACCAGGCGCACGGATTGGAGACATTGGTGCAGCCATTCAAGAGTATGCCGAAGCACAAGGCTTTTCTGTGGTGCGAGATTTCGTTGGACACGGCATCAGTAATGTTTTCCACACTGCGCCAGATATTCCTCACTATGGCACGCGCGGCAAAGGCAAGCGTCTCAGACCAGGGATGGTTTTTACCATTGAGCCGATGATTAACGAAGGCACATGGGAAGTCGAAGTTATGAGTGATGGTTGGACTGCTTTAACTCGCGATCGCCTGCTTTCTGCTCAATGTGAGCATACCTTAGCCGTAACCGAAGATGGGGTTGAAATTCTGACTCTACCAGAATAGGACATGCAAAATTTGCTCGGAATGTCAATATATTTGGGTATCGTCAACAGTCATTAGTCATTAACAAATATAAATGACAAATGACCAATGACAAATGACAACCCTAATAAATATGCAAGTTTGTTAGCACAACATTTTAAAATTTAATCTCGTTGCTGAGAATTTTAATTTGAGTACCGGGATAATAGAATTGCAAAATTTTTGGATTCGACCAACCTAGTTTGGCTAAATTTTGAGCGCCAGTTTGGCTCAAACCGACTCCATGTCCTAACCCACCACCAATAAAGGCGTATCCCCAAAGAGCTTGTTTGCCTTTGTTCAAAGGTTCCAGATAAAAAAGTGTACTTCTGGGAGCAGCAAAGGCACTACGAACTTCATCTTTGTGGAGAGTAAAAGTGCCGATATCAGTTTTAACAGCAAGTTCAAGAATACGTCCGCTTGAACTGCGCTTGGTTACAGCCATAGCTTTAATTGTCTTAAATTTGGCATAAGGATTCTTTTTCACCTGCAAAAATTTCTGCAAGCCTTTGGTAATATCCTCTAGAGAAGTTTCTTTGCGCCAACGAAACATATTCCAACTGCTTTCATTAAATCCTTGTTGCTGATTAATGAACTGCTGAAAATTCTTTTCATAGGCTAAACTCTGTTTAGATAAGTTCCAAAGATTAATCGGAGCATCTACTACTGGGCGCAGATAAGCACGATCTTCACCATTCCAGACATCGCTGAAGGAGGCGGTGACGCCACCAGTTGTGGAAGAATAAAGGGCATCCACTAACTGGTTTTCGTAGGTTAGAATCATACCCTTTGTTGAGGCGATCGCCCGATCTGTGACGGGAGCTACTCCATTTAGTCCATAATAAACTTGGCAATGAGTATCGGCACACAACTGATAGTTATCTGCGGCAAATCTTCGTAAATTCCGCAGCGCATAAGTCCGAGCCAGAATTGTTTGGGCTTCTAGGGCTGCTTTTGGCGCATCTGTGCCAATTTCATAAGGTACAACTCCACGCAAGTAAGTTTCTAAAGGCACTTGGTTAACTAGAGTGTACGTACCGTAAGCATTTGGCTGTAAGTTCATCTGCCCTGCATAAAGACGAGCATTTTCAGGTTTTTCGCTTTTATTTACCCGAATTAAGTTTTTATCACTACTAATTTCCAGATTATTTGGGCTATAGCGATTACCATTCACCACCCAACTAACTCGCGGTACTTTTTGCAGGATTTTGGTGTCAATATATGCCCCTTTCTTGCCAGAAGCTTGGATGTTCTGGAATAGCAAGCGTCGCAGCAAGGGTGTGCTGTAAACATCGCGTTTTGCCCAAACTTGCCAGCGTTCTGGTTGGGCTACTTCTACCTCTATTCCCTGAGAACGCCACTTTTGAGCGCTGTCTTCGGCAGTTTCAAAGGTGCGGTAATTGCCCAAAACCACTACTTCCTCAACTGCCGGGTGGCGTAAAGCTTGCATTACTGTTTCCAGCTTTACAGGGTCTTTGGTAACCAGAATTTGCTGTTTGTTACCTTTTTTAAATCTCAGCTTTAAGCGATCGCCTTTTGTCGGTTCCAATTGCAGCTTGGCTGTGGTCTCTCCAAATCGCTGTACAATCCCAATCTTTAATTCTACATCCCTTGTATTGCTCTCTGGGCCTGATGCAGCAGTCAGTCCCAACAAACAAAATGTTGCCAGTACAGTGTAGGAAAAACGCCAGAACGGAAATTGTATAACTACCTGATAGCCTTCGCGCAGCGTCTCGTAGAGAAGCGGTAGTGAGTACTTGATCGTCTTCTGCCCCTCAATGAGGCGTTGGGGCAGATTTTTCAATTGCTTTGTAGTGCGGTGTTTTTGTCGCATTAGTGCTCCAATGATCCCATTACCAATTTTGCCCCAAAGATTAAGTTGCAAAACGAAGTCATAATGACTATGATTTATTTAGAGACACAAAGAACTACTTGTGAAAACACTTTATGGTTAGAGTCCAAGAAATTCCGTTAAATCAGATTCAACGGCCGTTGCCCCGTGTGAACGATCCCAATAAAGTGCAAGCTTTGATGGAATCGATAGCGGAGATTGGGCAGCAAGAACCCATTGATGTCTTAGAAGTAGATGGACAGTATTATGGCTTTTCTGGTTGCCATCGTTATGAAGCTTGCCAGCGTTTAGGCAAAGAAACCATATTAGCCAGAGTCCGTAAAGCTAATCGCAGCGTTTTGAAGATGCACCTGGCATAGAGAATGAGGCATAAGGCATAGGACATAGTAAAAAGTAACAGACAATCAAATAATGCCCAATACACAACTACATATAACCCAATTAGGAGAAAATTATGTCATCTAAAGCAACAGTTAAGAATGTAAATATCGGCATTGACGAAACGAGTCGGGCTAAAATTGCCGAAGGGTTGTCTCGTTTATTAGCCGACACCTATACACTATATCTAAAAACTCATAACTTCCATTGGAACGTTACAGGGCCGATGTTCCAAACGCTGCATTTGATGTTTGAGACACAGTATACAGAACTAGCTCTAGCAGTTGATTTAATTGCCGAGAGGATTAGGGCGCTTGGCTATCCCGCACCAGGAACTTACAGTGAATATGTCAAACTGAGTTCGATCGCAGAAACTCCTGGAGTTCCTAAAGCTACAGAAATGATTGGCTTACTAGTGGAAGGACAAGAAGCTGTAGTGCGAACCGCACGGTCTATTTTTCCTGTAGTGGAAGAAGTTAACGACGAACCTACTGCCGATTTGTTAACCCAGCGGATGCAAGTACATGAAAAGACAGCTTGGATGTTGAGAAGTTTGCTGGAAGAATAGGACTGGGGATAAGAGAAAGAGGGAAAAGGTTAAAGGGCAAAGCGCAAAGTCTGAGCGGTTTGCGGAGCGTCTGTCTGCGACACGCTGCGCGAACGTAGAGAGGCTTCCTCCGCACAGAACTTTGTAACAGAGGGTAAAGGGATGATTTTTACCTTTTCCCAATACCCCTTTCCCTTTTCCCAATGCCCCTTTCCCCTTTCCCTTTTCCCAATCCCCTATGCCCAATACTAATTTCACTCAGAAGTTGCAAGATTTAATGCAACTGGTAGATATTTCTAGTTTTAGAGCGCTTAGTCGTGCTGCTGGTGTCTCAGAGCGTCAAATTTTGCGGTTACGGCAAGGAAAGTTAGAGCAGATGCGGATGGACGTGCTGCTCAAACTGTCGCTGATACTACAAGTGCCATTGAGTGAATTAGTGGCTACTTTTTCAGTACCAAGTGTTGAGTATCAAATATCTTCAGAACTCAGCACTCACAAAGAGATTGCAGATTTAAAAAGAGAGTACCAGCGATCGCAGCTTCAGTTAGAAGAACAACGAGAGTTATTGCTGCAAGAGTTTCAGCAGTCGAGTTTGCAACTGCTGGAGTCTTTATTATTGCAATGGCCCACAGCAGCGCAAAAGGCACAAGAAAATCCCCAGCTAGCAGCAGTCAAAATAGTGCCATTGGTGCAAAAACCCCTAGAAAAACTTTTGCAGGCGTGGGGTGTGGAAGCGATCGCACCTGTGGAAGCCGAGATACCCTATGATCCCCAGTTGCACCAATTAATGGAGGGATCTGCACAAGTAGGTGAAATAGTCAAGGTACGCTACACTGGGTATTTTCAAGGCGACAAACTGCTTTATCGAGCTAAAGTCAGTCCTGTGAGAGAGAGTTAGGCAAGTACAAAGGTAGTACTAAATAAGTATTGGCAGCGAGGAGCCAATAGCAAGCTCCCAACAGTAGTTTCTAAATACAGCGTCAGGTAAATGAAGTACATGGGTAGGGGCACAACAATGTTCATTGGTGTCAACTTAACGTGAAAGCCTAGTCTGATAAGCATTTCAAAGTTTTTCTCTGATAAGCATTTCAAAGTTTTTCGATGTACCACCGAGACTTGAGATCCCCCCTAACCCACGCCAGTCGCTCCACTTGGGGAGACCCCATCGCATGATTGCGTCTCCCCAACTCTTGGAGACGCTACTTCGCGTTGGGAGAAGACCGCGCTGGCTCCCCTTTTGAAGGGGGGAATTAGAATCGAATGCCCCCTTAAAAAGGGGGTTGGGGGATCTGAAACTACTGGAAATTAAGTGTTTGAGCTGAAGTTGACACCAATGAACAATGTTGTGCCCTTACGATAATCTGTACCTCACCAAGTTGCAATCTGCTGTATCAAGAGATCTCTTGCATGAATATTTTTTTGCCTCACGTAAAGGTGCATCGCAGTGCTCCTGTTGAGCAATAACCAACATTGGGAATACTAAGGCTGTAGAGGCAAAAGCCTCATAAAACCTCAGAAAGTGTTGGTGCATATCAACTCCAACCGTCGAATGCTAAAACTACCAACAGGATTTCAGGAATGCAAGAGGACAATACCCTTCATCAACCACAAGAACTCGCTAGTAATTGTCCGCTCAGAAACCCACAGGAAAATCTCTCTGTTGCCTTTCTACTCCAAATCATCAACGGTATAGAAGACCCAATTTTTGTTAAAGACCGCCAACATCGTTGGCTACTGCTCAACAATGCCTTCTGTAAGTTCTTGGGGCATAACCGAGAAGAACTAATTGGCAAGTCAGATTATGATTTCTTCCCGAAAGCGGAAGCTGATGTGTTTTGGGAAAAAGACGAACTGGTTTTTACCAGAGGTATTACCAACGAGAATGAAGAATCTTTTACTGTTACTGAGGGTCAAACGCGCTTTATATCTACCAGAAAATGTGTATTTGAAGATGGTGCAGGTAGTGAGTTTTTAGTTGGTACTATTCGGGATATAACGCAGTATAAGCAAATGGAAGCTGAACAACGCCAGTCAAAACACCTGTTACAACTAGCGCTCGATAACATCCCTCAGTCTATTTTTTGGAAAGACCGTAATTCGGTTTATCTGGGCTGTAGTCGAAACTTTGCCCGTGATGCATGTGTGATCCCAGATAATATTATCGGGTTGAATGATTATGATTTGCCTTGGAGAAAAGAAGAATCTGACTGGCATCGGGAATGCGATCGCCGTGTGATGGAATCAGGCTTACCAGAACTGCACATTATCGAAACACAACAAAAGGCTGATGGCAAGCAGTATTGGTCAGATACGAATAAAATCCCATTGCACGATACTCAGGGTCATGTGGTCGGTATCCTTAGTACTTACGAAGACATTACCGAGCGCAAACTAACGGAGGAAGCTTTACGTCAAAGTGAGGCAAAATTACAGAAGCTATCGGCAAATGCGCCGGGAATGCTTTACCAGTTTATGCTGCATCCTGACGACTCGCTCTCCTTCCCTTATGTTAATTCTGGTTCTGATGAACTGTATGGTTTGACACCAGAAGAGATTCAAGCCGATCCCAGCTTGATAATTTTAATTGTCCATGCCGATGAAGATCAGGATTTTGTACAATCCATCAGTGTTTCTGCCCAAACCTTGCAACCTTGGCAGTGGGAAGGACGAATTGTTTTACCTGACGGACAAGTTAAATGGCTACAGGGGTGGCATCAATGGTGCTTAACATCACAGAGCGCAAGCAAGCAAAGCAAAGTCTGATACTTTATAAGCAAGCTGTGGAAAGCTCAAGTGATGCGATCGCAATAGCAAGTAAAACAACGACTGTTTGATCCCTTCTTTAGTACTAAGCCTATTGGTTAACGCACTGGTATGGGGCTGTCTATTAGCTATCAGATTATCTCACAAAAACATGGAGGTAGTTTAGAATGTATTTCGCAGCCAGGATGTGGGGCTGAGTTTGTGATTTCTATTCCCCTTCGTCAAGGGTAAGTTACTTAATCTTTATGCTTGAGCTTGGTACTTCTGAAAGGAAATTTAGCGAGAGTTGATCAATCTATCCATCACTAAAATCCTGATGTTTGAAGAGTTTTCACAATTGTATTTTTTGAAGATTGAAGGAGCGATCGCTACTTTTAAATTACTTGATATGACTAATGTTCATTGTTCACTAACAACCATCATAAGTAATATTTATTTGCACCCTTTCACTTCAAGGAGCCAGACAGTGATTATAAGTTAATAATTAGTTATTTTCAAAAAAAATAACTACTTCAATTGATAATACCTCATTCAGCAGTGCTGAGAAAGCATTGAAGGCTCATAAGTCCTGATTTTTATCTGGTAAGCATTTTTTAAATGATATATGATTAGGATATACTAACGAAAACACAACATCATTTATACCATTTCTCTATGAAGATGCACTAAATCTGACCTCTCTGTAGTTCTCTCAATTACGAGAGACGACGATAGCTGAGGGTAAATAAAGTGCATTTTTGCAAAGAATTGGTATTACACAAATCAGAGTGACATATTATGAGAGAACAAGTCAAAGTTATTAAGCTCAGCGGAAATTTAAACGCCACAACCTCACAAGACTTTCGGCAAAATATTACTGCGATTTTAGAAAGTGGGGCAAAAATCGTATTAGTTGATTTTCAAGATGTAACGTTTATGGATAGTTCTGGTTTAGGTGCTTTGGTGTTGGCTTTCAAAACATTACGAGCGGCAGATAGCAAGCTTGTTGTCTGCTCGATTAATGAGCAAGTCAGAATATTATTTGAACTAACTAATATGGATAAGGTATTTGAAATTTTTCCCAGCCAAGAAGCATTTAATCAGGTTTTAGTTTCGCAAAACTAAATTAATCAAACTGAATCTGAAGTATAGATAAATCATCATCAAAAGCCTCTTTGGAGTTCAAAGTGATTAGGTAGTTTAGTATCTGTTCAAGTTGGTAGTCCAAGGGATGCTGTAGGCTAACTAATAGCTGAATAAAAGCATCCAAACTCCAAAGAGTGCCATCAGATTTAGTAATCTCATAAGCACCGTCACTAAAAATATAAAGGGTGCTGAAATTTTCAATATTGCAAAACCCATCAACATATTTTGCATCTGGAAACATCCCGATTGGCATACCGGGTGTTTTTAAATATTTAACTTCAGAGATTTTTTGATTTGTACAAGATACTAAAATTGCTGGTGGATGACCTGCACTAGCATAAGTTAACTGGCGCTTGACTCGATCATAAACACCGTACCAGATTGTAAAGTATTTGTCATTTTGATAACTCATCTGAAAGGTATCATTCAAAGCCGTCAGTACATCACTAGGTTGATAGTAATTCAAACTTTTGAGAGCGCGAGAACGCAGTAGATTCAGTACTGACACTGAAGGAAGAGTAGCTTTTAGTCCATGTCCGGCTGTATCTAGTAGATAAATTGCCAGATAATCGGAATCGAGCCAGTAATAATCGAAACAATCGCCGCCGAGTTGCCGCGATGGAATAAATCGAAAATTTATGTTAAAAGGTTCAGTTATCGGCGGAGGTAGAAGCGATCGCACATATTCTGCTGCTTCTGCCATTTCTGCCTCTAAAAGCAGCTTTTGTGTTTGTAAATCCCGACTCAACTGATGCAGGCGCAATCCTGCTCTTACCCTTGCTTGTAATTCATTTTGCTCAATGGGTTTGGAGATAAAATCATCAGCACCAGCGTCTAAACCCTTAACGCAATCGGCGACTGAATCTAAGGATGTTAATAAAATAAAAAATGTCGTGGATAATCGGGGGTCTGTCTTGATGCGGTGGCAGACTTCTAGACCATTCAAGCCTGGCATGATCCAATCACAAATAATTAGTGCTGGATTGCAAGCCAGCGCCTTTTCTATTCCTTCTTCTCCACTACTAGCAGCGACTACCTTATAACCCTGTTTTTCCAACATCCTTTTCAGGAGTATTTTCATTGAATGGTCGTCATCAATTATTAGTATTTGAAACATAGAAGGTTGCGGGCAACAATAATTAATAATTGGATTAAAAAATAAAAATATAGTTAAGGCTAATAGGTTAGCAGTATCAATACAGAGATACTACTAATCCATTTCCAATTGTCCACCGAATTTATCACCTTTTGACAACCATAAAATGTTATGGCGGTGAAAGAGGATTCAGCCACAAGAGAATGATCCGTTTTAGTTGGTTCAAGTCGCGGTATGCTTCTTGTTTGAACCATTGCCCTAGGGCGTCAAAGGGGGTGAAAGATGATCCAGTTTGCCATTTGATGTCTTGACCTAATGGTGTGGTGTGGGTTCCAGGTAACGTTTGTGCTGTCACCATCTCAGGAAAGCGTGCTTGTAAGATTTTGGTTAAAGCTGCCGATTGGTCGATGGTGTCATTGCTAAATTTTATTAATAAATTGCGCCGAACATTGTATCGTTCTTGTACAAGCTTGTTAGTTTCCAACGGTGTGGGGGTAAACTCGATCGCAAAAGTAGAATTGAACTGTTCGACTAGGGGGATAGCTTCCCTAGCGGCGTAGTTGTTGAAGGATATTAAGATATTGCCAGCGCGTTCTACTTTAAAGAGGCTACCAATTAGCAAGTGAAGTTTACAGCCCATACTGTGTCCAATACCGTAGATGGGAAGATAGAGCTTGCGTAATGCCGCGGAGTCGTGTAGACGTTCGAGAGTCCGATCAAAGTTTAGGAGTACAGTTTTAGCGATCGCAGTATGATCCAACGTGTTAACGAAAGGCGTAGCAATTACAACATAACCTTTACTTGCCAACTGTTCTAGTAACCAACGGTAAGTAATGTGGGGTGCAGTGGCGACGAATGCACCTCCCAAAAAATGGATGATACCGATGGGATTTTGCGGAATGATTACCCAGTTACCTCTGACTTCTTTCCAGTCCATGCTAATGAGCGATCGCTTCAGGGATATTCTTTATGTTAAACCGGGGATTGTAGTCGTGGGGAGGATTATAGAAAAAGCTATTGAGGATGTAAAGCACAGAAAAAGCGATGCCTACGGCTGGCTGTGCCTACGTTGTTTCTAACTGACTCGCTTCACGTAATTCGCCTAATTATTAGCTTTAACGCTGACTCTGTAACCTTCTCATTTCATGTTGCACATCTAATGCAATCTGTAGTGCTTCATTGAGTAATCTTCCATGCTCAGTAGCTTGTTCAGTTACTTGCATAGCTGTTAAAGTTGCTAAATTGTTGACGAAAAGTTCTGTATTACTGAGAATAAAGTTTTTATTTTCTCTCAAAATCTTTTCTGTCTTCAAAGCGCGGATTAAATCGGTTTTTGTGAGTTTCAGTGCTTCGATAACTTTTTCTCTTTCTTTTATACTAACTTCTGGATTACCAGCTTCTTCTATTTGATCATTAATATCTATTGCTCTAATAACATCATTATATCTATCAACATCATTTAATAAAACTAGTAAAGAGTTTGTCATATTTAACTTGACAAATTTGCTATTTTTCTTCCAGATTAAATATAAGATAGTTTGGATAGCTCCACCCACCCAAAGACCTAATATTATTAATAATATCCAAGATGGAATTGTTATCCATGTAGCAAATACTTTGATAATTACATCAAATAAAAGATAGCTAAAAACAATTGTAGAAAAGCCAATAAAAATTACAGTTGCTCCTTCAGAGCCTTTAATTTTTTCGAGAAAGTTTACTCCCAATTTTTTGAGAGGATTTATAATAATTACAAGTTTATCATTAACAGGTAAATTAGTCAGCTTTTGTAGTTCCTTTTGACTAATCTCCAAACCTTGTAAATCATCCCTCACAGCTTTCAAATCCTTGCCAGAATAGTTATTTAGTATAATATAGCAATCAAATTTCTGGAATGCTAAGCAAGCAGGTATTTTGTCCAAAATTTTTTATGCAAATTAATACTTCTAGCCTAGGGATATATTTTTGTACAATCTGATACTCATTTGCAAAGATAACTAGTCACACCCTAAAGATTGCTACATACTATTAGATGAGTTACCTATAAATCTGAGTAAATAGGGAATAGCCACTAACAGCAAAAATGAAAAGAATAGCGGCTGAAAAGATTACTACATCTCTGACAATAAATAAAATCCAATCTTTTCTTAGTTCTTGTTTAAACTCTAGTTCTCGCAGCTTTCGCTCAAGTTCTGCTTCTTCGTGTGACTGTAAGTTTACTATTGATACAAGTAATGGCTTGTCGCCTTTGCTAGCAATTATTTTTGATAAATCAATTAAATCTGTCATGCTGTTAGATGCCAATAACTTCAGTCTCAAGGTTTTGGTTCTCGTCTGCAATCCAGAGATGCTTACCTTTTTGCTTGGCTTCTACTGCTACTTCCATAAGTGCGATCGCTTTTAGCAACACTTCCGCATGATCTCCATTAATCTGTTGAGCCAGTTTGTTTAGTGTCTCATGAAGTTCTAGCGATAAATCTAAATTTATTTGAATTCGTTGGGTTTTATCTTGTGTAGTCATTGCTACCACCATTATTTGCATCAAGGTTATACCCGGATACAGAATATCACTTTTATTTTTATGTTTCTACTAGGAAAAATGCTTACACATTAAGATATGCTAAGTTACAACCGAATTCCGTTAATAAATTCTGTCCTAGCTTCAATTATTGAAGGCATTAAAACACAACGTACTAACAAATTTATATCTAATTCTGGCAGCAATTTACTTTGAGTAATTTGGTCATAATTATCATTACTAAGATGATATACAGATAACTGATTATTTTCCCAAAACCAGACTTCAGGAATTTTAAACCGCTTATACTTTTCTAATTTATCTATGCTGCCACTAGTAATATTTATTTCAATTACCAAGTCAGGATTTTCTTTCTTTTCCCCTATATAATAAGATTCATCAGGCTCAAAGGAAGCTCCCTTTTGCTGTGCTCGGCGAGTGGCACTACCTACAGGAATAAAATTTATACCCATTTCAAAAAAGTATGTTTCTAGCAATATAGCCAGAATACTTTTAATCATCTCATGTTGTTCACCAAGAGTCATAAATTCCACACACCCATCAAGATAAGTTATCCGCAAACCTGGCGCATCTGCTGTTAAAGCTTCAAGTTTCTCAAATTCTTCCCAAGTGTAATGACCAGGTAGGAGAAATCGCTGTTCTTGAAGTATGTTAGTTTTATCTAAGATTTGTGAGTTCATAGCATAAATATTGTGTAGTTGAGTGCCTAGAATAAATATAATGCTTAGGAGAGCGATCGCTATCCCTGACTAATACCATTAATCGAGCTTTCAAAGTTTCTCAGATAAAATCCAGTTGTCTAGTTTTAATCTAGTGATGCGTTCGTAGTGACGAGTATTGTTTGTAACTAAAGTGTAATTTTCTGTCAGTGCAACACTAGCAATTAGTAAATCAAATTCAGCAATTGTTTGTCCTTTTTTACGAAGTTCTGCTTTTAATTCACCAAACTTTCTAAGAGCAGGATCAGTTAAAGGTAGAACAGGTAAGTTTTGAATAAAGTCTTCTGCATTACCTAAGTTTTCTGAAACTCGATTAGAATTGTATGCACCATAATACAATTCAGCGGCAGTGATGACACAAATGCATACTTCATCCCATCTGACTGCTAATAATTTATCTCTGACTGGCTGACGACCATTAAGCCAATAAATACACGTATCAGTGTCGAGTAAATAGTTCACAAGGTATAATCGCGTAGGCGTAGCTAGCCGTAGGCATCGCTTACAGTACGACTTGAATATATTTCATCAACAATTTCTTCTGCGGTGCGTGTATCTTCCCAGCTTCCAAAGGTTTCTAAAAAAGCTTCTGATGCATTGGGTTTTGGCTGCTGTTCAGATGAGACAATTATTTCATTCACTATCAATTGATTTGCTTCTGGGACTCCTAATTTTTTAGTTTCCTCTTTAGCTATAACCATGATTTGCATCAAGGTTATAGCCTGACGCAGAACCTCGCTTTTACTTGTGCCTATTTTATTTGCTAATTCCTCTATTATCTGATTAAGTTCAGGTGACAAATCTAAGTTTAAGCGAACCATCTTTTGAGTGTCAGTCATGGTTCTATCCTTGTATAAAATCTTAAGTACATTATAGTTGGCTAAGCCTGTAAGATTAACAGCTATAATTCAATAACTTCATAAGGTTATTCTGACTAACATAATAATCCTTGTATCTAAGTTCATTTGTTTTCGAGGAATTTATCAACTGTAATTCCTGCTTGTCGAATCAAACTTCTAAGTAACCCAGGTGCTAATTCCCGATGATTGGGAATTGATAGAGTTGGTTTTGATTCACACCAAAGTATCATGTGGCTTCCTGTTTGGTGATCTAATACATAACCGAATTTTTCAAAAATCTTAACAGCTTCTTTATCGGATATATTGATAAACGTCCCATTTATACTACAACTTCCCCAATAAAAACTTGTGATTCCTTCATAATATAAGGCTGATCATGTTTAGCTCGGACGTGGAGATATCCCGTAATAGCATCTTTAATATTTTTAATTGCCTCATCTAATGTTTTGCCTTGGCTTACGCAGCCTGGAAGTTCTGGAACTTCCGCAACATAGCCTTCATATTCTGAATCAAAGGTAAAAATAACTTGAAATTTCATAATAAATTAATCTTGTATAGTTGAAGTCTAGAATAAATATAACGCTCAAATCCTAAGTTTGTTACTTCATACCCACTGAAACGGAGAGAAGAATAATTCAAGAACTTGATAGGGTTATTCTGAATAGTGATCTCCCAGAATATAGTTTAGAACAGGGTGATATAGGTACAGTTGTTTTAGTACATCAGGGTGGCAAAGGATACGAGGTTGAATTTGTCATATTGGATGGGGAAACTGTGGCAATTGTTTCACTCCACAGCATACAAGTGCGTCCCATCGGTAGAAGAGAAATTGCGCGATCGCGGCTGATAAATTTTTAATTTATAAAGGCATACAGCTGAATAAAGTTTTAAATTTTAAGATGTATTAGTTGATGCCAGAGGCTATAGAAAATGACTATTGAGAAAATTATTATAGACAAGGTAAGAATATTACCTCCTGATAAGCAACAAGAGGCATTAGATTTTGTAGAATTTTTACTTGCGAAAATGCAAAAGCAAGAGTTATCTGCTCAAGAAATAAAATCAGGGGTTCAGCTTTGACTCTGGCTCAAGAATACATTGGTTGTGTTGAAGCAGCGAGTGATTTGTCTACAAATAAAGAATATATGTATGGTTACGGTTCGTCATAAGGCAATGTGTATTGCTAGATACAAGGATAACTTTATCTGTGTCATTTACTTTTAGCTAAGAAAGTAAAAAATACTTCCTACAGCAGCACCTACTACACCACCAATTGCAGCACCAATTGGCCCACCAACTACCGCTCCAGCACTTGCACCCGCCGCTGCTAAAGCTGGAATAACTTCTATAAGTTTTTTCTTAATTAATTCTTTCTGTATACCTGTAAATGCAAAATCATTAACATTAAATTCATGATTTACATCTTTTTTACCTTCAGTTTGAAATTCAGAATTATTATAAAAATTCCAGTTTGGCTCTCTATTATCTTTATTAGATCGTGTTTTATTTATTATAGAAGCGGTTGCCATCAAAAAAGGAATAGCACCTCTCTCAGACATTCTTGTAAATACTTGTGTATATAATTCTTCTAACCATCTTTTGCCATCTGGTGTTGTTTGGTTTTTATTATCTACGGCGACTGAGGGAATTGTATTTGCAATTTCTTGACCTGTATGTTTTGAAATTTTATCTCTAATACGTTTAGTTCTTCTAAATAATCATCAGCTTTATTAGCGCGTGTGAAGACAATTACAGAATGTTCCCAAACTTTTGGTGTAAATGCTTCTGAAATAATTTGTATACCTTTCTTTTCGTCTTCACCAACTCTTGGGTCATCAAGACGAGTTACAAACCAAAGTAAATCTATCTGGTTGACTTGCTGTTGAATCAATTCTATATACTTTTGATTATTGCCTTTTTCCGGGATATCGTCACACAGTCTAGGCGTATCAATTATTAAACATTTAATACCATTCATTTCATGTTCATATTCCTGAACTTGCATTGTTGTAGCATCATATTTGCCAACATGAGCAATTTCCTGACTCAGTAACGAATTAACAGTACTAGATTTACCAACACCTGTTTTACCTAGTAAAAGAAATACAAATTTTTTATCTTGAGATAGCTGTAGTCTATCAATTAATAAACTTAATAGTTCTCCGAAAGAAGAAGATATAGATTCTTTGCTTGCTGCCAAGTTTTTTGTAATTTCATCCACTAGCTTTTTAGTTGTCTCATTAAGCATACAGTTACTTCTGTTAATTAAATACTATATATAGTAATACATCGTAAAATTATAAAAGTAACCGTAAATACACGTATTAAAACGCTAATTTGTCTGCGTTCATGTGCGGTTAAAAATTTAGACTTTTCTACTTAATAAACCCAACCTTAATACACTAATGTGATCGCACGTTTCGTTAACGCCTCAGCAGTCAATCCATTAAATGCCATTAAGTAGTTTCCCACGCTTACATATAAAAGTATCGAGCTTCGTTTCTAGCTCGTAAATCAGATTTTGTGACTCGTTAACTAAGTTTACGACTTGTAAATAAGGTTTTGTGACTCGTTAACTAAGTTTACGACTCGTAAATAAGGTTTTGCGACTTGTAAATAAGGTTTTGCGACTCGTAAACTAACTTTTGTGACTCGTAAACTAACTTTTGTGACTCGTAAACTAACTTTTGCGACTCGTAAATTAACTTTTGCGACTCGTAAACCTGTTATTCTCAACAAATTTCAGCAAATCTACCCGCATTTATCTTGTGGGCTAATCTTAATGCTCTCAAAGTTCTCATAAAAAAACGCAAATATACGCATTGCAACGCAATTTTTCAGCGTTTTCATACGTATAAATGCGATAAAATTAGAAACAATTCCAGCTTTAATGCACTAACGCGATCGCACGTTTCGTCAACGCCTCAGCAGTCAATCCATTAAACGCCATCAACTCACCAGCACTGGCTGTAGTTTCCCCACGCTTCCAAGCAAAGGTATCGCGCTTGCAGTTACTCCGCAACAAAATAGGTTCCAGCATCGCCGCAGCACCACCTGTCACAGCAATTAGCGCATCACCATCAAATAATTCGGCAAATTTAGTATCATCTAAAAAACCACCTTCTGGTTCTGAACAAGTCTCCCAGGCGGTATCATCAGGACGATATAACTGTCGAGGATTAATTACAGAAACTATCTTGACGCCAATACCTTCATTTTCTAAGAAAGCAGCAGCTTCAAATACTGGCATTAATGTCATATCGCCAATCACAGCAAACACAACTTGTTTATCACCAGCAACTTCATGCAATAGCACCGCACCATCTCGCAACCCTTGACGATTTTGTTCCAAAGTAGTGCGAATTGGCAGAGGTGATTTACTTGCAGTAATCACAATTCCCTTATTTTTAGTTTTCAATGCCCAGTCATAACAGGCTTGGATACTATTAGCATCAGGGGGAAATAATGGGAAAACATTTCCATTTCTCATCAACGAAGCAAAGTAAGCTTCAATTTCTGGACGTTGGTGAGTCCAACCGTTGCGCCCTTGCTCTAATGCCCCAGCTGTAAATAAAGTAATTGTTGAGGGAGTTGGACGTCGCAATTCTGCCATTGCTTGGGTAACAGTTTGCCAGATTGGTAATCCATTGATGGCAAAAGATTCGTAGGAACACCACAAAGTTCTCGCACCCATTAACGCCAAACCAGCAGCTAAACCTGCACAAGCATCTTCACTCAAAGGTTCATAAACTTGTCCGTTTGGTGCTTGGTTATATAAGTCATCAGTTGTGGGATGGATAATTTTGAGTGCTTGGTTGATGTTAGCTATTCCAGATGCTTCGTTACCGTCGGCGTTGGTGACAAGAAAATTCTGATCCTTTTTTCCGACAATTCCCACTAATCGTCCCATTGCTGTTGTGGAAACTTTGGGTTCGCCACCTACTGGATATTCTTCTAAAGGTAATTCGCCTAAGTCTGGTAATGGTAATTCAAATTCTGTCACCACTGTCTTGGCCGCGGGGCCTCCACCAGCGCGTTCTGCATTTGTCCGTACTAATTGCCAAGCTTCAGCTGTTAAAGCACGGGTTTGCAAAGCACTGATTATGTGAGGAGCATCTAACGTATCTTTAGGATAGAGGTTGTGAGATTTTGCACCCCGCGCGTGGACGCCTGCACCTTTGAGTTGTTTAATGATAAAAACGGTAAGTTTGCCGCCAAGAGCCGATCGCGCTGCTTTATCTACACCGGAAAGTACTGCTTTGGTAAATTCTAGTCGTTGCTCGAAGGAAAAGGCGGTACTATCAACGTAATCGCCTGGTTGGTTTTGATCGTCAAAGTCTTTGGCATCCACTAATATGACTTCATCAAAGCCGTTACCTTGCCAGTATGCCTGCATCTGTTCGTTAGTTTTGAGAGAAACCATACTGTGGTGTTCTTGGCTATAACCATTCCACACCAGAACTGGCAAGAAGTTAGTAGCATTTGGATAAGCAGTATGGAAATGCGCGATCGCACTTACAATATAAGGCTCACCCAGCCCTCCATCACCAACTGTAAAGGGGAATAACTTATCTGGGTGTAGCAATGCAGCCGCCATTGCAAAGTGTTGTCCTTGTCCTAGGGGGCCCGCTGGTGCGAGAATACCAGGTATGAAACCGGAGAGGTGTCCTAACAAACCGTGTTTTTCCCGGAAGCGATCGCGCAATTGTTGAACCGTGAAAATCCCCATATCCTCTAAAGAGCGATCAAGAAACATCGCACTATAAAATCCGGGGGCGTGGTGTCCGACTTCGGTGATAATATTTTTGTATCCCAGCATGACAAGAGATGCATAAGCTTCTGCTTGGCTGGCAAATCCGCCCGGATGTCCAGAAGCCTTACTACCAGTGACTTGTAATGTCAGGTAGCGTAGGGCATCAGCAGCCAGTAAAGTTTGATAGACAGCTGCGGGATCTGTGGGAGCTGCGATCGCTACTTTACCCGACTCTACAGCAGGTTTCGCACCATAAGTTTCAAAAGCTGGTAGCGCTTCACTAAAATATTGGATTCCTTCACAAAAATCAGGAAGCGCTGAAGATGCCTTTGGAGAGATTGCAGTCATGCTGAGTACCTTATAAAAAGAGGGGAAAATGTAGATGCTCGTTGAATTTAACAAAAATTTTACATCTTTCAGGTTGTAACAGTTTATTGCTTTTTCACAACATCAGGATAAGTATCTTAAATCGTCGCTCAACAAGAATGGATACTTTTCAGTTAGTTGAAGAAGTCACAAAAAATTATATAGGTATAAAAAACTTCGTCCACAAGCGAAAAGTTACGTAGGTCGGAAACTCGCTGTAGAAAGCTTTTCAAAACAGCGAAAAGTTTGCGTGTCCAGGTTTTCCGGCGCAAAACTTTTCAAGACGAGGGATAGAATTTTTGGGCATGGGAGATAGGGAAGAATTACCAATGCCATACACTTCAAGTGGCTTTTAATAAAACAACCAAAAGATAGAATTTCGGTAGTGTCTGCTCAAAATATTTTTAGGAAGCTTTTTTGCAAAATCCCTCTAGAGATTCATGTAAAATTTGATAAACTTTATAAAAGTTAATACTAATTAATTACGACCTCTTATAAATACTTAAATCCTAAAAGTATTAAATTTATAATGAAAGGATCTAACGAGCTACGCACACCAGCGTTGCTACAAACGCTGCAATTAATTACTCAACCTACGCAATTTTTAGAAAATTGTGCTGCTAAATATGGCGATACTTTTACAGTGCGAGTAATGGGGTTAAAGTCACCGCCAGTAGTATTTTTTAGCCATCCCCAAGCAATTAGTGATTGTTTTGCTGTGCCTGCACAAAAGTTAGATTTTCAGAAAGCAACTCATGTATTTAAACCCTTATTTGGTGAGAATTCAATTGTCTTAAAAGAGACGCGATCACATCATCGACAGCGTCAGCTATTGCTACCAGCTTTTCATGGCGATCGCATCAAATGTTATGGGCAATCAATTTGTCAAATCACTGAAAGAGTTACCCAAGATTGGAAATTAGGTACAGCAGTTTCTATACATAACTTGATGTCCGATATCACCTTAGAAATTATCTTGGAAGTAGTATTTGGTGTTAGTCCTGGTGTGCGTTACCAACAATTAAAAACACAATTGAGTTCTTTGTTAGAAGATGTAACTAAACCTTGGTATTCTAGCTTGTTTTTCTTCTCCATACTGCAACAAGATTTCGGCGCATGGAGTCCCTGGGGAAGTTTCTTGAGAAGGCGACAGCAAATAGACAAACTTATCTACGCAGAAATTCATGAAAGACGTTGGCAAAATGATGCTGAACGTACAGATATTCTTAGTCTGTTGATGTCGGCGCGTGACGAAAACGGACAACAAATGACAGATCAAGAATTACGCGATCAATTAGTTTCATTACTGCTGCTGGGTTATGAAACAACAGCAGGTGTATTAGCCTGGGTATTTCATTTGATTCACTCCCACCCAGAAGTTAAAAATCAGGTAATGCAAGAATTAAACGCTTTGGATAATCCAACAAATCCAGAAGCAATTACACAACTACCTTACCTCACCGCCGTCTGTCAAGAAACACTGCGGATTTACCCCATTGCCTTAATTTGCACGCCAAGAATGGTAAAGGATATGGTAGAAATTATGGGTAATAAATTCACATCAGGAACAATTTTAGTTCCATGTATTTATTTAGCCCATCGTCGAGCCGAAACTTATCCAGAAGCAAACCAATTTCGACCAGAAAGATTTCTCAATCAAAAATTTTCACCACATGAATATTTACCTTTTGGGGGTGGATATCGTGGTTGCATTGGCGCAGTCTTTTCTATGTATGAAATGAAACTAGTATTAGCTACAATATTATCGCAGTTTCAACTAACCCTTGCTGATAATCTTCCAGTACATCCGGTACGTCGTGGCATTACTATTGTCCCTCGTGGTGGCGTGCAAATGATTGTTACCCAGGCAAAAATAAAAAGGTAAAAATTAATTTTTGCGTGGTTATTCTATCCTCCTATTTAGATATATCGTCCTATAGATACGCTTCTGAGATCCAGCATCTACAGTAAACAGTAATAAGATATTAGGAGATTTAGAATTCATGCCTGACGAGCAACGGTTAGAGGAGCAATTCCTATCACAAGAAGCTGAGAGGATGGTATCCCAACAGATAGATAAAGCAGAACAAATTGATATAGATGTGCAAACCGATCTGTTGAAAATAGTTCAGGGACAGGCAGATGGAGTTTCAGTTAGTGGTCAAGGATTGATCATAAAAAAAGACATCCGCGTACAGGAAATTAAACTGCAAACAGATAGTATTGCTATTAATCCATTAAGCGCTCTTTTTGGTCAAATAGAACTAAACCAACCAGTAAATACCATTGCTCGTGTTGTACTCACAGAAACAGATATTAATCGTGCTTTAAATTCAGACTTTGTTCGTAGCAATTTACAAAGTTATGATTTGAATGTAGATGGCGAAACAGTGAGTTTAAAGCCGCAAGAGATTCAGATATTTTTACCTGGTAGTGGCAAACTAGAATTCAGGGTAAAGGTGTTGTTAACAGAAATGGGCAAGACTCGCTCGTTAAGTTTTATAGGAATGATTCGCCCACGCACTCATTCGCAACCTTTGATGCTAGAAAGTTTTAACTGTACTCAAGGTGAAGGTGTTTCTATAGAGCTAGTTGTGGCAATTATGCAAAAAATCAAAGAATTAGTGAATCAATCATCTTTTAAATGGGAAGATATAGTATTTCGGATCAAAGATTTAGAAGTAGAAAAGGAGATTATGACAGTGATGATAGAAACTCAAGTGAGGCAAATACCATCATCGTCAACTGTCGTATCTCCTTAGTAGTAGAAGCAACTACAAAAAATAAATTTTGTACCTAATGAGTGATGTAAAAATGTTAAAAGTTTTCTAATATTAGAAATCTAGCGCATTCTAAAATCACAATTATGCAAGAGTACGACATTGTAATTATTGGTGCAGGACACAATGGTCTAGTTTGTGCTGCTTATTTGCTGAAAGCTGGCTATAGTGTTCTGCTGCTGGAAAAGCGTTCTGTTCCTGGTGGTGCGGCGACAACTGAAGAATGTTTACCGCAAGAAGCTCCTGGATTTAAATTTAACTTATGCGCTATTGATCATGAATTTATCCACCTAGGGCCAGTTGTCGAAGAATTAGAATTGGAAAAATATGGTTTGGAATATTTAGAGTGTGATCCAGTTGTTTTCTGTCCACATCCTGATGGCAAGTATTTTTTAGGTCACAAGTCGCTGGAAAAAACTTGTGCAGAAATCGCCCGTTATAATGAGCGCGATGCCAAAAAATATGCAGAATATACAGATTATTGGCAACGGGCGCTGGGTGCAATGATTCCAATGTTTAATGCACCGCCAAAGTCAGTTATAGATATCCTTGGTAACTATGACATCACAAAACTGAAAGATTTATTTTCAGTAATTGGTTCCCCAAACAAAACCCTTGACTTTATTCGCAATATGTTGACCAGTGCTGAAGACTTGGTTAACGAGTGGTTTGATGAGGAATTTCTCAAAGCACCTTTGGCAAGACTTGCATCAGAACTTGGTGCGCCACCATCGCAAAAAACCCTTGCTATTGGTGCAATCATGATGGCAATGCGTCATGACCCTGGTATGGCTAGACCTCGCGGCGGTACTGGCGCACTTGTACAAGCTTTGGTGAATTTAGTTAAAAGTAAAGGTGGCGTTATTCTCACAGACCAACACGTTGATAAAATCCTAATTGACGATAAAAAAGCAGTTGGTGTACGGGTAGCTGGTGGTAAAGAATATCGCGCTAAACATGGGGTAATTTCTAATATTGACGCTCAGCGGTTGTTCTTACAAATGACTGATAAGAGTGATATCGATGCAGTTGCTCCAGAGTTAAGGGAAAGACTAGAACGCCGTATCGTTAATAACAATGAAACTATCCTCAAGATAGATTTGGCTTTAGATGAACCGTTGCGCTTTCCATATCACGCGCATAAAGATGAATATCTAATTGGCTCTATCTTGATTGCAGATTCCGTGAGTCACGTGGAACAGGCTCATAGTAAATGTACCTTGGGAGAGATTCCTGATTCTGATCCCTCTATGTATGTGGTGATGCCTAGCGCTCTTGACCCCACATTAGCACCACCAGGCAAGCACACCCTGTGGATTGAGTTTTTCGCCCCCTATCAAATTGCAGGTGCAGAAGGTACTGGTTTAAAAGGTACTGGTTGGACAGATGAGTTGAAAAACAAAGTTGCAGACAGGGTAATTGATAAGTTGGCGACCTATGCACCCAATGTGAAAGATGCAACTATTGCGCGTCGTGTTGAGAGTCCAGCAGAATTGGGAGAAAGATTAGGTGCGTATAAAGGCAATTATTACCACATTGACATGACACTAGATCAAATGGTGTTTTTCCGTCCTTTGCCAGAAATAGCAAACTACAAAACCCCAATTGACAATCTATTTTTAACTGGTGCAGGGACGCATCCAGGTGGTTCTATCTCTGGAATGCCAGGACGCAATTGCGCCCGTGTGTTTTTGCAGGCTAAGCATCCAATTAGCCAGACTTTGAAGGATGCAAGAGATTCCATCAAGTCAACGGTAGAGTCAGTTTTTGGCATTAGTTGAGCAGGATGTATGCATAAATGCGTACATTAGTTGAATGTCAAAGATAATATCTCGGAGTTCTGAGTTTTGATCTCGGAGTTCCGAGTTTTGCTCTTGGAGTGTCGAGTTTTGAGAGCGATCGCTACATAGCAACACAAATTATCGTTAAAATAGTTGCTAAATACTACCGGAAGTTTACGAAGTCAATTTATAAGTCCTCCTTTGTAAGCAGGCAAGGTCATACTTATAACAGGTGACAAATAGAACTGAAAGCTGATGAAATAATAATGGTGTTTCCTATTCTGGAGTAATGACACGAGTTTTAATTTTAGGAGGACGGGGGCGAATTGGTAGCAGTGTTGCTCAGGATCTAGCTACTCATACGCAGGCACAGATTACGATCACTGGGCGTTCCCCAGAGATAGGAAAGGCTGTTAACTTGACTTCGGCAGGGCAAGTACAGTTTTTGATATTGGATTTAGCAGAAGTTGATAAGTTGAAGGAGGCGATCGCCAACTCTGACTTAGTTATCCACTGTGCTGGGCCATTTCACTACCGAGATACTAATGTTCTTGAAACCTGTATTGCCCAAGGCGTTAACTATGTAGATGTTAGCGATCATCGTTCTTATACTAGTAAGGCTCTTAATTATCAAGAACAAGCCGCTGCTGCTGGTGTTACGGCGATTATTAACACTGGCATTTTTCCAGGCATTTCTAATAGCATGGTACGTCAAGGTATCGAGCAATTTGATGAAGCGCAAAAGATTCATCTAAGTTATTTAGTTTCTGGTTCTGGCGGTGCTGGCGTTACAGTGATGCGGACAACTTTTCTGGGATTACAGCGTCCTTTTGATGCTTGGATAGATGGTAAATGGCAAGAAGTACAGCCTTATAGTGAACGCGAAGCTGTTAACTTTCTACCTCCCTATGGACGTACGGGAGTTTACTGGTTTGATATGCCGGAAACTTTCACATTACCCCACGCCTTCCCATCAGTCAAAACCGTAATTACTAAGTTTGGCTCAGTTCCCGATTTTTACAATCACATGACTTGGATCACTGCTCATGTGTTTCCTAAATGGTTAATGCAGAAACGTAGCACTATTGAATTTTTATCTCATGTTAGTCATTTGATGACTGATGTTACCAATCGCTTTACTGGTATTGGAGTAGCAGTTCGCTCCGAAGTAACAGGTCAAAAGAACGGTAAAACAGCCGTATTTTGTTCAGATTTAGTACATGAAAATACAGCAATGGCTTCTGGTTGTGGTACGGGTAGTATTGCCCAATTATTACTAGAGGGTAAACTCAAGAAACCAGGCGTTTTTGCTGTGGAAGAAGCACTACCAACAAATTTGTTTGAGTATACAATGCAAAATCGAGGAATTAAGATTCATCACAGTTGGTTATAGGTGAAAATTAATATACCCTGCGGTAGAAGGAAGAACTGTACCTAAACACTTAGGATGCCTTTGAGCCTTGTAGATTGAATCTATTTATACACGACGAAGGCTCATAATAAAAAATTAGGAAGGTTTTTCATGCAAAAAATTCTATTAACTTGCAAGCAAGTTTTACGTTCTACCTTTTTGGTTTTTGGCTTAATAATGTTCATTAGCTTGTCGAGTTCATTCATTTTTATGCAGCAAGCTAGTTATGCAACTACACTTGAAGAATTAAAGCTCGTACCTCCAGAGTATAAACCAAATTCTCAAGAAAAAATTAACCGTGCTTACGAATATGATCCAGGTGTCGGCGTTAAAGAAGAAGAACGACAAGAAGCTTACGAGCAAGCAGCAAAAGATGGAGAAAATCTTAATACTATGGAAAAGGCTTATGAAAGAAATGTGAAAGCCGAACAAGCAGGAAAGCCCCAAGAAAGTATTGTTGAGAAAGCGAAAGAAGCTATTGGAAATGTAACAGCAAAATAAAAATATTCAGATATTAAGAGGTACTTGAATTTTTAATTGAGGTGTCTCTTAAATTCTGATGTGTTTGCAACATTCTCAACTAGCTAATAACTTAAACAGCCTGGAACTTTTAGTTCCAGGCTAATTTCTCAAGTCTTCTCGTGAAGACTGATAAAAGGCTCCGTTTTGTGCTGGGTGATTTGATGAATTATACCGATTCAATTAATGATTGCAACAAATCTTTTGGTAGAGACGTTGCATTGCAACGTCTCTACACGGTTTATCTGTCACATTGTTTTTTTAAATTGGTATTACTCACGCAGAGGCGCAGAGAAGAACGCAAGAGTGGGTTTGTTTACAAAATCTCATAAGATATTGGTTATCGCTGGAGTAATGTTACCAATGTAAGTACTGAGCGATCGCGCAGTTTGCACTAAGAAATTATTAGGATCTACAAGACATGGACTGCAAGCCAAGACTGCTTCTAAAGGAACAGCTACAACTTGCCCATTTTGCCAAGCTACCATCTGTGCAGATTGTCCATCAGCTAACCGGTCTAAAGCTGAAGGAATACCACCTCGTTGAATGTGTCCTAAAACGGAAACCCGAATATCAATTTGATTGTTACTGCAATGGCGAAGCTCATCGGCGATATATTGACCCATACCACAGGATGGCTTTTCGCAGGATAGATGACTAGATGAATCAGCTGCTATTTGAACGCCTTCCGCCACAACGACAATTGCAAATCTGCGTCCCCAGCGATCGCGTAATTCTGCTAAATGTTCGCACACACCTTTAATTGTATGGGGAATTTCAGGAATCAAAATCACATCTGCACCGCCTGCAATACCGGAGTGTAGCGCTAAATGCCCAGCTTTGCGTCCCATGACTTCGACAATCATCACGCGATCGTGACTAGCAGCGGTAAATGTCAAACGATTCAGAGCATCAACAATTGTGTTGACCGCAGTATCAAACCCAACTACTCTTTCTGTCTTTGCTACATCATTATCAATTGTTTTCGGAATAGCGATGAACTGCCAGTTTCCTTTGCTTTGCAGTTGGTTGAGAATTGCTAAACTGCCATCTCCACCAACGCCAATCAAGGCATCTAGTTCTAAAGCATGGTAGCCAGCAATAATCTCGTCAATATGAGCTAGAGTATCACCTTTATTGATGCTACCTAGAATCGTGCCTCCCATATTTAGCAAGGGGTCAATACCACGTAGGTCTAGACCATTTATGCTCAGAGGAATTGCCTTTCTCTCTAAAAGCCCTCTAGTTGCATAAGGAATACCTACTACCTGCCAGTTATAGGTGAGGGTGGCGTGGTTAACAACTGCCCGAATTACAGTATTGAGTCCGGGACAGTCGCCACCACTAGTCAGAATGCCAAGTCGTTTTTGCATGATCATCACACCTTAACAAGAAAGGCAGAAGAGAGCAGGAGGCAGGGAAGCAGAGGGCAGAAAGAATATAAACCCTATTTTGGCTATATGTTGAGGTTAAGTCAAAAATCTGAGGAAGTTGTGAGGATCTAACTTTAGTAGGACTTACGCACTGAAGCCTGAAACCCTGATCCCCCCTAACCCACGCCAGTCGCTCCACTTGGGGAGACCCCATCGCATGATTGCGTCTCCCCAACTCTTGGAGACGCTACTTCGCGTTGGGAGAAGACCGCGCTGGCTCCCCTTAAAAAGGTACGGTGTACACACAAGTCTTTGAGAGTTGCCCCACAGGCTTTTGATCCCCCCAACCCCCCTTCAAAAGGGGGGCAAAAACCTCTCAAAGTCCCCCTTTTGAAGGGGGATTTAGGAGGATATACAACGATTTTGGTTTTGTACACAGATGTGTGTACACCGTAGCTTTAAAAAGGGGGGAACGTCTAAAACCCCCTTTCTAAGGGGGTTGGGGGATCTGAGTGCGTAAGTTCTGTTTAGGTATTACGCCTTGCTTCATTGCAGTGTGAACATCTCTAAAACTCTTTTCTCTGTGCCTCCGCGCACCCCAGTCGCCTCAACGGAGAGAACCCCCGCACAGCGCTGGCTCCTCTACATGACAAAATCATCACATAATCCAGCAACGCCGAACATTCTTACTGTCCTCACAAGTTTCTCAAATTGTTCTTCTATCATCCTAAGTGTGAGACTCGCAACATCCTGAAGAGACGAGAGGCTCAAACGATGAATTCGGCATCTACTGTTAAAATGAAGAACACGGCAAAAGCAACCTCAGTAACAGATAAGCGCTTTAAGATGCTGGATGCAACTATCAAACGCCACCAGTATCAACAGGATGCACTCATTGAGATATTGCATAAAGCACAGGAACTTTTTGGTTATTTAGAAAACGATGTATTAATTTACATTGCTCACAATCTCAAACTACCACCTAGTCGAGTTTATGGTGTTGCCACGTTCTACCATTTGTTTTCACTTGCACCTAGTGGTGTGCATACTTGCGTGGTGTGTACGGGTACAGCTTGTTACGTCAAAGGCGCTCAAGCTATCTTGGCAAATGTAGAAAAGTCTGCCCACATCCATGCTGGTGAAACCACGGCAGATGGTCAAATTTCACTACTAACAGCAAGATGTCTAGGTGCTTGTGGAATTGCATCTGCTGTAGTGTTTGATGGTACCGTTTTAGGTAATCAAACTGCTGAATCAGTCCTTGAACGCATCAAAGGATGGTTGCAAAATGGATCTATCTGAGTTATTTGAAATTGCCCAAAAAGAACGTGCTTCAGAGAAACCTGTGCAAATTCGCTGTTGTATTGCAGCTGGTTGTCTATCTGCCAATTCACAAGCCGTCAAACAGCGTTTGGAAGAAGCTGTTACAGCAGAGAATTTGGCAGAAACAGTGGAAGTTCATGGCGTTGGCTGTATGCGTTTGTGCTGTCAAGGGCCACTAGTACAGGTTGAGAGAAACACCGAACCAGAAAGTCTAGGTACACTCTACGAGAAAGTTACACCTGATGATGCACACTCAATTATTACTGCTCTCAATGGGGGAAAGACAACAGTCCAGCAAGGGGATTTAACGCATCCATTTTTTACATACCAGATGCCGATTGTCTTAGAAAACAGTGGCAAAGTAGATCCAGAACGCATTCAATCTTATATTGCGGCCGAAGGTTATCAAGCGCTTTATCATGCTTTGCGGGAGATGACTCCTAGCGAGGTAGTAGATGCTATTACCCGCAGTGGTTTACGGGGACGTGGTGGTGCTGGTTATCCTACAGGTTTGAAATGGGCAACAGTTGCTAAAGCAAAAAGCGATGAGCAAAGCGATCGCAAATTTGTCATCTGTAACGCCGATGAAGGCGATCCGGGGGCATTCATTTATGGATCGCAGCGTCCTAGAAAGTGACCCTCATCGCGTTTTAGAAGGAATGGCGATCGCAGCCTACGCTATAGGCGCAAATCAAGGCTATATCTACATCCGGGCAGAATATCCCGTTGCCATCAATCGTCTGCAAACTGCAATTCGCCAAGCGCAACGCCTTGGCATCTTAGGTACTCAAATTTTTGACTCTCGCTTTGATTTTAAAATTGATATTCGTATTGGTGCTGGGGCTTATATCTGCGGTGAAGAAACTGCTTTAATGGCTTCTATTGAAGGTAAACGCGGTACTCCTCATCCCCGTCCACCCTACCCCGCCGAGTCTGGTTTATGGGGGCATCCTACCTTAATTAATAACGTTGAAACTTACGCCAATGTTGCACCCATTATTCGCAGAGGTGCTGACTGGTTCGCCAGCATTGGCACTCAAAAGAGCAAAGGTACAAAGGTTTTTGCATTAGCAGGCAAAATCTGTAACACAGGTTTGATAGAAGTACCGATGGGAACTTCATTAAAGCAAATTGTGGAAGCAATGGGCGGTGGCGTACCAGATGGCGGTGTAGTCAAAGCAGTACAAACTGGTGGCCCTTCTGGGGGATGTATTCCCGCATCAGCTTTTGATAGCCCGGTGGATTATGAATCACTCACTCAACTTGGTTCGATGATGGGTTCCGGCGGCATGATTGTCATGGATGAAACTACCAACATGGTGGATGTGGCCCGCTTCTTTATGGAGTTTTGCATGGATGAATCGTGTGGGAAGTGCATTCCCTGTCGGGTGGGGACGGTGCAGTTATATAAATTGTTGACGAAAATTAGTGAAGGTAAAGCATCTTTTGCTGACTTGGAATTGCTAGAAGAACTATGCGACATAGTGAAGCATACCAGCTTGTGCGGTCTTGGTCAGTCTGCACCTAATCCGGTATTTAGTACCTTGCGTTACTTCCAAGATGAATATTTGACGTTGATTAGTGGAACAACTCAATAGAGAAGAGACATCTAGCCTCTCCTACCATTACTACACAAGGGCGTGGATAATGAATGAAAACTCTAATAATCTATTATTCCTTTTCAGGAAACAACGAGTGTCTAGCGCGGGAATTACAAAAAAGACTAGATTGTGACATTCAGAAAATAGTAGAACTGAAGAAAAGAACGGGCTTTACTATTCTCTTGGATTTAATTTTTAAGAGAAGCCCAAAAATCAGGAAATCCGATTTTGACCGCTTATCTTGGTCGTTAGATCTCAAGCCAATGTGCAGGCATTGGTGGCAAGTTTGGAGGTAATTGAAAATGTCTAACTTAAATCAATACGATGCAATTGTGATTGGTTCTGGTATGGGTGGTTTAACTACTGCTGCTATACTCTCAAAATTAAATCACAAGAAAGTTCTAATTCTAGAACAACATTTCGTTATTGGCGGATACACCCACGAATTTGAACGCAACCATAAATTCAAATGGGATGTGGGACTTCATTATGTAGGAAATATGGGCAAAGGTGAACTCGGACGGACGGTATTTGACTATATCACCGACGGCAAATTGCAATGGCGCAAAATGCCCGATCCGTTTGAGAAATTTGTCTATCCTAATTTTACTTTTGCCCAATCTTCCGACCCGAAAAAATTTCAAGCTGACTTGATCCAAATATTTGCGGACGAGCAGAAAGCAATTATCAGGTATTTTACAGATCTGAAAAAAATTGCTATGGCAGACCCGTTGTCTGGTTTATTAGGTTCCTGGGTAAAAACAATTTTACCCAGAGTCAGCAAAATTTCACGATTGACGACCAAGGAATATCTTGACCAGAATTTTCAAAGTCCCACACTCAAAGCGCTGTTGGCTTCCCAATGGGGTGATTATGGTTTACCACCTTCAGAAAGTTCCTTTGTGACTCACGCCACTTTGGTTTACCACTTTCTCACAGGTGGTTTTTATCCTGTGGGTGGTGCTGCGGAAATTGCCAAAAATATTATGCCTTTAATTGAAAAAAATGGCGGTCAAGCACTTACTCAAAGTCAAGTAACAGAAATTATTATTGAAGACAGTGTAGCTAAGGGTGTAAAAGTCCAAAAAGCACACCAATCTGATGCGCTAATTGAAGAATTTTATGCGCCGATTATTATTTCTGATGCTGGAGCATTCAATACCTACACCAAATTGATTCCCGCCACAGTCGAAAACGAATTGGTGTCTGCATACCGTAAAGAAATTCAAGAATTTCCCAAACCTCACAGTGCATTTAGCCTGTATTTAGGATTCAAAGAATCTCCCGCCAAATTGGGTTTTAAAGGTGAAAATCATTGGCTGTACTCATCTTACGACCACGATCGCGCCTTTAAAGAACAAAGCGGTGCGCCCCATCAAGGTATTAAAGCCTGTTTTATCTCCTTTGCTTCCCTCAAAGACTCCACGCAAACAGCCCACACTGGTGAAATTATTGTCTTTATTGATTACGATTTCTTCGCCAAATGGCACGACAAACCTTGGAAGCGACGAGAACAGGAATATTACAAACTAAAAGAAACAATCACGCACCATCTTCTCGATTTTGTCGAGGCTCACTATCCTGGTTTTCGAGAACTAATCGAATACTACGAACTTTCTACGCCTCTCACTTTAGAATACTTTGACCAAAGCTACAGAGGAGCTTTTTACGGTATCCCAGGCGTACCAGCAAGACTCAACAAAAAATGGATTAGTGCGAAAACTCCGATAAAAAACCTCTATCTTACCGGAGTAGATGCAGCAGTATTTGGCATCATGGGAGCTTTGATAGGTGGTGTTTCAACAGCAGCCGCGCTTAACGAACCGTTCGGCTTTCTCAAGGTAATGAGCAAGTGCTACCAACAAAGCGCTCAAGCTGAGAAATCCAAGCATGATGTGATGGATGAGGCAATGCAAGCAAATTCGTAGCAATTGGGGATTTCCATTTGCATAAAAACTTTACAGCCAAAAAATTATGATTGCTTTGCTGATTGGGTTGCAGATCGTTTTACCACTTGTCCTGATTGGGTGGCTAGCGATCGCACCGCTACACAATTTACTGGGTGCTTCGCTACAAGCTTTCGTAACGGCATTGACCTTATTTGCGATCGCCCGTATGGGAGTCTGGGTTTTTCCGCCCTGGTGGGCACCTTATGTCTATGGACTGCTATTTATCGTTACTTTGGTAGTTGGATTTCGGCAACACAAGCTCCAGCGACAGTTGCCGTCTAGCTGGCTCGGCTGGATTGCCATCATCGGTTTCGTTGCTTTTGGGGTTTTTGCAAGCAACGAGGCCGTGCAAAGTTGGGTAGGTCAGTTTCCGCCTGCTATTCCCGTTGTTGATCTCGCCTTTCCGCTGCGGGGTGGTAAATATCTGATCGTCAATGGCGGCAGCAACACGCGGATTAATGCACATGTAAAGACTTTGGACGAGTCAGTTCCGCGTTTTCGGGCTTATCGGGGCAATGGCTACGCAGTCGATATTGTCGAGATTGATTCATTGGGTTTGCGGGCAAAAGGTTTAGTTCCCAGTGATCCAGCTGCCTACCAGATTTATGGTGAGCCGGTGTTAGCTCCCTGTCCGGGCAAGATTGTTCAAGCGATCAATGGGCTGCCGGACATGATGATTCCCAAGATTGATCCGGCGAATCGCGCGGGTAATCACGTCATTCTCCGCTGTGGCGATATCTATGTCTTACTTGCCCATTTTCGTCCCCAGAGTCTCTCGGTTCAGACTGGAACGGTTGTTAAGGTTGGCGATCGCATTGCCGAGGTGGGAAACTCCGGTGTCAGCGACGAACCCCACCTGCACATTCATGCTCAACGTCCCGGATCTTCTGTGGCTCCGTTTTCCGGCGATCCGTTGCTGATGCGTTTCAATGGCCGCTTTCTCATTCGCAGCGATCGCGTAACTATGCCCAAATAGAAAAGAGGTTGACACCTTGGACAGAATTAACTACCAAATTACGATTCCTTACAAGAAGGGATGAGGAAAATGATTGCAAAAATTTTCTTGAGCATTGGTGCATTGCTAGTGATCGCATTCATAGTTCTAGTTATCATCCGGGTAAAGAATGAACAAGAAGTTAATCAGATTTGGCGATCGCTAGAATCTTCACCAGCAGAACATCGTTTCACTAAAGACATGGTTGCAGAATTACCTGCACCTGTGCAGCGCTACTTTTTGCATAGCATTGCGCCGGGAACTCCCCTTGCTTCCTCTATCAGCTTGGAAATGAGTGGCAGTTTTAGGATGGCGCAAGATAAACCGTGGATACCGATGCGAGCAAAACAGATTACCTCAGCCCTGAAAGGATTTGTTTGGAGACCAGTTATTGGTAGCGGTTTATTTAAATTTATGGGAGTAGATTACTATGCAAACAAGTCGGGTCGAATGCGCTTTTCCCTTGGGGGACTAATTCCGTTAGTAAATGCCCACAGTCCTGATATTACTCGCTCTGCCATTGGACGATTCGCAGGAGAATTTTTTTGGCTACCTTCTGCTTTGCTACCTCAACGCAATGTAATTTGGAAGGCAATTGATGAGAGGACTATCCAAGCTAGTTTGAAGGTTGATGGTGAACCGATAACGCTGACACTGGTTACAGACCTTGACGGCAAAGTGCTGAAGCTTTCTTTACCACGTTGGGGAGAACACAAGGAGGATAGTAGTTATACTTACATCCCCTTTGGCGGAGAATTTCCAGAAGAACACACATTTGGCGGATTTACAATACCCTCCCAGATCAGTGCAGGCTGGTGGTTTGGGACAGAGCGTTACTCAGAGTTCTTTCGAGCAAAGATTGAGCAGGCTGAGTTTCGTTGATAATTCGTATCTCCTCTTCACAAGTTCCTCAAACTATTAGTCTATAACTCAAGGCGCAGGGCATTTCAGAAGCGAAAGGCTAATTCTGATTGAGGCTAGAGGCAATGTCAGTAAAAACTTTAACAATCAACGACAAACTTATTAGTGCCCGTGAGGAGGAAACCATTCTTCAAGCAGCACAGGATGCAGGGATTCATATTCCGACTTTATGTCATCTAGAAGGGGTTACAGATGTTGGGGCTTGTCGGCTTTGTTTAGTAGAAATTGCTGGCAGTAATAAACTTCAGCCTGCTTGTGTGACGAAAGTTACTGAGGGTATGGAAGTGCAAACAAACAGCGATCGCCTACAAAAATATCGGCGCACAATTATCGAAATGCTATTTGCTGAAGGCAATCATATTTGCTCAGTCTGCGTGGCTAATGGGAATTGCGAATTGCAAGACCTAGCTATTGAAATGGGTATGGATCATGTGCGTTTAGATTATCATTTCCCCGATCGCAAAGTCGATATTTCTCACCATCGCTTTGGCGTTGATCACAACCGTTGTGTTCTTTGCACTCGTTGCATCCGTGTTTGTGATGAAATCGAAGGAGCGCACACTTGGGATATGGCGGGTAGAGGAACAAATTCCCATGTAATCACTGATTTGAATCAGCCTTGGGGAACCTCTGATACTTGTACTTCTTGCGGCAAATGCGTTAATGCTTGCCCTACAGGTGCGCTTTTTGACAAAGGTTCGAGCGTCGGAGAAATGAAACGCGATCGCGCCAAACTCGATTTCCTAGTTACAGCACGCGAAAAACAGCAATGGAACCTTTAGAGGATGTTTGAAAAGTCCTTGGTGATGTATCAAATACTTTTAGATCCCCCTAAATCCCCCTTCAAAAGGGGGACTTTGAGAGGTTTTTGCCCCCCTTTTGAAGGGGGGTTGGGGGGATCAAAAGCCTGTGGGGCAACTCTCAAAGACTTGTGTGTACACCGTAGCCTTTTTAAGGGGAGCCAGCGCGGTCTTCTCCCAACGCGAAGTAGCGTCTCCAAGAGTTGGGGAGACGCAATCATGCGATGGGGTCTCCCCAAGTGGAGCGACTGGCGTGGGCTAGGGGGGATCAATAAGTGCCTAATATCACAGCCGACCACTTTTCATACAACCTCTTAGATATAGAGAGTTAATTGACCCATTCCTCAATTACGAATTACGAATTATTATGTCTCGTTTAAAATTAGCGACAGTTTGGCTAGGCGGCTGTTCTGGCTGTCACATGTCTTTTCTCGATTTGGATGAGTGGCTAATTGATTTAGCTGGACAAGTGGATCTAGTTTATAGTCCCTTTGCTGACGTGAAAGAATATCCGCTAGGGGTGGATGTGGTGTTATTTGAGGGTGCAGTAGCTAATGAAGATCATTTGGAAATGATTCGGAAGGTGAGAGAGCGATCGCAAATTCTTGTCTCTTTTGGCGATTGTGCTGTTACTGGTAATGTTACTGCTTTACGCAATCCTTTAGGTAGTGCTGAACCTGTTCTTCAGCGTTGTTACATCGAAGCTGTCGATATTCACGGCACAATTCCCCATGAGCCTGGTATTGTACCAACCTTACTAGATCGGGTGATACCAGTGCATACAGTAGTACCAGTTGATGTGTACTTACCAGGGTGTCCACCTGATGCAACTCGGATTAAAGCAGTGTTAGAGCCAGTGTTAAGGGGAGAAAAACCACAGCTAGAAGGACGTGAATTTATCAAGTTTGGTTAACTTCACAAGTTACTCAAATTCTTTATCTAAATTGAAGGTGAGGTAATTACAAAAAGAATGTAGGAGCAATTATGGCAGTTAATTATCGGGAAAGAATCATTGCTCTTTGGACAGTATTTCTACTAGGAACACTGTTTCATACACAACTAAATTTAATACCGCTTTTTCACGGTTTACCTGTTGTCGAATCTCAACCAGCCAGAAACATCAATGATATTTCTGGAATTATGTGGTTGATGTTGGGCTTTTTTGTGCTACCAATGCTGGCAATTATTATCAGTGCTTTTAATGATTCAAAGCGTTATCGAATCATTCATTTTGGCTTAACTGTCTTTTACAGCATCATGAACTTACTACATGTGGTTTTAGATTTATTTGTCCAGCCACTTCTCTGGTATCAGATAGCCTTGATGGTCTTTTTATTCTTTGTGGGTTTATTATTAAACATTACTGCTTTTAAATGGATGCGGCTGCACAATAGGGCTAATAAATCACAACACAATCTAGAAAGCTTACATTCTTAGCTTGAGATTGAATATCTCAAGTATTTTCCAATTATTGATATACAGGATAAATATTTTTTGAAAAAATTTATTTTCAATATTTCAGATTATCAAATTTATTAAACCTTTATTGCATCAGCTTCATGAGAAATTTGGAGAATATTATGTTGAAAGCATCTGACATTATGACTAAAGATGTTGCTACAATTCGCAGTTCCGCAACGGTGGCTGAAGCAGTCAAACTCTTAAGGGCAAGGGACTGGAAAGCGCTGGTTGTAGATCGTCGCCACGAACAGGATGCCTACGGCATGATTACCGAAAAGGATATTGTGTATAAAGTGATTGCTTATGATAAAGATCCCTGTAAGGTGCGTGTTTATGAAGTGATGACCAAGCCTTGTATCGTCGTCAATCCTGACCTGGGCTTAGAATACGTGGCACGATTATTTGCCGACCATAATTTGCAGAGAGCGCCTGTTATTCAGGGCGAACTATTAGGTATCATCTCCCTGGCTGACATTCTAGCTAATAGTAACTTTCTTGAGCAACCCCACACTATCTTACTAGAACAACAACTTCAGGATGAAATTCAAAAAGCTCGTGCCGTTTGCGCTCAAAAAGGCATCCGTTCAGAAGAATGTGCTGCTGCTTGGAATGTAATCGAGGAATTACAAGCCGAGATAGCACATCAACGAGCAGAGAAAGTTGTGAAAACAGCCTTGGAAGAATACTGCGAGGAGTATCCAGAAGCAAAGGAAATTTATGACACTTGGTGTAGTGGGTAGAGACGTTGCAATGCAACATCTCTACGTGCTGTATTGCGCTTAAATAGGGAGCAATTGCGGAGAAAGATACAAATATGACGCAAGATTTAAAAGATTCAAAAGAGCCAAGAATTTTATCTGAAAAATTGGCAAATTTACAATTAGTAGATGGGCAAATTGGCGAAATATCTTTAGTTAATGGAACGCTATCTGTTCATTTTCAGACTGATGATGCAAAAGATTTGATGCTTGTATTTACAAACGTAGCTGGAGTTGAGATGTTCAATATCCAGAATGCTGAACTGAGTAAATGGACAATTAGCTTAAACGATCCTTTTATCGAACGAGCTAGGAAACTTTCAGAAAAACATACTGAAGGGCTTGTGTGCTATGCCTTTTGGTCGCCTTGGCTAGAAGAACCACTGATGCGTGTTTTAGCTAGCGATTTTGAGATCAAAACCTAATATTACTTTGATTTAAACCTATCTCAGCTAGGCAGAAAAATCATGATCAAAAAAGTAATTATCGACCCAGTTACAAGGATAGAAGGACACGCCAAAATTAGTATTTATCTGGATGATGCAGGACAAGTGAGCGATGCTCGTTTTCATGTCACAGAATTTCGTGGTTTTGAGAAGTTTTGTGAGGGTCGCCCTCTTTGGGAAATGCCAGGAATTACGGCGCGAATTTGTGGGATTTGTCCGGTAAGCCATTTATTAGCTTCTGCCAAAGCAGGCGATCGCATCCTTGCGGTTACAATTCCTAAAGCTGCTGAAAAACTGCGTCGTTTGATGAATTTAGGACAAATTATTCAATCCCATGCTCTGAGTTTCTTCCACCTCAGCGCCCCAGATTTATTATTAGGAATGGATAGCGACCCCCAAAAACGTAATATATTTGGCTTAATCGCAGCTGAGCCTGAACTGGCGCGTAGCGGAATCCGCTTGCGTCAATTTGGACAAGAGATTATTGAACAATTGGGAGGGCGTAAAATACACCCATCATGGGCGGTTCCTGGTGGTGTCCGCGAACCTTTATCCGAGGAAGGACGCACCCACATTCAGAACCGCATCCTGGAAGTACGCACCACAATATTAGATGCACTGGGTAGATTTAAACGCTTACTCAATGATTATCAAAAAGAAGCGCAAACCTTCGGGAATTTTACTAGCTTATTTATGGGGTTAGTCACTCCTGACGGTTTGTGGGAAAACTACGACGGACATATTCGTTTTGTAGATAGCGCCGGGAATATCATTGCTGATAAACTCGATCCAACTCATTATCAAGAATTTATTGGTGAAGCAGTTCAACCGGATTCTTATTTAAAGTCTCCCTACTATCGTCCTTTGGGTTATCCTGACCAGAGCGACCATTGCCGTTTAGATAGTGGTATTTATCGGGTAGGGCCGCTAGCACGTTTGAATATTTGTAGTCACATTGGTACGCCTTTAGCTGATGTGGAATTGCGAGAATTTACAGACAGAGGTAAAGGCACTGTTACCTCATCATTTTTCTATCATTACGCTCGGTTAATTGAAATTCTGGCTTGCATTGAACGCATAGAAATTATGATAGATGATCCAGATTTAATGTCTACAAAATTGCGTGCTGATGCTGGTATTAATCAATTAGAAGGAGTGGGTGTAAGTGAAGCACCACGCGGTACATTATTTCACCATTATCAAGTTGATGAAAATGGATTGCTTCAGAAAGTAAATTTAGTAATTGCTACAGGACAGAATAATTTGGCAATGAATCGCACAGTAGCTCAAATTGCCCGACATTTTATTCATGGTTCAGAAATTCCTGAAGGAATGTTAAACCGTGTTGAGGCGGGAATCCGAGCTTTTGACCCTTGTTTAAGTTGTTCAACTCATGCGGCAGGACAAATGCCTTTGCATATTCAATTAGTTGGGACTGATGGAAATGTTGTAAATGAAATTTGGCGAGATTAGGAAACATCAGCAAGATTATCTGCTCAATCGAGGATTGTGTAGGTCGTGCTTTTACCCCTCTTTAATCTGCAATCCCACTTGCACCGGATCAAAATTCTGGGGAAAATGAGTGCTGTGATCGCAATCTGCTTTTTCTAGTTTCGCTCCCTTGAGATCAGCTTGACGAAGATCGGCCGAAAACAACAAGGCTCCTCGAAGATCAGCATCTTGCAAATTAGCTTGACTGAGATTTGCAAAGCTGAGGTCACAGCCTCTAAGATTAGCACCATTTAGATTAGCTTCACTTAAGTCAGCGTAGCTGAAGTCAGATCCTTTGAGATCAACACCTTGCAAATCGGCATTACCCAAGTTCGCGCCACTAAAATTGCGTTTTCCCTCTGCATACCTCTCTACGAGAGCCAGGGCAGTATTAATGATCTGTTGAGAATTTGTTTCAGACATAGAACCGCCTTACAGCTTGTCTTTTAATAATAATCTCCAATACACCCATTAATCATAAGACTGCTGATGCAAAAATCGGCAGACATTGATAATTTTGAGAAACTTTTTACTTCCTCACTAGTTCCTCAAATTTTTATTTTAGCTTCAAACATAAAGCTGTAAGAAGTGATTCGGCAAAATTAATTATACGTATTCAAAGAGAAGTCAGGAGCGGAAGGTTATAAAAGCTCAAAATTGCAAAAAATAATTACTTTTCTTCCCAAAATGGTATCAACACTCAAATTATGAATAAGACATTGATAGCAATTGGTTATGGTAATGAGTTGCGTGGTGATGATGGCATTGGTCAACGAGTAGCTAAAGCGTTACATCTATCAAACGTGAAATCTATTGCTGTCCACCAACTCACCCCCGAACTTGCTGAAGCTTTAGCTAATAGTGATTTGGCAATCTTTATTGATGCTTGTTTAATCTCTGAAAGTTCTCAGGTGCAAGTACAATGCCTTTCACCTGAATCTTCCAACGTCATCGCCGGACATACAGCCGATCTGCGATCGCTTTTAGCTCTGACTCAAGCTATATATGGTTATTGTCCACAAGCTTGGTGGATTAAAGTACCAGGAGTGAACTTTGAATTAGGCTACAGCTTATCACCAATTGCCGAAACTGGAGTGGCGATCGCTTTACAAAAAATTGCCCAAATTACAACACATTACCAAGATAGCGACAGGAAATCTCCATCCAATCGCTTGTAACCGTATTTAATGACAATGAATGTTATTGAAGTTTCAAGACAAACCTTTCAAGTCTTCACAAGTTTCTCAACTTCTTATCCTAATCTCAAAAGTAGATCCAGCTGAGTCATTAATAGCCCTTGGAAATACAGGTGCAAGAAGATGAACAAGAGAAGTTTTGCAACCATAGACGGCAATGAGGCTGTTGCCCAAGTTGTCTATCGACTCAATGAAGTCATTGCTATTTATCCAATTACTCCTTCTTCACCAATGGCTGAGTGGGCAGATGCTTGGGCTAGTGAAGTCAAAGCCAATATTTGGGACACTGTTCCCTCAGTGGTACAGATGCAGAGTGAAGGAGGTGTTGCGGGTGCTGTACATGGGGCTTTGCAAACTGGTTCACTGACAACTACATTTACAGCATCACAGGGATTATTGTTGATGATCCCTAATATGTACAAAATTGCCGGAGAACTCACACCTACAGTTTTTCATATTGCCGCGCGATCGCTAGCCGCACAAGCTCTCTCCATTTTCGGCGACCACAGCGATGTCATGGCAGCGCGTGGTACTGGTTTTGCCATGCTATGTGCTGCCATCAGTGCAAGAAGCACAAGACTTTGCTTTAATCGCAACACGAGCAACCCTAGAATCACGAATACCGTTCCTACACTTTTTTGATGGCTTTCGTACCTCCCACGAAATTAACAAAGTAGAAACTTTAACAGAAGATAACTTGCGAGCATTCATTCCCGATGAATTAGTATTCGCCCATCGTTCACGAATGCAGGTTTGTTTCTTCGCCTTATCGAATGTACTGCCACGAGAAGAAGCGATCGCGGAAATTAAAAAATCCATTCGCAAGACTTACGGCAAGAAAGGTGATGAAATTGTGCAGATGAATATCAACGAAGTAGATACCACTTTGAAAAATTTGTTTGAAGTAATTAGTAGTCAATTAAACCTCAATCCAAAATCTAAAATCCAAAATCCAAAATCAATTGACGCTGCACCAGCTTTCGTCCGCGATGTTTTAGGTAAAATGATTGCCCGTGAAGGGGATGAACTGCCAGTTAGTGCTTTACCAGTAGATGGTACTTATCCCACTGGGACAGCAAAATGGGAAAAGCGTAATATTGCCCAAGAAATACCCGTTTGGGATACAGATGTCTGCATTCAGTGTGGCAAGTGCGTCATGGTGTGTCCTCATAACGTCATCCGCAGTAAGGTTTACGAACCGCAGCAGTTAGAAAACGCACCATCAACGTTTAAGAGTGCCAATGCCAAAGACCACGATTGGCAAGGTCTGAAATACACTATCCAAGTGGCAGCAGAAGATTGTACTGGCTGCGGTATTTGCGTAGATATTTGTCCGGCGAAGAATAAATCAGAACTACGCCGCAAAGCTATTAATATGGAACCGCAAAGACAATTATGCGAACAAGAACGCGAAAATTGGGATTTCTTCTTGAATATTCTCAATCCAGATAGAAGTCATTTGAAACTGACTCATATTAATCAACAGCAGATGCAGGAGCCATTGTTTGAGTTTTCTGGAGCTTGTGCGGGTTGTGGTGAGACACCCTATATTAAGTTAGCAACGCAGTTGTTTGGCGATCGCATGATTGTCGCCAACGCCACTGGTTGTTCGTCTATCTATGGCGGTAATTTACCCACCACACCTTGGACACATAATACCGAAGGACGTGGGCCAGCTTGGTCAAACTCGTTATTTGAAGATAACGCCGAATTTGGACTTGGTTTTCGCATTTCCATTGATAAACAAGCAGAATTTGCCGCTGAATTACTCAAACAACTAATAATAGATGTGGGTGAAGAACTGGTAAATAGTATCCTCAATGCTGAACAAAAAGATGAAGCTGATATTTGGGAACAACGAGAACGAATTGCTATCCTGAAGCAACAGTTAGACAAAATCCTGATATCTAATACAAATTTAAAATCCAAAATCCAAAATCTAAAATCGCTAGCTGATTACTTAGTGAAAAAGAGTGTCTGGATTATCGGTGGTGATGGCTGGGGTTACGATATCGGCTTTGGAGGGCTGGATCACGTCTTAGCCAGTGGACGCAACGTTAATATTCTCATTCTCGATACTGAAGTTTATTCCAATACAGGTGGACAAATGTCTAAAGCTACTCCCAAAGCAGCTGTAGCCAAATTTGCATCTGGGGGTAAAGTTGCACCTAAAAAAGACTTGGGTTTAATAGCTATGACTTACGGCAATATCTATATTGGCACGGGATGAACATACCCTCAAGGCTTTCCTAGAAGCTGAAGCTTATCAAGGCCCGTCGCTAATTATTGCTTACAGTCATTGCATTGCCCACGGGATCAACATGAGTACAGCAATGCAGAATCAAAAAGCTGCTGTAGATTCAGGTCAATGGTTACTTTATCGGTTTAATCCAGACCGCATCAAGCAAGGAGAAAACCCACTACAACTTGATTCACGCACACCAAAGTTACCACTAGAGCAATATATGTATCTAGAAAACCGCTTCAAAATGTTAACCAAAAGTAATCAAGAAACAGCACAGCAGTTACTTAAAGAAGCTCAAGCTGATGTAAAAACTCGTTGTCAAATGTATCAGTATTTGGCTGCCAGAAATTATTGAAAATAGGAGTAATCATCATGGACTTGACTACAACTTATATGGGAATGAAATTGCGATCGCCTCTTGTTCCTTCTGCATCACCTCTGTCTGAAGACATTGACAACATTCGGCAGATGGAAGATGCTGGTGCAGCAGCAGTGGTGATGCATTCATTATTTGAGGAACAGTTGCGTCTAGAACGCTATGAACTCCATCATCACCTCACTCAAGGTACTGAAAGTTTTTCTGAAGCCTTAACTTACTTCCCTGATTCAATCAATTTCCGGGTAGGGCCAGAAACTTATTTAGAGCATATTTATAAAGCCAAGCAGAAGGTAAACATTCCAATTATTGCCAGTCTCAATGGCTCATCCGTTGGTGGATGGACAAACTATGCCAAACAAATTCAGCAAGCAGGAGCAGACGCACTAGAATTAAATATTTACTACGTTCCTACCGATATAGAACTAACGAGTAATGAAATTGAGCAGACTTATATTGAGATTCTTAGTGCAGTCAAAGCAGCAGTAACTATCCCCATAGCAGTCAAACTCAGCCCCTATTTTACCAATATGGCAAATATGGCAAAACGTTTGGATGAGGCGGGTGCTGGTGCTTTGGTACTGTTTAACCGCTTTTACCAGCCGGATATTAATCTTAATCTCCTTGATGTTGAACCCAATGTGCTGTTAAGTACACCGCAATCAATGCGATTATCGTTGCGCTGGATTGCAATTCTCTATGGTCGCATTCACGCCTATTTGGCTGCAACTAGCGGTATTCATCGGGGAGATGATGCACTAAAAATGCTGATGGCTGGTGCTAAGATTACGATGCTTTGCTCGGTACTGCTACGACATGGGATCAACCACATTCGATTCATTGAGCAGGAAATGTGCGAATGGATGCAAAAACACGAATACGAATCAATACAACAAATGCAGGGGAGTATGAGTCAAAAGCATTGCTCAAATCCCAGTGCTTTTGAACTTGCCCAGTATATGCGCTCTCTTGCAACCTATAAACCTGAATGGACAGCCACTCACGATACATCGTATTACTTCAGTTAAAAGTTTTAATTTACCCGAAGTTTATTCTTTCCACAATGCCACTTGCTGTTTGAGTTCTGTCACATCTAAATAATCGCTTGCAAAAGCTTTCCTTAAGAGTGGGTGAGGAATAAATTCATCATACTTTTGTATTTCTGGTGCTTCAGATGAACTGACTAAATATTCTGGCGTAATTCTTTGCTCGCACAAGGAAACAATTTCATGATAAAGATGTTTAAATTTATCCTTGCCTAATTTGATGGTTAAATAATAAGGATTAACTCCAGCAATACTTGTAATTTCCAAAGATTCCCGACAATCAGAATTGATCAATCTTTCTAAAGTACGATAAGCAACTGTACCCAGCCAAGGAAAAATGTAGCATTTACCTTTTTCTAACTGCACAATATTCTTCTTATCTAATCCAGTCTTTTGTACTAGTTGGCGAACTGTGTGTAAACGTTGCAGAGCATTGTTTTGCAAGTAGCTATACTCTGCATCCTCAAGCAAGACTTGCCGCATTCTTTGCAACACTTTTGTATGAATAGTGCCACCACCGCCACGCCAATAAATATTAGCTTTACCCTCAGCTTGCTTAACGGAAACGGTCTTCTTTTTAAAGTCAACTTCTACAACTTCCCAAGTTCTCCCTGCTAAGGCAAATTGATTGCCAACAGGAACAGGCGTGGCTATACTACCAATTTCTGTTGCGCCTTGTTTAACAATATATTCTTGCTGCTCAGCAAAGACAGCATAAAAATGAAATTTTCTGACCAACTTTTCCCCTACCAAACCCAGGATTAATTTACCTTGTTCAGTTCGCTGGATATGGTCAATATCAATTAAATAGCGTAGCAATAGTAGGAAATCTTCTTGAGAAAAAGCAATAAATGGTGGCAGATTTAAAACTTGTTTAGCCAAGGTAGCGGGTGAAAGTTCACCTGTTGCAGCTAAAATACTCATTGTTTGGTGATAAAGCAAACTCAAAGGATATTTAATCGGCTTTATCGGTTCAATCCAACGTTCCTCTAAATAAAGTTGAATAATCGCAATACACTGCAAAAGTTGCCAGGGAATTTGTTCTGGTAAAGATGCTTCTGGTAAAGGTTTATCTTCAGCACAAACAAACCGCATATCAGCCGCTTCACCTCTTCTACCGCTGCGTCCTAACCGTTGTAAAAAACTTGCTACAGATAGGGGTGATTCTAATTGAATAACTCGCTCTAAGTAACCGATATCTATACCTAATTCTAGAGTTAAGGTTGCAGCAGTAACAGCTGGATTATTAGGTTCACGCATAGCATTTTCAGCTGCTTGTCGCAAGCTAGCAGATATACTGCCATGATGCACATGATAGATATCTGGTAGTGTTTCTTCTACCGCTATTTTTCGTAAAGATGCAATTATAGATTCGGTTTGAGTTCGATTATTAGCAAATATAAGACATTTCCGAAATTTACTGAGATTAAAAACATATTGTTCGTAAGCTGTCGTTTCTAATTCATTAATTTCATTTGTAATATAAAAGTGTTCTACAGCCAGTTTTATTTGGCGTTTTACTCCGTCAATTTTCGGAGTAATTACTGATTTTTCGGTTCCAGAACATAACCACTCTTCTGCCATTGAGTAATCACCGAGAGTAGCTGATAAACCAATGCGGCGCGGTTGTGTTTGGGTCAATTTTGCTAAGCGTTGCAATTGGCAAATAATTTGACAACCACGTTCTGAACCCATAAAGGCATGAATTTCATCAATGATCACAAATCGTAAATTGCCAAATAAGCGAATTAGCTCATGATTTTTGTTAATTAACAAGCTTTCTAGAGATTCTGGGGTAATTTGCAGAATGCCTTGAGGGTTTTTTAAAAGCTTGTTTTTTCGACTTTGAGAAACATCACCATGCCAATGCCAAACTGGGATATCGGCTTCTTTAAGCAAGTCGTTAAGACGTTCAAATTGATCATTAATTAAAGCTTTGATTGGACTAATATATAATGCACCTATGGTGGTAACGGGGTTCTCGTGTAATAAAGTCAAAACTGGCAGAAATGCCGCTTCTGTTTTACCCGCAGCAGTTGCAGCAGCAATTAGCAAATGATCATCAGTTTCAAATATAACTTGACAAGCTGCTATTTGAACTGGTCGTAGTTCAGTCCAATTGTGATTATAAATATATTCTTGAATAAAGGGAGCAAGTCTAGAAAAAGTCATACCTAATTTAAAATTTTATAATTGGAGTATTGATTTGCTTAAACTACTTACTTTTTAAATGATATCAAGTTATGATTGCTGGTCATTCTGAGCAAAGAAAAAAATCTCAGAGATACTTTACAACGGAATCAAGGCGAACAGTAAGTAGGTAGGCATAATTAGACATAAAATAAAATTCTAGTTCGTAGTGAGCGATTTATCGCTCAAAACAAGGATTATCAGGATTAAAGTCCCAACTATAAGCTTTAATTTATTTACGCCTAGCTACTTATGACAAAATACTATCTTTTAGTGACTTGCAATTAAACAAATATCCAACACAAGAATACAAAACAAAATCCCCTCTTGAGATCGGCTCTGAGGGGAAAATGATTACTATCTACTCTATCGCTGACGACATCCTCAGAACTATTGAACATTAGGAAAATAACCGTGTGTCATTTACCATATATAAAGTTCTGGGTTATTTTCTAAGCCTTAGACTTGGCATGATATAACTGTTTATCTCACACCTCTCTAACGCGCCACCCAAAATTTACGATTGCAAAAAGTTCAAATCATTACTATTGAGGAAGGGGGCGTTACCACTAGCAACTCCTTCAGACAAAGCTGTAGTGAAAGAGTTTTTAGCATTAGAGTCAAATATGTCCGCAAGGCCAGAAACGATTTGTCCATAGTTGAGTGTAGTGTTAGTGCTAGCGCTAGCACTTCTCGCCGAAGTAGAGTTAGTGCTATTAATGCTAATCCCCGCAGCAGGGTTAATGCGATTATCTCCAGCGGGGAGTTTCTCGTCAGTTACAAGCTCAGTACTTATATCAGTAACAGGGGTTCCAGTAGGATCTTGAACGCTAATGATATCCTTAGCATTACCAGTAAATTTTTTCAAGTTTCCTTTGTTCGCATCCAATTCAGCTAACCAACCATCCACACCTGCGCCGTTAGCTCCCGCACTACTGCTTCCTAGAAAGCCTTCAGTAAATCCAGTTACATAAAGCTTATCAGAGCTATCAACACTAAGACCTGTAGGGTAATCGAGATTGTTTTTGCTACCAAACTGTTGAATCCACTTATTGCTACCTTCGGTGTCAAACTTTGCTACCCAGGCGTTATAAGATGAGTCTTTAGTGCCTTTTCCTAATTTATTGTTGGTATATCCTGTTAAGAAGATATTGTCTTGTGAATCGATTTCCATGTCGGATAAAAAGGTGCCATCGTCACCTTTTGAGCCAAACTGTTTAGCCCACTGCTGAGTCCCATCTGGGCTAAATTTGGTCAGCCAAATATCGTAAGACTCGGATTTACTACTTTTTTTGTCCTTTGTTCCTAACTCGCCTGTTGTCCATCCTGTAGTGTAGATATTGCCCTTACTATCAGTGTCAACAGCCCATGAAAAATCAAGACCTTCATTTTTACTTCCAAACTGTTGAATCCACTGCACTTCACCAGTAGGGTTCACCTTCGTTAACCAGGCATCGTATTTTGAAAGTTGCCGTGATGGGTCTGACTCTTTTACTAAGCCCTGAGTCCATCCTGTAAGGTAAGAGTTACCTTCATTATCGACGGCTACGTCATAACATTCATCGAAGAAGAAACTTCCAACTTCTGTAAACCACTGCTTGTTGCCACTGCTGTCGAACTTCGTCACCCAAGAATCATCTTGAACATTAAAATTGAAGATGTCTTTTCTGGTATTTTCCTTAATTGCTAATCCCGATACGTAAACATTGCCTGCATTATCTACATCGAGTCCAAAAGCACTATTAGAATAACCTCCAGTCGATTTAACTCCAATCTGCTGACTCCACAAAACATTGCCATTGCTGTCATATTTAGCTACCCAAGCATCCTGAGTTTCTGACTCTTTAGTGGAAAACAAATTGCCTCCCGTGAGTCCTGCGAGGTAGAAGTTACCCTGACTATCTGTAACGACGGCATAGGCTGACTCAGCACCAGCAGAGCCAATTTGCTTAAGCCATGACTGCTTGCCTTTATTGTCATATTTAGCTACCCAGACATCTGTAGAACCTTTATTAGTTCCTTGCAAAGATCCACTAGTAGATCCTGTTATGAAAACATTGCCTGAACTATCTGTAGCAGCAGCAAGGCTGAAATCTATACCAGTAGTCCCTAATTGACCAACCTTCTTGATACTTGGTTTTGTTTGTGGTTTTTCACCTACAAATCTGAAATATTTGTCATTTATATTTAAATCAACTTCTGGCTTCGAGATTACATAAGCAACCAAATCAGGTTTTCCCTGTTGTAGCGAAAAGATCGCCTCTCCGAAAAAAGGTTGTGCGATTCCTTCAACCTTTAATCCATTAATTTCTACTATTCGATAATCTTCCGGTTTCCCATTGAGTTGTAAGGTATCTTGAGCAGGGCTGAAATCATAAATTACGGCGAACTCGTTTAAACCAAGAAAGTTCTTTTTTATTAAAGAATCTGAGATACCGCTATTATCTGTATAGTAGGGTCGATTCTCATCGCCAAGAACAAATCTATCTGCCCCTATTGATGGTATATCCCTATCTAGGATAAGTAATGGATTACCACCTTGTTGGTTATTCTGAATATTTACAATGATTTCATACTCTGCTTGTGAGTTATCAAATATGTCACCAAAGAGAAAATCAATATTTCGTTTTTGATTATTGTTTGCTCCAGGATCGTAAGCGTAAATAACATCGTTGCCAGCACGTGCAAAAACGGCTTCAAACTCTGAATTAGGGTCTCCTGTAGCTAGATCACTGCCAGGGGTAAATAGTGAGACAATAAATTTGAAATCTTCCATTTTGTTTTACCTCTAAGTTTCAATGATTTGAATTTTTTGGAAATACAATTTGCTAATGGAGCGTAATTTACGTTGAGTGGAAAATCTTTATACATCTAACCTCTCTGTCGTTCTCGTTTTTTAGAAATAGAAGAGTGATTAACAGATTGATTAAAAGTCGATGGAACAAAGACCATAATTAATATTGCTCCAACGAAAAGAGCAATACTTGCTACTAATACCGCAGCGTGAAGCCCTGAAACAAAGGCATTGCCAAATGCTTGATTCCAAGTAAGCAAAGAAATATTAGTTGGGAGGTCACTAGGAACTTTAGCCCCACCGTGCAAAGCATCAGCGATTAGTCGCTCTTGAAGGTTAGAAGGTAAGTTCCAAGACATTAGCGATCGCTTCAAGTCTGAAGTCAGCCATTGTGTAAGAATCGTTCCTTGTATAGCAATTCCTAAAACACCACCTAGTCGAGTACTCATGTTGAGTACTGCTGAGGCAATTCCTGCTTTGCTAGAGGGTGCTGAATTCAAAGCTACTGTTACTAAAGGTGCGAGTGTCAAGCCACTGCCGAAGCCTGAGAGCACAAGGCTCAATAATATTGCTCCATACTCGGTATCGACATTGATTTGGATAAATAAAAATGTCGCTATACTTGCCAATATCAGTCCCGTCGTAATGGCAAAGCGCCACCCAAGGCGAGCCGCAAACCATCCCGAAAAGAGCGATGCAATCACAAAAGCTGCATTCATTGGCAAGAAGCGTATACCTGCTGCCCCTGCCGAGTACCCCTGCACTTGCTGCAAGAATAAGCTGAAAATGAATAGCAAACTGATGATGGTGAAAAAGACCAAAATCGAGACGAAATTGACTACAGCAAAGGTTGGATTGCGAAATAAAGTTAGTGGCAGCATCGGATGGCTGCTGCGAGACTCAACAAACAAAAATGCGAGAAAACTAAGTCCAGCAATTGTCAGCAGCAACACAATGAGTGGCGATCGCCATATTCCGTTATTGCCCTCGGTCAGTGCATAGATGAGCGAGCTTAAAAAGATGATACTGAGTACCAAACCTGGCAAATCAAGACTTTGTTTTTTCGGATTGATCACTTCTTGAACAACACGGGAAGATATGCCAAAGGCGATCGCACCGAGTGGCACATTCAGAAAGAAAATACTCTGCCAACCGAAACTATCCACTAGCAGTCCGCCCACCAAAGGGCCCGCAACTAGGGCAAGTCCTGACACCGCAGACCAGATACCGATGGCTTTAGCTTGTTCCTTTGGCTTAGGAAATGTATGAGTGAGGATAGACAGAGAAGTTGGAATTAAGGCAGCAGCACCAATTCCCTGAAGAATTCGCCCAGCAATCAAAATATTTAGATTGGGAGCAAGACCACAAACTATAGAAGCGATCGTGAAAATGACTAATCCTGCAAGAAAAACTCGCTTGCGCCCGTAAATATCGCCTAATGTCCCACTCGTCAAGACTAGACTAGCGGCAGGCAAGGTGTAGGCGTTGAGAATCCACTGCAATCCCGACACACCAGAACCCAAACTTATCTGAATTTTGGGAAGTGCCACATTCATAACCGTGTCGTCGAGATTGGTCATAAACAGTGCAAAACACATTGCCCCCAGCGTGATTACTTTCACACGACCTTGATTCATCGCTGTTACTACCTCTGCTGGAGTAATTCTGTGGCTGTTGTTTGAGCGTTAGTAGTGAGAATATTCTGCACAATCTCAGGAATTTCAAACACGGCTTGATTGTTCACAGCGGCGACATTTGCACGATACTGAGCAAAGTTTTCCGGCTGAAGAAACTTTTCAACAGCCTGATCAACATTCCGAAAACTATTAATTACTAGACCGACCTTTTTCTGTTGAATCCATTCGATGTTGTATCGTTCATTAATTAATGTAGCTGCATTACGTTGCACAATCATTGGTAATTTCATTGCCAACGCTTCGCTAATACTAATACCACCTGGTTTACCAATAAAAAAATCGGCAAGGTGCATATAGTAAGGAATGTCTTGAGTAAAGCTGGTGACAAACCTCTTTTGCAGACCCTGACTTTCGCGTAGAGTTACAGCTAATTGTTCATTGCGTCCGCAAATAAATATTAGTTGTAGTTTTTGTTGAAAGCACTCTAGACGTTTGGCAATTTCTAGCATTGCTTTCGAGCCAAAACCCCCGAATAATACAATCCCTGTCAGACAGTCTGGATCTAAACCTAAACGTTCTCTTTCAGTGCGGCGTTCGCCTGAAATCGGTTCATAAAAACGCGGGTTAATAATCAGTCCAGAAGTTTTGATAATTCGCTCTGGTTGCACTCCCAAGGAAGTAGCTTGCTCGACTGCTTTTTCAGTTGCACAAACAATATAATTTCCGGTTTCTGGTTCTATATAAAAACCAGGCGGCGAATCGGCAAGATCCACACAAACGGTTACTAGAGGGGTGTCTGGTTTACCCTTCTGCAAACTGTCCCATAGCCCTTTGTTATACAAAGGTAATAAAGATATAACCAAATCTGGCTGTTGCTGACGCCAATATTCTGCAAAGAACTCGACACCAGCATCGTAATTCAGCTTAAAAAGTAGTTTATCCAGCCATAAGATTAGCGGGTGAAGCCATGTCCAACCGCTTTTGAGCATCCTGTTATACAACTCGCCGCCTGTAACTCCTGATAGGAGCTTATAGATATCCACTATCTTTTGTTGTTTTGTGAGGCTTTCTACTAATTCGTCTACATCAGTAACTCTAAGTTCCCAAGGTAGTTTTTGCTGCTCAACTATTGCACGTATTGCATGATAGGTGGCGTAATGCGCTCCACCATACCATGCGGTTACAACATTAATCTGAATCTTTTTGTTAGGATGCGATCGCGATGAGAATGTTTTCATTAGTCTTCTTTATGGGGTGTTGTTTAGCAAATGTGATTTTTTTGAATTTATATTCGCTATTTCTTTCTCAAATAATCCCAGCGCCTAAACCACAGTGATCTTTTCTTTATAAAGAAAAGTCCCTTACTCTAAAACTAAAATTTTATTATTGGCTCGACTGAATTCATCGCTGTCACTACCTCTGCTGGAGTAATTCTGTGGATGTTGTTTGAGCGTTAGTAGTGAGAATATCCTGCAAAATACCAGGAATTTCAAACACAGCTTGATTGTTCACAGCGGCAACATTTGCACGATACTGAGCAAAATTTTCCGGCTGAAGAAACTTTTCAACAGCCTGATCAACATTCCGAAAACTGTTAATTACTAGACCGACATTTTGCTGTTGAATCCATTCGGTGTTGTATCGTTCTTGTGGTAGTGTAGCAGCATTACGTTCCACTATTACTGGTAATTTCATCGCTAGTGCCTCGCTGATAGAACCTGGGCCTGGTTTACCAATAAAAAAATCGGCAAGGTGCATATAGTAAGGAATGTCTTGAGTAAAGCTGGTGACAAACCTCTTTTGCAGACCCTGACTTTCGCGTAGAGTTACAGCTAATTGTTCATTGCGTCCGCAAATAAATATTAGTTGTAGTTTTTGTTGAAAGCACTCTAGACGTTTGGCAATTTCTAGCATTGCTTTCGAGCCAAAACCCCCGAATAATACAATCCCTGTCAGACAGTCTGGATCTAAACCTAAACGTTCTCTTTCAGTGCGGCGTTCGCCTGAAATCGGTTCATAAAAACGCGGGTTAATAATCAGTCCAGAAGTTTTGATAATTCGCTCTGGTTGCACTCCCAAGGAAGTAGCTTGCTCGACTGCTTTTTCAGTTGCACAAACAATATAATTTCCGGTTTCTGGTTCTATATAAAAACCAGGCGGCGAATCGGCAAAATCCACACAAACAGTTACTAAAGGGGTATCTGGTTTACCCTTCTGTAAACTGTCCCATAGTCCTTTGTTATACAAAGGTAATAAAGATATAACCAAATCTGGCTGTTGCTGACGCCAATATTCTGCAAAGAACTCGACACCAGCATCGTAATTCAGCTTAAAAAGTAGTTTATCTAGCCCTAAGATTAGCGGATAAAGCCATGTCCAACCGCTTTTGAGCATCCGGTTATACAACTCGCCGCCTGTAAATCCCGTTAGCAGCTTATAGATATCCACTATCTTTTGTTGTTGAGCAAGGCTTGCTACTAGTTCATCTACATCAGTAATCCTGATTTCCCAGGGTAATTGTTGTTGTTCAACTATTGAACGGATTGCATAGTAAATAGCATAATGTGCTCCACCATACCATGCGGTTACAACATTAATCAAAAACTTTTTTTCTGAAGATGAGGGTGATTGCGTTGTTTCCATAAATACAAATAATTTCCGATAAAAATTGGATTAAATACTTTTGCGGAACATGATTGCCATCCCCGAATGAAAACTGAGCCAATAGCCAAAAATAGCGTAAAAGAGGAATTTAAAAGAGGTCAACGCTTTTCCTAGTTTGAATGGCTCAAAAACAGTGTCTACTGAGCCGTCAAAAAGGCTGACATACGTGCTCATAGCTCGACCATTGAAGCCAAATAAGGGTGTATCGTCAAATCTCCGATCAAAGAAATCTATAGGCTCCCATCCTTGACAACGCCCTAAATATTCGAGGGATTCACGTGTGTATATATGAAGGTGGTAGGGGACATGGACAAAGTTATAATCATCAGGTAAGTCTGGTCGGTTGAGGTTGAGATTAGCGGCGTCGGGTGTACCGATTAAAATATAACCACCAGGTGACAACAGACTGTTTAACTTGCTTAATAAAACATGAGGATCTTCAACATGTTCGATGACATCTTGACTCAAGATGTAATCAAATGACCCGCTCTGTAAGGTTGTCGGATCACCAAAACCATCCTCTGGTGCGTAAGGATCATAACCGTGACAATTGGCAAAGCCGCGTTGTCGTAGATATTCTACAAACAGACCGTTAGCACCACACCCATAATCAAGCAATGAGTGAGTTTTAGAAAACCCATGCTTTGTCAACTGACGGCATAAGTTGCCATAGATAACTTGATATATCCATGTCAATTTAGCTTCAAAAAGAGGGAATTTTGCGTAGTAATGGTCTAGATCGACGACATCTAGACAATGAATTGTCTGGCAATCAGGACATCGCCAAACTTTGAACTTTTCATCTATAAAGGCTCTGACATTACAAGGGAATGTAGAAAATGCAGATTCATCATTTGGATCGACGCGATAATGACAAATCGAACACTCAAGGCGTTGCGTTATTGTACTGCTGTATTTGTCCTTCATTACCTTCATGAGATTGAATTAGCTATCTCTTTTTCAAATAAACCCAGCGCTCTAGCCACTGCGTGATCCATGTCGTAGTATTTATAATCTCCAAGTCGCCCTGCAAACAGTACAGTTCCGTTGAGTTTTTCTACTTCTTTGAGGTATAAGCTCAGGCGATCACGGTTATCTTCATTGAGAATAGGATAGTATGGATCGTTTTTTCCTGGTACATAAGCTTGAGGATATTCCATCACCAAAGTAGTTTTAGATGAAGTTTGCCCTGATAAATACTTTTGCTCAGTGATCCGGGTAATATCGTAATCGTTGGGGTAATTAACTGTACCAACCTCTTGATACGATTCCTGATCTAAAGTTTCAAACTGGAAGCGCAAGCTACGATACGGCAATTCTCCATACATATAATCAAAGAAAGTATCAATTGACCCAGTACAAAGTATCCGATTAAACTTAACGTCATTGATAATCTCGCGGTAGTCTGTGTTTAACAATACTTTAATATTGGGATGAGCCAACATCCGACGGAACATTTCGGTATAACCAAGCTTGGGCATAGCCTGGTAGGGGTCTTGAAAGTAACGATTATCCCGACTGATGTAAACTGGAACACGTCCTGTGACTCCGCGATCAAGTTCTTCTGGTTTCACCCCCCATTGCTTCATGGTGTAGCGGAGAAAGACATTTTCATAAATGTATTCAGCTAGAAAAGTTAATTCCCCGCTAGTACTCTCACGCAGTTTCAAAATGGGTACTTTAACACCAAAACCAAAGTTTTCTAAAAGTAAATTTTCCAGCTTCTCTGCATATTTCGGCGGGAAAAGAGCATAGAGGGAATTTAAATTAAAAGGAATAGGAACTTTCTTGCCTTCTACTACTCCAAGCACATGATGATAGTAGTGTCTCCATTCCGTAAATTGGGAGAGATAATCCCAGACTTTTTTTGACTTAGTATGAAAGATGTGCGGCCCGTATTTATGAACTAGGATGCCATGCTCATTGTAGTAATCGTAAGCATTGCCGCCAATGTGATCTCGTTGTTCTACAATTAGGACTCTTTGCCCAAGCTGAGTTGCTATGCGTTCAGCCATTACACACGCTGAGTATCCCGCCCCTATGATTAGCCAATCAAATATCATTGATTTCACTCCGATTATTGTTTGGACATCAAGATTTTTTAGTTTGAAATTCGGCAATATTACTGTTTAAAGTTTTGGATTTTAACGATTTTAAAAAGGTAGTTACCCTATTAGATGCCCATAAATAGCCTATTCCAATTGGCTCTATGAATTAATTATCTGAGTCTTTCAAGTAGATGCTCTCCGATCCGCAAAGCGTTCGCCATAATTGTTAGCGTTGGGTTCAAAGCAGCACTAGACGGGAAAAAGCTACCATCAACAACATAAAGATTATCAATATCATGGGTGCGGCAATTTATATCAAGTACAGAAGTTTTGGGGTCTTCACCAAAAAGACAAGTACCACACTGATGCCCAACATCTTTCAAGGACATCCTTGTAGCAACATAATGTGAAAATGAGCCAATTTTGTTGTGTGACTCAATAGACTTTAAAACTTGCTTCCAGCGTTTGATTAAACGATTAAATGCTTCTTCATTGTTATTTGTATAGTCGAGAAAAATTTTCTGATCTTTGACACGTACGCGATTGTTTGAATCTGGCAAATCTTCAGTCATGAGGAACCAACCGACTGCACGATTCGCTACTGCCTCATATATTGCGCTGGGTAGAGGTGGGCCATTAATGGCAGCTCTCTCTTTAGAGATATTGCCAAGTGATTGCACGTGTCCCATTGGGTAAGCAAAATCTTTTTCTCCCCAATAAAAATCATTAATGGCAAGCGTTTTAGGATAAACTATGGGATTAGGTTTAATAGTCAAAGCCACGATCGCGCCGATTTTATGGGCCATGTAATTGCATCCCACCAGATTAGAACTATTTGCTAATCCATTCGGATGTTGATCATTGGCAGATTTGAGCAACAATACTGCTGAGTTGATTGCACCACAAGCGACAACAACTATACTCCCCGAAAACGTCTGGCAGTTGCCTGCAATTTCTGCTTCTACTTTAGTAACCTCCCGACCCGATGCACTCGTATGTAAGCGCAATACTTTGGCTTCGGTCATCAAAGTCAGATTGGGATAAACCATTGCTGGACGTACACCGTTAACGTCAGCATCAGCTTTGGCATTGATTAAACATGGGAAACCATCGCAAGTATCACAACGAACACAAGCACTTAAAAACCGATTGACTTCATTGAGCTTGATGCCAAGAGGTTGGTAAGAAGGATGAAAGCCTTTATCTTTAAGAGCGTAGTTAATTTGTTGAATATATGGTTCGTGGCTGATTGGTGGAAAAGGATAGTCTTCATTGCTTGGGGGTTCAGTCGGGTCTAAACCGCGCTGACCATGTACTTCGTAAAGTCTTTCAGCTTGAGTGTAGTAAGGGGCAAAGTCCTGGTACTTCAATGGCCATTCTGGTGAAATACCATCTTTATGAATGACTTTTTCAAAGTCCCGTTCACGGAATCTATATAGGGCGCTACCGTAAAATTTGGTGTTACCACCAACAAAATAATGTGTAAGTGGATGTATTGCTTCGCCTTTTTTGTCGTACCACACTTCAGAAGTTCGATAGCGGTCTTTTTGAATAACTTCTTGAGAATCCCAATTGGCTTTTTCTTTAGGAAGAAAAGTTCCTCGCTCTAAAACTAAAATTTTCTTTCCACTTGGTGCCAGGACATTTGCTAAAGTTCCACCACCTGCACCCGTACCAATAATGATGACATCGTAATGCTCTTTAACCATTTTTGCTGCATTTTCAAAGAAGTTGCGTATTAGCTAAAGTAAAAAGCTTAGGCGCAATTTAGTTGTATACAAGATTCTCCGTTTGCATTTGTTTTTCTGCACAGCTTTGATTCAACTCCACTACGCCAAGCCGCTGAAAAACCATATCGCCAAATTGCGGCGAAAGTTGGGAAATTGCAAATAAGATTTTGGAAGCAGTTCCATCTAGTACTACTTCCTTTTGGTTTTGCTTAATAGATTGAAGTACTGCGTCTGCAACTTCTGTTGGTTCAGCGATATTGGCTACACTGGGCGCTGTTATATCAAGAGCAAGATACATTCCGGCATTGGTACATCCAGGACAAACCACTGAAACCCCGACATTACTATTAGCTAATTCTTGCTGTATTGCATCCGACCACATGATCAAACCAGCTTTACTAGCTGAATAGATGCTGTTATAAGGCGCTCCTTTTTTGCCAGCCGAAGAGGCAATATTGACAATATGACCACTATTGCGCTCTAGCATGGTCGGCAGTAGCAAACGAGTTAACTCCATCGGTGCTAAAAGATTGGTTGTCAATATAGATTGAACATCCTCTAAGGTGTAGTTCTGAAAAGGTCGATATTTTTCTATTGCAGCATTATTAATCAAAATATCGATTGGGCCTGCAAGTTGATGAATCTCCTGAGTTAAGGCGGAGAATTCTTCCACTTTGCTGAGATCAAATGGAATACTTATACCTTTACCACCCGCAGCATTGACTTCAGCACATATTTGATCTAGACCTTTTTGAGAACGAGAAACGCTAACGACGGTAGCCTGTTCTTTTGCCAAAACACGAGCAATAAATGCTCCAATACCACCTGATGCACCAGTCAAAACAACTGTTTTACCTACTATATTTTTCATCTTCCTCCTTTATTTAATATGAAAATGAGAACGCGATCGCCTCTGACAATTTGTCCGATAAAATTTGAGATACACTCGAATTATCTTCAAACTTGTAGAGGTTTTTGAGCAGATTTTAAGTAGGAATTTTCGAGGATTCTTTCCAAATTATCGACTACTTCAAATACAGCTTGATTGTTGTAATCTCTAACATTTGCCTGATAGCGAGCAAAGTTGTCTGGCTGGATGAGTTCTGTGACAGATTTGTTAATATCACGAAAGTTATTAACTACAATACCGAACCCGTTATCTGCAAGCCAATCAGCGCTAGCCCGTTCTTGAAACAGTGTCATAGTATTATTGCATTCTGTAATTACTGGCAGTTTCATTGCTATAGCTTCGCTGACTCCGACACTACCTGGTTTGCCAATGAAAAAATCAGACAAATGCATATAGTAAGGAATTTGACTTGTAAAACCTTCAACAAATCTTGGCAAACGACTTTGGGTATTTCGCAAATCTCTGGCTAGTTCTTCATTGCGTCCGCAGATAAATATGAGTTGGAGATTCAATGATGACTGCTCCAAACGTTGAGCAATTTCGAGCATTTCCTTTGAGCCATGACTGCCAAATATAACTAAGCCAGTGGGTAAATCTGGCTTTAGTCCTAAACGTTGTCTTTCAATTTGGCGGCCGCTACTCACAGGCTCATAAAATCGAGGATGAATTACTATGCCTGAAGTCCGATAAATTCTTTCATTTGGATAATCGCAAGATTGCGCCTGCTTAACTGTCTTCTCAGAAGGACAAATCAGAAATTGCTCTTGAGCTTCTATCCAAAAGTTAGGAGGACAATCAGCAAAATCCGTGATTGAAGTAACAAAGGGAATACCTGGTAGTTCCGCCTGTAAGCTTTCGTAAAGCACTTGGTTTACCAGTGGGAGCAATGAAACTACTAAATCAGGCTGTTGCTCACGCCAATATTTTCTCAAAAGGTTTCGCCAAGCAGAATGACGCAAGCGAATTTGCAGCTTGAACAAAGGAACTGAGAAGGGATCGTTGATAATTTTTGCCCACTTTTTTTTCAGTACAAAATTGTTATATATGTACTGGGGCTGAGTTGTTCCAAAGATTTCTTTGAAAACCTCGACTACTTGAACATCCCAAGGCAATTTTCGTTTTTTAATAACTTCTAGTAAAGCATTGGCAGTGCTGCGATGTCCTGCGCCCATATCGTAAATCATAAAATATACTTTTTTCATTTAATTCAATCTCCTCCATATAGTGTTTTTATTGTTTATTTTTATCTAGTGATTCTTTTTGATTTTTCTAAATACTTATTTAACTAAACTCGATTTCTTTCGAGATTTTTCGGCGCGGATCTGATTTTCTATCCGCATTTGATTTAGCTTCGGTACGCCAATCCACTGATTAACTACATCTCCAAATCGGGGAAAAAATTGTTCAACTGCAAATAACAGCTTTGTCAGATTTTCTGTGATGGGATTGCCATTAACAATTACTTCTGCTTGATTTTGCTCTATTGCTCTGACTACTGCTCTGGCTACATCTGCTGGTGTAGACACACCTCCAACATTTGGTACAGGTACGCCAGTATCAGCGAGCATTCCCTGTTGAGAAACATATCCTGAACAAATTGAAGAAATTCCTACGCCAGTACCAGCCAACTCTTGTCTAATCGCATCAGACCACATTAACAAACCAGCTTTACTTGCAGAATAAACACTGTCGTAAGGATGTCCCTTTTTGCTAGCTAGAGAGGCCATATTAACAATGTGACCGCTACTTTGATGTAACATTTTCGGTAATACCAAGCGAGTTAACTCCATAGCAGCAAGTAAATTGACTGACAAAACTGACTGAAGATCTGCAAGGGAGTAATCAGGGAAGGCTCGATATATTTCTATGCCAGCATTGTTAACTAAAATGTCAACTGAACCTGCAAGCTGCTCAATTTTTTTTAGCAACATTGGGAGTTCTTCCACGTTGCTAATATCAAAGCGAATACCTATCCCTTTCCCGCCCAAAGCATTAACTTCTGCACATACTTTATCTAGCCCTTCCTGCGAACGAGAAACACCAACTATAGTTGCTTGTTTTTCTGCCAACACGCGAGCAATAAATACACCAATACCTCGTGAGGCTCCTGTTAAAACTACTGTTTTACCTGCTATAGTTGTCATATTTCAGTTATCAGTTATTAACTAGTTCGGTAAAAGAAGCAAAATGCTTGCCGCCTAATTCGATTTGTCCCTGTTTAATTCCGGTTTCTAATCTGGCTAATAGATACTCCAAATCACTAGTGATAATGTTTGTTCCGTGATCTGGTTCGATCAAACTAGCTAAAGTAATGTTGTCATTTTTGCTTGCTAAGGTATGAATGCCAAGAAAGTTGAAAACTCCTGATTCGTAAGTTCCACAAGGTACAGAAGGATTATCGACTCCAGTGCAATACTCGTTTTGCTGTAACCAATCCCTTGAAGGATATCCATGAAAATGAATCATTGGTGAGCCGTCTTTAATTAGTTCGGGTGTGTATAAGGCTGCTGCAAGAGCAATCCCAACCAAAACATAGAGATCGTAAGAAGGTTTAATATCTACTACTGTTGGATCGATTCCTTCCGGTATTTGCAGACATAATTTGTTTTTTAAACCAATTCTGAGAATATCGCGCTCAAGGCTTAAATCTGTTTTATTTGAGCCGGAACGAGAACTTACTAGCCAGATATCAGGAATTTGCTTATAAAAGTATTGATTTCCTACTTTTGTTTTCACATATCGCCTACCTATATTATTTTGACGAACTTCATTATTACTGAATCCTTCTACAGCTAATAAATGTTCCCACTCGTTCTCGGATATTTCGCGATCGCCTATATATTGTGGTGCTTCTGCATAAGCAACAAAACCGTAAGAAACACCTGTTCTGCCGTTAACAATCGAGTCTACAATATCTTGATGAGATTTCCTTTTAATAATTTCACCTAGCTTAAAGCCAGAAGGAAATAAACCTGTTGCTGCTAATTTTTCACTCAATTTTACCAACTTAGCAGCATAAATAGATTCTTTAGGATCATATTTACCTACCTCAAATCGGCTCATTGGTAAAGGCGCGATCGGTACATAAATTTTGGGAATTAATGATTTAAAAACAAAATTATCAAATTTTTCTCTAGAAAAGAGCGAATCAGAAAGATTCATATTTAATATGGAAATATTGCTATCAGATACGCCAATAACAATCTCCGAAAACGTCTTCACCAGAGTATTTACACCAATGGCTATTTTTTGTTGATATGGAACTTGTGAGTCAACAAAATTCTGATCTAGTTCCGCGATTAAAATTACCAAAGTAGATGTAGGGTCTTCAAGACGTTGCATTGCATGGTCTTCAGCCCACCCGATTAACTTAGCAATTGTTGAAACCGACATTTTGCGGTTTTTTAAGATAAAACGACAATAAAATTGATAAAATCTCTCTGCTACAAGGCTTTTAATTTTGTCTTTTAAATAAACAGGTCTTTCAACGTCAATTACTCCATTAATATCCGCTTTAACAAACCTCATTTTAATAGTTTTCTTCCACTTAGTCAGAGGAATATCGATTTCATAATTAAACTCTCTTGTTGCGTCTTCCCAAGAGACAATTTGCGCCCCATAGTTTTGCAGTTTCAGTTCTAATTCTTCTCTAAACTTGGAAATAATTTCATTTTTAAAGCCTTTTGGCAATGGTCTAAAAGTGACTTTAATCTGTTTCGCCATCACGTTGGGGTCGATAATCGGCGACTTGAATTGTATAGGCGATGTCTGGCAAAACCCACCAAGTAAACGGCCAATTGTCTGGAGGCTGAGTCCCGGCCCATCGGGGATAAAAGTGTCGCACTCATCGTTATTTTCACGCAAAAAAGAGAGGATTTCTGTTTTGCGTGCGGTTATATCTGCCTGAAGTTGTGGTGTCAAAATTCCCTTGGGAGAATTAACCCTGAGCTTGTCATTATCAGCCCACAACTGAACGCCCTGTTGAGTAAGATTTGTCAAAAGTTCTGATACGTTCATAATCAACTCAAAATTAAAAAGTAGTTTTTACGGCGTGGGAAATTTATTTTAAAATTGCTGAGTTTTTCAAATTTCAAACATTTCTAATTCCGAAGCTTTTAATTCTTCAGCTAAGTATTGAGATAGGGATTCAACATTAGGATAATTCCAAATTATCAGCGGAGATAGCTGTAATCCAAAATATTGTTTTCCTAGATTTGCAATGTTCATTGTTTGTACAGAATCTAAACCGTAGCTATCGAAAGGTGCTCGGATATCGATTTCATCAGGATCAGTTCCTACCTGTTCGGCAATTTGACAAGTCAGCCAATCTTGCATATCTTCTGCTGACATCGATTTAGTACTGATTTGTTGATTTTCCAAAGTTTGTTCTCCCATTAATATTTACTCCCTTACTTCAACAAATGTTGAGCTAACACTTCTAATAGTTCTGGCATTAATTTCATTTGGGCTTCTGAAAAATTACCTGTCTCCCTTAAAAGCTGAGCTATCTGTTGGGTTTCTCCTAAGTGGAAAAAGTTAGCAAATTTAGCTTGACTATTGTGTTCTAATGTGGTTATTTCTTTGTGTCCATTTTCAGTCGTTTTAAACCAGTAACGCTGTCTCTGAAAAGGATAAGTTGGCAGTTGGAGGCGAGAATGAGGATAATCTCTGTGAAAGCTAGACCAGTCTATTACTGCTCCACGAATAAATAATTCTCCTAAACTATGGAGTATTTCCAGCCAATCCTCTTGTCCTTGATGCAAGCTAGATAAGCAAACTCCCGCTTCCTTTGGTATGGAAGTTAATTTTGAAGCGATCGCTAAAAATACATGATCACCTGCTAAAGTCTCTATACCAGCAGTCAATTTCCCCGGCTGCTGCAAATAACAACACCAATATTCAGCAGTAGCTATTTCCTTTGTCGTCAGTTCCCCAGGAAGACTGGAAATTAGGGGAATTTCTGGTTGAAAGTAGTTAACTTCTTTGGCGATTTCTGCAAAAGCCTCTACCATCTTTTCCGGCTGGAGAGAAGATTGCATTAAACGACTTCGTTGTGTAACTAGCTTTAGAGCATCTTCGAGGTTAAACACGCCAGCTATGCAAGCAGCAACATATTCTCCCACGCCATAACCCGTAACTACTTTGGGTTTGATGCCCCAAGATTGCCATAATTCGGCTAAGGCATACTCTATAGCAAAGAGGGCAACTTGATCTAATAGAGAACTCTCTTTAGTGGCTGGATACAGAATCTCAAGCAGAGGCTTTTCTAAGTAAGGCTGGAGAATTTGAGCGCAGTGATCAATAGTTCTACGAAAGGTAGGCTGAGTATTATAAAGCAGCCATCCTGTGGAGCGAGATTCTGTTCCCTCGCCAGGGAAGAAGAAGGCAATTTTTGGCCGCTTTCTGCCCTTTACCTTGCCCTGCAACAGTCCAGTAGTCTCCTTTTGAGCGATACAAGCGCTTAACTGCTGGCGTAATTGCCCAACTGATTCAGTCACGATACAAAGACGATGGTCAAAATGTGTCCGTCCTGTATTGGCACTAAAACAGACATCTGCTAGCGATACATCAGGATTAGATTCTAAAAAGTCTTGATAACTTTGTGCCAGTTCTGCCAGAGCCAAATCACTTTTTGCTGAGAGTGTGATTAAATGGCCGCGATGTTGAACATCTATGGGCACTGGCGCTGATACTGGTGCTTCTTCTAAGATGACGTGAGCATTGGTGCCTCCAAAACCAAATGCACTTACACCAGCCAAACGGCTCTGTTTCCCACGATACCATTTCTGAAGCTCCGTTGGAATTGAAAATGTAGTATTTTCCAGAGAAATATAGGGATTAAGCTGCGTCAAATGCAGGTGAGGAGGGATTTCCTCATGTTGCAACGACAGAACTACTTTGATCAAAGCAGAAATCCCAGCAGCAGCTTCCAAATGACCAATATTTGTCTTGACTGAGCCAATCCAACAGGGTCTATCTGGCTCACGACCCTCCATGAGTGCAGCTTTTAAGGCTTTAAACTCGATCGCGTCTCCGATGGATGTGCCAACTGCGTGAGCATCAATGTAGCTAATCTCTGCCGGTCGCACTTTCCCATTCTCTAAGGCTTGGCGAATTACTGCCTGTTGAGCGAGTCCATTAGGTGCAGTAAGACTATTGCTCAACCCATCTTGGTTAACTGCTGAACCTCTGATGAGTGCGAGAATGTTGTCTTTGTCTCTTACAGCATCACTGAGGCGCTTGAGCACGACTACGCCGCAGCCTTCTCCCCTGACATAACCATCAGCGTTAGCATCAAAAGACTTACACTGACCAGCAGATGACAGCAGGCGCGTCTGAGACGAAGAGATAGTCGAATCCGGCGATAAAATTAAGTTTACTCCTCCAGCTAGGCATAAGTTCGATTCTCTGTTTCGCAAACTCTGGCAGGCTAAGTGGACTGTCACCAGAGACGAGGAACAAGCAGTATCTATTGCCATACTGGGGCCACGCAAATCTAGCAAATAGGATAAGCGATTAGCTGTAATGCAGGGAGTTGTTCCCGTGCCACTATGTAATCCGATGCAAGAGAAATTTTTATAAAGAAGCCTATGATAATCGATGGTACATAGACCGATAAATACTCCTGTCTGGCTGCTAGCTAGACTAGTTGGTACTATTCCAGCATTTTCTAAAGCTTCCCAAGCTACCTCTAAAAATAGTCTTTGTTGAGGATCTGTATGCTCGACTTCATCAGGAGAAATTCCAAAAAAGTCAGCATCAAACAAATCCACCTGCTCTAGAAAACCACCCCAACGGGTACTCATTTTTCCTGGAGTGTTGGGATTAGGATCGTAGAAGGCATCAATATCCCAGCGTTCTTTTGGTACTTGCGCGATCGCATCCTTACCATTACACAATAGCTTCCAGAAGGATTCGGGATTTTTCGCTTTGGGAAAACGGCAACCAATGCCAATTATCGCTATGGGTTCCATCTAAATTGTTTGCCCAATAGTATTGAAATTGCATAAATCCTCATGGGGCCAATACCTTTCGGTTAAGGGGGAAAGGGAAAAGGCGAAAGGCTGAATACTCCTTACCCTTTAACCTTTTCCCAAGATCAGAAGTGCTTATAAGGAAAAGTATTGGTCGGACTCTAGCTCTCCTGCTCTATGACCGATTGAGAGAACTCTTTAAAAGTCTTAGTATTCTTTTGAAGTGCTTTGCTGATTGAGCCTCCAGCAGCCATAATGCCCATTTCGCGGTTAATTTTCCATTGATAGTCTAGGCGGCTAAATAGTCTTTGCATCAATTCCAGGAGACTTTGATGATACTTGAGTCCTACATGATAGCCTTCGTGTTCTTGACAGAAGCACTTTTCCATCCAATCGAGGGCTTCTTTGGTTTCCATGCCAAATAGAGGAGATTTTAAAAGTTTGTAGTAAAAGACCATTAGCATGGGGTCATCGTAGACGCAGCGACCAGGTAACACTCCAGAAAGACCGCTCAAAAGGTTGCGTTGCGCCATATAAATCGCCAAACCAGATACAAATTTCTCGTAAGCAGTTGGCTTCGGGAAATCCTTATACATATCTTTGGCAATGGTCTGGGAAATTGTGGTGTGGAAAGCCTCGTCTAATAAGTGGTAGTAAGAGACAGCTGTTGGGGTGGGGATATACTCGCCTTTTTGCTCTAACTCTCGGAAATATCTGACATAAGGATATTCTTGGTTCTTGAGAATCGCATTAGCCGTATAGCGCAAGGAATAATACTGACACGCCATAAACGGCGACATTCCCCAGTGAATGGTGAAAAACCGTAACCAATTACGTGGTGCGATTCGTCCTCCTAGACCATCAGCTGGTGCAGGAATAGGCTCGCCTCTTTGCTCTAGCTCTTGCAAATACCGAGAGTAATACTGTTTTTTATCACTAAGCATCGTCTTAGCGATCGCATTTAAGGCATTATCTCGGTATTCTGAAAATGTTGAATCCCCATTACCTGATGAAGTGAAGAAATCCTGCACAGGTTGAGGAATTAAGGATTTAAGCCAGTTATTATTCTCTTTATCTGATTTGCCATAAAGAGAATTTCCCAATATGGTTTTACCAACTATGGCCATTTTCGTTTTGTAGCCGATCTTTTGAAAGGTACGAATGTGGTAACTTTCTTGATCAGTTTCAAAATCGAGTTCGTTACACAGGGTTTCGTAACCACCAAAGGCGCGAAAAACGCCAGATGTTACCATGTTGTAAATACTCGTAGTGGCTTCGCTAACCGCAGTATGGTTATAGTTACCGACCCAATAAAGATGATTAAGCGCTAGTTTCTGTGAGGGAGTAATGGCATCGTAGAGAGGCGTGCCATAAAGAAGTGAGAGTTCGGGAGGACTCCAGTAATAATTACTGTTATTGGCGTAGTTAAACTCATTACCCAAGTCTCTGAGTTTCTCGGTGTAGTCTGAGTTAGTGTTGTTCTGAAAAGTTTTTTCGATGATTATAGAATGCTTTGTTCCCTGTGCTTCTGACAGCGTTGAAGCTGAAATTTGGGGATCTAGAGTTTTGTTTCCAAGGATCATGATTTTATCCTGAAAGAGTCAGTGAAAATACTGTAATTTTTGACTTTTATTGGTGCTAAAGTTCAAAAAAATTGAGATTAATTAATTCTTAATTGCGAGCTTAAATGCTGAACCAAAGCCTGAACAGTTGGGTAATCATACATAAGAGTTGGATCAATTTCTTGTCCTAGCCAGTCCTCTAGGTCGCCGGTTAAACCAACTGCTGCTGAGGAATCCAAACCATAACGATCAAAAGGGATCGTAACGTCGATTTCGTCTGAATCTACTTCTAATAAATTAGCTACATAAGAAACTATCCAAGCCTGAATTTCTGAAGGTATTGGCATTTGTTTGGATGTATTTACTTTACTACTTTCTAAAACCGTAGATATAGTATTCTCTTGTAGATTTTGTGTTTCCATCGTTTAGTCCTTCGCAAGTATTAATGAGTCTGTATGCTTTCTGGAATAGAATTGCCGCAGGTTCAGCTACGTAATTTGGTCTGAATCATCTCTGCTGTTGGAATATGGACATTCCAAACTAGTCCAAAAAACTCTAGAAAGCCGATAAACCAAGTACCTGGGTCAATTTGCCACCACTCGAATCCAGCAATGGCTGAGTGAAGAAAAGCATGATGGTTGTTGTGCCACGATTGTCCCCAACTGAAGATAGCCAGCAATATGTTGTTTGTACTGCGGTCATAGCTGTTTACCAGCTGTGAGTTGTTCTAAAATAGAATCGACTTCAGCTTGCAGATTCATGAACTTAGATTTATTTTGAGGATTCTCGCTCCAATCCTCTACAACATCTAAACTTCCAGAGAGAAACACAGTTCGACAAGCTAGACGGCGAATTTTGCCACTAGAAGTTTTGGGAATACTTCCACTCTTGACGAGTGCTGTAGCACAAACCTCCAACCCGTGATGTGCTACTACTGCTTCTCTAATACTTGTGATCACTTCTGGGACGTTTAACTTCCGCAAGTAACTACGTTCTACTTCCTGAACAACAACTAGTCGCTCTGAACCCTTGGAATCGATAGAAAATGCAGCTCCACAACCGCGTCTGAGGGCTGGATGGCTATTCTCAACAGTCAGTTCAATATCTTGAGGATAATGATTTTGCCCACGAATTATAATTACATCTTTGATGCGTCCTGTAATAAACAACTCGCCATCTTGTAAAAATCCCAGATCGCCAGTGCGAAGAAATGGCCCTGATGCTGCGCGATCGCTAACATCTGTATCTGCTAGATATGCACAGAAAGCTGTCTGTGTCTCCTCATCTCGATTCCAGTAACCTTGAGCAATACTTGGCCCAGCTACCCAGATTTCCCCGACTTGCTCAGGAGTACAGAGGGTTAAAGATTCAGGGTTGACAATAATTACCTTTTGCTCTGGATAACTTTGTCCACAACCAATAATTGTCTGGGTATCTGTTTTAGCATCGTTAAACTTGACAATTCGGTTTTGCTCTAGTGCTGCTTTTTCGATATTGCAAGCGATTGGTAAAGCTGTTTTCTCACCCCCAGTTACCAGAAGAGTTGTTTCTGCCATCCCATAGCAGGGGTAGAATGCTTCTTTACGAAAGCCACAAGGCGCAAAAGTAGAGGCAAACTGTTCCAATGTCTCGGCCCGGACAGTTTCAGCCCCAGTAAAAGCAACTTCCCAACTGCTGAGGTCTAGATTTGCCAGTTGTTCGGGTGTAACTTTGCGTATACATAAGTCGTAAGCAAAATTTGGCCCGCCGCTAGTAGTACCTCGATGGCGCGTTATGGCTTCCAACCAGCGGATAGGCTTTTGTAAAAAGTCCGCAGGCGATATCAGTACTACAGGAAAACCACCATAGAGAGGTTGTAGTATGCCGCCAATCAATCCCATGTCGTGGTATGGCGGCAACCAAATCACGCCTTGGCTATCGGGTGTATGCCCGAAACATCTGTGGATCACATCTGAGTTGTGCATCAGGTTGCCATGACTCACCATGACCCCTTTGGGATTACCCGTAGAACCAGAGGTGTACTGGAGGAAGGCTAAGCGATCGCTAGTTAATTCTGGTTGTTGCCATGCGTTACTTAAGTCAGTGTTCAACTCATCTGTTGCCAACCAATGCAATCCAGCAAGTTCTAGACTTCCTTGATTGGAGGCAGATTGGAGGTTATTTAACAATGTTGTAGAAGTCAGTAGTACCTTTGCTTGGGCATCTGCGGCTATAGTCTGCAATCTAGACAGTTTTTGATTTCGTCTGGGTGGATAAGCAGGAACAGCAACAACACCGGCATATAAGCATCCAAAGAAGGCAGCAATGTAATCTAGACCAGGTTGATAAAGCAGTAAGGCCCGTTCACCAGAGACATCTAGAGACTGGAGGGTGGCTGCGATCACCTGCGCCTTGATATGTAGCTCTTGATAAGTCAGTGATTCTGCTTCTGTATCTCTATAGTGCAAAAAAGTATAAGCTTTCTGTTCCGGCTGATTTTGCGCCCTGTAACTCAGTAATTCAACTAATGTTGAGAAATGGTACTCGTTGATCAAACAGTTGGAATAAGTACTCATCTAATGCACCTCTATGGCATTACATTTATCCCTACAAGACGGAGTTGCCTACTTAGTCTTATGACAAAGCATCACAACTATCTCGAAACTAGATACCGATCTCGATCTGTTGTTTGAATTTGATATACTACTTACAAATTTTGACTTAGTAGGCTGTACTTGGTCAGATACTATACCAAGCAAACCGCTAAATTACATATCTATAGCCGGAATAATCATAATTTGCAGCCTTGAAATATAGATTGATATTCCTACAAGGTTTTAACTACATCAATTCTGCAAGTTGTAAAGTAAAAATATTGGGTGTTACTGAGTTACAGTCAAAATCCAGATATAGAGACACGATATATTGCTTTTCTACAAAGGTTTTTTCATACTCTAAATCAGTAACACCAAATAAATATTGAACCTCAAATTATGATTGCTAGATCAGACTAAATTAGTTTGATTATCAGTGCTGTGTTGGATCAGATTTCATCTTTTAAGGATGATCAACAGCTACTACAAACTTGAGCAAATCTGCTCCATGGGTTTAGGAGTAGTAGAATTTGCTCTCAAACTTTTTGGTACTATAGATTAAAATTTTTGGTACACCGTAGAAAGCCGAACCTGTTAATCAGGTACTTTCTATGGGTTGTGCTTACCTCAATGGATCACTCATTATTTGATATTTTTGCCAAAGTAGAATGATTCCTAACTTTCATAAGAACCGTAAGAAAATTCAGAAGTATTTAACACTACTTGATTTATACAGTATTTGAAAGTTATTTTCCATCACTTATCCTTTGCTAAAAGTAGCAATTCCTTCTTTTTGTCTCTGATCAGGCTGATTGCGATGCTTTCTTCTCCAAGCGTGGGGAGTTGTTTTGTGATGTTGGCGAAACTGGCGGAAGAAATGAGCCACATTTTGATAGCCAATCTTCAAAGAGATTGTTTCTACTGTTTCGTCGGTTGTCAGTAGCAAAGTACGAGCCACTGTCATCCGGTACTCAATAATCCAGTTTTGGACAGTTTGTCCTGTTTGACGTCGCACTAGATTGGTGAGGTAAGTTGAAGAGTAACCAACTTTAAGAGCTACGTCGCTGAGGGTAATTTGGTGGTGATAATTTTCCTCAATAAAGCTAAAGACTTCATCCAACAATGAGTTTGACGGAAATGTAGACTTAAGATTTGTTGGTTCTAGAATGTCAACTAGCAATGGTTTTGTAAATGGTTGAAACTGAGGAATCTCACAGGCGGCGTAATACTGTTTGAGAATGGTTCTTTTTTCCAAACAGGCTGCGATCGCATTCAACAATTCCTCTACAGTACAGGGTTTAGTAAGATAGTCATCCGCTCCCAATTCCATACCTTTACGAATCTCATATCGAGCTTCTTTAGTAGTTACAAAAATCAAGGGGATCATTGCCGTGGAATGGTTTTGGCGCAGCATGGTTAAGACACTGTAACCATCAAGTTTGGGAAGTGAAATTTCACTTATGATTAAATCAGGTAGCTCTCGCTGTGCCTGTTGAAAACCAACAAGACCGTTTTCAGCATCTATCGTACATAAACCTTGTGCTTTCAAACATTTTAGGAAAAAATTTTTGGTTTCTACTTCAGATTCGATTACCAAAATTTTTTTCCCATTCAAAAATCGTCTATTTATCATGGTAAGTAAGAGTTGTGTGGACTCGTCAATGGCCTTACTTTTTACCAAACTTCGTCAATGGTATTAATTGCACTTAAAACCATTTTTGTAAAGCTCTATTGACTCGTTCCTAATTCTCATTATTTGGTATTAGAGGCTACCAAAAATAAATCATCCAATCTTAATTTGTAGTGGCGTGGCAAAGCTAAAATGTTGCAATAAATTTTCTTGTAGTGTGGGCTTCTAGCCCGCACCGAACGGGCGAGACGCCCATCCCACAAGAGGAAAGCTAATGCACTATTTTAGCTGTGCCACGCCACTAGATGGAAAATCTCATTTGAAAGTAGATCTCAAGACTTTTGGTAAAAAGTCAGCAGCAAAATAAACTGCGAGAAGCCTTCCATAGTTAATATTTATCCCTCCTTAGCTTCTATAACAATCAGAATCTCCTTAGAAGCATAGGTTAGGATTTTGATCAAGGAAAATTGCACATTATGTGTTATTAGCTTGAGTAATTCCATTCCTCATGTAACCTGCACCCCTGTCATTGGTGTTGATGATATTGAACGTCACCATAGAAATACTTTCCTTGTTGAATTAAAGGTTTGTACCACAAGGGCAAACTTATTTATCTAACCAAGTCACCAGAGAACACTAGGGAGTATCAAGAGTTACCAAATATCAGTAATTGAATATTGCTTAGGCGTAGGCTACTGATTGTATCTATGCCCAAAATTCATGCTGATATAAGCAATAACTGAAAATACACAAAAGCTTGGTATTCGTTAATTTAGCAAGAACAAACTTTTTCCATTGTGCTGGAATTATATTTTGTTAGCGCTTTTCAGAAAAGCCACTTTTAACAATACAGTTATTTGGATAATAATGCAACACCCTTCCCGTAATCTTACGGGTTATTGAAAAAATTCGGGTTTTTACTCCATATAAAAAGCATCATTTATTCCTCATGATTTTTAAAATATATTTTGAAAATATTAATTTCAGTATATTGACTACGCTGACAAGCCGATATCTGTCTAGCTTTCAGCTTTCTTGATATTATAAAGTCTCGTTATTATTGTCGAACTTTGGAGATATTTTTTTGTTTTTTCATAAGAAAAAATAATATTATTCTTTTGTTCATCTATCCAAAGATACATAAATTATTAATTTTGTAAGCAATTAAGAATACAAAGATACGCAACTAAATAAAGATTTTGTAAAGCAGACACAGTATGATGAAGTTCATCTCAACATATCATCAAAATAAAGGTACTTTGAAAGAATCAAATAGTAGCGGCATTCTTCCAGAAAACCTTGTGCAGTGCATAAAAAGCATACTTCATATACTGCTACTTTTTTCTTGAACTCCTGAGTTATATTTGCCGGAATGGAAATTATTGATCGTTTAAATTAACAGGCAAGTACACATATTACTATTTGAGAAAATTCACCAGTAAACTGATATATTGATATGCCAATAAGACAAATGAATGCTGGAATAGAAATTATTGGTCGTTTAAATTAACAGGCAAGTACACATATAAATTAGCAGGCAAGTACACATAATTACTATTTGAGAAAATTCACCAATAAACCGATATATTGATATACCGATAAGACAAATGAATACTCTTTTCAAAAAATATTAAATCTTGAAATATATTGGCTAGCTGTTTTAGAGAATGTTTGTAAAGTCTCAATTCATCTAGCCCTGGCGACTATAAGTCGCGCCCCAGTTGCTCTACTTGGGGAAACCCTTGGCGCTAGCCTCTCCCGTTGGGAGAAGACCGCACTGGCTTGGCTACACAAACAAAACCCACCTAAGTGGGTTAAATTAAGAGTCTGCTAGGCGGACGTGGTTTGTGTAACCTAATACCTTTAAAATATTCTTTAATTCTGCTGAATTCTTACAAAGGCTCTTACCTTATAAAGGAGAACCATTATCGTCACAGTATGTATTAATTTGGTAAACTTCTGAGTAATGAATTAGCCTAATTTAAGCAATACTCCCCCGCTTTCTGGCTTCTTTGTAGGAAGTTCCGACATTTTTCAAACCAGCTTTAATCATTTGTTGTTCGAGGAGAGCAAAGAAACGCGCTTTATCTCCACCTTTGACTACGGCTTGATTATGCGCTTCAGCGATCGCTACAGGGTAGCCATATCCTTTTTGCACTTGTGCCAGCATCAGTCCCAGTGCTTGGTCAAGCATGGTTGTATTTTCCGCTACCCATGCAGGAACTTCTATCCGGGCAATTTCTGCGCCAACGTGGACATAGCAAAAATAGATCGTTTGATCACCGTAAAGTTCGAGAATGGGAGTGTTACTACGCCACAGAGTACCGCGTTGTCCTGGTTTGAGCCGAGTTGCCCAAAGGGATGTATCTCGCAACTGTTCAAAAACTTTACAGGGTACTTTTTCTAACTGATTTGGGCAATAACTTTTACAGTCTGGGACTGAATGGATACAAGCCGACAAACGCAAAAAATTCATACCTTCGATGTTGCGAGAGGCGCTAAGATAACCCATCAGAGGAATTTGAGCATCACGCATCTGCTGCCAGGCTTCGAGGATTGGGGGTAAGATGCGATCGCGTGCATCAGGGGGTAACTGTTCCAAAAACCAGTAAATTAAAGAACCGTCTACCATCGCCAGCGCTGGCGCTTCTCCCTTGGCCTCACACGCAAGTTCTGCCAACACCGTTATTTCCGAGGCGGTGCGGCGAAAACTCATCCATTCCTCGGTTCTAATACCCCATTGCCGAGACATATATAAATCTTCCGAGCGGTAAAATACCTCTGGTAAACTATCGAGTAACGGATGGCGGTTTTGTCCGTAATGCAACACTATTCTGCCGATATTTAGGAGATAGCAGTAAGCAATTTCGTGGTGATTGGGGGAAATTTGCGAACCATCGGTAGCGATGACAGTATGTACCTTGGGAGGAACTGGGATATCAATGCAAGTTTCTAGCGGTTCAATGGGTGTAGCATTAGCAAAGAGAATGCGATCGCGCCATTTCTCCTGGCGATCAATTAAATCTTCTTGACATTCGTAAGCATTTTTTAGATGTTGTTGCGCCAATTCTAAACGCTGGCGACTGGCAGCAGCTTCTAAAGTAAGATGCTGACTTAAACCCTGCATTTGCCGCGCTAGTTTCGTAAGATCAAGCATAGGTTTTCAGATTTTATTTGCTCTGCTAAAGCTGTTGATAATTTAACGCTCTTTTTCAACACCAAGCAGAAAAATCTTTAGCGAACTGAGACAGCGATAATAGCTGAATTCGCGGCTCATTTTGGGCTGCTTCCCTTTCTGCTTGGGTATTATAGCCCCAATCTGCAAGGAAGAGTTTCACATTCTCCAGGTCTGTTTGTTGTTGAACTAACTGCAATGTCTTAAGTCTGTCTTCTACAAACCATACATTAACAGCCTTTTCGTCTGCTGCTTGGATTAATTCTTGTAAAATTTCGTATTTAGGACGCTTGACTTCTTTACCAAAGATTGCAGTAGGTGGTAAGTTTACCCCTTCTTGTTGCAACAACTGCTGTACAAAACGCCCTTCTTTGGTAGTAACTATGTATAGCTTTGTACTGGCAATAGTCAACTTAAGTTTTTCTATCACACCCGGATAAAATCTATGCAGACTCAGCCAACCGTCTAAATCTGTGATAATCCATTCATCCCGTAGATTATCTAGTTTTGCACCAATGTCTTTTGCTTGTAGCTTGTCATCTAACAAAATCTGTGGGGTGATAGTTACCCATTCCTGAAGGATTTTTTCATCAGGAATACCATCCACTAACGCTTTAATTAAAACAGGCATTTCCCAACCAGTTTCAATCACAGGTCGTAGACGATAGAATCTCAAAGCTAAATCATCTGGTGGTGTATCATTAGCAGGCAACCAAATTTGACAGTAGGTACGCCACGCCACTTCAAAATATTCAATTAGTCCGTCGCAAATTACTCCATCAAAGTCTAGGGCTAAAATTTTAGGGCTACTTGCTATCATTGTTTTGAGGATTAAACTGCTCTTGTCAGCTTACCCGATCCTAGAATTATTTTTCTGTATAAAAATATCTTAATATATCAATTTTAGTAATTAGGTATTATTAGCTATTATTTGAAAATTATCATTTAGGATAATATGCGATCGCAATATGAACCACAGATTTTTTCTGCTGTAATTAAATATTTCGATATGGAAGGAGAGTTTCTATATGAAATATCTAATAACGTTATAACTGAAACTTCTCTAAATCAGATTTCTTGGGAAAATCTTCAGATTCCAGAAATCATAGTCTCTGGAATGAGAATTAATGGTTTCCCTAATCTCAAAAAAGAGACTTACGAGAATTGGATCTTGAGCAACAATCAACCTTACTTATTAACTCCCTATATAAAAAATCAGCAAGTTACTCTGATTTCTCAAGAAGAGTTTGTCAAAGTTTTAAATGATCCTGATTATCGGTGGTCTATTATTTATGGATTGACTCGACCAGGCTTTTCTGAGGATTTTTCACAGGCATTAATTCAGATAACTGCCCATTGTCCAGCAGGTTCACCCCAGTATGGGAGTTTACTTTATTTGGAAAGGACTGGTGAAAAATGGGAAATCAAGTCATCTTATGGTCTGTACAATCAATAGATATTTGAGCTATCTATTCGCCCTTTTAAACTTGGGATCAAAATACCGTGTCTAGGACTAAATAATAATGCCAATAAAAATAGTCCTGATACTACTAAAACGATCGCAGGGCCAGAGGGCAAATTATAGAAGTAGCTGAGATACATACCGCTGATACTAGAAAACACGCCAATTCCCGCACCTAAAATCATTACTTGGTGGAGACGTTTAACTAATAAATAAGCGGTTGCGCCTGGTGTAATCAAAAGTGATAGCACTAGGATGACACCGACGGCTTTCATACTGGCGACAATTGTTAAAGCAATCAGCACCATCAAGCCAAAGTTTAGCCGATTGACTGGCAAACCTGCGGCTTGAGCGCCTAAAGGATCAAAGGTGTAAAATAAAAGTTCTTTATATAATAAAATAACGACTATTAAAACGATCGCAGCGATGATTGCAGTGTCCCGCACTTCGTCAACGGTAACGCCGAGAATGTTACCGAAAAGGAAGTGATTGAGGTCAATTTTATTATCTTTTTGAACTACAGTAATTAAGGTGATGCCTAGGGCAAAAAATGCTGAAAAAACTATGCCCATTGCTGCATCTTCTTTAATAGGCGATCGCGTCCTAATCCAAGCGATCGCCATTGTACTCAAAACCCCGGCAATAAATGCTCCAATAAATATATTCGCTCCCACCATAAAGGCGATCGCTAATCCTGGCAAAACTGAGTGACTGATAGCATCACCAAGTAAAGCTAGCCGCTGCACCATTAAGTAACTGCCCACAACAGCACACAGTAAGCCAACTAAAATAGCAATCACTAGCGATCGCTGCATAAAGCCATACTGCAACGGCTCAATTAATGCTTGGAACATAATTTGTCATTTATCATTTGTCATTTGTGAATAGCTAATGACGAATTTACAGTTTACGCAGCATCAGAAAAGTACATTACTTTACCACCATAAGCTTGATACAGATTTGATTCTGTAAGTACTTGTTGGCGTGAACCTGTGGCGATTAGTTCACGATTTAGTAATATTAAATCATCAAAGTGGGTAATTGATTCGCCTAAATCATGATTGACTACTAGCACGATTTTGTCAGCGGCGGCGAGTTCATGAAAGACTTCAAAAACCACTGATTGGGTTTTCTGATCGATACCTACTAAAGGCTCATCAAAACAGAAAATTTCTGCTTGCTGTGTTAATGCACGGGCTAAAAATACCCGTTGCTGTTGTCCTCCAGAAAGTTGTCCAATGGGGCGATCGCGGTATTCACTCATCCCAACCCTTTCAAGGGCGTCTTTTGCTACCTGGCGGCTAACTGTCGAAAAGCTACGCAACCACCCTGTTTTCTTCACCCGTCCCATCATCACTACATCCCAGACGGTGGCGGGGTAAGTCCAGTCAATTTGGCTGCGCTGTGGTACATAAGCTACTTTCTCTAATTGCTGCATCAAGGGTTTACCCTGATACAGTGCCGTCCCACTGCTAGCGGGAACCAAGCCCAATATTGCTTTCATCAATGTACTTTTGCCAGCACCATTGGGGCCAAAAATCCCCGTCAGTCTTCCTGGTTTAACAACACAGTTAACGTCCCTTAAAGCTTCTTGTGTGCGGTAGTGTACCCCCAGATGAGCGATATTAATTGCTGCTTTTGAACTCATATCGATAGGTTTGACAACTTTTGCAGGCAATTTCCCTATATTTGCCTGAGATAAGCTAAATTTCGGAGAAATAGAGACGTTTTTCATAAGTCTGCTTAAATATTCATTTCTTGAGCTTACTATAAAAATGAGAGAAATATGAAAAAATCTATAAATAGAGGTAATGTTCCAAATAAATGAAACTAATACTTAAGATAGACAGATCTAATCCTCACGGCAAAACACCAGTTAGCAGGATCAAGGGAAAGGCTTTTTTTCCCCTAATTTTTAGACTTTGCTTGGGAATGCTCTTGCCTTTAGCTTTATTCAGTTGTACCCAAAACAACTCTAATCCCGACACTGCCAAGGGAGATAGAAAGCCACGAGTAGTTGCAACAAGCACCATTATTGCTGATTTGACACAAGAGGTTGCAGGAGACGAAATTCAACTATCTGGAATTCTCAAACCGGGAACTGATCCGCATGTTTATGAACCAGTGCCAGCAGATAGTAGGGTTTTAGAAGAAGCTGACTTGATTTTGTATAACGGTTATAACCTAGAACCGGGACTGATTAAGTTAATGAAAGCCTCTGGTGGTAAAGCGCGTCAGTTAGCTGTGGGGGAAGTTGTCAAACCTTTGGAGTTAGATAAAGGCAAAGGCGAAGTTGTGCCAGATCCGCACGTTTGGGGTAGTGCAGAAAATGCGATCGCAATGGTGAATGCGACGCGGGATGCTTTGATTAAGTTATCACCTGAAGATCAAGAGCAATTTACGCAGAATGCATTGCAACTTACTAACGAATTAAAGCAGTTGCATAGTTGGATTAATCAACAGATTCAAACTATTCCCGCTCCTAAACGCAAACTTGTAACAACTCATGATGCATTTCAATATTATGGACGTGCTTATGGGATAGCGATCGCAGGGACTTTAATTGGCATTAGTACCGAAGAACAACCCAGTGCTCAAACAGTCCAACGCTTGGTAGAGTCAATTAAAAAGATTGGCATTCCCGCAATTTTTGCCGAAACCACAATCAACCCAGCTTTAATTAAAACCGTTGCTCAAGAAGCAAACGTGAAATTAGCGCCACATCAACTTTTCTCTGACTCAATTGGGGCTAAGGGTAGTGATGGTGATTCTTACATCAAAATGATGGAAGCAAATACCCGCACTATCGTAGAAGCATTAGGGGGTAAATATACACCCTTTCAGCCAAAGAAGTAAATCAAGCAGCAATGTTGGCGAGATGAAAGCCTAAATTCTTTTTTTATTGACTGTCCATTAGACCTCTTGCAAAAATCAAAAAATTAAGAATATCATTCTGTTCACCTTGGTTCCCGCAGGTACGGAACGTGTAGTGTACCCCTACTAGACAAGCAAGCTACACCTTAGTTCCGCAGGAAAAAATCTCACAAGATGTTTCGCTCCGCTCAACGTGGCATTTTAAGCATTTATGCAAGAGGTCTATTATACTTCTTGCAAAAATACAGTTATAGTGAATTTGGAACTACAGATAGCCTATAGTTTAATTCTGATCAAATTGATTTTTGTCAAGATATTTGTTCGTTAATTTTGATTTATTGACTATTATTTATCTCTAAAGTAGGAGACTATTTATAAATATGTTATTTAATATCTAACCTAAGATATGTAACTTATAGATATATTCTCAAACTCTCTCCAGAGAAAGAACTATTAATACCTTTTATTTTTTAAAATGCCATTTAGTAGAGAGCAGATTTATTAATTGAAAAAGCCATGACTGATAATAATCAAGAAAATCAAATTAATCAACCAGTCAGTGAAGATACTCATTCCCGGCCAGAACCTAACGTGAAGGAAAGAAATTTAACTGCGAATCCGGGAGATGTGATCGCAGATGAGCCTCAATCAATAGAAGAAAAGGCTAAGCAGGTAGCTGTTGATTCACCAGACATTACAGGCGATCATATTACAGTGCCAACTTACTTTGTTGTAGATGAACCCGATGGTGAAAAAAAGGCGCTTCACCATGTTAAAGATGCCGAAGAAATTTCTGATGTAATTAGGGAAGCACGAGTTGACGAGAATGGAAACCGGGTTTGGTGGTAATAACTAGCAGTTTGCCAAGGGAACTTGGCGGGGTAAAGGGAAAAGATGTTTTATCTTTTACCCTTTAACCTTACCAATTATCCTTTTAACGTGGGTAGTGGGTACATCCAAGTTAAATACGCAGTTTACTTAGAAGCCGACCATGATTCGTGGACTCAGACATGTAACAATCCAGAACTATACAAATAGTTTTTGCAGTATCAGCGAGAGCAGACTAGAGATTGAATTTACCAGAAATTACGTAAGAGCGATCGCGAGTACCTTCAACATATTTTCATTAAAAACGTTTTTTAGCCTGTAGAAAGTAAAAGTTTCAAAAAGTCGTTACTTGCACCTTTGACACCAGAAGTATACAGCCCCAATAATGTTTATACGTGGAAATTCGGGCTAATAGAAACTGGCATTCATCGGGCAGATCATCTACTATGTTTTTTTTTAATTTCAAACCTAGCTCAAAGAATAGTCGGAATAAACTAAACAAAGATTTTTTGAATCACAGTAACACTGTGCTACTTATTGGATATTTAATAACTTTACCAATTTGTACATTAATCACCTTGTCTTCAATATTTTCTTTATTGACTGCCAGCTTATTCACTTCTATAAAATCCTCGCATTACTCTACATCAATTCCTTGGATAGATAATGCATCCGAATGTCAATATAGTGGTAGAAATTGGCGCGATCGCAAGTGTTGGGATGATCAACATAATCCCATGTTTTAAATCGATATTAGTTTGAAAAGTATTGAGTTAATAGAATTCGCTACTACGCGAACTAATAAAAAATTAAAGAGTTTTAACCCACGTTCGCGCCCGGAAATAAATTTCTGCGCTCATAGCCAAACTCAACGCTAGTGGACTAAAATCCTTCGCCAGTCGTCTTTAGATGACTTTTGCTATTAGCCAAGGAATTAATTCCTCGGCGGTTGTTGTAAGGAGTGGAAGATCTGAGTTTAATCAAGTTTAGAATTAGTTCAAAATGGATATGTAGCTTGTTGTTTATCCAACTTTGAATCAACCTAACTTCGTGCGTAATCTGCAAGAAACCCATTTAAACCGTGCCCGCGCCAGTCTCAGACAAGCGCTATCTTGGTATGGATATCTTCGCAAGTCAGGACAACTTTCATCAAGCCCCGAATTAGCAGGTTTGGTGAAACCTGAATTGGAAGCTTTGAACTCCACACTCAACAAGCTTGACTCTAACGTGATTAGAATTGCCGCCTTTGGTTTGGTGAGTCGTGGGAAGTCAGCAGTATTGAATGCCTTACTGGGAGACAAGATTCTGCAAACTGGCCCTCTAAATGGTGTCACCCAATGGCCTCGTTCCGTGCGATGGCAGCCAGGTGGTAAGGTACTGGTGGAGTTAATTGATACTCCCGGATTAGATGAAATCGAGGGCGAGTCACGGGCGCAAATGGCGCGGGAAGTTGTACGTCAGGCAGATTTGATTTTATTTGTCGTTTCTGGTGACATTACCCGCACTGAGTATCAAGCACTGCTAGAATTGCGCCAGTCACAAAAACCCTTGATTTTGGTGTTTAACAAAATTGATTTATACCCAGATATAGACCGGGCAGCAATTTACAAAAACTTGCAACAATTAGGTGCAGGACATAGCCAAGCCAAGCCACTATTACCTGATGAAATTGTGATGGTGGCGGCTGAACCAGCACCAATGGAAGTACGGGTTGAATGGCCAGATGGTCGTGTTAGTTATGAATGGGAAACACCACCAACCCAAGTAGACGAACTTAAAGAAACAATTTTGAATATTCTGAATCGGGAAGGGCGATCGCTTCTAGCTTTAAACGCACTTATCCAAGCACGGGATGCAGAAGAGGCGATCGCTCAAAAAACTATCGACTTACGCGAACAAGAAGCGGAAGAAATTATCTGGCAATTTACTAAATACAAAGCTTTAGCAGTGGCGCTAAATCCCATTGCTTTCTTAGATATTCTCGGTGGAACATTTGCTGATTTGGCTTTAATTCGCTCTTTAGCCAGATTGTATGGTTTACCAATGACTAGCTATGAAGCAAGTAAAATTTTAAAAACGATTTTACTTAGTTCTGGTGGTTTGCTACTAGGAGAATTAGGCAGTAGTTTCTTATTAGGTTTGGGCAAGAGTACAGCTGCAATTGCTAGTGGTGATAATCCCACCAATATTACTGCTTATGCTGGTAGTGCGATCGCTCAAGCTGGTATCGCTGGTTATGGTGCATACTCCGTTGGCAAAGCCGCCCAAGTATATCTCGAAAAAGGCTGCACTTGGGGACAATTGGGCGCTAGCAGCGTCATTCAAGAAATTCTTTCTCAAGTTGATCAAAATACAATTCTGTATCGTCTGCGACAGGAATTAGGAATCAAGTATTGAGAATAACTAAAAATTGTTTTGTTAATTGTTATCGTTTATCAGAGTTTATCAACTTCTATCAAGCTCCTATGACAATTGATTTACATTCTCAGTTTTAGATGCAGAATTGAAAAAATGACCAACGTTGTTTTCACATCTTTTTGAATCAACGATGACAAGAGGGTAATTCCCACTCAAATTTGATAAAAAATGACGGTGTTTACCACAGCATTTTTTGTTAAGCCTATCTAAACTAGAAATATGAGCTTAGTACAGTCATTAGAAGCTCTACTAGTTAACATCTATCTCAGTAAACAAGGTGAAAGGATCATGACAACAAGCCTAAACGGAAACCAAGCTGCTGAAACTGCAACTATTGAGCAAGCTATTCTCGAAGCTATTACTGAAGCTCGTGCAACCTGTGAACAAGGTGGTAGTGATTCTGCTAATTGTGCTGTAGCCTGGGACATTGTAGAAGAATTGCAAGCAGAGAAATCTCATCAACAGCAAGTAAAACACAAAAAAACATCTTTGGAAAACTACTGCGATCGCCATCCCGAAGCAGTAGAATGCCTAATCTACGACGTTTAATTCTTCCGTAAATCAACTGTTGCTGATTGGGTTATTTGCTTAATTGCCGCTAAATCAGGCGGTGGTGTCTCACTATTTATTCCCAACCATAAGAGATATTCTATATTCCCAGCAGGGCCAGTAATCGGCGACCAAGTTAAGCCTTTGTATTTCCATCCTAATTCTTGAGCCGCCTGTAAAACCTGAAAAATGGCATCAGCTTGGTCGTTAGGATCACGCACAACGCCTTTTTTACCTACACGGGATTTCCCGACTTCAAACTGTGGCTTGACTAACAACACAGCTTCCCGGTTAGCTTGAGTTAGCTGCCACAAAGCAGGCAAAATCTTGGTTAAGGAAATAAAAGATACATCCACCACCGCAAAATCAGGAATCGGGTCATCTTCCATATACAACTCATCTGGTTTTAGTTGTCGCAAGTTGGTGCGTTCGCGCAAAATTACCCGCGAATCATTTCGCAACCGCCAGTCAACTTGTCCATAACCGACATCAATACCATAAACTTGTTTTGCTCCAGCTTGTAGTAGACAATCGGTAAAGCCACCCGTAGAAATACCACCATCTAAACAAATGCGTCCTGCTACGGGAATAGCAAACACCGTCAAAGCTTTGAGGAGTTTTTCACCGCCTCTAGAAACAAAAGGCGATCGCTCTTTAACTTTTATTTGAGCCGAAACATCAACTTCTGTACCAGACTTATCAATTACCTGGTTATTAACAGTAACTTCCCCCGCCTGAATTAACCTCTGTGCCAAGGCGCGAGAAGAACATAAATTAAGTTCTACTAATAGTGTGTCGAGTCGTTGTTTAGCCAATTAACACCAAATTAGGAAAGCATGTATTAAAGACAGACTGTATTAAGTCTTTTTAAAATATGTCTTAATTACGAATTAGTATAACTTGACTTGAAAATTGCTGAAATTTATAGGCGATCGCAAGATTAGCGAATCTAATTCAACTATCCAGTTTACAATAAACACTAAAAGAGTTTTTCTTTCTTAATCAGTGGTCTAAGGCTACGGAGGAGTTATTATGCCATTACGGCAACCTCGTTACAGTAAAGAGGAATTTGCTCGTCGCGGTGATGAAATCTACGACTCTCAAGTGCGCCCACAAGTCGAAGCAGGTAATTATGGCAAGATTGTTGCAATCGACATCGAGACAGGTGACTGGGAAATAGACACTGATGAAATCAATGCCTCAAGGCGTCTTGAGACTCGCTACCCAGATGCACAAATCTGGTTTGTGCGTGTTGGTTCTCGCTATGTCCGTCGGTTCGGATCTAGTCGTATCCACAAAGCAAAATGATTGTTGGAAGTGTGAATGCTGACTACGAGCCAATTATTCTTCTGGGTATTTACGGTGCTAATGCTAAAGTACATGAGCAAACCGCTATTGTTGATACAGGTTTTAACGGTTGGTTATCCCTACCGCCCGATTTCATTGCTGCATTAAAACTACCCTGGAAAAGACGAGGACGAGCAATTCTAGGAGATGGTAGCGAATGTGTGTTTGATGTCTATGAAGCTATTGTTGTCTGGGATGAGCAATTACTAACCATTCCGATTGATGAAGCTGAATCAGATCCACTTGTCGGCATGTCACTGATGGAAGATTACAGATTAACAGTAGAGGTAATCGAAGGCGGTCTTGTAAAAATTGAGAAATTGTGACTAGTCTAATGAGTAAATAAGCGATTCGGAGCGATCGCCACTCAATGTATTATTACTCAGCACGGGCTACGCTAACTAACAGCACTTTAAAAAGCAAAATTATTTTATAGCGGCTTTATGTTGCCCTTTGGTGGCGAAAACTTGGATAAAAAAGCGATCGCTCTTTCCCAACACAGACAAAAGTGCGATCGCCATATTTTATGCTTATTCTTGAGTAACTAAATATCCTGCTCGCTCAACTCACGAGTTATGTGGTCAAACGGCTCATCTACAAAAGCAGCATTCGCCACACCTGCTGTTGCTACTTGTTCCTTAACTAGATCCTTCATAATCTGGATACCACGAACCGTCGGCCCAATAGGTACTCCTAAAGAATTGTAAGTTTCCCGTAATCCTTGTAGCACTCGCTCATCCAACACATTTGTGTTACCAGCAACCAGCGCATAGGTAGCATAGCGGAGGTAATAGTCCATATCTCGCAGACAAGCCGCATAACGACGAGTCGTGTACGCATTTCCACCAGGGCGAATCAATTCTGGCAACTCTTCAAACAACTTCAAGCCAGCCTGCTTGACAAGTCCCGCTGCATTAGAATTGATCGCCGCCGCCGCTTGTACTCGTGCTGTACCACTATCAAAATAAGATTTAAGGGTGTCGATCGCATTCCGGTCAAAATACCGTCCGGTTACGTCATAATTCTTAATTAAGCTTGTTACTGCATCACGCATTCTTTTTTCTCCCAATCATTGCTATCTATGGTTTGATATTTATTTGGCTGCTTTTATGCACCAACAAAAATTTGTGCTATTTAAATATAGATTCGGCACAAAAACAATCCATCCGCTACTTAAGGATTCTATGCCAAAGTTGACCCCTATTGAGATGAACTTTACAGTTTTGTGCAGACAGTTAGGAAAGGTTAATCTAACCTGTAAACCAGATAATCTGTAACAAAAGCTACAAAATCCTGCAATCTCCTATATCTAGGATATTTCAGGAGGATATTCCAGGTGTGTCACAACTTGGTTCAGCTCAACAGAGTTAGGATGCTTTGAAGATTCTAGTTTTACTTTAAGTAATTGGCTACAGAAGGAGTAACAATGACAACCTCACAAGAAGTATTAAAGTTGATCCAAGACCAGAAAATTGAACTCATTGATCTAAAATTCATTGATACAGTAGGGACTTGGCAGCACCTCACAGTGTACTATGACCAAATCGATGAGAGTTCATTTAATGATGGTGTACCTTTCGACGGTTCCAGTATTCGGGGTTGGAAAGCGATCAACGAATCGGACATGACGATGGTACTAGATCCGAATACCGCCTGGATCGATCCATTCATGAATGTGCCAACACTAAGTATAACTTGTAGCATCAAGGAACCCCGTACGGGGGAATGGTATAATCGTTGCCCACGCGTTATTGCCCAAAAAGCAGTAGATTATTTAGTCTCAACTGGTATTGGTGACACAGCTTTCTTTGGCCCTGAAGCTGAGTTCTTTATCTTTGATAGTGCACGGTTTGCACAAACCGCCAACGAAGGCTACTACTTCTTAGACTCTGTAGAAGGTGCTTGGAACTCTGGTAAACTCGGTACAGAAGAAAGCCCCAACCTAGCTTACAAACCACGCTTCAAAGAAGGTTACTTCCCAGTAGCACCAACGGATTCTTTCCAAGATATCCGTACAGAAATGCTGTTAACAATGGCAAAATGCGGCGTACCCATTGAAAAGCATCACCATGAAGTTGCGACTGGTGGCCAGTGCGAACTGGGTTTCCGCTTTGGTAAGTTGATTGAAGCTGCCGACTGGTTGATGATTTACAAATATGTAATCAAAAACGTTGCTAAGAAATATGGCAAAACCGTAACCTTTATGCCAAAACCGATTTTTGGTGATAACGGTTCTGGTATGCACTGTCACCAGTCAATCTGGAAAGATGGCAAACCTCTGTTTGCAGGTGATAAGTATGCTGATTTGAGTGACATGGCGTTGTACTACATTGGCGGCATTCTCAAACACGCACCAGCGCTGCTGGCAATTACCAACCCCAGCACCAACTCTTACAAGCGCCTAGTCCCTGGTTATGAAGCTCCAGTGAACTTGGCTTACTCCAAAGGAAACCGTTCTGCTTCTGTTCGGATTCCTCTGTCTGGCACTAACCCCAAAGCCAAACGGTTAGAGTTCCGCTGTCCAGATGCTACTTCTAACCCCTACTTAGCATTTGCTGCCATGCTTTGTGCTGGTCTCGATGGCATTAAGAACAAAATCCACCCCGGTGAACCCTTAGACAAAAATATCTATGAACTCTCACCAGATGAACTGGCGAAAGTTCCTTCAACTCCAGGTTCTTTAGAACTGGCATTAGAAGCATTGGAAAATGATCACGCTTTCTTGACAGAATCCGGCGTGTTTACGGAAGACTTCATTGAAAATTGGATTGACTACAAGCTGGCCAACGAAGTTAAGCAGTTGCAACTGCGTCCTCATCCTTATGAGTTTAACCTCTATTACGATGCTTAATTAACAGCCATATCTAAATCTAAGAACATAAGTTTAGCCACCCTCTAGGGTGGCTTTTTTTGCAGAGTTATCAGGTTAGACTCTCACTCAAAACACCTAGCTCATGGTGGCGTTGCTGCGCCCATAAATCAAGCGAGTGGTGGGATCTATCTTTCCTTGAGTGGGGTTCCAGTAGTGGCCTAGTTCTTCGTGTAGACCAAGTTCTTGTGCAGCACGCATCAACATTGATTGTTGACGATTCTTGACTTGCTGATGTTGACGCACCATTAATGCACGAGATTTTTCTGCGATAGACATAACCATAGTCCTCCCGATTACTGTAATGAATGTATTATTATTTTTGTCCTCTTGTTAATTAGTATAGCAAAAATTCTGTATCATACGCTACGGAATCTATTTTTGTAACAAAATTTTATATTTATCGGAAAAAGTGGGGATTTTTTCTCGCGTTTAGGGGAAAAATCTCTTTCAACCTAGCTATGCTGACTCACATCTTGCTTTAGTTGGGTCTTGCTTTGGGGTATGTACCTTTCCAACAGTAGATAATTTATTCGTTACAATTGTTTACATAGAATAAATATAAGTACTCAAAACTCAAGCTATTTCTATGTCTGACACTTTTACTAAACTGACTTATCAAACTCTTCAACAGGGCAAAAATTACTTCAGTTTAGCTCACAAAACGTTCAGTTCACAGTTAAGAAACCTAGCCTATCCCACACTTGGGCAGAATATCAAACCTATCCCAAACGAGATTTTACTCAAACTTCAACAAAGATTGAATCAGCTGCTAGAAGCAGACTGGCAAGATGCTCAAAAAGGTGTATATCCAGAGAGTTTGCTATTTGATAACCCTTGGGAAGACTTTTTCCGCTACTATCTGCTAGTGTGGCTAGATTTACCGCAAATTTGGGAACGAGTTAAACAAAATAAATATCAAGACTTTGCGCCAGAAATTGAGACGCATGGTTATCCTAGCTACTACGTGCAGAACTTCCATCATCAAAGCAATGGCTACTTGAGTGACCTATCAGCTAATTTATATGACTTGCAAGTAGAACTCCTCTTTGGTGGCACAGCTGATGCGATGCGGCGGCGCATTCTTGCCCCTCTCAAGCAAGGGTTGAAAGCCTTTGAATCTGTTCCACCACGGCAAGTCCGTATTTTAGATGTTGCTTGTGGAACTGGTCGTACTCTGAAGTTAATGCGGGCAATGCTACCTCAAGCGTCTTTATTTGGTACAGATTTGTCACCAGCTTATTTGCGTAAAGCAAATGAATTACTGTCTCAAATCCCAGAAGAATTACCGCAACTTGTACAAGCAAATGCCGAAGAGTTGCCCTACCTAGATGACTATTTTCACGCTGTAACTTCTGTTTTCCTCTTCCATGAGTTACCAGCGGCGGTGCGCCAAACAGTGATTGAGCAATCCTTTCGGGTGACAAAACCAGGAGGAGTCTTTATTATCTGTGACTCAATTCAGTTGGGTGATTCACCTGAAATGGTGGCTTTGATGGACTCTTTCCCCGAAACTTTCCATGAACCTTACTACAAGCATTACGCTACTGATGACTTGGTAGCACGCTTAGAGAAAGCAGGCTTTGAGAATGTTGAGATACAAGTCCACTTTGCGAGCAAGTATTTCATTGCTCATAAACCAGTTTGAAATGGCGCAAAACTGCGGCGGGTTGGCAAGCTAGACAGTTTCTAGTACTTTCAGTCAATCTAGCTGACTTTGCTGTTAAAAAACCCAAATTTACCCAAAAAGACCAAATGCAAAATTTCGCATCTGGTCTTAGGGGATAAAATGACTAAGATGATCTAGTAGATCCTTCTTAATAGTTATTTCGTCAAGAGCTAGCTGTGAAGAAAATTAACTAGGATGCAAAAGTAGGTCAAGCAAGAAGAGTAGTATTTGCTGGTAAGTGCAACAAAGCTATACTAATTTTGCGGATTCATGCTCTAGACAAGCTCAAATGAGGCGACAGGAGTTTCATGCTTCGGTTAAAGATGCTGAATAGTTGCCACGAAAATTTATTTCCTGATACAAATAAGCAGCTACTTGACGCATGAGAAAATCTGTTTGGAAGTAAGATGAGGTTGCTTTAAGCTTGTTTTCTAACGAGCGAAATATGCAAATTAGATGTACTTTAGATTAACTGATACCCTAAGTCACATCTATTTCTAAGTTGGTTGAAGAGTGAAACGCAGAGCTTACCCGAAATACGAGCAATATTTGTCTGACTTTTGAGAAGTTGGTGATGCGTTTGATGAAGACAGTCAATTTTGTGGGCGTTTTGATTGCAAGGGTTCGTGCTAATTATAGATACAGAGTTTACAGTTGAAAGACTTGGCGATCGCTCTTTGTTTTTTCTGTGTCAACTGTTGTATTTCTGCTACAGAGGTAGTGTCAACGATGTTAAGCATCACATACTCTGTTTTCTTGTATTTTGATTCCCTTGCGATAAGAGGCATGACCCGAAATTACTTAAACAATAGGATAGATATTTGCGAAATTTTCTGTTAGCTCTCTGCGTCCACTACCCCGATGAGACGGAATTTTTGGGTTATTTTTATTCGCCGAGAGCAACTGTTGTGAATCAGGCGTAGAAAGCAATTGATCGGATAATTGATTGACCATTGCTTGGCAGTTAGAAGCTAAGGGGCCGAACGCCAGACTCGATACTAAAAGTGAAATGGCAGCACGCATAGCAGATGTCTATTTTGGAACTCTCCAATTCACTGATACTTAGCTTTTTGATGAATATCCGGACAATTTGCAAAAAAGTATTGTTCTTTACTGAAAATAAACTACTTTTGTACTCTATCTAGATGTTCGACTAATAACCAATTACCGACGTGATTTTGACGACCCCATACTGTGATTAATTGATCGTGGGGACAAATTTGCAATTGCTCATTAATATGCGATCGCAAAGTCACAAGCTGCCAAGTTTGCCCTTGATTTTCAGCTGGTGTGGTGATAGTAAATCTGTAGTTTTGCTGATCTAAGTGGTGTAAAATACCTTGGAAGCAGTGACTTTCTCGTATTAAAATCTTGTCAAAAGCAGAGTCATAAGATTTATCCCACGATGGGCAATTACCACTTGCTGGATAGGCTTGTGGGTTATCTAAGTAATACAGTTGCCAGTGCAGCCAATCCGAATGATTGGGTGGAAGATTAAACAAAGGAAAAATTGCCGCTTTTGCACGATGATCCTGTAATAAAGCGGCTTGTAGCACCCTAACAGCTAAATCTCTTGGTTGACAGTTTAACTCAACGCACATCGCCGCTGCCATACCCGCTGCTTGACCAATACCCATAACCACAGGTTGTAATCTAGTGGCCCCATTGGCAATATGGGAAACAGAAATATTCTTTTCACAGACCAAGAAACCATCTGTTGCGGCTGGAATTAAGCAACTGTAAGGAATTGTGAAGGGAGTTCCAGTCCAACGTCCTCCCCAGCGGAGAGATTTAGGTTGTAGTGGGAACTGAACGCCAGGATAGTGATGGTCATTGGCATAGTTTCCAAAAGCGATCGCTTCTCTACCAGAGGCTTCTCCAACGCCAACGTCTTTGGCGATCGCATCATGAAATATAGATGCAACACTACCTCCTGCTACTGGCAAGATATCCTGTTCTCGAACAGTAGTTAGTCCAACTAAGCGGCGGCTTTCTCGGTAGTAGGGATGCAGCGCAAAAGCGCTAGAAGGAGAAGGAAACAGTTGCTCTGCTAAACCATAGCGACGTCCAAGCTGATTTTGGATAAAACGAGCAAAATTTTGGCTGTGCCAGCGAGATTCTTGGAGGAATTCTCTTCTGCTTTGTTCTGAATCTATCAGACGCTCTACTCCTTCACCGTAGTCATTGCCACAGATTGGCCAGTTAATCATGAATCGCCCACCAGGCAAACGTCCATAATTCAAAAATGTCTTTGCTCCGTAGCCATCCCAAGCACCTGTAAACAGCGATGGATTTTCGTTAGGAGCCGCCGGAATTTCTGGGGCGATGGCTTCACCAAAGTCTTGCATAACCACTACCCAAGTGGGTGCTTGGACTGGATATCTTTTGGTGAAAGAGCTAAAAGTCACTGGTGCGCTGGGTTCTCCCCACTCAGATTGCAACTCCCAACCCCAGCGGTAAGGTATCTCAGCTAAAGCTAATAAATCTCCTAATTCTGTGGCATCAAGAATAATCTTGGCTGTGACAGTAAAATCAGCAAAGCGGACGCCAGTGATCAAATCACCTTGTTGGTAAACTTCTATTGGCACTTGCCCAGAAAACCATTGCAGATTAGGCAACTCCTGCACCCAATCTGCAAAAATCTCTGCCCCAATCCGGGGATCGTAACTAAAAAAGCTGACCCAGCTGTTATCTAATCCGCCTGGCTGTCGATGTCGCAATTCTTGCAAAAACGCACCCCATAAACCCGTTTGAAAGGCTTCTAATTCATTGCCATCGGGTGCAGACACCCCAGCCGACGTTAGCATCCCTCCCAACCAAGGAAATTCGCTCACGAGAATAGTTTTGGCTCCCCGTCGCGCCGCTTGGATAGCCGCAGCAGTACCTCCGGTTCCTCCGCCGACAACTAAAACATCAGTTGTGTATGTCTGATTAACCATTGCTTAACCTCACAGGAGTTCCGACATATTGTCCTAAAAAAAGCGATCGCATTCCAGTTTTTACTTCAAACTGAGTGCGATCGCTATTCGGATTCCTTAAATTAAAAGGGTTTTTTAAGATATATCCTTATTTATTTCTGCCTAACGTTGCAAACAGGAATACACCGAATCTGACACACGTATAAACTTCCAAAAGTCGAGTAGCTGTTCTGCTACCAGCTGATACTGGAAAAAGTGAAAGAAATGCCATCCTTCCAAACAAGACCATAAGCGATCGCCATCCTTTAGATGCGATCGCCATCCTTGCAGTGCATCAGGTTTAACAACAATATCGTTTAAGCTACCACAAACCATCAAAGGTACTGGAACTCTGTTTGCAGTCATACTTACCCTCTCAAAAAGAGAATGGGGAGAGAGCGAACAATCTAAGTCTTGCTCTAGAAGAGATGTCAAACTCTTGAGAGTGCATTTATCTTGATAGCCAAACAAGTTGTAAACCATATCAGTCAGAAGCTTCTGGCGACTTAAAAACTGACGGTGAGTATAGTAATGAGCTTGCCAATCAACCGCTGCATCCACACCCACAGCTAATAGCGTCAAAGACTTGACTGTTTCTGGATAGCGACGACTATAAAGTAGCCCTAGTAATCCTCCTGTACTATGACCAATCAGGTGAACAGGTCGATTGCAGGATTTGAGGTAATCATGAAGTAGAACAACAGCAGCATCTAGTGAACTTACCTCATCTTGGCTTTGGTGATATTTCCACTCTTGCATTGTCACTTGAGATGATAGGTAACAAAGCAGCGGTTGAGCAAAGTATTGCAAACTAGGGCTTGTATTTAACCAAAGAACATCCGGCAGTTTCGACATCCTGATTTTCCTGTAAATAGAATAAACTTTCAATACACTAATTAAGATTTTTGTAACTAATAACTATGAGTTGCCATATCTGATTCCATCTGATTTTTCCAGCCAGGCTTACCAACGTGTCAGACCTCCTGCAAAAACTTATTGATAAAAATATTCAATATATTTGAGAAAGCTTACAACATCAACGAAATTATTGCAAATAATTATTATTAGTTTTTGAATACCGTTTCTTTGTGAAGTTAGACAAAATTTTCCCCACCTATCGGCGTCCTTTGGTAAAGAGAGCTACTACTGCCATAGTTGCGAAGGCTAATATTAAGAAGATTTCGTAGAAAAAGACCAGTTATACGACTGCCATTGTTTCTGCTGCTCCAGTAAAACCCTAGTTTTTGCTGGGGCGATTTATGATCAGTTCTACCTTGGACTTCCTCGTCGCTCAAGGTAGATTCGCTCTACATCAGAACGAGCAGCGATCGCTTGGATTAACGAAGGAGTGACTTCCGCCACCACCATTGGTGTATAAAGAGATTGATAAATGACTCGCTGGTTACTTTCCTGAAGTTGGTTTACAAGAGGTTGCTGAACCACCGCATAGTGAGATCTAAGAGTATTTAAGTAATTTTGATACTCGGCGCGGTTTGATTGCCCGTAGGGCCTAACTGTTTTCGCTCTCAGAGAAAAAACGACCCTGATTGGGCTATTGCTTCCTTGACCGATGCGATTAGCTAATTCAGCCTCTAATTTGCCGATGAAGCCTTTATTGTTGATTGCCTGAATAGCTCGCTCTAACGCTTCCTGACTAACTAGATTACCAACACTATCAAGGGATACACCATACATATTGCCTTGAATATCTCTTAGCTTAAACCGCGTGATTCCAGTATCAGCTAGATTTGCTGTGTTAGCTATGCTGAGATGGTCAGTCGAGATTCCTGTAGTTTTAGAAACCTCTAACTTAGCTTTTTCAGCCAAATTGTTTAATGTCTGGTTTTTTGAGAGCGGAAGACTAAAGGCTGCTGTAGTCACAAACCAGATAACAGCAGATAAGCTAATGGTTAAACCTAAGAATTTCTGCATCTTGATAATAAGCTATTTTATTTTTCGGATATTTCGTTTATGTCGTGAGTAAGATAAACTGTAAATAGGATTGACAGTGTGTAAATTGCATTGATGATGACAAGCCCCACGACAAAGTAGGAGACAAATTTATGATGTTAAGACATAACGTGTCTTTAGATTCTGTAATATCTCCAAACCTAGAAGCCCAACCTATCAAGGAACTTGAGCGCATACTTAGCGTTAAAGGTTCCCAGGCGAAACTGGTAGGAGCTAACGGAGAACAAATTACCATTCCTGATTCGGTGTACCAGGTGTTGCATCAAGTTGTTCACGCAATGGCATCAGGTAAAGTGGTGTCTGTGGTTATTCAAGATCGAGAATTAACGACTCAAAAAGCAGCAGATTTTCTTAAAGTTTCACGTCCCCATCTGATTAAATTATTAGAACAGAAGGAAATCCCCCACATTATGGTGGGAACACATCGGCGTGTTCGTTTTGAGGATTTAGTGAAATATAAAAAACAGCGCGATAGTAAGCGTCAGGAAGGACTTAAGCAATTTACTCAGTTTTTGGAAGATGAGGGATTCTATGATGAGGAGAGTAGCTAATTAGATCAGTAACATGGTACTCTCGGTTGTTTTGGATTCCTGTGTCATCTACCCTATGCCTTTGTGTGATACCCTTATGCGTGCTGCTGAGGCAGAGTTATACGAACTTCATTTTTCACAAGAAATTCTGGATGGCGCTACTCGCAACCTTGTAAAGAATGGGAGGATGACAAATGCCAAGGAAAGATACTTTCAAGAACAAATCAAGACAAACTTTCCTGATGCGATGGTGGAAGTACTAGAGTATCTAGTTGCAGCAATGACAAATGATATAGGCGATCGCCATGTTGTTGCTGCTGCTATAGTTGCCAAAGCAGAAGTCATCGTTACTGCTAACCTCAAACATTTTACTGTAGAAGCTCTTGCTCCTTATCAGATTGAGGCTTGGCATCCAGATGATTTTTTGGTTTACCTTGATGAGCAACATCCAGGAATAATGATTAAAATTATTTGGCAGCAGTCTAATGAGCTTAAACGTCCAGTGACCGTTACTGAGTTGCTTGACAAGTTAGAAAAAAATAATAGAGTACCAAAATTTGCTCGTAGTATTCGCTGCCAACTTTATTCTGACGAAATTGTGCAAACTGCCAAAAAAGCTTTGAACAGTAAGTTTGCAAATAAAGCACCTGAAGGTGGTCGATGCTTTGAGGGTGAACGGTATCGACTCTGGCAAAAAGGGGAAATTCTAACTATTACGGCTAAAGACAACCGGGGTGAGATCCTCAGGCTTGAGAATGGCGGAATTGGGGGATATCTTTCATCGGCGGATGTTGAAGCTCCAAATATTTAAACAGAGCTTAGAACAAGAACTAGAACTAGAACAAGCTAAAACACAGAAATCTCAAACCTGCTAGCTTAACGTTGACTGCTAATGTTACATCTAGTATCGTTGAGCGGTGAAAAACCAACGTGAAAGCACAGGTATTTAGAGGCGTCAATCAACTGTCTTACGAAGATATCCCAGTCCCAACGCTGGAACCAGATGAAGTGCTGGTACAGGTGCGGGTAGTGGGGTTGTGTCAGTCAGATATAAAAAAAATTCGTTATCCCCTATATGAACCGCCACGCATTTTTGGACATGAAACTGCTGGGACGATCGCAGCATTAGGAAATAATGTCACAGGTTGGCAAGTAGGACAACGGGTGGCGGTGATGCACCACATCCCGTGTATGCGTTGCGCTTACTGCCTAAATGACAATTTCTCAATGTGCAATGTCTACAAAAATATTTCCACGACCGCAGGCTTCAACGCCAGTGGTGGCGGCTTTGCCGATTATGTCAAAGTGCCAGGACATATTGTACAAAACGGTGGGCTAATTCCCATCCCTGATCATATCAGTTTTGAAGAAGCAAGTTTTGTAGAACCGACTAACTGCTGCTTGAAAGCAGTGAAAAAAGCTCAAATAGCTCCAGGACAAACTGTTTTAGTGACTGGTGCTGGGCCAATTGGATTAATGTTTATCATGTTGGTGAAGTATTTCGGAGCAAAAGCGATCGCCACCGACTTACTGCCTTCTAGAATTGACAAAGCATTGAATGTTGGTGCAGAGGCGGCTTTTGATGCTCGTGATGCTGATTTACCCGCCAAAATTCATGCGCTCACTGGTGGATTAGGTGTTGATGTCACCTTATTGGCTGTCCCCAGTGAAAAAGCTTTCTTTCAAGCAATTGACTGTACCCGCAAAGGCGGTAAAATCTTGTTTTTTGCGGAATTCCCCGATGAGGTGGAAATTCCTGTCAACCCCAATATTCTCTATCGCCGGGAAATTGATTTGATGGGTAGTTACAGTTCATCCTACCGCCTGCAAAATCTCTCCGCTGATATCGTGTTTAATCGCCGGATTGATGTAGAGGCATTGATTAGCGATCGCTATCCATTAAAAGATTTATCAGCAGCGGTCGCACAGGCGATCGCACCCACAGCGGAAACTTACAAAATCTTAATTTATCCCTAAGCAACAAATCCTTTGGTAGAGACGTTGCATTGCAACGTCTCTACATGGTCTATCTGTCACATTCTTTTTATTGGTATTACCTTCTCCACTCCCCCATTCAGCACGGGTTAAACACCCTGCTACCGCTAACATAACTCAGCCTAGATAAAATGCTTATAACCCTAATTCCTGTAGCCCTCCTAGCCTTCTACGTCGCTTTCAATCTCGGAGCTAACGATGTTGCTAACGCAATGGGAACTTCGGTTGGTTCCAAAGCTGTCACTCTGAAACAAGCGCTAATTATTGCTGGGGTATTAGAGTTTACGGGCGCTACATTATTTGGACATGAGGTAACAGAAACCCTAGCGACAAAAATCACTAATCCTGCTTTATTCGCCGCTACGCCCCAAATATTGGTGACTGGGATGGTAACGGTGTTACTGGCGAGTGGAGTGTGGTTGCAAATTGCTACCTCACGCGGTTTACCTGTATCCTCATCTCATGCGGTTGTTGGTGCGATCGCTGGATTTAGTTGGGTAGCTTTGGGAGTGAGTGCAATTGATTGGTCATCAATTGGCCCAATTACTATTGGCTGGATTTTAACGCCGATTATCAGTGGTGCAATTGCGGCTTTATTTTACAGTCAAATTAAGCGCTGGATTTTGGATCAACCAAATCAATTGGTGCAGTTGCAAGAGTGGATTCCCTGGTTGAGTGCAGTTCTGCTAGGTGTACTTGGCGTAATTGTGCTACCTTCGCTAACTCAACCGCTAACCAATTTTTTAATTGAGCTTGGTTTCAAAATACCCGCTCATGACATCCCCCTGCTAACGGGTTCAGTAGCAGCAGTTGGACTCACGATCATCAGTTGGCGACAGCTAGATGGTGATAGACACAAGGAAAATAAGAGTAAGAAATCTCCAGCCCCCAATCCCGTCGAACGCTTATTTGCTCGATTCCAAGTATTGAGTGCTTGCTTTGTGGCCTTTGCTCATGGTTCTAATGATGTTGGAAATGCGATCGCTCCTTTAGCTGCGATCGTCTACATCAATCGCACTGGTAGCGTACCCACAAATGGCATCACTATCCCTATATGGATTTTAATCCTTGGTGGTGCTGGTATTGTTGCTGGTTTAGCCGTATGGGGAAAAAAAGTCATCGCCACTATTGGCGAAAGCATCATTTCCTTGGAACCTAGTAGCGGATTTTGTGCCGAACTTGCCACTGCTACCACCATTCTCCTAGCCTCCCGGCTAGGTTTACCTGTCTCCACCTCCCACGCCCTTGTCGGTGGTGTAGTTGGTATTGGATTAATACAAAATATCAAATCTATTCAGCGCAAAACTCTAAAAGGTATCGCCGCCGCATGGCTAATTACAGTCCCCGTGAGTGCTGTTCTCAGTGCTGCGATCTTTAGCCTCGCTCGAATTTTCTTTTTCTAATAATTATTAATATTTTCCTGATGTTTTCCATTTAATATATTTGCTCATAGCAAAAAATAGACTGCTACAACGCTAAAGTTAAAGCGCATTTTTGCAGAATGGCTGCTCATTCATTAAAATATTGTGCAGGAGATGGAAATACTTTAAATTTCCATAGCAAAGATACTCTAATCTCCATTTAAAGATGTAAACTGTCACACAAGTTACATTCCACACGAATTTACATATTAGTCTTACAAGTCAGATAATTTTGTTGTAGCAAGGCACGCATCTGCAAGTCTTTGACAATTACTATTGCCATCAAAACAATAGGTATTTATTTGGCGTGAGATTTTTTTAGCAGTAAAAATCTCGCTGGCTAATAGTTGATAGAAATCAAACTGACCAGATGCTCATCAATGCCAAAAACAACACCGTATAGTAAACAGTGGGGCAAATTTGACCAGAAGAGATCAGCAGCAGGGGTACAAGCCCCACACACAATTTTTAACTTATGCGCCTGTAATTAAAAACGGGTGAAATCTCCTTTTAATTCTTCCCTCTGCTCCTCTGCCTTTTTCAAACTTTGCCAACCATGTGTTCAGAATGACAGAATTACGTTGAAATGCGGAAGTACTGTTAAAATTTTTAGTTTATCTGACAAAATACAGGAAATTAGTATGAGCGCCAGTCAAGTGTACGGGAAGCAGCTTTATCGTCAAGGTGTTAGAGGTTAGAAGCTAATGGGGCGATTCGAGAAGCAACCAGAAAACCCGCGAGCCAGAGGCGAGCTATCCAGAGCAGCAGAAAATGCCCTCTGGGCTGTAGTTGAGGATTTAGAAAATCTCCAGCAGAATGTCATCAGATCGTTGCAGGAAGACGTAAAGCGGCTTCAATCGGAAAAAAACCGATTAACTGATGACATTCAACACTTGCTAGAGGAAAAAGAACATTTGCAACAGGTGCGTCAAATCACCGAGCAGCAAGTGTTAATTCGTCAGCTAGCAGAAGTTCTGGCGAAGCATATATCTTCACAACTGCAATCCTCTCTAGCGACTTTAGCAACCCAAGTAGATGAAAATTCCTATGAACGATCTGCGCTGAAATCAGCTGAAGTGAGCAATAAGGTAGCAGGTGAGATCAATGAAAAAGTCGAACACATGTTTGGCAGTCTGGATGACACTGTTACTATCACCTTTAACTCACTGCAACAAGAACTAAAGAACTACCAAAGTAATCTTTCCCAACAGTTGTCTCGGATGTATAGCCAGCAGCAGCAAGGGGAAGAGATTTTAACGGAGTTCGTTAATCGCCTACAGGGAAAACTAGAAAAGACAATAGAAGAAACTTCACGAAAAGCAGCCGCAGTAAGTGCGCCTACTGTGTTGCAACCGACTGAGCCACAAAAGAAGAGTTCTGAGACATCGCCGCAACTTGGCGAAGTCGCAAGAACGGCTGCTGAACCAATTTCTGTTATCCCTAGGGAATTACCAGAAAGCAAAGTTACGTCCAAGCCGCCTGCTGCGAAAATCCCGCCACCAATAGAAAACGCTACCAAACCAATTTCTATTATTTCTAGGGAATCGTCACAAAGCGAAACTACGCCAAAGCCGTCTGCTGCGAAATCGCCACCAATAGAAAATGTTGTCGAACCAATTTCTATCATCAGCAAGGATTTGTCAAAGGGCGATGTATCCCCGCCTGCTGCTGCGTCAACACCACAGCAGGGAGTAAAACAACCGCCACCTAAGCAAAACGTTACTGAACCGATTTCTGTTATCCCTAGGGAATTGTCAGAGGGCGAAACTATGTCCCCGCCTGCTGCTGCGTCAACACCACAGCAGGGAGCAAAACAATCGTCACTCAGGCGAAATCAAAGCGAACCGATTTCTATACTTAGCAAGGAATCGTCAAAAAGCGAAACTATATCCCCGCCTGTTACGCCAACGCCACAAAAGGGAGGAAAACAACCGCCACCAAGGCGAAATGTCAACGAACCAATTTCTGTGCTCAGCAAGGACTTGTCAAAGAGTAAAACTACGCTAGAGCCTCCGACTACACAAGCGTCACGCCAAAGAGCAAAAACTTCGCGATTGCCTAGCTCCCAAGCCTTATCGTCTATCCAGATAGGTTTGTTGCTAGTTGTGTTGTCAACGGTGATATCGTCACTTTACAACGTAGCGATCAAAATAATTTTCCATGAAGGTTCCCAAATTTTTGGAGTGGTAGAGGTGGAGCGCTTGCTCTCACCGAGTTTGGGCAATATTCTACTAATTTTGACGTTGCGGTTTATGGTCGTAGTACCGTTAATGGTACTTTTAGCTCCCATACTACATCCAAGAGTCTGGCAAGATATCCAAAACTTAGCTGATTCAGTTCGAGGAAATTCTACACCTGCCAATGCAACTACACAACGGATTTTGGTGATGTCGGTTGTGAGTGGGTGCTTTTTGTTTGTGTCTCAGGTACTAATCTACACTGCTATCGGTCAAGTAGCGACTGGGATGGCGATCGCGCTTTTCTTTATCTATCCAATTGTGAGCGGACTATTAGGGTGGTTTCTGTTTCGCGATCGCCCAAGTGCATTGGGTGGAAGTGCGATCGCCGCGATTTGCTGCGGTGAATTGTTGGTTTTAGCAGGTTCTCTCAGCACTGGTATGGGCAATAATATTTCCCTAGGAAGCAGCGCCGCAATCATTTCTGGAGCAGCTTTTGCTGGTTATGTCATCCTGACACGGATATGCGCTGACCAACTACATCCGGTAACTTTTACTTTAATTAACTTCGCCACCATGTTGCTGTTGAGCTTTATCTGTTTGATGCTACCTTTACCAGGCGAATGGAACTTGCTAGTTGACCCCTCTAAGATGTTGGAACTTGTCTTAAGCGCGTTTATTTTGGGTGTATTGACCCTCTCTGGCTATTTATTCAATATTTTTGGCACACGTAACTTAGGTGCTTTACAGTCACCGATCATCGGTGCTAGTGTCCCGGTTCTAACCGTGATTTTCGCTGGGTTAATTATTCAAGAAAACTTGGATATTGTACAAATTATGGGAGTGTTATTAGTGACTTTTGGCGCAGCTGCTTTCAGCTTGGAAAAAATGCGAAATCAGGTAAAATCTTCTAGTTCTACGAATTAAATGATGCGTCGTAATCAGCTGATGCACGGTGGGAGTTACTGAACTTCCACTACTTTCAACCCAGAATCTCAGCTAATGTATATGCTTATAACTCCTCTTAGTTAGTGCTTTCTATAGATATATTAGTCCCATTGTCAGAGAGAAGATAGGAGTAGCCTGCGTCAATGGGATTCAGTTTGAAATACACCACTAAAATCTTTGCGGTTATAGCTTTTGGATGGCTAAGTAGCTAATAAATCCTATAAATAAGCGATTAATATTTACCACTTATAAGAGATTTTTGTATATTTATCCTGATAAGCGTGAGGGAACCACGTAAGTATAAGTTGTAATTAGGAATAATTGTGTTGTCGAAAGCTGTTGCTCGTTTAATTTACATAATTATGCGTGATGGCTATCAGGAGCAGAATTAAAAACTCTGAAAGCTCAGGTCAAATGTCCTCCAGTCCAGAGTAAATATTGACTCTTGAACGCCAGTTCATTCAACGTGGGGAACCTCCGCACATGACTGGCTCCTCTTGACCTTTGACAACCTTCTCCTGTGGTCGCTGCTACGTGTAGCTTGCTTCCCCGGAAGGATACACAAAAAAGTGTGATTAAACACGCAACAGCTTATTTACTACCTTTAAATATTTGAGAGACTCAAATGACAAACAACTCTAATACTAAGCTCACAAATGCTTTTGATGCTCCAGACTTTGATATAGAGGCACAGAATGAGGTTGAACATAGCAATCGTGTCCTTGATCGGAATTTACCAAGCAATAATGCGTTAGGCGGATTTCAAATGGAAATCTTCGCTGCTGATGTAAATTCAGTGAATATCAAAATTGATCGGGTTTTTCAGATAACAAAAGCGATCGCTCATCACAAAGCGAGTCAACTTGAGATGCGATCGCGTAAATGCTCAGAAGATAGCTTTTTGTACAGTAACCTGCTGTAGGTATTAGCAACTCATCCACACAGATCTAGTTCCTCAAATAGGTCAATCAGTAGATAAGCAACCTACTTGAAAGCAGCAAAAAAATTAGCTCAATAACAAAATTCTAATTTTTTGTTGTGATCAAAATTCAGAAACTTATCTGGTAAAATCTTGCAAATAATCATGAAACCAAATCCAAAATACGATTTTGTTATGTTTAATTACTCGTTAACTCTCTGGTTGCAATAGTGCTGTAGATATAAACATTAGTCTGAGTAGATACACCGTGAGTTTTGTATCATCCCTGTCAGCACAAAAGAATGAATAAAATTTTTGCTTGTTAGTATATTCCAAATATCAAGAAACCTTGATTTCTGGAAGTATAAAATATCGAAATTATTCATCACTTATCTAGGTTAAAAAACATGACTTTATTTCTATTTAAACATTACTTTATACCTATTTTATAGAAAAAATGCTATGGTATTAAGTAATGATGTTGGAAAAACCTAAAGGTATTTTGAAATTGGAATTACCTGCTTTATTTGATGTCTACAATTTGCCCTCAAGTCAACTGCCTATACTGCCAAGATATTACTGGAGGTTGTAAACGAGATAATAATTCACAACATACCCTGTGAATGTTGCTACATCTAGTAAGAGAGTTCCTCTTAATTCCCTCCTCTAATTCCTACCACCTGTGTACTACCAAAATTTACCAAGGCCTATTAAAGGTCATCTTGATTTGAATAGTAGACATTGAAGAAAAAGCGGAGAAACCTAACAGACTTTGTAAGTTACGGGGAACACAGTTGACTTGCAGAACGCAAATCGCATCAAGCGAGGTTTGGCGATGTCCGTGATTTTTCGGTTAGATGCAGGAAAAGCTATATTGACAATATCACTTCTACCTGTTTGCCAGAAGAAATACGTAAATAACAATTTTGGCTACCAAAAATCTCATAGTTATTGCATACTAAATAGTCTGAAATAAAGACATTGCCTTCAAGAGGGTGTATACTACCTATTTTCACTTGACTAATAACCGTGTAAACGTGCTATTCAATTGTCTGTAATATGAGTAACGACATAGATCTGATCAAACGTCTTAGCCCCAGTGCGATGGATCAGATCATGCTTTATCTGGCTTTTAGTGCCATGCGGACGAGTGGGCACAGGCATGGGGCATTTCTAGATGCAGCTGCAACGGCGGCAAAGTGTGCAATTTACATGACCTATCTAGAGCAGGGGCAAAACCTGCGAATGACAGGACATTTGCACCACCTGGAGCCGAAACGCGTAAAAATTATTGTCGAGGAAGTTAGACAAGCGCTAACAGAGGGCAAACTGCTGAAAATGCTGGGTTCTCAGGAGCCTCGCTATCTGATTCAATTGCCTTATATCTGGTTAGAGAAGTATCCTTGGCAACCAGGGCGATCGCGCGTTCCCGGTACTAGTTTGACAAGTGATGAAAAAAGACAAATTGAGCAGAAACTACCGAGTAATCTGCCAGACGCTCAGTTAGTTACTTCTTTCGAGTTTCTGGATTTGATTGAGTTTTTGCACAAGCGATCGCAAGAAGACTTGCCACCTGAGCACCAAATGCCTTTGAGTGAAGCTTTAGGTGAACATATCAAGCGTCGTCTGATTTATTCAGGTACGGTAACACGCATAGATTCTCCTTGGGGAATGCCCTTCTACGCTCTGACTCGTCCTTTTTATGCGCCAGCAGACGATCAAGAGCGCACTTATATCATGGTGGAAGATACTGCTCGGTATTTCCGAATGATGAAAAATTGGGCAGAAAGGCGACCAAATGCCATGCGCTTGTTAGAAGAGTTTGATATTAAGCCAGAACGATTGGAACAGGCTATGGAAGAGTTGGATGAAATTATCCGTGCTTGGGCAGATAAATATCACCAAGATGGTGGCATTGCAGTAGTTTTACAGACGGCTTTTGGCAAAAAAGAAGATTGATATTCAAGAGTCATAAGACTATCTATGATTGTTGAATATAACTCTTGCAAAAGTCAAACAGTTAGGCATGTCATTCTGTAGCAAGATCTGCAGAGTGCCTAACGTAGTGGAAGGTACCCTTACGCAAAAGCCAAGCTACGCCTTGGTTTTGCAGGAAAGAATCTCACTCTTATGTTTCGCTCCGCTCAAAATGACATTTTAAGTATTTATGCAAGAGGTCTAATCAACAACTTTTACCAAACTATATGCGTTAAAGTCTTTAAATTTTATTCGAGGATTTAGACGCAGATAATTTTAACGCTTGTTATTAATGCTATGAGCGTGGCAAGTATTTGTAAGGCAAATTTTCAGGTAACTTGATCACTTCCTGGCATTAAATAGGGTTGGCGAACAGCCAACCCCAGACTCAATTTATATTTCAGTCAATTGCAAAGCACTGTAATTTATTTAGTACCTGGCTGCACAGGAACGCTTGGCTGCACAGGAACGCTTGGCTGTACTGGAACATTGGGCTGCGTGGGAACTGGGGTAGTATCAAAAGTTGGATTTAATCCCCCAGGTAGTCTAGATGGTGGTGTAGACGAAGAAATGCCGCTAACGCTGTCACTAGCATCAATACAAGTATCCAACGCCTGAGCGGGGGTCAATTCGTCAATTTCGCTACGCAAGCCAACCACGCACTGAGCATAGGTTACAGGTAACAAACTACGACCACAGTAAGTTAAAACTGCTGGGTTAATTGCCTCTTGGGTGTTCTGGCTAATACCAACTACACAGGAGGCTAATTCATTGGGACGACGGGCTTGTCCACAGGAAGAAAGCGCATCCGCCGCTGCAATTTGCGTCTGCCTCTCAATCTTAACCACACAGGAAGCCAAGTCCCTCGGACGCAGTGCTGTTGCACAACCTTGTGAAGCAGCTTGTGCCGTGACGCCCACGCTCAAGAGTCGAGCAGCACAGACACGGTAATCATTGCTATAAGAAGCGGTGGCAGCCATACTAGGCAGGATCATTGTTAACCATCCAGCCACAGCTAAAACTGGTGCTGTCAAAATTCTGGAGGCAGAACCGCCTTGTTTGTTTCTACCTCTGTTAACCACTTTTTTGCTCTGTAACATTGCTGTTCTCCAAACACCCAAAGTTATGCTAACTCAAATGTCCTGTAAATCCTCTGTAACAACAGAATTTCGGCTGTAGCATTGAAGCCAACCCCAATAGTAACCAGCACAAAATTATCTAGAAAATACCTTGGGCATGCTATGCGAGCGTTGTTAAGAGGCTTTTTTGCTGCCGTTAGGAGTATACTAGGGCGACAAGTCCGCCGCCGAGCCAGTTAAATTTCTAATTTCTAGCTATTTATCAAAAATTACTTGGAAACCCTTGAAGATATGGCTCGTCATTCAGACACGTCTGTGCTTTAGGCAAAAATTGATTTTCTGCTTAATTATGTTACAGTAGTGGATTGTAAAGATAAGTAAGCAGCGTCAAAAGTATTTCAGAGTGAAAACACTGCGTAAACCAATCTCACGATTGAGTAGCTTACGAAACTAAATAAACAGAAACAAATAATTGTTACGAGTACGGCGGGACAGCCCGGAATTTACGCTTGGGGAGAAAATGCCTCTACTTTGGTAGGATACTTCATGTCAAAGCAAGCGGCTTCGTAGAACCAAGAATTCCCTGGTTTATAATCAGGGAAGTGTCAAAATGGTACGTCTGAGTAAAATTTAAACAGGATTAGATTAAGGAAACACATGTCCCGATATAGAGGGCCACGCCTCAGAATTGTACGTCGCTTGGGCGACTTACCAGGATTAACTCGTAAAAGCGCTAGACGCGCTTACCCACCAGGCCAGCATGGTCAGAACCGTAAGAAGCGCTCTGAGTATGCTATCCGTCTAGAGGAAAAGCAAAAGCTCCGCTTGAACTATGGTCTGACAGAAAAGCAACTGTTGCGCTATGTGCGGAAAGCCAGACGTGTTACTGGTTCTACTGGACAAGTATTGCTGCAATTGCTGGAAATGCGCTTGGATAATACCGTTTTCCGGCTGGGTATAGCTCCGACCATTCCAGCAGCGCGTCAATTAGTGAATCATGGTCATGTAACTGTTAACGGTCGTGTAGTTAACATTGCCAGCTACCAGTGCCGTCCCGGTGAAGTAGTTGCTGTCAGAGATCGAGAACAATCGCGGAAGTTAGTGGAAGCTAACTTGCAATATCCAGGTTTAGCCAATCTCCCGAGTCATCTGGAGTTTGACAAAACTAAGTTGGTTGGCAAAGTCAACGGCGTTATTGAGCGAGAATGGGTAGCACTACAAGTTAACGAACTGCTTGTAGTTGAATACTACTCACGGCAAGCCTAATAGTCCTTGGTCATTTGTCCTGAGTCATTAGCAAAGGACAAATGACAAATAACAAATGACTACCCACCAATTTGCGACATAGTGCGGGCGTATGTACTTGCAACACCAGAGTTGCGCTCTTTGAAGTTAATTTCTGGCTTGATTGCCAGTAGTTGCCTTACCTGCTCTTGTAATTGAGTGGTGCTGATACCAGAACGGAGAGCAGTTTTTAGGTTTATTTGACCAGTTTCATTCAATAAACAAGGACGCAGCCAGCCATCGGCACTGAGGCGCATACGATTACAACGATCGCAAAAACATTCTGACATTTGACTGATAAATCCCAGTGTCCCCAATGCTTGCGGAATTTTAAAGACGTCCGCGGGGCCAAAACCACGAACTTGGGATTCTGTCAAGCCCCAGCGATCGCGAATACGTTGTCGTAATTCGGCTGAAGATACCCAACCGCGATCGCTAAATAAATGTAAATTGCCAATTGGCATAAACTCAATAAACCGGACGTGCCACTGTCTGTCAATTGTGAGGGCAGCTAAATCTAGAATTTCGTGATCGTTGACACCAGGAATCACTACCACATTTAACTTCAGTGGGTCAAATCCGACGCTATAGGCAGCTTGAATACCATGCCATACTTGTTGCCAACGGCGACGACCATGATTACCAATAATTTGGTCAAAGGTGTCTGGATCGAGAGAGTCTAAGCTAATATTAATTCTTCGTAGCCCTGCATCGTAGAGGTTTTGCGCCATTGGGGCAAGTAAAAACCCATTGGTTGTCATCGATAAGTCTTGAGTTTGGGGAAGAGAGGCGATCGCTTTTACCAAATCCACCACACGGGGACGCAGCAGAGGTTCCCCCCCTGTCAAACGAAACCGGGTAAAACCTACAGGGATAAACACCTCTTGAATTAGGGTTAGCAGATCCTCATCAGTCAACAACTGTTGCTTGAGGATATAATCCAATTCTGTTCCCTCTGGCATGCAGTATTGACAACGAAAATTGCAGCGATCAATCAAGCTAATCCGAAGGTAGTCTACCTGGTTCATCGTTTTATTTTTATTGTGTTCGATCAGTGTGATAACTTGCTGGGGTGGTTTACCCCTTCCTACCTTGGGTATAGAAATGTAAGTATTACAGTTATCATTTGTATCCAATATATGGTGAAGGCGCACAGCTAGGTAGTTCGCCAAGAGAACTTGGCGGGTTAAAGGGAAAGGGGAAAGGTTTTATATTAATCCCTTTCTCTTTAACCTTTCCTCTTTCTGCATCTCTCATCCAGTATTTTTGAGTTGGCAGACCACTAGTTAGTTGTGCGCCTTTACAAACTACGACCCATTTCTACTGATTTCGTCGCACCCACTTATCCAAGCGAGACATTTCCACTGCACGGTTCAAAACTAATCCATTAACCTTGTTCCAGCCGGAGTGAAGGGCGACAATATAATATTTGCCGTCAATATTAGTAATAATTGCTCCTCCAGAAGCACCGCCAGTAGTATCACAGTTATGGTAGGATAGACTGTCTTTTTGGCGAAGGATGCTGCATTCCAGATGAACGCCAGCAGTCATGCTTTCACCAGCAGTGAGGGCTTCATATCCTTTTTTCTTAGGGTTGGGAAAATCACCAGAATAGCCCACCAAGGCGAATCTTTTCGTATCTCCAACTAGAGTTGAAGATGGCAAAGATTTCCAGCCCAAATAACCGTATTTTCTCCCAATGGGTTTGTCAAGCTTCAAAACAGCCCAGTCGTCTACATAATCTTCTAAAGTTCCCTGTTTGAAGTCTGTGCCGTAATAAACACTAGTCGCATAAGCTACATCATCTTGATCTCGGACGACACCGTTAATTAAGTTTGGTAGAAAAGCGATCGCTTTACTAACCTTTCGAGTATCAGGGTTAACTACACAGTGAGCATTTGTTAAAACAATGTCTTCGGCAATTAACGTTCCTGTACAACTATAACTACCATCATCACCTACTCCCTCAATTTTACCCACCGCTGACCAAGGGTATTTTCTGCTAGTCATGGGAATGCGATCGTCTGAACCAATAATTGCCCGTCGGTTTCCGGGGGGTTCTTCGGACTGATTCAGTACCGAAGGTTCACCTTTGCCTTGCAATTTAAATTCCGTAGGATTTTTGACTCTAGTAAAGCTTGGTGGGGCTGGTTGAGATTGTGTTTGAGCTGATACTGATGCCCAAATACCCAAAGTTGCTACACCAATTGTTGCTACACAGGGGAAGATAAATTGTTTGGATTTCAAGACACTTTTCATTTAAGAATCACTCTTTTTTATGAAATAAATTAACCACGAAGTCACTAAGGCACAAAGCAATAAGAGTTTCAGAGGTTTCACGTAAGTCCTATTAAGCCTTAGCTCAGACTTTGCGCTGTCTTACTCGGTAGGTAGAAACCTCACAAGAAAGTGGGTGGCTGAATTTAATTACGAATTACGTTAGCGCAGCGGGGCGTAGCCCATTACGAATTACGAATTAGTTTCATTGCCGCCATTCACCAAGTAGGGTAAAACCTGCCCAGGAATATGGATTACGCCACTGCTCCTGTTTCCAGAGTTCGAGTTGTGCGGCTCGCAGAGCAGCTGCGGGAGATTTACCTTGCTGCAACATTTGGCTGTAAAATTGCTGCATCAACAACGATGTCGCTTCATCGTCTACGCTCCATAAAGACACCACCACACGGGCTGCACCAGCATACATTAATCCTCTTGTCAACCCAACTAGTCCTTCTCCTTGAACTTCCTCACCTAGTCCGGTTTCACAAGCACTCAGCACTACCAACTCCGCCGGAAAGTTGAGATTGAAGATTTCGTTGAGCCGCAGAAAGCCTCTTTGGGGTTTGCCTTGTTTGTCTACTAGGGATAGTACTATTCCTGATAATTCTGGGTCGCTGCTGTCAGCAAAGCCGTGAGTAGCAAAATGAATAATCTGATATTGACTGAGCTGTTTGCTGGTCGCCCAGTTGTAGTTAGCATCAAAATCCAAAGCTTGCAAATTATCTGACGGTGACACCAGTTTGAGAATCTCCTGGGCCTCAGTGCGAGTACCTTGAAGTCTTACAAGATTGCTACGGTTGATGTTGCTAGTAGACCGCTTGAGGGCAGATTCTTGTAGTTGCAAGTCGAGTTTATTGGCGGCATTTTGAGGTTTTTTGGCCACACGCTCATCATCAGTACTAAATACTGGATCGGCGAGGATGGCGAGAGATTTCGGTGCTTTGGAGCGCCCTTTAATTTCTTTGCGGAGAATAGCAATGGTAGAAGCGGAAGGCAGATTTATAATTTCATGGTTAACTACCAACGGTTGATAAGCTGACCCATCTGCTGATTTTGCGCTAGTTAATGCTGCAAAAGGAATATATTGCAAAGCATCATCACCAACAATTACTAAGCGTTTTCGTCCTAACTTGTCAGTAACGGGTGCGAGGATCAGTTTACTGAGTTCGTGAGCAGCTTGAGCGGTTTGTTTTGGGGATACTCCCCGCATCCCAGGATTTTTTAAGTAGTTGTTATATAAATTCTTAGCTGCTTTTTCTATCTGTTCGCGTCCAGGGAGTTGATAAGTGTTAAGAGAATTGGGTGTGACAGCCCAAAGATAGCTACGTTTTTCACCCAATGAATACTGCAACAGTAGGGTGTCTTTATCTAGTTGTTGCTGAATCTCAGGTAAGGTGAGAGGTTGGGGATACTTTAACTCAGCATATTCAGGGTTTTGAGTACGAATTTTTGTCTTTAGTGTTTGCTGTTGATTGAAGAGGTTTTTGATTTCTTCTGTGAGGTTTTCTATTTGCTTAGGAGTATTATCTTTATTAGCTAGCTCTGAAAGTTTTTTCTCTTTAGCATCGATTTGCCATTGCAAACGGCGTTCTTCTTCTAGTAATTTGGGGTCAACGCCTTTGAAGATATCTACATTAGCTTCTGTTAACAGTTCTACTAAACCTCTGGCGCGAGAACGTTCGCTAGCTTGCAGTGCTAAAGCATCGTATCCTTTTGATGGGTTTTGTTTGTGCAGTTGCATCAGCAGGTCAATGTAAAACTCGTAATACTTCTGCACGGTGGCAAAGTAGGAAGTACGTAGTTCTTGGCTGGTGACTTTGCTACGTGTATCTTCAACGATTTTAATTGTTGCTTCTATTTGGGAAAGGGCAGCGTTAAGATTGCCCCGATCGCGTTCTGTAATCGCAATACTATAAAGTGTGTCAGCTTCTCCGGTGCGATCGCCCAAGGTTCTCCACAGTCCAAGTTGTTGATTGTAAGTTGCGATCGCTTGTTGAGGCTGCTTTAATGAATTGTAAGTTTTGCCAATATTGTCCAAAACGTTAGCTTCTGCATACCGATTTCCTAACTTTTGCCACCCAGACACCGCATTTTGAGAAAATGAAAGTGATTTTTGATAATCGCCTGATGCTTGATATACCCTACCTAAAAAGGCGAGAGCAGCGGCTTCGGTAAAGCTGCCTTTTTGTTGACGTGACAACGAAAGCGCCTGATTAGCAGCATCAAGCGCTTTGGGATAATCCTTCAATGACTCATAAACTCTGATAATGCCTGTAAGTGTGGCAAATTCCTGAACAATATTTCCCTGTTCGCGCTCTAGTTTCCGCGCCTGGTTGTAATAATCTAGTGCTTTGGGATAATCTTCCCTTGCTAGATAAACGCTGCCAATGTTGTCTAGGATTTGAGCTTCCTTACCGCGATCGCCTATCTTTTTAGATATCTCCAGGGCTTGGCTGTAAGTTTCTACACTTAACCGATAGTCACCCAATGAACTGTAGACTAGAGCGATATCCTTGAGTGTATCAGCAATTCTTGCGCGATCGCCAACCTGACGACTCAAATCCAGTGATTGGTTGTAAAAGTCGAGGGCTTGCTGATAATCGCCGAATGATGCGTAAATACCTGCAATGTTGCCAAGGGTAAAGGCTTCCCTAGCACGATCTTTACTAGCACGTTGAAGTACAAGTGCTTGGTTTAATGAATCAAGCGCTTGCTGCTTCTCGCCTGTTTGATCGTATACAAAGCTAATTTGGTTAAAAATCTCAGCTTCCGCATTGGGATTACCTACCTTTTGGAGCAACGATTGTGCTTGTTTAAAGTAGTCGATCGCCTTCTGAGGTTCGCCTAATGAATTATAAACTCCAGCGATTACTGAGAAAATAGAGGCTTGTTGAGTGAGATTAAATACAAGTGCAGATCCAGAAAGATTTCCTTGCGCTTTCTGTTGCAATTCCAGCGCTTGGTTTAAGGTATCAAGTGCTTTCTGATTCTCGCCCAACGATAAGTAAAGTATGCCGATGTAGTTGAGGACATTGGCTTGTCCAGCCTGATCCTTCTTGGTAAGTTGGATCTCCAATGCTTGATTTAATGAATTCAGCGCTTTTTGTGGTTCGCCCAACTGCGCGTAGAGTAAACCGATGGTTTGGAGGATGTCAGCTTGTCCATCCAGATTTTTCTGGGCGCGTTGAATCACCAGCGCTTGATTGTAGGAGTCTAGTGCCTTCTTCGCGTCGCCCAATTGAAAATAAACTCCAGCAATGCGGCTTAGCGTCTGTGCTTCAAAATCGGTTTTTTTCTCAGCGCGAAATAATGACAGCGCTTGGTTATAAGATGAGAGTGCTTTTTGCTTTTCGCCCAAGTTGGAGTAAGCGCCAGCTAAAGAAGAGAGCATAACAGCTTCCCCAAAGCGGTCTTTGAGTGTACGCCTGATGACTAGTGCTTGATTGTAATATTCCAGCGCCTTTTGATTGTCGCTTTGGATAAAGTAGAGAGTACCGATGCTTAAAAGTGTCGTAGCTTCAGAATTGCGATCGCCTATTTCTCGCCAGATTTTGAGTGCTTCCTCATATTTGGCGATCGCTTGTCGCCGAGATTCTCCTGTACCTCGCTCATAAAGTTTCTGTGCTTCCTGCAAAAGTTGCTGTCCCCGCGCCGAGGCTCGTTTTGCAGCCTGTGGCGTTGCTTCGGATTGTTGTGCTATCTGTGACTTTATATTTCTCGGTGTTGCGGCCACTGCATCAGCTAGCAAAACCATACTGAGCAATAAAGTTAAACTGCAACGAGTAAAATTTGGTAAAAAGCAACTTAAAATACACGTAGACTTTAATTGATTCATTCTCAACCCTTAAACCCTTAGCAAATAATAATAGACAGTAGTAATCACGTAGACAAGAATACTGCTCATAAAAAATTACTCAGCTTACCTCAGAAATATTGCGGAAACTTTATTGTTATCTTAAGAATTTTTTAGACCAAACTCGCTTTGGTTGCTGTTTTTGTAACATATAGCAGTTTTTAACTGCATAAAATACTGATGTTTTTTGCAATTAGCGTCAAAACAGCAATAAAAAAGGTGGGTATTACCCACCTCAGAAATCTTAATTTACAAAAGAGTCTTGGAGTCATGAGTCCTGAGCCATAAGTGGGAACACACAAGTACTCAACTCAGGACTTTTTATTTACTTGCGACTACCTAACCATTTAGCCGCTGCAATACTTATAATTCCTGCCATTAAAGGATTGCTAAGAAACTTGATAATGACGGGTTGTTCAGCCAGCACTTCGGGGAAAATGTCTGGATGGTTGTGATGGACGAAGGATGCTAGTTTGCTCACATTATCAGCATCATCCGGTTGGGGTTGTTTGACACTCCCCCGACTGTTATTTTAGAGGCGATCGCCTTTTGTAATTCTGGCTCCATTGGCCTTGTCGGAATCTTATCTAGATGCAAAAACCAACTTTAAAAACATTTAAAATAGCTTGTTTACTCCGATTAATTGAATAGATAGTTAATTTTTGCTTTTTTAATAGTATAAATTTGCTTATAAAATGTAGAGACGTAATTAATTACGTCTCTACTAAACCACTATTCCTATCACCTAGCTAAGGTGAATTCAAAGCAGTGTAATTACTGTTCTTAATGACTTGACATTGCAGAAATAGAATATACTCTCTTGATATCCTTAAATCTTCTGCAAAAAGTATGAGTTTTAGTCAATCTTTTTTTTCACACTATCTTTGACATCTTCCATGCCGTGACGGACTTCGCTCTCAGCTTGCTTTGCTTTACCTTCGGCTTTATCTTCTGGATCGCCAGTAACATTACCCAATGCTTCTTGAGCTTTCCCTTCAACGTTTTTAGCAGTAGCTTTTGCGCGATCTTCTATGCTCATTTTGCGCTCCTGATTTTATAGAAAGTTAGTTTCAAAGTTGCAAACGAACTTTGAAATACTTTGTTATTACTCTTAAAAAGTAACTTAAACTTTTGGCTAGAGCCTTCTACCACAAGATATATTAAACAATTCCCAATTTGAAATATAAAGTTTCAAATGAATTAAATACCATCGGGGTAAGCATTCTAGCTATTAAATCGATATGAATTGAATGAATAACAGCTTAGTTACCTATGCTAAAAGACAGAGAAAAAGAGCGATTAGAACATTGTAGATCGGCATTAGTAGGGAACCTGTTCTATGAGAGTATTTTTAGATATACCAAATCTTAAGTTTGTAGCGATCACTCTCAAGACAGTCGCTACTTAATGTATTATTTATAAATAAGCTCTCAGACTTATCGCAAGCTAATCCTCAGAACTTTGATGAGTTTTAACTAAAAAAACCAGTTCCGTCAAGAAACTGGGTGAATAAAATTATGGTGATGATTTTTTGGTCTAATCTAGAAAACCCATTAGACTTTCAGACTCGTCAATAGTATTTGGTGCTACAGGACGGTTACCAAACACTGAATAGTTTTCAGAAATTATTATTGAACTTGAGCCAATTGGACGAATACCAGATGAGCTAATAGTGTCAACGACTTGAAACGTATTGCCAGAAATTGGACGATCGCCAGCTTCATGATATGTCTCAACTACTTCAAAACTACTGGTAGAAATGGGGCGTAAGCCAGCAATTGAGACTGTTTCAGCAACTTGCAAGTCACTGCTAGCTATGGGACGAACTCCGGCTATAGCAAGTGTTCCATGATCCGCCTGCACTGGCAATTGACTATCTAGCTCACTTTGATTTGCATTCAAGCTCTTTCCCTGGTGATTTTCAACTTCTGTTGTTTCTCCCTTAAGCTTGGCAAGCTTCTGCTGAGAACTGATTGCTTTGCCAGTGCTGCTAATAGCCATAACCGAACACCTCTGATTTGTTAACTGAATTTACAATAATTAAGGAAAGATGAAATTTTTCCTATATATGAGAGTTTAACCTTAAAAAACCTCATACAGGTATAAGGATCTTTAAAATCTATACATAAGTAAACTTAAACAATAAATTTTTGTAAAATATTATTGCTATTTATTTAGTTTGACTATCCAAATGCAACGAATGCAAAAGTGGGATAGTTACCATGAGATAGGGTATTTCCAGCAAAACTGTATGACAGAATTTGGTCTTCAAGCTCCTTTTAGTCCGACAGGTGATCAACCACAAGCGATCGCACAACTCACTGCTAGTATCCAATCTGGTAATCGTTACCAAACTTTACTAGGAGCTACGGGAACTGGCAAGACATTTTCAGTAGCAGCAGTTATTGAGAAAATTGGTAGGCCAACTTTAGTTTTGGCCCATAATAAAACCCTGGCAGCACAACTTTGTAACGAATTGCGAGAGTTTTTTCCCAACAACGCAGTCGAGTATTTTGTCAGCTACTACGATTACTATCAGCCAGAAGCCTATATCCCAGTTAGCGATACTTATATAGAAAAAACAGCTTCAATTAATGATGAAATTGATATGTTACGGCACTCAGCGACGCGATCGCTTTTTGAACGCCGTGATGTCATTGTCGTTGCTTCCATCAGCTGCATCTACGGTTTGGGAATGCCAGCAGAATACCTAAAAGCTGCTATCCCTCTCCAAATAGGTATGGAAGTTAATCAACGCCAAATTTTGCGAGATTTGGCATCGGTTCAATATAGCCGCAACGATATAGAAATGGGTCGAGGAAAATTCCGTGTCCGGGGTGATGTCTTAGAAATTGGCCCAGCGTACGAAGACCGGATTATTCGTGTAGAATTTTTTGGCGATGAAATTGACGCCATTCGTTATATTGACCCGGTGACTGGTGAAATTATCAAGAGTATGGAAGCGGTGAATATCTACCCCGCACGTCACTTTGTCACCCCAGAAGAACGGTTAGAAGTTGCTTGCCATGACATTGCAGCCGAGTTAAAACAACAAAAATTAGATTTCGAGGAAGCAGGAAAATTACTAGAAGCACAACGTATAGATCAGCGTACACGCTATGATTTGGAAATGTTACGCGAGGTGGGTTACTGCAACGGCGTAGAAAACTATTCTCGCCACTTAGCAGGAAGACAAGCCGGAGAACCACCAGAATGTTTAATTGATTATTTTCCCAAAGATTGGCTATTAGTAATAGATGAATCTCACGTTACCGTGCCCCAAATTCGTGGCATGTACAACGGCGACCAAGCTAGGAAAAAAGTTTTAATTGAGCATGGATTTCGGCTTCCCAGTGCTGCTGATAATCGTCCTTTGAAGGCAGAAGAATTCTGGGAGAAGGTGAATCAGTGTATTTTTGTTTCAGCCACACCAGGAAATTGGGAATTAGAAGTTTCTGAAGATCATGTAGTTGAGCAAGTAATTCGACCAACTGGAGTGATTGATCCAGAAATTTCTGTACGTCCCACAGAAGGACAAATTGATGATTTGTTGGGAGAAATTAAAGATAGAATTGACCTGCATGAGCGAGTGTTAATTACCACATTAACTAAGCGGATGGCAGAAGATTTGACCGAGTATCTGCAAGACCACAGCATTCGGGTACGATACTTGCATTCAGAGATTAATTCTATTGAGCGAATTGAGATTTTGCAGAACTTGCGCGAGGGTAACTTTGATGTGTTGGTTGGCGTAAACTTGCTACGAGAAGGTTTGGATTTACCCGAAGTTTCACTAGTAGCAATTATGGATGCAGATAAAGAAGGGTTCTTGCGAGCCGAGCGTTCCTTAATTCAAACTATTGGTAGAGCCGCGCGTCACATCCGGGGACAAGCAATTTTATATGCCGACAACCTGACAGACAGCATGATTAAAGCCATTGATGAAACAGACAGGCGGCGTGGTATTCAAATGGCACATAATCGGTTGCATGGAATTACACCGCAACCAATTGTGAAAAAATCGAGTAATGCGATTTTATCGTTTTTAGACGTATCTCGACGGTTAAATGCAACTGACTTGAAAGTTGTAGATGAACATATAGATGAACTGCCATTGGAACAGATTCCAGAATTGATTACTTTGTTAGAAACACAGATGAAAGAAGCAGCAAAGAAATTGGAATTTGAAGAGGCAGCAAAATTGCGCGATCGCATTAAGAACCTACGGGATAAAATGTTAGGACGTTAACTTAAGCTCATCTCACAGCTGAAGCGCGGGAAATTTCACGGGTATTGAGAATTGGCCAAACAAGGCATTGGATTCTTCCCCATGCCTTGTTTGGCTCATGCCATAAGACGGCGCGGTGATTCCTTACACCTCTTGAGGGGATGGGCTTCTTCGCAGTCTTCTGTGAACACCACGATCAAAAAACTGGAAGTGAACACAATGAAAAAACTGATATTAGTTGCTGTCTTAGCCACTTTAACCGTAGTGGCACCTGCCTACGCACAAACAATGGACTGGCTGACCCCACACCTTGAGACGCAACGTTGGAACAGACGTAAACCCAGCACACGCCAGTCCAGTACACGCAAAACTCCCGAACGGTATCCTGAGATGCGAGTCAACGGACAACCACTCAAAAGTTCTGTCGCGCCGGTTGAAGTGAATGGGCAAACTTTCGTCCCGTTTCGAGATATCTTTGAGGCATTAGGCGCAACAGTCACTTACAACAACCGGGAGCGCCTGATTACGGCGAAGCGCGGTACGTCCACAGTGCAGCTTTCACTGCCTGGTGGCAGTACGGCTCAAATGGAAGGTAATAGACAGAATTTCCATAGGGGCGAGATGCCATTCTTTCGCAGGGGTGTGGTAATGGTGCCACTACGCATGGTGTCTAAAACAATGGGTGTTCAGGTTACCTATGTTCAACGCCCAACTGTCCCGCTGATCTCCATCACTAACGGGGTTCCCTGAAACGATAAGCTAGCCGTTCTAACCAACAGCATTAAGAGGCTATCCATCCAAAAAAAAGGCGTTGCATTAATCAAAACACAATGCTCTTGCTGTACGAGGTATGAATAGCAGCATCGCCTAAGCCAGCCACACACTTGAAAAGCACATACCACTTCTAAGGAGCATATCGCCTATAGTAGCGATTCAGACACAGTGCGCGATCGCATTAAGAACCTGCGAGATAAATTATTAGGACGTTAACGTGAATCTTATGCTCACCAATATTCGCCTAATTAGTGTTCAAGAATATCACCAAATGGCGGAAACGGGAATTTTTCATCCTGAAGAACGCTTAGAATTAATAGCGGGGCAAATCCTCAGAATGTCAGCAAAAGGAACTGCTCACGAATCAGCAATTACCTGCACAGAAAGGTTATTACGTCAACACTTGGGTGACAAAGTTTTATTAAGAATCCAGTCACCAGTGCAACTTGACGATTACTCGGAACCAGAACCAGATATTTCAGTGGTGAAGCTGAATCCATTAGATTATGATGATCACCATCCGAATGCTTCCGAAGTGTTTTTACTGATTGAAATAGCTGATTCTAGTCTCAAATATGATCGCGAAGTCAAAGCGATGGCTTCTCTACGAGAGGCTTCGCCAACGCCAACGCCAAGGGCGAACGCATATTCTAAATCGGGTATTATTGATTACTGGATTTTAGATGTCATTGGACGTAAGTTGTATATGTACCGTCTTCCCAGTCCAGATGGCTATCACAGTGAGAGCATACTTACAGAGGATGTGACAATTTCACCTTTAGCTTTTCCTGATTGTGCAATTGCTATTCGGGAATTATTGCGAAAAGTCTAGGAGGCGATCGCCAGAAAGCATCTGCGGGATAAAATGCTGGGACATTTTTTACAATTATGACGCTACTCCCATGACTACAAATTGGGGAATTATCAAAGCTATTGATTAAAAATTGGAACTAAAGATTTATATGTCTGCTCAATTTGAATCTAAGCGACTAGCTAGCCTTCTGTCTCTAATCGTTCTTGGGTTGAATATTGCTTCTTGCGCTACCGATAGTCAAAACGTGAAGACTATTTCCCTCGTTGGTGCTGGGGCAAGTTTTCCCGCACCTTTATACGAACGTTGGCTTTCAGATTATAACCAGCAAAATCCCAATGTGGAAATTAATTATCAAGCGATCGGAAGCGGCGCCGGAGTACAACAACTCATTAAAGGGACTGTAGACTTTGCAGCTAGTGATGTGGGAATTACGAATGAACAAGCAGCTAAAGTCAAACGAGGAGTGATTGCTTTGCCCTTAACTGCTGGTTCTATAGTACTGGCTTACAACCTCACAACAACCGCACGCCAATCGTCTCAAGTCAATCTACCAAATAGTCTAAAGCTTTCACGCCAAGTCTACACAGATATCTTCTTAGGAAAAATTACCAATTGGAATAATCCGAGAATAGCTGTAGCTAATCCGGCGGTAAATCTACCTGATTTACCAATTCAGGTGGTACATCGAACTGATAGTAGTGGCACCACAAGCGTGTTAACACAACATCTAAGTACTGTAAGTCCAGAATGGAAAAGCAAAGTCGGAGTTGGGAAATCGGTGGCATGGCCTGTGGGAGTTGGTGCTAAGGGGAACGAAGGCGTTACTGCTCTGGTTCAACAGATCCCAGGAGCTATTGGCTATGTGGAGTACGCTTACGCCATACAAAATAAACTACCTGTGGCTGCCTTAGAAAACAAATCTGGTAATTATATTACGCCGACACCAGAATCAGCAGCTAGAACTTTAGAGACGGTGAAATTACCCGCTGATAATTTAATTGCTTTTATCACTGATCCTATAGGTGCTCAATCCTATCCCATCGCAACTTATACTTGGCTTTTAACTTATCGCCAATATCAAAACCCCATCAAAGCCCAAGCACTAAAAAACTTTGTTAACTGGGCTTTGATTGAGGGGCAGAAATCCAGTTTGGAGCTTGGATATATTCCTTTGTCTAAAGAAGTTGTTATTCAAGCACAATCTGTCGCCAATAAAATTACAGAATAATTAGGGCGTTGCTGAATGGAAGTATGAAATTTCAAGATTTGATATCTCAAACTTTTACTCTCTGCGCCTCTGTCTTGAAAAGTTTCCTAGGTTGGGAAACTCCGAAGTTCTGATCACCGGACGCCGGCGCTCAGACTTCTCTCCGCCTACAGAACTTTTCGCTGCGTCTCTGCGTGAGATAAATTCATGCATCTTGGTTGATTAGAAGATATCATCAGGAATTACAACGCTCATTGGATTCTACCGGAGAAAATTGAGTTATCCTGACTTAAGGATAAACGATTCTGCGTAGTAGCAGCGGCAGTCGAACACTGCGTTGATGCGGACAGAACATAAGTTATCGGTGAGAGTTTAAAGTTACTAGCTGCTGCACAACTTCACCGTTAGGTGACTTAGGTTATCTGTTGAGGCACGACTGGGAAGTTTTCTTTTAGAAGCGATCGCCTAATCTACTACTGATTAGCACATACTACTTATAAGGAGCATAATCGCCTACAATAGCGACTCTGACACAGTGTGCGATCGCCCAATCCATGAGCGTTATTTACTATTCAGTAAATCAAGACCATCCTCGCAGAGTTTTATGTACCTGTGCCAGATACCACATATAGTCATCAATTTTATAGTTCTCAGCAGCCTTAACTGTATAATCTTGAGCTAAATCAAGATTATTATCAGCTTCGTAATACAATCCTAAGTAAAGATGACTATAAAAATTTCCCTTTGTCCCTTCTAATTGACCAACAGTTAAAACATCATCTGGTGTACAATTCCCTGCATATAAATCATACACGCGCTGCATAACACGTCTAGGGTCATTTTTCACAGTTAATAGAGAATTACGTGCCTCTGTTACATTCGTCAAACGCGCTATGCAGAGATATCGCCAAACAGTTTCTTCTACGTCTTGGGCGTTCACTATCAAATCGATCTCAAACTGTTGAGCGCCTTCAGTAAATCTTTCTGCATAATAGTACGATAGACCACGTTGCCAGAGGTAAGGTTTGAGACTAGCATCTAGTTGCTCTGCCATGTCGAAATCTTGAATAGATTCATTAATCTTGGCAAGTTGGAAGTTTACCATACCTCGGCGAATGTAAGCATTAGGATTTTTCGGCTGATTATAGATAATTTCATTCCACCGTTTAAATTGATTTTCTAGGGAATTGGATAAAAACATGAGTTTGCCAAACCAATATCCATTTAACTAGCATATTTTCAGCCTTACGGATAACTAGTCAATCCCTATGAGCCAAGTTTTGTCATACTAAATTCTTGGTATTATGTTTTCACCTTCCTATGACCAGCATTATCGAATTTCCTTGGCAGCAAGAGGCAATTATTCGCCACAGTCAACGCTTAATGAGCAGTTTTCAGCATTTGATAGGGGATTCTTTACTGAATATAAATGCTTCTTCCCCCCAGGAAAAAGCGCAAGCTCTATTTGAAGCACCCTTTGTATTAGTTTCTCACGGGATTGAATCAGATCCAATTTTCAACTATGGCAATCGCAAAGCATTGGAACTATGGGAGCTTTCTTGGGAAGAATTTATCAGGATGCCTTCTCGGAAATCGGCTGAAGAGGTAGTGCAGGAAGAACGCGATCGCTTGTTAGCAGAAGCAGCAACCAAAGGCTTTATCAGCAACTATTCCGGTATCCGCATTTCTGGTAATGGTAAACGCTTCTACATAGAAGATACTATCTTATGGAACGTATTAGATAAGCAAAATCACTACTGCGGTCAAGCTGCTTTCTTCTCTAAATGGAAATATCTTACATGACCTTGTGATGCAAACAAGATTTCTAAGTTTTCTTTAATAGTGACAATCCATCGAAATTGTTTGGTGTTGTCTGACATTGGTTGACCGTCACTGTCAGAGTAGATAATATCTGGTACGATGTCCGGTGTTAGTTGTTGTACCATGCAATGCCTCCAATTTTGGGGATTTGCGCTTATACTCTCAGTTGAGAAGACAGTTAAGTTAAAAAAGTTGGATTTGAAAAATTGGGAGTTAACTAGTACACCAATTCTGCACATGAGAACACAATTCTGGGAAGAACTCCTGAAAGTCATGCTCAAACTCATCGTAGTGGGTTGTAAGTCCTGTGATAGCCTCGGTCAACAAGAAGGATCTGTGCGATAAGCGCATCGATAACCGCTTTGATATCCTCTCTAAGGTATTTTCTACACCAGTTAAATTGCGGTAAGCTCCCAACCAGTCTTCATTTACCACACGAGTTATTACCTCATTGACTGCCACGGGTAGCTGACCTTGATATGCTTGAAATGACTTGTAAATCTCTGCTGTAAACTCATCAAGAGATACGTTTGCATAATCAGACCAATTCTTCGCCAGAAAGTGGTCGTAAAAAACATCTACTAATACTCCTGCAAATCGTCGGTAGTCTGAGTCAATGCGCTCTTTGCTACGTTTAACAACTATGTGGCTGTCCGTAAACTTATCAATAACTAGATGACATGCAATTCCTCGCTGGATGTTTAAGTTCAATTCCTGGCGAACTGACCCCTTTACAATATCCGCAAGAAGATTACCTAATCGAGTTTCGACATTTGGTTCAGACAAAAACAAATGGGCTAGCCAATTCATTAGTACGATGCATCCATCCAACTGTTTGGCAAATTTACCCAAAGCAGTGCAATAAAATTATTTTACCCAGTACCAACGACTAAATCCAAATTTGTCCAAGAGGTAGAAGAAACTACTTGCAAAATTCAGTATTGTGAGGCTAGTTGCTCAAAAATCAGGAAAATCGTCTGTGGTTCCAATTAGAGATAATAATCCTACAACAATCACGCCTTATGTTACTTTTGGACTGATTGCTGCCAATGTCCTCGCTTTTCTTTATGAAGCAAGTCTTCCACCGCAAGCATTAAATGGATTTTTGCACCTTGCGGCCGTAGTGCCACGAGAACTCACTTTAAGCTTTGGCGGCATCTCTCTCAATCAACCAGTGCCAGAATGGGCAACCTTAATTACCTCCCAGTTTTTACATGGCGGTTTGTTGCACCTAGGTGGTAATATGTTGTTCCTCTGGATTTTTGGTAACAACGTTGAAGATAAGTTGGGCCATGCCAAATATTTGCTTTTCTATCTGTATTGTGGTATTTTAGCATCCTTGACCCAGTGGTACTTTGCCCAGAATTCTAGCATTCCTTCTTTGGGTGCAAGTGGTGCGATCGCTGGCGTCATGGGAGCATATATTCTTCGCTTTCCTAACGCCGAAGTTATGGGTGTAGTACCTTTAGGGTTTTTCTTCCCTACCTTCCGTGTCCCAGCATATTTCTTTTTGGGATTCTGGTTTCTCCAACAATCTTTTTATGGACTTGCTAGTCTAGAAACACCTACCAATATTGGTATGGAAAGCGGTGGTATCGCTTACTGGGCCCATGCAGGTGGTTTCATTTTTGGGGCAGTTCTCGGCCCGCTGTTAGGTTTATTTAGCGACAAATCTAAGGAAGAATCTTGGTACGGTTAGCCCTCTAAAGTATCATAAGGGCTTTCAATATTTCATAGGTGAAATTACCTAAACTTCGCAACTGCCAGCCACACAGGATATATTGCAGTTAATTGATAATTAGGAAAAACACCTGTGTTTCCCCTCTACGACGAAAATCCGACGCGAATCACCCCGTACTTCACCTATGGGTTGATCGGGATGAACATTTTAGTTTTCCTTCACGAAGTGAGTCTGCCCAATGAACAATTAGAGCAGTTTTTCCAGCTATATGCCGTAGTACCAAGAGAGCTAACCACCAACTTTGCTGGGGAATGGACGACTTTAATTACGTCGCAATTTTTACACGGTGGTTGGTGGCACTTGATATCAAATATGATATTTCTCTGGGTTTTTGGCAACAATATTGAAGACCGCTTAGGTCATATCAAATATCTGATTTTTTATTTGGCATGTGGTGCTTTAGCCGCCGCGTGCCAATGGTTTATTGGCATGAATTCTGCTATTCCTTCTTTGGGGGCAAGTGGCGCTATTTCTGGGGTTCTGGGTGCATATATTATTCGCTTCCCTCACGCTAGAGTTATGACCCTAATTTTCTTGGGTTTTTTCGTGACTACAATTAGCGTTCCAGCACTGGTGATAATCGGGATTTTCTTTGTGCAGAATGTGATATCTGGTTTTGCTAGCCTGCAAGCAGCCGCAAATATGAGCGTGGAAACAGGTGGAGTAGCCTACTGGGCGCACATCGGCGGTTTTGTTTTCGGGATAATGCTCGGGCCTTTGTTTGGGCTTTTTAAGCGCGACTAATGGTAATGGGGCATAGGGAACTAGGAACTGAATGCTTTCCCGTATCTAGAACACCGATTCAGTATTCAAGATAGGGGTGAGAAAAACCGATTATTTCGTAGAGACGTTGCAATGCAACGTCTCTACAGTCAACGATAATTGGTCGTTTTACCGAAAAGAAATCGGGTTTTTGCGATTATTGAATCGATGTTCTAGTACCCAATGCTTTATTCCCTTAGTTTTTAGTGACGCCCGCTGAAACTTCTTCAATTTCTGTATCTGCTTGAGGTGAAGTGGTTTGTGGTGAAATTGGTTCGGGCATAGCTACTGTGATATCAGCACCATTGATAATTGCTCCTAATAGTCCTAACTCAGATTCAACCAACTGATCAATAGCTTCACCTAGCATATTTTCTTGTGTAAAGTTTGGTCGCGCCACAAGCACTATACCATCGCTGTAGGGTTGGATTAACAAAGGGTCATTGGATAAGCTCAGGGGATTAGTATCTAAAATGACCAAATCATAACGTTCGCGGACATCTTCCATTAGTCGTCGCATTTCGCTTGATTCAAGAATAGCCGCGGATTGACGTACAGGTCCAGGGCTGGGAATGATGTATAAATTTTCTACATCAGGAACCAAACGGATACATTCACTCAAGCTGGCGTAATAACGTAGGGGTTCAATAGTGGCATCAGGGTCAGCAGTTACTTTTAGGGATGCACAATGGGAAGGCGATCGCAAATCTGTTTCAATAATCAAGGTTCTCTTGCCAGCACGAGCAGAAGCGATGCCCAAATTATAAGCACTTACCGTCTTACCCTCTTGACTATCTGTGCTAGTAATCAGCACCACTTTCAAGTCTCTACCACCAATCCGGCGCAAATTACTGCGGAACTTCTCGTAAAATTCCGAATAAGGAGAATCCGGGGAAAGTACCACTGGAAGTGCTTCTTTATCCAAATCATCAACTAGCATTAACGGTAACTCTCCCAGCAGTGCCACTTCCCGTTGCTTGAGGCTTTCGCGGATATCTTCCCTGGTTTTGTAAGTACCTTCCAGTGACCCCAGCAAGAATATCACCCCACCACCAACTAACAAACCCAGGAAACCACCAACACCTAGGGTAACAGGCACGCTCTTAGGGGGTTTAATGTCGGCTGTAACGGTGGGAAGTCTGGCAACGCTGAGGCTACTGATGGTTTCTGCCTCTGCGGTCTTAGAATCAGTGAGTTTTGTCTGCATTTGGTCATAAACGGCTTTTTTAAGTGCAACTTCTTGTTCTAAGCGCGATCGCTCTAATTGCTTATTAGGTATTAAAGAATACTCTTGCCGTAATCGCGCCTCTTGTTGGATTTCCTGAGCTAGTTGTTGTTGCAGCGTCTCCCGTTGAGTCTGCAAAGCCACCATCTGATTTGCTAGTTCTTGTCGCGCTGGATCTAAGCTGCTTTGGGTGCGAATACCTGCAATATCACCCCGAAGTGGAGCCGCCGTACCACCACCACCCAATACCTCAGCCGCACGCTGTTGCAGTAACTCCTCAGAAGCTTGTTTTTGACGCTGCAACTGAATCATATTTGGATGTTCAGGTCTTAAATCTTTCCTGAAAAGGGCGATTTGCGCCTCAGTTTGATAAATTTGCGCTCGTAAGTTGCCAATAATTGGATCAGCACTTAAAGCAGAAGAAACATAAGCTTGCCCAACTGTTAAACCCAACTTACCTTCTAAACTACGAATTTGGGCATCGACGCCAGAAACAGTTAATTGAATTTGCCGTTGTAGATTTTGGCTAGCAGTAACCCCGTTGAGTAAACTACCATTTTCAGCAGCCAATATTGCTGTTCGCTCTACGCGATCGTACCGTTCTAGTTTCTGCTCAGCAACTTGTAGTTCTCGTTTAGCCTGTGGTAAGCGCTCGTCAATTTTTTGAATAATCGCTTTTAATCGCCCAGTATTAATATCACCACTCAACTTGATCATTGCTTGCATCAATTCGACCAATATCTCTGTAGCTCGCTTGGCGTCAGTATCTTTATATTTCATTTCCAGGATTGTAGATTCTAATTCTCCAGTCCTGGGATTTTTTTTAGGTACAGTCAAAGCGACACTTGTACCGATCTTTGTTGGTTTAACATTTACCTTGGCTGCCACAGCCTCAATTATCTGGTCGGATAGCAAAACTTGCTCGTTCAATTCCTTCCCTTGCTGCTGGATTTCGCTTCCAGTTGCAGAGAAAGAAACTGGCGGCCCAGTGTAGGTAAGTGCGGCAGATGCTACGTAGCTAGCGGGTGGTTCTGGTTGCACAGCCACCACTATTGACCCCGCTACAACTAAACCAAAACTAGCTAATCCAATCCACTTGTACTTATCAAAAGCAATAAGATAGCGTTTAACAATTGGTGGGGTCATGGCAGATGCGTTTATTAGTTGTTAGTCATTTGTCATTTGTCATTTGTTAAGAGTCAAGGGTTAAAAATAATTGAGCAGTGGTTATTTCCTCTCTTCCCCTGCTTTCCCTGCTCTTTCATCTTTCTCATCACTCCTATCAAGCGACAAGGAGTAATGAGATTAGAACAACTAATCAGACCCACCACCGGTAAAGAATTCAAAGAAGCGGATAAAGCTCTGAATATTGAAGAATGGTTGAGTAATTGTACTGATGGCATTAGTAATTTTAGCGATGAGGTTCCGACCAACAACAATAACATCATTATCTTGAAGCGGCACGTTTTGAGACACATCACCTCCGAGAGCTTTTTTAGCATCAAGTTTCTGGGTGACAGCTTTGCCTCGTTCAGGATCGAAGCGCACCAAGGCAATTTCCCGGAGGTTAGCTGTATCGAGATTTATTCCTCCCAAAGCATCTACAAATGTACTACCATTAGGCAGTGCTTGTGTAGCAATTCCTCCAGCAGCATAATTTAAAACTCGGACTCTAATCTGCGGTACGGCTAAAGATGAACGTGCTACCAAATTGCGATCATAACCATCATCATTCCCAACTTCACGACGTGGCACGCTTACCGCATCGCCATCTTGCAGACGCAAATTAGGTAGTGAACCACCATTTTGCAAGGCTGCATACAAGTCAATAGTTTGTGAAACTACAGAACCATCCATCAACTTCCGACGTACTTGTACTTGCCGCAGGTCTGCGGTCAAGGTTGAACCACCAGCTATCAATAGGGCATCAGCAACACGAGGTGTTCCCGAATTAATAGGATAAATTCCTGGTCTAAATACTTCCCCGCTAATGGTGACTTGAACTGGTCGCGTTCCTGTCAAAGATACTACCACAATCGGATCAACGAAAATGCGACTTAAGCCTAAGCGAATTTTTTCTTGAGCTTCTTCTAAACTCAAGCCTTGTAAGGACACAATTCCTACTTGCGGCACTACAATGTTACCCTCTGGACTAATTGCGGCTTGAAAACTAAAGTCTGGACGCTGCCCTGCTAGTGATAAAACTATGATTGGATCAACTACATAACGATTTAAGCCAGAGCGGATTTTTGCTTGTGCTTGTTCTAAAGTTAAACCTTGTAAAGACACGGTTCCTAGTAGCGGCACCACAATGTTGCCTTCTGGATTAATAGCAGCTTGAAAACTCAAATCCGGGAAGCGCTGAACCGCAACGCTAATTACATCTCCTATTCCTAAACGGTAGGGCCCAGGAGGACGCTGAAGTGCAACGCCAATTACATCCCCCGGACCTAAGAGATAACGGCTAAGTTGTGGGGAAACTTCGTCATTTACCTCTGGTGGTAAAACTTCAACACCTAGCGGAGGTGAAGGGGGTTGCCCTGGAGATTGTCCTTGAGATGGCAAGGGCTGGGCAACAACAAGTTGGATGGGTGTTGTTAAAAAAGCGCTTACCTGAAGGCTGACAAAACACAGAGCGCTGAATGCACGCATATGAGAACTGAGAGCTATAAACATCGGTGCAGTAATGCTGTAAGAATCGGTTGCGCCGAGTCGTTATTTTACTCTGTAAATACCCTCAATGTCTCTTTTCTCTGCAAGTATTTACAAGAAAAAGGATGAATAGTAAAGCGTTAAGACGAAAAATTTGCGAAATTTAGCTTATTGAATCATGTTTTTGACTTCATCCTCGATCTTAAGTTTTAGCCTGTAGGGGATATTTGCGATTGTAAGAGTACTTGACTTAATATCTGCACAAGCACAGCCATGACTTACTTTACAAAGCATCTGCCATTAATACAGCTTGCACTGTTTCCCCAAGTGACTGGGCTAGAGACCACGATTTTTCTACCTGCCCTAAAGGCTCCATTGGAATGATAATACTCACGCCCACCCAAGGAGTACGTTTCTTATGCCACTGTGCCCATTGATCTGCCAAGAACCAGTGTAAAGGTGATGGATTGCCACCTTCTGGCAGAGCATACCATTGCAAAACAGCAAAGGTTTGCTGTGGTGTAGAGGCACGAAAGAACCTAGCTTCTACTTTTGCGGTATTAGATTCCAACTTTCGAGGCTGTTTCACAATAAATTCAGCAGAGCGATATTGAGCGATATCCCACTTTCTCCAGCGCGACCTTCCCCAACCATTAAGCTCCGTCCACTCCACCTCAGGTTGATCCATAGGGCCATTTTGCGGCAGCAAAAGCAGGATAGCCTGGGATTCAGACCCGTCTTTCCTAATTACCTGCAATGACCATTTTCGTTCGCCAATTTGTTGTTCTGCTTGTTCAATAGTTTGCCAACCAGGAAGGGTTAACCCATTCTTGCGTATGTGTTTTAATTCATTAAGGCTCGTAATAGGTGGCGGCTGTTTCCATTGCCAGCGTCCTGTCAGATATCCAGGAATCCCTCCCATCGCTAATAGTAGTAGCAATAACAAAAGTGCTACTACCTGACTTAATTGGTTTTCCTTGAAAAACTTGAATAAGGAAATCATCAGTAAAATTTGCAGTACTTAGGCAAAATTTTACTTTATAAAATAACACCATGAGTTCAGTAATATTAACAATGCACTCTCATCTGAATTATTTTGGCAGAGGAGTCCGAAGAATGGACATTCTGACCTCTGGCTTCTGACTTATTTTTAATTTTACTCTTGTTGCTGAGTTTCTAGAGAAGCTGAAAAGTAGCTATTAATCCGATTTAGCAAAGGCACTAATAACAGCAGCATACAAGCAGAGTAGAAGTCTCCACCCCAACCCTCATGTAGCCATTGAAAAGCTGCTTCTTTACCTGTACCGTGAAAGAAGGTAAGTAAAGTGTTGCGAACAATATTGGCACTAATGCTAATGACGATAGCAATAGATAAAAACCAAATAGTTGTGCGACGTGAAGACAAAGCACCTGTCCAATAAAGCAGCATTAAGCAGACATAGAGAGTAGTAAACAACATTTTCAGCCCAGCACAGTAAGGGGCAACTTCTACGATTCTTCCTCCTACGTATAAATTTATCTCATCAACGGTCACTTCCATACCAAACTGATTCAGTATGAAACCCGCTGTGCCAGCTATGAAGCTTTGCAGAGGAAAGGTATAGGGTGCAATCAGATAAGGTATTGCTGTCGGGGTTGCCAGAAATACTAACAACAGGGGGAATCCTTGCGATCGCAAACCTGGTATTCCCTTAAACCACAAACACAACCCTGCCAGTATAACAGGCAAGGAAAGGTTAACCCACTCTGTAACACCGCTCAGATAAAAAACTCCCGCTATCAACAAGAATACAGCGCCCAACGGATGGGTAATATCTGGTAATCGTCTCCACTGTTTCCGGTTCAACCAGCCCAGGTAAGCGGCAAATGGCAAACCAATAATACCGTGGCTGAAATATTCGTGCTCTGTACTGATATTTTTGTGCAGCCAACCATCCAACCAATGTAGTAATACAGGAGCATAAAGCAGCACCAAAACGCCTAAAATAGCCAGGCTGAAAATGGCTGGCGCGTTTCTGTTTTTAACCTGTTGTTGGAATGCCATGATTTTAAGCAATTCAAGATTAAAAATTAACAACTCAAAAACTGTTAGCTGACGCCTACGCAAAGTGTGCCCTATTATCCAACCATACTTAGAGGATGCAGGGGAGATGTTTCCTTCACAAACCCCTGATCAACTTAATAGGCGATCGCTAAATCAATCTGCGATTTATGCTGCGATGCTACCAACGACAGCAGCAGATGGATCTGAATAAGAACCTGTTGAAACTACATCAGCAATGACTGCTACAACTTCTTTAACTTGGCTACTACTCAAACCAGGATACATCGGTAACGATAATATTTGCTTTGACAGCTTTTCTGCTTGAGGGAAGTCTCCTTGCTGATAGCCTAAGCTGGTAAATGCTGGCTGGAGATGACAGGGAATTGGATAGTGAATGCCAGTTTGAATTCCTGCTGCTGTTAGTTTTTCTTGAAGTTGCTGGCGTTCTGTGGGGCAAGTTTCATCAACTTTGATGACATAAAGATGATAAACGTGTCCTGTACCACTTTGGTTTTGTATGGGGATAATCCCAGCAGTTGCTAAGGGTGCTAGTTCCATATCGTACTGCTGAGCGATAGTCAGGCGATCGCGATTCCACTGTGGTAAATATGGTAGTTTCTGGTGCAAGACAGCCGCTTGCAAGGTATCCAAGCGACTATTCGTACCTGATTCAGTGTGAAAATACTTTTGTGATGCACCATAATTCCGCAAGCGCACCATCTTCTGGGCTACATCGGAATCTCGCGTCAATAATATTCCCCCATCCCCAAATGCGCCCAAATTTTTGCTGGGATAGAAGCTAAAAGCTGCTGCTATTCCTACTGAACCAGCGTGAAATCCTTCTTTTTCTGCTAGATGTGCCTGTGCTGCATCTTCAAAAACTATCAGTTTATAGGTATCGGCAAAGTCTAATAGCTGCCGTGGTGATACCATCTGACCATAGAGATGTACAGGAATAATTGCTTTGGTCTGTGGTGTAATTGACTTTATGGCTGCTTCTAAATCAATTAAAGCTGTTTGGGGATCGCAATCTACAAGAACAGGCTTTGCGCCAGCACGTAGCACGCCAATCAAAGTTGCTATGAAGGTGTTGGCTGGTAAAATCACCTCATCGCCACCCCCAATCTTACACGCTTGCAATCCGAGGGCGATCGCATCGGTTCCTGATGCAACACCAACCCCATATTCTGTCCCAGACGCAGCTGCAAAGGCTGCTTCAAAATCTGATAGCCCTTGCCCTAAAATAAAATCCCCCTGTTCTAATACAAGCTGAATTACCTGTTGTAGTTGTGTTTGAATCGGTTGATGTTGTAACTTAAGGTCTACAAAAGGAATTCTAATAGTCATTTTATTCATAACTAATTGTCCTCAAAATTCAAATATTAAAATCCTGCTTTATCAAAGCTAATCTATTTTTACTTACTCGTAAATATCAGACTAAATATATTTACTAAAAATTATTTAATTCTTGATCTAGTTGACGCAGTTTTAAAAAACTAAACTTTTATTGCTACTTTTTCAAATCAATTTATTCTAAAATTTTTATTTATATGTTATTGGCTTCCTAGATATTTTGCAAAAACTTATAGATTATAAGTAATATCTGATAAAAAGTACTTTTAATAAACGAATAAAAATTGGCTTAATAATTAAAATAGAATACTGCTCAAAGATTTTAACTTATATTTACACTTTAATTAAAATATTTTTGCTTACAATAAAAAATTTACTATTTTTTGCTACATTTTACTTTCAAAAACATCCAAAAAACCTAGAAAATAATATTATTTATAAATTAGATTTTCATCAATTAATAATATAAAAATAAACTTTATTTTCTGTCTAATTTATATAAAAAAACTATAAATCGTGACAAGGCGTTTTTTAATTTTTGAAGATTGACTAATAAATAATTTGTGTATCTTTGAATAAAATTTAAATTATTGTTGGTAATTAGGATGATTTCCTAGTAAGAGAAAAACAAAATAATTCTACATAATATACAGCGTAAATTTATAACATATTTAATCTATCAGATAGGGAGTGATATGAAGTATCTAAGATCGTCAACAATCAGTGTTAGCTTTTTTCAGTAAAAATGGTTACATAAGTTTTTACCAAAATAGTTATTTTAAGTAAATTTACGTTGAGTGTACAGACAATAATTTTCTCTTCTATGCATAAGAATGACACCTCCTTTTATTGTATCCTTAGCGTTATGTTACCCTGGCTGAATCCAAAACTAACGCTGTCTGTTTGCAAAATATCAAGCAATACAGATGACACCAGTGCTGAGTGGAACATTTAGCACCAGTGGATAAGAACTATTGGAGACTGCATCGCCTGTTTGAGGCTGTGGGCGAAAAATTTTTGCCCTGAAGTTGTTTATTAGAGGCGAAATTAGGGAATGCTTAAAAATAGCAATTGATAACTCAAAAATAGTGATTATATCAATTACAGTATCGAGCAATTATCAAGGTAGCAGTGGCAATGGTAGAGCCTGAAAACAAATTATTTGCCCTAAAGGATGGTTGGACTTCTCAGGAAACAAGAGAACAACAACGCCTCAAAGCTTTGTCTGAATTAGGTTTACGGCAACCAGAAACGATTCCGGTCTTTGAAGAAGCCACTCAAACTGCTGCCCACTTTCTGGAAGCACCAATTTCCATTTTGGGATTTGTAGATCAAGAACGTCACTGGTTCAAGTCGGCGGTAGGCTTATCCAGGCTGGGATTAATGAATCATTTGGCACAAAGCCGTCAACTTGTACGCCGGGAATCTTTTTGCACCCAGGTAGTAGAGAGTTATCAAATATTTGTAGTTAATGATACGCAAAAGTTGACAGATTCAGTACTTGCTAGCAGTAAGTTGGTGCAAGATTATGGCATTCGTGCTTATTTAGGAGCGCCACTGATTGATGCTTCGGGAAATTGTTTGGGTGCATTGGCAGTGATGGATTTAGTGCCACGTAATTTTACAACTAGAGACATTGAGTTTTTACAAATCATCGCTCGTTGGAGCATGAGTGAATTTGAGCGTAACCGACTGCTGCAAGGAAAACTAGAAACAAGCACTTCTACTTCTAAGAGTGCTTCCATACTTTCATATAATGACGACCATACTGCTGACTTCAGAATTACCCCACCTATTTTAGATCAAGACTCTGTTTCTACCAAGCAACTGAAACTAGAACTTTTGGAGCAGCTAACTCAGGAGTTGCGTACACCTTTAACATCTGTGCTAGGTATGGCTAGTGTTTTGGGACGTGAGATTTACGGGCCTTTGACAACTAAGCAGAGAGAATATGTAGAGATTATTCAACACAGTGGTCGGTACTTACTTTCATTAGTAAACGAAATTACTGAACTTGGTACTCTAGATCAAAACTCAGATGTGCTAAATCTGGCTCCTGTGGATATTGAAATGCTATGTCAACAAGCTATCAATACTTTAGAAGAAGTGGCTAACCGCCGTGAGCAAGATATTCGCCTATCTATAGAACCGGGACGTAATCGCATTTGTCCTTTGGATAAAGACAAGGTGCGGCAAATTCTTTATCACCTAGTTTTTAGCGTGATTCAACTTTCTGCTACAGGTAGTATTGTTCGTATTCATGTGTCTTACAAGGAAGATACGCTCCACATTACTATTTGGGTTTCGCATCCCTGGCTGGGAGATGGTATGACTGAAGTCGATCCCTATTTTCGGTTCAATCCCTTGTCAAGACTGGATCTCTCTGGTGAGACAGTAACTTATAGTACTCATCTAGAAGCTCAGGAGCAACCAGATGTCTCACCAATAGCAGTAGAGAAATCGAAAGATTTGAGTGATGCTCACTCAAGTATCTTTGCTGTGACTTCAGGTATAGATTTAACTAAACCACATGGAAGTCTCTCCCGCGAAAGTTTAGGTCTGTTGCTTAGCTGTCAGCTAGCAGAACTGCATGGTGGACAAATTTCGATTCAAGGTTCACCAGAATCAGGATATCGTTACGTCCTTTCTTTGCCATTACAATTAGCTGCTCCCTCAGAAGCAACTAGTGATGTCTGATGAAAAACCCTATAGCTGTCTTCAATTAGTAATGCCTGCAATGCTTTGAGATTATAGGTAATAGCTGAGGGCTACTAACAAGAGCGCCATCAAAAACTACCAATTTGCAATCTACATTATTACCTTTTTATAGCTACCCGCATTATGATTAAGTCCAAGTTCTGTGGCGACATGCTAATTGATCACATCGTTTTTTATGAATTTAGTCTGGCAACGATTTACTTTATCATCTTTACCGATTAAAGAATATCTTGCTACCAGTTACCTGCACCGTTCTCTAGTAGGACTGTTGCGTTCCTGGCGGCAAACCAGCGTCTTGATACAGTGGGGAGAAACAATTGCGGCTGCCTTGCTCAGCTTGGTGTATGCCCTTGCACCTTTTGTTTCAAGCACCTTAGTGGGTTTGTTGCTGGTGGCTTGTGTTGGATTTTGGCTTTTATTGACTTTATCTGATGAAGCAACACCAGCAAATACCACGTCAGTTACGCCCATTCACCTGCTGGTATTGCTCTACTGGGTGATTGCCGTAGTAGCAACAGCGTTATCACCAGTGAAAAGGGCGGCGCTTAGCGATTTGGCAACGTTGACGCTGTATCTACTGCTATTTGCTCTTTGTGCTAGGGTACTGAGGCAGCCTCGGCTGCGTTCTTGGCTGATCATCCTTTACTTACACGTATCGCTCATTGTCAGCGTATATGGGCTACGGCAATGGTTTTTTGGAGCCACAGCGCTAGCAACTTGGGTTGACCCAGAATCTCCTCTATCTAAAACTACAAGAGTCTATAGTTATTTGGGAAATCCCAACTTATTAGCTGGATATCTCCTGCCAGCAGTAGTTTTTAGCTTAGTAGCAGTTTTTGCATGGCAAAGCTGGATAAAAAAAGCCTTAGCATTAACTATGGTGATTGTCAATGCTGCCTGCCTGGTTTTGACTTTTAGTCGTGGCGGCTGGATTGGACTAGTAGCGGCAGTTTTAACTGTGATGGCATTGCTAGTTTATTGGAGAAGTATAGAAATGCCTCCTTTTTGGCGTACTTGGTCGCTGCCAATTGTTTTGGGAGGTTTGATTGGAGTATTGGTGCTCACGGTGATCTTTGTAGAGCCAGTGCGCCTGCGGGTGTTCAGCATTTTTGCTGATCGCAAAGATAGCAGTAATAATTTTCGCAGGAATGTATGGGATGCTGTATTTGAGATGATTCGCGATCGCCCAATTATCGGTATTGGCCCCGGACACAACTCTTTTAACAAGATTTATCCCCTTTACCAACGCCCTCGTTATACTGCTTTGAGTGCTTATTCAATTTTGTTGGAGGTAGCTGTAGAAACTGGCTTCATTGGTTTAACCTGCTTTCTCTGGTTAATAATTGTTACCTTTAATACAGGATTGATGCAAGTGAGACGATTGCGACAATTGAGAAGTGTTGAGGGATTTTGGTTAATTGGAGCGATCGCCACTTTGCTGGGTATGCTGACTCATGGAATGGTAGACACTATCTGGTTTCGTCCTGAAGTTAATACCCTTTGGTGGCTCATGGTTGCCTTAATTGCTAGCTATTGGACACCTTTAGCTCAAAACCAGACTCAAGCACCAAATTCACCGACCTGAGAAGTAGCAGTATCAAATAAAAAACAGTCAATAATCAGTTGTCTTTTACTAACTATTGACTGTTTTTGAATTCTTAATTGTCTAATCTCTGTAGGTAGTAGCCCCAGGGGTATTAGGGTCACGATAACGGGTTGGTTCGTCATCACGCTTTCTACCTGCTAAACCAGCTAGACCTAATAGACCTATTAATCCTAGCCAACCCCAATCAAAATCATTGCGCTCATAGGTTGTTGTCCTGGGGGCTGTATTGACTCCGGGGTCAGTAGTTGTCTGGGCTTGTGCCGACAGAGTCAAGGGCATAATTCCCATACTCAAGGTGAGCACGCCCGCGCCAACAGCTTTGGTGAAATTGCGTTTCATCGTGAAAGTTCCTCATGCCATCCGAAGTTATTCACAACTGTATCGAGTTTAAAAGTTAGTAAAATCAATCTGTGGCTATAAACTGGGCATTTTCTTAACTCACGCTGAGGACATATAACATGCTTTCTACTGCAATCCGTTTCTCACCCTAGTGTAGTATGGCAACGCTTGTACTTAATAATTTTTCATTGCCCTCTGAATATCGCGCTGATCTTGGCGTCGCTTCAAGTCTTCTCGTTTGTCGTGAAGCTTTTTACCTTTACCAAGAGCTATACTGATTTTCACCCAGCCTCTTTTAAGATACATTTTCAAAGGGACTAAAGTTAAACCTTGCTGTTCAACTTTGCCAATTAGCTTGCGGAGTTCTTGGCGATGTAGTAGCAGCTTGCGTGTGCGCCGCGGTTCATGATTAAAATATTGTCCACTAGCAGTGTAAGGAGAGATATGCACGTTGATTAACCAGGCTTCGCCATTGCGAAGTAAAGCATAGCCATCTTGAAGATTGACTCTACCCGCCCGAATCGACTTGACTTCGGTTCCTGTCAGCTGAATTCCAGCTTCGTAGGTTTCCAATATTTCATACAAATAACGGGCTTGACGGTTGTCGCTAATAACTTTGTAACCTTCGCTCTTTTCACTCATTGATAATTTTGGATGCGTTAAATGTACCTAAAAAATGGTTTGGATTGACTTTGTGAATTTTTGAGAGGAGATTAAACCACTATAAATGCTGAACTGTATATCACTAATTTAGCTTTTCCAAGTTCCAATTTAAAGTTTTTTCAGTAAATTAAAGTTGCTTAGAAGTCTGTAAACATAATCATTCGGTTTGTCAATTAAGTGTTGCCAAAAACGAGTAAACACTATTGACGTTAATAACTTTGTGTATAGGCTTATTCATGTTTGTTTACTCGGTTTATAGGAAATTATTGTTTAAGTTAATATTAATTTACATGATGGTGAGTATTTACTCTATCTTTTTGGTAATTTGTTACGAATTATAAAGCTCTTGATTTCTCCTAAGCCTATAGATCTGAAATGGGTTTAACGTTGTTAACACTTCTTAATGATTTAAGATTTTCTTTATAAATTAACCCTAAGGCGGTTATTAGCCGCTAATCCTGTCATAGTATGAAACATAAGAACACTAATATTTGCTTGTATTCATTGATAGTGCTCATAGAAGCAAATTTCTTACTAAAAAAAATGCTAGGGGTCTACTGTCCATGCCCTTGACGATCCTTGTAGTGGATGACGATCTGGGCACTCGTCTGTCTATTAGCGATTATCTTGAACTGTCTGGCTACTCGATAATCACGGCTAATGACGGTCAAGAGGCTTTAGCGATGGTGGATGAGTACCATCCTGATTTGATTGTTACGGATATTGTCATGCCACGGATAAACGGCTATGAACTAGTGCGACAAGTGCGTCAAAAACCAGCGTTCCGTTTATTACCTGTAATTTTGTTAACAGCACGAACTAAAACTCAAGAAAGAATTCTGGGCTATCAGTCAGGGTGCGATTTATATTTGCCCAAGCCTTTTGAATTAGAAGAGTTAGCAGCAGCAATTCGTAATCTTTTAGAGCGATCGCAAATCATTCAATCGGAGTATCGTTTTTCTCATAATTTGGGACTTTCGGCTTCCACAAAAGCAGTAGACGCCCATAATTCTCTGTTCACTCAGATTCAGCAATCCCAGCTGTTCTCAGCCCTAACTCACAGAGAACAGGAAGTTCTAGAGCTATTGACTCATGGTCTTTCTAATGCCGACATGGGCCATCAGTTACACCTTAGTCCTCGAACAGTGGAAAAGTACGTTAGCAGTTTATTGAGAAAAACCTCAACTAGCAACAGAGCAGAGTTGGTACGTTTTGCAATTAAGCATGGTTTGGTGGAATAAAAATAGAAGTCAGGACTCTCAAAGTCTTAACTCCTATACTTTCTACGTTGCTATATTGATTGCTGGCTAGTAACGTATGTGAGCAAGCCTTCACAAGCATCGACAAGTAGATCTATCACCTGATTAAATCCTTCTAGACCACCGTAATAAGGATCTGGAACTTCCTTGAGAATGTGTCGAGAGCAAAAATCGCACATCAAACGCACTTTGTGGTGATACTGCCTAGTTTGATCAACAGAGAGAATATCCTTGTAATTCTCTCTATCCATAGCCAAAATTAAATCAAAATCTTGAAAATCTAACTTTTTAAACTGGCGTGCTCGACCACGAAGTTTAATTAAAAGCTTTTTAGCAGCCGCAGCACTCATGCGTTGGTCAGGTGGGCTACCAATATGGTAGCTAGATGTACCTGCCGAGTCACAAAAAATGCTATCACTCAAGCCAGCCTGCTCAATTAGATGATTCATAATATTCTCTGCCGATGGCGATCGGCAGATGTTACCTAAGCAGACAAACAGCAGCTTGTAAGGCATAAATATTTGATTGTTCTTTGTCCTTAGTCATTTGTCATTTGTCCATAGTTATTGACCAAGGACTAATGACTAATGACTAACAACTAAAATCCAGGAAGTTCCAGTCCACTTGTCAAATCTTCCATGCGTTCCCGCATTGTTGCTGTGGACTTGTTGTAAGCGTCTTTCATTGCCACTGTCACAAGATCGGAAAGTACTTCTGCACCTTCTCCTAAAGCATCTGGAGAAATTTCCACTCGCTTGGGTTCTTGGTTGCCACTGACAATTACCTTAACTAGACCACCACCAGACTCTCCTTGAATCTCCATTTGCTCCAATTCTTCTTGGAGTCGCTTTGCACCTTCTTGAACTTGCTGTGCTTTTTTAAAAGCTTCGGCTAATTCTTTCATTTTTCCTAAGCCAAAGCCGAATCCCTGTCCTTTTCCTGTCATAATTGATTGTCCGCGCGTGCGTTGAATAACAAATCAAATTCAATTATAGATGCGGTAGGCAATTTGCCTCTTTTTTTACCAATAATTAATACTGGGCAGGGGGCATGAAGCAGGAGAGCAAGGGAGCATAGGGGAAGTTGCAGTACGGGCAGAGGGCATGAAGCAGGAGAGCAAGGGAGGACAGGGGAAGTTACAGTCAGTCTTTTGTTCCTCTGCCCTTTTGCTTGTTCAGTTCCCACACCATTGATTGCAAGTTTCAACAAGCACTTTAAAACTCTCCGATCATTTTGACTTCTGGCTCTAAACAAATAGACCAACGTTCTTGAACTTGTTGTTGGATATGACGAATGAGACAGAAAATATCACTAGCCTTTGCCCCGCCACGGTTGACGATAAAATTTGCGTGGAGTTGTGCTACTTGTGCTCCACCAATTTGGTAACCTTTTAGACCAGTTTGTTCGATTAACCACCCAGCAGTGTAAGGTTTGGGATTGCGGAACACACTGCCACAGCTAGGGAAGTTGTAGGGCTGGGTGGTCAGCCTATGCTTTTTGTGCTGCTTAGTAAGCGCTACAACTTGTGCTGGATCGGCGCCTGGCTTAAGTTGCAGTGTGACTTGAGTGACTATGCAAGCGCCACCTTGTAGTAATGAAGTTCGGTAGCCATAACCCAGCTGTTCAGGCGTAAGAGTTCCTACTGTACCATCGGGCGAAAGTACTTGGGCGCTAACTAACATATCTGCGATACAGTGCTTATGTGCGCCTGCATTCATGACAACAGCGCCCCCAACAGTTCCAGGGATACCAACAGCCCACTCCAATCCTTGCCATCCTAGTTCTGCTACCTGCCATGCCAAGCTGGGAATTGATTCTCCTGAAGCAACGGTTAATTGACCTGTTTTGGAGTCAAAGTAGCTATAGCGGAGATGACGAGTAGCAATGACTAAGCCTGATATACCGCGATCGCTCACCAACAAGTTAGAACCTGCTCCCAGTATTGTTACTGTTAAATCATGTTCTTTTGCGTAGTTAAGACTGGACTGTAGCGCTTCTAAGTTTCGGGGAGCAACGTACCATTGGGCTGCTCCTCCAACTCTATAGGAAGTAAACGCTGACAAGGAAGCCTGTGACTTAATCGCACAATCAGTACCAGGTAAATAAATTACCTCACTCTTGACTGAATTAGTTGTTTCCTGTTTCTTTGTATTCAAAGCAGAAGGTGTGCAGACGTTTCCAGCTGCCTGGGAAATTGTCATTTTTACTTTAATAGGTAAAATTTTTACATTTTTTTACCGTAATAATACGGCAATAGCATAAACCAATGGAACCGTTGTTAGACGGGCGCTTTGCTTAAAAATCAGACCTCGCAACTTATGATGTGGCTTTAGCCGGTTCGCAAAGTGTTGTAATTACTTCGGGGATTACCTGATTCAAGTTCCCAGCTCCTAGAAAAAGTGCTAAATCACCTGGATGCAGTGTTTGCAACAAGTATTCGCACACTGAGGGTAACGATGGTTGATAAACCACTTGCGGATGTTGCTTGGCAATTTCCGCTGCCAGTTGTTCACCACTGATTTGCCCTAAATTTGGTTCGCCTGCACTGTAAATATCAGTCAGCACAACTAAATCAGCATGAGTAAAAGATTGGGCAAATTCTTCTAAAAAGGTAAGTGTGCGGCTGTAGCGATGGGGTTGGAAGATGGCAACAACTCTCTGCCCTGGTCTTGCCTGTAAACGTGCTGCGGCGAGAGTAGCGCGAATCTCGCTGGGATGATGGGCATAATCATCAATGAAGGTAATACCATCGACTTCACCTCGGAACTCAAAGCGGCGTCTTGCTCCTTCAAAAGTAGCAATTCCTTTGGCTATCTCTCCAAATTCTAAGCCCAAGGCCCGACCAACAGCTACTGCTGCTAGGGCATTACTGAGATTGTGCCGACTAAGCAGCCGCAATTTCAACACGCCCAAAGCTTTGCCTTGTTCCCAAACTAGAGCTGTGGTGCCATCAGCACGATAGTCAACATTGGTGACAGTGTAGTCAGCGTCAGTATCAGAGTGTAAGCTGTAGCTGATTGTTGGTTGCAGGCGATCGCGTACTGTAGCACAGTCAATACTACCTACTAATATCTTACAACTCTTGGCAAATGTCTGGAAGATGTCAACTACTTCCTCTAAAGTATCGTAGTGATCAGGATGATCAAGTTCAATATTGGTAATAATGCCAATTTCAGGGGCGTGTTTGACTAGAGAACCATCTGATTCATCTGCCTCTGCTACCAAATATCGACTTTGCCCCAATCGAGCATTGCCTTCCCAAGCATCTACTTCCCCGCCTACCAAAATCGTTGGGTCTAAACCTGCTTGCAGAAGCATATATCCAATCATGCTACTGGTTGTGGTTTTGCCGTGTGTTCCTGCCACTGCAATACTGTAATAATCGGCAATCAAGGCTGCTAGTACATCTGAACGATGTAAAACCGGACAACCTAATTCCAAAGCTGCTTTGTATTCTAAATTATTAGTGTTAATCGCTGTCGAACAAATGACTTGAGGCAGTATTGATTTAGTAGGAGTAGGCAATTGTTCTTGTGAGTTTAATGCTACTTCATTAGTCAATACCTGAGGGCGAAAGAATTCGAGATTGCTTGCCTCTTGTCTACCAAAAATATGAGCTCCGATAGATTCCAACTTGTGCGTAATGTGGTTTGGACGAAGATCCGAACCTGATACTGGAAATTGGCGTTTGGCAAGAACGTATGCCAGAGCAGACATACCTATGCCGCCGATCCCAATGAAATGAAATGGTCTACCACTAAAATCTACAGAATTACTCATTTATTGCTCCTCTTACACCACACCACACCATAATCACAAATGACACGCGTATCATAACAGGAATTTGATTTTTTACCGTAACTGTTCGTACATGATGTTTATATTTGATGCCAAGTTGACTTTTCTGCTCTGGCTTTGTTTATTCAGAATGATTTTACCTTGGTTGGAGGTTTTTGCTATTTCCAAACTGTTGTTAAGATTATTCTGAAAATTTCTGCCGCATCGGGAAAGAAATTCTTGGTAATGTCAAATACATCTTTTGGTTACCTCACTGGAATTGGCTGCGATCATACAATGTTGGCGAAACTGATTTTAAATTGCATCAAGACTAGGCGCGAATTGACTTCAATAGTACATTGGTAATGAAACTATTTTTCAATTGCATGAAACCCAGGCTTGACTGGATGCAGCAACTAGCAATTTTTGGTGGCACATTTGATCCAATTCATTGGGGACACCTGCTCATAGCCGAAACAGCTTTGCATCAAGTACCACTAAAAAAGGTAATTTGGGTGCCATCGCTAAATCCTCCTCATAAAGAAGCAGCTTTGTTTGAGCATCGCGTGGAAATGCTGCAAAGAGCTACAAAAGATAACCCTGCGTTTACTGTCTCACTGGTGGAGGTAAATCGCTCTGGGGTTTCTTTTGCCATCAACACCTTAATCGACTTATCTGCTTTTTACCAAAATACTCACTGGTACTGGATTTTAGGTTTGGATGCCTTCCAAACCTTACCTCGTTGGTACCGTGGACACGAACTAGCGCAAATGTGTGATTGGTTAATCGCACCCCGATTGCTAGGTGGTGAGACCATAGCTCAAAGCGAGTTAATCTGCAAGCAAGTGGAGCAACAACTGAAGAAGCAGTCACTCACCATTCACTGGCAATTCTTGAATATACCTTTAGTAGGAGTTTCGTCAAGTCTGATTCGCAAACTTTGCTGCCAACGCCAGTCAATTCGCTATTTAGTCCCGGAATCGGTTAGAGCGTATATCGCTAACAACAACCTCTACTCAAACAAATCTGAATAAATTGTGTGTTTTTTTATTGATCCGACACTTTATGGTTATGAGTGCTCCCCCCCTTTGCGATATGATTGGGGTCAACGATATCAACTTATAAGCATAAATACAGAGGGCAAGACACTGTGATTAGAGTTGCAATCAACGGTTTCGGGCGTATCGGACGTAACTTTGCACGTTGCTGGGTGGGTAGAGAAAACAGCCAAATTGACCTTGTCGCTATTAACGACACCTCAGACCCTAGAACCAACGCTCACCTGCTGAGGTATGACTCGATGCTAGGGAAGTTAAAGAATGCTGACATTACTGCCGATGATAACTCTATCATCGTTAATGGTAAGACCATTAAGTGCGTATCTGATCGCAACCCAGAAAACTTGCCCTGGAAAGAGTGGGAAATTGACCTGATTATCGAAGCGACGGGAGTATTTACCAGCAAAGAAGGAGCGCTGAAGCATGTGAATGCTGGAGCCAAGAAGGTTTTGATCACTGCCCCTGGTAAAAATGAGGATGGCACTTTTGTGATTGGTGTGAATCATCACGACTATGACCACAATAAGCATCACATCATCAGTAATGCCAGCTGTACTACTAACTGTTTGGCTCCCATCGCCAAGGTGTTGAACGATAAATTCGGCATCATTAAAGGTACAATGACCACTACCCACAGCTACACTGGTGACCAGCGCTTGCTAGACGCTTCTCACCGAGATTTGCGACGGGCGAGGGCAGCAGCCATAAACATTGTACCCACCTCGACTGGTGCGGCAAAAGCAGTGGCGCTGGTAATCCCAGACCTCAAGGGCAAGCTGAATGGCGTTGCCCTGCGTGTACCTACCCCGAACGTTTCAATGGTAGATTTCGTGGTTCAGGTTGAGAAGCGTACTATTACGGAAGAAGTGAACCAAGCTCTCAAAGACGCCGCTGAAGGCCCACTGAAAGGCATTTTAGACTACAGCGAACTACAACTAGTATCGTCCGATTATCAAGGTTCTGACGCTTCTTCGATTGTTGATGCTGCCTTGACTTTGGTTATGGGCAATGACCTAGTAAAAGTTATGGCATGGTATGACAACGAGTGGGGTTACAGTCAGCGAGTCCTGGATTTGGCAGAATTAGTAGCCCAGAAGTGGCAATAAGATGTCAGTTGTCATTTGTCATTTGTCAAAGGACAAAGAACTAATGACTAAAATGTTGAAATCCCTGGCTAAGATTCAGAACTTGGTCGGGGAATTTTTCTTTTTTGTCGTGTAATATTATTGTTGATTCCGATGTAATCCTGCCCACAATAGCTGCACTTTGATCTAGTTGTTGTACTAAGTCATGGGCTAGTTCTTGTGGCAAGCAAAGCACTAATTCAAAGTCTTCGCCACCATAGAGAGCGTATTCCAGTGCTTGCTCTTTTGTCAGCCAGTGTTCAAAAGCTGTTGGTAAGGAAATTTGGCTGCGCTCTAGGATAGCACCGACACCGCTGGTGCGGCAAATTTGCATAACTGCATCTGCTAAACCGTCGCTGCTATCCATACCAGCGATGGAGAGTAGAGGAGGAGTGGGAGAGTAGGATGCTAAGATTTTTTGGAGGATTGGTAAGACGTCTAATCGTGGTTGGGGGCGTTGGTGTGCTTTGATTAAAGCCGTCTTTTCTGTGTCCCTGAGGTTCTGTCCTAATTCGGGATGTAACAGCAATTCTAAGCCAGCACGGGAGGCTCCGTGGACGCCTGTAACGACGATCGCATTTCCCACTTGAGCAGCAGAACGGCGGATAATTTGATTGGGGTGAACTTGACCGAAAGCGGTAATTGCCAGAGTGGTAATAGGCGATCGCACGATATCACCCCCCACAATTGGAGTATTGTACTGTTGCAGGCATTCTGTCATTCCCTGATACAACCGCTCAACCCAGCTCACCCTAACTTCACCAGGGAGTCCCAGTCCGATAGTGATTCCTAAAGGTGAAGCACCCATTGCTGCTAAATCTGATAAGTTTGCTGCTGCTGCTCGCCAACCAGCATCTTCTGGGGAAGTAGTGACGTTACTAAAATGTACGCCGTCAACCAGGACATCTGTTGTTACTACTAAAGATTGTTTTGGTTCTGTGACTAATACCGCTGCATCATCCCCAATGATTTCCGGGGGACAGAATCGCTGTAGTCTTTCTAAAAGTCCTTGTTCACCAATATCTTGTACTTGTAAGGAAGATAACTCACTGTTCACAATCGGTTTTCCGGTTTGCAAAGTTATAAGAAAACTGATGATTTACTTTACGGTTTAGGATAAGGGTATCGTCTAGGAGTTAGTTGGGATGGTAACAACACCAGTAACTAGCATTACGTTTGAAGAGTACTTAATTTATGATGATGGTAGCGATGTTAGCGATTTCCATTATGAACTCGTGGATGGCAGGCTTGAGCTAATGAACCCACCTAATATTCAACATTTCCTGACTGCCAAATTTCTTGAGCAAGTGCTAGATGCAGAAATCAAACGTTGTGGCTATCCTTGGCTGTGTTTGCGAGAAGGTGGGGTGAGAACGGGTAGAAATAAATCTAGGTTATCTGACCTGTGTATAGTGACGTTAGAGCAAGCAAAAGAATTGTTGAATGTGTCAGCTGTATTTCAATCACCCCCGTTACTAATTGTAGAAGTGGTTAGTCCAGATTCAGTAAAGCGGGACTATCGTTATAAGCAATCTGAATATGCGGCGTTGGAGATTCCAGAATACTGGATTGTAGATCCATTGAAAACGAAGATTTCAGTTTTATTACTAGAAGAGGGACTGTACGAAGAGACAATTTTTACGAGTAACCAGCAGATTGTCTCGCGGACTTTTCCAGAATTAGCAATACCTACGGCACACTTCGTGAACGCTGTTGATCAGGTGTTTACCGCTGGTAATCTTAGTTGATAGGGTTGAATCCCTGAAATTTTTAGGGCAGGCAAGAGATGCCCACCCTGATTCGGAGATTAAGATTATACAATGCCCTGCTAATAGAGCGATCGCATAGCTAACACAGACTCAAGTTTGTTCTGCAATTGATTATATTGCTTGCGGCTCAACCAAATTTTCTATACCTTGCACAACTGTTGCCGATTCAATTTTGTCACCCGCTTTCAGTTTATCCAAAACCTCTTTACCTTCAGTAAGATAGCCAAAAATCGCATAGCGACCATCTAATAAATTGCGTCCTGCGGGTGTGAGTTCAGGCTCAAACAGGAAGAAGAAAAATTGTGAAGAACCTCCATTTACTTCACCTTCGGGACGAGCCATTGCCAACGCACCAAAGGCAGAAAAAGGCAAAACTGGCATATCAATGTAACGACCAGCTTCTTCTAAGGTAATACCATAGGTAGGCTGCTTGTCACCTTCAACCAAAATCTCTAAGGGAATAGCGCGATATTTGTTGTTTTTTGGGTCAATGAAACCCGCCTCCTTTCCTGGTGGATCTCCAGTTTGCAGCACGTAAGATTCTTCAGAACGGGTAAATTCTAGGCCGTTGTAAAAACCACGTTGTACCAAATCTACAAAATTCCCAGCAGTAACAGGGGCACTGTAACCGTCCACTACAAGAGTCAAGTTGCCTTTGTTGGTTTTGAATTCCACGGTGGCACGACCTTTAAGTTGAGGCAGGTTACTGTACTGAGAAGGCACTTCAAAGGGGAATTCCTTCACCATCGACTCTTCTAGCTGAGTAACGATATTTAGTAGTTTGGCTCTTTCTTGTAAAACGTGTTCTTTGTCTTTGACGTTCGCTAATTCTTGCAATTTACCCACGCCAGATTTTAATTCTGCAATCCAAGCTTCGGCTTGGGGTTGGCGTTCTTCGGGAACGCTTGTTAAGATTTGGGAGGGTTTATCGAGAATCCGCGATGCTTGGCTGAGGTCTTTGGAGATAGCACCCCACCGCCGATTCGCCCGCAGCTGGGCAGATATGTCTTCTAAGCTGGCTTGCAGTTGCCGCACAGGTTTATTATCTATCGGAAGTGCATACCGCAACAAAGCTTTGCCGTCGGTAATTGCATTTCCAGCTGGCAGAGCGGCGTTACTGGAGGGAGTCCACCCAGATGTAGTTATGCCTAAAAATATTGCTACCAGCAGTATTGTGATGAGGCTGTTCTTCAGCCAGGATTTTAAAAAGTTAAACATGGCATGGCTCAAATGCAGCATCAAATTGTTAACTGGACGTAACCCATCAATAATCTTCCCACGTTACGTGCTGAGGGAGCAGGTGAAGCAGAGGGAGTAGGGGAAGAATAAATAAAGACAAATGACTCTTAACTCTTGACTCTTGAACGCCAGTTGCTTCTCCTCGCGGAGACGCTGCGCGTAGCTTGCTTCCCCGCAGGGGTACAAGTCGGCGGAGCCGCCCAACACACTGGCTCCTCTTGACTCTTAACAAATGACAAATGTCAACTGACTAATTACTCCGCTTGAAGGGTACAATAAATGCCGATTGTCTTCCAAAAATTGAAAGCTTCATGATCTCCAGTAACGACTTTCGACCCGGTGTTTCAATTGTATTAGATGGGTCTGTATGGCGGGTGATAGAATTCCTCCACGTTAAGCCCGGTAAAGGTTCTGCTTTTGTGCGGACAAAACTGAGAAATGCTCAGAATGGGAACGTGGTAGAAAAAACATTCCGGGCTGGGGAAACAGTACCCCAAGCCACTCTAGAAAAAAGCACCATGCAGCATACTTATAAAGAGGGCGATGAGTTCGTCTTTATGGATATGGAAACTTATGAAGAGGGTAGATTGAGTGCTGCGCAAATTGGCGATCGCGTCAAGTACCTTAAAGAAGGTATGGAAGTTAACGTTGTACGTTGGGGTGAGCAAGTGCTAGAAGTAGAACTGCCCAACTCTGTGGTTTTAGAAGTTGTGCAAACAGACCCAGGTGTCAAAGGTGATACTGCTACAGGCGGCACAAAACCAGCAATTCTAGAAACTGGGGCAAGTGTAATGGTTCCCTTGTTTATTTCCCAGGGGGAACGTATCCGCATTGATACTCGTGACGATAAATACCAAGGTAGAGAATAACTCTGTTCTCTACTGAGGTGCTTTCTTCCGATTTCAATCCCTACAAAGGATTAAATCCCTGCCACACTTAAGATTCTAATTTACTGATAGGTCGAGGTAAGAAAAACTGTGCCATTGGACTTTAATGAAATCCGCCAACTCCTAGCAACTATCGCACAAACAGATATTGCAGAAGTAACGCTTAAAAGCAATGATTTTGAACTAACGGTACGTAAAGCTGTGAGCGTTAGCACTCAGATGTTGTCGGTAGGTCAAGCATCTGGTGGTGTGGTTAGTTCGGGATTGACATCGGTTTCACCCGCACCCCAAGCAGCATCAACTCCAGTACCGGAGGTGGGAACAAATCGCGTTTTTGACAATGCCGCCACTGCAACGCAACTACAGTTGTCAGTAGCTCCCTCAGCAATTGACCAAAGATTAGTAGAAGTACCTTCTCCAATGGTGGGAACGTTTTATCGTGCTGCTGCACCTGGGGAAGCGCCATTTGTAGAAGTTGGCGATCGCATCCGTAGCGGTCAAACAGTCTGTATAATTGAAGCCATGAAGCTGATGAATGAAATCGAAGCTGAAGTCTCAGGACAGGTAATGGAAATTCTCGTTCAAAATGGTGAACCGGTAGAATATGGTCAGCCTTTAATGCGAATTAACCCTGATTAAGTATTAATCTATATATGAAATGAGTCATATACTTTCAATCCTTGCGGGTTAATCCTGATGAAACAAGCTTTGCCTGTACCAGAAGTGGTGCAACAAGTAGCTGAATACTTCAGCATGTTAAGTGAGCCGATGCGTCTACGGCTGCTACACTTGCTGCGGGATGAAGAAAAATGCGTGCAAGAGTTGGTAGAGGCAACACAGACTTCTCAGGCAAATGTGTCGAAGCACCTGAAAGTAATGTGGCAAGCAGGAATTCTTAGTCGCCGTAGTGAAGGAACTTGCGCCTACTACCGGGTAGAAGATCAAATGATTTTTGATTTATGCAACCGGGTTTGCGATCGCCTTGCCACAAGGTTAGAACAACAAGCCCGTAACTTTCGCGTATTAAATGGCAAGCGGTGAGTCCAAAGTTCAAAGTCCAGAGTCCAAAGTCTAAAATCCTACATGTTTTCGACCTTGACTATTGAACGCCAGTCGCACGCGACTTGCTACCCTATGGAAACGCTAAGAGCGAACAACCAGGGAAACCCAGGCAACGCAGTGGCTCCTCAAGTCGAGAAACCATGCACGACAGTCGTTCATGGAGGAAACCGCCTTCTCTACGAAACGCTCCGCGAAGGCTCAGCCTCTCGTAGAGAAGACCCTTCGGGTGACGCTTAAGAGCGTCGCTTTAAGCTTACCCCTACGGGGAAGCAAGCTACGCGTTGGTCTCGTAGAAAAGCCATGCCGTTGGCGCAGCCTCTCGTAGAGAAGGCTTTACGCTACGAAAACAGCTAGTTCCCTAGGTTGCGGAAACCCGCCTACCCCACGGACACGGGAACGCCAAAAGCGAACAGGACTGAACTCACCGCGCTGTCGGTGCTACGCACAGTCGCTACCGCTAGCACTAACACCACGGCACTGGCTCCCCTTGACCTTCGACTCATAACTAAAGCGGATAATTTTTCTGAAAGCTTTCACGAGTTAGTGGCTGTTGTAACTCCACACCTTCACCACCCAAAACATCCAAGGGTTTGCCGTTCACATCAATGTACACCTTAGCTTTTGGATTTAAAGTTGTCGCAGTGTAAACAACTTGTCCCACGCGACCCATCATTGAGGAACTACCACCACCGCTGGTAAAATCTTCAGATAAGTTAACGTGAACCTCATTATTGTCTGCTTTCAGCCCCAATAATTTGGTTCCCTTGGGGATAGTCGTCGAATCTGTCCCTTCTGTCGGGCCTGCTAACAAACTTTGGAAAGCTGCTTCTAAAGCTTGATTAGGCTGTGCAGTAGCTACTTTAACTGGTTGAGGAACCAAATTAATATTTTTGTCTTTTGGTCTGAGCCAATAAACGCTAGGGGTTTTCTCATTACCTAGTTGGGTGGTAGATGGTTGCTGTCCTGGCTGGGTTATTTTTTGAGACGAGCTTGACGGTGTAGGAGAATTATTAGAGTTTGAAGTAACCCAAGCTACACCACCACCCACCGCTAAAACCGCTGCTGAGACAACTGCAATTACACCTGGAGTTATACGGTTAGATCCTTGTTGGTCTTTCATTTTCAAAACCTTCCTGACTGAGGGCTGAATAGTCTTTGTATGAGGAGCAGCCTGGTTAAAGACGATACTTACAAGTGGAGAGTTTCCCAAAATCTACTAGGAGAAGCTCTCTGCTTCAAAATCTTATAATTCGTAATTTTGCTGGTTTCTTACTCTATTTTAGAATTTACACTTATAGTCCGTCACCTGCCCAATTATGTAAATTTAGGGGGCCGACGGCTGAGGATTGGGGACTAGGGATTGGGAGAGTGGAGGAAAAGAACTATTGTCCCATGACACCAGTTGCACGCTACTTGCTACCCTACGGTAACGCTAAGAGCGAATAACCGGGCGAACCCCCCTTCGGGTGACGCTCCCCGAAGTTCAGAGCGGCGGAAGCCGCCGCTCTGACTTCTCTTCTCTTCGAGACGCTCCGCGTAGCTTGCTTTCCGCAAGGTACGCAGCACTGGACTTACCGCAACGAAGTGGTTCCCCAACGCCTATTGCTCTATTGCAGCTTTAATCCAGTGTTTGAGTGTAGTTGTAACTTCATCAATGGCAATTTCTTGAGATTTACGAGTTGCTCTTTCTACAACTTCGACTTTGCCGTTGGCGATCGCTCGTCCAGTTACAATCCTGTAAGGTATGCCAATTAAGTCGGCATCTTTGAATTTCACTCCAGCCCGTTCATCCCGGTCATCTAACAGGGTTTCAATTCCCGCTTGGTTAAGTTCTGCGTAGAGTTTTTGGGCAATTTCGACTTGTTGAGCATCATTAATGTTAGGAATTGTGACTATTGCGTGATAGGGTGCGATCGCTACCGGCCAAATAATCCCATCTTTATCGTAAGATTGCTCTACAGCAGCTTGTGCCAGTCGTGACACACCTATACCAAAACAACCCATAAATAGCAGCTTTTCTTCACCCTGTTCACTAGTATAAGTTGCACCCATTGCTTGAGAATATTTAGTACCCAATTGGAAGATGTGACCTGCTTCGATCCCACGAGCGCTTTGTAAGGTTTGTTCTGGGTTGTGGATCGCGCGATCGCCTGGTCTAGCTTTACGTATATCTACGATAGTATGTGGTAATTGAAATTGCTCATTCCAATTAGCACCCACGACGTGATAGCCAGTTTCATTCGCGCCTGTGACGAAATTTTTTAAATCAACGGCTGTTTGATCCACCAAGCGCACAAACTGAGGATGGATTTGTTTATTCTTAGTTATATAATCATCTGCGATGTCAGGTGCGATATAGCCTAATGGTAGAGATTTAGCTGTCCATGTTTGCTGCGCTTCCGCATTTGGTACATTCAAACTAATGATAGTTTTAGCACCGTAATTAGAAGCTAGTTTGGTCAATTCATTCTGTAATTTGACCTCATTAACTTCTTGATCGCCTCGGATAATCACCAGAACCAACACCGTCATACCATTGTCATAAACTGTCTGGTAAAGGACGTTTTTCACAATTTGGGTGGGAGAACAATTGAGGAATTGACACACCTTTTCAATCGTTTCTGATCTAGGTGTATCGCGTTTTTCATAGGTTGTAAACCGTGAGGGTTCGGCATTAACTGGTAACGAAACAGCTTTCTCCACATTGGCGGCGTATTTGCCATCTTCGGTGAATAAAACCTCATCTTCTCCAGCTTCCGCCAACACCATAAATTCTGTAGAACCAGAACCACCAATTGCACCAGAATCAGCTTCTACCGCTCGAAAAGCTAAACCAGAACGCCGTAGCATGTTGCTATAGGCTTTGTACATATCTTGGTAAGTTTCTTTAAGGCTGGCTTCATCGACATGAAAAGAGTAGCCGTCTTTCATGATAAATTCTCTGCCGCGCATCAAACCAAAACGGGGACGAATTTCATCGCGGAATTTGGTTTGAATTTGGTAGAGATGCAATGGTAGCTGACGATAAGAGCGAATCATATCACGAGCGATCGCTGTGATCACTTCCTCATGAGTTGGGCCTAATCCTAATTGTTGCTCACGGCGATCAATCAGGGAAAACATGATCCCCTCAGCTTTCGTGTAGGTGTCCCAGCGTTCCGATTCTTTCCATAAGTCAGCGGGTTGTAATTGCGGTAGGAGACACTCTTGTGCGCCTGTAGCGTTCATTTCTTCCCGCACAATCTGAGAAACTTTTTGCAGTACCCGCCACATCAATGGTAAATAAGCATAAATACCGCTACCAATGCGACGAATATAACCTGCACGGAGTAATAATTTATGACTGGGAATCTCAGCATCAGATGGATCATCCCGCAGTGTAACGAATAACATTTGTGACAGTCGCATCGTTTATTCCCTTTCCAGAATCGCTAATTTCTAAAATCGGTTAGTCTAAAATTTCTAATCGCAACTTTAGGAGAAAACTACTTTGTCAGATGTGATTTATCAAGCACAAGCACCCTTAGAATTTATTCCTCCGGCGTTTAACCCCTGGGTATTAAAAGTAGTCCATCTGTTACTACCCAGTTGGATAAACTGGCAAACAGCTATTACCCAAATTGAAGCAGACAATGTAGAGGTTTTAGTTGATCTCTATCGCCAGTTTCAGGAGGGTAAGATCCGTTTTATGTTGGCATTTCGCCATCCCAAAACTGACGATCCATTTTGTTTGAGCTACTTGCTTTCTCAACTCGTGCCAAAGGTAGCACGACAGGGGACAGCGCTACAACTTCCGATTCATGCTCATTTTATCTACGATCGCGGCATTCCTCTATGGGCAGGTTCCCATGTTGGTTGGATTGCTTCTCGTTTGGGTGGTACGCCAATTCAGCGGGGTAAGGCTGACTGGACGGGGTTGCGTTCGGCGCGTGATTTGTTTACCAATGGGAAATTCCCGATGGCTGCTGCGCCAGAAGGTGCTACTAATGGTCTATCGGAGATTATCAGCCCCTTGGAACCTGGTATCGCCCAATTAGGCTTTTGGTGTGCTGAAGACTTGCACAAAGCCGGACGCGACCAGCAGGTTTTAATTGTACCAGTTGGGATTAAGTATAGTTACGTTGATGCTCCTTGGGAAGCGATCGCTCAGCTTTTAAGTGAATTGGAAGCGGCCAGTGGTTTACCTGTGAATCCACCAGCACAAGGTAATGTTGCTTCTATAGAGTCGCTTTATCCCCGATTATTGACTTTGGCAGAACATTTACTTTCGCTAATGGAACAATTTTACACGCGGTTTTATCATCAAAAACTGCCAGATGCCAAGATTGTAACTGGGGAAATTCAAGATAGAAATGAAGCACTAGCACATCGTTTGCAAGCTTTGTTGAATGCGGCGCTACTAATATCAGAGCAGTATTTTGACTTGCAGCCAAGAGGCAATTTAAATGACCGCTGTCGGCGGGTAGAGCAAGCTGGTTGGAATTATATATTTAGAGAAGAATTTAAGGATATAAAAGCATTATCTTCTATAGAACGCGCTTTAGGCGATCGCGTTGCTGAAGAAGCAAATGCGCGGATGTGGCACATGCGCTTAGTAGAAAGTTTTGTCGCAGTTTCCGGTAACTATATCCGAGAAAAACCGACAGTAGAAAGGTTTGCTGAGACAACTTTAATATTATGGCAGATGATTACTCGGATCAAGGGTGCTAAAGCTTTACGGCGTCCGCAATTGGGTAAGCAGCAAGTTAAGATAACTGTAGGTGAGCCGATATCTGTTTCTGAGCGTTACCCGGTGTATAAGGAAAATCGCTTGGGTGCGAAGCAAGCTGTTGCCCAATTGACGAATGATTTACAACAGACAATGGAGAGTTTGATTTAGGTGGGAGAAAATAAAACAATATAATGGTAGTGATATTAGTACAGCAATCATAATTAGAATATAGACAAGTTAACAGCTATAAGGATTATATAGCAGTCACACTTTGGATATATTTCTTAAGGATGATTGCTATGCTTTTGTGAATGGTTTAATAGGAATCTTATTATTAGGGAATATTATGAATTTAGCGTATTTAGTATTAGCACATAATACTCCTAATCATTTGTGCAAATTGATTAATGCTCTTAATAGTACTGACACTCAGTTTTTTATACATATAGATAGCAAGAGTGACGAATCGCTTTTTAAAGAAAAAATCAATCATCAAAATGTTACATTTCTTCGAGACAGAGTATCTGTTTATTGGGGTGAATTTTCTACAATTGAAGCTACTATAAATTTGATTCGAGAAGCCTTAAACAGTCAACATAGATTTGACTACCTAATTTTAATTAGTGGAAGTGATTATCCTTTAAAAAGTGCAAGCTACATAAACGACTATTTTTCTCAAAAGGTTGGAACAGAGTTTATCAATTTAGTCGAGATGCCCAATCAAGAAGTAAGTAAGCTTCTAGATAGACTTTATAAGTACCAACCGCAGACACTATACAATCACAGCCTTTACCGTATAATAATGCGAATTTTTGCTGCTGTAATCAACAATATTATACCTAGGAAACGCGATTACAAAAAAGCTCTAGGAAATCTAAAACCATATGCAGGAAGTCAATGGTGGGCATTGTCAGCAGATGCATGTCACTACATCTTATCGTTCGTCGAAACAAATCCTAAAATAGTGAAGTTTTTCCAAAACACATTGACACCTGATGAAATATTTTTTCAGACAATTATAGGTAATTCAAAATTTAGAGAAAAAGTTGCGAAAAATTTGACATTTACTCAATGGCAAGGTGTTGAACATCCAGAATTTATCAACATGGAACAGCTGGAGACTTTGAATAAAATGGATAAAATTGAGGAAGAGAATATCTATGGAAGTGGCGAATTGCTGTTTGCAAGAAAGTTTAAAGATGAAAGTTCAGAACTCACAAATTTCATTGATAATTGGATAGAGAAATCCTAAAGGTAAATGCAATTAAGCATTAGAACTATTGCCTAAATATTTCAAATCTCATGTTGAGCGATCGCTGAAAGCGTTCCCAAAGGTTAGCGAAACATCTATGAGATTCTTTCTTGTGGAGCGAGACGCTGCACATAGCTTGTTTATCGCAGGGTATGTAACATATTAGGGGAAGTAAGCGACAGAATAAAAACCCTGATTTTTTGATGAATTATGTGCTAGGTTTACTTAAGCGATCGCCTCTGACATCTCCTGGAAAAACTTTAGATAAATCGAGAACTAAATCAGGAAAATATGGCAGATTAACTGATTCATTTGGCAAATAAATTAACTTGCGGCGATAACCAAATTTACCCTGCAAATATTGATAAGGCTCGCTATAGCATCCCAAAGAATTATCTACTAAATTAAATATCCAATAATTAGAAATATTCGCTTCTGCATAAAGCAGTAATTTTACCTCTTGGTCATATTTAAAGAAGGAATCAGCAATCTCTATTAAAAGTAATACGTCAGATGGGCTGGGATGATTTGTTAGATAGTCATCATCTCTATTTTTTGCAATTACTCTATCTGGTTCAGGCTCACTGTAGTTAGACAAAGTAATTGGTTGTTGTCCTCGCAGGGTTGCACGATCGCCTACTAACTTATATAATTCTCGCTCTAGGCGTGTTTCACAAACTGAATGTGGTGTACCTTTTACTGCCATGTAGAAAATTTCACCCTTAATTAGCTCAACTCGATCATCCTCCTTAAAGAAGCCGAGTTCTGCCATCCGGTGATATTCAGCTATGGTGAAGCGTTTAGCAGTGGTTAGGCTCATAACAAATACAGGACATGCAGAGTTATTTGCATCTTAACGTTTTACACTAAAAATAAATAGGTGGAATAGGAGCTAACCTTTTCCACCTGTAAAATTAACTTACAAATATCTTTGCAACTTAAGTTAAGTGTTTTTCTAGCAAAGATGCGATCGCGTCTGGATGAATATTTTTGTATTTCTTTTTACCAAGCTGCAAAACACAATTAGGGGCGCTACCGCAGCATTTTTGGCAGCCTGTGTGTTCAATTTTGACTTTATCTAACAAACCGCGATCGCACAAGGTTTTTTCCAATTCTGATAATAACCCTTTGCCACCACGCTTCATACAACCAGACTTTTGACATACCATAATCCTGGCTTTGGGTTGAGGTGGCAGATCTGGAACTGGACAAACACCCATTGATGTTACCCGATAAGCTTTGAGTTTAATTTTACCTGTGTGTGGATTTAATTTACTATGACCACAAACGCGAATTTGCTCACCAGGTACTAACGATGTCAAAGAACGGCGTAACTCTTTAGGAAGTTTAACTTGCACACTTCCAGATGGAACTGCTAATTGTAAGTATTTATATTTTCCTGGTTCATCACCAACAAAACCTAGTAACTGTCCCTCAACATTCAATTCCGATAAAGTCAGATATTTGTCACCCATTTTCAGTCACTCAAAATATAAAATAATAAACCCCATTCTGATGGGGTAATTTCACTCATCCAAAGAAAGAAGGAAAAATCTATTTTTTATCTTTTACCTTCTCTCTTTACTGTCGAATTAGGATTTTATGCCAGGCGTTTAGCTTCTACAGTTTGAGGTAAATTTGCTGCATCTGGCAAATCACGAAATTCTAATTCCCAGCCATTTGCTAAGGTAAGAATTTTTCCCTCATTTCCTTCTGTTTGTTTAACTACTTCTTCCTCTAAGTCTTTTTTAGCAACGTAGACAACTAAATTGCCGGCATCATTCATCCGTAACATTACTTTCATGAGATTCCTCAACAGATTCTAGTTCTTTTTTCTTGCAGCCGACGACGAACCCTGTTTCCAAAAAATGCACGGCATAGATATAAGAAGTCTGCAAATATGTGCCAATACTTGCTATGTAGCCGATATCTCCCTTGTTTGCTAAAACTTGCCCGACTTCTTTCCCAGGAAACGTACCATCGTTTTTTAGCAGTTTGCGAACTCTGACTTTTTCACCAATTTCAAAAGCGGGTGGTAAGTTAAGCTCTAATTCATCGCGTTGCATGAGAATACCTCTGTTCTCGTACCAAATTCAAAAGTTCTTCTGTAGTCAAGCTGCGTTTTTTCTGTATCGATTGATGACGCACTGCGTCTAAAACAGACTGGGTTTCTTGTGGGTTCAAGAAAATACCATGCTGTTGTAGCAGGCTAGATACTAAATGCCGACCAGAATGTTTACCTACTACTAAACGCCGTTCCCAACCTACTTCTTCGGGCGCAAATGGTTCGTAAGTGATGGGGTTTTGCATTACGCCATGAGCGTGAATACCAGACTCGTGAGCAAAGGTATTTTCACCAACAATCGCTTTCCAAGGTGGTACGTCAGCACCGGATGCTGAAGCAACGAGTTGAGATAATTCCAGCAAACTGGGAGTGTCAATACCCAAATCGACGCCATAGATGCGTTTGATCGCCATGACAACTTCTTCTAAGGCTGCATTGCCAGCTCTTTCGCCCAAGCCGTTAACTGTGGTATTGACAGATGAAGCTCCAGCTTTAATACCAGCCAAAGCATTAGCAGTTGCTAGACCAAAATCATTGTGGGTGTGAATTTCTAGGGGTACCAACAAAGCTGATACAAGTCGCTTGACTTTTGTGTAGGTGGTGAAAGGGTCAAGAACTCCTACAGTATCGCAGAAGCGAAACCGTGACGCACCCCATTCTTGGGCATAAAGTGCTACATCTAAGAGGAAGTTTTCATCAGCTCTAGAAGAATCTTCTCCCCCTACTGCTACCCAAAGACCTTTATCGACGGCGAAGCTGATACAATCTTTGAGTTTTTGCAAACTTACTCGCCACTGACCGTGAAATTTTGCGGCGATTTGGATACCAGAGACGGGAATGGCAATATGCACTCGGTTCAGACCGCAGGCTACGGAAGCCTTAATATCTGATATGACAGCGCGGTTCCAGCCTAGGAGTTTAGCTTGTAAACCCAAGTCAGAAATTGCACAGATCGCGCGGATTTCTTCCTCACCCATCGCCGGAATACCGACTTCTAATTCGGGAATACCAATGGCGTCAAGAAACTTAGCGATCGCTACTTTCTCTTGTAAGTTAAAGGCAACACCTGCTGCTTGTTCGCCATCACGTAATGTAGTGTCATTAATTATGATTTGATTCATTGCAAACTTCCCTCTCTCGGAATGTTTCCTAATATCCTTTCTCTCTACAATTCCTAATGATGGTAAATGCTAAAAATATCACAACTCATAATGCAGTATTCTTCATTCTTAATTATTATCGAATTGGGAACACCACATCTGTATGACAAAGAACCAAAACCTGGTATAATTTACGAATTCTTTTTACTGTTGTCAGTTGAAATTTGTTCGAGTAGCAAGCAGCTGATATAGCTATTAATAAGTCCTGAACAAAGCAAAAGACCAAATCCAGCAATTAAAGTGGAAATCATTGTTGTAACCTCATAGTTTCTAGATAATTGGTGTGTAGTTTAACCAGGAAAATGCACTTCAAAGTTAAAGGGTGCAAATTAGCTAAACTTGTTCGGCTAACCAATCAAAAATTCGTCCTAGTTGCTCTAAGTCAACTAGGCCATACTGCCAAAGAAGCATTGGTAACGGCCCATTGTTCAACTCACGGTGTCGCAGCGCCACAGCAATATCAGCTTTTGTAAGTTCGAGTTCATTGTGCAAAAAAGTAATGAATTTTATATCGCTGTTACGAGTTGCCATATCGGACATTCAAATTATTGAGCTAGGTAAGAATTAAAAATTTTAAATTCCAAGTGTTGCTTGGTAATTTCGCCTTTTTAATTGTCGGGATATGTCAGGATAATTTCAGATTTCGTAGACTAGACAAAATCCAAAATTAGGTTAACCTCTATCAGTCTGCAACAAAATTTGCTAGCGGACAGTAACTTCAACTTCTAAATCTATTAGGCGTTCATGCATCTGTGTAAAGAAAACGAATAATACTTGCGTGATGAATTAAGTCTTACTCCTTTCCTGGTAGAAGAATAAGGAAATATTTTTTATCTCACGCAGAGGCGCAGAGAAAGAAAAGATAGGTAATTTTAGAGCGTGAAGGGAGTAATAGTGTATGGATTAGCCATTACCAAATACTGAAGAAAATATCTTTCCTGTTCTATTCAGCACTCAATACTCATTACTGTAATTCCAGCACCGCTCTAGCCAGTCCACTAATTCGTGGCGAGCGGCAATAAATTGCATAACTGTACTGCGTATCAGAATTGCTTCTTGCAAATTATTTACTTGCACTCGCAAAGAACCATCGGGGTGACAGGAACTTTTAATCATTAACTCTTGCAAACGGTGATATATTCGCCAGCGATCGCTCAAAGGAATCTGCAAAACTTGATCGCCTGATGCGTCAGAACTACAAGGTGATAACATAGTCGTTTGTCCTTTGTCAAAAATTCTTGGTTCACGCCTGGTAAAGTTCAGGGTCAAAAGTCCAGAGTAATTAATTTTGACTTTTGACTTTTGACTCTTGACTCTTGACTCTTAAGGTTTGTAGTTGTTGTTCAAGTTGCTCAATGCGCGAGAGCAACGAGCTAATCACAGTTGCTTCTAAATCGGGTAGTTTTCCGTGCTCTAGGGGACTGAGACTGGCGTCATTGCGGGAAATAATCCGCCCCGGAACCCCTACAACAGTGCGATCGCTGGGGACTTGGCGTAAAACAATTGAGCCAGCACCAATACGGACGCGATCGCCAATTTGTATATTTCCTAAAACCTTTGCACCCGCGCCTATCACAACGTTTTTACCCACGGTGGGATGACGCTTTCCGCTTTCTTTCCCAGTCCCGCCAAGGGTGACGCCTTGGTAAATCAGTGTATAGTCTCCCACGATCGCAGTTTCACCAATGACAACACCCATCCCGTGGTCGATAAACACACCTTTACCAATCTCTGCACCTGGGTGAATTTCAATTCCTGTCAAAAACCGCCCGATATGAGAAATTAAGCGAGGGATGAAACCCACTCCTCGACGGTGTAACCAGTGAGCGAGACGATGCAAACATAATGCGTGGAATCCAGGGTAGCAAAACACGACTTCTAACCAATTACGTGCTGCTGGATCGCGCTCAAAAATAATGCGAAAATCACTCAATAATGGCTCAAAAAAAACGCCAGAGAGGAGATTTTTCAGCAGGGATGTATGTGCAGAATCCTGCGTTTTGATAGTCTGGCGATCGCTGATACTGTCAAAGGACTGTTGCATCGGTACTGTCTATCTGGTTAAAAGAGCCATGTGCTATTTTTATGCTTATAGCAGGCGACTTCCAACTAGACAGCAAACCCAATGTCGATTGGATTTATTGAATTGATTAAGGTTGTACTCAAGCGCCCAAACCCCGACTTAACATAAATTTAAAATTTGTCTTGGGGTAGGGGTGCTAGTGTTTAATGATGGGGGTACTAGTATTTTTGGGATAGGGTTTAAGAATTTCTGTACTCGCTACAAGAAACTTTACCTGTAAGACTTTGAAAACATTTAAGCAAGATATTTTGCAATATATTAAGCTGTACTCAGATGCACTCAAATATGAGGTAGATGAAGCTAAAAATCAATATTCTGTATATCGTATTACTATTATTATCTTATTATTTAGCTCTGCAAAAAACAAGTTTCTTTATTTTCTTTTAGGATTTGCTGTCTGTATGTATGCATACGTTTCTAAATATAGCTATAGCTCATAGTAAATATTTTATTCTATTGGTGTGTGGAAGGGAAGCATCTCACTTTTGCAAATATACCTGGCGATTAGAAATCGCGGCTACACAAACAAAGTCCGCCTGCGCGGACTCAAAGAATTTGAAACCCACGAAGATGGGTTTTGTCTGTATAGCCCCGAATAACCTTTGGCAGGGCTAAACATTTCAATCTTCGAGGTGGATTCATCCAGTTCAAATACTCGCCGACGGAGTTCAAAGGTGGATTCATCCAGTTCAAATACTCGTCAACGGAGTTCAAAGGTGGATTCATCCAGTTCAAATACTCGCCGACGGAGTTCAAAGGTGGATTCATCCAGTTCAAATACTCGCCGACGGAGTTCAAAGGTGGATGAACAAAATAGGGGCCTACATGTGTACACCCCTACAGCCAATTTATTTATTGCAAAGATTTTTGAAAATGATATGAGACTCGCCGACGAGTATTAATTTATCAAGAGACGGGAGTTTTTGCAGATTTACCTTTACCAATAGCTTTAAAGCGTTCGCCCAACTGTTCAGCGACAGTCTTTAAGCCTGGAGTCTTTTTCGATGCAGTCTTCACGTAATCATAAACAGTCAAACTGCTAGTCATAGCTTCACTACCGACTGCCATTAGGGTATCATCTACCTGTTCGGTAAGTTGCTGCATTGAGATTAAAAGTTCGGTAAGCGTAGCGGCTAATTGATAATCTTGAACAAGTTCCTCAACGTCAAAGGTGGATGGAAGAATTTCGCGGTTAGACTGAGCAGCGGTGATGCTATTGTTCACAAAAGCTAGGCTTTTATCGCCCATTTTCACCAACTTGCGCCGTTCTTCAGTGCTGAGAGTAATCAAAAAGGGCATCTTTTGTTGGACTGTCTGTAGCGCAGCTTTAATTTCTTTGATATCTTGTGGTGAAAGGGAGGCTGCAATATTTTGATAAGCCATTGTATATTTACCTTGGTAGTTCTAATGGTGAAGTAGCAATAGTTGCTAAGTATAGAATTCCCATTGGTAAACGCGATCGCACATTTTCTTATAATTTTTAGTTTAGTAAAGTGTGTTAGCGCAGCGTAACGCCCCGCAATACAACTAGCTAATTAATAATCCCAAACAAGTTCTTCAGGCGATGTCTACGACGGGCTACGCCTACGCACATCATAATCTATTTATTGATCTGTTTTAGTGCTGATGCTGAGGGATACTGATCAGATGTAATCAAAGCTTGTCGCTCTAGAAGCCTTTCATCGCTGTTAAAATCTAGGATACGTGCAGTCACTTCACCGATATCTGTTTGATGCTGAATTACAGCCTCATCTAGTCGAAAATGATCGCCCCAAAAGTCTCTGCGTGGGTTAAAAAACCGCACAAGTTCGCCAGTTTGCCAATTAATTGACCCCAAATCCGTGCCTTTTTGCAAGTTACAGAAAATACAGGCATAGCAGAGATTATCTGCTACTGTAGTGCCGCCGTGTTTCACGCTGATGATATGGTCAACTTGACAACCCGATGATCTATCTACTTCAGAGACGAGACAGTATTCACAAATATGATCAGCGCGATCGGCAACTAAACGCCGCAGTTCTGCATTAATATATGAGCGAGACACTTTGGATACTTATTTAGGGTTAATGTACTTACGAGCTTTTGCTTTTGCTAATGTCATAATATGCTCTAGTGTGAGGAAATGATCTAACTCTTGCTGGTTACTTCCTGTCAGACCTTCAGTTTTTGCTCGGTAAACGAGATCCTCTAAGCGCTCTTTAGCTGCATCCGAGAGTTTAAAATCGATAACACTTTGGGGAGTGGTTCCAGCAGCAATAAACTCTATAATTTCGTCGTATACTTTGGCTGTATTTACAGATGTGTTCATAAGCTACCTTTTTAATTCATAAATTTTATGCAACTTCCAAAGACTTTCCTAGCGTCTTAGGCTCTGGTAGAGTTTCACCGTCAGCCAAAGATGATTCAATCAGCATTTCTAAAACTTCTTGAGCATTTTTAAAAGCTTCTTCATAAGTCTCTCCGTGAGTGTGACAAAATTCTCCCCATTCAGGAAGACTGACAACAAAACACTCATCTTCATCAGACCATTGAATAATTATTGTGTAGTGAGAATTCATTCTTTTTCTTCCTCTTGAGTATTTTTAATTTCTTCTAACCTTTGAAGTGCATTATTAACGTCTTTCTCTTGGTAAGCTTTAGCATCATTTCCGTCTTTACCTGATATAGTAACTCTCCCAGGTAGGAGGGGATGATACCAATTAGTGTGGCTACCTTTACCAGGACGGTAGGTAAACCCTGCTTGCAGCAATAAACTTTTGAGTTCTCTGATTTTCTTGGGCATATACTCAGCTTACATTTACCCTTCCAACTGCTTTAACTTCTTCTGAGCAAATTCCCGCACTTGCTCATCTGGGTCATTTTTGGCGCGATCGCGCAACAGTGGTAAAGTCTGGGGATGCTGAGGAAATTGCTTGATAATTATCTCTAGTGCAATGCGCCGAGGGTTGGGGTTATAGGGAGGATTATGGCTATCCTTAAAGGGGTCATTAACAGCGCACTGGTAGTAGATGTCAAACAAATCAGCGTAATATTTAAAGTGTTTAGCTAATTCTTCGACTGCTACACGTCGCACATACCAGTTATCATCCTGGGTAGCGCGTTCTTTGAGGATGGATTTGGTGTCGGGATCATCTTTGAAATTTTGAGCTAATTCTTCTATTGCTGTACCTCGCACATAGTCATCATCCTTGGTAGCACGTTCTTTGAGAATGGATTTGGTGTCGGGATCATCTTTGAAATTCTGGGCTAATTCTTCTACTGCTGCACCTCGCACATAGTTGTTATCATCCTGGGTAGCGAGTGCTTTGAGGATGGATTTGGTGTCGGGGTCATCTTTGAAGTTCTGAGCTAATTTTTGGACTGCTAAACCTCGGACATCTTCGTTATCATCTTGGGTAGTGCGTTCTTTGAGGATGGATTTGGTATCGGGGTCATCTTTGAAGTTCTGAGCTAATTTTTGGACTGCTGTACGTCGCACATCGTTGTCATCATCTTGGGTAGCGCGTTCTTTAAGAATGGATTTGGTGTCGGGGTCATCTTTGAAGTTCTGGGCTAATTCTTCTACTGCTACACGTCGAACATACCAGTTATCATCCTTGGTAGCGCGTTCTTTGAGCCAGGTTTTGGTGTTGGGGTCATCTTTGAAGTTCTGGGCTAATTCTTGGACTGCTAGAAGTTGCACGCTTGGGCTATCATCCTTGGTAGCACGTTCTTTGAGCCAGGTTTTGGTGTCGGGGTCATCTTTGAAGTTTTGGGCTAATTCTTGGACTGCTACACCTCGGACATCTTCGTTATCATCCTTGGTAGCACGTTCTTTAAGGATGGATTTGATATCGGGGTCATCTTTGAAGTTCTGGGCTAATTCTAGGACTGCTGCACGTCGCACATACCAGTTATCATCCTTGGTAGCGCGTTCTTTGAGCCAGTTTTTGGAGTCGGGGTCATCTTTGAAGTTTTGGGCTAATTCTTGGACTGCTAGAAGTTGTACGCTTGGACTATCATCTTTGGTAACGCGTTCTTTGAGGATGGATTTGGTATCAGGGTCATCTTTGAAGTTCTTGGCTAATTCTTGAACTGCTACACCTCGCACATCTTCGTTATCATCTTGGGTAGCACGTTCTTTAAGGATGGATTTGGTGTTGGGGTCATCTTTGAAGTTCTGGGCTAATTCTTCTACTGCTGTACGTCGCACACTCGCATTATCATCCTGGGTAGCACGTTCTTTGAGGATAGATTTGGTATCGGGGTCATCTTTGAAATTCTGGGCTAATTCTTGGACTACTACACGTCGCACATACCAGCTATTATCATGGGTAGCACGTTGTTTGAGCCAGGTTTTGGTGTCGAGGTCATCTTTGAAATTCTGGGCTAATTCTTGAACTGCTGCACGTCGCACACTGGCACTATCATCTTGAGTAGCGCGTTCTTTGAGCCAGGTTTTGGTATCAAGAGATTCTTGCCAAGTCGTTGCAATTGCTGTGACTGCTTGAGTGCGAATTTCCTGAACTAGCTTAGTTTCTTCTTCATCGTGATACAGGACGTAATAGTACCAGAGGTCATATTTAGTTAAGTCTTTAAGCTTATTAAGTAATTTATTAGCCGTTGACGCGATCGCCGAGCGATTTCTCACCTCTACAAGACACTTAGCCGCTAAAAAGAGATTGACAAACTTTTCCTCTTCGCCATCTTGCGCCATTAAATAATCAAGAATCTCCCCAACAAATCTTGGCTCAATCATTCCTGCAATTAGTAGCAAGACCTCATGCCAACTTTCATCCTGCCAGTGCTTGCCAAAAACTTCATTCTTAAGTTTCTCAATAGTCAGCGTTTGCGTTTCTTTAAACTGCCAGACAAACTCCCAAGCACAGAAATATTCTAAAAATGTCCGATGCACAAAAGCATAATAATCCGCACCCAAGAAACATAACATAAAGTTGCGAGTCCGCAGTTGATTAATCATCACCTTCGCAACTTCTCTAGGTTTATCAAATTCTATGGTTTTGAGATAATCAGTCAGAACTTTGACTAAATCATTTTCATTAATCAAATTACCTGCCAAACCTTTCTCACCAGTTTGCATAAGATAAGCAACCTGACGCAGAATCGCTTGCTTATCTTTATAATCAATAGTCTTGGGATCTAACCTCTTATCTTCTATCAAAGCGCGTTCCACATCCCATTGATGCAGCAACACCCGCGATGCTTGTTCATAAAGTGTAGCTCTATCTCTTGGTAGCTCCTGATTACGATTAAGAATTGCCATCATCGTCAACAGCAGAGGATTTCCCGCCAATTCTGCAATAGATTTGGAAGTGTCAATCCCTCTTTGCAGGCGTTCCCGTTTTCTAACTTTATCAACTGCATCGGTAAAAGTTAACTCATGCCAACGGTTGATAAAATCCTGAATTTGTTCTGAGTCTAAATCTTGTAATATGAAGTGGCGAAACTCAGCATCACGCAATCGTTGCGGTTTATAGCCAATAATGCGAGAAGTGACAATCACCTGCACATTCTGATATTGATTAGTAAAGCGATGAATATCTGTAATTACATCCTCTCGTTTACCAGAGTCAAATACCTCATCTAAACCATCAAACATCACTAAAGCATTACCCGCCTTTAGTTGTTCATCTAGTTGATGCTGATTGAGATGATGAATCGTTCCACTGCACTTATGGAAGAATTCTAGAAAATTATTGCATTCTTTATCTTCCCGTCGTCGCATATAAGTGCGTAACTCAATTAGCAACGGAATCGGTAATGAGATAACATTATCCAGTGGGGACTCTGCCCAATTCAAAGCCAGAAATTGCAACAATGTAGACTTACCTGAACCAGGATCCCCCAAAATCACGATGTATTTATAATTTTGCTTTTCATTGATAACATCTAATACTGAACGGATCGGCTGTTCAAAATAAACCCGTTTGTGGCGTTCTAATTCTTCTAATTCAATTTCTGCTTCTATTTGGTTACATTCTCGCAGCCGTCTCAGATGTTCTTTAGGCAGTTCGTGAACTTGTGCTAAAACCTGATGAGCTTCCCGAACATTTTGAGCAGTAAAAATTCGCCATAATTTCAGTTCGTTATAGGCATAGCCGCTAGTATCTAAGCTATCTAACTTAAGATTGCCATACCGTTCGCGGATTCCTTCTTGATATTTAATTAAATTAAACTCTGGAACAACACCAGCAATTTCTTTTGTATTTATTTCAATATCAGATAATTTTTGTAATTCTAGGATATGGTGTAATTCTTTTGAATCTAAAAGAAGTTCTTGGACTTGTGTAAAATACTGTTCTGTAAGTGATTGCCAGTTAAACTTAGATGGCAGAGGTTTTAATTGCAGCCTATTCCAACTATCTTCTAGGGTTTTAGCGTCTAGAGATTCACAATTAATATCAAAAGCCTTACCCAGAATTTCTGTAACCGACTTCTCGCTGATAAATTTCTTGATGTCTTTGGTGTACTCTTTAATTTCAACCTCACCAAGCTTGCAACGAACCTTTAGCTGCTGCTGCATGAGTTGCAAAAATTCCTTTAATGCTTTACCAGCAGCAATTTCTGTATCTTCCTTCTTAAGTTTCTGGAAAATCTTGCCAGGGATGCCTTTTAATAAATCTTTAGCCCAATCTTTAGCAGCATCCTTGGCTAAGTCTTCAAGAATGGGTTTAAAAATCAACCCGGCGGCCTGAGTTACACCCCAAATAGCTAACCAGTCCAGCATAATACTCGTGTCTGTTGAGATTTTGACTACGAGTATATACACTAGGTTGAGTAATGTTTCCAAATTTCAGAGTTATTGCAGAAACATCTTGCACGGTGTCCAGATCCCCGACTTGTTTGAAAAGTCGGGGATCTAACAAACCTATCAACTCGCAACTGCGATCGCAATCTTCCCCACAGCACGCTCAGTTTCGCTACAAGTATGAGCAGCCGCTAGTTCTGCTAAGGGATATGTGCGATCAATCACCACCTGGATTTTACCTGCCTCAATCAAATCTTTGAGATAAACCAAGTCTTGAGTGTTGGGCCGCTCAATGATAAATTTAGCTTTTTGACCAGGAATAAAAGCTGTTAATATACCTTGCACAAAGATTTCGGGCGTTGGCAGAGTTGTGATATAAATTCCGTTAGGTTTGAGGACTCGTTTGCTAGTAGAGAGCGATCGCTTTCCAACCACATCAAAGACAATATCGTACTGCGCTATACCTTCAGTAAAATCTTGTCGCGTATAGTCGATGAGGTGATCTGCTCCCAGAGATTTCACAAAATCCAAATTTTTAGTACTGCAAACTCCCGTTACCTGTGTCCCTAAAGCTTTGGCAATTTGCACCGCAAAAATCCCCACACCACCCGCAGCCCCATTAACCAAGACAGCTTGTCCAGCTTGAATATTACCTTGATCTCGCAAGGCTTGCAATGCCGTGAGCGCAGCTAAGGGCACAACAGCCGCTTCTTCATAAGTCAGGTTTGTTGGTTTGGGCGCAACCAAATTTTCTGAAACAGCTGCAAATTCAGCATAAGCTCCTCCAGGGAAGCCAGTACTGCCATAAATGGAATCTCCTGGCTGAAAACGTGTGACTTGACTACCAACCGCTATTACTTCTCCCGCCAAATCAAACCCCAGAATCATCGGGAATTTGTTCCCTGTAAGCAAGCTCAACATTCCTTTGCGGATTTTCCAATCAATGGGATTAACGCTACTGGCATGAACTTTTACAAGTAATTGCTCAGGTTTAATTTTCGGCTGCTCTACGTCTTCGTACTGCAACACTTCAGGCGAGCCATATCGCCGGATAACGACTGCTTTCATCGTATTCCTCCTGCTACCCTGTTTTGTTTACGGAACTCAGAAAGCTTGTTATTGCTTATGACTTTAGTTTAGCGATGTCTACGGCGGGTGTAGATGCAGCATTGGATTTAGTAGCTTGGTTAACTAGCAAAATTTCTGAAACCGTTGAAAGTAGGTAGAAACTTTCTAAAATGAGGATATGAATCTAACACTGCACCTGTATGCCAGCTAGAGACATTTATCACAATAATGTCAAAAATGCTTTGATTAAGGACAAATGGACAATTACTCATGACCCACTAACTCTTAAGTTTGGTAAAAAAGACTTGTACGTTGATCTAGGTGCTAGACAGTTATTAGCGGCAGAGAAAGCAGAATGTAAGATTGCAGTTGAGATTAAAAGTTTTACTGGAAGATCGGATGTTGATGATTTAGAGAAAGCGTTGGGTCAGTATGTTTTATATCAAGATATATTGACTGAGTTGGAGCCAGAGCGGGCGTTATATCTTGCAATACCTAGCAACGTCTTCGATGATTTGTTTGAAGAACCCATTGGCAAACTTTTGCTGAAAAATCGACGTTTAAAGCTGATTACCTTTGATTCAAAACAGGAGGTTATCAAACAATGGATCACACCCAATTAGACAACTATCGCCAAGTAATTGAAAATATCCTGAGTGAATATGCTTCAATTACCTATTCCTATGCCGATATTCAGTCGGAGGTAGTGTTTGATCGAACCCGCGATCGCTATTTGTGGATGGATGTGGGTTGGGATGGCGATCGCCGTATTCATGGCTGTCTGGTTCATGTTGACCTGATTGATGGCAAAATCTGGATTCAACGGGATGGGACTGAAGAAGGCATTGCCGCCGATTTAGAACGGGCTGGAATCCCTAAAAACCACATTGTACTTGGGTTTCGTTCACCGGAAGTAAGGCCCTACACGGGCTACGCAGTTGCTTAAGCTTAAGAGGCGATTTGGTAAGTTGGATTCCAAAATATTCCCTATTCCCTGCTACATCATCGACGAACTCAAACAGATCGTCTTTACTTTGAGCAGTTTTTTCAGGTTACTCAAGTTGTGCCAATTTCTCAAATAGTTCTTGAGCAAGCAGTTTTACTAAGACACATGCGAAGAATAACGTTAGGTGATGCCATTATTAGTGGAACTGCCATAGTGCATAACTTAACTTTGGTAACACGAAATACAGAAGATTTTCGTTATTTCACTCAGCTTCGCCTGCTTAAACCTTTTGAAGCAGACACAATTTAAAAACTTCCGTTTTCTAAGAAGCATTTACCGCAGCAGAACGCCTAAATACTCCTTTGCTGTTCAGGCAAAAGCTTGATGCAATGATAAGTTGTGCCTGAGCGTATTCAATTCCACAGTTATAGCAAGAGGCAGGAGGCAGGAGGTAAAAGTCTTGCTGTACCCGACATTCACGCTTTCAAAATTTCCTAATCTATATGTTATGAGCGATGGATTCTTTCACTCTTTGCTAGCAGAAAACAAAGAGAAGAAAAAGGTTTAAAATTAGATTAGTTGCAAATATTATGCATTAAGCATTTCTTTGAAGGAGTTTATATGCCTTATCAGACAAGGCTTCTAAGCGCAATTTAATGTCATTATCAAGACAAAAATTAAGAAAATATGAATTGCATTTTTCCTCGCAAAAAAATGATATGTTAGATACAGAATTGAATTTCGCACGTGTCTGGAGTAGCACGACGTAGCCTACTCCAGTTTTTCCCCTTAAATCCCTTGACGGTTGTCGCTTTGAACGGGATTTAAGGATGATTTGAGTACATACTAGAATGCTCTCAGAACAGTTAAATGTAGGCTGAAATCCCTGCTGATATTGAGTTTAAATTGAGTACAAAGAAATCCTGAACCCCTCTCCCTAAATACTCGAACCCCAACCAGAAAACACTAGAACCCACACCCGAAAAAAAGTTTTTCAACTCATCTAATGCCTTCACAATCAGGGTTGTGGATTTTGAGTACAAACTTAATAAATCCAATAAATTCTATCCTAGATAGACATATCACTGACCTTGGGGACGGCTGATATAAATCTTATATCGCCAATCACTTAACGCTCTGGCAAACACCAGCAGCTAAAAGTGAGTGGAGAGATGAGATAGCACCATGCCTGAAGTGAATGGAAGTCGCGGCTGTACACATAAGTTCTACCCAAGACCCAACCGTTGACACACACCAGCAGAACCTCAATGATTTTATCGCCTGCCCTACTACGTAATCAGCCGCCCTCATCAGGCATCTTTGCTCTAGTAGGCAGCGTGGGTATAAGACGCGGCTTCAATTCCTAGGCACAGACAAGAGCAACGGCATCTCCCACAGTGGCAGCCAAGTCCACCGACCTTTTGCGAAATTCAATGACATCACCGTCTACACGACTCCTCACCTCCCCCGCTACGGAATCGACGACAACCCCAGCAAAATCAGGTGGTTGCGGCTGCGACAGCACCAGCAGCGCCACCGTGGAAAGGGATGAAAAACTCCAAGAACGCATTGCTAAACATCCCTGCTACAGCGAAGACGCCCATCACCATTACGCCAGGATGCACGTTGCAGTTGCTCCAGCTTGTAACATTCAATGCAACTATTGCAATCGTAAATATGACTGCGCTAACGAAAGTCGTCCGGGAGTGGTTAGCGAGTTATTAACACCAGAAGAAGCAGCACACAAAGCTTTGGTGATTGCAGGTAAGATTCCCCAAATGACAGTTGTGGGAATTGCCGGCCCTGGCGACCCATTGGCAAATCCAGAAAAGACTTTCCGCACATTTGAGTTGATTGCAGACAAAGCACCGGATATCAAGCTTTGTTTATCAACCAACGGTTTAATGCTGACCGAACACATTGATCGCATTAAACAATTAAATATAGATCACGTTACGATTACCCTAAACACCATCGACCCAGAAATCGGCGCACAGATTTATTCCTGGGTTCACTACAAACGCAAGCGTTACAGAGGTGTGGAAGGAGCCAAGATTCTGCTCGAAAAGCAGATGGAAGGATTGCAAGCCTTAAAAGAAGCTGACATCTTGTGCAAAGTCAACTCGGTGATGATTCCCGGAATTAACGACCAGCATTTGGTGGAAGTGAATAAATTCATTCGTGAGAATGGGGCATTTTTGCACAACATCATGCCGCTGATTTCTGCACCGGAACATGGCACACACTTCGGCTTAAGCGGTCAGCGCGGCCCTTCAAACAAGGAACTCAAAGAAGTTCAAGATAATTGCTCCGGCAATATGAAAATGATGCGCCATTGCCGTCAGTGTCGAGCCGATGCAGTCGGGTTATTGGGAGAAGACCGCAGCCAGGAATTTAGCAAAGATAAATTCTTGGAAATGTCCCCAGAATATGACCTCGAAAAGCGTCAAGAAGTACACGAAGGTATTGAGAAGTTTAAAGAAGAACTTAAAGTAGCCAAAGAAAAGGCGCTAGTCGGCAAGAAATTTGCTAACAATCCTAAAGTCCTAGTTGCAGTAGCAACCAAAGGCGGCGGATTGGTTAACCAGCACTTCGGTCATGCCAAAGAATTCCAAATTTACGAAGTAGAGGGCAACGAAGTTCGCTTTGTCAGTCATCGCAAGATTGACCAGTATTGTCAAGGTGGATACGGTGAGGAAGCCACTTTTGAGCATATTATGAAAGCGATCGCAGATTGCAAAGCAGTTTTGGTTTCCAAGATTGGCAACTGTCCTCAAGAAAAATTGCAAGAAGCTGGCATACAGACTATTGAAGCTTACGACGTGATTGAGAAGGTTGCTTTGGAGTTTTACGAGCAATACGTAGAAGGACTAGGGAATAAAGGCTAGGGACTGGGGACTAGGGACTAGGTAAGAGGGGAAAAGGTTAAAGGGAAAAGGAATCATTTTTACCTTTTCTCCTTACCCAATACTCAATCCCCAGTATCCAATACCCAGTACCCAGTACCCAATCCTCAATCCTCAATACCCAAAAAAGGAGAATAATCATGGCTTACAAAATACTTACTAGCCAATGTATTTCCTGCAATCTCTGTTTGTCTGTCTGTCCCACTAATGCAGTTAAGGTAGTTGATGGACAGCACTGGATTGACCCCGAACTTTGCACAAACTGCGTTGGTAGTATTCATACTGTGCCTCAGTGTAAAGCTGGCTGTCCCACCTGCAATGGTTGCGTCAATCAGCCCAGTGATTACTGGGAAGGCTGGTTTGCCAATTACAACCGTGTAGTTGCAAAGTTAACAAATAAACAAGATTACTGGGAGCGTTGGTTTCAATGTTATTCCCAGAAATATTCCGAGCAGTTGCAAAAGCGTCAACACCAAGCAGTAGCAGCAGAAGCCTAATTAAATAATTCGTAATTGAAGACAACAATGCAAAAGAACTGCATCTATCTCGATAATAATGCCACCACCAAGGTAGACCCGGAAGTTGTAGAGGCGATGCTGCCTTACCTAACTGACTATTACGGTAATCCCTCTAGTATGCATACCTTTGGTGGGCAACTTGGTAAAGGAGTGAAAACAGCAAGAGAACAACTTGCAGCCCTTCTGGGAGCAGATGAGTCAGAAATTGTCTACACCAGTTGTGGTACTGAAGGAGATAACGCTGCGATTCGCGCTGCATTATTGGCGCACCCAGATAGACGACACATCATCACCACGCAAGTTGAACACCCAGCGGTGTTGAATGTCTGCAAACAATTAGAAACCCAAGGTTACAGTGTTACCTATCTTTCAGTAAATCATCAAGGGCAGCTGGATCTAGATGAACTAGAAGCATCCTTGACAGGTAACACCGCCTTGGTGACAATTATGTACGCCAACAACGAAACTGGCACGATTTTCCCGATTGAACAGATTGGCTTGCGAGTTAAAGAGTACGGTGCTATTTTCCACGTAGATGCGGTGCAAGCAGTGGGAAAACTTTCTTTGAATATGAAGACCAGTACCATAGATATGTTAACCCTATCTGGTCATAAGATTCATGCACCTAAAGGAATTGGTGCTTTGTATGTGCGGCGTGGCGTCAGGTTCCGTCCTTTGTTAATTGGGGGACACCAAGAACGCGGACGTCGGGCGGGAACAGAGAATGTTCCAGGAATTATTGCCTTAGGCAAAGCAGCTGAACTGGAACTGTTACATTTAGAAGAAGCAACCAAGAGAGAAAGAAGGCTGCGCGATCGCCTAGAACAAACTTTACTCGCTACAATTCCCGATTGTGTCGTGAATGGTGACTCTACGCAGAGATTGCCAAACACCACCAATATTGGCTTCAAGTACATCGAAGGTGAAGCTATCTTACTGTCCTTGAATAAATACGGTATCTGTGCCTCATCTGGCTCTGCTTGCACCTCTGGATCTTTGGAACCTTCTCACGTTCTCCGGGCTATGGGCTTACCCTACACCACTTTGCATGGTTCCATTCGCTTCAGCCTTTGTCGCTACACCACAGAAGCCGAAATCGATCAAGTTATCGCAGTCATGCCCGGTATTGTAGAACGTTTACGCGCCCTCTCACCCTTCAAAAATGATGATGCTGGCTGGTTACAAGAACAGGAGCAAGCACTGGCGGCGCATCACTAATTAGGGAATAGGGAATAGACAATTTCAATATTCACTACTCCCGACTGATCACGGGCTAAAGCCCCGCTACCGCTAACGGAACTCAGCACTCAGCACTCGGAACTTAATATGTGGGACTACACAGATAAAGTATTAGAGCTATTTTACGATCCCAAGAATCAGGGAGCTATCGAAGAAACGGATGAACTTGGAGTTAAAGTTGCAACTGGAGAAATCGGTAGCATTGCTTGCGGCGATGCTTTGAGATTGCACCTGAAAGTGGAAGTAGAATCTGATAAGATTCTAGATGCTCGCTTTCAAACCTTTGGTTGCACCAGTGCGATCGCTTCTTCTAGTGCATTAACCGAGATGATTAAGGGTTTAACTCTCGATGAAGCCTTGAAAGTCTCCAACAAAGACATTGCAAATTACCTTGGTGGATTACCAGAAGCAAAGATGCACTGCTCTGTCATGGGGCAAGAAGCGCTAGAAGCGGCGATTTATAATTATCGTGGCATTCCTCTAACTTCTCATGATGACGATGATGAAGGAGCGCTAGTTTGCAGTTGTTTTGGTATCAGCGAGTCTAAGATTCGCCGCGTGATTCTAGAAAATAATCTCACTGATGCTGAACAGGTAACAAACTACGTCAAAGCTGGTGGCGGATGCGGTTCTTGTCTAGCCAATATCGATGATATTATCAAAGCAGTACAACAGGAATCTGCTGCACCTGCGCTTAACAATTATGCTCTGAAAGTTGCTACAGATATTGCTACATCTCAACAGCAATCGCAACTATCGCTAACCAACGTCCAAAAAATTGCTCTAATTCAAAAAGTTCTGGATGAAGAAGTCAGACCTGTTCTCATCGCCGATGGTGGAGATGTGGAATTGTATGATGTGGAAGGCGATCGGGTGAAAGTTTTGTTGCAAGGTGCTTGCGGTTCTTGTTCTAGTAGTACAGCAACTCTGAAGATTGCGATCGAAGCGAGATTACAAGATCGTGTCAGCAAGAATCTTGTAGTCGAAGCAGTTTAGGAATTGCTGTAGGACTTAACGTACTCTACAAATACGCCCTAATATGCATCAGCCAAGAACAGAAAGTAGGATTTGAACCGGATAATTGTCTTCTCATCAATGCTTCATACCAATTCGCTAAAAGAAAGCTACAGATTAAAATCTGACTTTCTTAATTACGAATTACGAATTACGAATTACGAATTACGAATTGGTATCTGTCCTACGGCTAACAGCATATAGGCAAAACATTAAGTGCCTACTTGCGAATTTCATCATCCAACTCGCTTCAAAGGAACAGGATATGAGCACATTGTACGACAAACTTGGCGGACAACCAGCTATTGAACAAATAGTAGATGAACTCCACAAACGCATTGCAACAGACAGCCTCCTCAATCCCATTTTTGCTGGTACAGATATGGCTAAGCAGCGTAATCATCTAGTTGCTTTCTTATCTCAGATTTTTGAGGGGCCAAAGCAATACGCGGGTCGTCCAATGGACAAAACCCACGCAGGAATGAATCTACAGCAGCAACACTTCGATGCGATCGCCAAGCACCTGAGTGAAGCAATGGCTGTGCGTGGAGAGTCATCAGAAGACACAACCGCTGCACTAGAGCGGGTCTCAAATCTGAAAGGCGCCATTTTAAACAAGTAATAGGACTTACGCATTGATTGTTGACAAATAACAACGTTAAGTCCTACTTGATTCCGGCTAACACACATTATGACGTATTTGTAAATTGCGTAATTTTCTTTGTTCTTTGTCAGAACAAATGACAAAGAACAAACAGAGAAGTCTGTTCGCCGGATAGAGGCGATGGCTTCTCTACGAGACGCTGCGCGAACGCCAAGGGCGAACAGAACTTCAGGGACAAAAAGAAAAGAAATTTAACCAGGAAATAAATGTACTTGCTTTCGATAATTTTAGCTGTGGAGCGATCGCCCCCAGCAGGCATTTATGCCAACGCTACCAACGATGCTCTACACGCGCTCACTACTGTCGCTCAACTGGCGTGAACGCAACTGACAAACGCAAAGACCCACCAACCAACCAATTGCAGGAAAACACCAACCATGACAGACGAAAACATTAGACAGATAGCTTTTTACGGTAAAGGCGGTATTGGTAAATCTACCACCTCCCAAAACACCTTGGCAGCTATGGCAGAAATGGGTCAACGCATCCTTATCGTCGGTTGCGACCCTAAAGCTGACTCCACCCGTTTGATGTTGCACAGCAAGGCTCAAACAACCGTTCTTCACCTCGCCGCAGAACGTGGTGCAGTAGAAGACATCGAAATCGAAGAAGTAATGCTAACCGGTTTCCGCAACGTTCGTTGCGTAGAATCTGGTGGGCCAGAACCCGGTGTAGGTTGTGCAGGTCGTGGTATTATCACCGCCATCAACTTCTTAGAAGAAAATGGTGCTTACCAAGACCTAGATTTCGTATCGTACGACGTATTAGGTGACGTTGTGTGCGGTGGTTTTGCAATGCCTATCCGTGAAGGTAAAGCACAAGAAATCTACATCGTTACATCTGGTGAAATGATGGCGATGTACGCTGCTAACAACATTGCTCGTGGTGTTCTTAAGTATGCTCACACTGGTGGCGTGCGTTTGGGTGGTTTGATTTGTAACAGCCGTAACACAGACCGGGAAATCGAACTGATCGAAACCTTGGCAAAACGGTTGAACACCCAAATGATTCACTACGTACCTCGTGACAACATTGTTCAACACGCAGAATTGCGCCGGATGACTGTTAATGAGTACGCACCTGAAAGCAACCAAGCTAACGAATATCGGATTTTGGCTCAGAAAATTATCGACAACAAGAATCTAGCTATTCCTACACCCATCGAAATGGAAGAACTAGAAGAATTGTTGATTGAATTCGGTATTCTCGAAAGCGACGAAAATGCTGCCAAGTTGGTTGGTAAGACTGCTGCTGAAGCTCCTGTAGTCTAAGTCGCTACTAATAAATAACGCTTTAGCACAAGGAAAAAGGAAAAAGGAAGAATCTCATATTTTACCTTTGACCTTTTACCTTTCCCTCTAATCTCCCCCCTAACTTTAGAGGGGACTCCTAGTCCCCCTATGCCCCGATCCTTACGAGTCACAGAGGCTAAGTATGACACCTCCAGAAAACCAAAACATCATCGAAGAAAGAAAAGAACTAATTAAAGAAGTTCTAGACGCTTATCCCGATAAAGCTAAGAAAAAACGGGAAAAGCACTTAAGTGTATACGAAGAAGGTAAGTCCGATTGCGGCGTTAAGTCTAACATCAAATCCCTTCCTGGTGTAATGACCGCTCGTGGTTGTGCTTACGCCGGTTCTAAGGGTGTGGTTTGGGGCCCTATTAAGGACATGATCCACATCAGCCACGGGCCTGTAGGTTGCGGTTACTGGTCTTGGTCTGGTCGTCGTAACTACTATATTGGCACCACAGGTATTGACACCTTTGGTACCATGCACTTCACCTCCGACTTCCAAGAAAGAGATATCGTTTTCGGTGGTGACAAGAAACTTGTCAAGCTGATCCAAGAACTAGATGTACTTTTCCCCCTCAACCGTGGTGTTTCCATTCAATCTGAATGTCCCATCGGTCTAATTGGGGATGATATCGAAGCTGTTGCTCGGAAGACATCCAAAGAAATTGGCAAGCCAGTTGTTCCTGTACGTTGCGAAGGCTTCCGCGGTGTTTCTCAGTCTTTGGGACACCACATTGCTAACGATATGGTTCGCGACTGGGTATTCACAAGATCTGACCAAGCTAAAAAAGACGGCACACTACAGTTTGAAGGCACTCCCTATGACGTAGCCATCATTGGTGATTACAACATTGGTGGTGATGCTTGGGCTAGCCGCATCCTCCTAGAAGAAATCGGCTTGCGCGTAGTCGCTCAGTGGTCAGGTGATGGCACCATCAACGAAATGTTGATGACCCCTAATGTGAAGATGAACCTCATCCACTGCTATCGGTCGATGAACTACATCAGCCGTCACATGGAAGAAGCTTACGGTATACCCTGGTTGGAATACAACTTCTTCGGCCCCACCAAGATTGCTGAATCTTTACGGGAAATCGCTTCTAAATTTGACGAGACAATCCAAGCAAACGCTGAGAAGGTCATCGCCAAGTATCAGCCAACAATGGATGCGGTAGTTGCTAAGTATCGCCCCCGCTTGGAAGGTAAGACTGTAGCCATCATGGTTGGTGGTCTACGTCCTCGCCACGTTGTCCCAGCTTTCCAAGACTTGGGCATGAAGATGATTGGTACAGGTTATGAGTTCGCTCATAACGATGACTACAAACGTACCACTCACTACATCGAAAACGGCACCATCGTTTATGACGACGTTACCGCTTACGAATTCGAGGAATTTATCAAGGCGCTGAAGCCTGACCTTGTAGCTTCTGGTGTGAAAGAGAAGTACGTCTTCCAAAAGATGGGTCTACCTTTCCGTCAAATGCACTCTTGGGATTACTCCGGCCCTTATCACGGTTATGACGGCTTTGCCATCTTCGCTCGTGACATGGATTTGGCACTCAACAGCCCAACCTGGGGACTAATCGGCGCTCCTTGGAATCAGAAGGTTAAAGCTGACGCTAAAGCTAAAGCTACCGTTTAGGTAAAAGGGAGAGAGAAGTAAGGATAGCCTGGGGTTTTAGCCCCAGGGGGGAGTAGAAAGTAGGGAATTAGTATTCACCACTTCCCACTCCCCATCCCCAGCTCTTGTTACCGACTCCCACCTCAAATCCTCATTCCTCGACTAGAAAATACAGCAAGCTTGGAGATCCACCAAATGCCTCAGAATCCAGAAAAAATTCAAGACCACGTTGAGCTATTCCACCAGCCGGAGTACCAACAACTATTTGAAAACAAAAAGCAATTTGAAAACGGTCACGACCCCGAAGAAGTAAAACGGGTTGCAGAATGGACGAAGGGTTGGGAGTATCGTGAAAAGAACTTCGCTCGTGAAGCTTTAACGGTTAACCCTGCTAAAGGTTGCCAACCTTTAGGAGCAATCTTTGCTGCTGTTGGTTTTGAAGGCACTCTACCTTTTGTTCAAGGTTCTCAAGGTTGCGTTGCTTATTTCCGCACCCACTTAACCCGTCACTACAAAGAACCATTCTCTGGTGTATCTTCTTCGATGACTGAAGATGCAGCCGTGTTTGGTGGTTTACAAAACATGATTGACGGGTTGGCGAACTCTTACCAACTCTACAAGCCGAAGATGATTGCTGTCTGCACCACCTGTATGGCAGAAGTAATTGGTGATGACTTACAAGCCTTCATCAATAACTCTAAGCAAGCTGGTTCAGTTCCTCAAGATTTCCCAGTACCCTACGCTCACACCCCTAGCTTTGTTGGTTCCCACATCACTGGTTACGACAACATGATGAAGGGAATTCTTTCTAACCTGACAGCAGGTCATAAGAAAGAAACCAGCAATGGTAAGATCAACTTCATCCCAGGTTTTGACACCTACGTAGGCAATAACCGGGAAATCAAGCGGATTGCTTCCTTGTTCGGCTTTGACTACACCATTCTCGCTGACAACAGCGACTACCTGGATTCACCAAACACAGGTGAATTCGATATGTATCCAGGTGGTACAAAGCTAGAAGATGCAGCAGATTCAATTAATGCTAAAGCAACGATCGCTCTGCAAGCACACTCTACTCCCAAAACCCGCGAGTACATTGAAAAAGAGTGGAAGCAACCAACCTCAGTTTCCCGTCCTTGGGGTATTAAGGGTACTGATGAGTTCTTGATGAAACTCAGCGAACTGAGTGGTATCCCCATTCCCGAACAATTGGAAATTGAACGCGGTCAGGCAGTTGATGCCATGACTGACTCCCACTCATGGATTCACGGCAAGCGTTTTGCTATCTACGGTGAACCAGATTTAGTTTACAGCGTAGTAGGCTTCATGCTGGAAATGGGTGCTGAACCTGTGCATATCTTGGTTCACAACAGCAACGAAGTATTTGAAGCAGAAATGAAAGAACTGCTTGCTTCTAGCCCCTTTGGTAAGAATGCAACTGTTTGGCCTGGTAAAGACTTGTGGCATATGCGTTCATTGATGTTCACCGAACCCGTAGACTTCCTTGTCGGCAATACCTACGGTAAGTACCTGTGGCGCGATACCAAGACTCCTCTGGTGAGAATCGGCTATCCCATCATGGATCGTCACCACCTGCACCGCTACGCTACTATCGGCTATCAAGGTGTGATCAACCTGCTCAACTGGACTGTAAATACCCTGTTTGAGGAAATCGATCGCAACACCAATATCCCATCCAAAACTGATATTTCCTACGACTTGATTCGTTAGGAATTGAATTCACTCGCAGCGTGCCAATAAAGGGCGGGGAATAATTCATAATTCATAATTCATAATTATGAATTATTTCCACCTTTTTCTTTCTAGCATTTACCTGAAGGTATTGATTATGGAATCTATAAATCACACTCATACTCACTCTCACCCGCACCCTAATTATCATCCACCTAACCAGAAAAAATCTGGCTCATTCGATATCCTAAATCCTTTGCGTCGCGTGGTAGATGGAATTCAGGTTAAACATAATCGCATCGCTCATCTAATTTGCCAAACAATTCCTTGTTGTTGTCCCTTTGAGCGAAAAATTAACTTATTTGGGCGAATCTTCGATATTCCAGCACTGTGTAAACTCAATCCTTTATATAACGAATTTGTCGGATTGCGTTTCCGTGCTTTATCTTATCTCGCCGATGAATGTGGCGAAGATGTCACAAAATACATTTGCTAGTTATTAGTCAAAAGTCAAGAGTCAAAAGTCAAGAGTTAAGAGTCAAAATTAATTAGTTTGGACTTTGGACTTTTAAGCAGTGGACAAATGACAAAGAACAACTGCCATTCAGCACGAGAAGAGAGATGAAAATCACCCAAGGCAAAATTAACGAGCTGCTCAGTGAGTCAGGATGCGAGCATAATCAGCACAAACAAACGGAAAAGAAAAACAAGTCTTGCACACAACAAGCACAACCTGGCGCGGCTCAAGGGGGCTGTGCTTTTGATGGTGCAATGATTGCCCTTGTACCGATCGCAGATGCCGCTCATTTAGTCCACGGGCCGATCGCTTGTGCTGGTAACTCCTGGGGCAGTCGTGGTAGTCTCTCCTCTGGGCCCCAACTCTACAAGATGGGCTTTACGACTGACTTGGGTGAAAACGATGTTATCTTCGGTGGCGAAAAAAAGCTCTATAAAGCGATTCTGGAAATCCAAGAGCGCTACCAACCGGCGGCGGTGTTTGTCTACGCTACCTGCGTTACAGCCCTGATTGGCGATGATATTGATGCTGTCTGTAAAGCTGCTGCTGAGAAAATCGGTACTCCTGTTATCCCAGTAATTGCTCCAGGATTCATTGGTAGCAAAAATCTGGGGAACCGTTTTGGTGGTGAAGCTTTGCTGGAATATGTTGTTGGTACGGCAGAACCAGAATTTACTACGCCCTATGATATTAATTTAATCGGTGAATACAACATCGCCGGGGAAATGTGGGGAGTAACACCACTGTTGGAAAAATTAGGCATCCGCGTTCTGTCCAAAATTACGGGCGATGCTCGCTACGATGAAATTCGCTACGCCCACCGTGCCAAACTCAACGTGATGATCTGCTCACGAGCGCTGGTCAATATGGCGAGAAAGATGGAGGAGCGTTACAACATTCCCTACATTGAAGAGTCTTTCTACGGTATCGATGATATGAATCGCTGTCTGCGAAACATCGCTGCCAAATTAGGCGACGCTGATTTGCAAGAGCGGACAGAAAAGCTGATTGCAGAAGAAACTGCGGCTCTAGATTTGGCATTGGCTCCCTATCGTGCTCGACTCAAAGGTAAGCGGGTTGTTCTGTATACCGGAGGTGTCAAGAGTTGGTCGATTATCTCGGCTGCTAAGGACTTAGGGATAGAAGTTGTTGCTACCAGTACTAGAAAAAGCACTGAAGAAGATAAAGCCAAAATCAAGAAGTTAATCGGCAACGATGGCATCATGTTAGAGAAGGGCAACGCTCAAGAATTGCTACAGCTGGTTAAAGATACTCGCGCAGATATGCTGATTGCTGGTGGACGCAACCAATACACTGCTCTAAAAGCTCGGATTCCTTTCCTTGATATTAACCAAGAACGCCACCATCCCTATGCAGGTTATGTGGGGATGATCGAGATGGCACGGGAACTGTACGAAGCTCTTTATAGCCCCATTTGGGAGCAAATACGTAAGCCTGCTCCTTGGGACGAGGAGGTAGTTTAATGGCGATCGTTAATGTTCCTAACAAAGCACTGACAGTTAATCCCCTCAAGCAAAGTCAAGCTTTGGGTGCAACCTTAGCCTTTTTGGGATTAAAAGGGACGATGCCCTTATTCCACGGTTCTCAAGGTTGTACTGCTTTCGCCAAAGTTGTCTTGGTGCGGCATTTTCGGGAAGCGATTCCTCTGGCTACAACCGCGATGACGGAAGTCACTACCATCTTGGGTGGCGAAGAGAATGTAGAACAGGCAATTCTCACCCTGGTAGAGAAGGCCAACCCAGAAATTATTGGTCTATGCACCACGGGGTTGACTGAAACCAGAGGGGATGACATCGAGGGCTTTCTTAAAGAGATTCGCGATCGCCATCCCGAACTGAATGATTTGGCGATCGTTTTTGCCCCTACCCCAGATTTTAAAGGTGCGTTGCAGGATGGTTTTGCTGTTGCTGTCGAGAGCATAGTCCAGGAAATTCCTCGACCAGGTGGAATCAGAACCGAGCAAGTAACGATTTTGGCTGGTTCTGCCTTCACACCAGGTGATGTACAGGAAGTCAAAGAGATGGTGACTGCCTTTGGACTAGTTCCCATCTTTGTCCCTGACCTTGGTGCTTCTCTAGATGGACACCTAGAGGATGCCTATAGTGCTGTCACAGTCAGCGGTACGACCCTAGCACAACTGCGGCAAGTAGGTAGTTCTGCTTTCACCTTGGCATTAGGTGAGAGTATGCGAGGTGCAGCCAAAATTCTGGAAGAACGTTTTGGCACACCCTACGAGGTGTTTGGCGAACTGACTGGATTAGAACCAGTGGACGAGTTCTTGCAAGCATTGGCAATTCTTAGTGGTAATAGCGTCCCGGAAAAATACCGTCGCCAACGCCGTCAGTTGCAAGATGCAATGCTAGACACTCACTTTTACTTTGGTGCTAAACGAGTTTCCCTAGCCTTAGAACCAGACTTGTTGTGGTCAACAGTGTGTTTCCTGCAATCGATGGGAAGTCAAATTCATGCTGCGGTGACAACCACGCGATCGCCATTGCTAGAAAAACTCCCAGTTAAAAGCGTCACCATCGGCGACTTGGAAGACTTTGAGAATTTAGCGGCCGGATCTGATTTGTTGATTGGTAACTCAAATGTCAGAGCGATCGCTAAACGTCTTTCGGTTCCTTTATATCGTCTAGGCTTGCCCATTTATGACCGCTTAGGTAATGGTCAATTTACCAAAGTAGGCTACCGAGGCACAATGGAGCTTTTGTTTGGTATTGGCAATCTATTTTTAGAACAAGAAGAGTCGTTAGTTAAGAGTCAAGAGTCATTAGTCAAGAGTCATTAATTAAAGTTAATTACTTTGGACTTTTGACCCTGGATTTCGCAAAGCGGTAGACAAAGGATAAATTAGGATGAAAATTGCCTTCACGACAAGTGACCGAGTTCATATTAATGCTCACTTCGGATGGGCAAGAATGATTGATGTCTATGAAATTTCCGATGAGGGATATCACTTCTTAGAAACCCTCAATTTTGAAGGCGACCTGAAAGAAGATGGTAACGAGGACAAAATCACACCAAAACTTGATGCAATAGTTGACTGTACGATTGTTTACGTAACAGCAATTGGTGGGAGTGCAGCGGCTCGTTTAATCAAGAAAGGTGTCACCCCAGTGAAGGCGCGATCGGAAGAGGAAGAAATTAGCGAAGTCCTAAATAAGCTAGTGCAAACCCTCAAAGGCAACCCTCCGCCTTGGCTGCGTAAAGCTTTACAGCAAAAACCCTCAAATTTTGCCGATGAAGTTGAAGATGAAGCAACAGTATGACCACAAATAATAGTGTTAACGGAACTGCTACAACCGAAGTCTTGAACTCGCCTTTTCTCAAGGTATTAATCAAACAAATCCGTGGTCAAGACAGCTATGGAGTTTATCGTAGTTGGTCGGATGAGTTAATTCTCAAACCTTTTGTTGTTAGCAAACAAAAGAAACGCGAAATATCTGTTGAAGGTGAAGTTGATCCGATAACTCAAGCTCGAATTATGGCATTTTTTCGAGCTGTAGCCGCTGGTATTGAACAAGAAACAGGTTTGATATCCCAGGTTGTGGTTGATTTGAGCCATGAAGGATTTGGCTGGGCGCTGGTCTTTTCTGGGCGTCTTTTGCTAGCTGTAAAAACTTTGCGAGATGCTCATCGCTTTGGCTTTGACTCGCTAGAAAAACTAGCAGAAGAGGGAGAAAATTTTGTCCAAAAAGGGATTAATTTGGCGAAGCGCTTCCCAGAAGTCGGCAAACTATAAGAGTTCTAAGTAATAAGTGAAAGTTAATTTATTTGTGTCTTAGTGCCTTTGTAGTAAAAAATAACTCTTGAAATACAAAGGCACTAAGACACGAAGAGAAAATGCCAAGATTTAGGAGTGGTTGATGGTGCAGGCAAAAGAAACAAGTATTGAGGAATTAAAAGGTCAGATTAGACGCCTCAATAGCAAAGCAGGTCAAATGAAAATGGATCTGCATGATTTAGCAGAAGGGCTGCCAACAGATTACCAGCAACTTATGGATGTTGCAGCTGCAACTTATGAAATCTATCGACAGTTAGATGAGCTTAAGCAACAGCTGAAAAAATTGGAGAATGCTAAATGACTGGAACTATTGATGAATTCAAGCAGCTCGTAGATACAGAGGAATTTCTTAAGTTTTTTAACCTGCCTTATGACCAAAAATTTGTGAACGTAAATCGTTTACATATTTTGAAAAAGTTTTCTCAATACATCAAGGAAATTGATGAGAATTCTCCTGATTTAAGTTCAGAAGAGAGACTAAATCAATATTCTCTAGCTTTGCAAAAAGCTTATCAAGTATTTCTCGAATCAACACCGCATGAACAAAAGCTGTTCAAAGTGTTTAATGACAAGCCGAAAAATGTAGTCACACTGACAGAAATCACTTCTGATTAGGAGGTAAAAATTGGTAAACCTGACGCCTACCGAATTAGAACGCTATCGTCGTCAAATTATGCTCCCGAATTTTGGCGAAGTAGCACAGAAGCGTTTGAAGTCGGCGACTGTTCTGGTTACAGGTGTGGGGGGATTAGGCGGTACGGCGGCGCTTTACTTAGCAGTAGCGGGCGTTGGAAGACTAATCTTAGTCCGGGGTGGTGACTTGCGGCTAGATGATATGAATCGTCAGGTTCTTATGACGGACGATTGGGTAGGTAAGCCAAGGGTATTTAAAGCTAAAGAAACTCTGGACGCTATTAATCCTGATGTCCAAGTGGAAACTGTTCATGATTACATCACCCCGGAAAATGTAGATTCGTTGGTGCAATCTGCTGATATGGCTCTTGACTGCGCCCACAATTTTACGGAGCGCAATTTGCTGAACGAAGCTTGTGTGCGCTGGCGTAAGCCAATGGTAGAGGCTGCAATGGACGGGATGGAAGCTTACCTAACTACGATTATTCCTGGTGTGACTCCTTGTTTATCCTGTTTATTTCCAGAGAAGCCTGATTGGGATCGGCGCGGCTTTTCGGTTCTAGGTGCTGTTTCTGGGACATTGGCTTGTCTAGCAGCGCTGGAGGCTATTAAGCTGATCACCGGGTTTAGTCAACCTCTATTGTCGCAATTGCTGACAATTGACCTGAGTCGGATGGAGTTTGCCAAGCGTCGTTCTTATCGCGATCGCTCTTGTCCAGTATGCGGTAATAACGCACCTTGGAGACAAGCGCAATCCAAATCGATGGAACCCAGCAGTATTGCACAAAATAGTTAATTTGACCCATACCTGTAATCAAAACAACCAATCGCTACAATTCAGGAGATTTGATGACCGTTACTTTGTCAGAAAAAGCAGAATTTCATCTGCGAGCATTCCTGCGAGGCTCAGCTCCCGACGCCGATGGCGCAACTAAAGGTGTTCGTATCTCTGTGAAAGATGGTGGTTGCAGTGGCTATGAGTATGCGATGGATATCACCAGCAAACCACAACCCGATGATTTAGTACTTCAGCAAGGTAAGGTACTCGTCTACGTTGAGGCCAAAAGTGCGCCTTTATTAGAAGGTGTTGTAGTTGACTTTGTTGAGGGAGTGATGGAGAGCGGCTTTAAGTTCGTCAATCCCAATGCAACAGATACCTGCGGTTGTGGAAAGTCTTTTAAAGCTGGTGACTGTACGCCTACTGGAATACCCTGTAGCTAATACTATTTCGGGCTTGGGAAGACCAAGTATCAAAGTTTTCCTCAGTTCCGTTAGCATCAAATCTCACTGTGGCGGCTTCTCGTAAATGCCCAAAGAGTAGGATAGGTAAACTCAAAAGCTTCGGGAATTAAATCTAATCGTATAACCTTTGAGGAGAATCACAAAATGGCCAGCTACCAAGTTAGATTGATCAGCAAAAAAGAAAACTTCGACACCACAATTGAAGTTGACGAAGATACTACCATTTTGGCAGCAGCAGAAGAAAATGGTATTGAGTTACCTTTCTCTTGTCACGCAGGTTCTTGTTCTAGTTGTGTTGGTAAAGTCGTTGATGGTGAAGTTGATCAATCTGATCAAATTTTCCTAGATGACGAGCAAATGTCGAAAGGATTCGCTCTACTTTGCGTTACTTATCCTCGTTCTAATTGCACGATTAAGACACATCAAGAACCTTATCTCGTCTAAAGTATTGATCTGCTATCCCTAGCAATCTTTGAAATCTTAGTTTAAGCAAGGATGAAGGATGAACAACATTCTTCATCCTTCATCCTTTATGTTTAATATCTGAAATGTTTACTCCTTTTAGCGTGACTGGCTGCTCATTAGAATTATTGAGAGTGGGAGAGCGAGGAATCGTCACTTTCTGCAAAAGTCAGGATGAAACCATATTGAAAAAACTGACCTCAATGGGAGTGATACCAGGAACTACTATCACTTTAGAACAGCACTTCCCCTCTTTAATTATCAAAGTCGGAAATACATCTTCGCCAATAGATTTGGAAAGTGTTCGCGCTATTTACGTCCGCATTGCCGATAGTTAAAATCAACTAAGTAGGGAGGTTGAATTAAATATAAAACCTCTGTAGTGTTAGCGCGAAGCGCATATCGCACCATGTCTAGTTTTTGGTGCGTTACGGAAGCTGTAACACTACTATATTCTAATTATTTGTGTCTGCCTACTTATAACTATACATTTTAATACTCTCATCCCTTGCTCAAAAATTCTAATAGATGAGGGCACTAGTGTATAAAAAAGCAATTTAATAAAAAAGATAAAGCGACTTACTAAGGTAAGTCGCCTATTTTTCAATCAACAGCAACTATGACATCTGATGCTTTAATCACAGCATAAGCTTGTTTACCCTCTACAAGTCCTAGCTTTTCTGCTGATGATTTGGTGATTATTGACACTAGCTCTACTCCTGGCGCAAGTTCTAAAGTTATCTCAGTGTTAACCGAACCATGCATAACTTTTTTTACAGTACCCTTAAGAGAGTTGCGAGCGCTAATTTCCATTTTTTACCTGTTCTTTAGTTGTTTACGTTTAAATAACGTTAGCAAATTACGGTTTTAAAACCGTAATTATTTAGGATATCTTAATAAATATCAAAGAGATACAGTTAATATTTATGTGTAATTAAAAATAAGATTTGGTACAAAGAATAATTAGGTTTGAGTGTTTTGAAGTACTGATGGTTAATTCTCTAAATGTAGCTAGTCATAAACATAGCTAGTATTTAGTAGGCTCTACAACTGACTACTAAATACTGTTAATTCTGATGATTATTTTTATTTATACCTCATGAATTACTAATTGCCTAAATTATTACTTTTATGAACTATTAGTTACTAGCCTGTAGTAGAAAATAAAACTGTAAAAAATATTGCTTTTTTAGGATTTTTCAAAATTTTTTCTTAGATATGTCTGGAGATCTTTATAAATGATTCATAATTTCAACTTATCGGAGTGATAATATATAACTAAGTTAATTTTTTTGCTAATCAATCTAGACTTTAGCAAAAAGTGTTTACGGAGTGATGTCAAACATTTCTGCCAGAATATTTTGTGAGAATTAAAAATGGCAGGAAGTAAGATTTGCTCACCATCAAACAATTGAATTACTAATCAAAAAGCTCAAATGCCTACTTGCATAGCATTTTTTAATAATGGTGGCTAATACCTACCGTTAGGTTTATCAAGTAAATTTACGCTTGGTAAGTAATTATAATTTGTAGCATTAAAGGGACAATTATGAATCAAGCAAGCAGGCAAAATTTGAGTGAAGAAACAATCCAATGGCTGATAGCAAAAGGCTATAATTCTGAGACTTTAAATCAACCAGGCGAAAATGGTGATACAGCTTTGATGAAAGCTACTAGGGAAGGAGTTAATGCAGTCGTTAAGGAACTGATTGAGGCCGGTGCTGATATCAATGCTAGAAACAGCGATGCCTCCGGCGGGCTACGCCTACGCAACAATGCTTTATGGTTTGCTTGTTTTGGTAATCACTACGATTTAATTCATTTATTGCTAGCTGCAAACATTAATATTGACAACCAAAATGAGAACGGTGCAACTGTTTTAATGTATGCAACATCGGCTGGCAAAACAGAAGTAGTAAAGTTGCTTTTACAGTATCATCCTAACATGTATTTGAAAAATTTAGACGACTATAAAGCTATAGACTTTGCTAGTGATTTGGAAGTTTTAAGGATACTTAAAAATGCCACAAAGTGAGATATCAGGCAAAGTCTATCATGAAGCTACCAAGCATTCTTACTTATCAGTACAACTTGATCCAAATTATATAGATGCCTCAACTCAACCATCTGCATTTAAAATTTATCCAAAGTTTTATCGAAGAGTAAGATTAGATTTTGATAATCTTATTCACTCTTTCATCGGCTTGACTAGTGCAGTTACCCTTGAGAAAGTCTATCAGGATGGTTGCTCTAAACTGCGAGTAAATCCATCAGCAGGCGCTCTGTATCCTACGGAAGTTTACGTACAGGTTCGCGGCATCCAGGGGCTAGTGGACGGCATATATCATCTAGAAGTTGAGAATAATTGTCTAACACTTATCTATGAATTAATTGATGATGGGTTAGAGAGTTATATTATACCAGGTAAAAGTATCAAGGGATTCATCTTTTTAATTAGTTGTGTTTATTATAGGTCTAGCTGGAAATATAAAAATAGGAGCATGAGATATTGCTTTCTAGATAGCGGGCATCATTTAGGTGTGATCGCTGCATCAGCTTATCTTCATAACAAGAACATACAGTTAGTTTTTGACTTTGATAAACTTGCTCTCAATACTGATTTAGGATTTGAGAATAAAGAGTTTATTACCGCTTGTGCTTTCTCAGGCGAAATACAGGAGAAGAATGTCAGAAACTTAAGGCTGAAAGTTCCTTTTGTTTGTGGCACAGATTATTTTGAAGCTAACCAATTTGTTGAAGAAGCTTATCAAGTAACATCTTTGCAGAAGAGTCACCAGCAGAAACTCGAACAGCCTCAATTTAAATTTGACAAGGATAAATTTTACCAAACTATTTGGAATAGACGTTCTGTTAGACGTTTCCGGAAACAGTCTATTTCTCAAGAAGATTATTTATATATATTGCAGCAACTTCAGCAGCCAGTACCAACAGAGAATTATGAGGAGATAGAAATTTTCTCGGTTGTGCATCGAATGGAGAAGACGTCACCTGGGTTATACAAAGGTAGACATTTGATTAAGTCGGGTGATTTTAGTGAAAAGACAGGTTATTTATGCATTAACCAAGCGATCGCCAGAGATTGTGCTGTAACTTTATTTTTTGTATCTGATTATCTAAATTACCAAATTGCTATGTAAATAGCTGGTTTTCTGGGACAGAGAGTTTATCTAACTAGTAATTATTTGGGAATTCAGTGTAGTGGAATTGGTGCTTACTATGATGATGACACCAAGGAATTATTAGAAACAAACAAAGATGTCCTCTATGGAATAGCAATTGGAATGTAAGTAGGAACTTCAAGAGAAATGGCGAGAAAGATGTATTACTTTAATAGTGATGATTCACATCCTATACAACCGACATCTGCTGATATTATACTGCGGCAGCAACTAGAGTATTCTATTAGCAAATACTTTTATGATGCTTGTGATCGCACAATTCAAAATCTCTTATCTAGTTGTCGGTGGTATGTCACAACCCATGCCAATGCTTTAACATTAGTAATTGAATGTCCTGATCAAGTTACTAATTGGCGAGTTTTGCAAAAAATTGTGCCAATGGGGACATTACTCTACGGAATTATTAGCAGTGCTAAAATCCGTGTTTGTCCACCAGAAAGTCAAGGCGTACCTTTTGAAATGAGGGTAGATGAACTCTCTGTTTATCGGGATTGGGCCTGATTCAATTTTGGATTTTGGATTGTTAATTAAAAGTTGATATTCTGTCTGATAAGTGCAACTACCTCTTCAAAAACCAAATCAGCAGAATGTTTAATAGCAGGACTTAACTCTAGTCCCAAACCAAGATTTGCAGCCTCAATTAAATAAACTGTCACCTCTTGAGGAAAGTCATTTTGAAAGATTTTCCGTCCGGCGGCTAAAGCATTATCCCAACGAAAATCATGCAAGTTATAACTAGGTTCCGGTAAAGCTTCTAGTTCCTTTCCAGGAACTTTAAATACAGCACCCGATTCAGAACCAGTTGAACTTGCATCAATAATTACTAATTGCTTACTACCTCTAGCTTGAAACATCACTTCCATACCTGCGGTTCCACAGTCATACACACGCACATTAGGGTGAGGATTTTCAGCTAGATATTTTTGTAAGCGTTGAGCGATGATTACGCCTACGGCGTCGTCACTGCGATTGAGATTACCACAACCGATAATAGTTAACATGGGCAGATACAAGGCGAATGTCTTCAGCCGCCACTAGTGCGATGGCGTATTGTAGGCAAGCACGAGTATCTTCGATTTGTAGATCTCGATAGTAGTCTCGAATGATTTGTCACAGGATTAGAGATTGGGAGTAAGCGATCGCCCTGCTTCTAAAAAGAAGTTACAATAAAAAGCCAGCGCTCCACCCTGATTATTGCTTATCTGGAAACAGACTGGAAACTCAAATGACCTCAGCAGCGATCGCAATACCCAAAAAAGAATCACCTCTGTTGTTTGAGGGACTGACCTGGAGAGAATTCAAAGCCGTTGAGCAGTTATTAAACCGTCCGGGCTATCGGCTGTCTTTCCTGGATGGAGTTTTGGAGATCCGAAGAATGCCTGGAGAACCTCACGAAACTGTTAAAAAAAGAATTGCCGCATTGGTAGAACTGTATTTGCTCGTGGCAGGGTTTGATTTTACTCCAACTGGCTCAATGACCTTAGAAAGTGAAGCGGGTGGTGTCAAGAGAGAGGCAGATGAATCCTATAAACTGGGCCCTGGTCGAGTGCGCCCCGATTTAGCGATTGAGGTGGTGTTTACCAGTGGTGGTATCAATAAACTGGAAACATACAAGCGGCTGTTGATTCCAGAAGTATGGTTTTGGGAAGATGGTGTGTTAGAAGTGTATCACCTACGCTCAGAGGGTAGCGCACTTCATTATGAAAGAGTTTTCAGTAGTGAGGAGGTCAAAGGGATCGACCTGGATTTGTTGTTACGCTGCATTAATATGGTAAATCATGTTGATGCCATTAAGACTTTTCAACAGGCGCTTCAGAAATAACTAATCATATATCTGCTTTAATTTTTGGCGTTGCTGAATCAGGGGATGAAATTTGATGTATTGAAATCTCAAACTCTTTATTCTCTCTGCGTCTCTGTCTTGAAAAGTTTCCTAGGTTGGGAAACTCCGAAGTTCTGATCGCCGGACGCCGGCGCTCAGACTTCTCTCCGCCTACAGAACTTTTCGCTGCGTCTCTGCGTGAAATAAATCATCCCGCAATTATGCAACGCCTAATTTTTAATTGCGCGATGGGCTACGTCTGGCTGTAGGCGATCGCAGACTGTACTGTTTCAATGCCGCTGCTAACTAACCTATTACCAAGTTTAACAAACCTGAAACTTGAGAGTTGGCTTATTGACGAAATAAAGACTCAGATAACGTTGATTGTTTTCGCAATCATAACAGTAGTTAATTACCCAGTTTGCAACAAACAAACTCACATAATTCATAGTCGCTACGAGCGCAAGGCGTGCTGCCATAATCTGCAAAGTCCAAGGTTATACCAGAGGCTTTGGCTATATTAATAGTCAAAGCCTCTGACGAATAAATTTCAATCGGAAACTATAACTCTACACCATGTTTTTTGGCAATTTCAGTAAGTTTCTCACACTGATGTTGTGATGCTTTAGTCAATATTGCTTCTGCATCTTCTGGAGTAGTACCCTCTTTAGGAATTAAATACTTGACATAAAGCGAGACAAAATCGGCTACGACTGCTAAACCAGATAAAGCATGTTTGTCAGCTTCTTTACCTGCGATCGCTGCTACTAAACCTGCTTTAATTGGGTCTGGTTTAACTTTCATGAACTGATCAATAAGTTTCGGGAGATACTCTGCTGGGGGCAAATTTTCTAACTTACTTCTATCTGGAGTAAAGTTACATCCTGCGGCTTTTGCCTGTTCTAAAACACACCATTCTGTAAACTCTTGCAAGGCTGCTTCGGGAAGGCGAGGAAGATATGTATGTAGCGCTAAATCAGACACAAGCTTACCGGGTAAATTTCAGTTTTTTTGAGTGCATTAAAGCAAGCCTAACGCACTATTTCTAGAAGTTTTAGTGTGGTACGCTACGAGTTTTGAATAATTAGTCATTTGTCATTTGTTATTAGTTATTCTCACCTAATACCCATTTCCTAATCCCTAATAACTCGCTTTAGATGTTCTTGTCCCCAGTCGCAAAGAGCTTTCAAGACAGGTATAAGAGTTCTGCCATAATCTGTGAAAGAATATTCCACTTTCAGAGGTACATCTGAGTACACTTTTCGGTTAACAATTCCGTCATTTTCTAGTTCACGAAGTTGTTGAATTAGCATTTTTTCAGTAATTTCAGGAATCAATCGCTTCAATTCGCTGTATCGTTTTGCTTCATCCCTTAAATGCCAAACAATCAAAATTTTCCATTTGCCACCTAAAATTTTTAGCGTTGTTTGCACAAATAATGTGCCTTCACTTTGTTCTTCTGACATTATGATTTGCTTACTTTAGGCTTATACAGACTTACAAAAAAGTAAGTACTTCCCAAAAAGTAAGTATAAGTATACTTTTGAGATAAAGTAATCTCTATCTCGACCCTATGGAGGAAGATCATGCAAGTTTTAGGTGCAATCGCTCTAGTAACTGGGGCAAATGGAGGTCTAGGTAAATACTTCGTAGAGGGATTGAGAGCGCAAGGTGCAGCCAAAATTTATGCTGGCGCTCGCAAGTTGGAGGCGCTTGCTGAAATAGTTGCAACAGATCCGCAGCGAATTATCCCGATTCAGCTGGAAATTACTGATGAAGAATCTGTTCGCAAAGCATCACTAAAGTGTCAGGATGTCAACTTGTTGATTAACAATGCTGGTGTCGGGTTTAACCAGGGATTGATTGCTGCACCTGATTTGTCCGCCGCCAGAGCAGAAATGGATGTTAACTACTTTGGGACATTGATGATGTGCCGTGCTTTTGCCCCTGTTTTGAAACAAAATGCAGGTGGGGCGATCGTTAACATGATATCAATGGTGGCGCGGGTGAATCTTCCCTTAGATGGCAGCTATGGCGCTTCTAAAGCAGCAGTTTTGTCAATGACTCAGGCAGTTCGGGCAGAGTTGGCGGCTCAGAAAACGCTGGTAGTAGGAGTGCTACCAGGAGCTATTAATATTGGCATGGGCAAATCTTTCCCTGATCCTAAAGTAGCACCAGAAGAAGTAGTTCACGATGCACTGCAAGCTGTTGTTAATGGCATAGAAGAGGTTTACCCAGGTGAGCAGGCCAAGCAACTCAATGAGCAATTGATGCAAGACCCCAAGGCGGTTGAAAAGTTTGTTGCCACATTTTTACCAGGTTAAAACAGTGATTTTGCGTTAGCGTAGCTCACCGTAGGTATTGCTCTTGTTGATGTCTTGATAGCGGCAAATTATAGTTACATCAGCACAAGCCGGGAAATTTACTTAAAATTGCTATGAGTCTTTTTTGTCTAGTTCACGGTGCGTTCCAAGGCGCTTGGTGTTGGGATTTATTAATTCCTTACTTAAAAGCGCAAGGTCACAAAACAGTAGCAATGGATTTGCCAATTGAAGATGCATCTGCAAGTTTATCGCAATTTGCAGATATCGTACTTCAAGCGCTGCCAAAAACTGATGATGAAATTGTACTGGTTGGTCACTCAATGGCTGGTACTGTTATTCCCCTTGTGGCAGAAGCGCATCAAGTACGTCAACTGGTATTCGTGACTGCGCTTATTCCATGCCCAGGAACCAGTACACTTGACCAATTTTCTCATAATCTCGATTCTGATAGCCTTAAATCATTAAATTACGAACCAAAACCAATTCAACTCGAACAATTCGATGATGAACCTGAGATGTTTAATCCCGTTTCTGTTGGTAAAGACTTTTCGGATGAAGCGGTATTGATGGAATTATTCTATCAGGATTGTCAACCGGATGTAATGCGCTGGGCACTCTCAAAAAGACGTTTGCAGCAATCAATGGCATATATTTTTGAGGTCAATCCCCTAAAAAGTTTACCAGATGTTGAGTATAAGTATATTGTTTGTACTGATGACCAAATAATTTCTCCTACATGGTCACGTTACGCAGCACGTAAGCGTTTGGGGGTTGATGCCATAGAACTATCTGGAGGACATTGCCCGCACTTGTCTCGTCCTGCTGACCTTGCCTCAGTATTAACAAATAATACTTGTAATAAAAATTAAGATTTCTGACAGAGTTTTTCTCTTCTCAGAGACATAAAAGAGCGTTAGATGTCATGGTAGGGCAAAGGCGATCGCTACCTCATTCAAAAGCTTTGGTTGAACAAACCACCATAACCAGCACTGCGTATCTAGCAAGAGTTTCACTCTTCACCATCCTCAAATGCTGCCAAAATATCTTCTGGCAAAGAAGCGTTGAAATCATCTGGTGCTACGAAACGCCCTTGATCCTGTCCTAAACTATTGAGTCGATTTGATGAGGAGCGAAATGGAATCAATTTTGCGCTCGGAATACCTCGGTTAGAAATAATAATTTCTTCTCCAAGTTCTACGCGTGACAACAGCTTTGAAAGATTCGTTTTGGCTTGATGAATATTTACGGTTTCCATGAGATTAAACTAAGTTTCTAAATTAAGTTTAGTCTGATGTCATAGTGGTGCAAGAGCGATCACTCTTGAAAGATGACCCTAATGCACCGCCTAATAGATAAATAAGTGCGTTACGCTGTCGCGTTAACACACGCTACTACTTTGGAATTCCGAAATCAGATAATCTGTGAGTGTAGCTTTGGGCTGTTCACTACTTAGTTAAAAAGCTTATGAGTCAAGTGATGATCAAAAAAGTGTGCCTTTGCGGCTTTTGCTTATCTTTGTTGGCTGTCGGTTGTACAAGCACTAATTTTGACAGCAACAAATCAGGTCGCCAAAATAGCAAATGAGGTCGCCGAAATAGCAAATGCGCTCGCCAAAATAGCAAATGCGCTCGCCAAAATAGCAAATGCGATCGCTGAAATAGCAAATGAGGTCGCCGAAATAGCAAATGCGATCGCCAAAATAGCAAATGCGAGCGCCGAAATAGCAAATGCGATCGCCAAAATAGCAAATGCGCTCGCCAAAATAGCAAATGCGTAGGCGTAGCCCGTTGTGGACATCGCTATCCTGCTTGGGCGATTACTTGTCCTATTTCTTGAGGCGTTGCACCTGTTGCTAGCATCGCACGTATTAAGAGTTCAATAGAAACCGAAGCATCACCATTCTCAGCTTTGGCAACACGGGGTTGGCTAGAGTTAATTTTCTGTGCCAACTCTACTTGCGTCATCAATTTTTGTCGCCGTTCTTTGAGGTTGTGGCTGAGGGCTAATTTAATCTCAATTAAGGTGGTTTCTTCTGATGTGAGTTCTAAAAATTCTGAAACTGTGCCAACTTTCCAACCCTTTACTTCTAGACGTTCTCTTTTAGCTTGATCCATAACATTAGTCCTCTGTGTCTATGTCATACTTCTTCAGTCGTTTTTTGCAGCTTTTAATCACATTGGTTGGTGTAGCTCTAGTTGTTTTGTTAAAGACTTCAAGAATCAAAATTGCATCGTCATCAATTCGGTAAATAATTCGCCAGTTTTTATCTGCGTCCCGAACTCGTAGTTCATAACAGTGTACTCCGATACTTGGCATGGGTCTTGAATGAGGCATACCAAGGTTTTCACCTTACTGCAAGCATCTGAGCAGTACACCTACTTCTATCCGTGCTTCCAGGCTGAATGGCGGAGTTTTAACCTCACCATGCAACCAAACTAAAGGTTTATCATTTTCATCCATGCCGTTATATATATCATATCTGATATATTTGTAGTTCTAACAGCAGCCGAACAATACCGTGGAGCGGATGAACTGACGACCTTTCTGTTCCTTTTTTAAGGTATCTGCCATTGGTAAGCTGCTCCATTAGGCTGTAATATAGACATTTAAAAACTAAAAAAGTTATAATTTAGACTCTATATATTGCAAAAATTACTGAGATGAATAGCTCTCAAACCTCTGAGAATTCAAGTATTGTTCCACAACAGACTGGAACAAATATGTCCCTTGATGATTTCAAGTCTTTCTATTATCAACTTAATGCAAAGCCTGATACAGAGATCCGTTTACTTCCAGGTAAAAAGACTTTGGAACTAGCGGATATTTTATATATAAATGAACAAATACAAGCCAAACTCAGGAATCATGATGTAACCGCAAGTATTGGATCAATTAATTTCATTCTCTCAAATAAAAAAATTAAGGATTACTCTACTTGGGCTGAATTTGAAAGAGAGAATTGGAACACTATTAATGAAAGAATTCAAACGGTTACTATATCCTGGGTTTTGTAATTAAATTACCTCACTATAATCTTCCTCAAAGACATTCGATAAAGTTAAGGCTTGGTAATTATATTCCACCTAAAGATATGTTTCAGCTAATTCTTACAAGTGATAACATTCAGGAGTTAATAGAGGCGCGGTCTTCTAGTGTCTGTAAAGTTGATTTTATCAATAATATTATTACAATCGAATTATTGAATGTCGTGAGCAATTGGTATGAGGGTTTGAGAGATTCTCCTGAATCTAGCTTTGTTCATAGTTTTTTCAAAAAGCAAGGAAAGTTATTGAGCGAGATTATTCGTTACGCATCGCCTATTGTGCTCTTAATGATTGTATGCCAATACTCAAATTACTTACTTGTTTCATCTTTTAAAAATTAAAGAAGAAATCTCAGTTGAAACATTAAAAAACCTTTTCATAATTTCTGGCAGCAATTTTTATAACTGGGTTATTTTCTGGATTTAAAATTGAAAAATTTATAGATAAACGAGTAGATAAAATTGAGGAATATCCAAGTTTTTCTATTACACGAGGAGATGAAAAAGCTATAGAAGAGTTTGAAAATAATAATAAAAAATTGACTAAACAAATTGTTGGCAGAATTGCTTGGATAATATTCACTATATTAGTTTCGTCATCTTTGAAATTCATAATACGTTACATGGTTTCTTGAGACAATAGTTTTTGAAATTGTGCAGCCTAATACGATACACCATTAGACAGCTAGCTGCACTATACGGAGGATAAAGAATAGTGTCATGATCTCAACCAGAAAAAATAACACAGCTAATGACTAATTCAATCACAATTAGCCATTAGCTATTATAAATTAGCATCCTTTAAGCAGTCCGAAAACGCGCCAACTCTTCACCCGTTTTGGCATCATGGGCGTGAACTGTACACACCAAACAAGAATCAAACGATCGCGCGACGTGACCAACTTCCACAGGGTCGGTAGAATCGTAAATAGGTGTTCCTACTAAAGCTTCTTCAATGGGGCCGCGTTTACCTTCACCATCACGAGGGCCGATATTCCAAGTACCGGGGGCAATTACCTGGTAATTCTTAATCTTACCGCCCTCGACTTCTACCCAGTGACACAGAGAACCTCGCGCTGCTTCAGTTGCACCCCAACCCTTGCCATCTTTTTCTGTGGGTTTGATGTACCAGGGGTCATTTAATTTGAACTCACGCAAACAGTGTTCAGCTTGGCGATACAATTTCACCAGTTCGTGAACTCGCGCTAATTGACGTACATGAATGCTAGCACCACGCATCCGTTTGAAGACATCCAAGATAAACCCGTCGTAATGTTGCCAAGATTCTCCATGTTTACCACCTGCGACTAATTGACGCGCTAGGGGGCCTGCTTCTAAGCGTCCGAAGTCTTGGTGAAGCACTGCACTTGCCCAAGAATAGGCATTGTCGAAATCTTTTGTATTGTTCGCAGTGGGTTTAGTGGTGCGATCGCTGGGGTGAACGTCTGCTGTCCCTTCATCGTACCAGGAGTGAGTTGTATTCTCACGGGTAAAAGACGGATCCATTAAGGTGTGAGTATCAGCGAAACTGTCATATACACCACTTTTCATAATCAAAGCAGCATTTCGTCCTTCAATGGTGGGCTTTTGGTATTTGTCCTCGTGGGCTAAATATCCCCAAGTGACGTATTTACCAACACCAGCGCCATATCTATCTAAACCGATATCTAAACCCATGCGCCAATAAAAACCCAAGTCGGAATCTCGATGATTTCGGTCTTCATCTAACCAATCCATGAAGTCATCATAAGTTTGGATTTGTTCATAACGTTCTAAAGAACAACCCAACCACACGGGTTCTAACCAATTGGTGCGGAAGTATTCCAGAATCGCCCAGGCGCGAGTGATGTCTGTTAGGGTGGGGGCGCACATCACACCACCAGGAACCATGTAGCTAGAATGGGGCCATTGACCGCCTAACAGTGCATATATCTCTACAGGTTTAGCTGAAATTGTAATGCCGATTTCGTAAGACTTGCCAGTGTAGGCGGCAAAGCGTCTGCAAGCTTCGTCATAATAGCGGCTATTGCGGTATTTTTTATTGGTCAAATCAATCGCAAATAAACCATAAAAGTACCGAGGTATGCTTTGGATTGTTTCGACAATTTGACCCAAATTTCTAGCTAAAATTGCATTGCGTGGAACTTCTGTTTCCCAGGCTGTATCTAAGGCCCAGGATGCACAAGTCAGGTGAGAACCGCCGCAAATACCGCAAATGCGAGGCGTAACAATTAATCCGGCTTGGGGGTCTTTACCGCGTAAGATAACTTCAAATCCTCGGAAAAGTTCGGCATGTGTCCAAGCATTGACTACCCGCCCATTTTCGATATCAACTCGGACATCTAAATCGCCTTCAACTCTGCCAACTGGTGAGATGTCTAATGATTGAATTGTCATTTCTCCTCTCCTGTTTTTTATAAGCACTAAAGTGCTTACTACGAACTAAACTGTAAAAAAGTCTTCTTCTGCCCAAGGTGGTGCTGCGTCTTTGGCTACCATTGTGAGTAAGGCGTAGTCTTTTTTGTTGACTCCTGGTGGTAATTCTTTGGGAACTCCCATGACGGTTTGGGTTTTAAATACGGTTCCTGGTTTGAGGTCAAAGAAGGGAAATTCTGGTTCTGTGCAACCTAAACAGGGCATGCCGGCGCGGGTTTTGGAGGAGACGCGATTCCATAAGATGCGGTTGCAGGATGAATGGGTCATGGGGCCGCGACAACCTAAGTCGTAGAATAGACAGCCTTTGCGTTGACCAAATTCGGCGGTTGATGCTTTGTAGGCAAAGTGGACGTTGCGGGTACAACCTGTTTGAGTATAGGTATTGAAGAAGGTTTGAGGACGATGCAGTTCATCGAAAGCAATGTCGGCTATACGTCCTGTGGCGATCGCAACTAATATCTGCGTTATCCAGTCGGGATGGGCAGGACACCCAGGTATATTAATTACGGGTAATCCAGCTTGCGATAAGAAGTCTTTACCTAGAAAGCCGCCTTCCTGACGCTTAAGAAATTGCAAGCCTTCTGACTCGCTGGGGTTGGGTGACATGGCGGGAATTCCTCCCCATGTGGCACAGTCTCCCACGGCTACGATAAAACTAGCAGCTTTGGAGAGGTCTGCTAGCCAGTCTTTCATGGGGCGATCGGCAAACCGATTCCATTCGCCGCTGCCGTTGGGGGCGTTGACAACGCTGCCTTCAAATACCAAGATATCTAAGGGAATTGTGCCAGAAATACAATCCCACAGCAGCGTTTGCAAGTTGTTGCCCAGTTCCACTCCTAAAGATGGATGCCAAAGTAGGTTAATGCCAAAGTCGGCAATTAAATCGCAGACTGTCGGTTCTTCGGCGTTGAGAAATGACATGGTGTTGCCTGAACAAGCACCACCTTGCAGCCATAGTACATTAGTCATCGGCTATCTGTTTTTCTATCGTTTACCATGCATGATGTAGGTGATCAGGTTTGTAGAGTCTCACCTGTTTATCAATATTTATTTTCCAAAATAGGGTATTTTTTTATTCTATTATCTTTCCTAAATAAAAAATTATCATTAGGCAAAAATATAATCTAATAAAGATTTAATTAAAAGGTTATATGGATAACAGACTTTTCAAAAAAAACATGAATAATATATAGACCAACAACAATATTTTTATAGTTATTAAGTATTCAATTTAAGTATGTAAGCTATATACGGGGAAGACCGTAGCTTTAATTTAAAAACATTAAATTTCAAATAAATGTGAGTGTAGTATATAGGTCAATAGTTAGATTTTGATGACAGATAGGTAAATAATCTATTTATTAAATGTCAATATATCAACAAGAAAAATTTGAATTATGTTATATGTTGATACAAAAAATATTATAAGAATATAAGGTGTTTAAAGCTGACATTAATATTGGCATTTTCCCCATAGAATTTTATAAATAGGGTGTTTTATAGTAAAAAAATTGATTGAATTCAAAGAGACTGGATATTGGATACTGGGTATTAGGGATTAGGAATTGGTGAAAGGGAAGAACCATCCCGTTCTTTGCCCTTTAACCTTTAACCTTTCCCCCTTTTTCCTAGTCCAAAGTCCCTAGTTTCAAAAAAGGGGAATTCCGCCTAAAGGACTCAAAGCCTGCGTAAATCTGTATGCCCTGTGATTGGACGCGTAAAGCGTGTCTTGATCTTTCATGGGCGTTGAAAGACTCAATTTCCCAATTGGCTAGAGTACGGCAGTTATGACCCCCAGCATTACAGATTCAGCAGTGAAGGCTGCGATCGCCGCCATTGCATCGGAGTCAGCAACGATGGAGGAAAAAATCCAAATGCTGATCGAGATCGCACAGGGCTTTCAAAAGAAGCCCAAAACTGCCCAAGACTTGCGTAATGCAGTTTCCTTATATTACCGGGCTTATGAGATGTGTGGTGAGGAGTATACCCTGCTGAAGGCCCGCGCCCAGGTGGGAATGGCAGGGACGTTACAGGCAATACCGGATGTGGGAACTGAATTGTTACTGCAAGCGAAAGTAGGTTATGAAGAGGCGCTACCGACTTTACAACAGTTAGCTTTGCCAGAAGAAGTGGCAGAGGCACAGATGAATTTAGGGTTGGTGTTGCAGTCGCTTGTACCCTTCAATTTGGCGCGGATAACGGACAGCATCCAAGCTTATCATGAGGCTTTGCGGGTGTTTACTTGGCAGGATTATCCGCAGGAATACGCGATTTTATACAACAATATTGCGATCGCATACCTTTCTATGCCTTTGGCGTCGGAACGTGAATACTTGCGTCAGGGGTTAGCAGTGCAATCATTTGAGGTGGCGCTAAAGCATATTAATCTGATTGACCATCCTAGAGAATATGCGATGTTGCAAAACAATTTAGGTAACGCTTTGCAATATTTAGTTAGTTCTCATCCTCTGGAGAATAATTTGCGGGCGATCGCAGCTTACAATGAAGCGTTAAAAGTGCGTAACCCCAAAGATACACCCATAGAGTACGCTAACACAATTTCCAACAAAGCTAACGCTTTATTCAACTTACCCGACGACCCAGAAAAGCCCGAAAGTAGTAACTCTAATAATCTCTTGCAAGCGCATACTTACTATCAAGAAGCTTGGGAGATATTCACACAACACCAACAGATGGAACAAGCAGAAATAGTAGCTCAAGCACTACAAGATGTAGAAGCAGAAATGATGAGTTAGGAGTTATGAATCAAATTTACATTCTCACTTATAACTCCTAAGTTTAATCAGAAAGGCAACACAGCATGAGAGATATTTTGACCAACCCTAGTGTGAGTGATTTTCTTACAAGCTTAGCGGCTGGAGAGTTGAACATAGAAACTGAATTAGTGTGGGTAATCATTGCAACCGCTTTATCTATGGTCGGCGGTGCTATTGGCGGGATGCTGTTAGCCGGGAAAGATATCGGTTATCAGTTTTCAGCAATGCTGGGTGCATTATTTGCCCCGGCTGGTGCAATTCCTGCCATAGTATTAGGGTTATTTTTACTGAATTTGTTAACAAATTATTAGGAGGAATTATGTTAGAGATTGGGTGGTTTTCTGCCAAGTTATTTTTTAAAGGAAAGCTGCTGCGTGACCCTATATATTTTATCCAGCAGACTGCTATTGGTGTGAGCATTGGTTTTCTACTACTTGTATTACTTGCACAAGCCGAAATTCCTTTTTGGTTGCCAGTAGTAATATCTAGTTTAGTAACAGGTATGATTATGCCATTTCTCCTCAAAGATTTCAAAATGAAGTGACTTTTTAATTGTCATTTCTCCTTTGTAAATAACCAATGACCAATGACAAATAACCAATGACTAAACTTGAAGAATTGGTTGAGGAAATCAACCGCTTTGAGGCAATTATATCTGAGTGGGATGAAAGCCAACGGTGTGTAGCAGTAGGGCTAAAAAGGTCAATTGAAGCTTTGCATAAAGAAGCATTGACACGTTTGATTAAAAGCCTCAAGCAAGAATCAATGTCAGCTTTGCGTCATGCTGTTGATGATGAAGTAGTGTATGCAGTACTACTTTATCATGAACTAGTAAAATCGCCACAACCGTCATTAACGCAACGCGTTCAGACAGCGCTTGAGGAAATTCGCCCAGGCTTAAAAAGCCATAATGGAGATGTAGAATTAGTGGCAATTAAACTACCAGATACAGTAGAAGTTCAGTTAATAGGAGCTTGTAGTAATTGTGCTGCTTCTACTTTAACTTTATCTCAGGGAATTGAACAGGCAATAAAAAAACATTGCCCCGAAATTACTACAGTAGTTGCGGTCAATAAATCTCCTAGTATTAATAGTGCTAATTCTGGCTTAAGTAGTCCATTTCTTACACAGGTAAATTCTGCTTGGGTGAAATTAGCAACTATTGATCAAGTTCCTGAGTCTGGTATATTGGCAGTAAATTTTGCTAGTAACTCACTAATTTTACATCGTCAAGGTGTTAATATTACCTGTTACCGTAATGCTTGTAGTCACATGGGAGATCCCTTAGAAACGGGTAAGGTTGAAAATGGTATTCTTACCTGTCCTTCTCACGGATTTCAGTACAAATTAGAAACAGGTGAATGCTTAACTGCAATCGATGTTGCTTTAAAGTCTTATCCAGTACAGATTAAAGGTGATAATGTTTTTGTACAGATGCAAAAATAGGGTTTAAGAGTATTTTAGGCATAGGTGATAAATTGCGATCGCCTATGACTCAAGCAATTATATAATGGGCTTGGAATTAAGCGATCGCACTTGAGGGTTCGCATATTCTACACCAATTTATTTGATTTTAAAAGCACTGTGAATTCCGATGTCTAATTGTTTTAAATTATGATTATCAAAGTAAATTATTCAAGTGGAAATCACTGTAATATTAAACTTAAATACAAAATTGCAACCGTTGATACACATTAATTTATGCAAATGAGATTGGATAATTCTCATACATATCCAAACACAATTAACCCTATATAAAAATTGCTACCAAAAAACATAGTAACTCCCCAATTACCTCTATCATCTCAGGGCGCAAAGGTGATTTTAGGTAGCATTCTTGAGCCGCACCAATTAGTAATACCTTTAGCACCCAGTTCTACGACAATGTTTGGGCCTCGTGGTGCTTGTTTACTATCTGATGGGCCATTGTGGGTATCAGATACAGGACATCATCGGTTATTGGGATGGCAAAATTTACCCACTAGAGATAACCAACCTGCTGATTGGGTAATTGGACAACCAGACTTTTATCATGAAGGACAAAATGCTAAAGGTACACCGGGAAAGACAACCCTCAGTGTTCCAACTGGGATTTGTGCTTGTGGGGAGGGTTTAGCGGTAGCAGATGCTTGGAACCATCGAGTTTTGATTTGGAACAACTTACCAGAAGATAGCAATGTTCCAGCAGATTTGGTGTTAGGGCAAGATAATTTTTTTAATAATGAATCTAATAGGGGAAGCCAAATAGCATCTGCTAATACAATGCACTGGCCCTATGGTGTTTTCTACCATCAAGGACGGCTGTTTGTTGCCGATACAGGCAATCGACGGGTTTTAATTTGGCATCAATTACCAACAGAAAACGGTCAACCTGCCGATTTAGTATTGGGACAACCAGATATGATATCTCGTAACGAAAATGGTGGTGGTTCTCCGACAGCAGCGAGTATGCGTTGGTGTCACGATATCATTTTTTGGGGAGAGAATTTGGTTGTTGCTGATGCAGGTAATAATCGCGTGATGATTTGGCAAGGAATGCCAACAGAAAATAATGCCCCTTGTGCAGTTGTGTTAGGGCAAAAAAACTTTAATTCTGTGGAAATGAATCAAGGAGTTTATTTTCCTAGTGCTAGTAGTTTGAGTATGCCTTATGGTGTAGGAGTTGCTGATGATTGGTTGGTAGTTGCGGATACAGCTAATTCTCGATTATTAGGATGGAGCAAACCGGAGTCAATTTTATCATTGCAGGGTGCAATAGCAAATGGCTCGGCATTACCCGCTACAGGCATCGCAGGACAAATAAATTTTCAAAACAAAGGCGAAAATCGCAACTTTGGACTACCAAAGCGAGATAGTTTAAATTGGTGTTATGGAATTAAAATTGTTGGCAAAACAGCGGTAGTAGCTGATTCTGGAAATAATCGAGTTTTGCTGTGGCAGTTTAACTATGGCGATTGAAGAAATTAGAGTCTACGGTACTGTTCAGGGGGTGGGATTTCGCCCTACTGTATATCGTTTGGCTAAAGCTTGTGGGTTGTATGGTGATGTTTGTAATGATGGACAGGGTGTGTTAATTCGGGCATCTGGTAGTGAAGCGGCTTTAACAAAATTTGTCGCTAAATTACAACAAGAATGTCCGCCATTAGCTAGAATTCATCAACTGGTACGAACTCCTTATAAAGGTGAATTTAACTTTAATGATTTTGTAATTTCTAGTAGCGTCAGTAACACAATTAAAACAGAAATTGCTCCTGATGCTGCCACTTGTCCACAATGTCAACAAGAAATCTTCGACCCCTTTAGCCGCTTTTATCGTTACCCTTTTACTAATTGCACTCATTGCGGCCCTCGCCTGAGTATTCTGCGTGCCATTCCTTATGACAGATGCAATACAAGTATGTCTGCGTTTACTATGTGTTCAGAATGTGAGAAGGAATACCACAATGTCGAAAATCGTCGCTTTCACGCTCAACCTATAGCTTGTCACACTTGCGGCCCTACAGCTTGGCTAGAACGTGCTGATGGTAAACCTGTTACCGCTTCCATGTTCTCCATGTTAGATGATGTTGATGCCGTTTGTACCCTGTTGCAAAAAGGTCAGATTGTAGCAATTAAGGGGTTAGGTGGTTTTCATTTAGCTTGCGATGCGATACAGGAAACAGCAGTGCAAAAACTGCGTCAGCGCAAAAGACGCTATCATAAACCCTTGGCTTTGATGGCGCGGGATTTAGCAGTAATTGAGGAATATTGTACAGTCAACGCCAAGGAAAGAAAATTATTAGTAAGTACTGCTGCACCGATTGTTTTAATGCAAACGATAGGAAAAAAACAGGTAGCGCCTTCAGTTGCACCTGTGCAAAATGCCCTCGGTTTTATGCTACCTAATACACCTTTGCATCACCTAATTCTCAGGCGGATGAATCACCCAATTGTCTTAACTAGTGGTAATCTTGCTGATGAACCACAATGTATTAATAATGATGAGGCAAGAGATAAATTAGGAACGATTGCCGATTATTTTCTCTTCCACAATCGGGAGATTATTAATAGAGTGGATGATTCAGTAGTCAGGGTTGTTGGTGATAAAGTACAAACAATTCGCCGTGCTAGAGGATACGCGCCAACACCGATTAATTTACCACCTGGATTTCACAACGTGCCGCAAATTTTAGCAATGGGTAGTGAGTTAAAAAATACTTTTTGCCTGTTGCGTGAAGGTCAAGCAATTCTTTCTCAACATTTGGGAGATTTAGAAGATGCTGCGGTTTTTAATGCTTATCAAGATACATTAAATTTATACTTAAATTTATTTGAGCATAAACCAGAAGCTATAGCCATTGATATTCATCCAGAATATCTTTCAAGCAAACTCGGCAAAAAACTAGCAGCCGCTAATCAAATCAAACTTTACCCAATCCAACATCATCATGCTCACATTGCTGCTTGCATGGCAGAAAATGGTATTCCTCTAGATTCGTCTCCAGTTTTAGGCATTGCTTTAGATGGATTAGGTTACGGTGCAGATAATACACTATGGGGTGGAGAATTTATATTAGCAGATTATTGTACATTTAAGCGCTTAGCAACATTTCAACCAGTAGCAATGATTGGCGGTAAACAAACAATTTATCAACCTTGGCGTAATACCTATGCCCATTTAATAGCTACTGATGTTTGGGATAATCACCAACAACAATATGCGGATTTAGAAATTATACAATTTTTGAAACAAAAGCCACTTCAGCTACTCAATCAGCTTATGGAAAAAGGGATTAACTCACCTCTAACATCCTCAGTGGGACGGTTGTTCGATGCCGTAGCTGCGGCTATCGGTATTTGCCCTGAAGAGTGTAGCTATGAAGGACAAGCAGCAATTGAAATGGAAGCATTAGTCGATATCAATAGCTTAAATAATAATAAAGAAATAGTAACTTATCCTTTTAATTTTAGATTTTTAGATAGTATTTATTGTATAGACCCAAGTCCAATGTGGCAAGCCTTACTCAATGACTTGCAGCAGGAAATTTCACAACCAGTTATAGCTGCAAAATTTCATAAAAGTTTAGCTAATGTCATTACAGAAATAGTTAATCGTCTTTGTCAAGAAAATACGATTAATCAAGTAGCCCTAACAGGAGGTGTATTTCAAAATACTGTATTGTTAGAACAAGTTACTAAGCGGTTAAAAATATTAGGAATAAATGTACTTACTCACAGCTTAGTTCCTACTAATGATGGCGGTATATCTCTAGGACAAGCCGTCATTACAGCCGCTCAAATTCTGACTTAATTCTTGATATTTTAACAAAATTTTTTCTCATAAATTATTTTCTCTGTGTTCTCAGTGCCTCTGTGGTTCGTTTATCCTTAAAAAAGGAAAATAATAATGTGCTTAGGAATTCCCGGACAAATTATCGAAATTACCAACGTTAACCATAAATTAGCCATTGTTAACATTGGTGGCGTCAAGCGCCAAGTAAATATTGCGTGCATAGTTGACGAACAACATCCCCCGGAATCTTGTGTTGGGGATTGGGTGCTAGTACATGTTGGCTTTGCCATGAATCGAATTAATGAACAAGAAGCGGCGGAAACATTACAATTATTTCAGGAATTAGCAGCAGCACAAGCAACTATTAGTAATTAAATAATAGACCTGTTGGATAAATGTTTTTGCCTCACGCAGAGGCGCGGAGGCGCAGAGAAAGAGTTTAGAATGAGGACTTTTGTAATAAGTATAATCTACTAATTTTCAAACTCACGCCTTTCCTTCTTACTTGGCGTTTTTGGCGTCCTTGGCGGTTCGTAAAAAAATATTTTACAAAATAGCGAAATTAATTTATAGGTAAAATCTACTATTCCTAAATCCCTATGAAATACGTTGACGAATTCCGAGAACCCGAAAAAGCTGAAGCCTTACGCCGCGAAGTTGCAAAATTATGCCAGCAACTAGAAAAACCAATCAAAATCATGGAAGTATGCGGTGGGCATACCCATTCTATATTTAAGTACGGTATTGAAGAAATTCTGCCCGATGCCATTGAATTAATTCATGGGCCTGGTTGTCCAGTATGCGTTATGCCAAAGGGTAGGTTAGATGATGCGATCGCAATCTCCCAAAATCATAACGTCATCCTGGCCACATTTGGCGATACCATGCGAGTTCCCGGTTCCAAAACTAGCCTACTGCAAGCCAAAGCTACAGGCGCAGATATCCGTATGGTGTACTCTCCCTTAGATAGCCTGCAAATTGCTAGAGATAACCCCAGTAAAGAAGTAGTCTTCTTCGCCCTAGGCTTTGAAACCACCGCCCCCAGCACCGCCTTCACCATCCTGCAAGCAGCAGCCGAAAAAATTCATAACTTTAGTATGTTTTCTAATCACGTCCTCGTGATTCCCGCCCTTCAAGCACTGCTAGACAATCCCGACTTGCAACTAGATGGATTTGTTGGCCCTGGCCACGTCAGCATGGTAATTGGCACTGAGCCTTATGAATTTATTGCCCAACAATATCATAAGCCAATTGTGATCTCAGGATTTGAACCTTTAGATATTCTCCAATCAATTTGGATGCTGTTGCAACAGCTAATAGAAAATCGTTGTGAAGTCGAAAACCAATATAACCGCATAGTGCAAAAAGCTGGAAATACAATGGCGCTTCAAGCTATGAACAAAGTTTTTGCTGTGCGAGATAGTTTTGATTGGCGAGGCTTGGGAGATATACCCTATTCTGGCTTAAAAATTCGACCCGAATACGCCCAATTTGATGCCGAACTTAAATTTACCATTCCTAATCTCAAAGTAGCCGACCATAAAGCTTGTCAATGTGGAGAAATTCTTAAAGGCGTATTAAAACCTTGGCAATGCAAAGTATTTGGTACAGCTTGTACTCCCGAAACACCCATTGGCACTTGTATGGTATCTTCCGAAGGTGCTTGTGCAGCTTACTACAAATATGGACGACTATCTAATATTGCCAAGAAAACAATAGCTGAAAAACCAAAGATACCTATAACTCAAAAACCCCTTCCTTCTTGCGGTATCTCTTTGGATTAATACAACTTTAGGCAAATTTGTCGTAGAAAAAAACTCTGCGTTCCTCTACGTTTTAATATGAATCTTTATCCCACTAATTCAGCACAAAATCCTCTCTTTCAAAAATTAGAACAAGTCCGCCGCCGCCAAGGTAAAGTGCAAGATACTCATATAAATCTCGCGCATGGCAGTGGTGGTAAAGCTATGCGCGATTTAATTGATGATATCTTTGTCAGTAATTTTGATAATCCAATTCTCTCCCAATTAGAAGACCAAGCCACGTTCGATTTAACCAGTCTCATACAACAGGGAGACAGACTAGCTTTTACAACAGATTCTTATGTCGTAGACCCTTTATTTTTTCCCGGCGGTGATATAGGAGAATTAGCTATTAACGGCACAATTAATGATTTAGCTGTCAGTGGTGCTAAACCCTTATATCTGACTTGTAGCGTGATTTTAGAAGAAGGACTAACTGTAGAAACCCTACGGCGGGTTGCTGTGAGTATGAAATTAGCTGCAAAAAAAGCAGGCGTGCAAATTGTCACGGGTGATACAAAAGTTGTACATCGTGGTGCTGCTGATAAACTATTTATTAATACTGCTGGTATTGGTGTCATTCCTTCAGGAATTACTATTTCTGCTCACAATCTTCAACCTGGAGATGCAGTAATTATTAATGGCGAATTGGGTAATCATGGAGCAGCAATTTTAATTGCTCGTGGCGAATTAGCCTTAGAAACTAATATAGAAAGCGACTGTCAGTCGTTATATAGTTTAGTGAAAACTATCCTCAATGTTTGTCCCAAAGTTCATGCTATGCGGGATGCAACTCGCGGTGGTTTAGCTACAGTTCTAAATGAATTTGCTCTCAGTTCTGATGTAGGAATTCGTCTGTATGAGCAGTCTATCCCAGTGCGCGAAGAAGTAAAAGGGATTTGTGAAATTTTAGGTTTAGATCCTTTATATTTAGCAAATGAAGGTAAGTTAGTAGTAATAGTACCGGGCGAAAATGCAGAAGTTGTTTTATCAGCTATGAAATCCCACCCATCAGGCAAAGATGCTTGTATTATTGGCGAAGTTATACCTTCACCTCCAGGTGTTGTCTTGTTGAAAACAGCTTTTGGCACAGAACGAATTGTTGATATGTTAGTTGGGGAACAACTGCCGCGTATTTGTTAATAATTGATAGTTTTTATATGCATGAATTAGGAATTACCCAAAATATTGTAGCCATTGTAGCTGAACACGCTAAAGGGGCAAAAGTGCAACGTGTTCTATTAGAAATTGGTCAACTTTCAGCTATTATGCCTGATGCTGTGCAATTTTGTTTTGATATTTGCACTCAAAACACAGTTTTAGCAGGGGCGATATTAGAAATTAGGGAAATTCCTGGCTTAGGGCGATGTTGCCAATGTAGTGCAGAAATTCCTTTAGATAAACCCTTTGGTATCTGTAAATGCGGTAGCACGCGATTAGATTTAATCGCTGGTGAAGAACTGAAAATTAAGGAAATAGAAATAGAGGAAGTATGTGTGTAACTTGCGGTTGTTCCGATAATGGCGAAACCAAAATAACCAATTTGGAAGCAAGTGACGTTGAACACCACCATCATACCCACACTTTATCTGATGGTACTGTTATCACCCATTCTCATAGTCACGATACTCACACAGAAGCATCTCAAATTCATGCTAAAGTACATGGCACAACTATATCTTTGGAACAAGATATTTTAGCCAAAAATAACTTGTTAGCAGCCCAAAATCGAGGATGGTTTAAAGGTCGAAATATTTTAGCATTAAATTTAATGAGTTCTCCTGGCGCGGGGAAAACAACTCTCTTAACTCAAACTATTAATGATTTAAAGCATCAATTATCTATTAGTGTCATTGAAGGCGACCAAGAAACTACTAATGACGCTCAAAAGATTAAAGAAACAGGTTGTAAAGTAATCCAAATTAATACCGGAACAGGCTGTCATCTCGATGCATCAATGATAGACAGGGGTTTACACAAATTGAATCCGCCGCTGAATTCAGTGGTGATGATTGAGAATGTTGGGAATCTGGTTTGTCCAGCCTTATTTGATTTGGGAGAACAGGCAAAAGTTGTGATTCTCTCTGTGACGGAGGGAGAAGATAAGCCGATAAAATATCCCTACATGTTCCGTGCTAGTGAGGTGATGATTCTCACTAAAATTGATTTACTACCTTATGTACAGTTTGATGTTCAAAAGTGCATAGAATATGCTCAGCAAGTAAATCCTCAAATTCAGATTTTTCAGGTTTCTGTAACTACAGGAATAGGATTAGATAGTTGGTATAAATGGCTATCTCAAAAGGTAGCAGACTTATCAAACCCATTTTCTGTCTAACTGCCAAGACTGCGATCGCTCAGTATTCCATTTTTTATAGGAAACTATTGCTTAAAGCAGCAGTCTGAAGTTATTTTAAGCGATCGCGTTTCCAATTCAGTGTCAAGCGCGATCGCTACTCTTGAAAAAAGACTAGTTTTATAATCAAATCCCTCTGTGGATTCATGACAAATAAAAGTAATTTTCCAAACATGGGAGGTGAATGTTCTAATTTTCATATCAATGCGTAAATCCTCATGGCTAAAGTTGAAGAATTTGCACCCCAAAAACTTTCCGAAGCAGACCTAAAGCCACGTGGGAGGGTTCATCTGAGTCCTGTCAGTTGGCGCGACCAAATTTTGTATCAGTTGCTACCGGATAGATTCAGTGATGGTGATGAAAATCAAAGAGAACTTTTTGACCGCACTAACCCATTAAGATTTCAAGTCAAAGACAAAGCTAGCTGGATGGCAGCTGGTAATAAGTTCGTTGGTGGTACTCTTAAGGGAGTTAAGAGTAAGTTAGATTACTTGCAACGACTGGGAGTAACAACGCTTTGGCTGAATCCACCTTGGCGACAACGCCCAGACTTAGAAACTTACCACGGTTACGGTATTCAAAATTTTTTGGATATTGACCCCCGTTTTGGAACTCGCCAGGATTTAAGAGATTTAATTGATGCTGCCCACGATCGCAGTATGTACGTCATCCTAGATATAATCTACAACCATAGCGGTAACAACTGGTTTTATCAGGATGAAAGTGGTAGTTCTAGTACAATGCCTTACCGCTTCTCTCCTCCCTATCCCGTTCATGGCTGGCGTTCTCACAATGGGGAAAGTATCCCGGAAATCGCCACCCCCGACGATGGCGTTTGGCCCCAAGAATTTCAAAATCTCGATTGGTATACCCGTGCTGGTGAGATTGGCAGGTGGGATGTGTCATATTGGGAAGACCCACTGAGTCCCAATGCAGAATTTCGCCGTGGCGACTTTTACGATCTCAAAGACTTAAACTTAGAAAACAATCAAGTGATTGCGGCTATAGCGAGAGTATATCAGTATTGGATTGCTCTATCTGACTGCGATGGGTTTCGGATAGATGCAGTCAAGCACGTTTCTCCCGAAGATTCTCGCAAATTCTGTACTGCGATTCGTGAATATGCTCAATCCATCGGTAAGGATAATTTTCTGTTAACCGGAGAAATAGCTTCTGATACGATGGCTGGTGCATACATAGATATTATTGGTCGCAACCTGAGCGCAGTACTAGACATTATTAGCGCCCCAAATGATTTGACTGCAATGGCGAAGGGTTTAGCGCAGCCAAAACAGTTTTTTGATTTGTACAGCGAAGATAAAATTGCCGGAAAATACCGTCAAATTGGGTTATACCATGTCTCCGTTTTGGATGACCATGATATGTTATCCCGTGGATGGAAGCAGCGGTTTGCCGCATATAGCAACGTCCCTAACCTTTATGAACAGGTTGCTCACGTTGTTGGCGTGCAATTAACTATGCCGGGAATTCCTTCTATATATTACGGGACAGAACAGGCTTTTGACGGCAACGCAGGTTATCACGACTACAGCGCAGAAGGTGGGCGATTAGCTGAAGATAGATACATCCGGGAAGCAATGTTTGGTGGTGCTTTTGGTGCATTTCAAACAGCAGGCTGTCATTTCTTTAACATTGACCATCCTACTTATTTGCGGATAGCTGCGATCGCCCATATTCGCAACCGACAAGATAAAATAGGCAAAGCATTGCGCCGAGGACATCACTACCTACGCGAAACATCCTTTTGTAACTATCCGTTCTCAATTCCTGGACAAGGAGAAGTAGTTGCTTGGTCACAAATTTTATTTGACACAGAGGTACTGATGGTGTTAAACACCCACGGCTTAGAAGGCCGAGGTGCAGAGGTGACAGTCGATACTTTCATACATCCGCACAACTCAACCATGACTTTTTTATACAAAAGTGACTGGAGTGATTCACAGTTACGCCATCCACCACGCGACCAAACTGTAGCTGTGCAACATCATAACGATGCACGAGCAACTGTGCGGATTGATTTGCCTCCCTCTGGAATGGCAATTTTGGTGTAGTTAAATGTCGTAATACTTCCCAATATCAAAAATATTGACCTTTCGTTATTGGTCAATTTTTTGTTTTTTTGCCAGTGCATTAGTTTTAATTAATGCACTTTATTTAATTATGGTTTAGCAAAAATCGTCAGCAAAACAGGGCCTAATAAATAGTGGTGACTTAAACAAAGTAGTCCGGCATCAAAGCCTAGGGCTTCACGACTCTCTGGGCTGTAGAATCTAATTTTAGCAGGAGAGGCTGCCACTAACTCTGATGCTGCCTGGCTTTTGGAGGTGATATCAACCAAGTAGAACTTTCCACCCGGAGCAAGTACCCGCGCCACCTCACTTAAAACCTGTTTTGGTTCCGAATAGTGTAAGAAACTTATGGTGTTAAAAACAGCATCAAATTGACCGTCGGCAAAGGGAAGAGACTCAGCTTTACCCTCAACATAAATTAAACGGGGATGGTGGCGGTTTTTCTGTCTTGCTACTCTTAACATCTGAGGAGATAAATCCAATCCAGTACCGCGCAAGTCAGGAAATTCAGTTGCTAGACGTTCTAGTAAGCGTCCAGTACCACAGCCTAAGTCAAGCACATTTGGCCGATTTTGTAAATCAACTTTTGAGAGTAGCCGTTTGTGAATGGCTTGATAAATAACTGAAGGAAAGAGCGTATCATAGCTCGATGCCCAGCGGTCAAAAATTTGCTTTTTATTACTTAGAAAATTACTAATCATTAATTTTTGCAGCTAGCTACTTCCCTTGACTTCTATGACAAGTCAGGGAGGTTTTTGCAGCGCCTCCAATAAGTAGTTTATACCAATTCATAATTCATAATGTTTCGGCTTCGCTCAACAACCTTCATAATTATGAAAGTCATATTTTATCTGAGTTGAGGTTTCCATCTGTAGTATTATTTTGAGTAATTGGTATTACTATAGGACTTACGCACTGAAGCCTGAAACCCTGATCCCCCCTAACCCCCCTTAAAAAGGGGGGAACGTCTAAAGCCCCCTTTCTAAGGGGGTTGGGGGATCTGAGTGCGTAAGTTCTGTATTATTGTTTTCCGCAAGAAGGAAATGGTAAAAGATAGAGATGCTCATGGGATTACCATTAAGCAACTCCTTGAACAAGATTGGAAAATAAATAGCGCTCACTAAGAGGATCTAGTTGACTAATTCTCTAAAACTTGACGAATACGCCGCTCTAACCGTTCGAGATCTAGACCACCTTCATCACGACTAATACGACGCACAGTCGAGTTAACATTGCTTAAGTCTACCAGTAAATCTTGGAGAATTTCTTGCTGTTGACGTGCTTGGGTAACTTCACGTGGTTCCTGCACTAAGTCACGCACGATAGTATCTTCAGCCCGCGAGGCGACGATAGGGTCGCTTTGACCCTGTATATTAACGAAAGTTCGTCGTCCAGGCCCGCGTTCTTCTTCAATGGGTATTACTGCCGTTACCTGATCTGAGCGTACATATTTTCCGAATCCCAGGTGAACTAGCACTGATGACTGTATTTTCATTTAAAATAAAGTTTATTTGGGAACATACTTCTATTTTAAATTCTAATTTGATAGCCAAGAGCTATAACTAGAACGGGTTCTACGCAATTAAGAGTAGTAGTTCCACATTGCAAATAAGGTGCGATTGAATAGGTTTTCGTCCGATGCAAGTAAAAAGACAACCCAGAGATGATAGTCTCTGGGTTAATACCTAAGTTAAAGAGTATTGAAGTAGAGCAAAAGGATCAAGCTTAGCTAAATTTGCTACTTTTTGCGATCGCTAAATCTAGAAAGCTATCGAGAGTTCTAGAACTGAACTAACCCGTTATTTGTACCAAACTCAGCATGAAATTAACCCGCTGCTCAAACTCTAGCTTTTTGATCTCTGCTGTAAACTCGTCTGTTTCAGCAGGTAGTTGATAGTCAGATGGCACTTGAATAATGCTTCCGTTATCCATTCCTTGTGCTAGTAGCAGCCAAACATCTAACCTAGCATTGGGACTTAGAGCATTGTAAGCTTGACTAATATTGTTAGCTGCACCATTAATCAAGTCGCGTTGTGCTTGCAGTTGCTCCTCTGGAGACAAATCCTGGATTAGGTCAAACACTGCTTTAGCAGGACTTTCTACGCTGTCAGGTGGTGCTGGTGATAGCTGCTCTTTAAGATCTAAGTAACCAAACCAAAGTATGCCTAGTTGAGTATCTACATCAAAACGTTTAAAAGTTTCTAAAGCTGGTCTTGTGCTTTCGTCAATTGTGTAGGTCATAAAAAACTCCAAACAAGTTAAGTTATTCTCAATTTCTGAGTTCCTGAAAGAATTCGCTCTCAGTACCTTTACACAAGTTAACGAATAAATGGAGATGTACAACCCTACTTAGGGTAGGGATAGGACTCACTACGTAAGACAGATATAGATAATTCAAATTGCTACTTACAAAAATGTCTATTTCAATGTATGTGCTAGCAAAGATAAAAGCTAAGACTTTTAATAACGCAAGTTTTGTAAGAATTGAGAGATTGACACTTACAAGACATCATTGGGCTTTTTCCCTTTACCCTTTACCCCACCAAGGTCACGCAAGCGAAATATTAATTTGCACTAGGTAAATTATCGGGATCTATGCCGAGCGATCGCAAATACTCGGCTAACTGTTCTGCTCGGATTCGTTCCTGTTCTGCCTGTTCTTCTGCTCTTAAATAGCGATCGCCTTGCTGATCATACCAAGACAACAACTCCTGTTGAATACCAGCTACAGTACCTTGGTATCGTCCAATACCCAAACCCACTTCTGGCATCCAGTAATGTTCACCTATCTGTAATTGGTAATGACCATCCACCAATTTATACACTTCAAACGGTTGATGTTGGTCGCATCGCCAAAATTCTGGATTGTAAATCACATAATACAACACACCAAGTTTGGCATAGATATCCATTTTCTCATCATATTCACCCCCTGGTGAATGAGATACCATTTCTAATGTGAGTATTGGAACTACTTCATTCTCTTCCCAAACTGCGTAACTTTTGCGAGATTTCCCGCCTTTTTTCCGTTCCACTCCTACACTTAAAAAGCCATCTGGCACTACAGGTACTCTGGGATTAACACCTGTAGTGTGATAAACTGCCATGTCTACACCGAAGTACCAATCCATTCGATTTGCCCAAATAGAGTTCAGCAAAAACAGTAGAACATTGGGCAAAAAATTTTGGTCTTCATTATCCACGGGTGTATCGTCTGAGCAAGGCAGTTCGTCAGTGGTCGGTAACGCTTGTTTGAGATCGGGTGAGAACATAACCTTTGTCTCGATGGCGTTGATTTATTTGATTATAAAATAATTAGTATAAATGTAATTTTACAAGTTTGTAGCCGTCACCTTAAAAGGTAACGGCTACTATTAACTAAACTGCATGAATTTAAAGCCAATCTCGATAAGCCGAGATTTCATTCACACTGATTTCAAAGGGCATACCTTTGCCAAATGGCGGATAAACCCGGATTTTAGCATTCCTACTAAACCGCTCTAGCCGATTCCCTAATTGGGGAATATTGCTGACTATATGCCAGTAAGATACGATGTCAGGGCAATCAATTATCAGTGTCAAAGTGGTGGCATTTGTTGTGAGATACCATTGACAACTAGACAATAGTACTTGGGTAATGCGATCGCAGGCTAAATAAAAGCATCTCCCAGTAGATTGTTCTAATTCCATACGCATCATTCCATCCTGTTTTGTCACCTCAATTGGTGGCAAATCATCTGGAGGAAGTAAGGACATTTTAGACATAATTCCGCACCTCTTGGTTGTAGCGAGTCAAACTCTCAAGGTTTTTTTGTAGATCAAAAGATGAGGGTTTGAGTGCTAGCGTACCTAAATCTAATTCATGCTGAAATTTCTTGATTTTGTCGCGACAAGTTGCTACATCACCGATGATTGAGTTCTCAATCAAATAGTCTTCATCAAAACAGATATTTGTGCGATCAAATGGCTTTTGGTTGGAATTCGCACTATTCTGCATTAATTGAGCCGAGTTGGCTGTCATTTTCTGGCTGAATTTACGAATGAAAGGCAAAGCTTCACTCACTGCTTCATCATAAGTTTTACCAACATAAAAGAAGCGGGCCAGCATCAAATTTTCAGCGCCACTGGAATTTAAAGCACGATATTTGGCAACAGTATTCTTCAATCTTTCCAGGGAAAACGGTGGCCCTCCCATCAAGCTGAAGGAATGTTTAGCGGCAAACCCTATACCTTCATCATCACCACTAGCAACATACACTGGAATTTGTCGCTGTAAAGGTTTCGGGTAAATTGTCAGGCGATCGCATTGATAATATTGTCCGTTAAATGATACATCAGTTTCATATAAAAGCTTCTGAATCAATGCGATCGCTTCTAGTGTCTTAGCGCGAGATTCACTTGTCGGTGTGGCAAAATGCTTGTTGTGTTGAGGAAACGGCCCACCTTTAGCAATTCCAAACAACAATCGTCCATTGCATAGGTTATCCAGTGTAGCAATGTCCTCTGCCACCGTAATCGGGTTATGAAACGCCAGCAATACTGCTGCTGTGCCTAATTTGATAGTTGAGGTCAAACCAGCCAGATGCGCTATCAACACCAAAATTGACGGGCTGAGATTCAATTCATTAAAATGATGCTCTGTTACCCAGGCTTCTTCAAAACCCAAGCTTTCCACATGTTTTACCAGCGTGGCTTGCTCAAATATGGCACGACGAGCATCCTGGTGTTGATTTTCGTAATTGCAGAAAAGTCCGGTTTTCATTATTTGCAAGCGCTATTCTACGTTGCAACCCACTGCAACTCTAACCATAAACGTGGGTTGTTATGCTTGAGCTTCGACATGGGATCACGCAACAATCGTTTGGCATTCATGCAGACTACCTGCATTAGACCCATGTTGTCTGCCACTTCTCTGAGTATTTCTTTTTGAGCTTGCACACAGGAAATCATTTCGTCAGAACAATAAATTCCTATGTATTGCAACCGTCTAGCAGGTCGTCCCCAGAAACAGGTGATGACTTTCACATAACACCCGTCTAGTAATTCTCCAACTTTTGGGTAGTAATGGTTGACGACTCTTGTGAATTCTTTGGCTAAGATGTCTTCAGCAATCATTGGAACTGATATTTCTGTAGCGTCCATCACGCTATTTAATATAACATAATTTTGTCATTTAAATATGACAAATCAACCTATTAATCTTAAATAAAACATTAAGTATTACTGAAAGTAAGGCATTTTAATACCAACCCTACAAGCAATTAATAATTAATAAACTATACCTTCTTGAAGATTACCCGATGTGTGCTTATGCAGATATTTTCATAATAACAAACAACAATAGGGAGGGCATTGTAATGCCCTCCCTACAAGCTACAAAGAACGGTGATTCTAAATTTTGAACTTTTAATTGTTATTATCGAGCATTGCGTTCTGAAACTAAAACCTCTGCTACGATATCTGGTACATTTACAAAGTCCAGAAAACCTTCGGAACCACGGATTGGTGAAATAAATGTGTAGTTGGGGTCACACACTCCATTGTCATAGACTTGAATAAACCATCTATCTGGAAATCCTTCTACACCCAATTCTACGATATACCAACTTTCACCAATCAGACGAGAGTTAAAGATTGTGAACCATTCTCTATTTTCTTCTGAGATGTTCCAATCTGCCATGAGAAGCTCTAACGCTATTTGTCCTGCATCAGTTGAAGTCAATAGCATTTTTACTCCTTATTAGAAACTTCAGTGGAAACTTCAGAAACTTCAGGGTACAATCCCAGTTGCTTAGCTAGTTCACGCGCTACAAAGAATAAAAACTGAGCGCCATCTTGATTACCTTCGTGAGCAAACATAGTTGCCACTTGTAACATTGTCTCAACTAAACCAGAATCAATCAATTCTGGCTTAGATTCCAAAACTTCTGGTTCTTGACCATTAGGACATTTGAGTAGCTCATCAATCAGATTAAAATACAAATGTTGGCGTTGTTCTGTCATGGTAAATTTGTTGATTTTGGAATAAGTCTAAGTGCCAAAAACCGGTGCTCAAAACTTCGGTAATTAATTACTGCTCAATACTTTGCTGCCAAAGCCTTTCCAACATTTCGACTTGTTCTTTTAAGACAGCAGCGCGGTAAAAAAGATACCTGTCATAAAAAATAATCCCTAACCCAAGACAAATAGGAGTCAAAACGAAAAACCATTGCAGGATAGTGGCAAGTTTATATTGCTCAGCAACAGTCAGCATTTGATTAACTACATTGCGGTCAGAGGGTTTTGTACTAGCTTGAGATTGAGAGAAATATGTACTATTTGGCTGAGGAGTCCAGGTACTACTCTTATTAACTTTGCAGGTTAAATTCTGGGATTCTACTAAGTTTATATGTCGTTCCCAAACTACACCAAATACTACTAGCTCTGGAGAAAGCACTACTAAAGTAACTACGCAAACTGTAAGAATATTTAAAAGTTTGGCTTTCATTTAGGCTCTCCCTTGCTAGGTAGTATGCACCCAGTAAGAAAATAACTTTTACAATTTATCTAAGTAGCTATCTGTATGTACTTCTCAAACAGTTCTGATACTAAAGATATGTGTAAACGGTAATTCTTAAAATTGTTAGTTGTCAGTTATTTTTCTGATTAGTACTGACTACTATCCACGAATAAATTACCTACTTTCTCACAAAAGTAGAACTATGAGGTCATCAGATACTAGAATGTAGTTTCTCCTACTGTTAAAAGAGGGATTAAGAAGTCCCCCCTTGTTCACTAAGCTTTCGCCTAGGAATTTCGGGGGGTAGAGGGGAATCTCTGCGTAAATCCTATACGTTTTATATCAGTCCCCTCTCTACACAACAGCTTAGCTGAGTCGAATTAAGATTATTAAATTCATTAAAACAGTACTCAAAGTCTACGATCCTTACCTGATAAGTCTTTTAAAAAATCGTTGGGGTATGGGTGCTAGTATTTTTGGGTTGGGGTTCTAGTATTTAGGAAGCGGGGTTCTGGTGTTTGGAGTACTCAACTCAAAGCATTACAGGAACTAGTGTAGGATTGTTTTTTTCTAATTATTTTTTCGTTAAAAACTGTACTCAAAAAATATATCTGTATCTCTCGCTAAATATATATGCAATAACAATAAAAAACAATTAAATTTGCCAAATTAATTCAAGTTTCTATCACAAATAAAAACTCTTAGAATATAGTGCCAAAAGTTTTGCACATAACGCAGGCTGTCTCTAATCCTTGGTGAGTAACCAGTAGGCTCAGCAAACTAATCTGAGCGCGAAAGGCTATGTTAAGCAATGCAATGGTAAAATATAAGTACGGCGAGTCAACCATAGACTAGAACAAAATGAATGGGAACATCTCACAAAAGTTCCTCTTAAACTTCTAGATTTTGTAGTTTAGTTAAAATCTATAGTTGATGCACTAACTTGTAATAAACTGCAAATTAAACAAACAAAATATTATTGTATAAGTAAATACTCTACACTAAATTGAGAATTATAGGGGTGAATTAATGAGAATTGCTAAAGACGTAACAGAACTTATTGGAAGAACTCCTTTAGTTCAGCTAAATAAAATTCCTCAAGCTGAGGGAGTAGTAGCGAGAATAGTTGTCAAATTAGAAGGCATGAACCCAGCTGCTTCGGTGAAAGACCGTATTGGATTGAGTATGGTACTCTCAGCAGAAGCAGAGGGTTTTATTGAGCCGGGAAAAACCATTTTAGTAGAGCCAACCTCTGGTAATACCGGGATTGCTTTAGCGATGGTAGCAGCAGCGCGTGGCTACCGTTTGATTTTGACTATGCCAGAAACGATGAGCCAAGAACGACGGGCTATGCTCAGAGCCTATGGTGCAGCTTTAGAGTTGACACCTGGTACTGAGGGGATGCGGGGAGCAATTCGCAAAGCCGAAGAAATTGTAGCGAACACTCCCAATGCTTACATGCTGCAACAGTTCCGCAACCCAGCTAATCCTCAAATTCACCGGGAAACCACCGCAGAAGAAATTTGGGCTGATACAGATGGAGAAGTGGATATCGTCATTGCTGGGGTAGGTACTGGTGGAACGATTACTGGGATTGCAGAGATACTTAAAGGGCGTAAGCAGAGTTTTCAGGCGATCGCAGTTGAACCCAGCAACAGTCCAGTTCTCTCTGGTGGTGAAGCCGGGCCACATAAAATCCAAGGTATTGGTGCTGGATTTGTTCCAGATGTTCTTCGCCTAGAACTGGTTGACGAAGTAATTAGAGTCAGCGATGAACAGGCGATCGCTTATGGGCGACGGCTAGCAAAAGAAGAAGGATTATTATCTGGTATATCCTCTGGTGCGGCTTTGTGTGCCGCCATTCAAGTCGGTAAACGTCCAGAAAATGCCGGTCATTTAATCGTGCTCATTCAGCCTTCCTTTGGCGAACGTTATCTCAGCACACCCATGTTTCAAGACTTGACTCTAGAGCCTGCTGGCGTCCGTTGAGGAGAGTGGGGGAGCAGGGGGAGATAAGGGAGTCAATACTTTCCCTTATAAACACTTCTTATCTCTCTTATGGCCTGGGAAAAGGGGAAAGGGTAAGAGGTAAATTTCAACCTTTCCCCTTCTTCCTTTCTCCCTTAACTGAAAGGTATTGGATGAGGGAGTAACATTCTTCTTCATTCCCTCATCGTCTAATGTTTACACTTACCTTGATGATGGTGGTCGTGATCGTGACCATGTCCGTGAGCGCAGTTTTGTAAATCCTGCTGTCTGAGATTTTCGCTAATTTCTCGTAAGGATTCATCCACAGGCTTTAAACCAATCCAAGTATCAATCTTCTCGACATCAAAACCTACATCGCGGCGTAGGCTTTGCTCACTGGAGGCATCGCCTACTTCTATTAAAGGACGGCGAATTAATATCGGATCTTGCAGCATCAGCGCTAAAGCTGTTTGTGCATCAAGTTTTTCGGGAACCACCTCACCAGATTTTATCCGTGGAGCAGAACGATTAAACCATTCGACTACGGGGCGATCGCCAAAAAATGAGCGCAAACGTTCAACTGTCCAAGGTTCTGTTAGCAGGTTGTATGGTATCACCTCATGTCCCGCAGCGGTTAGCAAAACCTTTTGCTTGACGCCACCTTTACAACCTGGTTTTCCATAGAAAATTACTCTTGCCATTTAACTGTCTCCTAGTTATTAGGATGTTGAAATAAATAAACTTACAGCTATTTTAGGTATCACGCAGAGCCGCAGCGAAAAGTTCTGTAGGCGGGTTTCCCAACCTAGGAAACTTTTCAAGACAGAGTCGCAGAGAAGAACTTAAGAGTGTGGTCTAAAACATGAAAACTGCTGTAAAGTCAAATTCACATATTTCGCTAACCCTCTGCGTTTCAAATTAAACCTTCAACTTGCCCAGATATTAGCTAGAAATTTCTAGCACTATGTTTGACCGGATCAAACTCGAATCTTTCTTTCGGATCAGTTTCCCCATAAATATTAAAGGTAACAGTTGGTTCATCACCCACTGCTTGCACACTGTGAATTGCATCTGGAGTGAGGCTAATAATATCTCCAGGAAATAAGGTTATCTCTCCCGTCCGTTCGATTTTGTCTTCATATCCTGGGCTGTGAGTGCGTTGCCAAAAAGTGTTTTTTTCCTGACCTTTTAACACCGCTACTATTCCCCACGTCCCATGATTATGAATGGTTGACATCGTTCCCGGTGCAAATGTTACTGTTTGCACAGTTAACGGAAAACCTAATTCATCGTATAGGAGTACAACAGAGGTTCCCGTATTAGGAGAAGGCTCTAAATATTGACTTCGCACCCAGTATGAATTCACAATTAAGCGCCTTACTAACATGCGGATTTCTGGCAGACAACTTGATTCGTCATCTGCATTATTAAGAACATCTTCCACCTCAGTCAAAAACCGATAAAGGCGATAATTCTCTCTCAATAAATCCCATGCTCTCACCGATTTACAGGCTTGATACTGACCGTCTCCTGTTAGCAGCCAATCCCTACCTTTCATAACCTTTAAAACATCAGTTGAGAAGATTGAGGCAAAACAAATGGAGGTGGAGGAGAGAAAGAAGGAATATTTGTTGTGTAAGGAGGCACGCTACCGGCTGGTAAAACAGGTAAAAGAGGAGTACTAGAATGACTAAATGTGGACAGAGGAAGATAGAAAGATGAGTTATTCATGGCTGTTGATGGTTGATTCCTGATTAAATTAATCGTCTTCTTCTGGCGGACGTGTCAAAATATCCAGAAGTATGCCGGCTCCAAAATCATTTTTGGCATCAATCTCCTTGACCCTGGTACTTATTTCTTTGGCTTGGTCTATTTCTCCTAGTTTTGCTAAGACCAATCCAGAAGCAGCATAAGCATTCAAGTACAATCTGATTTGGGGTTCTTCTCGCCGCTTGATTAATATCGGCTTAAGTCTTGACCAGTCATCAGGAAATTTTTCTGCTTCTTTAATTTTATCTATTAATTTGATTGTTGTTTGTAGTGCAAGTATATAATTATTTTTATAGTAGAAAAACCTATACGCTGCTACCAAAATATCTGCATTATCACCAGTTTTGGCTAAAGCTTGTTGAATATATTTTTCGGATTCTGATGTATTTTCCCAAGTTTGTGCAGCTAATATAAGCAACTCTTTAATATCATCAGGAACTTGAAACCATGAGAAGCGATTTGCATCAACTTGCATAATTATTTGGGGACTGGGAACTAAGGGAGCAGGAGAGCAGAGGGGCAGGGGGGCAGAGGGGCAAAAGAGTAATTCTTCCCTTTTCCCCATGCCCAATGCCCAATTTAAAACAGCGTCAGAATGTATACCAAAGTAAAGAGAACAATCCAGATAATGTCTACGAAGTGCCAGTAAATTTCTGCCATTTCGATGAAAGTATGATTGGTTGCAGAATAAGTACCGGGACGACGCGATCGCCATAACACACCTAAAATCAATAACAGTCCCACAAATACGTGCAAGCCGTGGAACCCAGTCATGATATAAAAGCAGTTGGCGAATACGTTGGTAGTCAGACCATATCCTAAAGTCGAATACTCATAAGCCTGACCAAGCAAGAAAATTGCGCCCATGATTGCAGTAATTGCATACCAAAACTGCATTCCCTTGACGTCATTCTTTTTAATCGCCACATCACCGAAGTGAATGACGAAACTACTCGACACCAGAATAATAGTGTTAATCGTCGGCAAAAATAACTCTACTTCAGTTCCTTCGGGAGGCCAAGCATCTGTCATGCCTCGGAAGAATAAATAAGTGGCAAAAAATCCCCCAAACATCAGGGATTCAGAAGCGAGGAACGTCAACAGTCCCCAGACTCTTAAATCTGGATGTTCTTCGTGTCCTGCACTGTCATGTTCCTTCGGCGTTGTAGCTATAGTCATAGATTTATTGACAGTATTATCCGCTGTGTCTGTACTGAAAGCTTGAATCAAGGATCAAGTATGAAGCGGCAAAATTTCATTCCTCACCCAAAATCCTTTATTCCATGTAGAGTGAGCATTATTAGTCCTGTAAAGGTTGGGTTGTACCCAATATGGTTCAGTTAGTGATATTTGGTGTTCGGAGATCCCCCCCAACCCCCCTTAAAAAAGGGGCTAATATCCCTCTTTTACCCCCTTTTTAAGGGGGTCGCCGGAGGCGGGGGGATCTTAACTGAACCGTATTTGGGTTGTACCTCTCTCTTTGAAGACTTGACTTGTTCGGGAATTAAAAAAATTCCGAGTTTCGTGTTCCAAGCTCGGCCTTTCGTGTTCCAAGCTCGGCCTTTCGTGTTCCAAGCTCGGCCTTTCGTGTTCCAAGCTCGGCCTTTCGTGTTCCAAGCTCGGCCTTTCGTGTTCCGAACTCGGCCTTTCGTGTTCCAAGCTCGGCCTTTCGTGTTCCGAACTCGGCCTTTCGTGTTCCGAACTCGGCCTTTCGTGTTCCGAACTCGGCCTTTTATGTTCCAAGCTTCAAATGAATAAAAGTTGCATTCACCTTAACAGGAATAACAGTACTCACTCTACTAACTAAGCACTAACTTCCGGCCTTACAGACGGCTGTACTTCATTGCTGTAACCATGGCCGTAGTCATAAGGGCCGTGAGTGACAACAGGTAACACTTCCCAGTTTTCAATGGCGGGTGGTGAGCTAGTTGTCCATTCTAAGGTTAAAGCTTGCCAAGGATTATCGCCGGCAGGTTTGCCTTTGCTCCAACTGTAGAGAATGTTGATAGCAAAAGGTATTACCGATATCCCCAAAACAAATGAACCAAAAGTACAAATTTGATTGAGGTCGATAAATTGGGGGTCATACATTGCGACTCGTCGGGGCATTCCTTGCAAACCCAACTCGTGCATGGGTAAAAAAGTCAGATTAGTGCCGATAAAAGTAAGGACAAAGTGAACGCGGCCCCAAGCTTCATTCATCATCCGTCCGGTAATTTTGGGGAACCAGTGATAAATGCCGGCGTAAATGCCAAACACGGAACCGCCAAACAGGACGTAGTGAAAATGTCCTACTACATAATAGGTGTCGTGGACGTGAATATCAAAGGGAGCTGTTCCCATCGTCACACCACTTAAGCCGCCCATGACAAACATGGACAACAAGCCAATGGCGAAAAGCATGGCGCTGGTGAAGCGGATTTTACCACCCCAGAGAGTAGCAACCCAGCCGAAAATCTTGACGCCAGTGGGAACGGCAACAATTAGGGTAGAGATAGTGAAGAACATCCGCATCCAACCGGGTGTACCGCTGGTAAACATGTGGTGTACCCAGACGAACAAACCGACAACGCAGATTGCCACACTAGAATAAGCGATCGCTTTATAACCAAAAATCGGCTTACGGGCATGAACTGGAATCACCTCGGACATAATGCCGAAGATGGGCAGAATCATTAAATATACTGCCGGGTGAGAATAGAACCAGAATAAGTGCTGATAGATAACAACGTTACCGCCGGCATCTGGTTTAAAGAAGGATGTCCCAAAGTTGAGGTCAAATAACAGCAGAATTAAACCCGCTGCTAATACAGGTGTGGAGAGTAATGCCAAGATAGAGGTTGCCAAGATTGCCCAGCAGAATAAGGGTACTTGATCCCATTTCATGCTAGGAACCTTCATCATCAAAATGGTGATCACAAAGTTCAGTGAACCCAAAATTGAGGAAGTTCCCACCAAAACGATCGCAAGTATCCACATTGTTTGAGCAATGGGCGCTGTCACCAAGCTTAAAGGTGGGTAAGCTGTCCAACCAGATTGTGAACCGCCGAAGATGAAACTACCTAAAATTAGCGCCCCTGCTGGTGGGTTTAACCAAAAAGCGATCGCGTTCAGCTTCGGGAAAGCCATATCCCTAGCGCCAACCATCAACGGCACAAGATAGTTACCAAATCCCCCAATTGCACTCGGAACAATCCACAGGAAGATCATAATCGTCCCGTGATTTGTCATGAAAGCGTTATACATATTGGGGTCGAGCAAGTCTGCATCTGGTGTTGCTAACTCGGCGCGAATAGCGATCGCCATCAATCCACCGATTAAATAAAACACAAACGCTGTCACCAGGTATTGAATACCAATAACCTTGTGGTCAACATTAAATGTAAAATAATCCTGCCATTTCCACGCTTTGGGATGGGAGGCGTGAGCAATCACCATTTCCGGCTTTTTACCTTCTGGTGGCGTATTCCGTGGAAATTCTACTTTTGTCATATTTTTTCACCGCTACGCAAAGTCCAGGGTCAAATGTCCAAAGTAATTAAATTTGACTCTTGACTCTTGACCATTGACTCATGACTCTTGACCAATGACCATTGACTCTAGAGTTGCTGCACTAATCCCCATATCGTGGATATGAGGAGCGAGAAACTCTGATGTAGATAAGTCGGCAGGATTAACCCTTTGGGTTCGCGAGTTCCCCATCGCCGGAAACCGCCAAGACGGGGACTCGCTCACTGCAACAACTTGATGTAAGTCTTGCTTTTGAGCAATCTGGTTTTCTGTCCGCCAGCTATCATAAGCTTCCGGCGTGTGGACAACTACCTGTGTCCGCATTGAGCCGTGATAACCACCGCATAGTTCAGCACACACCACAGGGTATGTACCTGGTTTGGTAGCGACAAATCGCAGTTCAGTAGGGATACCAGGAAGCGCATCTTGCTTCAGCCGGAAGTTTGGCACCCAAAATGAGTGAATCACATCCTGTGCTGAAAGATTGAGTTGGACATCAGCACCGACAGGAACGTGCAATTCCCCAGAGGTAATCCCACTATCGGGATAGTTAAATATCCAAGCGTACTGTATCCCTTTAACATCAACAACTAAGTCGGCTTGTTTACCTTGGGTTGTGGGAGATGCACCGATGCCAATTGTTGGAGCAGTTGTTGCTTCAGAGGTGTCATTTAAGGTAGCCGCAAGAGCGCTACCTGGCGTATGAGCAATATGAGCTGAGGAATGAGGATGACCCGCAGGCTCAAAGCCTCCCATTCGGTTAAAAACATCTACACTGTAAATGCCCAAGGCCAGCACAATCAATGTTGGAATTGCTGTCCAAAAAACTTCTAAGGGCAAATTGCCTTCAATTGGCGCACCATCGGTATCGTCTCCTTGGCGGCGACGAAACTTAATCAAAAAAACCACAATGGTTCCTTCTACCACCAAAAACAGAGCGATCGCAATGGTAAACATGATATTGAAAAATCCGTCTACCAAAGGCGCTTGTAGCGATGCTTGTACTGGTAATAGAGTGTGATTTTGACCAATCCAAATACTAATTGCTGTAACTACTATCCCAGCAATCAGAGTCCATAATGAAACAGGAATTTGTTGCATACTGCTACCTGCTCTGTAAAACGTCTTTAGGCTACTGGGTACTGGGTATTAAGTATCGGGTATTGGGGAAAGGAAAAGGGGTAAAGGGGAAAGGTAAAAATCATCCCTTTACCCTCTGCCCTTTAACCTTTTCCCTCTTTCCCCAGTAACCATTTTGTTTTCACTTATTAACTTTCTAACGCGCACTAAAAAAAAAGGGGGGAAACTTCCAGATTTTTTCATATCTTTCCCCCCAGTAAATTACAAATTATCTTTCAACTCCTATAAAAAAGGAGCCTTCTTTTTACAGAAAAGCTTGTTGTTCTTAGAAGACACTTTTAGTCCTAATATTGATTAGGCTATATTAGCAGCAAGTTTAAATTTGTTAATAAGTAACAATTTGCGATTTACGGATTTGTTTACTGTGAACTTTTGGGCTTGTTCTGGTAAATAATTAGCATTCCCCTCTAGTTACCTTGCTTAGCGCAATCGCGCTTTCTGTTAAAAGTGCCTCCTTGAACAAACAACAATTTCGACTAACTCCAACAACCTTAATTATTTAATGCAACATGGGTGTAGCAATTCTTTGGACAAATCCGCGCACAAGCTTCACAACCAATACAGTTTTCTGGATAAGCCACCGCCATTACTTTTCTTTCAATTTCTTCATCATCTTCGTCCTCTACAAATTCTCCTTCTTCGTTAAGTGCTTTTAAACCCAGCACATTATATCCGCATACTTTAATACATCTGCCACAGCCGATACATTTGTCTTTGTCAATTTCTTGAGCAAATTTGGGTGTCCAAGTCTTACCGCCAAATGTCAAACCTGTTAGTTGCGCCATGAAATAATCCTCGGCAGTTTTGCCTATTAATTTGTTTGTACTTTTATCTCATCGTATCCTAATATTTTCTGTTTTCGATGTTAGATAATTACTTTTTTCTCATCAAATTTTGATATTTTCAAACACAATTTTGTGTGGTTTTTTAAATTTAATTATGTAGATGAAATTTATTGCCAATAACTATTATGCAGTGTCAAGCAGTAGAATACTTGTATTGCGTCTATCAGGGCATTTGATTAGCTGTTTTATGGTCAGAGTTCAATAACCTCTGCTTGCTATAAACTCTAAAGGAGTTAACACTATTTACAACGAATGCAACTTTAGATATGAGGTAATGATATTAATTTTCAAATCTTCCTATTTTCAGACAAAAATATGCAACACAAATAGTATTTAGATATACAAAACTAGATGTTCGTTAATTACATTTTTATCTATGCAATGTGTATTAAAAAAGCAATTATCTTCCAGATAGCTTTCATTGAAATATCTACATAAATGCTGATAAAGTAAATATTGACTTTGCACATTAATTCACCAGACAAAGCTGAGTTATATAGGATAAAAACTGTAACCTTGATAGCAGAATATTAATCCCTATTAAATATTAAAATTATTAATAAATCAGATGAATACTAGTCGTAATAAGTTTAAATGGTTTCCAAAAATACTTTGGCTAAGGTTTTATAGTCAAAAAGAGATTGTTCGTGAAATATTTATTTAAGGAAATGTTAAGAATGATTTCTAAGCTCATTATGAACAAACTTATTAATTTATTTATGAAATGTATAGTTAATAAGAAGTAATATTAGGCTCGGCTTAAAAGACTTAAATAGCTACCAATTGGATGCGAAGCCAGAATATGGATGTGAGAAGTTAGTGGGGTGAGAAAAGATTATTCTTACCTAAAAAATAATTTGGTAGCAAGTAACGAATAAACAGGACATATTCCAATACCTTTCAACTAAGGGAGAAAGGTGGAAGGAAAAGGGCTTGAATTTGCCTTTTACCTTTTATCCTTTTTCTAGACTCCGAGGTAGGTAATTAGACTTATCTGAAAAGTATTGGGACATATCCAGGGGAGAACTGAGCCTGACATCTCAACGATTAGAGTGGGAAAAGAGCCAAATGCCTTATACAATTCCTAACAACAGTTGCGTTGGATGTGACAATTGCCGTCCCCAATGTCCTACGGGTGCAATCAAACTAGAGAACGATGAATATTGGATCGATCCTTTTCTGTGTAACAATTGCGAGGGTTATTACCCAGAACCGCAATGTGTAATGGCTTGTCCAACTAAGTCTCCCATCCCCTTGCAGGCGAAGAAAGGGAGATGCAAAGTTGAGCCGAGAGATGCTACTAGTTCAGACTTGTTTTCTAACGGCAAGAACAATCCATTTGCTTCAGCGATCGCAATTTGGGAAGCTTGTAACGTATTGGCGCAGCGGACATCGTTGCATTGGGAAAGCGATGAAGAGGGTTATCTGTCTTATGGCAGACAAGTTAACCAAGGACGAGGAGCGATCGCCTTTCACATCCAAGATCCATTTCAAGTTAGCGATCGGGCCACAGACTTAGGAGCGATCGAAGCGTTAGACATTAGAGCCACTTGCATCCATCTGATTTTTGCAGCTTATGCCACAGCCTTAGATCAGCCTTGGGAGCAAGAATTTACTATTGACGAGCGGCAAATTGAGAAATATTTGGGGATGGAGAAACGCAAAGACTTGAGCAAAAATGCCAAGTTGGCTTTAATGAAAAACATTGTGCAGCAAGCTTGCTCACTAATCATCTCCATTGACTGGCCGCAACAAGGACGAGTTAGCGGATTCTCAGTTAAACAAAGTCGCTTGTGGCACTTAGTCGATATTCAGCATCACTTCCAAGAAGACAATCAGGGATGTAAATATCTTGTCGGACTAACTTTTAAAGTAAAAGCGGGTATATGGGCACAGTATTTCTTAAACAAACAAGCATGTAAAGAGCGAACCGCATTCTATCAATACGGCAGTCTACCCAAAACCCTGTTAACTACAGTCATGAGCATTTGGCAGCAACATGAAGGAGCAGTCAGACTAATGCTGTGGTTGCTGTTTAAAACCAAAATGGGTAAAGAACAACGCATCACTGTTCCTACCCTACTACGTGTTGCGTACGGTGAGGAAAAAGTCACCTTAGCCTCTCGACAACGAGAAGAACGCAAGCGCCTACTGCGAACTTTTGAAAGTGATTTGGAAGTTCTCAATCACTATGGAATGAAGCCAATTTTCGATCCAGTTACCTACCCAATAGAAATTCAACCTTTGTGGGCGAAGTTAATTGATCTTCCTGAAGATCCAGATGAAGCGTTAGAATTTTGGACTAATGACGGCGGTGGCGAAACCCGCCTTACAGACACAGGCCCCCGTGGGAAGTGGAATTTGCTGATGAATGCGCGGATTTTGGCTTTTGAACTACCAGCAGAATGGGAGCAGCAAATTTCAGAATCGGAGAAAAAGCAGCGGCGAACTGCTAGAACCAGAAGGAAGCCCAAAGCTACAGGCGATTTGCTGGGTGAGCAGATTTTGCAAGCGCGAAAAAATTTGAATCTCTCTCAAAGAGAATTGGCAAAGCTCACAGGTAAGAGTCAAAGCTGGATTCGAGATGTGGAAAATGGTCGTTTAAAAGCCAAGTTAGAAGACCAAGTGCTACTACGAAAAGTACTAAATATGGTTTAATCTAGACAGCGATCGCGAAAAGACCCAATGGTACTTCCAACGCTATGTAGCCCATCTCCCCGCTGTGGGTGACATTGTTTTGTTTGACCGCAGTTGGTATACCCTGCTGCGGTCAAACAAGTTATAGAGGTGTCCCAGAAGGCTGTTGCACGCTATTGTTAACAGTTTTTGCTTCGACAAAAGCTTCTCGACCTGTAATCAATCTGGAACGACGATTACGAGTGATATAATTCCACGCCCACTGAAATACTACTAGTAATTTAGTGTCAAACTCGATTAAGAAGTAGATGTGAACTAGTAGCCAAAATGCCCAAGCAAGGAAACCTGTGAGTTTGATGAAGCCTAAATCTACAACAGCTAAATTTTGCCCAATCATCGCCAAACTACCCACGTGATTGTAATGAAATGGTGGCAAAGTATGACCTTGAAGCCGTCGTTGAATTAGTTTACCTACATACTCTCCTTGTTGTTTAGCTACGGGTGCAACACCAGGTAACAGTTTACCATCTTGATGGGAGAAGTTGGCTAAATCTCCAATTACGAAAATGTTGTTATAACCCTTGATAGACAAGTCAGGTTCTACAATTACACGTCCTGAAGTATCGCACTCTGCACCTGTACTTTCTGCTAGGACTTTCCCCATGCCCGAACCTTGGACACCTGCTGCCCACAATATGGTTTTTGAGGCAATTTCTATCAATTCATCACCTTGCTTGAAGGTAACAATATCATCTTCAATATTTGTCACCCTGGTGTGAGTGTGGAGTTCCACACCCAACTTTTGCAAAGATACTGCTGCTGATTTCGATAACTCTGGCGCAATATGTGGGAGGATGCGATCGCCACCTTGTAGTAGTAAAATTTTCGTTTCTGAAGTGTTGATGTTGCGGAAATCTTCTTTGAGAGTTTTGTATGCCAATTCCGCGATCGCACCTGCTAATTCTACACCAGTCGGGCCACCCCCCACAATCACAAAACTCAACCAAGCACGGCGTTTTTCGGGATCTGTTTCTTTTTCTGCTGCTTCAAATGCGCCAAATATCCGACGACGCATTTCTATGGCATCTTCAACAGTTTTCAAGCCAGGAGCAACTTCTTTCCAGTTATCTTTACCAAAATAGGAATGGTTCGCACCTGTGGCGACAATTAATGTATCATAAGGTACTACTTCATCACCCAGAATAACCTGTTGCGCTTTTGGATCAATATTATTTACTTCTCCCAACAACACCTTTGTATTCTTGCTTTTGCTAAATACAGATCGCAATGGTGCGGAAATATCAGAAGGTGATAGCGTACCTGTCGCAACTTGATATAAAAGCGGCTGAAATAGGTGAAAGTTACGTTTATCAATGAGAGTAACATTTACATTCGCTGTATTCAGAGCCTTTGCTGCATACAGTCCACCAAAACCACCACCAACGATAACAACCTGATGTGGTGCATTATTCTCAAGTGAGACTGCCATAAGAAATATTTCCTTGTGTTAAGAAGTTGTAACTATTCTTAACAAAGATGTAACAGCATTATGATACAGGTTGCTGTTTATTTAGAACAATTGAAAAAATAATAAAAGTAGTTAAAGAGCGATTCTACCTTACTTTCAAATTTCTGCCGCAGAGATTCAGGGGCAAAAGTATTGATGGCAGAAGTTACACCAGCTAGGCCAATTTTACCGCACTTTAGGAGATGAAAAGAAGATTTGAGCCTACTAAGATTAATAGTAGATGCATACCTTTTTGATTATCTGGTATAACCCAGATTTCTATACGTTACAAGTTTCCGCTTTCTTAGAGGTCAGCCAGAGACTTGCTACAGCATATTTAATCACTACTGATTCTTGTGTTGCATTGCAAGAACTCTTCAGTCGTTGGGTTTTGGTTCCATCTTTTACAAGTTTTGCCTGACAGGTGTAGAGAGAACCAGAAGGTTTTTCAAAACTTAGCTCAGCTTGCATGGTATTATTGTCTAAGCTTTGCTCTAAGATTTTGCCTGTCACCTTGTAGTTAAACCAATCCCATCCGTGGCTAAAGATTAGTTCTCTTTCTAAAATCTGAAGTGCAGTAGGCAAAATTCCCCAGCCTCGATAGACTCTATTCAAGCACTGAATATCGCCAGTACGCGTCAAAATTGATCTGAATGAATCTCGCTCAATAACACCGTAGTATCTTCCTTCTGGCAAGTCAATGATCGTTGGTGCAAACCGATGTCCACCAAAATGGGTTGATTTCCAAATTCGTACATTGTCCAAGCACAAATCAGAAATAGTAGCTGTAGCTTGGAAGTAAAAAGGATTTCCATATCTGGCACAGCACTTATCATGATTACCGTGGGTACAAACTAAAATATCTCTGGTTGCATTAGTGTGTACTTCCGAGTCACAACTCATACCCCATAACCATTTTTGGACAACTGTAGCTACTTGTTCAATATTTGCTAGTTTAAACTCTTGCTTGCGATATCCATTACTTAGCCCCTCTTGTTTTTGATAAATCAAAAGAGTGGTATGGTCTACTTTATGTGATAAATCATTAGCAATTAAGAGAAATCTGATTGGTAGTTTGGCACGCTTCACTTCATCTACCAAAATCCTCAAATTATTTGGTACCCATTTAGAATTAAAAGCTTCTGATATCCAAGGTGGAGGACACTCAATTAAAATATAAGTTTGTTGATTGGTCGCGCTACCAATAATATCTTCTCCTGTTTGCCGCGAATAGTCAGAACAAAAAAAAGTATCCATTTAACTGTACTCATGAATTAATTTTTTGGACAAAGGGAATGAAAAGATAGTAATTGTGTTCTGGGTAACAATTTCCTTGAATCAAGGAGATATAAAAGAACAATATACATTTCTTGGTTAAAACCAAGTAGCCACTTTATAACATCATTTATAGCTAATGTCTTTCCGGTTAATGAACTCTCTATAATAGAGGTAAACAGCCCTAAGAGAGATTTTTCAGTACTTGTAAAGTTAATTTTGTATCTCTTTTCGTATGGCATTTGAGAAATAATTATGCTCTAAAATTCGGTTTTTTGAACTTGGTTTTCTTGCCAAAATTAGATATATTCAACCTTGTGCGATCGCATTATAAGCATCAAGTAACTAGCTTGCTTAAAATATTTATGTAGCTAATATTACTAGTAAAAATTTTACCGACAACAAGGTACTTTTTTAAAGTTTTGTTTAAATTATCTACATATCTAGTTACATCTCCGGTTGCTATACATAAAGGTATACTTCTGCACTACTCTTGTGATGAATGCATTCAGGCTAGATACGGAAACACTTGATTAATAGTAATGGCTTTAGCGAACCAATTCTGTTTTAAGATTTCCACACTACCTACTTTTAATGTATCTATTAATATATACATCTTGCAAATAATTCTCAACTATTCTAGAAAAAATAAAAATAGTTAGGTTGGATGTAAATGCTTTAGTATTTCATACCCAATGCAAAATAAGTTAATGAGCAAGATTAGTGACTAATCATTAGTACGTCACTGAAATCAGCATTAACAAATCTAGTATTTACCCTGTTACCTAACCTAGCTTCCTGAAAATCATATCAGGGTTTGATTCTGGGCATCTGCTTTGAATGTAACTGAAGCCCATAACAAATGCAAGTTTTTGACAATCTTTATGACTTTTGGTACAGTTTGTGACTTCCTGGAGATTTATGAAATTCAGTTGAGCAGGCATTTATATAGTGGAGAGGGCTAACTATAACAAGTATTAATACTCTCAAGATTATAGACAATTTTTTGCACTTGTGACGACAATTTGTCACAAGCTCAGGTGCGACGCAGCCTCACCAAGCATCAAAAAACTAGATGATAAACACAGGAATATTCGGATACTTCAACTACTGAAACAAATAAAAGGCGCGGCTTAATATAATTCAAAGAATTTCGCTAGCTTCCACATAGTATTGTAAGGTGTGTCAAGACTAAAGTAGTGCATTAGCTTTTCTCTTGTGGGATGGGCGTCTCGCCCGTCCGGTGCGGGCTAGAAGCCCACACTACAAGAAAATTTATTGCAACATTTTAGCCTTGCCACGCCAGTCAGGTGTGTTAGATACTAAAAATTTATTGTTCCCACACACCATGACCATCAAGCAAAAAAAGAAGAAATTGTTTACTGTTATAAAAGTTATTTCTATATTTTTTATATCTAGTGCAATTGCATGGGAAGCAGGAAATATCTACGCCACCTTGACTAATCAAAAATTGCCTAATAGTTTCAATTTGATTTTTTGGATAGAACGTTTTGCTCTTGTGGCGCATTTAATTGAGGGAATAGCAGCAGCTTTGTATGCACCTTCAAAAAGAAAGGATTCAATTCAATATGGTACTTACACGTTTTTCGTAGGTACGGTAGGGTTATTAGAATTATTTGAAGAAAAGAACGGTAATTTGATTAATAATCAGTGAACAGTTTTTCAGTTATGAGTCAGAGTCTAGTACAAATAGAAGCGGTAAGTTTGAGTTGGGTTATAATCCTACACTAATCTCAGTTAGCACCCTCACCCGCCCAGAACTCAACTGGGCTAATAGCCCAATTCCACTAAAGTGGACTCAAATCTAACTCAGTCTTCTTTAGAAAACTTTAATACCCGATGACTAAAGTCGCACGCCAGTTGCGTGGCTGTCGGGAAACCTACTAATAACTGATAACTGTTTTAAGCGTAAGATAGTATCTTCATGCAGCGGCTTGCTGCTTGTTCAACATCTGCAACCACTGAACGAGTCTTTGGCGTTGAGCATCATTTACCTGAATACTTGCTGAGCGTAGGGCTGGGCGTGGGAAAATTGCTCGTAAGTCAGCCAGCATTTCCAGCGATTCGCAAGCCTCCAAACACTCAGCAATATAATCAATTGATTCAATGGTGAGCCATTCCTGAGTCGCCTCAAAGTCACAAATATGATGCTTCATAAGGAGTGAAATCACCTTTTAGTTCAATCAAGAGCTGATTTTTTCAATATTTAGACTCAGCGATCGCGCTCGAAATAAACAAAGACAAACCGCAGCTGAGAGTCAAACGGTATTGCCCTCCTTATTTTAGAGCATGAGTGTGGCTTGTGTAGATAGATACCTCAAAATTTCTTGACGAAAACCCAAATACACAATTTTTTCTCAGATAACTCCTTAGTTTTGTCTTTTCTGCTACATGGAGAATAAAAAGCTCAAAAATCCAGGCGATCGCAGTAAACAAAGCGGATTGCACCCCCTGCCATGCTTTATCATGACAAAGCGTCGGATTCAGTACACCCTGAAACTCCAGCAACTAAGCCTGTTTGCAGATAATACAATTCCGTACACTCGCAACAGTAGAGCAGAGACACTGGTGATGAATACTAATGCACTTAAATAGCTAAAGCAACCAAAGAACAAGAATAATGGCTACAAATTTTCATAGCAATTCACAACTTCCCTCCGATATCTCAACTCCTATCAGTCGCATAGCAAAGCCAAATTCTGAGTTCTACTCTATTTTTTCTGAACAAGAAGTTTTAGGAATAATTCATGCATTAGAAGTTAGACGAGAAATACCTCTAAAGTACTCTTACAAAGGTAGAGGGGCAAAAATTTGGGATAATTTTTATGTAAAATATATTATTCCTAAATGGTATCGGACATCAAGTGTAGAAATCGACCTTTTAAAAACGAATTTTGAATACATTAATGGCAATATTCAAAGTTGTAAAAAAGTCAATATTATCGATGTAGGCTCAGGAAATTCATATCCTGTAAAACAATTTATTTATAACTTGAATAAATTGAAAAAAATTAATAAATATATTGCCTTAGATATTAGTGAAGAATTACTTAATGTATCCAGAAAAAATTTTAGTAAATGGTTTCCGTTAATCGAGTTTAACAGTCAGACAATTGACATAGAAAACAGTTGTATTCCCCAAGATTTGTTAAAAAATCAAGCTGATGATGAAAATGAAAATACAGCAAATATAATTTTGCACTTAGGTGTAACAATTGGCAATCATCATCATAGAAATAAAGTCCTTAAAAACTTTCGAGACAGCATGAAAAAGAATGATTTTTTGGTATTTACTAACGAAACTGGTTCTAACTCTAAATGGGATGGCAGCATCAGAGGGGGCTGCAAGTATCATGCAGAGGAAGTATATGGATGGATTAAAAACAAAATGGGGATTAGATCTGAAGATTGTCAACTTGTCAGAAAGTATGATTCCCAAACAGATAGTATAGTTGCCAATATGAAACTCCATCATAATTACACTATAAATTTCTGTTCTCAGGGAATAAATAAGAATCTTGAAATTTTTAAAGGTGAGGAGATTACTATTTGGAGACATCATAAGTATGAAATACCTGAACTTCTCCAAGAAATAGAACAAGCTGGACTAAAACTTGTTCACTATAGTACAGACAAATACTTATCACGGATCATGGTGATTTGTGAAATTGCTAGTAACTAGTGGTTCTGGGAGGTTCGTAGTAAGCACTTTAGTGCTTAAAAAATCCCCATCTACATAAATTTAGAAATCGAACGTAGTGCGAATCACACCAACATACTGCGGATCATTGCTGCTGTCGTTTTCCGGGTTGAGAATTACCCACAAACCAGGGGTTACTGAAATGTTGTCGTTCATTCGCCAGCGATAAAATACTTCTATGTGGTAAGAGTTGTCACTTTCTTCACGAACATCACTGTTAGACACACGGGGGGGTAAACCAAAGAGAATCCCCGGTAGATTGCCCTTTCCCCCCACATCTGGAAACGACATACCGATCGCCCCAAACCAGACATTGGCATTGTCACCATTGTTCACGAACAGAGAATCCGTTCCACCTCTGCCATTGGAAACATTGCTAAAACCAGAGTTCTTGGCAGTTGCCCAAATGTATCCACCCCAAGTATGGATCTGGAAATGTGGAGAAAAGCGATAGTATCCCTGTACACCTACAATATTGTTGGAAGTAGCAATGCTATTGCCAAAAGGAGCGCCTGAAAGCAGGCTACCTGTTCCAGATGTGATATCTACAGAGCCACCAGGGGTGTAACCATGAGAGAAAGCAACACCAACAGATCCTTGTTTACCGTAATACGTCAGGTGTGCCAGAGCGTTGTAGCCACCATCAAATAGCCCGTTTCTCGCCAGTGGAACATTGGGAATGTTTGCTAAATAACCCAAGGTAAGAACCAAGTCATTGGTGATTTTCCAGTTAGCGGCTGCACCACCGCCACCCCGCCGGAAAAGAAGACTGTATGAGCCAAAAAGTGAGGGAACCCCATTACCATCATCAGCGATCGTTGCAGGAGTCACGGTGTCTGTAATATCGGTGTAGCCTATACCTGTGGGCCCAACGATAAAGGAAAGAGAATCGCTGACTGGGAAGTAGTAACGGATGTGAGGAATAAAAAGTGTATTGTTGCTACCACTATCGAAGTTTAACCGCGTCATTCCCGTACCTGTCGCTGACGCAATTTGGCTTGTGCTATTGGAATTTAGGAAGTTTCCGAACTCCAGGCGCACGCGTAACAAATCTTTGCCTGTAAAGCTGCTCTCAAAGTTGAGACGGCCGCGATCGGCAAAGTAAATTTGGGATTGATCGCGTTCGCCACCCACCCTACTACCAAAGGTATCACTCACCGCAGTAATAATTTGAGCATTCAGTCTAGTAGTAGTGGAAAATTGCTGTTCCTCCAGTGTCGCTGCACGTGCCTCCAGCACATCCACCCGCCCACGCAGAGTTGTTAGTTCTGCCGCAAACTCTTCTTGTAATTTTTGCAGGATTGCCAAGTCTTCTTTTTTGACTAAATCATTAGTACCCACAGTAATCAATTCGCTGACTCGATCCATGCAAGCATTTAAACCAGATGCAAACTCGTAACGGCTCAAGGCACGGTTGCCACGATAGGTGGAGTCAGAATAACCTACAATACAGCCGTAGCGTTCAACCAGTGATTGTAATGCCTGGAATGCCCAATCGCTCGGCTTGACATCGGAAAGCTGGGAAACAGAAGTAACTTGTGCCTGCAAGCTGTCATCAGCATCTACTGCACTAGAATTATCCTCTGAAGGTGTTGCCCAGACTGCTGGAACTGCCAAAAATAGCAGGAAAAAGCAATGAAAAAGAATTTTGATCATTGAATTTTGACTAAAAAGGGATAGGGCATCTGCTTACTCTTGCTGATGCCTATGTCTCAATTCGCAATACCTAAAAATCACGCTCTTAGCTTGAAAAGTTCAGAGCGTTGGCGGAAGCTTGTGGATGTGGTTTTTATTGAAGCGAAAGTTTGTATTTGGTTGTTGTCTGATATTTTTCGCCGGGATGTAGTATTACAGACGGAAATGCAGACTCATTGGGCGAATTGGGAAAATGCTGCGTTTCTAAACATACTGCTGCATATTTTTCAATTGCTTTACCGTTATCAGTTTTGAGTGTACTATCTAAGTTCTTGCCTGAATAAAACTGTATGCCCGGCTGGTCTGTAAATACTTCTAATTTTCTGCCGCTTATATCGTCAGTTAATATTGCTATTGGGCTGACTAAATCCTCTTTTTTATTCAACACATAATTATGATCATATCCACCAATTTCGTTGATTATTACACCAATTTTTTTAGGTTGTTTAAAATCAAAGGCAGTACCTATTACTGATTTGATTTCACCTGTAGGAATACTATTGCTATCTGTAGGCGTGTAGTTATCTGCATCAATCATTAGGGTATGATTTAAGCTTGTATTGCTGACATCGCCTGTTAAATTGAAATAAGAATGATTAGTTAAATTAACCGGGGTCGCTTTATCTGTTTTGGCGTTATATTCAATTCTTAGTTCGTTATCGTCTGTAAATGAGTAACGAACCGTTACTTCTAGGTTGCCAGGATAACCCTCTTCTCCATCCTCACTCAGATAGCTTAGTAGTAATTCAGGTATATCACTATCAAGAATTTTTGCATCCCATACTACTTTGTCAAAGCCTTTGTTGCCGCCATGTAGATGATTTTCGCCATTATTAATAGTTAACGAATAAGCTTCCTCGCCAATCTGGAACTTTCCTTTTGCAATCCGATTGGCAAAACGAGCAATCAAAGCACCAAAATAGGGTGGTTTTGCTAAGTAGCTTTCTAAATTATTATATCCGATGACGATACTTGATTTGTTTTTGTTTTTATCTGCTGAAATCCATGTAGTAATGATACCTCCATAATTAGTGATTTTTAACTGGTCGTCGTTTTTGTTAGTAAATGTAAATAGATAAACTGGGTGATTATCTACTTTAGCAAAATTTTCTTTAATAATACCGAATTTTGAAGTTGTGTTGTTTGTCTGATTATCTAGCTGATGATAGTTTGACATGTTTACTGATGTAGACATTATTAATTTTTGGCGTTGCTAAATATAAGTATGAGAATCTTACGCAGAGACGCACATACTCCAATTCAGCAATACCTAATTTTTTTTACTATGTTCAAATGCTCAATGAAAATGTAATATGTTTTGTTTTCTAGCTAATTAGAAGGTAGCTCTAATAGTTTGCTAAAGAAACTTGGCTTTTTAAAGGGAAAAGTGTGCATATTTTTAATCCCTTTCCCTTTCCCTTTTCCCCAGCCTTCACTTAGCATTTTTAGGTTGGTGAACTACTGGTTTGATGTTAATTACATTTCTTCTAACTCAATTCCTTTGGTTTCCTTAATAAAAAAGAGAACGAAGAACAAAGAGATAGCTGCTGCGGTTGTATAAAGACCATAGGCAGAACCTAACCCGAAATATTGCAGTATGGGAGGAAATGTCGTAGAAATGACGAAATTCGCAACCCATTGCATTGCAGCTGCAACTGAAAGTGCAGCACCTCGAATTTTGTTGTTAAACATTTCTCCCAACAACACCCAGACCACTGGCCCCCAGGAGAAACCGAAGCAAAACACATAGAGGTTAGCTGCTAGGAGAGCTACAATACCCGCTGAGCCGCTCAAGGTGGGATTACCAGCAGCATCTAGCTGAGCGGTTCCAAAAATAGTAGCCATCGTTCCCAATGTTAGGGTCATGCCGAGTGACCCTAGGATCAGCAGGGGCTTGCGACCAAATTTGTCTACGAAGGCGATCGCAATCAGTGTTGTAATAATGTTGACGTTGATTTTTCAACGTCTGGAACGTCTGCGGAGGCGATCAATCATTACCGCCACAATGATTACTAGACCTTTGACGACTAGTTGCCAGAAGTAAGACATGTTCAATAGGGTCAAACCATTGTTGAGAACAGCAATGATCAATGCACCTAGAAGGGTTCCGCCAATCGTACCAATGCCGCCTGTAAAGCTAGTTCCACCAAGAATTACGGCAGCGATCGCATCTAATTCGTAACCCTGGCCTAACATGCCAGTAGCACTATAAAGACGGCTGGCGCTCATTATTCCTGCTAAACCCGCTAGCATTCCACTGACGCCATAGACAAATAGCAAGACGCGATTTACTTTGATACCAGTTAGTCGTGCTGCTCGTTCGTTACCACCAACAGCGTAGATTTGCACTCCTAAAACAGTTTGTCTGAGAACAAACCAACTAACTAATACAGTCAGTAGAGCAATGATTACTAGCCAAGGAAGGGGCCCCAAATAGTCATTACCCACCCAAGCAAAATTTATATCGCGGTTAATCACCGTTGTGCCATTGGCAACCAAAAAGGCAGCACCCCGTAGAGCAGTGAGTGAACCCAGCGTGACAATAAAAGGCGGTACATCCAAAAAGGTGATCAGAGCGCCGTTGACTAAGCCTAAAAGCAATCCTGTTAGTAAACCAGCCGGCACAGCCACCCAACCTAAAGCGGGAAGTAGGGATACAAGTACGGCAACTACGGCAGAAACACCCAATATTGACCCAACTGAAAGGTCAATACCTCCGGTCAGAATCACAAACGTCATTCCTGTTGCCAGCACAATGTTGATGGATGCCTGGCGCAATATATTAACGAGGTTGCCGCCTGTGAGGAAGTTAGGAGAAAGGAATGTAAATAAAATGCAGATAATTACTAGAATTGGCAGAATACCTGCAATCTCTAGCAGAGTGCTGATTGATTGACGCTTGCGCGATGTTGAATCCTTGCCTAGTCTGTTATTGGCAGGCTTTAACGTATGACTCATGATCCTAGTACCTCCGATGCTCCAGTTGCGTAGTGCATAATTTTTTCTTGGGTAATTTCTTTACCAAGACTGCCATCCAGTTCACCCACCAGTTGTCCTTCTCGCATCACTAGGACGCGATCGCTCATTCCCACAACCTCTGTTAGTTCGCTGGAAACCATGAGAATGGCAACGCCTTGTGCTGCCAACTCGCTCATAATTCGGTAAATTTCGCTTTTAGCACCGATATCTACGCCACGTGTCGGCTCATCCAACATCAATACTCTCGGCTTAATGGCTAGCCAACGCGCTAACAGTAGCTTCTGCTGATTGCCACCAGAAAGATCCACTGCTCTAATTTCTAAATTGGCCAGCCGAATATTGAAGTTTTCTACCGCTTGCGTTGCCAGCTGATTAACTGAACCCCAATTAACGATGCCAGCCTTTGCATCTTGCTTGAGTGTGTTGATAGCAATATTCTTACGAGCACTCATCTCCAGAAATAAACCCTGGTCTTTGCGGTCTTCCGGGACGTAACCAATTCCGGCTGCAATGGCATCACTAGGCGAATTAATATGCAGTTTTTTACCATTTAGGAATACTTCACCACTTGCCTTGTGATCAGCACCAAAAATCAGCCGGGATACTTCCGTACGTCCTGCACCAACTAGCCCAGCTAGACCAAGAATCTCTCCAGCATGAATTTTTAAACTCATCGGCTCAATCTTGCGTCCGTCGCTGATATTTCTGACTTCTAGCACTACTGGGCCAGGATTCATTTGCCGTTGATGTTCGTAAAAATCCTCCATAGGACGACCAACCATCATCTGCACCAATCGCTGTGGAGAAATTTCATCCCGCGTAAGACTACCAATGTATTGACCATCACGCAGCACACTAATTCGGTCAGCCAGGGCATATATTTCTTCCATGCGGTGGCTGATGTAGATAATGGCAATGCCATCATTCCGCAGTTTGCGAATTACCTCAAATAAATGCTCAGTCTCGCGGTCAGATAGGGCTGCTGTCGGCTCATCCATCACCAAAACGCGGCTTTTATCTTTCAGCGCCCGCGCAATTTCCACCTGTTGCTGTTCGGCGATCAACAAGCTACCAACCACAGTCTGGGCTGTAAAGTTGGCTCCCAGGCTTTGGAGCACCTGCTGTGCTTCAATTTCCATACCTTTGCGGTCTAAAAATTGACCTCGCTGTAACTCGCTACCCATAAAAATATTTTCGGTAACGGTTAAATTGGGTGCAACATTTAGTTCTTGATAAATCAGATTAATACCAGCTTTACGTGCTGTACTCGGATCGGTAATTTTTACAGGGCTACCATTGATGCGAATCTCGCCTTCGTCAGCAATGTAAGCTCCAGCCAAGATTTTCATCAATGTGCTTTTGCCTGCCCCGTTCTCACCCATGAGGGCGTGAACCTCTCCCGGATAAATCGTAAGATTGACGTTTTGGAGAGCAGGTACACCATGAAATCGTTTCCCAATCCCTTGCATTTCTAATACAGGGGTAGTGGTTGGTGTATCAGAAAAAGAAGTTTCAGTAGTTGTTGTCATAAACGAATCCTGTAAAAAAATTGAGTGAGGAGTCAAGGGTCAAGGGTCAGTATTTATTCCCTCTGCCCCTCTGCTTCCTCATCTCCGCAATTCCCACTTACCAACCTTGGGAGGTGTTGACGTTATCTTTTGTGATCAACTTGACTGGAATCAGAATGTTGGGTGATTCAGGTTTTTTGCCATGCAGAATGTCGTTGCCAACCTGAACTGCTTTTCGGGTCATTGCTGTGGGATTTTGAGTAGCAGTCGCAGCATATAGACTGTTGTTGGATGCGATCGCCTGGATTGCTTCTGGCGCACCATCAACGCCAACAATGAAAAATTCCTTGCGTTTGGCTTGGTTAGCTGCTAAATCTACTCCCACGCCACTTGGATCGTTGATGGCAAAGACAGCATCAATTTTGGGATAGGTTGTCAGCAGATCGCTCATTACTTTCAGCCCTCCATCCCGGCTCCCTTCTGCGTTCTGGTCTTTAGAAAGTATTTTTATATCGGGATATTTGGATAATACCTTTTGGCAGCCATCAACTCGCTGGATCACTGAGGACACCGGCGGGCCGTTAACTATTACTACATTGCCTTTGCCTTTGAGGCGATCAACAATATATTTACAAGCCACCTCGCCGGCTTGCAGATTATCGGTGGTAACTGTAGCATCCACATCTGCATCAACGGCTGTGTCTACCGCAATCACGATTTGACCTGCTTTCCTTGCTCTATCGACTGCTGGTCTAATTGCTTTACTATCAGCAGCATTCAGGATAATTATGTCAGTGTCAGCAGCAACGAAATTTTCGATTTGGTTGGTTTGTTGGTTGAGATCGTAGCCACTGGAAACCACAGTAACTCTAACATCATCACCGCCAATCCTCTTGGCTTCTTTCTCAGCTCCCTGTCCCATGAGGACGAAGAAGGGATTACTTAGATCGCCAACGGTGACTCCGACTGATCGCAATTTGACATCCTGATTACTATCTTTGCTCTGTGTAGCTGTGTTGGTAGCAGTGTAGGTATCAGTGTTAGTAGCAGTATTGTTATTGGGAGAGGTATTTGTGCAGCCGACAATAGTACTACTAAAAATACTTAAGATACTAGCTGCGATCGCAATTTTTTTCATATTCATCAATATCTAACAACACATTTGAATTTGAGAAAGGTCAGCAAACTCTAAATCTGCAATGTCATCACAAGATGAACTAGGTCTGAAAACTTCAGACCCAATTTAGTGACACTGCTAGCTTTTGCCATCTCAACTGTTCTCAAACGTCATGTGATATCACTTGATTGGAGTTATTGCTATTAGTTCACTAAATTAGCTTTTTGGTTTTTTAAAGCAAAATCATGAGTGTTGCACTATCTCAAAGATCCACTTTATTTTTTTGTAAAAGTATATTTGGAAGTGCATGGATTGAAAACGGCTTTTAAGTAGCGGGTTTGAATTAAATATAAAACCCCTGTAGGGTGTGTTAACGCGAAGCGCGTAACGCACCATTTCTAGTTTTTGGTGCATTACAGAAGCCGTAACACACCCTACTATCTGCTAATTATTTGTGCCTACCTACTTAACTAAATTTTGAGCCTTATGCTATCAAATTTGCAAATTTTGATGGTATTTGACTATTATTAATAGTTTATCCTGCATTATCACAAAAAAATTAACTCCCTTTATCGAACTTTACAAAACAAAGAAGACTATTCTGTTTCTAAGCAATTCAAGCTTTTTCTCTCAGAGAATTTACGAAAATTAAGCAGCATTCATCTGAGGCTAAATTTAAAAAACTTAACATTTATAACTCCAATTTCCAGTCATCTGCACACATATTTTATATGCGACGTGCTACTCAGATTTAGAAAACGCTCTACCCAGTTTAGTCTTGCCGAAAAATGTTTGCTCATCAGAATAAGCAACAAATAATCGCTATCTGCACAAGGTCAATCAAATATATTGTCTGTGCGGGATTTTGGAAATTTTTGCCTGTCCTACTACCGGATATTTAGAGTTTGATTGTTGTAGGTAAATATTTAGCAACTAAATCTTTATAGTATAGCTTTAGTTTTTGCCAACCAAGAGAAATAGAATTTTTTGAATATAAATCGTAGGGATTGAATAAATTCACCCATTTAAACATTCATTTATCATGTTTATTTATCAAATGCTCGTATGCATTTTCACGGTGTTGGGGATAAAACAAGTGATAGCGGAGAATGTACAATGCAAGTTCGGGGAAATAGTTTTTCATTAAATGATTTCTATACCATCATGACCCTACGAAATATGTACATTATTCCAATTTACAATTCGGCTCATAAACACCATATTTGCTATTACACATAAAGTTATTACAACTAGTATAAAATTGTACAGTTGGTTGAGATGATTCAACCTATAAAACTATTTTACCGTGTCTTTGGTAGGCGTTTTTTAATTCCTGGATTCAGCGATAGCTTTACTTTCTTTTACTATGTTGTCTGGCTCAAGATAGCGATTTAGTAAGTCCTCTTCCCACTCTTTTAGAGAATGCAAGGGATTGTTTTGAGGATGAGCAATAGAATGTTTTAGAGTTTGAGACATATCTTTGTTAAATGATACTTTTGCGCTCCATTTTTTGCAGACGTGTGCATAAACTTGTCATAGATTTATTCTTGCACACGTGTGCAAGAATAGTGTGTTAAGTTTTTTTGCACATTTTGACTCCGTTCCCCATACATTTGAAAATTGCTGTAAATCAGGATTAACTGTTGCTTAAACTGTCTGAAGTCCAATATCAAACGTTGCTGCGTAACCAAGATTTGTTTTGGTGAGTGTAAGTAACAATTGCTCTCCACCGTCTTTAAAGATCCAATCTTCAGTATTCCTCAGCGTACGCTGTCCTCTGCTGGCGTATGGTGCATGTGTATACACCTGATCTGTGATCGAGTCATCAAAGTATAGTTGTGACGTAAACTCATAATTCTGTCTTGATGTCGGATCTGTGCGTACCTTAAAATGGATATGGACTCCTCTACCCTCGTACCAACCAGGGTAGATGGTTGTGAACTGGACGGTTCCATTTGCGTCTGTCACTTGATACCCGCGCAGGAATTTTTTGCCGACGGTATTGAAACTTGGGTCTTTTACATCAGAATAAATACCTAGGGCGTCACAATGCCAAATATCTGCGATCGCACCAACAAGCGGCGTGCAACCAGTACTATTAAACTGAGAAACACGAAGCGTTAGTTTGAGTGGTATACCGTCTTTCACCGAACCATCCGAAGGATCAGAGCGGATATCGGAGCGGTTGAGCTTCTCGTCTACAAAATACGGGCCTTCGGTCTGCTGTGGTCTGACGACACACGTTGGCAATGTTGTAGGTAAGGATACACTAAATTGTATGTGTGCAGAAGAGTGAGACTTTCTAGGCATGCATCCAAAAAGCGTTGCTGCTACAGTTGTCCTAAATAGCGCCAGTGTTTCTCTTCGACTCAGAATCCGACCTACTTGATGATCGTCGTTTTTCATACTATGTATTTGCCTTAACACTGAATTGTTTCAGGTGTTGCTAAATTATTCAAATGATTATTAAACGTTTTTAAATTGGTGGTTTATTAATATGCAAGACTCAGTATTTATTATATTTATTGCCTTCGGATGCATCTGGCTATTGATGGGAGTTGGTGGTTGGATAGCACTTCTCAAATCAGAAGGTGAAGAAATTCGGATTGGTAAATGGGGACTTATTGTTGCTATCCCGATCATTATTCCAATTGTCTTTGCTCTGATCATTGGAGTACTATACCGCTAACTGCATTGCCTATCTTGGGGGTGAGGTGAGGCTTTTGCTGAGTTCAGCTAAATTGGAAAATTATTTGTGGTCATTTCTTAATGCTGTGCTACTACCTCGCGTTACTAAAAAAGGAGATAAAACGAGATTTTCCACACTTTTCCCCTGTACTAAATCGAGTAACATTTGCATAGCAGAGCAACCAATTTCTAACATTGGCTGGGAAACTGTCGTGAGTGGCGGTGTCACGAAACGGGACAGAGCAATACCATCAAATCCGACTAAACTTAAATCTCGTGGTACTGAAATACCTAATTCCTGACAAGCCAATAGAGCGCCAACTGTTACCATATCGTTATAACAAAAGATGCCAGTTACCTCAGCAGTAAATAGTTTAGATAGCATCTTTTGACCAGTACCAACATCGCTTGTTCTGATATTATCTTCATCATTAATTGCAACCCAATCATCAATTTGTGGTAGACCGGCTTCAGCAAGAGCGATTCGATATCCTTCTAGGCGCTGTTGATTTGATCTGCTGCGATCGCCCACACCTAAATAACCAATAGAAGTGTGTCCTAGACTTACTAGATGCTCTACAGCCAATTTAGCACCTAAGCGATCGTCTATTGCTACTGAGTGAAACATTTCTAATTGATCTTCGGCCTGGCTATTAATTAGAACTGTTGGTACAGCAATTTGTATTAGTTGCTTTGTATGCTGTTTACTAATTCGTGAGTCGGCTACCAAAATACCGTCTACTCTACGGCGATGAAAATTATCAATAGCTGCTATTTCCTGCTCCAAATCTCGATGTGAAGTACTTAACACAACACTCAAGCCTGCTGGCCTAGCAACCTGTTCGATTCCCTCTACTACCTCAGCAAAAAAAGGATCTGCTATTGAAGTTACTACTACTCCAATGGTATTAGTACGTGAAGAAAGCAAGCTTTGAGCAATAGCATTGGGTACATAGCTCATCTCTCGCGCCAGTTGCTTAATTTCCTCTCGCACTTTCGGGCTAATTAGAGGGTTATCTCGTAAAGCGCGTGAAACTGTAGAATGAGAAACACCTGCTCTGCGAGCAATATCTTCAATTGAAACTCTTCGTTTACTCATTATTTTACTTTAAAAGACAATTGCACACGTGTGCATAATTATATATTTTAGAGAACTAGAGTTATTTATCAACAGATTCTCATACAAATCGTAATTAGGTCTTGTCGGTATCATTGTACTGCGCTAGAACACCGATTCTTTTGTAGAGACGTTGCAATGCAACGTCTCTACAGTTAACGAAAATTGGTCGTTTTACCGAAAATAAATCGGGTTTTTGCCATTACTGAATCGATGCTCTAGGTATTGCGGAAATACTCACTCTGACAGGATTTAGGCAACTGGTGCATACTCTGTAAAAGGCGAGGCGTAGGCGTAGCCCATCGCGGCTACTAGTACAAAAGCACTTGCCATTAGACTGGACGAAGACCGAGAATGTAAATTAGTAAAATTAATTGATATTCTTTGGGTAAGAAAGAGCAGGAATGAGAGAATTTATTAGGATGTGTTTTGTGTCCAATAATGGGGAAAAGCGGAAGACAGAGATTAAATTAATAAATTAATAATTACTATTGACTAATTCAAATATTTGTGAATATGGCTGTTGCATTTTTTTACTTTTATGCGGAATTGAATGATTTTTTACCACGGCATCAAAAGCAGGTGAGAATATCCCATTGTTTTGAGGAAAGAGCCTCAATTAAGGACATGATTGAAGCGTTGGGTGTTCCTCATCCAGAAGTTGACTGTATAGAAGTTAATGGTGAATATGTAAATTTTTCTTATATTGTTCAAGATGGAGATACTATCAATGTTTATCCGATATCTGCGAGGAACATTGCTAAACCCAGTATTTTTATTTTACCTAAACCACTCAGTGTTATCCGTTTTGTTTTAGATATTCATTTAGGTAAGTTAGCAACATCTCTACGACTTTTAGGCTTTGATACTTTATATCGCAATGACTACGAAGATGAGGAATTAGCAAATATTTCCTACAGTCAAACACGCATTCTTTTAACTCGCGATCGCGGTTTATTGATGCGTAGTTTAGTAACTTATGGATATTATGTGAGAAACACTAATCCTCAGCAACAAATTTTGGAAGTACTGCGACGTTTCGACTTGTTTGAATTAGTATCTCCTTTTCAACGATGTTTGCGTTGCAATGGTTTGTTAGAACCTGTAGATAAACAAGCCGTTATTGAGCAAGTTCCAGAAACGGTGCGATCGCAGATAGATGAATTTAATCGCTGTGAAGAATGTGGTCAGATTTATTGGAAAGGGTCACATTATGAACGACTGCAACAATTTATTGATGGAGTAATTGACTCTAGAAGAGTTGAATGATCAAGCGATCGCATCTTAACTTTGTTTTTAACTATTAGGATTTTTTCTCAACCAGCAATCCATTTATGTAAGTTCTTTTTGAATTATCTATGCTGTTAATGTTCTTGTCTTTGGTAGAACCAGTACCCTCAACGGTTTTTTTTACCTTATTTATGCCTTTTCTAAAAGTCCTGACATAAATTTCAGAATAAGTACTGCAAGACTGGCAATATCCTCCTGATATAGTTTCCATTTGCACCGGAGTTATTTCATCCATAAATAACTGTACATCAGTAGTATGGAAGTTGAAATCTATTATTTTAGCCATTGTTTTAGGTTTCTATATTTCATAGCAGGCAGAGCAAACACTATTTAAATGCTGGATTTCTTCGACTCTGAAAATTTTATAAATTATACATACAGCAGTTGGTATTTTCATGAATCACATGTAGAGACGTTACATGTAACGTCTCATTTTTATCAGCATTAAAAAATAAGATGTGTTTGCTCTGGTTGAGTAAGTCAGTAATGTTTATCATTCAGATTGAAAACTGCTTGCACCTGGAACGTTAGCAATAAGCATTTGACGTTCTCCAAGATTTTCTGTGCCTTCCTCTGGACGATTCAAATCATCAGTAAGGGAATTTTGATCTGTCTGTCCGTTGATTTCCTCTGTTTCGATGGGAGCCGCTTCGTGTTCAAGATTAAGAGAGCGGGGAGGTTCTTTAGCGTGAGATAAATCAATGGGTGGATTTGGTTGTTCGGAAGCCATGAGTTGCTAAATAATATAGTTTTCTATAGTGTTGAATTTATTTTGAATCCAAACATCTTTCTTGAGAAAGAAACCCACGGATGCTATGGGAGTAACCTAAAAGACTATGACATTAATTTTAGCCCTCGATTTTGGTGGAACTAAACTAGCAGCAGCGATGGTGAATGTCGGTTCTAGAGAGTGGTTGCGTTATGAACGCCGTTTGTCGCCAGCAAAAGCAGATGCTAGTACTGATTTGGAAATTATGCGATCGCTTATTTATTCTCTGCTGCAAGGAACAAAACCAGCTGCTATTGGTGTCAGCTTTGGGGGGCCAGTAGATGCTTCCACGGGAACGGTGCGACTATCTCATCATGTCCCCGGATGGGAAAATATTCCTCTCAAACACTTGTTGGAGGATGAATTTGGTGTTCCGGTTGGTGTAGATAACGATGCTAATGTGGCTGCTTTAGGAGAACATCGCTTTGGTGCAGGAGAAGGATACGATAGCCTGTTTTACATCACAGTCAGCACAGGTGTGGGTGGTGGTTGGATACTCAACGGTAAACCTTGGCGGGGTGCAGGTGGAATGGCTGGTGAAATTGGACACATAGTTGTAGATCCTGCTGGGCCAGTATGTTTGTGTGGTAAGCGGGGATGTGTGGAACGGTTGGCGTCGGGGCCCTATATGGCGCAAAATGCTAGGGAAATTTTGGAAAACGTAGACGCGTCAGCGGCTTCCCGGAGAGTACCGCCAAGTCGCCTTCTCTGCGAGAGGCTCCGCCAACGCGAAGCGTTTCGAAGAGAAGGACGCCAAGGAGGAGAGATTTTGAGGGGTTTGGTGGGGGATGATTTAAAGTTGCTGACGGGACAGCTGGTGAGTGAGGCGGCGGCGGCTGGGGATGATTTGGCTAAGGAAGTTTTGCACAAGGCTGCTTGGGCGTTGGGTGTGGGTATTGGCAATGTGGCGAACTTGATGAATCCGCAACGCTTTGTGTTGGGAGGTGGTGTAACGAAGGCGGGAGACGATTTTTGGCAAGTGTTACAACGAGTGGCGCTGGAGATAGCTTTACCAGAAGTTGATTTTGAAATTGTCCCGGCGGTTCTGGGTGATGATGCACCATTATGGGGGGCGGTGGCGCTTACTTCTATATGAAAAAAATATTATTCAAACCATTTGGTGAATATATGAAAGATTTCATTGCTCAAAGCGATCGCCTTTGAATCATGACATGATCACATCATGTAAAATCAAGCGATCGCCTCACTCTTTGCCACATCAAAATCATTGTAAAAATAGCATGATATTAACAGTCTTTATGAAAATAAAACTTCACATTAAATTTGAGTTATATTTTAACAATTAATAAATGACAGCGATAGTTATATGATCTGCTGCCTAAATCCCGAATGTGCGAATCCTCAAAATCCTGATGAAGCAAACTTCTGCCTCAGCTGCGGGATAAAATTGGTATCGTTATTACGAAATCGTTACCGAATTATTAAACTGCTTGGACGAGGGGGATTTGCTCGCACATACATTGCAGAGGATATAGACAAGCTTAATGAAGAATGCGTTGTCAAGCAGTTAGTACGAGATCAATTTTATGGCGGTCGCGGCAGTGATGCACAGAAAAAGGCGACTGAGTTGTTTGAGCGAGAAGCAAAACGTCTGCAAGAGCTAGGGAAACATGATCAAATTCCCACGCTGTATGCTTACTTTAAAGAAGGTGACTTCCTATATTTAGTACAGGAGTTTATCGAAGGACAAAATTTGTTGCAGGAATTAAACCAGCAGGGAATATTTGATGAAGTAAAAATTCGAGAGATATTAAGTGGTTTGTTACCTGTCCTGGGAGCAATACATCAACAGCAAGTGATTCACCGAGATATTAAGCCAGAAAATATCATTCGCCGTCAAAATGATGGCAAGTTAGTGCTAATTGATTTTGGTGTTTCAAAACAAAAGACGGAAACAGTAAACTCTACACCAGGAACAATCATTGGTTCTTTGGGTTATGCAGCAATTGAGCAAATTCAGCTAGGTGAAGCTTATCCTGCTAGTGATATTTACAGTTTGGGAATAACTTGCTTTTATCTGTTGACTAATATTTCTCCCTCACAACTTTGGCTAAAACAGGGCTATAGTTGGGCTTCTCGTTGGCGACAGTATTTGACGCAGCCACTAAGTCAGGAATTAGGGCTAATTATTGATAAATTGCTACAAGAAAACTATGAACAGCGTTATCAGTCAGCAAAGGCAGTATTACAAGATTTGAATTCTCTGCCAGCGCCACAGTTTATAATACCTCACACAGTAATCTCGTCTCCTAACCCATTACCACCACACTCAGAAATTACAGAACAACCAACTAAATATATACCGCAATTCTCCACTTGGAAATTCTTACCAGGGGCAGTAATCGCAAGTTCAGGTAGTTCATTTTTAGCGATCGCTATTCTAAGTTTTGTCGGAACTATCTGGATTAGCTCTGGATTATGGCTACTAATTTTAGGTTGCTTAATCTTTTCTCAATCTCGCTCGCTTTTTGAAAAAGTTTATTTATTTGTGATTGCTATAATTACAAATATATTCATTGCATTTATATTCCAAAGTTTAAAAATCATTAATCCAATCCAATCAGGCATAAATGGGCTAATAGTTGTAGCATTACTAGTTATTTTGGCTGGCTTGTTGGCATTTATGATTCTGGGGATTTCTCAAATAATGAACAAATTTATCTCTCAATATTTTTGATTATTTAAATAAATTTAATTAATGCTTTTTTATTAATTGAGGTAATTATTTATGACTAATAAGAAAGAAAATATTCGGCTACTAATTTCTTTAGGACTGGCGGGAGTCATGGTAGCAGCTATTTTATGGTTAATAGGTAAATTTTCTTCTAATCTCACACCTTCATCAAATTCAATGCCGCTCTCATCTTTAGAGCCAAGTTCATCTCTTCCTGAATGGATGAGTTTGGGTGGGAAAATTTTGGTAACGGCGGATAAAACTGCCGATAAAGAAACTGGAGTTCAAGCTTTTGCATCTAATGATTTTGCCACTGCTGTCACGAAATTTCAATCATCCCTACAAATAAATCGTAATGATCCAGAAACGTTAATTTATTTAAATAATGCCAAAATTGGTAAATCACCAGCGCTAAAAGTTGCCATAATTGCACCAATTGGTCGCACTTTGAACGAGGCAAAAGAGCTTTTGCGCGGAGTTGCCCAAGCTCAAGATGAGGTTAATAATAACGGTGGAATTAATGGTGTACCGTTGCAACTTCAGATAGCTAATGTTGATAATATTGAAAAGCTTCAAGAGTTAGATAATGAATTTGTTAAAGACTCTAGCCTTGTGGCAGTAATAGGGTTTAGTCGCAACGAAAAGATTTATAACGAGCGTGGTTTGGTTAGGATTTCTCTTACAAGTCCAATGACGCAACTTGGAGAAAATCAAACACAGCCTGGACAAGCAAGACACGTGTTTTATGCAAGTCCAAATCGTGACAATTTCACTCAAGCTCTTGCTGAGTATATTGTCAAAAAAGAACGGAGAACAAATGTTGCTATTTGCCAAGCTTCGACACAACAAGAAAGAAGTCAGGAAATTAAAAAACAATACGCTGATTTGATTACTAAAGCAGGGGGAAAAGTCACTGATATAGAGTGTAATTTAAGCGCCCCAAATTTTAGAGCCAGCGATTTTGTGAATAAAGCGATCGCAGATGGTGCAGAAGCTCTACTATTAATGCCTAGACCAGACAAAATTGACTCCGCTCTCGATGTTGCACGAGAAAGTCAAGGCAAACTAGCACTTTTTGGTTCCCAACTGATGTATGGTGAAAAAGTTTTAAAGTTTGGGCAAGGAGATGTCAAAGGAATGGTATTGCCTGTATCTTGGCATCATGATGCTAATAGTAATGCCAGAGGAGGTAATTCTTTTGCTAATAAAGCTGTTAAACTTTGGGGTGGACAAGTAAGTCCACGAACTGCTACGGCTTATGATGCACTTCAAGTAATTATCGCTGGCTTAGAAGAGGGCAGTACCCGCCAAAGTTTGCAAAAGGTTTTGTCTAATCCTAATTTTTCAGCTACGGGAGCAACAGGAAAAATTCAGTTTTCGCCATCAGGCGATCGCCAAGGTGGGGTCTTTTTAGTCAAAGTTGAGCCTTGTGAGTCAAATAAGTCTTGTTCTTCTAGTACTGGCTACGATTTTGTATTAGTGCAGTAAAGGTGAGACTTTCATTTAATTACGGGTTAAAAATTTTGTGAGATTAAAAAGTTACTAATCGTTTCAACCTACTATTACTGTTGAATACCTTGGCGAAATTCTCTAACCGCTTCCAAGGCAGACGACAAAAAAAGACAACGATTGAGCAAAGATAAATCTAATTCTGGTAGGAACTCACTTTTAAAAAGTTTCTCATATTCTTGTTCTCGTAAGCAGTAAACCTCAAATGTCCCATCTTCCCAGAACCAAACTTCCGGGACTTGCATTAATTTGTACTTCTGTAGCTTTATGGGACTACCGCTAGTAATCACTACTTCAATACAGAGGTCTGGTATAGCTTTGTCGTTACCCAAGCAATAAGATAAGTCTGCTTGATACTCTACTATGCTGGGAATCTCCTGGGTAAAACTTCCACTGGGAAAAAATTCAATACCCTGTTCTAAGAAATACTGCCCTAGAAGCAGACCAATTAAACACTTAATCGCCTCAGAGGTTTACCAATACTCGCTATTTCTAAGACTCCTTCACAATAAAATAGCCGCACCCCTGGCACATTTTCAAAGCTAGCTTGAATCGCTTTAAACTTTTCCCAACTCAACCCACGTCGAAAGAAGCGTTGTTCTTCTGGGAAACCAACAGCATTTTCTAACGCTTGAGTCATAATATTTATCTCTTCTCAGTTGTTAGTAGTCTTATCTCTATGCTAAATCAGAACCAAATTATCCCGATGAATTACGGTTTCTGCACCGACATAGCCCAAAATTGTGGGAATTTCCCGTGAATGACGCCCGCTAATTTTTTGCAGTTCATCGCTGCTGTAGTTCACAAGTCCTCTGGCAATTTCTTGACCGTTAGGATCACACAATTGCACAGCATCTTGTGTATCAAACTCTCCTTCTACTGCCTTAATTCCAGCGGCTAATAAAGATTTTCCGGCTAGAGAAATTGCCGCGATCGCACCTGCATCTAAATACAATTTACCAGCAGGTACAAGACCATAAGCTATCCAGCGTTTACGTGCAGAAGTGGGTTCAGGTTGCGGTTCAAAGTGTGTACCAAGGGGTTCACCATTTAAGATTTTTTCGATATTCCGAGGAAATCGCCCTTCAGTAATTACCGTACGCACTCCCGCAGCAATGGCAATCCTCGCAGCAGAAATTTTTGTCACCATACCACCAGTACCCCATTGAGAGCCTGGGGAGCCTGTTTGTATCTGCAATTCTCCCAGTTCTTTCATATTACTAACTAAGGCGATCGGCTGGGCATCGGGTACAGAACGAGGATCGGCTGAATATAGCCTATCTACATCGGTGAGTAAAAATAGCCAATCTGCTTCTACTATGCTGGCAACTAATGCCGAAAGGGTGTCATTGTCGCCAAATTTCAGTTCCTCTACTGCTACGGTGTCGTTTTCGTTGACTATGGGAATCACTCCCAATCCCAGCAGTTCTTGAAAGGTGTTGTAGGCGTTAAGATAGCGGCTACGCTGTACTAAGTCGCTGCGTGTGAGCAATACTTGGGCAATTGGCTGTTGTAGGGTAGTAAATAAATCGTCGTATACGCGGATTAATCTACCTTGCCCAACTGCTGCTACTGCCTGTTTTAGGGCGATCGCTTTGGGGCGTTCGGTTAAGCCCAACCGCGCACAACCCACGCCCACAGCGCCAGAGGAAACCAAAATCACCCGATGGCCTTGGCGTCTCAAATAGCAAAGTGTTTCCGCTAAAGTTGCGATCGTAGAAAGCGCTAGTTGTCCTGTTTTTGGTTGAGTCAGGCTAGAAGTGCCGATTTTGACAACAATCGTTTTGGTCATTGGTTAAGAGTAGAGACGCGATTTATTGCGTCTGTACAAGGGTCAAAATTAATTTGACTTTTGACTATGGACTAAATTGTAAAGCGCCAGTCCCTCTATAAGTGAAGGCTGACGCTCTACGGGTTTATATTTATTTGGTATCAGTTAGGGTCTTTTTTGGCTGACCCTATGTTATTAATACTTATGATCCCCGATTTTTTGACTCTAGTGAGATTCCTTAATTATTTCTTTAGATTTACTTTCCTGACGATTTGTCAAGGTTTGCGAATCTTTGTTTTTTTGGGGGTAATAGAGGCTCCTAAGATTTCTGATATCCAGACTTCAAAGTTACGTATTGGATGAGAGCGGAGAGCGGCATCTGGATGAACAATCGGTTCGACTAGAATGGTAAACATTCCTAGACGATTACCTGCGATGACATCAGTAAATAAGCGATCGCCTACCATCCCTACTTGATGTACTGGTAAATTCATGGACTTAAGTGCGGCTCTGATTTTGCGTCGAGAGGGTTTGGCTGCACCCAAGTAGTAAGGTAAGTTGAGAGAGCGGGCAATTCTACCAATCCGCGCTTCACTCAGGTTGTTGCTCACCAAGCACAGTGAAGCACAAGCACGAATTTGCTCCACCCAAGTTTGTAGTTCTGCTGACGCTACCCCTACTCTCATGGGTACTAAAGTTTCATCCACATCTAACACCAGCCCTTTCAATCCATATCGTTGGATAATATCTGGCGTCAGGTTCAATATCGAACCTTCTAATATCAAGTCAGGCTGTAAGAGATTGTTCCAGGTCATAGTCAACAGTCAAGCTTAAAATGCAAATAAGATTGCTATCTTCAGAAGAACACATTCTGAGTACTTTAGTTGGTACTATTTAACTTTTATTTCAATACTATGCTAGTACCAATGAGTTTATAGGGTGAGCATTGTAATGCCCACCCTACTGTGGTCTATTCATATATAATTAGAAATTCCCAATTAAAAATTTAAAAATGTTGCATTTTCATTTTTAATTTTGAGAGAAGTCGGAGCGAGAGCTACCCTACAGGTTCTCCGTTGGCGGAGCGTCTCGTAGGAAAGGAGTACCGCCGTTGGTGCAGCCTGTTGGAGCGCCGGTGTCCGGCGCTCCAAACTTTTCAAGGCAGGCATCTGAACTTCGGGGATTTATCATCTTATTCGACTTCATTAAAAAGATGTTCTTCTAACAGTGGTTGCACTTGGCGAAACTCTTCTGGAGAAAGTAATTCGGGTTGACCTGTTTTTGATATCCGTGCAAAAAACAGTAGTGGGTCAAGTGGCGTATAAATTGCATACTCTTGGTCTTCATAATAGAAGCTAGATAGTAGCTGTAATTGCTCTGGCTCTAAATCTTCCCCTTCATCTTCGATTTCTAAGGTAAAGAGTTCTGATTCTTCAACTGGAGGCAAATCACCTGCAACCGTCAGAGCGTAGGCTGTGTTCTTAAGTATCAGGTTTTGCTCAGATAGTACAGCTTGGGCTGTGTCAAAAATTTGCTCAATGATGGCATCATCTTCTACTAGAAGGGCTTCTTCTTCCTCTTCCTCACCTTGCCAAGCAAAAATTTCTACAGGTGAGTCTACAGGCAGAAGCAAAACGTATTCTTGCCCATCCACTTCGAGGGAATGCTCAATATAACATTCGAGCGATCGCCCTCTTTCGTCAGTTAAAGTGATTGAACCCGCATGAGCGTGGTCATTTTCTTCGGGAAATTTAGAGGAAAACATAGCCGAAATGTGAAACTTTAATAAATACCAGCAATTGTCAAAATCGTTTAGCTGTTGAATGACAGATGATGTCAACCAAATAGCTTGAGATCTAAATAAAACTGCTGGGTAATCGTTTTCAGAATATCATGTTAAAAGGTATCAATACTCAACAGCAACCACCGACCCGCGGGAACTGCTTCGCCTGGCATCCAACCATTGTTGCAAAATCAAAGAAGCTGCTTTCCGGTCAATCAAACCTTTATGACGTGATGGGGAGCGGTTTTCAGCTATCAGCATTTGCTCTGCTTGATATGAAGTTAATCGCTCGTCCACATATTCCACAGGCAATTTGAGAGCCTTAGCCAGCCTAGTAGCAAACTTCTGGACGTGACGCGCCTGAAATCCCAAAGAGCCATCCATTGAATAGGGTAAGCCAATAACCAGGACTTGCACCTCGCGTTCATTGATTATTTGTCGCATTTGCTCGACATCGCGCTCAAAGGATGTACGCTCAATAGTGGTGATGCCTGTGGCAATTAAACCCGTGCGATCGCACCCAGCTACGCCAACACGTTTGCTACCAACATCTAATCCCAAGGCTGAAATAAACGGTTTTTGTTGCTCTTGGGGGATCACACTAATTCTCCTGCTGTGCATCTGTTGATTCCGGCTGGCCAGATGCTTCTATGCTACTGTTATTACCCGAAAAGTTAAGAGGTTCTGACTTACTTGGCAAAGATCTATCTGACGATGGCGACTTTCCAGGTTGTACCCATGACATACCGCCCGGTATTGGTTTGCGCGCCGGTTGCAGACCTTGCAGCATCTCGCTCCACTGAATTCCTTCTAGGGAGACAAATTTAGACTCTCGTAGCTTGTGCCACACCGAGCGAGACATGATTAGCGTATGTTCTATACGTTTTGCCCCAATTCGCTCCAAATATTCTTCTCGCTCTGGCTGATAGTCTGAAGAAGCTAATTGCAAACCTTGTTGAGGAAAATCTTGAGCAATACGAGCTAGTTGAGACAACAACTCTGGATACAGCCAGGTATAAGCAGGATGAACTGTCAGCGTTGCTGCATGTGGGGCCCCACCCTTGCGGTCAAGTTGTACCTGAAAATGACCGATCGCTGCTTTGCGTTGGGGTTCAAACACATAGCCACTCACTACTTCTGTTTTGGTCAGCCATTGCTTGACAGCATCAGTTAAAACGCCAAACAAACTAGTTTTAAAATCGCGGGTGTTGCGATCAAAGACTTGACGTACCAGAGGGGGCATTGATGCCGTATCTAGTTGATATAGTAACTGGGCATCAGCATTACTTACTGGCAAAAGGTTAGGTAAGTCTGGCTCACCTTGGGCCAATTCGGCCAGCAATTCTGGTTCAATTTCCCAGTATGTCATTTCCGCTAGGCGCTGAAAGCCATTTTGTCGGTACAGTGCCAGCGCCTCTATATCATTGACGTTAACTTCCAGTAGCCAAGTGCGAGCTTCCAGAATCGATTCAAAGCAATGGCGTAAAAGTTGCGAGCCGATTCCTTGTTTATCAGCACCACGCTCCAGCATCACTCGGTCAATCCGCCAAGTGCTGCGTGTCCGGTTAAACGGTGACACTTGAATCATCCCTAAAATCATCCGCCCTTGTTCTGCTACATAGGCACAGAAGCGATACTGAAACGGGTTAGGAAACCAACTCAAAAATTTGAGTAGTCCATACCAGCGGCGTAACTGTTGCATCTGGCTGATGACAAAACGAGCTCCCTGAGGAGTGAGGGCTGCGAATGACTCTTGATTTAGGCGCTCAATTCCGTCCAGATCCCGGTATTGGACTGGTCGAATGATCGCGCTGAGATTTCGAGGAAGTAATGAAGTCATTTTGATTCGAGCCGCCATTTAGCCTTAACTAACTGCTCTTTTAAGGCACTGCTGCCATCATTTTAACGGCTTTGTGCTCCTTGCTATTGTTCCAAAAGAGTGATTTTCGTAACTTAATACTTAAAAAAGCAGACCTTGTGGGAACACTATAGGCGTTAACCCAACAATATCTGCTTTTATTTTATTTGAATTTTGGTTAAAAATTGTATAGATTATGAAACTTGCCGAGAAACTAGCTTTTCAAAATTGGCTTGAGTTTGATGGAGTAATTGCTGGCGACTATCTTCAAGTGTCTGTTTTAGGGTTGGAACCAGATTGCGAGCGTGCAGAGTCATATGAAGTTGCAGGTGGGCGACGTATTCACTGATATCTTCGTTTGGTGCAACTGTGCCCGTTAAGAAATTTGATTCCATTGCTACTGTGTACTCCTTTGTAAATCCTGTTGCCGTGTCTTGACATCACTACTACTTATCACGTTGTTTAGTCTCTCTTTTTAATTTGCAATGAAGTTTAACGGTTATTTGCAATGAAAAAGCAAGGGAGCAGGGAGCAGGGGAGAAAACTCTGCCCTCTGAATGATTCCCACTGTTAAAAATTACACGCTCTTAATTACTTAGGACGATCGCCGAACTCGGAGTTATAACCTTCTTCACCGTGTTCATTGATATCCAGACCTTGGTATTCGGCTTCCTCTTTGACTCGCAGACCGACTGTAGCATCGATAATTTTTAGAATGATCCACGTGCCAATTCCTGCGATCGCATAGGCAATAGCGATCGCGATTAGTTCAATCACCAATTCACCGAAATTACCGCGCAACACGCCATCTTTACCTGCTGCGTTGACTTGGGTAGTGGCAAAGATGGCGGTCAAAATTGCGCCTACGGTACCACCAACGCCATGCACAGGATAGGTATCTAAAGCATCATCAATTTGCAATTTGTGCTTGAAACTCACAGCGTAAAAGCAAATAAAGGCGGTGATGAAACCAATTAAAATCGCTGATAGTGGTGTGACAAATCCGGCGGCTGGAGTAATACCCACTAAACCGGCAACGGCTCCTGTAGCCGCTCCCACTGCGGTTGGTTTACCTCGCAAAACCCCCTCCAAAATCAACCACATTAAAGCCGCCGCTGCCGCCGCTGTGTTGGTAGCAACAAATGCTGTTGTCGCTACATTTGTTACCAAATTACCCGAAATTCCACTAGCAATAGACAAGGCACTCCCAGCGTTGAAACCGAACCAGCCAAACCAGAGCAAAGCAGCACCTAACAAAATGAAAGGAACATTGTGCGGCGGGCTAAGGCGATCAGGATAGGTTTTTCGAGGGCCGAGGACGATCGCTGCAACGAGGGCAGAAACGCCAGAACTAATGTGAACTACTGTGCCACCCGCAAAGTCAAGAGCACCCAAACCACCATACAAACCCAAAAATCCACCTTTAGCCCATACCATGTGAGCCAGGGGGGCGTAAATAAAGGTTGACCATAATAGGACAAATAGCGCATAGGCGCGAAAACTCATCCGTTCAGCGATCGCCCCGGAAATTAAGGCTGGGGTAATGATCGCAAACATGGCTTGATAGATCATGAATGCTTGGTGAGGAATTGTCGAGGCATAAGAAACGACTTCCACCGGGTTTGAGCCTTTGAGATAATCGGTTGTCTCTAGCCCGACGCCATTCAAACCGAGCCACTGTAATCCACCAATAAACGGCAACCCTGGCGCAAAAGCAAGACTATAACCCCACAAAACCCAGGTAACACCGACGATCGCCATCAACACAAAGCTCATCATCAACGTATTTAAAACATTGCGCGATCGCACAAATCCACCATAGAAGAATGCTAATCCTGGTGTCATTAGCAGAACGAGTGCTGATGAAACCAGCATAAATGCTGTATCTCCAGTATCAGCAGCAGGCGGAGCAGCTGGTGTTTGGGCAAAAGCATTGCTCGTCAGCGGTACTCCCAAGATTAGTAGGGCAATCGCCCCAATCGTGACAATTTTCTTCAACACTTACTTTTGTCTTTAAATAGCTAAATAGATTTCAGTACTATTTGATACTCTTTTTTGTCTCTTAAGTTACTCTGTTGTCGTTTTTTGAGAAATTAATAAAAATATAATAATACATCGGAGATACTAAGGTTTAAATAAATATGCATAAATGCAACAATTACATCTTTTTGTTCAGGAATAGCATTTTGTTGCAGCAATACAAAATTTTAAGTTTTTAGTTAATTCCTATTACAAACAAAGATAAAAGTTAGTAGTTGACGCTTTAGCGCTAACTATAAACTACAAAGCATTTTCTATTGAAATTTCTACTTAGCTTCTGGGTGAAAACATGATAATCAATACACTTATCAAAGCTAAACAAGTTCCGATGAGGTCGTAATAGTCTGGAGTCACCCCATCTACCTTCCAACCCCAAAGCATCGCCATTGCAATAAATACACCCCCGTAAGCAGCATATACTCTGCCAAAATTTGCTGTTTGGAGAGTAGCCAGTACCCCATAGATAGCTAAAGCAATTCCACCTAATATCCCCCACCAGAAAGACTTACTTTCCTTCAACCACAACCAGATCAGGTAGCCGCCTCCAATTTCAAATAAACCAGCCCACATGAAATAAAGCAGCGACTTAATCATTTGAGTAATTTATGAATATAAATAAAGTCGAACTCAGTGAAATCACGCTAACGTTTTTAACCAAACTATTGCCATTAATTGAGTAAGTTTGTTTACCTTTAACAACAACTTCAGCCATAAATAAGGCTTAAGGATGAAAGCACCATTACCTGATAACGAAGCACAGAGAATTGAAGCACTTTTGCAGTATAAGATTCTCTACACTCCATCTGAAGCCGCCTTTGACGACCTCACTCGTTTAGCCTCGTATATTTGTGGGACTCCTATTGCCTTAATTAGCTTAATTGATACAAACCGCCAGTGGTTTAAGTCAAAAGTCGGCTTGGAGGCGCTAGAAACACCCAGAGATCAAGCATTCTGCGCTCATGCTATTTTACAACCAGAGATTTTTGTTGTACCTGATGCAACAACTGACGACCGATTCGCCACAAACCCGCTAGTCACTTCTGACCCCAATGTCCGGTTTTATGCTGGTGTACCTTTAACTAACCCTGAAGGACACGCTTTGGGAACACTGTGTGTGATTGACCATGTACCACGGGAACTCACTCCAGAACAGATTGAAGCATTACGAACTCTAGGCCGCCAAGTGATTAAGCAACTGGAACTACGGCGCAATTTAGCAAATTTAGTACTCGCAACCGATGAACGCAAACAATCACAGAAGATACGCAAACAATTCTTTAAAAGAGTTGCGGGAGGTCTTGGGTTAGCGTCAGCAATTTTAATCTTAATTGGTGTGGTTTCTTATCAGAACACTAGAGGATTGATCGATACTAATACTCATGTAAAAAAAACTCAAGATAAAATTAACAGCCTCGAAGAACTGCTGTCGCAAATGAAGGATGCTGAAACTGGACAACGTGGTTACATTCTAACTGGACAAGAACGTTATCTAGAACCGTATCAAGCTGCACTTGCGAACATCGCTCAAAAAGTTGCAGAACTCAAAAATTTAACAGCAAAACAACCAAACCAACAAAAACAGCTCGCATCTATTGAAGCCCTGATAGCAGCAAAATTTTCCGAACTCAAGCAGACTATCAACTTGCGCCAAAACCAGGGATTTGAAGCAGCGTTGCAGGTACTACTGACAAATCAGGGACAAAACCTGATGGATGATATTCGTAAAACCATCTATGAGATGGAGAATGAGGAAAGAAAGTTGCTCCAGCAGCAGTCACAAGCCGCAAAATTCGGTGCGAATAACACAATTTTGACACTTGCGATCGCCATCTGCTTGAGTTTTATCATTCTCTCTGTAGTCTACTACCTGATTTATCGTGAGGTGACTGAGCGGAAGTGGACAGAAGAGACTTTAAACAAAGAGCGCAATTTTATCTCAGCAGTCCTTGATACAGCTGGCGCATTGGTAATAGTTCTTGACTCCCAAGGTCAAATCGTGCGCTTCAATCAAGCTTGTGAGCAAACAACTGGCTACTCGTTCGATGAGGTGAGGGGAAGATTTGTTTGGAACTTGTTGCTAATTCCTGAAGAGTTAGAACCAGTCAAAGCAGTTTTCGAGCGGTTGCGAACTGGTCAACATTCAAACGAATACGAAAACTACTGGATCACAAAGGACGGTAATCGGCGGCTGATTGCTTGGTCGAATACTATCCTCCAAGACTATGAGGGATCTGTAGAATACATTGTTTGTACAGGTATTGACATTACTGATCGCAAGCGAGCTGAACAGCATTTGACTGCACAATATGCTACAACTCGTGTCTTAGCAGAATCTACCACGATTAACGAGGCCACTCCCCAAATCCTCAAAGGTATCTGCGAAAGTTTAGGATGGGATTTGAGTGAAATTTGGATGGTGGATGAGCAAGCAAATATACTGCGTTTTCTCGATATATGGCAGAGAGCATCCCTTGAGGTGCAAGAGTTTGAAGCACTGACTCGCCAAACCACGTTTGCACCAGAGATTGGATTACCTGGTCGCGTTTGGGCTAGTTGTCAACCGATTTGGATTGTTGATGTCGTTAAAGATTTTAACTTTCCCCGCGCCAAAATTGCGGCTGAAGCTGGACTGCATGGAGCTTTTGGTTTTCCGATTCGTAGTGGTAACAAAATTCTTGGCGTCATTACCTGCTTTAGCAATGAAATTCAGCAACCTGACTCAGATTTAGTCAAAATGCTCAGTTCTATTGGTGAGCAAGTGGGGCAGTTTATCCAGCGTAAGCGAGCCGAGCAGGAAATTCAACGTCAAAACTTGCGATCGCAACTATTTACAGAAATCACCCTCAAGATTCGCCAGTCGTTGCAAATCGAAGAAATTCTGCAAATTACTGTTAAGGAGGTGCAAAAGATTCTCCAGACTGACCGAGTATTAATCTATCAAATGCTGCCAGACGGATCTGGAACCACAATTATAGAAGCAGTAGTTTCTGGCTGGACTGCAATCAAGGGGCAAAATATCACCGACCCCTACTTGCGAACAGAATACCTACAGCAGCACTACTTACAACAGTACCGTCAAGGAAATATTCAGGCGATCGCTGATTTGGATTTGGTGGAAGTTCAACAAAGCCATATAGAATTACTGCAACAGTTTGGAGTTAAAGCCAACTTGGTTGTACCCATTCTTGTCAAAGAAGAACTTTGCGGTTTGTTGATTGTCCATCAGTGCGCCGCCTCCCGCCACTGGTCTAGTTTTGAAACTCATCTTTTACGACAAATAGCTGACCAAGTAGGTATTGCTTTAGCTCAAGCTCAATTACTAGAAGCAGAAACTCGCCAACGACAAGAACTCGAAGTTGCTCGTCGCCAAGCCGAATTAGCTTCTAAGTCTAAAAGTGCCTTTTTGGCTAACATGAGTCATGAAATCCGCACTCCGATGAATGCTGTGTTAGGAATGACTGGCTTAGTATTAGAAACTCCTTTGAACCCAGAACAGCGAGATTTTATTGAAACAATTCGTATTAGTGGAGATGCTCTTTTAAGCCTAATCAACGAGATTTTAGATCTGTCCAAACTTGAAGCGGGGGAAATGGCTCTAGAAACTCTAGACTTTGACTTATCTACCTGTGTTGAAGAGGTGTTGGAATTATTAGCGCCTCAAGCTCATAACAAAGGATTGGAAATTGCGGCGTTAATTTATCGCAACGTTTTCACCCATCTCCAAGGTGATGCTAGTCGGCTGCGGCAAATTCTGATGAACTTGATCAGCAATGCTATTAAGTTTACCAGTACCGGGGAGGTAGTAGTACGAGCCGAATTGCGATCGCAAACCTCTACTACAGTTACTATTCACTTTGCTGTAACGGATACCGGTCTTGGCATTAACTCCGAAGATCAACGCAGACTCTTTACACCATTTACGCAAGTGGATGCTTCCACCACTCGGAAGTTTGGTGGCACAGGTTTAGGATTAGCCATCTGTAAACAACTGGTGGATTTGATAGGAGGGGTAATTGGAGTGGAAAGTCAGATTGGAAAAGGATCTAAGTTTTGGTTTGAGCTGACTTTCGCCAAGCAACTTCAGCCTGTTTCCCAAATTCAAGATCGCGGACTTTTGAACAATAAGCGCTTGTTAGTAGTAGATGACAACGCTACCAATCGCAAGATTATCTACCATCAAGCTACCCGTTGGGGGATGCAGGTGGATAAAGTCGATAGTGCTGCTACTGCTCTCAGAGCGATTCAGGATGCCGTTGAGCAAAGCATACCCTATGATGTTGCCTTGGTTGATATGCAAATGCCCGAAACAGATGGCCTGACTTTAGGAGAGCAAATTAAAGCAAATTCTGCGATCGCACAGTTACCTTTAATTATGCTCACCTCTACTAATCAACGGGATGAAGTGCAACAAGCGTTAAAGATCGGATTTGCTGCTTATTTGGTCAAACCTGTTAAGCCATCTCGGCTCCTTGATACTATTATGACTATTTTAGGAACTCAATCTGAATTGGAAGAGGCGGGAGATCAGAGTCAAGAGATAGAAGTGCAGAATTTAGAAAAGGACTGCAAGCATATCTCTGCTGAATATCTCCCTCCACTTTTGAAGTCTAAAATCAGAATTTTGCTGGCTGAAGATAATTTAGTAAATCAGAAAGTAGCCTTAAAGCAACTCCAGAGCTTAGGCTACAAAGCTGATGTCGCCGCCAATGGAAAAGAAGTTTTGCAACTATTGGAAAAAATTCCTTACGATTTAATTCTGATGGATTGCCAAATGCCAATTCTTGATGGTTTGGAAACCACAAGAGAAATTCATCGTTGGCAAGAGAGTGACTTTGCTAATCATCACCGTCCTGTGGTCATTGCTATGACAGCTAATGCCATGACAGAAGACAAAAAAATGTGTCTAGATGCAGGAATGGAAGATTATTTGAGCAAACCAGTATTGAAAGAAAAATTAGCAGCGGTGCTAGAGCATTGGGCAAGCATGATCCTCAGTTTACAAGAATCTGTTGCGCGTGAGCAGATAGATTCTACCAAAAATGACAGTTCCCTCAGCCTACCAATTGATTGGGAACACTTGCATCAACTCTCAGAAAACAATGCAGAATTTGAATTCGAGTTACTGCAAATATTTATTGAAGATATCCAACCCCGTTTAGAGATAACTAAAAGTGCGATCGCAGCTAATGACTTTGGGCAAATTGCCCAACAAGCCCACCATTTTAAAGGTGCTAGTGCTAACATCGGCGCTACAGCCATGCACTTAGCCGCCGATAAATTAGAACAACTAGCTTACCACCAAGAGCGTAGAGGTACTACTAACTTAATTTCCGAGTTAGAAGAGTTTCTTAACTGTATTCAAGCTTTTCTAACTTCCTCCAACCAACGCTTGGAGATAAAAGCTATTCCAGGTGGCGAGAACCATGAATGACCAATAAACTACTCAGGCTTACTTGGTTGAAGCCTGAGTTTTTAGTAGCCCTGTATCCCAGATAGTTAGCTGAACAGGTTGCCCCGTCCACAAAACACAACTAAGATACGAACCTCCAGGCTGGTTTATAGACAGCCCCAAACTAGAAATGTTTTTTGCACCATTCTCGTCAGCATCACCGCACCAACCACAATGACCGCACTTAAACCTCTTGCCGTTTCTGTACGATTCACCTCTAACTGGGTGGATGTGCAGACACTTGTGGCAAGTTTGAGATGTGTATCTTGGGTCAACAAATACCAGGTTCACGCCAAATTTTATCGCCTTATAAACCAAGAATTGGCGGAGTTGGTAGAACGCCCAACTATTACTCCTGCGGCGCTCTGTTTTAGAACGTGGTTGTTGGTTGGTGCGCTCTCGAATCCCCGTCAAATCTTCCAGGGCAATAGTTTGGTTAGTGTTCTTGGCGTGCTGGATAAGTCGATAGCTAACGGTATGGTTTACCTGTGCCTGAAAGCGTCGTTCACGTCCACTCAACCGTTGCAAAATCTGTCTGGCTCTACGACGAGTAGACCTTGTGCCTTTGGACGCTTTTTGCTGCAACGAAGCTCTCACACGGGCATATTTGTCCCGAACCTGAGTTATTTGTTTTCCACTAAATTTCTCCCCTTGCGAGGTAACGGCGATGTCAGTCCTACCCAAATCCACGCCCAAAACTTGATCAGTTTGCTCAGGTTGTGGTGGCTCAGATTCAAGCTGAATTTGCAGGTAGTAAGCGCCATCTTTGCGCTTTCCCAGCACCGCCGATTTTGGGTTTCTACCTGTCAGCAAATGACGCTGATAGTTACCAATATGCAATGGGAATTTTTCTCTTCCCTTAAGCATGGTCAGCGTCACACTCCAGTCTTTCTCCTTAAAGGTGAAAGTCCGAGCGTCATAGGTTGCACTGGTTGGAGCAAGCCCCTTAACAGGTCGGTTTTGCTGCTTGGCGGTCTTCCGATTGGCGCAAACCCTGCGAATAGCATGGATGGTCATCTGAGCCGACAAGCCAGAATAGTCTCGTGCTTCCTTGTAAATCAAGGATTGTACGGCTATCTGGTTGGTCAGTTTTGAGTCAGTGTTTTTGTTCACATACTCACAGCAGTTTGCAAAGGCACGAAGCACCGAGTCAAGTTTTTCAACCTGACTTTTGGTAACTTCGAGTTTACAGCTAACTGTGAGGACTTGAGACATTTTCAACTGGTGAAAAATATGCAGCTAACATACCATGAATTTGCTGATTTCGGGGGCGTCGAACCCCCTAAATCAGCCGCTATACCTCCCCACCCTACTTCGTTGAGGGTGGGGAGGGATAGCGAAACCGTTGAAGTTTGGCGTTGCAGAATAGAAATATGAATCAGTGCAATCGCTATGCAATAAAGCTCTTGCAAAAATATATTTTTGCACCTTGGGGAAAAGAGGAAAGGTTAAAGGGGAAGGGTTGTAAGTCCCTTTTCGCTTTACCCCTTGACCTTTACCCTGACTTTTACAAGAAGTCTAATGTCCAAAATGTGCATTAACGGTAGCTATTTAATAAAGTTTTAGATTTGCATACATCCCTACTGGGCGATCGCCTTTTGGTAAAATTCCCCTGTGCTACGGTATCTGACTACAGCACGGCAGATCTTAGTAGCCAACGAGGAGTGTCTATAATAAGCCGCCAATATCGGACAGTTCCTCTAAAAATGGCTTGATCGCTCTGCACTTTACCTCCTTTTCACGAGATGTGGAAATTAAAAGTCTAGTGTTGCGTCGCGATCGCCAAAAAAGGTACTTTATTTTGTTGCGGTATCAAATAGACAGGCAACAGCTTGTATTTTCCCCTAGCAATTGGTAAGATTCTGCATATCAAGCTTCAAATTTGAGCTTGTAAGGGGTTAAAAGCCCTCTTACCCAGAATATCGGAGATTTCTTTCCTTTCGTAGTGGCTTACTACAGATTATTTAAGCTTCCACGAGCTGAGGGCTGGTAGTGTCTTATAGGCTGGCGATCGCTGAGTGAGTGTTGTCTGGATAGGCAGGGTATAAAGCTCTATCCATGATGCGGAATTGCTGAGTAGAGAACACAAAACCAAAGGATAAGAAAATGCGTCTGAGAAAGTTAGTCAGCTATGGGATCTTTGTGCTGATTGTTGTCATCGGTGTCGGTCTCACGACAATTGCCCGTGGTTATGACATTCCACCCACAACTGGGCAGATTACGTTCGCCGAACAGACGAGTGATCTGATGCTCAACACGTTGTTCGCGGCGTTGACGCAGGAGTTCGACGAAACCACGGTGGATAACGTGGAGCAGGGTAAGCACTCCATCTCACTGATATTTAACGACCAGAACAAGGATATGCGATTGGTCGGCACCGTTGGTCCACTCCGGGAAAGCGATCGCCCCCGCGACAACTTCGAGCGTCAGGCAAACACGCTGGCGATGTCAGGGCAGGCATCCACGTCCGTCCAGCGCGCAGATAATAAATGGTACTATCGGCGATCGATCCCCCTCAGCAACTTCAGAGCGGAGTGTGCGCTGTGCCACGTCAATTATCCGGCCGGCCCCACGTCTGACTGGGTGGGTGCGCTTATGCTCAGAGTGCCTATTAAGGATTAAGGGACTTTCAAAAAATCAAATAATCATTGTAGAAGGTAAAAGAATTCACACTTTCACTTAGCGCCAACGATTATTAATTGGCAAATTGGCAACTTCTGAAAAATTAACTGTGTTAGCTTTAGCAGAATACAAGGTGTATTTGCACTTTCAAGCTATTTGGACGGGCTTCAACCCGTCTTTATTTATCACCATCCCCATTTTCATATCCAGCAGAGGAGCAGGGGAGCAGGGGAGCAAGGGAGCAAGGGAGAACAAGGGGAATAAATTACTGACTCTTGACTCTTGACTGGCATATTTGATTCATCGCAAAATCGCTACAGTATTTTTCTGACATAGACTGCATAAACCCATAACCCCAAACCTATTGATTGAGTGAAGGGATTCAAACCCAAAAAACACTACTCACATCAAAAGGAAAAATGGTTATGAAAACGCAAATGTTGTTGAACTTTGCCTGTTCTGTATCTCTGTTGGGTTCTATCACATTGCCAGCTATTGCTCAACCAGTACCAAGCCAGACGCTTCAACCCCAAGCACTTAGTCAAGAAATTAGTATTCCTCTAGATACAGCAATTATTATCTCATTTCCTGCATCCGTTACCGTAGATGTTGGGCAAAAAAAGGATTATCCCCTCACACTTCCTTTAGCTAGCGCTATTAAAGATAATCAAGGTAATGTTGTAGCACCAGAAAACACTCCTATAACCATTGTCCTCAAACCTACTGATGGAGGCGCTAAAATTATTGGACAGTCGTTAGTTATTAATGGTCGAATTGTCTCAATTAAAGCATCCAGTCAGATGATTCCTGGCACTACCATTACCCAGGTGCGAGCTAACGACAAAGCTGTCGAGAATGGTTCTGTTTGGGGCAGGATTGGGGTATTTGAGCCAAGGAGATCTTGAGCAGTTTGACCGAGGAGCAATGCTGGGAAGCGCTGTTGGCTTGCTCTCAGGCTTGCGCTCCTCAGAAAATACCCATATTGTACAGATTCCCCAGAGCAGTGTTTATGTTTTGTCGCTAGAGGCTCCTATTCAGTTGTCTGCTCGCTAATCCAATCTTGTCGGCTCAAGCAAATAAAATTACATCGGGTGCAATATTGTTAAATGAAAGCTATGTCTAGTTTCAGCTTTCAGATATCGCTCTTGCAAGGGTTGCCATTGCTGCCATGACTGGTAACGATTTTCGGTTAACAAAGTAGCAAGTGTGGGCATCTCAGTGTGAATTTCTGACTTGAAGATATCCGCGAGCCACTCAGCCAAAACTACACTATCTTGCATCGTACCCAAAATTTCTTGGATATTTTTTACCTCTGTAAGATAAGCCGCATAAGATTCACCATATAAGTCAGTAAATAACTCCATTTGGTAACGTATGCGTTTGGATTCTTTTCGCAAACTATGAAGACTTTCACCTTGCTCTGTCAATTGTTTTTCTATTTTTTCTGATTTCCAATTGGTCTGAATTGTTACCTCTGATTCCACAAATTGTGTGCCAACTAGCCAACCTGGGTGCAGTAAGAAACTACTCACTTCTGGTAAAAGTAAATCTGGTAGCACTTGCTGAATGGCAATCGATGCTAAAGGTTGATAACTGGGTGTATCCAACCACTCGTTCAATTCCTCTTTTAGAGATTTGTAGGGTTCATTTTTTAAGGTTTTTTGCACATTCAAGAATACATCTTCACGCTGTTTCGCTAAAGCAGTGAAAGCTGTTTGCAAAGATTGCTGTTCTTTGCGCGGTAAATTTGGTTTGTAATTATTTTCCAAAGTTTCTTTTAGCACGTCCAAATCTCGGAGATTACCAAGACGACGAGCTATTTTACCAATATTTTTATCACTAGCTGACTTTGGTAAATCTAACGCTATACTCAACCTACTGACGGCAGTACGTAGGCGACGCATCCCCACTCGCATTTGGTGCAGTGCTTCTGGATCTTCATCTTTCTTAACTGCTTTTTCCCACTTCAAGGTTTTCTTCAAGTGTTTTTGAATCGCTTGGTAGGCGTAATCTCCGAGTGTTTTTACTGTGGGCTTGGTTGCTAATTCCATAATTGATTTTTGATGAAATACCTAAACAGGTCATTGCATAATAACATTAGTTAAAAATTTCCATGTATGTTTTGAGATTTATTTTTACTACAGTGATAATTGCGAAGTATTATAACTATTGATGCTTGTTGTTTTTAGATAAAAAGGCTGAGCTATCAAAGGTATAAATAGAAATATTACTATTGTCAGTTATATATAAATTATGGTTTATGATGCTTTTTATTGCTGAGTATTAAATAAAACATTAAAATAGCATGATTAATAACTTCGTAATCAGAGAGATCATGTAAAATGTCTAACTCACATTTGATTAATCAAGTTCTCCTAACTTTTGGTGATTGTTTTAAAGAACATAGAGAAGATTTATCAGCAGTATTACTAACTAACCAAAAAGATTTATGGTTTGGGTCAGATGAAACCTCAACTATTGAACGTCTATCTTTGGTTGATGCTGATAAAACTACAGACCACCAACAATTTCGGGTAGCAGAGTTTATCAGTTTACCTGCGCCAGAAGACCAGGAAATTGATATTGAAGGACTTGCTTTTACAGATTATTACTTATGGTTTGTTGGTTCTCATAGCTACAAGCGTAAAAAAGCTAAATCCGATAATACCGATGTAAAAAATTTAAAAAGGCTAGCAAAAACGGAATCAGAACCCAACCGTTACCTCTTAGGACGTATTCCCCTCATAGATGGTAAGTTACTTTCATCTTGTCCACATCCTCAAAATCCAAATGTGCTGTTAAGTGCCGCTAAACTGGAGGTGAATAGCCAGGGTAACTTACTGATGGCAGCTTTAGCAAATGATCCTCACTTGGGATTGTTCGTTAAGACAGGAATTCCTGGGAAAGATAACGGCTTTGATATTGAAGGAATAGCTATTTATCAAAACCGCATTTTTCTAGGTTTGCGTGGCCCTGTATTGCGGGGTTGGGCTATGGTGCTGGAAATTGAACTAAAAGATTGCAGTTCTGGAATCCTAACGCTGCGCCAAATTGGAGAGGAGAAAGAGCTATATAAAAAGCATTTTGTCTGGTTAAATGGTTTGGGAATTCGGGATTTGTGCGTAGATGGTACAGACTTGTTAATCTTAGCTGGGCCGACGATGGATTTAGATGGGCCTGTGCAAGTTTATCGCTGGAGAAATGGCGTGAATCTACGAGAAAATGTCTTTAGTAATCCAGAGTTTGTGCAAGACATTCCCTATGGAAATCGTGAAGATCATGCTGAGGGAATGACGCTTTTTCAGGATATAACTGGTGTACCTTCGCTATTGGTAGTTTATGACTCTCCAGCAAAAACTAGGCTGGTGAATGATAGTGGTGTAATAGCGGATGTATTAAAGCTCGTCGGCTAAAGATTAGTTGAGATTGCTTGTACAGGACAAGTGGGGATACACTGTTCGCAGACAATGCAGCGCGATCGCGTGAATACGAGTTTGAATGTTTCGGGGTTAAGGGTGAGGGCTTCGGTAGGACAAACCCCTGTACACAAGCCACAGTGGACACATACATCAGGATCGATGACGATTTCACCCAAGGTATGAGAAACATTGATATTTCGCGATCGCATCCACTCAATTGCAGCATCCAACTGATCAATATCCCCCGCTAACTCCACTACCAGTTTGCCAATTTGATTTGGGGCAACTTGAGCGCGGATAATATTGGCGGCGACATTGAACTCTTTAGCCAATAGGTAAGTAATTGGCATTTGGACAGCGCGTTTTGGGAAGGTGAGTGTTACTCGTTTTTTCACGGGTTTAGCAGAGAGTTTTTTCTGTGGAGTTGCTCTATTAGCCTAGAATTTGCGTTCTGGGCAGGTAAGGGTAATGCTGCAAGATATCAATTGCTGCCTATACTACTTAGCTTATGAGTTAGGATAGCTATATTTTAATCGGTTGATATGAAAAGAATAGAAGTTGAGCAAAGAACTATTTTAATTGGTTTAGCAGGTAGCCACGGCTATGGTTTAAATCGTCCTGATTCAGACTTGGATTATCGGGGAGTGTTTATTGCACCTAAGAAGTATTACTTGGGATTTGATCGCATAGAACAAAAAGATACTGGTTGGGATGAACCAGGAATATTTCCCTTCATAGATGGCAACAAAGACACAGTTATATATGAGTTAAGAAAACTTCTCCAGTTATTGTCGGGAGCAAATCCCAATGTTTTAGAATTGCTTTGGTTAAATAACTATCCTGTTTTAACTCCAGTAGGGCAGCACTTAATTAACTATAGACAGCTATTTTTGAGCAAGAAAGTTAAGCATACTTATACTGGTTACGCTTTTGCTCAAATCAAAAAGATGGAAACTCATCGTAAGTGGTTGTTAAAGCCGCCGCAAAAAAAACCAATACCATCTGATTTTGCTATAGAAGACGAAGCACCTCTTAGTAAAGATGAGCTAAACGCTTTTCTGGAGTATCTTTATAACTTAATTAGAGGACGAATTGAATTTTTAGAAGAAGCTGAGGAATTGTACAAACTTTTGACAGCAGATATTGATTTCAAAGGTATGTTGAAACAATATACTTTATCCGATGAAACTTTAGAGTATACCCAGAAGTTAACAAATAGTCGGAAAGATTTTATCCGTTTGCTTCAGAAAAGTCAAAATTATCAAATAGCTTTAAGAGAGTGGAAGGCTTACTTATCTTGGCAGGAAAATAGAAATCCAGCTAGAGCAGAAATGGAAAGAAAGTCAGGTTTTGACCTCAAACATGGGATGCACTGCATTAGATTGCTACGCAGTGGAGTGGAAATATTGCGGCGAGGAGAAGTTATTGTAGATAGGAAAATAGCTGGTGATGTTGAAGATTTAAAAGCTATCCTCAAGGGCGAATATTCTTATGAGCAGCTGATGAAAATAGCAGAAGATTTAGTTGCCGAGATGGAAGTTGTTTACGAACAATCCACTCTACCTCATAAACCTGACTTAGAGCAAATTAATGACTTGTGTATGGAATTAGTGGAAATGCAGGGGTGGAGTCAAACTAATTCATAATTGATAATTCATAATTACTAATTAATAATAGAATTTTTTAATTATGACTTATGAATTAATAATTATTCGGTCATTAGTCATTAGCTTTAGACAAATGACTAATTAAAGAGTGTAGATTAAGTCAGCAAAACCATAGAGGCTGATAAACAGCAATATTAATGCTGTGAGTTTGGTCATTCGTGTCTGGTGTGAGGGGGCGATCGCTTCCCGTACTAAGATGGAAATAGATGCCCCAACTACTAAGCTCAAACCTAAGATTAAATATGGTCTGTCAGGTGAAATACTCGCTATTGCCAGCATAGCGATCGCTAGCAATAGCATCAATAACTCTACAAACCGAGGCGGGTTGTATTGGCTAGCTAAAATAAAGCTGTTTAACCAAAAATGCCAAAATCTCATAATCAGTGCTGAGTAGTGTTAGCGGTAGCGGGGCGTTTAGCCCGTGCTGAGTGCTGAGTCAAAAGTCAAGGGTCAAGAGTCAAGAATCAGTAATTTATTCCCCTTGCTCCCCTGCTCCTCATACTTCTCCTAACTCCTAGCTCCTAACTTTTGACCCGCGCCATTTTTCTGTGCGGTATCATCTTCTGTCAGTTCTACACCAAAAACGCGACTAAAAGCTTTTGCAACTTTGTAGCCACTATCAATTGATTCCAAGGGGTCTTTCCGTAGTCTGTGACGTAGACACAACGTAATCACCCGGTGGATGTCATCAACTGTAACTTCGTGACGTCCTTCAAACGCTGTTAAAGCTTTAGCGGCGCGGTTGCTGACGATATCACCCCGCAAACCATCTACATCCAGTTCAGAGCAGACTTCAGAAATTTTTACCCGCAAATCATAGTCAATTTTTACCTCTGGTAAAAGCTGCTGAGCATTGACAATTTGCTCTTGTAATGCTTCTTGCTGAGGTTTGTATTTTTCAAGAAAAGCTGGGGGATTTTGGTCAAATTCTGCCCGTTGCTCTACAATTTGCACCCGCAAGATTGGTTCTTTAACCGTATGGATTTCTGCGTGCATCCCAAAGCGGTCTAGGAGTTGGGGGCGTAGTTCACCTTCTTCTGGGTTTCCAGAACCCACAAGCACAAAACGTGCTGGGTGACGAATTGAAATACCTTCCCGTTCTACAGTGTTCCACCCACTAGCGGCAGAGTCGAGTAACACGTCTACAAGGTGGTCGTCTAGTAGGTTGACTTCATCCACGTAGAGAATACCCCGATTAGCTTTTGCTAGCAGACCTGGTTCAAAAGCTTTGACACCTTCAGACAAGGCTTTCTCAATGTCGATAGTACCGCAAACCCGGTCTTCTGTGGCTCCCAGTGGCAGGTCTACCATTTGGACTTTTTTGTGAGCTATGGGAATTTCCGAACCTTGTTCTAAGAGTTGGCGGACTTCATCGCTCATCACATCGGGGTCAGTGGGGTCACTATTGAAGGGGTCATTAGCCACCACAGAGATTTCTGGTAGTAAGTCGGCCAGCGCCCGGATAGTTGTGGATTTGCCAGTGCCGCGATCGCCCATGATCATTACACCACCAATTTTGGGGTCAATCACATTCAACAGTAGGGCCAGTTTCATTTCTTCCTGGCCTACAATTGCCGTAAAAGGAAATACCACACGACGCGCAGTTGCCGTGGATTGAGCAGTTGGACTCACTAAGTTACCTTAACAATATTTTTCTTATTTACAGTTATTTATTGTAAACTACTGCCGCTAACCAACAATTTACGTTTTGCATATGAAGGTATCTTAAAAAACTCTTTATCGAAACAGCGCTTAGTAAAACTAAGCACATTAACGCACTGGGACAGCTACAAAAATAAAGCCCACTTTCGTGGGCTAATGGAATAAGTAGAGACGTTACATGTAACGTCTCTGAGCGAAAAGTCTAAGCCATTCGCCTAAATGTTCATCAGCTGATTACTGCTGCATAGAAGGTGAAGGAAAAACTCTACTAAATATTGGGATACGTGGCTTAGGCTTAGTTGCAGCTATGCTGGCGCTAGAAACAGAAGAGTTGGGAGTCGTCTCCGTGAAGATAGGTGGTTCGCTATTAGTAAAACTGGCAGAATCACTCAATTCTATTATGGTGGAAGTTTGCTCAGAAGAGGTGGAACTAATATTATTAGTATTTTTGCTGTTTGACTCCACTGGAGTTTGAGCGTGACATGGAGTAATGATCACAGTAGAAGCTCCTAATCCGAGTATTAGTAGATTCCAAATATGTTGCTGCATGAAGATTTTCACAATATGTTAAGAGATATTTAAAATTTGAAAATTTTGTGCTGTTTATTAGTCAAAGATAAAATCTGCTATCTTTCCTAAATAAATATTTGCAATATCAAAGAAATGATTAAGTAGGAAATGATTCACTTGTTAATACGAACTTATACCCACATGTTGTAAAAAATAAAATTTTTTTATTAATCAGTGACAGCAGGTAAAACGTCTTCTGTATGTTCATATTTAAATGCAGTTTAATCTAAATGGCTAGATATTCTACAATATAAATGCACCTACAATAATCTCAGCTTAGTTATGAACTAAGTCAGCACAACTATTAATAATTTAGTGCTATGTATCTTGTTATTAAAAGAGAAATATTACTGAATTCTATTTAGAAAAATTATTTTGAATCAATCAACTAGCTACCCGCGTATTTAAGGAAGTCAAACAGTAAGGATATAAACTCTTAATGAAAATTACGGCAATAATTTAAAGACGTATAGTAATCTAAGATAACTAAGTAAATACTGAGAGAGTTATTTGCTCATGCACTTGCTGATAGCTAGCCAGAAACGGCAATGCTTTATCTCATACACATCTTGTGCTTGTACACAGCCAACAGTCAATATTTTAGGATTTCCCATCTCTACCATAAACTTGAGAGCATCTGTTGATTTTTATCAGTTAGTGATGGGAACAAGACGGTACATTAAAGTGAGAAATTAATGTCGCGCTCAGCTCGACAGTGTGTTGCCAAAACTAGTCATGAAAATCTGTATTGTAGGCGCGGGTGCTATTGGTGGTTATCTGGGAGCAAAATTGGCACTAGCAGGTGAAGCAGTGACGCTGATTGCTCGTGGTTCTCATCTAGAAGCAATTCAAAAAAAGGGGCTGAAGCTAATCATGACAGATGGTTCCAGCCAGATAGCTACTCCGACTCTTGCAACCAGCGATATTTATGAACCAGTAAAACAGGATGTAGTGATTCTGGCTGTCAAAGCTCACAGTGTTGCAGCGATCGCTTCTTCTCTACCATCTCTTTATGATTCTCACACAATGGTGGTAACTGCTCAAAATGGCGTTCCTTGGTGGTATTTTCGCCAACATGGCGGTGAATATGAAGGTACGCGCATTCATTCGGTTGACCCGGATGGGATTATTGAAGCTCATATCGGTGCAGAGCGGGTGATTGGTTGTGTGGTTTACCCAGCAACTCAGATAGTTGAGCCAGGTGTGATCAAGCATATTGAAGGTGATCGCTTTACTTTAGGTGAAATCGATGGTACTAAAACAGAACGCATCCAGTTATTAGCACAGGCTTTAAAGCAAGCAGGATTCAAAGCACCTGTACGGAATCAAATTCGCACCGAAATCTGGATTAAGTTGTGGGGGAATCTGGCGTTTAATCCTATCAGCGCTCTGACTGGTGCGAATCTAGAGCAGATTTGTCAGTATCCCCTTACTCGTGAACTAGCAAGACAAATGATGCGTGAAGCTCAAGCGATCGCCGAAAAGTTAGATATTAAGTTTGGCATTACTTTGGAACAACGAATTAATGGGGCGGAAAATGTCGGCGCTCACAAAACCTCAATGCTACAGGATATTGAAGCCGGACGCCCTACGGAGATAGAGACCATTGTCGGCGCAGTAGCAGAATTGGGGCGACTAACTCAGACTCCCACACCCTATATTGATGCACTTTATGCCAGCGTCAAGCTGTTAGAAGTAACTCGATGGGGAGTGAGGAAATGAGGAAACAATGATTAACCTTGCAGTATTTTGTGATCGCCTACGGCAGGACGTAGGCGATCGCACCTGTAAAATGTGTACTGACAATATCATTTAAATGTACATATCAATCCAACTAGTATTAAAAATCAGTTCATAAATCCGGTTATGGACTTTCAGATAACCTTGTTGCTTGACCACTAAGCCTGACAACAGCAATTCTCTTTCCTCTGGACTATCAACTGAAACGATTTTTCCTTGATGTAAGATTTCTTGATAGAGCTTGAGTAGCCAAACAGGTTTTCGAGTATTTTTGAGAATGCGATCGCGAATAGTTTTCAAATGCTCTGGCTCATCCTGAGATTCCCAATTGTTGATTACATTTGTTTGCACTAAATTCTCAATCCACTCTGCTTCACCGTTTGTAGGAATACGAGATAAAGAACTACGGATGAGCTTACAGAGCTTTTGAGTGAGAAAAGGCTGACCACTTGTCCAGGATAAAACTTCATTAAGCACTATTTGAGGATTGCTGGCTTTTTGGGTCAATCCTTGTAACAAAGGTTGAGCTTCATGCATTTGAAAGCCATTTAGTTGAATTGCCTGACCAATATTAAAAGAAGTTCTTTGATAGTCAGTAATCAAATCTGAAGGTGTTGCAACTCCAAAAAGGGCAAAGGTTAAACGCCGATATTCTGGATTAATACAGCGCTGGTTGTAGCAAAAACGAATTAGAGCAAAAAAGTCATTAACAGGAAATTTTAAGGATAAAACGCTATCAATTTCATCAATAAAAATACAAATTTTTTCACTTTTAATTTGAGCTAGTATAATGTCTTCTATAAATCGACTTAAACATTGGACAGGCGATAAATCTTTTTGTTCATTCCACCAAGCTTTAAAATTTATCTTTTCTAGCAAATCAAAACTTTGCCACAACTCCACCACAAATCCCTTGTACCATTGAGCCGGAGTGACGTTTTCGCTGCCAAGACGGGTGATGTCAATCGCGGCACAGCTAAATCCTTCTTGCTGAAGATGGTGGATCATACGTACCATCAAGCTGGATTTACCCATCTGCCGTGTATTCAGGATATAACAAAACTCTCCTTGCTTTAACGCTTTGTAGAGATAACGATCTGCGGAGCGTACCACATAAGTAGGAGCATCCATTGGCAAACTTCCCCCAACTTGATAATCAAAGCTAAAGGGTTGTTCTGCACTTCTGAGCAGTGCGTTTTCAAATACTAATTCGGCTTGGGTAGCTTTGAGAATTTCTAAAGTTTGTGACAGTTCTTGAGTACGCTCTTTGACTTTTTGTTCTAAATTCAGGTTGGATTTAGCTAATGCGTTTTTAGCTTCGTGCAAGGCAAAATTTTTGACTCCTAGTTCCAATATCAACCGAATTCGCTCGGCTTCTGACCTTTTGCGTTGTGTGATATCTTGAAAGGCAGCGATCGCATAGATAATTTCACCTTTATCATTAAAAATTGGGGTAGCTGATACCTCCAAAGGGATAATCTTGTCTCCTTGGTGAATCTCCATATTATCGACGGTGGAACTTTTACCACTCAATGCCTGCACAATGGGGTGCTGTTCCGTAGGATACAACTCCTCTCTCCCCACTAGATAGGCTCGATAAGTCTCGCTCAATTGATCTTTTGTAGCTCCGGTGACAATTCCTTGACCAAGTATCTGTTGAGCAGTTTGATTAGCGTATTGGGGTTGACCGTTACCATTAATTACGAAGATGCCTACTGGCAAAGCTTCCAGAAATTGAGCCAGCCTGGCCTCGCTTTGGCGCAATGCTTCTTCGGCCCGTTGGCGCACCGTGACCTCTTGTTGCAGACGAGTTAATAATTCTGCTTGAGCCTGCTGTGCTAGAAGTTCTTGTTCCCTAACTGCTTTCATCTGCTGCACATGTTGCAGAGTTTTATTGGTAGTAATTTCTAAATCCTGAAAATTAATCGGTTTAGTCAGAAAGTCAAAAGCACCGCGATTCATCGCCGTTCTGATATTTTCAACATCACCATAAGCAGAAATAATTACTGCTTTAATGATGGGATATAACTCATTGAGCTTGGTAATCAAAGTTAACCCATCCATTTCTGGCATATAAATATCGGTTAATACTATATCTATATGCGGTTCTGCTTGCAGTTTTTCTAGTGCTTCTATACCATTACGAGCAAAAATCAACTGAAATTGCTTTTCTCGAATTTTTTTTCTAAATTTTTGGCGAAGCAAAATTTCTAAGTCAGGCTCATCATCCACAACCAGTATTTTAGCTAGCATAGTTTATTACCTGATTGGGAGTATTTATAATTTAAGGATTTTTTCCTTTAATTTATCAAATTCAATTGGCTTAGTGATATAGTCATCGGCTCCATATTTTTTAGCAGTCATGTAATTATGTTCATCATTGTAAGCAGTAATAATAATTACTTTTAAATTCGGATAATTATCTTTGATAATTTTGAGCATCTCTAGCCCATTCATTCCAGGCATATTAATATCTGTGACAATCAAAGCTGGGCAATTAATTAGTTTGCTTTGTAAACGTTCCAACGCTTCTTCTGCTGAAAAAGCAAAATATAATTTAATTTTATTTTCTTTAAGTTCTCTCTTAAATTTCTGCCTAAACAAGAATTGAACATCTTGTTCGTCGTCTACAACAATTATTTTCATTTATGACTTACGTATTGACAAAATGAACACGATAGTAATAAGAATGTCAATCAATAACACCCTTCCATTTATTTTATCGGTTAACGTAAGGCTTATTATGCAATAGTCAGGAGACAGGGGTCAAAGATTAAGGGTCATTAGTTATCTTTTACAAAGTTCAGATGCCTGCGACAAGCCGCAAATGACAAATAACCTTTAAGTCTTATGTTATTTAAAACTCTTTACTTTTGAGGAAAGTTTTGGGCAAACTGACGATAAACTCTGTATAGTTGCCTACTTCAGTTTCTACGAGAATTTTTCCCTGATGCTGCTGGACAATGATATCGTGAGTAATAGATAAACCTAAGCCAGTTCCTTCACCAGTAGGCTTAGTAGTGAAAAAGGGATTAAATATTTTATCTAATGCTTCGTGGGGAATGCCTTCGCCGTTATCGCAAATGCGAATTTCTACATGCTCACCTAAACTTTTAGTACTGACTGAAAGCGAAGGTAAAAAGTCCTCACTTTCTTGTCCTAGTGCTGGAAAACGCATCTTCTTTTTATGCGCTGCGTAACAAGCGTTATTGATTACATTTATAAAAGCGCGACTAATATTCTGCGGCACAACATTCACTTGTCCAATGCCCTTATCATAATCGGTTTCTATATTTATCTTGAAAGCAGCATCCTTGGCACGCATTCCGTGATAAGCTAGTTCGATCGCTTCCGCCAGTAAGGCGTTAATATTTGTCATTTGTCGATCGCCAGATTGCCCGCGTGAGTGCATCAGCATCCCACTGACAATGTTGTCAGACCTTATACCATGCTCATGGATTTTTTGAGCATTTTGTTTGAGATCATTTAGAATCTCTTCAATATATTCTCTGCTTTCTGGAGCTAAACGGTCTTTTTGATTTTCCATCTCTTCGCATAGTTCCTGAGTTAACTCAACAGAAAGCTCGGCAAAGTTGTTAACAAAGTTTAAGGGATTTTTGATCTCATGGGCGATACCCGCTGTTAAAGCTCCCAGAGAAGCTAATTTCTCTTGGGCGATAATCTGAGCTTGCGTGGCTCTCAACGTTTGTAGGATGCTAGCTAACTCCTGATTTTTATCTTGTAATTCTTGGGTTCTGACCTCTACTTTTTGTTCTAGAGTTCGGCTGTAACCCTCTAACTGTTCATAGAGACGGGAATTTTCGATAGAGATGGCGGCTTGAGCCGAAAGGATTTTTAAGATTTCGACGCGATCGCTAGTAAAAGCACCTGTTGTTAAATTATTTTCTAAATATAAAATGCCGCTCAGTTTGCCTTGATGAATCAGGGGAGTACAGAGAATTGATTTAGGTTGAGTGATGCTAATATAGCAATCGCGAGTAAATTGTCCTTCATTTACAGCGTCATTTAAGACTATATTTTCTTGAGTATGGGCGACATAGTTGATGATAGCGGCTGACAAAAGAGGGATTTGCTGAGCATCAACAGAGTCTACCGGAACTGGTTGCAAGATAGTAACATCATCAGAATTTACTGCCCCTTCAGCTTCTATAAACCAGTGACCCTCTTTTTCCAAAATCAGAAAACCTTTTTCAGCACCGGCATTCTCAATGACAGTTTTCATCATATTTTGCAGTAACTTGCTCAAAACGATTTCACCAGAAATTGTTTGCGAGGCTTTTAGCACCGTGGCTAAATCCAATGCTTCACCGGAACTGCTGGTATTTGTTGAAGTACTGCTGAAAGTTGTTTTGCTGGCGAATGATGTTGAAGCCAACCACTGCGGATATTTCTGATCTAAGTCCTCTACCTTACGCTTTGCACCCCAAATTTGGTAGCCTTGGTAGGCTTTTCTCATGTAGAGTTTGGCAAATTCTTCTTTTCCTCGTTTCATCCAAAACTTTGCTGCTAGTTCATTAGCTAAAGCTTCGTTCTGGATGAATTCATGTTCTTTAGCGGATTCAATGGCTTGGTCATATAAATCTACAGCTTCATACCATTGACCTGAAACCCGAGATATTTCTGCTGCAACCAAAAGATATTTATGCAAAAAGTTTTCTGGACAGATATCTGCCCATTCTTTCATCCGCTTTTGATTGGTTTCCAGTTGCAGCCAGTACTTATCTTGTTCATTTAGTGAAGCTTGGGGATAGAGAGCAACTAGCGTTAGCGAGTGGTAAAAATTATGCTCAGCGATCGCGATCGTTCCGGGAATGTAGTCAACTAACTCTCCCGCTTTCTCCAGATAGATTAACTCAATTGGCTCACCATATAAATAGAGAACTTGAGCTTTGAAAATGTAATAAAAGCAAATTGCTGCTAGTGTTTTATCTTGCTCACAGGCTGTTAAAAAAGCTGACTCTTCTGTCTGTTCTATATCAAAACATAGTTTATCTTGGGTAAGACCTACCAAATTTTGGATGAGGATTTTAGCACCCAATATACAATTAATTGCCCACTGATTTTGAGTTTCTTGACTAAATAGCAAACTGCGAGACGCTTCCTTTAAAAGAGAGTCTAAACTTCTACCTTGACAAATCAGATTGTACAAGTTGTAAGTAAAGGTATATCCCACAAGTTGTAACTCACCAACTTGCAATCCGGCATCAGCACCTTCAGTATTAACTTTCTCAGACAGCTTAATATGTTTCAACCAGTGCATAGTAAAACTGCCATGAATTTGGGTAGCTGCATTCTTACAAGACCAATCTTGATATTTATCAGCTAGCTTCATCCCAAGAGAGCTATATTCATAACCTGAACGATAGTCACGCAACACATGGGTATTGACTACGCCAAAAAAGCTATAGCCCATTGAAGATTTTTCCATGTTACCGTATTTGATATTAAGATTAGCTAATTTAGTTGCAACAAGATTTCTCAAAGCTGGATCTAAAATCCAAGCAGCGGGGAAAATACGAGTCAGTATTTTTAAAGCTGCCTTTTTTTCTGGTATCTGCATTTCTGGATTGTCATATAAAGAAGCGATCGCTCGCTCACCTAAATTTTGGCGATATTCTGCAAGCTCAGCCTCGAAAGCTGCTTGTAAATTCTCTGCTGATAGGTCTATTCCTAGTAGCCTCAGTGCAGTTCGTCCCAACTCAATTCCCTCGCTGATTCGTCCTAAAAGGGTATATTGAACAATTTGTAAGTAGTAAAAGTCTGTGCTATCAAGAGCCGATTTCGCCTGCTTAAGTGACATTTCAAGCAAATATTGAGACTGCTCAAAATTACCATTCAGATACTCGACTTCTGCCAGTTCTTTGTAAAGGTCAAGAGCCATCTCGTAGCGCTCTTGCCAAATATCACCTGGAAACTCGTTCTTTGCAAGAATCAAGTATTCCCTGGATGCTGCATAAGCAGTTGCTTCTTTGGCTTTTTTACCAGCATATAAATTCAATTCTGCTAGTTCTTTCTTTTCAGCCACACTTTCGATTAACTCTCGTCCTTTATTCAGATGACCGACCAAAATAAAAACTTTTTCTTCACGTTCATTTTTACAGATGTTAGCAAGCAACAGCCTGCCAATTTGTAAGTGAACTGCTTTTTTTTGATTTTCATCAATTAGTTCATAAGCAGCCTGTTGTACTCGGTCATGACGAAACTTGTAATTTTGAATAATCAATGCAGATTCAATTGGTGTGTTGGAAGTTGTTTCTAGCTCCGATATAGGCTGAATCAACCCTAATTGAATAGCTGGCAAAAGATTTTTAAAAGTTTCTGGTGCAAATTTTTCGTCAATAATTGCTAATGTATTCAGGTCGAAACTGTTGCCAATACAAGCAGCCAAACGCAGTGCTTTTTGAGTTGTATCTGAAAGTTTTCTGAGCTTGCCGAGCATCAAGTCTACTACGTTTTCTGTGATGTTGAGGGACTCAATGTGAGTAATATTCCATTGCCAGCATTTTTGCTCTCGGTCAAAAGTTAGGAGATTTTCTTGATAAATAGTTTTGAGAAATTCATTGATAAAAAAGGGATTTCCTGAAGTCTTCTGAAAAACTAATTGCGCTAATGATTTGACTGTTTCTTGATCACTGTGGAGGGTGTCTGCAATCATCTGAGTGATTTCCTCCAGGTTTAAGGGGTCAAGATTGATGCAATTAATAATCCCTCCTTGCTGCCTCAAGCGGGCAAGGGCTAGCGATGCGGGATGATTGGGGCCAACTTCATTATCACGATAAGCCCCAAGTAGTAATAAATACTTCATGTTATCGTCAGTCATCATTACCTCAAGTAGCTTGAGGCTGCCAGAGTCAGCCCATTGCAAGTCATCGAGGAAAATAACTAGAGGGTGCGATCGCTGACAAAAAACCCGGATAAAATTCTGGAAGACTGCATTGAAGCGATTTTGTGCCTCAGTTGGTTCTAGTGGTTGCACCGGCTGCTGCGAACCGATAATTAGTTCTATTTCAGGAATAACGTCAATAATTACTTGTCCATTCACACCGACAGCAGCAAGGAGTTTTTCGCGCCACTGAGCTAGTTGAGCTTCGCTTTCAGCTAACAATTGGCGCACCAAAGATTGAAATGCAAAGACAACGGCAGAATAAGGGATATTGCGCTGAAATTGGTCAAATTTGCCAGAGATAAAGTAGCCGCGTTGCTGTGTTATGGGTTTGTAGAGTTCCTGTACCAGCACAGATTTACCAATGCCAGAATAACCACCAACCAACGTCATTTCAATTCGCTTCTGACTTGCTGCATTTTCTTGTTTTTCATCCTGAAGGTCGCGTTCGGCAATCCGCTGAAATGTTGAGAGTAGAGTTTCTATTTCTGCTTCTCGACCGTAGAGTTTTTGCGGAATTTTGAATCGGTCAGAAATATCATAACGAGCCAGGGGAAACTCTAAAATCTGTCCCTGCTGTAACTGTGTCAGACATACTTCTAAATCTGCTTTTAGCCCCAATGCACTCTGATACCGCTCCTCAGACGTTTTTGCTAACAACTTCATGATGATATTGGAGACGGTTCGAGGAATTTCTGGATTGACTTCGTAGGGAGGAATAGGTTGTTTGGCGATGTGACAGTGGACTAACTCCAAAAGGTCGTTAGTTTCAAAAGGCAGCCTTTGAGTGAGTAACTTGTAAAAAGTTGCACCGAGAGAATAAAAGTCAGTGCTGTAATCAAGTGATCGATTCATTCTGCCGGTTTGTTCTGGCGACAGATAAGCTAACGTTCCTTCTAAGACGTTGGGATTTTTAATCGTTGGATTTTCCCGTGTAAATACTGTGGAAATTCCAAAGTCAATAATCTTGAGTTGCTTGGTTTCTGAGTTAAGAACGATATTAGCAGGGGTGATATCTTTGTGAATTACACTAGCAGCATGAATCTCGCTTAGCGTCTGAGAAATCTGAATGGCAATGCAGATAAATTCTGAAAGTGTAAACTTTTGAGAGTTCATCAAAATATCCAACGATTTGCCCCCAAAATCCTCCAAAACCATTGCTAAGGTGCTTTTATAGGGCAGTAAGTTGTAAGCTTTGATTACTCCATCAATTTTTAGAGAACGGGTGATTTCATACTCTTGTTTGTATCGAGTCAGTTCTGAGGGTATTGGGTAATCTTCCTTAAGAACCTTGAGGATAACAGGTTGAGTATTAGAGTTAAGCACAGCTCGGTAGACTAATGAATTAGCACTTTCATAAATCTTGGAGACAATCTGGTAATCTGCGTTAGCGAAGCTCACCAAAGGTATCGCACTCATTTTCAGTTCTCCTCCAAAACAGCACTCTGTGTTTACCGTCTGGTTAATTACAAATTACTCAAAAAATTTCTCTGATCAATCAAGAGATTGTCATCACAAGCATCTCAGCCGTTGCAAAGATATGATGTATCATAACCTATAGTTCTTTGAGTAATTACCTCAAGGGCAAGAAGTAATTAAGTTCCTACTCCAAACCGTAAAAACGAGCAGGGTTGTCCCAAAGAATTTTCTGTACAGTTTTTTCAGGGAGTTTCTCTTGCAGATCTACCATCTGTGCGACAACATCCGTCTTGTGATCCATGTGAGGGTAGTCAGAGCCAAAAATTAAATTATCTGCACCAATATACTCAAGAATCTCATTCAGATAAGGCTCTGAAGGTTCGATCGCAATAAAGCACTGACGGCGGAAATACTCTGAAGGCTTCATTTTTACGATGTCCCCAATTTCCCATTGCAAGTCTTCGTACTCGCGATCGAGTCGCCATAGCCAGTAAGGAAGCCAGCCACAGCCAGACTCCATAAATCCGACTTTGAGGTGAGGATGACGCTCTAAAACTCCGCCTTCGATGAGAGACAGCAGTGCCATCATCTGCTCTAATGGGTGTGAGCAGGCGTGTAGAGCAAAGCGGGTGTTAAAGCGATCAGCTCCAGCAGTGGGTAGGCGAGAGTGAGTTCCTTCGTGCAGGCTAACTGCAATGCCTAATTCCTCGCACTTTGTCCAAAATGGCTCATAGACGGGACTACTTAGCGATCGCCCTTTGACAAGGTTAGGGCGCAAAAATATTGCCTTCCAGCCAAAATCTGCCACCCGCTGCAACTCCGACACCATTTCTTCCGGTGCATGTAGGTTCACAACTCCCACGCCTCTAAGAATTTGCGGGTCATAGCAGCAAAAGTCTCGCAGCCAATTGTTATAGGCGCGGACAAATGCACCAGCCAGTTGAGGAGCCATGCTGTCTACGGCAATCATCCATGAAAAGTACGTCGGATAGACAAACGAAATGTCAACCCCCATCTGCTTCATTGCTAATACATGAGATTCTGAGTCAAAGCTATTAAGCCAAGATAGGGGATAAGCTTGAGTAACTTGTTTAGCTCCTTCAAAGCGCAGCAGATCAGAGTATTTGTTGAGAATTTCCTCACCTTTAATCGTGAAATCTGGAGAGGGAGCAAAGCTTTTAAATGCAGGTTCTAAATACTCTTCCCACATTTGGTATGGCTCGTAAACGTGGGAATCTGCATCAATAATTTTATATCCTTTGAGCATATTTATAGTCAAAACAAGTTTTAGGACAGCTACCAAAACAGGACTTACGCAAAAATTGTGAAAAAGCTTAACTTATCGAACCGCCTTCTCTGCGAGAGGCTCCGCCAACGCGCAGCGTCTCGTAGAGAAGAATTCGTAGAATGTGCGTAAGTCCTACAAAACTTACGCAAGAACTCTCTGAAACTCCTACTCTCCGCGCCTCTGCGCCTCTGCGTGACACTAATTCATATTTCCACTCAGCAACGCCCGTTTTTCATAATTCTGCATAACTTTATAACTAAGAGCGCTTTACATCCACATCGGAAACGGATTAAGCTGCTCCTCTGGAATAGGTTCTTTCAGCCAACCCAGTTGTACCGGAACCTCATAAAGCCGACCCCCTCCTAAGCGCTTCCAGAAATGGCGCATTCCTGGAACGATAACTTTGACAACTTTCAATCCAATATCAGGACGGGTTTGGTTGAGGATGAGCATTTCCATGCCACGTTGCTCAATAATTTGCTGGCAAAGCTTGATATCATCTAGCAGGTCGTTGTGCTCAATCTGAGGATAGTTAGAATGCACTTTAGGAGCAATATTATCAGGTGCTAGGTAAGGCTGATTTTCTAGTGTTGCCGTTTTCCACCAATCTAAAACAGGTGGTTCAGCTGAGGCAGCATATTGAGTTGTGCCATCGGCATGAGAAGCTAAAACAGCAGGAAGAATTTGATTCATTTCCGTGAGAGCTCTTTGAACTGCAAGCTTTGGATCGAAGTGAGTACCAAAGCCTAAAATTATGTCTTCTACTTTGACATCGCTCCTACGACTAATTGCAGTAAAAGTAGGAATATTTAAGTCGCTAGTAATATCAAGAACCCAAACTTCACGATGGATAGATTGATAATAACTTTTCAGATCTTGAAAATACGGCTCGTCAAAACTTTCTAAATCTACCCCCGGCCTGGGAATGCGGTTATACCACCACAAAGCCACACTATCTCGCTCTACCAATTCCATAAAACCCTGAACAGTAGCTTCTTCCAAGGTATTGCCTGCTGCACAACCGTTGGTATCTGCCCAACAGTCTGGCTCAGAAGACAGGGGATAGCCAAAATAACAATAAGCAGTAGGCAAGTACTTAAAACATTGGTGAGTCACAGACCAAACAGGTGTCCACTCAATTTCTCTTTCTTCGTCAAAAGGTTCGGGAACTCTCTGAAAGAAACTGGCACAATAGGCATTCCATTTTTCTCGGTTATCGTATTGAGCTTGGCTGAAGTTCATGCAGATATTAGGATGGATAGCCTTGTCACCCATTTTTTGGTAACTGCTCTTAACTCTAATTTCGTCTCCCTGAAAAACGCCAGAATACCTTTCGATGGCTTCACAGAAACCGCTGGCTCTTGCTTGGGCGTCTGTTCTGCCTTTTCCGGCACTTCTACCGCCGATGTTCTGCTCTAATACACTTAAGTCATCAAACATCGAGGCAAAATGATGCTTAGCAAAATAGGTAGGCGTTAAACCGTTTAAGTTGCGGGAAAGTTTCCCAAACTCTCGCACAATTCCGGTGATGGGGCTAATGTGCTGTTGATATTTCTCAAAGGTTGCTTCCGGTTCTAGGCAGCGATGTCCACCATCAGCAGTAAAAATTTTCTTTCGACTGCCAAATACTACAGGTAGAGGCTGGCGATGCTCTTGTTTAAGAATGCCACAGATGGGACACTGAGGGCGTCTAATCAGCGTGTGGTTCTGCATCTCCAGTGCCAGGGTGTCATGGGTTACAAGCACTCCTTCGAGGCGCTTATTTTCTCCTTGGACAATCCATTTGAGGATTTCAGTCGCCACCATTGAGAGAGCAGTTTGCAGCGTTGAAGGCAGTTCAGCCAATGGTGGCGTTAAAGGTGATGCGTCATTCTTGCGTCTCTGGATAAACCCTTCAACTGGACGATTACCTTGCAAGCGTTGGGATAGACATTCCCAGCAACCCGTTTTGTGGGGATGAAAAACCGGGCCAATCCAGATTATAGTTCCCGTCGGTTTGACTAACATCCAAGGACGCGATCGCGCCAAGTTTTTTTGATTAATCTCTACTAGTTCTGTTCGCAAGTAGTCGTCAGTCAAGACAACTTCTAAGTCTGCTTCTTCGGCGACTTGAATTTGCAGCGATTCCAGGATAGCAATAAATTCTAAAGCAAAAGGTGTCCCTAAAGCCTTGACGGCAACTTTAGTTGTTTGCAACCGACGGCGGGCGTTTTCAAAATTAACGTTCAAATGCTCACAAAATACGGCTAGATTTGCAGGCAAAACCTCCTCATTCTCTATGAGATAGCCTTTTTGCTTTAACTCCATGAGGGCGTAATAAATGTAGGGTGCTGGTAGCTTATCTTGGAGTCGCTCAGTAATTTCATCAGTAGTTAGATTTCCGTCAAGTAAAGGAACTAACAACTGATAGAGGCGATCGCGAAGTATTATCGCACCTCTTTCAGATAAAATAAATACACCTTCTGCTTCAACCGTTTCAACACGAAAGCGAGATTTAAACTTCGGTTTTCTAAACATATTTGCCTAGGGTTACGCGACAGCCGAATGCCAACGCAAGATTTATATGCAAGAAAAGAGGTAGAGTATAAAGAATTTTTCTCCTATTTCTACCTCGATTGTTGTCATCAATTAAATTTGCAAAAGTTATGACCCAGAAACAGGAATATACACAGAAGGAGGAAGATAATTACCGCTAAGATTGTCTTGCATCCAATCTTTAAGTTGGTCTTCTGTGACAGTAAATTCACTCAATGCCGGACGCGGTGGATAAGCAATAATAGCAACATATTTCTCATTTCTTTCTTCATCATACTCATAGGAGATGTTGCCAGTAAACGAATCGACTGTTACCTCAAAGCGAAAATCTTGTACAAGAGGATCAGTGAAAATATAATCATTCGTAGTAAGTTGCTTGTAAACATCAGCCAAAGTCAAGCTAATCCCTGGTGCAGTCTTACTTGAGGTTATAACTTCTTTGATGATTTTGCTTGTTTCTTCCGCAGATTGAGCCGATTGTGGATCGCCATATTCAATTGCTGCTAGACGAAACAGGGCTTGTTTTTTGAGGATAGAGCTGAAGTATTCTTTGAGCTGTTTCTCTTCCTCTTTTTTTATTTCATCTTGCTCAAATGCCAGAAAGTTAGTCCAAGTCCAGGCTATGAGTTGAGTCCATTGCTTAATAATGATTCTGATTTTTGCTGAGTTTTCTGGAGTACGTAATTCTTTAGGAAATGGTGTTTCAAGTTGGGTCGCCATTGTAAAAAACTCCTTGAAATTAGTTTAATTTGGATCACAAAACAATCAATTATCTAGTTACGAAAAAGATAGTTGAGAGTAATACTATTTACTGAGCGTTTGTAGTACCATTGTTAGAATTCGCTCTCGCCATTTGGAAGGTAAAGTCTGCATAAGGTTGCATACGAGTTCGGAGTTTCGCGCCAGTATGACATCCGATGCAATTACTATTTTGGATATAGGGTTCTAGAGTAACGTTGGCTAGCGGCAACTTTGGTGTAATCTCTCTAAGTTGTTCGTTATAAAGTTGACTGGGGTTCGTCAGCCATTGAGTACCAATGAGGTTGTAGTATTGCCAGACTGATGATTTAGAAATATCTTTTAGTGCTTGATGCCATTGCTGATTTTGCTCCGATATTTGAGCATCGAGCGGTGGCTTTGGCTTGAATGAGCGAACTATCTGCGACGGAATCTGATTTTTAATTTCGCCTCCAATCTTCGTCACTGCGTGGGGTGCTTCTTTCCGCCAAAGGTATGGTGGCTCTACATAGGAAGTGTTTTCTACACAGTTTTTTTGACAGTCTGGATTATTCAACGTGTATTGATTGCGTTTCAAAGTTTCATCTGGAACGTTATCTATCTGCTCGAATGTAGACCAAATCCATCCCTGCTCACTAGTTTTATGCTTAATATGGAAGCCAATTAAACCCACTTCTATTACTTGACTAAACTCCTCACCAGTGTCGCTACAAAATGCTTTACCAGTGTCACATTTGTCTGACTGTCCGGGAATCAACACCTTTCGCTTGGTGGTGTAGTAACGAGCTTTTTCGTCTTCAGATATCTGCTCGTCAAAAACTCGCCAACTAGCCTTAATTTCAATTGCACCTTCTTTCTCGTATGTACTACATGGAACTCCAAGTATGTTGTCGTTTTCATTACCGCTACATACAAGGCCAAACTGATTATTGTCATTATTGAATTGTGCTAAATTAACGCCGTCATACCACTTGTTTTTAACAATTTGGTTTAACTCTTGTGGGTTAATGTAGGTTTCGACAATAATATAGTTGCCTCGCTGATCAACCAGAGGTAGATCTTGAGGATTTGCATTCTGACCTTTGGCGTCTAGCTTTCCCTGTTCTGTAAGTTTTACAGTTGAGTTCTTTGGTGGAACCAATCTATTCTCAGCATTCAGACAGATAAAGGGTTTGTTTGGGGTGCTGGGTGTTTTTGCTGAAAGAAATACTGTCTCAGGAGTGCGGTAGAATTCCCAGACACGTGGAGCATCTGGAGCTTCGCCTATTTTCTTGCTTGCTAAAGGAGAGCCTTGCTGACAGTCAGCTGGCCAATTTAAAGCAGCGAAGACTTGCCAAGCAAAGTGGTCAAGAAAAACTACTCGTGGTGTGTTTGGATAGGATGCTTCTTGTTTAGCTTGATTGGGATTATAGGGAATTTCCGCAGTGATTATTTCTGGTTTTGGCTGCAACTGACTCTGCTTTTGAAAGTCTGTTTCAGTTGTAGTGAACGCTAAACTTGCAGAAACACAAGCTAAGAATGCAATTGAAATGGAAATAATTGTAATTGAAATAAGACGTTGAATAGCTCTCATGGATATACAGTACCAAGGGCGATCGCTAATAATGTCTAAATTAATTTAACACAACAAAAATATCTTTATTCATGTATTTAGCAATATGAGCAAGAACAAACGGCACATTTTTTATATATATTAAAAACATGATTTTTGTCTGACATTATCTGTTTTTATATGAATTGTTGTATGAGTTTTTATATGAGTTTTTATATGAGGCTTATATAAATAAAATGAAAAGTTTTATGCTAAGTTCTCTTCTGGCAAAAGTAGCCAGCGATTTTCGTAATGGGCTACGCCCCGTTACACTCTAAGCGTAGCTATGCCGTAGGCTTTACGTAATTCGTCAGGAGACAAGGGTCAAGGCGAGCCACTGCTCGACAGAGTTTCCCGGCTTAAAGCAAGTGGCGTTCAATGGTCAGTAGACCTCTTGCATAAATGCTTAAATTGTCATGTTGAGCGGAGCGAAACATCTCGGAGATTCTTGCCTTCACTACGTTCTTTACCCTACGGGAACGCTGCGCGAACAGAATGACACTAATAATTTTCAGACTTTTGCAATAGGTCTAATATTTATTGCCCCTCTGCTCCCCTAACTACGACATTACTCATAGCGGGTAAAGGCTACTCAGCAATGACTTGTAACAAATTTAAACAAGAAGGAAGAAGTTTGAAATAAGAAGTCAGAAAGATGATCCTTCTTCCCTCTTCCCTCTTGCCTCTGACTTCTGACTTCGTTGAAAGCCAAATACTGGTATTGACTTGACATTAGTACTGTAAATGTTAAAACAAATACTATGAACTAAGTAGTTTTTTAAAGATCATTTAAAGTTCATTGAAATAATCAAACAACAGGTCAACTCATCAGATTTTGCCAAATTTTCGTCAACCCTACATCATCTGTAGGAGCATAGCATCCTTTATCCTTTGGGCTGAGATTGGTTAATCCAAGTCTTTAGCAGAGCTATTAGCCAGCACTGCAAGAAGGTTTCCTGACGGGGTGACTGGCGTCATAAATACTTATTTAACAGGTTTCAGATTCTCGTTTTCTTCCAAAGCCTTTACACACTTTAAGAAAATAAATTATGTTTCTTTCTCAAGCTCTGGCGATAACCCTAGTTGTCAGCCCAGGAATTGACATGGGGCTAAAAGCTGCATCCTTTGTGAAGGCAGACTTGAATCAACCGAAGTTGACAGGCACAGATACCACGGTGAATTTTAACTGGAGCAAAGGCGTACCGACTTCTAACGGCTCTGATAGATTATCTTTGAGTACTTCTACTGCTAGGACATACTACGTCTCTGAGAATGGAGACGATAAAAATGACGGACTAAGACATACTACTCCATTTCGGACGCTGCAAAGAGCAGCAAATCAGGTGACAACACCAGGCGATAAGGTCTACGTCATGAATGGCACTTATACGCGAGCAGATACTTCCAAAGAGATCCTCGTGATTTATGAAAAACATGGTACACCGACTGCCCCAATTACTTTCAAGGCCTATCATGGACACCGCCCCGTCATCAAATCACAAAATCCTTACGCTATTAACGTCGTTGGCTCCTCTTACATTGTTATTGAAGGTCTTGAGCTAGTTGGGAATAACGACAATGTGACTTTAGTGTATGCACAACAGCAAAAAGACAACATACACAATCCGTTAACCAACGGCGCGGGGATTGCGCTCCATCCATCTTTCTCAGGAGGGGCAATCAAAACACATTCTCACCATATAGTGATTCGCAACAACAAAATCTATAAGTTTGGTGCTGGAGCAATTGGTGCGTTCAGAACTGACTACGTCACTATTGAGAACAATATTGTCTTTAAAAATTGCTTGTATAGTTCGACGGGTTCAAACACAATTACCACGCTTCACAACTGGAATTATGACGATAATACTACCGACTATAAAATGATTATTCGGGGGAATACTGTATATGAAAATCGAAGCTTAATTCCTTGGAAAATTTCAGGAACGATCGCTGAGTCTAATGGCATCATGATTGATGATGTTCTAAATACTCAAAAAAATTCAACTCGTGAACCGTATCGGGGAAAAACATTAGTTGCAAATAACATTGTTTACAACAATGGGGCTGCTGGAATTCAAGTATTTAAAAGCCCCAATGTGGATGTGATTAACAACACGACCTATCAGAATTCTCATAATTATACTACTCAATATTTGGGCGAAATTGCAGTAGTTATGACTAATAATGTTAGGGTATTTAACAATATTATGTATGCCAAGAAAAACGGCATAGTCAACCATGTCAATAGAGCGGATAACAATGTCAAGTTTGATTACAACCTGATTTACAATTCATCCAAATTCACCAGTTCAGAATCTAACAATATCATTGGACAAAACCCACTATTTGTAGATATTGGCTATAGAAATTTCTCTCTGAAACTCGGTAGCTTAGCGATTGATGCCGGCACTAGCGTTTTTAATGGCGTGCAAGCACCAAAGATTGACCAGAGGGGTGCGACTCGTCCACAGGATGGCAATGGTAACGGCGATGCGAGGATAGATATAGGTGCTCTTGAAGCTCGTTCACCATTGGCAGCAAAAACCTTCTAAATCAAAAATGGGAGCAACACAGCTCTTAAACAGATGCGCTGAATGGCTTCTCTACTGATTGCGATCGCGACGGTGTAAGTTTGATGGCAAATTCTCAATAGCATGGATCACCGTCGTTGATTCCTGAAAATCTCAGTAAAAATATTACCCTTGTAGTTGGTGATAACCCTTTGCAGCTTGGTAACTTTTTTATAGTTTTATCCTTCGGTCTAAAAATCAAAATAAAAAATCATTTTAGATTATCGTTAGCAAGCACACTAACGCTTCAAAACGCGATGCATCACATCTTAAAGCACAAAAACATAAGTTATATAAAAAAATATTTATTTTTCTACTATATTTAACTAAATGTATCGATTAGTATAGTTTCTTGTACTTGTGCTTTCTAACTTGAGTTATTGATGAAACCTACTATAGAGGGATGAAATCAGGAACGTTTCTGTTAGCGGAACGTCAATGTTCGCTGTTTAAACTGCATCCAAGTCTAAACAGCAAAGGAAAGGAGCGAATTACTTTGAAACTCCGACAAATTGTGTTTCATTCTACCCACAACTACCCCAGACTATAAGTTTTATTGCTCATGCTCAATCTGTCAGTTCCTAACTCTCAAGAAAATCAACCACTGCTTGACGCTACTAACTGGAACGTTATTGAAACGGAGTTTGACCCCACGCAACTCCACCATAAAGAAACTGTCTTCACACTTGGCAATGGTTTCTTAGGAACGCGGGGTACTTTCGAGGAAGGGTATCCCCAGGATTTTACTGCAACACTCATCCACGGTGTGTATGATGATGTGAAAATTTCCTACACCCAACTAGTCAACTGCCCCAACTGGCTGCCATTAGTGGTAAAAGTGGCAGGTCAACGCTTTAGCATGGATAGTGGTGAGATTCTCAACTACGAGCGTCGGCTTGACCTGCGTTTAGGTCTAGTTAGCCGTGATCTGCGTTGGCGTAGTCCTACTGGTCATACTTTGGATTTTCACTTCGAGCGTTTTGTCAGTTTAGCAGACCAACATGTTTTGGCAATCCGCTGTCAAATTACATCCGTAGATTTTGAGGGTGAAATTACCGTCGAAGCTGGATTTGACGCCCAACCGGACACTCAAGGTATTCAACATTGGCAAACCTTAAATCAAGGTGGTGCAGATAATATAATCTGGCTGCACAGCCAAACGCTCTACTCAGGCGCTCAACTCGGCATGGCAGCTAAGTTAGTGATAGAGGGTGACGATGGTGTATCTATGCGTGTTGAGAATACTTCTAATTCTCCCAGCTTGGCAACCACCTTTGAGTTACTAAAAGGAAAAACGGTAACTGTAGAAAAGATTGTCACCCTATTTACGTCACGGGAGACAGAAACCCCGATGACAGCAGCTTTACAAAGGTTAGCTGATGAACCTAAGTACACAACCCTACTAGCGGCTCACATTACCGCATGGGATCAGGTATGGCAAGACAGTGACATTATTATCGAAGGCGATCGCCTCTCTCAATTGAGTGTCCGTTATAATCTCTTCCAATTACTAGCGGCTGCACCACGTCACGACGAGCGCGTTAGTATCCCTCCCAAAACTCTTTCTGGTTTTGCCTATAGCGGACACATCTTTTGGGACACAGAAATTTTTATCCTTCCCTTCTTGACCTTAACTCAACCAGCGCTAGCGCGTAATTTGCTCACTTACCGTTACCACACTTTACCAGGAGCACGACGCAAAGCCCAAGAAGCGGGGTATCAAGGAGCGATGTTTGCTTGGGAAAGTGCTACCACTGGCGATGAAGTAACTCCCCGGTGGGTACCAGGTGCTAACGGTGAACAAATCCGTATTTGGTGTGGTGACATTGAAGTACATATCACTGCTGATGTAGCTTATGCTGTGTGGCACTACTGGCAAACCACCGACGATGATCATTGGATGCGGGATTATGGTGCAGAAATTATCCTCGATACGGCTGTTTTCTGGGAAAGTCGAGTTGAGTGGAACCCAGAACGCAACAGTTACGACATCCTCGATGTGATTGGGCCAGATGAAAATCACGATCGCGTCGATAATAACGCCTTCACCAATCTCATGGTACAGTGGCATTTACAATCTGCTTTAGCACTTTGGGACTGGTTTAAGCAAGCTTATCCCGAAGCTTCAGCACAACTGGTGCAAAAACTCAACTTAACCACAGAACGTCTGCACCAATGGGCGGAAATTCAAGAACGTCTGTTTATCAATGAAGATGCCCAAACAGGTTTGATTGAGCAGTTTGAAGGCTTTTTCCAACTAGAACACGTCAATCTTGCTGATTACGAACCGCGTAGCAAATCTCTGCAAGGACTGCTAGGAATTGAAGCTACTAGCCAAAAGCAGATTCTCAAGCAACCGGATGTGTTGATGCTGCTTTACTTGTTGCGCGATCGCTATGACTATAACACCCTCGCCACTAACTGGGATTATTACAACCAGCGCACCGATCACAGCTATGGTTCCTCATTAGGCCCGGCAATTCACGCTATTTTAGCTTGTGACCTCAATCAACCAACCCAAGCCTACACCCACTTTATCCGGGCAGCATTGGTAGATTTGGAGGATGTCAGACTTAACGCAGCTGAAGGAATTCACGCCGCCAGTGCTGGAGGAGTTTGGCAGGCAGTAGTTTTCGGGTTTGGCGGCATTCGGATGACTCAATTTGGCCCGATTGCTTGTGCAAATCTGCCCCCTGGTTGGACGCGTCTGAAATTTCGACTGCAATGGCGTAACGAGTGGTATGACTTCGACTTGGGAGCCGAAAAAGAAATGGAAGGCAACCAGGAAGTAAAAGTTCCCATGGTAGATACACATCCGACAATTAGCGGTGTAATCTTTGACTTAGATGGGGTGTTAACTGATACTTCAGAGTTTCACTATCTGGGGTGGAAGCAATTAGCGGATGAAGAAGGTATCCCCTTTAATCGAGAAGCAAACGAGGCGATGCGAGGATTGCCTAGACGGGAATCACTCCTGGAAATTTTAGGCGATCGCCCCGCCACTGAAGAGAAAATTCAGGAGATGATGGAGCGGAAAAACCGCTATTACCTGGAATTAATGCAGAAAATTACGACCGCAGATTTACTGCCAGGAGTGAAAAACTTATTACAGGACTTGCAAGCTGCTGGGATAAAAGTAGCGTTAGGTTCATCAAGTAAAAATGCCCAAACTGTAATTGAGCTATTGGGTATTAGAGATAAATTCGATGCTATAGCCGATGGCTACAGCGTCTCTCAACCGAAACCAGCACCAGACATCTTTCTATTTGCTGCCCAGCAACTTGGCCTATCACCGTCACAGTGTGTTGTAGTGGAAGATGCCGCAGCGGGTATAGAAGCTGCTCATGCTGCTGGCATGTCGGCTGTGGGGATTGGCCCAGTTGAGCGAGTGGGTAGAGCTAATGTAGTTTTATCTAGTCTGGAAGATGTTTGCTGGCAAGATTTGCAGGAGCAGGTAGCTACCAGCAAGACAACAGATGCATTCGCAATAGTTTTTGGATAAGCACTTCTTATCTTTAATGTGGGCTGGGAAAAAGTTAAAGGGTCAGAACTTACGCACTCAGATCCCCCAACCCCCTTTCTAAGGGGGTTTTAAACGTCATTGGTGTCAACTTAACGTGAAAGCCTAGTCTGATAAGCATTTCAAAGTTTTTCGATGTACCACCTAGACTTGAGATCCCCCCTAACCCCCCTTAAAAAGGGGGGAATTAGAATCGAATGCCCCCTTTTGAAGGGGGTTGGGGGATCTGAAACTACTGGAAATTGAGTGTTTGAGCTGAAGTTGACACCAATGTTTAGACGTTCCCCCTTTTTAAGCTACGGTGTACACACATCTTTGTACAAAACCAAAATCGTTGTATATCCTCCTAAATCCCCCTTCAAAAGGGGGACTTTGAGAGGTTTTTGCCCCCCTTTTGAAGGGGGGTTGGGGGGATCAAAAGCCTGTGGGGCAACTCTAAAAGACTTGTGTGTACACCGTAGCCTTTTTAAGGGGAGCCAGCGCGGTCTTGGGGTCTCCCCAAGTGGAGCGACTGGCGTGGGTTAAGGAGGGATCAGGGTTTCAGGCTTCAGTGCGTAAGTTTTAAGGGTAAAGGGGAAGGGATAAATTCAGCCTTTTTCCTTTAACCGAAAGGTATTGAATGCACTCGTAGAAGCAATACTCGGAAGTTCGTGCTCAGAACTCGGAAGTTCGTGCTCAGAACTCGGAAGTTCGTGCTCAGAACTCGGAAGTTCGTGCTCAGAACTCGGAAGTTCGTGTTCAGAACTCCAACATCCGAGATCTAAAGGTGATGTCTGGCGATCAACTGGTATGCGTCTATGCTTTGATAATAATCGGAAAAAATACGTTGGTGTCTTATTGCCCACAACCATTTTCAAAGCAGGTCTATCGGACAAGAGTGCAAGTTAGACTTGCTGTACTCCTGGACGACCATCTTCAACCACAAATGAAGCACGCTTACTAATTGTTCCAGATTGGGTTGTCACATCTGATAAAACTAGATAGTCTGTCTTCCAGGTTGTGGGAGTCAGCGCACAACGAACATATCCCCGTTGAGCGTTGAAGAATTTAATGTGAGGATTATCCGGTAAGTAAGCTTCAACCGTGGGGGTGGTGTCTGCTCCATCTCCACCAGAGCTAATTGAAGTACAGACGAATTCACTTCCAACGGTAGCGGATTCTGGCTGATCAAAATTAGCCTTCAGATTCATGGCCCAGTTAGAATGCACATCACCTGCCAAGGATACTGGATTAGAGGGCTGGCGCTGTTCCAGAAAAGCCATCAGGCGATCGCGCGAAGCCAGATAACCATCCCACTTATCCATACTGAAGGTTCCGCCTTCCCCTGGTGTCATGTCTCGCTGAGCAATAGGTACTTGCTGAGCTAAAACGTTCCATTTGGTCTGTGAGCTATTTAGACCTTGGAATAACCAATCTTCCTGTGACTTACCAGTAATCGTTGCCTTTGGATCAAAGTTTTCTGGGCAACGTTCTTTAGTACCATCACCACAGGGCTGATCGGTACGATACTGGCGAGTATCTAAAACATGGAAGGTCGCTAAGTTACCAAAGTCCAGCCGTCGGAAAAGTTGCATATCGGGGCCAGTGGGTCGTGAGAAGGGACGCAATGGCATGTGTTCGTAGTAAGCCTGATAAGCAACTGCTCGCCGCTGGAGGAAAATTGCCCGGTCTTGATCTGGTTCAGTATCAAGTTCTGAGATGTTGTTAGCGTAGTTATTTTCTACCTCGTGGTCATCCCAGGTGACAATCCAGGGAAACGCTGCATGAGCCGCTTGCAGATTGGAATCGGTTTTATAGAGGGCGTGACGGTTGCGGTAATCTTCCAAAGTCACAATTTCTGGACTATTGTGCTGTCTTACCCGGTCTGTTCTGATGCCTCCCTCATATATATAGTCGCCAACATGCACTACTAGGCTGAGGTCTTTCTCTTGGGCCAGATATTTGTAGGCAGTATAGTACCCTTGCTCATAGTTTTGGCAGGAGACAAGTGCAAAGTTAAATTCACTTAAGTAGATGCCTGTTAGAGGAGCTGTACGAGTACGTCCAATGGGGCTAGCGTCTCGGCCGACAATAAACCTATACCAATACCAACTATCGGATCGCAGTCCCTCTACTACAACTCGAACAGAGTGAGCTAGTTGTGGAGTCGCAATTACAGTACCTCTAGAGACAATACGCCTCATGTCAGGATCAGTTGCCACTTCCCAGCGAATTGGTACATTTGCATACGGCATTCCACCCCCATTTAAAGGTTCGGGAGCCAGACGAGTCCAAATCACTACGCTGGTAGGATAAGGTTCACCCGACGCTACACCCAAAGTGAAAGGATAATTGGAAAATCTGCCTCTAGCGAGCACTGGTTGATGAGAAAATTGATTGGCGATCGCTAATCCAGTAAATGCTCCTGCCCCAATAATTAAGTTACGTCGTTTGATCCGACTGTGCAAGAACTGCTCAAAATTCCGGTAATCTAACATCTGTACTCCTGACTAACAGGTAAGTTAAAGCACAGCAACAACTAACACGAAGAAGGCAGGGTAGTCGTAAGCAAACTTCATAGCTAACGCCCTTAGCAAAATCAGGTTTGAATTTCCAGTTTTTACACTGGTATCAATGTGTTAGATGTTCTGTTGCCCTATAACAACCTACTAGGAGGAGATTAATTCTATACAAAGAAATCGTTAATATCAACTTAATTCTTATGTATCTCTAATTTAGACTAAGAATAAAATTACAAATTAAACCACAGATGAACACTTTCTTAGAAAGCTCTTTTTCACAAGATTCCCGACTTTTTAAAAAAGTCGGGAATCTGATCTCTGAAGTGGACAACTTCTGTGTAGAGATAAACAAAATAGTCACTGGTGAGCGCCTCACATCATCTACCCTAGAAAATTTATAGTGACTTTTCGGATAGGCTTTAAGTAGAGTTACAAGCAAAATCGCGTCTTTGTCTAGTAAAAGAGCAAATTTTTGCTTTTGACTTGTGATTTGTGAGTTAATAAAATCCCAGACGCTCGTGACGAGAACTCATTAATGCTATCGGCTTTCAGCCATGAGAGTACAAACAGGTTCAATAGAGGGTGCAACTTTACATGATGGAAACCTTATTTCATGCCTACACCCCTTTACTTACCTGGATAGGTTTAGGTTTTCTGGTATCTCGGTTCATCCCAGATAGTTTTCTGAAGCTACTGGGTTATGGGCTTTACTGGGTTGGAATTCCACTACAACTTTTCGTTCTAGCACGTCATACTAACTTGTCCAATGGTGGACTAATACCTGGAATAGCAATAGTAATTTTGTTGCTGAGTCTGGTTCTAGCCTTGTTAATCTGGTGGGGACGACAATGGTTAATCAGTCTAAAAGAGCAGCCGAAACAAGAGAGTTTGGATCTGTCACTTAATGCTTCATCTTCCGGTTTTAACTCGTTAGTGCGGGCAAGTTTGGGCAGCTTTATTCTGGCTACAATTTTAGGCAATACAGGCTTTGTCGGATTAACACTCACACAGGTGCTAACCAGTCCTGAAAATACTGATTGGGCAGTATTATTCAGCGTTACCAACAATGTTGTAGGCACATACGGTATTGCTATCTTAATCGCCAGCTATTTTGGTAAAAGTCAAACCCAAAACTCTTGGTGGACTCAGTTACGGGATCTTGCAACTGTTCCTAGTTTGTGGGCATTTTTCATTGGCTTAAATACTCAGTTTGTAAAATTGCCAGCGGTGGTTGAGTCAGGACTAGACCAAGCCGTTTGGGTTGTAATCGCTTTTGCTTTGTTACTGGTTGGTCTGCGACTTGGGACAATTAAAGGATGGAAAAGTCTGGAAATCGCCTCAATCGCTAGCGTATTGAAAGTCTTCATTGTGCCAGCGTTGGTGGGATTAGGCGCTACCTATTTAGGCGTGACTGGCGAACACCGACTTGTACTAGTGCTAATGTCTGGAACACCCACAGGGCTTTCTGTACTGATTTTGGCAGAAGTTTATGACCTAGATCGAAACTTGTTGGCTAGCAGTATCGCTTTGACTTTTGTAGGGTTGTTTTTCGCACTTCCCCTCTGGCTTGCTTGGTTTGGCTAAGGTTGAAATCCAGAAGATGCAATAATTTCTGCTCAAGATTCTATGGCTTGGAAACTGGGATAGATCTATCAAGCTAAAAAACAGTTACACTAGCCTTGATCTTGAAAAGTCTGAGCAAAACAAAAATGATGCCTAAAACAAGTTGTTCAAGCTAAATTATATTCTCGTTCCTAATGTCATACACCTCGGTTATAAAAGTTAAGTCTCTAGGAGGTTTCGCAACTTTTATAGTTTCCCAAAACATCTGCTTCCAGAATGAAACACTAGTAGTAATAAGCTAGTCTATTTTTCAACAGAAGCAAGGAATTTTTTATATGTCTATGATGGAATGTCTCGCTAGTAATTTAAACAAAAATTTACTTAGTTGTGGTGTCAAAGTTTTGACAGGAAATTACCGAACAGTAAATTTGTTAGTGGGAATGTTTGCCGCTATCCCCGTCATGGCATTGCCTGTGGATGCTTTGCAAGTAAAAGTGACTCCGACTAATCCTAAATTAGGGGATACTCTATCATTAGAGATTAATCTAGATAATCCCGAAAGTGGTAGCAATCCAACGGTGGCTATTGGCCAGAAAACTTACCCAGCATTTGCAATTGCACCCAGTCGGTATCGAGCTTTTATTCCCACAACTCCCTTAGAAACAGCGGGAATTAGAAAGTTTAGGATTTCCGGGGATGGTCAGGTGCAAAACTTAGCAGTGAAAGTGAGCGATCGCAAATTCCCCGTACAACGCATTAATCTACCACCTGGAAAAGCCGGAGTACAAGCGACAAAGTTAGAGCTTACACGCGTAGCAGCTTTGAAGGCACTACAAACACCACAAAAATATTGGAGTGGTGGCTTCCTCAAACCCAACGCAGGGCGGATTAGTACGATCTATGGTGTACGTCGCTACTATAATGGTAAATTTGCAAAGGACTACTACCATCGTGGCGTTGACTACGCTGGTGCAACGGGTTCGCCTGTAATTGCCCCAGCCGCAGGGCGAGTTGCTTTGGTAGGTAGGGTATCTCAAGGGTTTCGGGTTCACGGGAACGTAGTTGGCATCGACCACGGTCATGGAGTAACCAGTATTTTCATGCACCTGAGTCGTATTAATGTTAAAGAAGGTGATTTTGTGAAACCTGGTCAATTAATTGGCGCAGTGGGTTCAACAGGTGCTTCTACAGGGCCGCATTTGCACTGGGGTCTATATGTCAATGGACAATCTGTTGATCCAACACCCTGGCGAACCAATGTCTTTAATTAGTAGAGACTCAGTTGATCATTTCGGTAAATAGCTTGTGTGTTTTTTTGCCGAGAATTAGACAAAATAAATTAGATTGATACCGTCCCTACCTTGCTTGGCTAGAGTAAAGATGATGAGCGTTATGAGTATCGAAAAAATTGTAGAACAAGCTCTCCAGGATGGTTATTTGACACCAGCAATGGAAGCAGAAGTCGGACGAATTTGTGATAATGCCTCAGAACTCTCAATTGAAGAGTACATGGCGCTGGATCGGCTGATGGGGTCACTGTTGACTGGTGAGGTAGTGGCGGTACCTCGCAAACAATTTATTAACGTCATGGAAGAACTGGTACTGACAGAAGCGATCGCCCGTGTAGCAGAAATTGAAGCTACCAGCGAAAGTTCTCTGGATGTCGGAGATATTGCCGCTTACGCCCTCAACCGTCTGCCACCCTTGTATGCTACCACCGAAGAAGGTGCTAACTACCAGCGTCAAAGAGCTAAGACAGAACTTCAAGAATTAATTTCTCAGCAAGTCGGCGAAGCGATTGGTCGTTACCTAGATCGACCCAATTTCTTTCCAGAACGTCAGGACTTGGGTAAAAATACTGCTAATGATGTTGTACGCCAAGTCAGTGCTTTACTTCAGGCACACGCACCTAACTTTGAGCAAAAATCACCACAATCTTTATAGTCATTTGTTATTAGTCATTAGTTGTTAGACAAATTACTAATGACTAATGACTAATGACTTTTGTCTAATCACGCACTATTACAGTTGTGCCCACCTTGATTTGCTCATACAACATTCGGACATCAGGATTACGCATTCTTAAGCAGCCGTGGGATACAGCTGTTCCTATCACTTCCACCTCCGGCGTACCGTGAAAGCCAATATGATTGCGTCCATCTGACCAAAAGCCAATCCATCTATCTCCTAAAGGACTGTCAGTACCAGCTTCAAATACTTTGCCAGTAATTGGGTGACGCCAAATAGGATGATGTTGCATGTGCATCACCTGAAAATCGCCCGTAGGTGTTTCCCAACCTTTCTTACCTATAGCAATCGGATAACTGGCTATCACTTCATCTTTGGCGTAGACATAGGCGCGGCGATCGCTCAAATCAACAATAACTTGCGTGTTGACAGAGGTCTTCTGATTAGAGGTTTTTTGTTGAGGTAAAGCCTGAGCTAATAAAGACTTTGGCCAACTGTCTTTAGTTATATTATCTTTTTGTGCTTGCGCTACTAATCGAGTCTTGCTTGGAAGGTTAGTCGCTTTAGCTACATTTTTGCTAATAGCAGAATTTGATTTAGACACCTTCTTTTCTGTTACACCTCTAGTAGACACAGACTCACCCAGCGTATCCCCTAAGCCCACTTGCGAGAGATTTCCATAAACAGCCTTTGGGCGGCTTTCTTGAGGATTATTGGAATCTCGCCGCAACGAAGCAGACGCAGGTTGTCCCAAATACGGTTCAGCTGAAGTAATGCGCCAATGGACAGCCAGAGATAAAATTGCTGTGCCAAAACAGAGCATCATTACCATACGCCCTACTGATTCATTTCTTACCATTGCCATCGCTTATTGTTTATCCCTGACATATCCAGCAAACAAATTGAATGCGCTCATGCTCCAAGTATCAAAAATTTATAAATACTTATCAGTTTCATTATGAATCTGCTAATAGCTCTGGGCAAACTAAAGCTATGTAGACTTTGCCAGCAGAAATCTAGGTAAAAAACTTCATTTCTGTGAAGTTCCAAAGGTCGGAAGCCTTTGCTTTGAATGCTTTCTGGAACTCTCGAAATGTAGCAATCAATCATTAATGGTGTGGGTGAAAGAAAGACCATGTTTGAAAAATTATTGCTAACAGTCACAATTACATTTTCCCTCAATTTCTTTTTTCAAGTTCGTGTACCCGAACACACTAATTTTGGTAATTACCAACAGCACTCAGAAAAAACATTAACTATTCTGGTGGCAAATCCCAAAAAATAATAGTCATAGTAAATACAGCAGCATAAATTACAAAAATTCTCACCTGGTTAAGGGTATCAAATCTTACGCCTTAGATCCAGGATAAAGTATGAGATATCAATTTAAAAGTGAAAAATTTTGATCCCTCATCTTTAAAACCATATCTAATTATTTTTGTCAAGCGTGTGTATCCAGTTGCCATAATTAGCACAAAGCTACGTAACATTGCTATTCCCTTGCCAACTGTTAACTGATAAACAAAAAGGCAACTATGCAAGCAGCATAAGGAGACAGTGGCTCTTACCGTTGCTAATAATGTACCCAAACTTGTATACTTCAGTGTTCCAGTCATAAATCCGTCACCTTACCAAGGAACTTCCTGCTCATTAGCAGGTCTAATAGGAAGGGATGATTTAAAGCCAGTACGATCTATGAGTCAGTCGATTACTGTATCCTGGTCAACTGTTGATGCAAGGTATCCAGAAGCATCAGTGCAAGTTGACAAACTCTCTAATCATGATCTAATTTTGCGTTGTCAAGTAGGACTGCGCCCTGATCGTGCTGCGTTTGCAGAACTATTGCGCCGCTATCAGACACAAGTCGATAGGGTTCTATACCACCTGGCTCCCGATTGGTCAGACAGAGCTGATTTGGCTCAAGAAGTTTGGATTCGCGTGTATCGGAATATTAACCGATTGCAAGAGCCTTCTAAATTTCGAGGCTGGTTAAGCCGCATTGCTACCAACTTGTTTTACGATGAGTTGCGAAAACGCAAGCGAGTTGTCAGTCCCTTGTCGCTGGATGCACCTCGCTCAGTAGAGGATGGCGAGATGGATTGGGAAATTGCCGGAGATACTCCAGGCCCAGAGGAAGCACTTACCACTAGAGAATTTTACGAACAACTACGGGAGGCGATCGCGGATTTACCAGAAGTGTTTCGTACTACTATTGTCCTTAGAGAAATTGAAGGCATGGCGTATGAAGAAATTGCCGAAATCACTGGAGTTTCCTTGGGAACTGTGAAGTCGAGAATAGCCAGAGCAAGATCTAGATTACAAGCTCAATTGCAAAATTATCTAGATACCTAATTTACAGTATCTTTCCTTTAACCATTAACAGAATTTAAGCATTGATTAAGAATTGTGAGGAAAAAGCAGATTACTTCTATCATCAGGAGGAAAAATGATTAATTTCTCCGGGTTGTTAGAATCCTTTTACCCGTGTATGAATTGGTAATAATGTTAAGATGACTACTGATTCTCAGTTTTATGACCGTTCCCGCTCGCAACTACCTAAAAATTTGCCAAATGGAATGGCTAAGCATACCAATGAATCAACGGGTTTTATGGATATGGTGAAGCGCGATCGCTTCGAGTTATTAAGTGCTTACCTCGATGGTGAGGTAACAGCAGCAGAACGCAGGCAAGTAGAAGAATGGTTGGCAAACGATGCCTCCGTTCAATGCTTGTATGCGCGACTATTAAAGCTACGCCAAGGCTTGCGAACTTTGCCAGTACCAGCAACACAACAGTCGCCAGAAGCAGCAGTCCAACAAGTATTGGCACGTTTGCGCCGCCGTACTCAGTTAGCCTGGACATTTGGAGGTGCGGCTATTGCTGCTTGCGTTATCGGCGCGGTATCTGGCGTGCTACCGGGTGGTACAAGGGCGCCGCAACTGGCGCAAAAGCCACTAATAGAACCGACACAAACGACTTCAGCGTCTATTGTTCCCCCCGCTTCCCCGCTGATGGTGGGACTAAATAACCCAGTGATTGAAATTCCTAAAGCAGCAGTGGCTCCTGCGGAAAATCAATTAAATCACATACAGCCACAACAGCGAGATACCAAACAGGATATAAACTAATTTGGAGTGAAACCAGAGTTACTCCACCAGCCGTCAGGTTGAGGAACCCCTCCAAATTGGTAAACCCGCTCTGGAGACATTAAGTAGACCCAAGCGTAACCCAGGGATAGTCCTTTTGGATCGTAAACCTCGATAATTTAGCGATTATAGAGGTTTTCTGACATTTGTCTATGTGGCTGGTAATCTTCCAGCACATCTAGCTGTTTTAAAATCTCTGGGTTAGTAAAAGAAAGTAAATATCCGTGGACTTGGCTATCTCCTAGGGTCATCGCTGGATAACCCATCGGTAGAGCAAACAGTTTACCTGTTAACATAGCTGGTTTGGCATCTGCTACCTTGCCAGCGCAGTATTTTTTATAATTAGCTTCCCCTGGTTTGAGTGTGCCGTAGACAAAAACCCGTACCAAACCAGAAAATTTTATTTTTGATTCAGCCATCGCTTATTTTAACCAACTGATTGCTTTGCCTAGCATCTACAATATGGAGGCAGATACGATTACAGACCCAGTAGGAGAATTTTCTGGTGGATTCCCGATATAACCCAGCAGCAATTGAGGAAAAATGGCAAAAAACATGGGCAGAACTTGGCTTAGATAAGACATCCGCAGCAAGCAATAAGCCCAAATTCTACGCTCTGTCTATGTTTCCTTATCCATCGGGCAGCCTGCACATGGGTCACGTCCGTAATTATACGATTACTGACGTAATTGCCCGCCTTAAACGAATGCAGGGCTATCGAGTGTTGCACCCAATGGGTTGGGATGCCTTTGGCTTGCCAGCAGAGAATGCCGCCATTGACCGTGGCGTTCCACCAGCAAAGTGGACTTATCAAAATATTACTCAGATGCGGCAGCAATTGCAGCGTCTTGGTTTGTCTATAGACTGGGACAGCGAAGTTGCTACCTGTTCATCAGATTATTACAAGTGGACACAGTGGATTTTCTTGCAGTTTTTGCAAGCGGGGTTAGCCTATCAAAAAGAAGCAGCGGTAAACTGGGATCCCATTGACCAAACTGTGTTAGCAAACGAGCAAGTTGATAACGAAGGCCGTTCCTGGCGCAGTGGGGCAACAGTTGAGCGTAAATTATTGCGGCAGTGGTTTTTGAAGATTACCGACTACGCCGAAGAATTGCTTAATGATTTGGATAAGTTGACAGGTTGGCCTGAACGCGTCAAGTTGATGCAGGCAAACTGGATTGGCAAATCAACAGGCGCTTACTTGGAATTCCCCATCGTTGGGTTGGATGAAAAAATCGCTGTATACACTACACGCCCAGATACAGTTTATGGTGTCAGCTACTTGGTGTTAGCACCAGAACATCCTTTCACAAAGCGCGTTACCACAAAAGAACAACAAGCCGCAGTAGAAACCTTTATTAAAGAGGTTTCTAATCAAAGCGAATTGGAACGCACTGCGGAAGATAAACCGAAGCGGGGTATTCCTACAGGTGGTAAGGTAATTAACCCCTTTACAGGGGAAGAAGTCCCCATCTGGATTGCTGATTATGTACTGTATGAGTATGGTACTGGGGCAGTTATGGGTGTGCCTGCTCATGATGTGCGGGATTTTAAATTTGCCCAAACTTATGATTTACCGATTGATTTTGTCATCGCTTCGCCAGATGATGTTACAGATTTTGACTTAACTCCAACATCAGAGATAGATGAAGTCACACAAATTATTCAGATTGAATATAACCAGGCATACACTGAACCAGGAATTTTAATTAATTCCGGGCCTTTTACTGGTATGAATTCTACAGATGCTAAGCAAGCGATCGTTGAATACGCCGAAAAACAAGGTTTTGGGAAGGTGCGCGTACAATATCGCCTGCGAGATTGGTTGATTTCGCGCCAGCGGTACTGGGGAGCACCCATCCCAGTTATTCACTGTCCCAACTGTGGAATAGTGCCAGTCCCCGATCAAGATTTGCCAGTGCAGTTGCCGGAAGATGTAGAATTTACCGGACGTGGTGGTTCACCTTTGACTCAGTTAGAAAGCTGGGTAAATGTGCCTTGTCCGACTTGTGGCACTCCAGCGAAGCGAGAAACCGACACGATGGACACCTTTATTGATTCTTCGTGGTATTTCTTGCGGTTTCCTGATGCCAAGAACGAGCAGCAGGTTTTTGATTCCAGTAAAACCAACGACTGGATGCCAGTTGATCAGTATGTGGGTGGGATTGAACACGCGATTTTGCATTTGTTGTATTCGCGGTTCTTTACTAAGGTGTTGCGGGATAGAGGCTTGTTGAATTTTGATGAACCTTTCCAACGTCTGTTGACTCAAGGCATGGTACAGGGCTTAACTTACTTAAATCCCAACAAGGGCGGTAAAGATAAATGGATTCCCTCGAATCTTGTGAATCCAGCTGATCCTCGTGACCCCCAGACAGGTGAACCACTGCAACGCCTTTATGCCACCATGTCCAAATCTAAGGGTAATGGTGTCGCGCCGGAAGATGTCATTGGCAAATATGGCATAGATACAGCACGGATGTTCATCTTGTTCAAAGCACCGCCAGAAAAAGACCTGGAATGGGATGAAGCTGATGTAGAAGGACAATTCCGCTTCTTAAATCGGGTGTGGCGCTTGGTGACAGATTATGTTGCTGCTGGAGTATCCCGTAAAAAAGCCCAACTATCTGATTTGTCTCAGCCGGAAAAGGAATTGCGGCGGGCGATTCACACTGCTATTAAAGCTGTGACAGAAGATTTGGAGGACGAATATCAATTCAACACAGCTATTTCAGAATTGATGAAGTTGAGTAACGCCTTAACTGATGCCAAGTGCAAAAATTCACCAATTTATGCAGAAGGAATTCAGACTTTGGTAGCGTTGCTAGCTCCTTTTGCGCCACACATTGCTGATGAATTGTGGCATTTGTTGGGTGAGAGTAATTCAGTCCACACTCAAACTTGGCCGTCTTTTGACCCTGCTGCTTTAGTAGCTGATGAAATCACTTTGACGATTCAGATTAACGGCAAATTTCGCGGCGTGATTCAAGTGCCAACGCAAACAGATAAAGCAGCGCAGGAAAAGTATGCCTGTGAATCAGAAGTCGCCCAACGTTACATCGCAGGTAAGGAAATTAAAAAGGTGATTGTAGTGCCTGGGAAGTTGGTGAATTTTGTAGTCGCTTAGAGAAAATGGTAACGGACACGATCGCAATTTAACTCTTGGCGTCATCGTGTCTTTGATTTCCAAAGAAAACTTCTTCCCAGAACTTCTCAAGATGGGTGGTAAATGTTACGCTATCCCATCATGACTATCAAGCGCCGACAATTTATCACAACCTGTGGGTTAGCTGCCTTAGCTACCCAAAGCCCTCCACTTGTTGCCCACGGTCAGCTATCCCCGAACATCATCCTCAAACCATCCCGCCTGCAAATAGGTGATACGGTAGGATTGATTGCCCCTGCGGGTATCATTGACGCTAAAGACATCGAAGCAGCAAAGAAATCGATATCACAGTTAGGCTTAAAAGTCAAGCTAGGGAAGCATATTTTAGATCGCTACGGCTATTTAGCTGGTAAAGATGCCGATCGCGCCGAGGATGTTAACGTGATGTTTAGCGATCGCTCAGTGAAAGCAATTATTGCTATGCGTGGAGGCTGGGGTTGTAGTCGCATTTTACCTTTACTTAACTACTCGCTGATCCGTTCCCATCCCAAAATCCTCATGGGGTACAGCGATATTACTTCTCTATTGTTAGCAATTAATGCCCGCAGTCGGGTAATTACTTTTCATGGGCCAGTTGCTACGTCTACTTGGAATCAGTTAACGGTAGATTACCTTAAGCGCATTTTATTTAATGCTGAAGCGGTGACAATGCAAAATCTTAATCCCAGAGAAGTACCAGTGGAGATGATCGCACCCGGAAAGGCAAGGGGTAAACTTGTGGGTGGTAATTTGTCAGTGTTAGCAGCGATGGTAGGATCACCTTACCTGCCTTCCTGGAATAAAAGCATCCTGTTTATAGAAGAAATTGGCGAGGATGTTTATCGTTTAGACCGGATGCTGACGCAGTTAAAAACTGCTGGTATTCTTAACCAAATCGCTGGCTTTATATTTGGGCAATGTACTAATTGTAGTCCTGGGGATGAACCATCATTTACCTTAATGCAAGTATTACAAGACCATATAATTCCCCTAAACATTCCCGCTTGGTACGGTTCAATGATTGGTCATATTAAGGATAAATTTACCCTACCAATTGGTGTAGAAGTGGAAATAGATGCCAATTTTGGAACAATACGAATGTTAGAGGTAGCTGTCAGTTCAGAATAACACAGAGGTAATTTTTACCCTACGAGTGATCGCCTGATTATATTTTCTCTGACACGGGGTGATTTCAACACCTAAATTATGGGTGATCGCTTAATTATTATGTTTTATTTATATATTTCTAAAATCAATCATCGTCTGGCGATAAGCATCTGGCAATCCTGTATCAAAACACTTACCTTTAACAACATATCCTGTCATTCCCTTTTGCTGACACAATCTATCAAGACAAGACGTTAACTGAAATTCACCCCGTTCCCGGAAATTTTTATTGATGTGTTCTGCCAGAAAATCAAAAATTTCCGGCGTCAATAAATATAAGCCAAATATACATAAAAATTTATCTTTTGCCATTCCTTCTACACGCAAATGCTGATATGCATACTCAAGGGTGGGTTTTTCAGAGAGTTGTGTTACTTCAATAATTGAATTTAATTCTTGCCAAATTCCTGTTACACATCCAGCTTTATGAATCATCTCTGCTGGCATTGTAGTTAAACTAACAACGCTTTTATTAACTTGTTCGTAAACATCTAAAACTTGACGTGCACAAGATTTTTCTGTGTCAGATGCATAAATATGATCGCCCAGCATCAACAGAAATGGCTCATCTTGCACCCAGTCCTTGGCACAAAAGACTGCATGACCGTAGCCGGCTTGCTCCTTTTGCGTTAAAATTGTGACCTTGCTGCCTAACTCTTGGAGATATCGGCTATATTCTTGATTCTGTGGTGACAGTTTGTCGAAAAGTTCTTTTTTTGGTGGATTTTTAAATAAATCTTCAAAGATTTCTTGATCATCTGGCTGCACTACTATTCCAATTTCTGTAATTCCAGCACTGATTGCCTCTTCAACAATTGCTAGAATCACAGGTTTTGCCCTGCCATCTTGATCAATAATCGGAAAAAGTTCTTTTTTGACAACTTTAGTAGCTGGAAACAAGCGAGTGCCGAAACCAGCCGCCGGAATCACAGCTTTGTTAACTTGCTTTTTTTGCATAAATCGTCGGTTTTAAATATTAAATTTGAAAAAAATTACAAGCGATTATTTCTGAGAATTTCAATTAGTTGATCATTAAAATTGTAATTTAAATACATAAGCTATCTCTCGCATACTCAATGGCGATTCTTTGCCGATAGCTCACAGCGTATTTACTACATAAGGTGAGTAATTTATATAACTGCATTTTGCACGTTGCGAAACTGTCTGATTTGCTCCTAAACGCAAGTGAACGCCAATAAATATAATTTTTATATACTAAATATATAAATTTTCTCAAATTATGCTTTGTTTTATTCGTTACTATCCATGATGAGTTTTTTTAGTGTTCAGTTGATAAACTGTCACTCACTAGATTCCCCGTTTTATAGCAGAAAAGATATTCTTATTTAGTGCAAGGAGTGATACCATTTCACCACATGTTTGTCACAATTTATCCTCGCAATACTCCCTGTTAGGGGAGTATTGTAGATTTAAAATGTTACAGAGCAAAAGTGGTTTGGTATAAAGTTATACGGGAAAGTGCTTGAGTGAGCAAGACTCTCAAGTACTTTTTTGTGTATAAAAATTTTATTATTGGAGAAAAATATACATTATTTTTCAATTAACTAGGACTTACGCATATGGACACAATATATTGTGTCCCTACAATAATACGTATTCCACGCATTTAAAAATTTCTGCAAGTGTTGCAAAACACACACGCAATAGAATCAGAACTTACGCAAAACTTGCGATATTGAGGATTTTGAGAAAATCCCAAGCGATCGCTAAAATCTTTACAATATTAAATAAGATAAAGATGTATATCAGAGTCAGAATCAATGGTGCTATTTGGATTTGGCAAAAAACAGGTTATGCCCACTCCTGAAGAAGCTTTGCCAGGAAGGGCACAGTCTATACAAGTACCCACTCATCACTATGTTAATAAGAATCCCCTAAAACCTCCTTTTCCCGATGGATTGGAAAAAGCATTGTTTGGTTTGGGCTGTTTTTGGGGTGCAGAACGTAAATTTTGGCAACTGAACGGAGTTTACACCACCGCCGTAGGATATGCTGCCGGGTTCACGCCCAATCCTACCTATGAAGAGGTATGTAGTGGACGGACTGGTCACAATGAAGTCGTATTAGTTGTGTTTGACCCCAAAGAAATTAGTTATGGCGAACTGCTAAAAGTCTTCTGGGAAAGCCACAACCCCACCCAAGGAATGCGTCAGGGTAATGACAGCGGCACTCAGTACCGTTCTGGAATATATGTGTATTCTGAAAGTCAAAAGCAGCTAGCAGAAGCATCACGAAAAGCTTATCAGCAAGCTCTCAACAAATCAGGTTATGGCGAGATAACTACAGAAATCTTGGATGCACCTGAATTCTATTACGCAGAAGCTTACCATCAGCAGTATTTAGCTAAAAACCCCAATGGTTATTGTGGTTTGGGTGGTACAAACGTTGCTTGTCCTGTGGGTGTAGTTGAATCGCAAGTAAGGAGTTAGAAGAACAGGAGTCAGAAGAGAGCAGGGGAAGAATACCCCACTGTCTCCTGACTGCCTTCTTCTTACAATGCAGATTTGAGCAAAGCGATCGCCCACGTCCACAATGCAATACTTATAGGTGCTCCAATGAGGACACCGGCGATCGCCCAGCCTCTTTGATGGGCTTTGAAGTGTTCAATACTGCGCCACGGCCTACTTTTCCAAGCCCATTCATTGCCCTTTGCACCGAGAGCGATCGCCATTACCCAGCCAATTTGTGGTACGAAACAGAATAGCCCAAACCACACTTGATTAGGCCACAACCATAACCAAGGTAGTAGAAACGCCCCCCAATTCCACCCCAGAATTTCCTCTGGGACGGCTTCAGTGTAATTATTGATTCCGCATCCAGAATTGTTGGTGACTTGTTTTAATGGCAAAAGCTGATTCTTGGCAGGTTTGACAGCCAAACCAGATTTGAGAGCATTCAACGCTTGACGAGCACTAGCAAAGCGCTGCTCTGGAGCCGGTTCAGTTAACTTTTGTAACCAGCTGATCAAACTCGGACTCAGGTTAACTCGCTCAGTAAATTGCAACCGCAAATCTTGCTGCGGTAAATCAGAAGGGGAGATACCAGTTAACAAATGAATCAAAGTTGCTCCCAGTGCATAGAGATCCGATGCTGGAACCGCTCTACCACCAAATTGTTCCATTGGAGCATAACCATAAGTACCCACAATGGTAAAAGTAACGCCTTCTTTTGCCGCCTTATCCTGAACTGCGCCAAAATCAACTAAATAAATATGATTATCTTCACCCCAGATTAAATTACTTGGCTTAATATCCCGGTGCAACACCCCTGGATTCAACTCATGCAAATGCATGAGAATATTCAAAACCTCAATAGCAATTTTCCTAACTCGTTTTTCGGTAAACCTTTTGCTAATAGTAAGTTGTTCCTTGAGTGACTCACCAGGAATATACTCTTGTACTAAGCCAAACCAGAGTGTGCGATCGTCAATACAAAAATAATCGATATACCGAGGAATACGGGGATGATTTAGCTGTTTAAGAATTTGTGCTTCTCTCTCAAAGAGTTTTAGGTCATCCCACTGTACAGTACCGCCAAAAGCCAAAAGTTTGACAACAACTAACGAATTTTCTGCATCGGAAGCTCGTAAATCCTTTGCTAGCCAAGTTTGACGAATCCCATTGTTGCCGAGTTGGCGTTGAACTTGATAACGCTCTTGTAATATCTGCTCTGCTTGCAGCATTTGACACCTGCTTGCAATTTACGCTGATCTGATTCTCTTACTATTTAAGGATAGTCATTATCTCGCAAGACTGTGGGAGGGATAGAATCAGAGAAGCAAACTTAGTGTCAACGATCATTTGCCGATCCAAGATAATTTTTGCTGTAAAAAGCTTGATATTCCGCAGACAGCAAAAGTTCCCACCAATCACGATGAGCGAGATACCATTCAACAGTTAAACGTAAACCCTCAGCAATTGTAACTGAAGGCGTCCAACCAAGTTGATTTTTGATTTTGTTCGCATTAATTGCATATCTCCTGTCATGTCCTGGTCTATCTTTGATGAAAGTAATTAACTGCTTTGAGGGCAAAACTGGTAAGTCAGGTGCTAATTCATCCATCATCTGGCACAAAATCTGTACAAGATTGATATTTTCTACCTCATTGTTACCACCAATATTGTAAGTTTCTCCTGGTTTACCGTGATTAATCACCACATCTAAAGCATGACAATGATCGCCTACATAAAGCCAATCTCGTACATTCTTACCATCACCATAAACAGGTAATGGCTTACCCATTAAGACGTTAATACACATTAATGGAATGAGTTTTTCGGGAAATTGATAGGGCCCGTAATTATTAGAGCAATTTGTGATAAGTGTCGGGAGTTTATAAGTATGATAATAAGCACGAACTAAGTGATCACTGCCAGCTTTCGAGGCTGAATAGGGACTATTAGGAGCGTAGGGCGTTGTTTCACAAAACGCTGACTCATCTGGGTTCAGACTACCATAGACTTCATCAGTAGAAATGTGTAGAAAACGATAGCTAGACGGCTCTGATTTTGCCTCCCAGTGCTGCCGAAAAGCTTCTAGAAGAGTGAAAGTTCCTACCACATTAGTTTGCACAAAAGCGCCAGGTTCGAGAATTGAGCGATCAACGTGAGATTCAGCGGCAAAATGGGCGATGATATCAATATTTTCAGTTGCTAATAACTGCTCTACAACAGAGCGATCGCAAATATTTCCCTGCACAAACCGAAAATTTTCTCTTCCTTCAACTAGCGCTAAATTACGACGATTTCCAGCATAAGTAAGAGCATCCAACACTACCACTCGGTCACTGGGATAAATTTGACACCAATGATGCACAAAATTTGCCCCAATAAATCCCGCACCCCCTGTTACCAATAACCGCCGATTCATTAATTTCCTCTCTTTTTTTGTGGTTCGTCAATCTTTTTCACGCCGCACCACAATATTAACCCCTAAAATATTTTTTGCTGAACTTATCGTATATCCTCTGTGCCATTAGTTTTGCCATACGCATTTTCGTCAAACTCTTAATATTAGATGAATGCCGGATTTTGTGATCAAAAAATTCATTTAATTCATCTACTATTACTTGGAAACGCTGAATAATATTTTCAGTTCTATACTCAGTCAAAAACTCTTTAGAAAAGGATAGTGGCATGGAAGAATTAACCACTTTCAAAATACGTTGTACATCATACTCTTGAGAATAGCCGGCAATCTTATAGCAATTAAATCCTGGATCTAAATAATCGGACAATCCACCATTGACACTAGAAAATACTTGACAGCCACAGGCGATCGCTTCCATTGGTTGCAGTCCAAATCCTTCACTAACACGCTGTTTCGCCCAATATTCAGCAGAATCATACAGATAAACCTTAGCCCTATTAAATAATCCAGGTAAATCTTCTACATAGGAATCAACGACCAATACTTTACATTTTTTTTGTAACGCCGGAATCAATTGCTTAATTAAATACTCAGAAGATTTTCGAGTTTGAACTAAAACATCAATATCTCGCTCAATATGTGAATTTTGAAATTCCTCAGGAATTTGATTAGGCAAATAGTAAATCAGAGAGTTGGGTGATTTTTGTCCCCAATATCCCATCGTATTTCGACTCACAGTAATGATCGGAATACTCGCAGGTAGCACAAATGGGTAACCTGCACTATGAGCATGATAAACTACGTTGTAAGATTTGAGCTTAGTGACAAGTTTAGCAACATCAAATCCCCAGCTAATGACAAAAAGTACATCATTTAAATCTTTCTCTTTTAGCAAATCATCTATGAAAAGCTTGCCTTTTTCTCGTTGACGATAAGTTACAACATCCGCACTACAGAAGTGCTGAGCAAGATTAACTGTTTTTAACTCTGCAAATAAACCACCACAAGCAAATTTGTCATCTGTCCCAGGGAGTAAGAAGTAAAGCTTTCTCATTACACGATTTTTTTATATGAGTAGGGGAAGTGGGGGAATCAGAGGAAGTGGGAGAACCAAGGGAAAAAATAACTCTTGACCCTTGACTCTTGACTCCTCTCCTTCTAATTAATCTTGCCAGCACACCTTAACAAAATGCCCCTGTCGTCCCCAAACGTCGCGTGTACGGGTAATATTTTCAATTGCTAGGTTAAAGGGGATAGCAGTTGTTAAGTAGCGCTGCGCCATAGAACCCAAATCAGGTGCAAGTTCGGCTGCTGTGGTGGCTGCTAACCCCAAACCTATCAGCTGCTCAATTGGTCGAAACGGTAGTATAAGATGCACACTCACAGCTAGTCCAGCTGTTAAGAGCATTGCTACTGATAAATTGGTGCCGCAACGGGGATGTACAGCCAAATCCCATTCTCCACTGGTGAGGCGATGTTGAGCAAGTGCGATCGCTCGCCGCAAATCACTAATGTTTACCTCACCATAAAGGTAGAAACCCTGTTCGGTAGACAAACCGCTTAATAGTTCGTTATCAACTTGAATATTAGTAGACGCTAGTGGAGGAGAATAAGCGCTTTTTGATTCACCTAGAACCCAAACAGTTGCGTGTTCTAGGGCGTGAACCTGTCGCAGCATCAAAATTTCTTTCAAACCTGGAATAAACGATAGCTGCTTGAGTAAATCGGCATCTTGTGTAGGTTGGGGAAAGTCCAAGGGTCGGTCTTCGAGGCTCGGAACTTTCCCAGATAAAGGTATTGTAAAATCAAAACCAAAAAAGTCAAAGGGAGATGAACCACCTTTGGCAGAAGCAGAAGTATTCATAGGAACACTGCTCCCCAAGCCTATGGAGCAACATAGATTTCTTTCAAATGTAACGCTTGAGCCTGTGGATTGTTGCTAATTTTTGTTGATGATTCGTTGACAACAAAGTTAGAGCGCTATATTCCAATAAAGATCTTTATGGATTTTGGCAATACGTTATTTATAAGGGCAGTTTCGCCGGCTTAAGGAAACTGCTTGTTCCAGACTCACGTTAGCGTGAGTTTTCTTTTCGTCTTTGTAAATGTCAGTTGAGTACTGAGGAAATTTCCCATCGGTACTAATTATTTTTTTCCTAGGGAAATATAATAGTACCGATGGAAGGAAAACTGCCTTTACCCAGAACCAATAGGCTAGTAATCCGTTCTGCTGCATTTTGAGAGGAATTCTGAATCTATAGTTTCCGCTTCCGAGGGTTAGCTGGCTCCATTAGCGTAAACTCCCACTAAGTAAAGGATGCGGAATTGGTAGAGGTGATCACACTGAAATAAAGGCGTGAGGAGAACAATCAGTAAATCTCAAAATTGGGTTGTCAGCATACTAGACAAGATTAATCACGTCGTTACTAGCAAATTGTTTATTCGTTCTGATTAGGCAGAATACAGCAGTTGACATCATTCAAACAGACTTTGCCCCACTGTAAAGCCCAGCGGACAAGAGCTACTCGATTTTCTGTCTGGGTCTTAGTCAGAATATTACTGATATGGTTATCAACTGTACGCTTGCTAATTTCCAATTTTCCTGCAATTTCTTGGTTAGTTAAGCCAGCGGCCACTAAGTCGATAATTTGCAGTTCTCTGTCTGACAGAGTAACAGGGGTCTGAGACTCGCCACCAGCCATGACTGTTTCTATCCTCCCTTGGTATATGTACTTAATCGCTCTTTCTAATTCTAGAAGATTCTTTTGTAGGTAGGGGTTTCAAGTGTTCGTGGCAATACCATTATCTATATTTTCTTTGGATTTAAAATTGACAGTAATCTAAACCACGAAACTTTTATGTATTAAATATTGCTTTTTTGAATATAAAGTTACCGTATAATTATTGAGTAAATCAAGCGAGTATCCAGAGCATATACATGATATGGGAGTAGTAAAAATTGCTATTTCATTGTATGAAGGACTGGCGACAAATAAGCAGAGAACATTGTAGATTTTATACTGGAAATTTGTCATCTGTCTTTAGAAGTTTGCTAGGTCGGGAAACCCCCGAAGTTCACAGTTCGCCGATTTCTGGCGCTTTGACTTCTCCCCGCATACGACAGGCTCAACTTTTGGCAAAATCGAAAATCTAAAATGAAATGAGCAATCCCCGTGTTTTGTGCCTCGGTGAAATTTTGTTTGATTGTTTAGCCGATCAATTGGGGCTAAACCTGGAAGAAGTTCAATCTTGGACTCCCTACCCAGGAGGAGCACCAGCTAACGTAGCCTGTGCTTTAGTAAAGTTGGGAACGCCAGCAGGATTTATCGGAGCAGTTGGTGAAGATGAGCCAGGAAATGCACTGGTCAAGCTATTACAAGAAGTAGGTGTAGATACTACGGGGTTGCAACGCCATCCCACAGCACCAACACGGCAAGTTTACGTGACGCGAGATCTAGCAGGCGATCGCACCTTTGCTGGATTTGGTCAGTATAACACCGCAGAATTTGCCGACACCCGCCTGCAAGCCAAGAAATTGCCAAATTTGCTCTTTCAAGAGGCAGATTTTCTGGTTTTGGGTACTTTGGAATTAGCCTATCCTGAAAGCGAGCAGGCAATTCACCGCGCCCTAGAACTGGCAGAACAATACGACCTGAAAATTGTCCTAGATGTCAATTGGCGTCCTGTATTTTGGCAAGATTCCAACATCGCTCGTCAAAAAATTCAAGAATCATTTAAGCGAGTTGATTTTCTGAAACTCTCCAAAGAAGAAGCCGAATGGCTATTTGATACCGCCGATCCGGGAGCCATTACTTATCGCCTGGCTTCAGTTGAAGGGGTGCTGGTGACAGATGGTGAAAACGGTTGTGCCTATTGTCTGGGTGAAAATGAGGGCAAATTACCTTCGTTTTCCATTTCCGTAGTCGATACAACAGGTGCAGGAGATAGCTTTCTAGCAGGGTTCATCCACCAGCTGAGTCAGCATGGTATCCATAGCTTGCGGGATGCACAAATAGCAAAACGCATCGTTACCTATGCTAGTGCTGTTGGGGCGCTGACTACCATTAAACCAGGAGCGATCGCTTCTCAACCAACATCTGCTGAAGTCGAAGCTTTTCTAGCCTCAAATCAACTTTAGTAATTTCGTAGAGACGTTGCAATGCAACGTCTCTACAGTAGACCTCTTGCATAAATGCTTAAATTTAGGACTTACGCACTGAAGCCTGAAACCCTGATCCCCCCTAACCCACGCCAGTCGCTCCACTTGGGGAGACCCCATCGCATGATTGCGTCTCCCCAACTCTTGGAGACGCTACGCGAAGGGAGAAGACCGCGCTGGCTCCCCTTAAAAAGGGGGGAACGTCTAAAGCCCCCTTTCTAAGGGGGTTGGGGGATCTGAGTGCGTAAGTTCTGAAATTGTCATATTGAGCGGAGCGAAACATAGGAGTGAGATTCCTCCCTCCACTACGTTTTGGTCAGAATGACACTAATAACTTTCGGACATTTGCAAGAGGTCTAATGTCTATTCAAAATATGTCTTGAGATAATCCACGATCATTTCTGGTGGCTCAGAAACATCGATATACATAGCATCAGGTGGCTCCTCAAGGGCATCAAATTGGCTCTTGAGGAGTTTTTCGCTCATAAAATGATTGTGGCGTTCTTGTAATCGATTTTGAATGACCTCGAAAGATCCTTTGAGGTAAACTAACTTGACACGATCGCTATCCAATGACAAAAACTGGCGATAGTTAGCTTTGAGTGCTGAACATGCTAACACCACATTTTTATTTTCTTGCAACCACTGGGCGATCGCTCTTTGCAAATCTTGCAACCAAGGTATTCTATCGGCATCACTCAAGGGGATACCAAGCCGCATTTTCTCAATATTTGCTGGCGAGTGGAAAGCATCAGCGTCTCTGAATTCCCAGTGTAATGCATCCGCTAATAGAAGCCCGATGGTAGTTTTGCCAGATCCAGATACACCCATTACCAGAATAATCATATTAATTTGGCGCAAAGACACGAAAATAAAAAGACTCTTGAGCGATCGCCTACTTACTGAATTGAAGCCTTAACCCGTTACCACAGTCAATTTATCCTATCAACTAAGATATGCAGTCATGCGATCGCCTCTGGCGGGGCGTAGCCCATCGCCTCCTCAACAATTCTGTAAACCTCATAGACGGTGATCACAAGGTCTACAGTTTGGGATAATATGAGAATTCATGACATCAAAAGTAGAGTAGCTCTAAAAGTACTACTGTGTAACTGTTTCAGCTATCGGTTTTTATAGTCTTTGCCTATTTCACTTCTAATTTGGCAAAGTTAAGCTGTGCTGGAATCAAATACTCAAGGTTTGCGCCGTGTCAATCAAACACTACAAGCTTTAGTTTTAGGCAATGTTGTACTGCTTTGCCCTGATGACATTAAAACCTCATATTAGACGATGCAATGAACAATCAATCTGAGGACGAGTTTTTACAAGATCTGCCATTGATTTTAGCGGGGCCAATTTTACAACACACCGAACCCGAATCAGTGACGGTCTGGGTTGCACTCAAACAGCCTTGTCAAGTAGAACTCAAGGTGTACGACACAACGCATGACGGTACAGTGTTAGGTAACTCTCTATTAGAAGGAAGACGCTCTACAGTTGCGCTGGGAAAATCACTTCATATTGTAGCGGTAACGGCTCAGTCTAAGGGTAGAGAATGCCTAACTAGCGATCGCATATATGCTTATGACCTCCAATTTACTAACCAAACCTCTCATGAGCAATCTTTGCAGCAAGCTTTGTGTTCAAACCGCTTTCCCAACGTCAACATCAGCTATTTTGAACATCAAAAACCAACATTTGTTCTGCCGCCCAGCCGTCTCCAAGATTTACGACTTGTGCATGGTTCCTGTCGCAAACCCCACGGCGATGGATTCGATGCACTGCCTATCTTAGATTGCTTAATCGAAGAAGCTGCAAACCAACCAGCAAAGCGTCCCCATCAACTTTTTCTCACTGGCGATCAGATTTACGGAGACGATGTTGCCGCACCGCTATTGTGGGTGTCTAATATGCTTGGCGACGTGTTGCTGGGCTGGGAAGAACAGTTACCAATGACTCAGAATAAACCTACAAATGTTAGTTACCATACACCCAAACAGTTACCTCCCGGACAGCGAGTTGAAGTTGCGACTTACCAAGCTGGTTTTACAGCCGGATTACACAATAAAGATGCCAAAGTTGCCAGTCACCTTTTAGGTCTTGGTGAGTACTACGCATCTTATTTATTGGTTTGGTCGCCTGTGTGCTGGCCGACCACTTTCCCCAAGGGACGGGAGATGATGGGCGGTAACAAAGCGCGTCGCCAGTGGGATCGGGAAGTTCGAGAGATGCGCCAGTTTATCCATACTCTCTGGAAAGTGCGACGCGCCTTCGCAAATATTCCCGTGTATAGTATCTTTGATGACCATGATGTCAGCGATGATTGGAATCTCAATCAGGCATGGTGTTTACGAGTACTGGGACGACCCTTGGGGCAAAGAACTGTTCAAAACGCCCTGTTAGCTTATGCAGTTTCTCAGGCATGGGGCAATACACCCAAGCAATTTGAAGTCGGTCAACCTGGTGAAAAATTATTGGCAGCTGCTCAGGAGTGGTCTGCTTCCCAAGGTACAAATATTGCAGCTTATAATGCGATCGCCCGTTATCTAGGGATGCCACCTACCAACCCAAGCACTAACTTACCTGAGTTTGTTCAAGACGGTTCAGTATTTGTGCTAGAGCGACATCCTGAAGCACTTACTTGGCACTATACAGTACGGAGTCATTGCCATGAAGTGATTGTTTTAGATACGCGCACATGGCGGGGCTACCCTGCCGATGACAAACCAACTGCGCCACCGATGCTGCTTTGTCCCCAAGCCTTCGAGCAACAACTCTCTCTACCTCTACAACAAGCACCTCAGATTCAAGCCACATTAGTAATTGCACCTACGAATCTATTTAGCTTAAAAGTAATTGATTGGATTCACCATTGGCAGTTGCGACGCGATAAAGTGTTTGCCGCTGATGTTGGGGATTCCTGGAATATTCACACTGAAGCATTGGCGCAATTTATAACTACTCTATTTGAGCAACGCCAACAAGTTGTTGTTCTGTCTGGAGATATCCACTACGGTTCTGTTGTTCGCATGTCTCATGTAGCTACTTCTGCGAGTTCTAAAACGCAATCTGTCTTGGTGCAATTAACTGCTAGTGCGATGAAGAATGAAGAGACTATTACTCGGATCATCCATACACGATTGAAAGACTGGCTTTTACCGGAAAAGGTAAGACGGTGGATAGGATGGTCTAATCCACTCAATATGGTAGAACAAACAGCCAAACAATCTCGCCGCCATCAGCAGCCACAGATGAAACCCGATTGGTATTGTGCATTAGAGTGGATTCCTCGACAAAACACTCGGACTCCTGACTTTGGAGCTAATATACCGTGGCTAATCACTACCCGACAACAAGCAAGAAACGACAAACGCAAATGGTTAAAGCGGCTAATGTTCTGGAATTTACCCTGGTTTCAAGAGGGACGAGAAGTGGTGGGATTAAATAATTTGGCTGTAGTTAAATTTGAGTTGGCAGACACCAGCAGCCCTCACAAAGCAATTCAAGATTTGTACTGGTTTTCTCCCTGGTATCCTACCCAAATTGTTTATAGCCGTTTTGAAAGCCAACTTGTGCCTAATCAGTCTTTGTATGGGTTAGGAAGTACTAGTAAACTTGAGCGCTGATTAATTTTCGCGCGATCACACTCATAAAATGAACATTTATACCTAAAATGTAGTAATTAATACTATTTTTTGGTGGCAATCAAGGTAAATTTATTCCGTGCAAAGGAGTGTCAAGGGTGCATTTGCTAAACATAGATGAAATTTAGCTTGTTCAACGCGCTGAAGTATACGTTAATTCGCTTTAAAAAAATTGCAATAGCGAAAACGGGCGGCGAAGCTAATGAAAGCAAGCACCACATGGAGACAAAATGCAAATCATTAAGCGCAATGTCGAGTTAAGAGTAGACGACAGTTTAATGCGTGTTTACGTAGCATCTCCCAAACCAACAGGACTTTATCCAGGCATTTTGTTTCTGAGTGATATTTATCAGTTAGGTGGTGCAATGATTCGTTTGGCTAACTACTTAGCAGGATGCGGCTATGTAGTAGCAGCCCCGGAAATTTTCCATCGAACTGAGCCAGTTGGTCTAGTTATTGAACCAGACGATCTTGGACGGATGCGGGGTAATGACAATGCTCGCCGAACTCTAGTAGCTGATTATGACACTGATTGCCGTGCTGTGATTGAATTTCTTAAAAAAGAAAGTTCAGTTTCTCCGGGACAAATAGGCACTCTCGGATTTTGCATTGGTGGACACTTAGCTTTCCGAGCAGCTTTTCTGGATGAAGTTAAGGCAACAGTCTGCTGCTATCCTACTGGTATTCCGAGTGGTAAGTTAGGTAAGGGAGTAGCTGATACAATCGAGCGAGTCAGTGAAATCAAAGGCGAGATGCTAATTGTGTTGGGTACTCTTGACCCGCATATACCGGAGAATGACCGTCAAACCTTAACTAAAGCATTGGAAAATGCTAGGGTATCTCACAAAACTTTCTTGTATGAAGCAGAACATACCTTCATGCGCGATGACGGTTATCGCTACGATTCTGCTGCTGCTACCTCTGCTTGGTCTGAAATAGTAGCGTTCTACTTGTCACACCTAAGTTCCCAAAATTAAAACGCTGACTGATTTGATAGAAGAGTGGTTGGACGTTCATTAAAGTAAAATCCGCATACGTTGAATTCCAACGCCATCAACCACATATTTACTTCCCTGCTTTACCCAGGAATTGCGTCGGAATCTAGTTTCCACTCATGCTTGAGCAATTGCTGGTAAGTCTTTTCTTGAATCATCATCCGCTCATACAACATGAGTAATAACGCCTGAGCTTGTTCACGAGACATTTGCTGCACTTGGTCAGCAAAGCAACGGAGGCTAAATTCTTGTTCTAAAGATAATTTCATGGGCTGGTTCATTTCTGGCTCCTATGCCAAACTGGGGCAAAAACTAGAGGGTTAATAATAGCTTCTTTAATCTAAAGCTAAATATGTTGAAGTCTTACACCCATTGAACTTGAGGGCGTTTCCTTGTTTATGGGTGTTACCCTCTGTAAATTTATATTAACTAGTATAACAAAAAATTTACAAAGCTGGGATGATGCAAACGTGTCCTGCTTTTAACGCAGGGGAACGCAGAGGAATGCAGAGGTATTACTGTGTAATCAAATTTTCAGCTTTGCTAAACCCAAATAACGGATACCCTCTGGAGAGACATCAAAACGGCAGGGTAAGACTTCTAAACCGAGAGCGATCGCAGCCCGCAACAACTTACCATATATAGGGTCTGTAATATCGCCGGGGGCGAACTCAGTACAATCTCCCCGATTGATAAAGTAAAGCATCACCGCACGAGTTAGAGGTAACAGCGCCGTCAGTTCCCGTAAGTGCTTTTGTCCCCTTGTCGTTTCCGTGTCGGGAAATACTGCTAATCTCCCCTGCGCCCAAGTTGTGTTTTTCACTTCTAAATAAATCGGGCGATACTTATCACTCCCTGTCAAGAAAAAATCTACCCGACTTTTTTTATCTTGCCCATAAACTACTTCACCCCTGATTTGGTTATATTCGCCCAATTCTGGGAAAAGTTGTTTGGCCAAAGCTATCTTCACCAATCGGTTGGGCAAAACAGTATTTATGCCTACCCAAGTCGGCTCATTATCATGCACCTGAATTAGTTCCAAGGTGTAAGCCAATTTGCGGTTGAGATTATCGCTTTTGGAAAGCTGTACTGCACTACCAGGAGTTGATACTCCAGTCATTGGCCCTGTATTTGGACAGTGTGCTATCACTACTTCGCCAGAAACAAGTTGAACATCGGCAAAAAAGCGCTTGTAGCGTTTGAGCAAAATACCAGAATACAGAGGTGGATAGCGATAAAGCCAATCAATCATTATGGAACCTTGTTGCTGCTAGTAAATATACGTCGATTTTGCTGTAATTCTTCTTTGAAGAACTAAAACTGGTAGCGCATACACTCTACTGCTATTTAGCAGCTTGGCAAAGCAACCTTGTTTGTAGAATCTTGTGGAAACATGATTAGTTACGTTTCATTACATCTTGTACATTTGAAAGGTCTTTCTCATATCATGATTTGTCAATTTCTGTAGTCGTTTTTACGACAATTTAATAAAAAGTAGCATATACTTAAGGGTATAAGCCTCCCATAAAGAAAAATTTGGGAGGATTTAAACATGCAAGGAGGTAAATCCTATGCAAAAAGTATGGGGATTAACGGAATTAGAATATGCCTTTCTATTTACCCTGAGAAAGGTAAATTCAATAAATCTAGAAGGTTTTAAGCAATTTTTTAACGAACTACCTGTTGACCCTTATATCAAAGGTAACTATCGTTTGAGAAGATTATCTAGGTTCACAGTTTCTAGAGATAATTTAATCAAGCTACCTCATGGCTATCTCTTCCAAAGCAAAGAATATAATCCATTATTGGGTGATGTCAAAAGAGAGTTTGCAGAATTAGATGATGCACTCATAGAACTTGATATATTTAAGAATCTGGTTTTGGCATTTAGTGATTCCTGTAAACTTCATCCTGAAGCTGAAATCGGAGTTCATCAAATTAGAACTATCTGTTCACCCGATAATTTAGGTAATCCCGCGCCGGAAGGTATCCATCAAGACGGTACTGATTTTATTGCTATTTTCTCCGTTGACCGAGATAATATTCAAGGCGGAGAAACACATTTATACACTGCTAAAAAAGAAAAGCCTGTGTTTAGTAAAATTCTAAATCCAGGAGAACTAGTATTAGTCAACGATCATGAGTTTTTCCACTTCACTACTCCCATAAAACCAGTTACAAATTCTCAGGGAACGAGAGACGTTTTTGTTCTCACCTCACCTAGTTTACTTTCGGAGTAAGAATTCTAAAACTTGCTTTTCTAGTCAACTGAAAATATTTTACAATCTACAAGATATGGGGAATTGAATGCAGTCATTTCCCCAGCTTTTTTATCCGGTATTGGAAATAATCTTGCGGATAGTGGTTTATCTAGCTTAATAGCTAAAGTTGCCATATCAATTAATAACGCTGCAATCTTTTCTGTTGTGATATCACCCGGAATCGGAACTGTATCCAGTCCACAGCCACAAACTGCTGAATACAATAGTAAATTGGTAATATTATAGGTTTGCTCGTTAGCTCTTGCAGCCAAACCGACATCTTCACAAACAGGAAGCATAAGACCAGAGTAACCACATATTTTTACTGATACACTTTTCAAAGCACGGGTTAGCATACCAGAAATCGCTAGTGTTCCTTGATGTCCGAACTTGCCATTCATTAGTATTTCATAAGCAACAGCAATACTATTTTGTTTATCTAATGATGGTGTAAGAGATGTATCAATACCTCCATAAGCAATATCAAATTTATCAGATATTTTTTCGGCGATCGCAGCAATCTTATTTAATTCGATTTCCAACAAGGATTGCAGATTTTTTTCTGCCAATTGTATATTGTTAGCTTGGGTAAAAGCTTGCATTACCAAGTTACCTAATTCTAAACCTACAGCAAAAGATGTATTTCCTACATGATAGGAAGTAGGAAAAAATGGGATACCTGGCGGACAGTTTGCCCACACGCAGAAGCGAAAATTGCCATAGCCGTTTTCAGTTTCTTGCGAAATGCGTTTAATCGCTTTTGCAGATTCCCAAGCATTTTCAAAGTTTATACCAGTCTGGCGATCGCCAATTTTGCTTGAGGAGTAAATAATCGATGTATTTTTGTTAAAATCTGGAATTATAGCTATGGTTTCGGGTTGGCTTGCATAACCGATATTGAAAAAGCTAATATTAAGATTTTGACCAATTTGTTCTAAAGTTTGAATTTTACTGATAATTTCAACTGTTGATAATCCTTGTGAATATTCTGACCAAGCATTAGTAGCTATTCTAGTGGTTTGTACTTCGTAGCCTTGTTGCTCAAAAAATGCCTTTGCTTGCTGATTAAACGCAGCTGCTTGCTTAATTTTTTCTATATCTTTTAGCGATTGAAGTGATATTCCTGTGGTGATAGTTCTAATTTTCATCAGTACCAAGTATTATTAATAGTAGTAGGACTCAAAGTAAACAAAAATATACATATTACTGTTTTAGCGTAAGTTTGGACTAAAGCTAACTTCAAAAGCTAGAAGTATACAATATTCCATAAGGTACATACCATTTATAAAAATTTATGATAGATATTCGTTTTGTTTTACAGAAAATAGGAAATGAATGAAAGTCACGCTGAATACTTAGAATATTAAGGGCGAGTGACTTTTGGAATTAAACTAACTGATTCAACCCCAAAAAACGCCATGAATGACGAATTTTACTATAAGGGATTAGAAAAAGCCAAACAAAAAGACTATGCTGGTGCAATTAAGGAATTTAACCATGCTTTGCAACTAACACCTTACTTTGCTGAAGCTTACTTTCAGCGAGGTTTGGCATATTATGACTTAGGCGCAATTCTCCAGGCTGTTTCAGATTACACCGAAGCTATCAACCTTAATCCTGAGAGTGTCGAAGCATATTATTGTCGTGCGTTAGCCAGGGTAGCGCTGAAAAATCTGCCAGGAGCGCTAGAGGATGTTGAACGCGCTATTCGTCTGAATTTAAATTATGCGGCTGCTTATAGTCTGCGGGGAATTGTGCGGCGCAAACAGGGGTATATTCAAGATGCGATCGCTAATTTTAAAAAAGCAGCAGAATTATATTTAGAGCAACAGGACAAAGAAAATTGTCGCCTTTGTCTAGAACAAATTAAAAAGCTACAACCACCAGAAAAGCTAGCTGTTAAGCAATCAATTAAAACTCAACCTATCCTATCTACAAACGATTATTTCACACAATTATTAGAAAAAGCTGAAAAGGGAGATACGCAAGAGGCGATCGCTGATTTAAACTGGGTGTTACAAGCAGATTCGCAAGATGCCCAAGCTTACTGCTGTCGTGGGGTTGTGCGTTGTAAAATCGGGAATTATCGAGAAGCGATCGCAGATTTTAATCAAGCACTAAAACTGAATTTTCAAGAAGCAATTGTTTATCGCAACCGAGGCAAAGCACGTTATTTGTTAGGTGATCATCAAGGAGCGATCGCAGATTTTAACCAAGCACTCCAGATACAACCGGAAGATATCCTAGTGTATGTTGCCAGAGGTAATGTCTATCGGGCAATGGGCAATTATCTGGGTGCAATTAAAGATTACAACCAAGTATTACAAATTAATCCAAATGATGCCCAAGCTTACTATAATCGGGGCATTGCTTATACTTTATTAGAAGAAATGCAAAACGCTGTGGAAGATTATCAGCGAGCAGCAAGTATTTTTTGTGAACAAGAAGATTGGGAAAATTACCAACAAGTTTTAAATAATCTCGAAAAAATTCAAAAATTCAGTCCTGAATCCAAAAAGCAAAAAGATAACTTGCTACGTCAGCGACTTTTGCGATTAGTTGGAGGATATTGGGAAATAGCTCAAAGATTGATTGATCAAAAACAAGATTATTATCCTGGAATGTCAGAGGAATGGTATTTACAAAAAGTCATCGATGATTTGGAACGCGATCGCGGTAAGTAGCAAATTGGATAATATCTCACGCCAAGAGACTAGTTTTTCAGTCACATGGATAAATTAGCTCCATTACTCAATTTCTGTAATTCATAATCAAGCCATCTCGTAAAGTCGGCAAAATGCTACTTCGGTATGGCGACAGCCTGATGGGCGAATCAGGTAAATTAAAGATAAGTAAAGAAACGCTAATTTAACTAAATGACCGCTCTCAGTTTACAGGAAATCTCTGCTCAGTTAGAAAGTCCGAATTTGCGCGATCGCATGGTAGCCCTTGCCAATCTGCGTCACGTTTCCCCTGAAGACGCAGTACCTTTGATTAAAAAGGTATTGGATGATGAATCTCTGCAACTGCGCTCTATGGCAATATTTGCCTTGGGAATCAAGCCTACGGAAGAATCTTATCCACTTTTAGTGAGAATACTAGAAACCGATCCAGATTATGGTATTCGTGCTGATGCCGCTGGTGCTTTAGGATATTTGGGTGATGTCAGAGCCTTTGAAGTGCTTTCACGGGCATTTTATGAAGATACTGATTGGTTAGTCCGCTTTAGTGCAGCCGTTTCTCTAGGCAATATTAAAGACCCCCGCGCCCACGAAATCCTCATTAAGGCGTTGGATAGCGAAGAAGTAGTTTTGCAACAAGCTGCAATCTCCGCTTTAGGAGAAATAAAAGATATTGATTCTGTAGATCAAATCCTGCGCTTTGCCCAATCAGATGATTGGTTAGTACGGCAACGTCTTGCAGAAGCTTTGGGTCATCTTCCTACTCCCAAGAGTATCTCTGCTTTAAAATACTTAGAAAAAGACAATCACAACCACGTTGCTGAGGCAGCAAGGTTTTCTCTTAAGAAACTTGAGGAAACAGGCAATCCAGCTTAATATCAGTTCCTACTACCTTTTAATAATAAGTGGGGTTTTCGCATTTTGATGCAGGGTAATTTCATTCATGAATATTGAAGAATTTTTTCAGTTGAGTGCTGGTAAATGGTTTTCCCATCGTACTAGTCACCATTTAGCTGATAAGCAATTTGAACATGGCAAGTCAGACATCATCATTGAGACGCTAGCAGCAGATCATCCAGAGGTGATCAAACTGTGTCAACTGTACGAAATTGCTCCTGATTCAGCATCTTGTGGCGCTAGAGTTACTTGGAACGGCACGGAGCCAGAAAAATCCAATGGTTCTACTGTGTTGGTTTTAGTACCCGATGCAGATAATCCTGCTGAAGGCAAGTTACTCCGGGAGATGGATCATACGGAGAAATCCCCAGTAGCCAGACGTTATACGATAGACAGTGATGGCGCTTTGACCTTAACTACAGAGTATGAAACCATCTGGTCTGAAGAACGCCTGTGGTTTGCTAGCCCTAATTTACGAATGCGGGCTAGTGTATTAAAGCGTTCTGACGGCTTCAGTGTAGCCTCTTTCACTTCTGAGATTCGCATGGGTGGTTTTCCACCAGCTGCGAAAGCTTCCGAAACAGCTAATTCAGCATCGAGTTAGTGTTGCTATTTAATAAATCCCCCGGAAACGGGGGAGTCAAAATAATTCATAATTATTTGGTCACTATCTCCAATTACTCCATCAACATTAACCGCAGGGGATCTAAACGCACATACCAAGGTAAAGGTTGGTCTTTTATAGTCACCCATTTTTCCTTGAAAACTTCTGCTTGCAGATGGTAATCTTGAAGGCTATGAGCAGGAGAATGCAGTTTTAAAAATAACGTCATACGGTGGGGCGTTTCACTTGTGCGTACTACCCAGCAGGCAAAGGTATTTTCACAGGATGAATCTCTGGTAAATGTGAGCTGATGGGCGCGAATGCCGACATGAGATAATTCGCTCTTGATCGGTTCAATAACTTGGAGACTACAACCCCAGTCAACTGCTTCTACTTGTTCTGATGATTTGAGAACAGCACGAGAAAAGTTTTTACACCCAGTTAATTGAGCAACACTCACATTAGCAGGATGCTCAAAAATATCGTATTTAGAACTATGATGAACTGCTTTCCCATGCTCCAATACCAACAGATTAGAGCAAATTCGGTAAGCTTCTTCCATATTGTGGGTAACAAATAGAGTCACACCTTGATATTCAGCTAAAGTTGCCGTCATTTGCTGTTCTAATTGACTACGCAAGTGGGTATCCAGTGCAGAAAACGGCTCATCTAAAAGTAAGATTTCTGGTTGACTAGCCAATGCTCTGGCTAAGGCTACGCGTTGCTGCTGTCCTCCAGAAAGTTGATGCACAAAGCGATCGCCTAATCCCTGCAACTGCATGGCTATTAGTTGCTTTTCTACCTGTACCCGAATAGCCCCAGCAGATAGTCCCTTTGGTAAACCGAAAGCGATATTTTGCGCCACATTCAAATGTGGGAAAAGAGCATAATTCTGCACTAAAAAACCGACGCGGCGATCGCGACTTGGCAAATTAATTCCTTGTTCCGAGTCAAATAATACTCTACCATTCAAGACTATGCGCCCTCTAGTCGGTGTTTCTATCCCCGCAATGCAGCGCAAAATCATACTTTTACCCGCTCCAGAACCTCCCAATAATCCCAAAGGTTGCTCATTACTATTAAATGACACCTGGAGATGAAAACTCGGCAATCGTTTCTCGATGTCTACAAATAATCCTCTGCCCCCCTGCTCCTCTGCCCCCCTGCTCCTCTGCCCCCCTGCTCCTCTGCTCCCCCTGCTCCTCTGCCCCCCCTGCTCCTCTGCTCCTCTTGTCCCCCCATACCCTCCTCTCTCCCTAAATTCCTGCCAAAGATTGACTGCAATAATTCCAGATAGAGAAATTATCATAATAGCGATCGCCCAAAACCAGGCTTCGTTCATTGCTCCAGCTTCCACAGCAAAATAAATTGCCATAGGGATTGTCTGAGTTTGTCCAGGAATGTTACCAGCCAACATCAACGTGGCGCCGAATTCACCTAGAGCGCGAGCAAAAGCAAGAGTTGTGGCGGCTACAATGCCAGGTAATGCTAAGGGTAAACTAATGCGCCAAAAGATTGCGGTATCTCTTGCACCAAGAGTTTTGGCTACCCGTAGTAGATTCCCATCTATCTGTTCAAAAGCTCCCAGCGCAGTTTTATACATCAATGGAAAAGCGACAACTGTAGCTGCGATCGCTGCACCATACCAAGTAAAAACAATACTAAAATTCAAAGACTCCATCAGTTTCCCTGCTGGGCCATTTTTGCCAAAAAATAGCAGTAACAAAAAACCAATTACTGTAGGGGGTAAAATGAGCGGTGCAATAAATAAACCCTCAATCAAAGATTTACCTTTGCCGCGATATTCCAACATCCAATAGGCAGCAGCAATGCCTAAAAAAAAGGTGATAAATGTAGCGAGTAATGAGGTTTTAAGTGATATCCAGAGGGGCGATAAATCCATTTTTATAGATGTGTGTAGAAGAATTGATGTATGCAATTTGTTATGAATAGTTCAAATTAACCTAATTAAAATTTCTCTTTTGTCAACTCTTAGCTAGCGTCAAACATTGTTTATTAAACACAGGTTTGGCTTGATTGCCAGATAAAAGTTGCCCAATATCCTTACTCATCAAAGTAAAAATGCGTTGATTATTTGTTTCTAGAACACCGATTCAGTATTCAAGATAGGGACGAGAAAAACCGATTATTTCGTAGAGACGTTGCATTGCAATATCTCTACAGTCAACGATAATTGGTCGTTTTACCGAAAAGAAATCGGGTTTTTGCGATTACTGAATCGATGCTCTAGGATCTCAAGTCTTTTTAAGTTGGTAATAAATAGATAATAAGAAAATCTTAAAAGCAGAGCATTAGTCTACAATAATCTCTGAATATCAGATATCATACTACCAAAATAATTGGTAAACAGTAGCAATTACTACAATAAAATTATTGTAAAAAATAGTCTATAGATTTTACTTAAGAATGCTCACAATGGCTGCAATTAATGCAGCTGGCTCTACTGGTTTAGCGAGATGGCGTTGAAATCCTGCCGCGATCGCCCTTTGCTCATTTATTTCTCCAGCGTAGGCACTCAAAGCAATTGCTGGAATGTTTCTGCCTTGGTCAGACTTTAAGCTTCGCACTCGCCGCATTAGCATATACCCGTCCATCTCTGCCATGCCAATATCGCTCACCAACACGCTTGGCTGAAACTGAGCTAAAGTAGCCAGGGCTTCAGCAGCCGAAGCCACAGCAATTACATGTGCTTTTTCCTGCTCTAGTATAAAACTGATATACTCCCGCATATCAGCCATGTCATCCACTACTAAAACCGTAACGCCCTGCAAATCTGGACAAGGTTGAGATTCCCTGATTTGTTGATGCATTCTTAGTTGTTGCTGCATCAGCGGAAGTTTGACAGTGAAGGTGGCTCCCTGTCCTTCTCCAAAGCTTTCTGCCTGAACTGTACCGCCGTGCAACTCGACGATTTGGCGGACGATCGCTAATCCTAACCCTAAGCCACCAAACTTTCGAGTCGTAGCACTATCTGCTTGTCGGAAATACTCAAACACATGGGGAAGAAAGTTAGGATGGATACCTTTGCCAGTGTCGCTGACTAGAATTTGAGCATCACAATCAACGCGCTCTAATCGCACCTCTACTTTTCCTGCTTGAGGTGTGAACTTGACGGCATTCGAGACAAGATTCCAGATCACCTGCTGTAGGCGACCTGCATCGCCTAAGATTTGTCCAATATCCGGTTTTAGTACCGTTTGAATTTGAATGGATTTGGCTTCTGCTGCCAGTCGCACAGTCTCCAATGCGGCTGTAATAGTCATAGCAAGATTGATTGGAGCGACATTCAAGCTAAGTTTACCCTGTAAGATGCGAGAAACATCAAGCAGGTCTTCAATTAGTTGCACCTGGAGTCTAGCATTCCGCTCGATCGTTTCCAGTGCATAGGTTGTTTTCCGCTCATCTAGCTTGCGAGATTGCAGCAACTTTGACCATCCCAAAATCGGGTTCAGGGGCGTGCGGAGTTCATGGGATAGCACAGCCAAAAACTCATCTTTGACCCGATTTGCTGCCTCAGCTGTCTCTCGTGCAGCTTGTTCCCGTACTAATAGTTTTTCACGCTCTGCCTCCGCGCATTTGCGTTCGGTAATATCACGCGCAACACAATAGAGCAGCTTTTGCTCTAGGAAAGGGGCAACACTCCACAAAATCCAGCGGTAGGAGCCATCTCGACAGCGGTAACGGTTCTCAAAACCACTGGTCTGGATACCTTGGGCTAGCTTTTGCGCTTCAACTTGCGTCGCAGCCTGATCATCTGGATGAACAAACTCAATGTAAGGCTGTGTGGTTAATTCTTCTAAGGTATAGCCGAGCGTTTTAGTCCAAGCCGAGCTAGCCTGTAGAAAGTACCCATCAGTATTAACGATTGCCAGCATATCACGGGAAAGTTGAAAGAAGCGATCGCGGTCTTCTTCGGCTTTCCTGCGCTCGGTAATGTCTGCGAGTGCGCCGGGAAAAGCGACTGGTTTACCAGCGGTGTCATATTCAACATGACCTCGTGCAGTAACCCACCGCTCCTCGCCAGTGGCAGTATAAACGCGGTACTCAGCCAGATATTCCTCACCCGTGGCGATCGCCTGGTTAATTGCCACTAAGACGCGTGGTCGGTCTTCCTCGTGCATAGCACGCAAAAACATCTCAATCGGCAATCCCTTTGCTGCACTTTCTGGGTCTAATCCAAACAAGTGAGCAAAAGCTGCATCTATAGTAATTCGGTCTTCGAGAAGATTCCACCGCCAAGTATAAACCGCTCCAGCCAACAAAGCAGACTCTAATTGTACATGAGCTTCCCGGAGATCTTCTTGTGTTTGCTTACGATTGGTGATTTCCGTGACAAAGATGATAACTCCGCTTTCTGAAGGGTAGACACGGTTTTCAAACCAACGTTGCCAGTGGGAATAAAAGTATTCAAACTGGGTAGGAGTTTGCTCAACAACAACGCGATGCAACTCGCTGTAAAACTGGCTATTTATCATTTCCGGGAACAAGTCCCAAATGCTTTGTCCGATTAGTTCTTCCCTGGATTTGCCAGTCACTTCCAGCACGCGATCATTGACGTAAGTGTAGCGCCACTCCCCATCAAGTCTAAAAAATTGGTCGCTAAGGCTCATCAAAACGCCATCCAAGCTTGTTTTGGCAGCTTGCGCCTCCATTCGCAGTTCTTGCTCGTGGTGCATTGCCTCCTGAAGCTGTCGATTCACCTCCTTTAATTCTTGAGCACGGAGATAAACCTCTGCCTCCATAAGTTCAGAGTGACTTCGCAACGCCTGATTTTCTAAATATTGTTCATTGCGCTGCTGTCGAAGCTGCACAAATTCAGTCACGTCCTGAACCTGGTGAATAATGTAAGCAACCTCCTGGTTTTCTCCCAACACAGGTGAATTGACCGGACTCCAGTAGCGTTCTTCAAAACCACCGCCTTGAGACTCTGGACGGGGAATATCATATTTCTGAACTGCCATCACGTCGCTGGTTCGGCTCTGGATTACTGCCTTTAAGGAAGTTTGGAGGTTGCGGACTCCACTCGCGGTAGGATCATTAGGGTTGTCGGGAAACACTTCAAAAATGCCGCGACCCAAAATTTCTTCTCGTTGGGTCATTGTTGCCTGCAAGTAAGCGTTGCTGACTGCAATGATCCTAAACTTAGATAAGTCGGCTGCTAGCACGAGATACAAGCCGGGAACCGCCTCAAACAGGGCGCGAAAATCAATAGATGCAGCAGGCCCATTCTGCTCAGATACAGTTAGAGATGGATCGTGATGCTCAAAACTCATAAATCTAGAAGGCTGAACCAGCAGTGACCATAAACCTGAAATTTTGTTACATCCAGTTTGCAGCTATGACGCAATGGAAGATCAGTAGTGAAGGATAGCAGCATCCTAGTACTAGGTTGAACTAGCTTGCGAAAACGGTTTGGTTACTCCGTAGTCACGCCAGTTCAGCTTCAGTTTGTTGCAATCGATTCAACAAAGTTTGAAAAGCTGAAGTTTCATGCATAATAATTTCAGCTTTGCCATTTACCTTTAGAACTAATGACGTTTAAAATCAGTAAGCGTTCAGATATTCTTGATTGAAATCATAGTGGCTTTAGCAGTCAATTTAGATCGAATTTAACACTTAATCACCCAGAAGCTTCGTTATATCATTTCTGCGCTTTTTGTGCTAATTGTTATTATTAATTTACAACTTAAACATTATAGATGACTGATATATAGTAGTTTTCACTTGAGTTAGATACGAGAAGAAATAATTCACCACAGATGAAGACAACGAAAAGTTCTGGAGGCGCAGAGAAGTCTGCGCGTCCGGGTTTTACGGCGCAAAACTTTTCAAGCTAGATAAATTTATACCTCAGCAAATTAGGAAACGCTATATCTGTCCCAGATGCACCAGCCATTCTTTTAATGTCACTATTTAAATTTGCAACAAGCCAGCGATCGCCTGCGGTAGCGGCAATACAATCAAAACTAACAAAGCCATTGCCAGTAAACCTAAAATGTCACGTCCGTTATCCAATTCGGTGACATCATTCAGCGCAGGTTCATCAATCAACGGTATGAATAATAAGATAATTGCCCACAACAGAAATTCATCTTGGACTAACGAAAGTACTAGTAACAACAAACGAGAAATTTGACCAATTGCCATTGCGGTTCGTTGCCCAAAAATCGCATGAACGATGTGACCCCCATCTAGTTGTCCTACTGGCATTAAATTCAATGCTGTAACAATCAGACCCAAAAAACCCGCTACTGCCAAGGGATGTAAATCAATAGCTGATTTTGACGTTAATTGACTACCTAAAGCCAACTTCGAGAGCAACGCTAGTAAAATTGAATATCTGGGATTGAGGGCATCAAAGTTCAACAGACCTGTTTTCTCAGTGAGGGGAACCATTTCTGAATTAGCCAAGCCCCATATTAGTAATGGCAAACTTGCAATAAAGCCTGCAATTGGCCCAGCAATGCTAACGTCAAATAAAGCTTTACGGTTGGGAATCGGACTACGCATCTGAATAAATGCGCCAAAAGTTCCCAAGAAAAAAGGCATGGGGATAAAATAAGGTAGCGTCGAGCGAATTTTGTAGAATCTTGCTGTTAAATAGTGACCAAGTTCGTGAATGCCCAAAATAGTCATTAGTCCTAAAGCATAGGGCAATCCCTTCAAAAGGACAGTTGGGTCAGATTCCAGTGTCGTTGGCTCAACACCAGCAATTTTCGCTCCCACCAAAGTAGTAGTAACCAAAGTAGCTGCTAGCAGCAAAAGTGCTAATCCTGGTCGAGTTAACTTTTCTGGGTTGCGTTGTAAATTTCCCTCTTTAGCAGCTTGAGTGTTAGGAACCAGCACAAAGAAGGGTTTACCATTCAAACCTTCTTGAAAGATTAGCAAGAAGCGATCGCCAAATTGTGCTTCAACATTTGCCTTAATCTGCTGGTAAGCATTATTTGGTGTAGTTCGTAACTGACCTCGGCAGACTACCGCTTGGGGTCGATACTCAATGTTTTGGACGTAGTATGTAGACCAGGAAAAACAATTTCGCAGCTGGGTTTCTTCTGTTGGCTCAATGGGACGCACTGGTGCTGTTTCTGCTATGGGATGGGTCGCCGACTGTGATTCCGGGGCTTGGGCTTGGGTCTGTGTGTCCCTTGGTGCTTGACGTCCCCATTGAAACAACAGCCAGTATAGCAGCAGGCACACAACTGACGGCCAAATGAGCAGCGATGGCGGCGGTGGTTGCTTGGCCCCATACATCAGCGTCCATCCGCTCAATACAAATGCGGGTGTCATTAACACCAGCCATAATAACCACACTGGTGTTCGGGTGATATGAGCGACGCTGCGCTGCACCATTAAATAAGTAGCCAGCCCCAGTAAAAGGAGAAACCAAAATGCCATGTTATCTTCAGTAATTTTGATAGAATATCATGCCTGTATGATGAGTACCACAGTACTAATTACAAGGCAGACTTCAAACTCCGATCTTTTCAACAACGGTTAATAGTGCTAGTTATCTCTCAAGTTGCAATTCTTCAGAATTTCCACACTTTAACCTGATTATCCACAACTCCTCAATTTCGGCTTTTTTCTCATGTGCCCCTTACCTCAACAGCCAAGTCATACAGCTAAGCCACCACGGGCTGTGTTCTCTCACGAAGCTCAAGGTTCATTCTCTAATGAGAACTTCGCGCCTGAGAGCATTTTTGCCTTTCCACCAAATCGGGACACGTTAGGGGGAACCTCTTACTTTATTGTAAGAAATGAAGGCAATATCCTCATAGATTGCCCTGCTTTAGAACAAACAAATCAGGATTTTTTGCGATCGCATGGAGGCGTACGTTGGTTATTCCTCACTCATCGAGGTGCTATTGGCAAGACAGCACAAATCCAACAAACCTTTGACAGCGAGATTCTCATCCAAGAGCAAGAGGCTTATTTATTACCAGGCTTAACCGTAACTACCTTTAGTCAAGAATTAACTCTCAATTCAACAATACAAGTGATTTGGACACCAGGTCATACTCCTGGATCATCTTGCCTTTACTACAGTAACCTGGGAGGTATGCTGTTTTCTGGACGCCATTTAGTCCCCAATCAGCAGGGCAAACCAGTACCATTGCGATCGGCAAAAACCTTTCACTGGCCCCGACAAATTAAAAGTCTTCGGCTCCTCTTTGAGCGCTTTACACCAGAAACTCTCCAGTATATTTGTCCCGGTGCTAATACGGGTTTTCTTAGAGGCAAACGTGTAATAGATCAAGCTTATCAGCGCCTTGCCTGCTTAGATTTACAGGCTTTGCTTCAGTCACAACCCATCCTGTGAGGGACTGAGTATTGGGGATTAGGGACTAGAAACTATTAAGAAAGAGGGGTAAAAGGTGAGCCAGCGCGGTTTTCTCTACGAGACGCTGCTTTGTAGCTTGCTTCCCCGTAGAGGTACACTTAGAGCGACGTAAGAGCGTTAACCCGAAGGGGTTAAAGGGTAAAGGGATGATTTTTACCTTTCCCTTTCCCCAATGCCCCATGCCCAATTCCCAATCACGCCTTTCCCGCTACTACTGAGTCTTTGACCAAAAGTTCCACCGCCGCTTGATATTGTAGATCTGCTTGAGTGCCAATCTTTTCACGGTTAATCAGCTCTTGGGAAACTACTTTGTCTGGCTTAATACCTAGTTTGTTAATATCTCGGTGCTTGGGGGTTTCGTACTTAGCGATTGTTACTGCCAAGCCTGAACCATCTGATAATTCAAATAAGGATTGGATTAGGCCTTTACCAAAGGTGGTTTCGCCTACTAGTTGAGCACGACCATTATCTTGCAGTGCGCCGGCCAGAATTTCACTAGCGCTAGCAGTTCCTTGATTCACCAAAAGCACTAGAGGATCTTCTGTCAGCGGTGGGCCAAAGGCTTCAAAACTTCCTTGAATGCCTTGCCGATTAACGGTATAGACTATAGTCCCGGAGTCTAACCATAAGCGAGCAATTTCAATTCCTGATTGCAATAGCCCCCCAGGATTATTTCGTAAATCCAAAACGTAGGCAGCAGCGCCTTTTTTTTCTAGACTAGAAATAGTGTGCGCCAATTCCATTGAGGCGTTGGCGTTGAATTGAGTTAGGCGAATGTAGCCAATGGGTGTACCTTCTGGGGAAACACGTAATTCTGATACTACAGGGTTAAGAGCAATGCGATCGCGCGTAACTCTAATTTCTGTTTCTCCCTCTCCGTCTCGTTCGATTAAGAGAGTCACAAGACTGCCAATTGGCCCGCGCATCCTGGTCGCAGCTTCATCGAGAGTCAAATTTTCAGTGGAAGTACCCTCAATTTTGATGATGCGATCGCGTGGTCTAATCCCGGCTTTATCTGCTGGGGAACCTTCTATAGGAGCTACTACTTCTAATTTACCAGTATCAGGATTCAAAGCAATTTGCAACCCCACCCCCGTCAGTTCTCCAGAAGTATTTACTTGTAAACTGCGGTATTGCTCTGGGTCTAAAAAGCGGGTAAACGGGTCGTTGAGACTCTTGAGCATCTTCTGAATTGCTCCATAAGCGGCTTGATTGTCTTGCAGCGGCTTCTCTAGAGCTTTTTGCCTGACTGCTGCCCAGTTTTGATGATTAAATGTCTCATCTAGATAAGTGCGATTGACAATTCGCCAAACTTCTGAAACAAGTTTTTGTTCCCCCGTCAAAGCCGCTGCTGGTTGAATAAGTGTGCCCAGCGCCAACCAAACCGTCACTAACAATGAAAATCCTAACCGAAAAGCTTTTGTGTGCATGAACCCCATTTTAAATTCCACCTCAACCCAAATTGCCTAGAACTGCCCAGTTACCTTGTTGTTTATGAAATCTATCTCTCGACTATGTTACTTTTTTTATAGAAGTGGTGCATTGCTCTCATCTAGTTGTTTCCTCAACTGGTGCAAGTAGATCCCACTCACTAGACGATAAAATCTACTTTGTTACCACCATTTTTGGTGCTAGGTTGCAAAGAGATAGCAATATATTCGGTGTTTACAGAGTGTTAAGTTCCTTAAAACTTTGACCGCTCTGAAAGCTGACAAACAAACGAACAGATTCCTCTTTGCTAAAATCCCAAAATTGCTAATTGGGAGAGAAGTCTGAGCGGAGCGAAAAGCCAGATGGTCGGTTTGCGAGAACTCTGAGTGTCGGATAGAGGCAAACAGAAATTCAGTGTCCGATCTGGACTTTTCAATCTGAGGCTTGCGACCATCGAAATTTTTTCTATGGTCGAGGCTAGGCGAACGATCGCCGATTCAGAACTTCGGAATTTATCAACCGCAACCGCTTTTTAGGAACTTGAGATTGTATGGCCAACGTTTATGACTGGTTCGAGGAACGCTTAGAGATTGAGGCGATCGCTGAAGACGTTACTAGCAAGTATGTCCCTCCCCACGTCAATATCTTTTACTGCCTGGGTGGAATTACCCTAACTTGCTTTTTGATCCAGTTTGCAACTGGATTTGCGATGACATTCTACTACAAGCCAACTGTAGCCGAAGCTTACTCCTCAGTAGAGTACATCATGAATGAAGTCAACTTCGGTTGGCTAATTCGCTCCATTCACCGCTGGTCTGCCAGCATGATGGTGCTGATGATGATTTTGCACACCTTTCGAGTTTACCTAACCGGTGGTTTCAAAAAGCCCCGTGAATTGACTTGGATAAGTGGTGTTATCCTGGCTGTAATCACCGTTTCCTTTGGCGTCACTGGCTATTCTCTGCCTTGGGATCAAGTAGGATACTGGGCTGTGAAAATTGTCAGCGGCGTACCAGAAGCAATTCCCGTTGTCGGCGTTCTTATCTCTGACCTGCTACGCGGCGGTTCAAGTGTTGGTCAAGCAACCTTAACTCGCTACTACAGCGCACACACCTTTGTATTGCCTTGGTTGATTGCAGTCTTCATGCTGTTTCACTTCTTAATGATCCGCAAGCAAGGCATTTCCGGCCCTTTGTAATCTCAGCTATCAGCGAAAGGCAACAAATATCAGTTCCAAGATGGAGTTGTTTGTTCTAAACTTATGAAAAATAAGAATTTAGTGACAGATAAGTTACACAAAGACGAACACTTGCATCTTAAACTGAAAGCTGTAAAAGCCCTGGGGCGGCTTGCCTAATAGCTAATAGCTTTCACAAATGCTTTAACTTAATTTAAGCAGGAGAGCACATTTAAATATGGCAACACAGAAAAAACCTGACCTTAGCGATCCGAAGTTAAGAGCTAAACTCGCTCAAGGTATGGGTCACAACTACTACGGTGAACCAGCTTGGCCTAATGACCTACTTTACGTATTTCCAATAGTGATCATGGGTTCCTTTGCTGCGATCGTGGCTCTAGCTGTGCTAGATCCTGCTATGACAGGTGAACCAGCAAATCCTTTCGCCACCCCATTGGAAATTCTGCCAGAGTGGTACTTATATCCGGTCTTCCAGATTTTGCGATCGCTTCCTAATAAACTCTTAGGAGTGTTAGCAATGGCGTCCGTACCTCTGGGACTGATCCTCATTCCGTTTATTGAGAATGTTAATAAGTTCCAGAACCCCTTCCGTCGTCCAGTTGCGACCACGGTGTTTCTCTTTGGTACTCTTGTTACCCTGTGGCTAGGTATTGGTGCAGCCCTCCCATTAGATAAATCTTTGACCTTGGGACTGTTCTAAATTAGTCACCACAAAGTGCTTTGACGCCTGTGAGTTTCAAGAGCATGTGCAGATGTGCTTTTGAGAAAAATCAACAGGCGTCAATTTTAATAGTCTAGGTTGCATCTTGGATTTTAAGTTTTGGATGGAAAAGCTATTCCAAAAGCTAAAATCATTAAAAGCTAACAAACACAAACAATTCTCACTTAACTTAATTCAAGTCACGGTCAATGCTTAGCATAGTGGAGCAAGACCATCTGACGGTGAAGAGCGAACTCAAGCTCCTAAACCAGGTGCAACAATGGTTTGAGCAATTTTGTCTGCAACATTTGTCTCAACTTGGCTGGTCAGAAACCCAACTTTATCGCCTCAACTTGGCATTAGCAGAAGGCTTTACCAACGCTGTTCGTCACGCTCATCATGCTTTACCCCCGGAAACAACCATTGAAATTGACGTTTATCTATGGATTGATCGGCTAGAGATTAAAATTTGGGATCATGGAAAACCTTTCAATCCTGATGCGATCGCTGAGCCTGCACCAGGTACTCTGCAAGTAGGTGGGTATGGATGGTTTCTCTTACGACGCCTAGCAGATCGTGTCGTCTACGAACGTGGTGCGGATGGTAGGAATTGTCTGCTCATCGTCAAATACTGTGTAGAAGAACAGTGAACTAATTACCCACACCATCGCTTAACGTTTTGGTGTGGGCTTACTTTTTTATTCGATAAGAGTTGATTGTTCTAATAAAATCTGGAGCAGATTGAGAATCAATCTGCTCGAGCCAGAAAAGGCTATAGTGAATTGCCCAAGCATTCAAGCATTGTAATAATTGACTCCTTTAGGCGGGTCATAAAACCAGCCCTCACCTATGTAATATTGCTTTTAGTGTTGATATCGTTCTTTGACTACTTGGTCGTACTTTTGATTATTTATTCCTATATGTATGTATAAAAAAAAATAGTTAGTACAGTAAAGTCAGCATTCGAGTTGTAGTAGCTCCTTTGCTAGGATTTGTCAGCAGTGTTGGTAGCCTGATTTTTGTTCTCCAACACGTGCTATCTAGTGCTTAAAAAGACAGAGATGTAGGGTACAAAAGATGATTAAGACAGCCCTAATTACAGGAATTACTGGTCAAGATGGCTACTATCTTAGCCGTTTGCTCCTCAATGAGGGTTATCGAGTTGTGGGATTGGTATCCCCACATCGACAACCTAATTTAACAAAACTAGGAACTCTCGCAAATCAGGTAGAAATTTACACTGTTGACTTGAGAGATAGTACAGCGCTGTTAACCGCAGTTGAACAACTCCGTCCTCAAGAAATTTATAATTTAGCGGCTCCCAGTTTCGTACCCGATTCGTGGAACGACCCCTTGGGAACCCTGGATTTAATAACTGGTACAGCTACCAGGCTATTAGAAGCTGTGCGACAAGTTGGTTTGTCTACGCGATTTTATCAAGCCAGCAGTTCAGAAATGTTTGGGGATGTTTTGCTTTCGCCTCAAGATGAAGAAACCCCCTTTTGCCCTAAAAATCCTTATGCTGCGGCAAAATTGCACGCTCACTGGACAATGGTGCATCACCGACAGCGCTATGGTCTATTTGCCTGTAGTGGAATTTTGTATAATCACGAATCTCCTCTACGCCCACCTCAGTTTGTTACGCGCAAAGTTTCTTTGGCAGCTGCATCAATTAAATTGGGTTTAATCGACACCTTGGAAATGGGTAACTTGGATGCCAAACGTGACTGGGGCTTTGCAGGTGATTATGTCGAAGTGATGTGGCGGATGTTACAGGTGAATGAACCAGAAGAATACGTGATTGGTACAGGTAAGCTGCATAGTGTTAGAGAGTTAGTTGCCATAGCCTTTGAATCTGTAGGACTAGACTGGACGCAGCATGTAATTATCAATACAAATTTATTGCGGACAGATGAACATTTTCAACTGGTTGCCAACCCCAGTAAAGCCAAAAGAAACCTTGACTGGGAACCCCAAGTCAGCTTTGAGCAGCTTTTAGAGAAAATGGTAAAAACAGATTTAGAGCTTCTACAAAGCGGTGCGATCGCCTGTATAGCCCCGAAGGGTTCACCCTAGAAGAAACGAAACGGGCAGGCTTCTTGAAAGAAAGCCGGGCAAGGCGCATCAAGCGATCGCACTTTTACCGCGATTTTAAATAGACAAGTATGATAACCAATAAAGTAGCAAAAAACCTAATTTTAGGTAAAAGGTTTAACAATCAAGCTAGTCATATTTTCGTATTCTTAGAAATTTTTGCTCGTGAAGGTGGCATTCAATCTTATGTGAAGGATATTTTTCGTTCATATTTGGGATTGAGTCAAGCCAACAAAGCAGAAGTTTTTTTACTGCGAGATCGTCCTGACTGCTCAAATCCTTTTGAGTCCCAAAATTTAAAATTTCATTACTTTCAAAATCAGTCCCCCCAGATAGGGAGACTGAAAATGGCAGCGGCTTTGCTCAAGTGTTTATTACAAAACCGTCCCCAGCACGTTTTCTGTGGACACATTAACCTAGCAGTACTAGTACAAACTCTTTGCCAGCCTTTGGGCATTCCCTACACCGTCCTAACTTACGGCAAGGAAGTTTGGGAACCGCTCAAAAATCAAGAACGTCGCGCTTTATCCTCAGCATCTAAAATTTGGACAATTAGTCGTTACAGTCGCGATCGCGCTTGTGCTGCTAATGGTTTAGACCCCAACATTATTCAGATGATACCTTGTGCCATTGATGGGGATAAATTTACTCCTGGTTCTAAGCAGCTAGAATTAGTTGAGAAGTATGGCCTAACAGATGCCAAGGTGTTAATGACTGTGGCACGGCTGTGGTCAGGGGATATTTACAAAGGTGTAGATGTCACAATTCGAGCTCTACCAAAAATTGCTCAGATTTTTCCAGAAGTAAAATACTTGGTAATTGGTCGTGGCGATGACCAACCGCGATTAGCCCAGCTAGCAATAGATTTAGGTGTGAGCGATCGCATTGTTTTTGCAGGCTTTGTTCCCACAGAGCAATTAATTGAACATTACCGCCTTGCTGATGCCTACATTATGCCTTCTCAAGAAGGCTTTGGCATTGTCTATCTAGAGGCGATGGCTTGTCAGGTTCCGGTGTTATCAGGTGATGACGATGGTTCAGCTGACCCCTTGCAGGATGGTAAACTAGGGTGGCGAGTACCGCACCGCAGTCCAGATGCTGTAGCAGCAGCTTGTGTAGAAATTCTGCAAGGTAATAATCAGCGTTGTGATGGTCAGTGGTTGCGAGAGCAGGCGATCGCTCTGTTCGGTATGGATGCTTTCCAACAGCGGTTGCAACAGATGCTTCTATCCTCATTCCTAAGTCATAATGACAAATGACCAATGACCAATGACTAAACTCGCTATCCTAGAAGGAGAGCAGGACGACATTTAAAAAATGAGCTTTAAGACATTTCAATTGAATCTTTTGAATCTCCGCCCTTGGCTCACCCTACTAGCAGTTGTTTGGTTGCTGGCATCATTGGGCTTGGGTTGGTTGGTTAACTCCTTGCTAATTATTTTTGGGTTGCTGTTATTAGCACCCATTGTTGCCTTCTTTGGGTTTCGCTGGTGGCTACAACGCAACTTAGTTGCTGACCAGTGTCCCGTCTGTGGATATGAATTTACAGGTTTAAATAACAGTCAATTACAGTGTCCTAACTGTGGAGAGCCTCTGTTATTACAAAATGGTCATTTTCGGCGCTTCACACCAGAAGGTACAATTGATGTCACAGCAGTCGAAGTACCAGCAAAATCACTAGAAGATTAGCCATTAGTCATTAACAAAGGACAAATGACTATTTCTTTTGTTGCGAAATAGATAGGGTATAGCTATGTTGTTGTTGTGATAAATCGCCCACAAATAGCAAATATTTTCCTGGCTGCCAGTAACCGGAAAGTTCTAGTTTACCTCCAGAGTAACTATCCGCCAATACGCAAAAGCGTCCCCCAGGGCCATCAATTAACAGTGTTGGCTGTCCCTTACTTTCAACTGTTAATCGCAAGTAAGGCAGTGACTCTGTAACCTGGATAACTTGATTAGGTGCAGCAGTTATATTGCCACAATTACTTTTGACAGAACCTCCAGATTGTCCGTTCAAAATCAGTGGATCTGGCTGTAAATTTTGATTAATTTGGATCTGTGGTGTCTGTGCGAAACCAGCCTTGGTGAGAACCAAACTCATAGTTAAAGCTGCGGGAACAAACTTAAATAGCCTAAGCGTCTTCATTTTAATTAATGCTCCCGACTGTTTTTAGAGCAATATTGTGGTATTATACATAGTCTATTTTTTTAGACGACAGCTAACGGTGTTTGTTCCGAAAAGCGTCGTATAATTTTTTATTTTGTAACTTAATTGCTATATGACTAAATATTCAAAAATGATGCTGTACTCGGTGACTATAAGAAGTCTCATCCCAATTACTAATCCCTGACCACCTTGGTGTAAATAACTAATCACTAGTAAATTTAAGTGACATCACCTCTTGGAAGGCAACAAGAGAAAAGCATGATTTTTCTCTGCATACAAAGGTTTTGTACATATAAACATTAGCTAAAATCACTAAGAAAGCTGCCAAAAATGAGATTTGGTTGCTCTGTTGTTGAATAAGTGGCCTAGCTGAGGTAGAAAAAATTTATGAATTCTCAACCTGAAGAAGACTTGCAGCATCGCCTCGAAAAGCTAGAGGCAGAGATTAATACTCCATCTGAGGTGGTTCCCCAACTACAAGAACAAAAACAGACCCCTCAGTCTGGTGCTAGCTTTAACTTCTATCTAGAGCGATTTCAAAGCTGGTTCAACAGCTTATCTGGGACAAAAAAGTGGATATTTTCTGGTGTAGCAGTGCTAATAGGCTTTGCGATGCTGCAAGTAGTATTCAAACTGGTTGTATCTGTTGTTAGTCTGGCACTGTTGGCAGTGTTGGTGTATGTTGGATACAAATTTTTTGTATCTAGTAACTTTCAACGTAAGTAATAGTCTAATTTAACTGCGTTAGTAGCGGCGTAGAAATTAAAGTCAAAGGAAATTATACGATGGCGACCCCAATTGTGAGGAGAAGTAGTAATGAATCTAGTCGCTCAAAAGAACCGACGAGAGCCAATTCGCTGCCGTTAGCAACTAGGCGTTTTGCGGCTTGGGCAGCAGAAATCACACTAGTAGTTGCCAGTGGATTGATTCCCTTTAGCATTGGTGTGTATGCGAATTCTAGAAGCGATTTTAACCGAGTGCCACTTAATCCCGTGCTGGTAGTAACGGAAAGAGCGATCGCTAGGCCTTTGGCTTTACCTGTCAGTTATGGCATCCGTAACGTAGCATGGCCAACTAATTTCTTGTGGACATTAGCTCTATTCGCACCTGTAACTCTCTCTTGGTGGCAATTATATTTACTAGGTAAAACTGGTAGTACAATTCCCAAGCGTAGGTTGGGCGTGCGGGTTGTCAATGAGCAAGGGAAGCCGCCTGGTTTGGGAGCAGTTGTGATTAGAGAAGGAATTGGTCGTTGGGCTGTACCCACATCCATCGCCTATTTTCTGTGGCGCTATAGCTTTGCCTTTCCCAATTTAGGGCTATTCACATTTTTGGCTGTATTGATGGTATTAGGAGAAGGGATGGGCTTGCCGTTGCGCCGGGGACGTCGCGCACTGCACGATCAACTTGCAGGTACTTACGTTACCGATGCTACTCGCCCTTTGCCACCCAAAAACGAGGATGGCAAAAGCCGGAGTCAGTCTGCCAGAGACAATGAAACCGATGAATGGCAAGAGGGAAATGAGCAAGTAGCTACTGCATCAATAGCGATGTCTAGTAACACTTCCCCTACCTTGTGGCGGCGGATACAGCAAAACCCCAATCTAATTTTGTTTGGAGTGGCGTTAGTGAGCATGACTGCTGTATTAGCCACTTTAATAGGTACTCAAGTCTACATCCAAACCCAGCAAACCCAGCGGACAACTAAGCAAATTAATAGCCAACAGTTTCTCGCACTCGTCAAACAGTTAAATCCTAACTCTGGTGCTACCAATGAGGAGCGCCGGAGTGCAATTTTAGCTATGGGTAGTCTCAATGACCCGCAGGCGATCCAATTTCTAGTAGATCTTCTGGTTAACGAAACTAACCCCACTCTTTTAGATACAACTCAACAAGCTTTGGTAACTGTCGGTCTAAAAGCCATCCCTGAATTAAAAACCAAGAATCAGTTTCTAGCTGGCGAGATCGAATCTGTAGGTAACAGCGCTTCCCAAGAGCAGGAATTGAGACAAAAGCGGTTACAAATTAACCAAGGAACAATCAACAAGATTCTCGCTGTTTCCAGTGGTCAAACTAATGGTATCGATCTCAGTCGTACCCAGTTAGGTCGCAGCGGCTCCGAAGGAAGTTCCTTTTTCAACTTAGTATTAGACAATGTTGATTTATCTGGCATTAAGTTCAAATCTACAAATCTTAACCAAGCCAGTTTTAAGGGTAGTCGCTTTCGGGGCGTGGGTGAGGATGGACGCTGGGATACCTACGACGATACGATCGCCAATTTGAGCCAAGCTCAGTTGAAGCAAGCTAATCTGACTGATGCTAATCTTAGCCGCGTCTTGATGAATGGTAGCGATTTAAGCCGCGCCACTCTCAATAGAGCAAACTTATCTGATGCGCGTCTAGTTGATGCGAACCTCAGTAGTACTCAGCTAGTGGGAGCCGATATGCATCGCGCAGTCTTAGAAAATGCTAGCTTGACTGGGGCTGATTTAGGTGACGCCAAATTGAACGAAGCCAATTTGTACGCAGCTCGTTTAGGTCGTGTGATTGCAATAGGAACAATATTATCTCACGCCAACTTAACCAAAACCGACTGGCAAGGAGCAGATTTATCAGGAGCCTATTTGGATCATGCTAATCTGAGCAATGCCAACTTAAGCGCTACTCGTCTAACTGGTGCTGTCTTGCGCTCTGCCTATATGGAAAACGCCAACTTGCGGAATGCTGACCTGAGTCTTGTAGATTTACAAGGAGCAAATGTAGCAGGAGCAGATTTTCAGGGGACAATTCTCGCTCCTAGCAAACAAGATCCAGCGGATCAATTTGTACAAACTCCAGATACCGGCTCACAGTCTGCTGTAGTACAAGGAGTTGATTTTAGTCAAGCCAAAAATTTAGATGCCAAGCAACTGGCTTACATTTGTACTCAAGGAGGCATTCATCCCCGTTGCCCATAAAATGAGGTGGGGAGTAGGGGAGTAGGGGAGCAGGGGAGCACAAGGGGAATAAATTACTGACTCTTGACCTTTGACCCTTGACAAATGAAAAAATCAAAAATGGTGTGAGGAGTAGGGTAATGAAATATTTTCCTTGTTGGGTTTCAGTTGTGGGAGCTAGCTTGATGTTGAATCTGGCTATTAGCAATCAAGCAGCACAGGCTCAAGTAGCATACGGGAGTTATGTTGGTATAGGGCCGACTGTTGGTATTACTGACGGTATCCAATTGGGCGGAGTTGTAGCAGCCCGCTACAAGCTGCTGGAAGCACCAATTTCTTTCCGCGCCCAAGCTTTAATAGGACAAAATACAGCAATTGTACCAACGGTTTCTTATGACCTCCCTCTTAACTGGCATACAGATGCCTACTTAGGAGCTGGGTTGGTGTTGGCTGGTGGTGGTAACTCTTCTCCTGTGGGCGACAAAATTAGTTTTGCCTTACAGCCGGGAGTTGATTACGTTGTCCCAAATAGTAATACTGTGATTTTTGGCAACGCTATCATTGCTTTTGATGCTTATCGTGACAGCGGTGGTGCAGCTGTTTCCGTACAGGGTGGTGTTGGCTTGAGATTTTAATTGACAATTAGCAAAGCTCACGAATTTTTCACAGGTAAGGCTGAGTACCAATTTCCGCATATATTTCATATTGTTTATATTAGCGATCGCTCCCCTTGGCTGCAAATCCGAGGGGAGTTTACAAGTTAACGTGAGTAAATTCCACAGCTACTATCAATAACTGGAGAGTGTTGGAATCAATAAACTCAGATTTTACTTGAGCCAGTCTTTGTCTAGCCGCAATGCATATTTTGATAGTTTTATCTAGCGATGAACTTCGTACGCTGGGTTAAAGATTTCTTATTGTTTATATAAGGCTTGCTCATCCTTTTATTGTGAGGATTAAGAGTAATGATGAGTAGTATAAAAAGTATTCCTTTTAAATGTTTTGACTAAACCACAAGCTGCATATTGATAAAATTACAGAATTTTTTTATATATGAATACTTGAGTGCCTGATTATGTGGTAAATATCTTACCTAAATATGCAGAAAATCTTTAGCTGTAGGGTTTTTGAAATACAGAGGTAAAATAAAAATATATAGATAGCGATCGCTCATTCAAGCCCTACCCTTATAGCAATCCCCTATTTTCCAAGCGCGTTGTAGTCAGGAGGGCAAGATACTAGCATATCTATAGACAAAGAAACCAGCCCTCATATCTTATGTCTAGTAAAAATCTTTGGGCTGTTTACTTTAGATTCTATGCAGTATAAACTAGTTAAGTTTATTTGCATTTAGTAACTTACGTTAGTTTCCTGATAGGTTACAAATCATAAACCATCTATCGCAAATTTAACCAAAATTTTTTCTAACTTTAAAATCCAGAGGTATAAATGACTATTACTAATTCTAACAAACAAACAAATGAATTTAATGAATATAAAGTGCTCAGAGATAAACCACATTGGCCAGGGCAACCCATAATTGATACTGCTGTCAAAGGTCGAGATCCCAAGATGCTAGATACTACAACTGATAGTTCTATTTTCAATGGTTTAAATCGCGGTCGAGTTGCTATTTTTATTGATGGTTTAAACTTACTTCATACAGCTTTACAACTCGGCATTGAAATTGATTATCTTAAATTGCTTTGTCGTTTAACTAATAGTTCACGACTGTTGCGGGCTTTTTTCTATATTGGCGTTGATTTCACCAATGAAAAGCAGCAAGGTTTTCTATTGTGGATGCGGCGTCATGGCTATCGTGTAGTTACCAAAGATATAGTTTTGCTAGCAGATAATTTAAAAAAACCAAATTTAAACATTGAAATTGCTGTAGATATGATCAATTTAGCTCCCTACTACGATACTGCGGTTTTAGTTAGTGGAGATGGAGATCTAGCCTACGCTGTAAACGCTGTCAGCAGAATGGGCGATCGAGTAGAAGTAGTTAGTCTACGAACAATGACTAGCGACAGTTTGATTGATGTTGCTGATTGCTTTATTGACCTCGATAGTATTAAAAAGCATATTCAAAAAGATACTAATCTAGGCTATAGTTATCGAGCACCATCAAATTCAAACCTTTAAATTTAAGTCTAAAATCCATCGCAGTCTACACTAAATTATTGCAAAAGCCTTAATAAGTTTTTGGAGTAAAATCGTAAACCAAGAAATTATTCTGTGTATTTTGCTCAACTCTAAATGAGATGGATATTTTAATAGTTGAAGACGAACCAGAAATTGCTCATTTAATCCAACTTTCTTTAGAAAAAGAAGGATTTTTCTGTCGCATTAGCTGCGATGGCATGAATGCCTTGCAGATGTTTCAGGAGCAACAACCTGATTTAATCATCCTCGATTTAATGATTCCTGGTTTGGATGGGTTGGAAGTTTGTGCCAGAATTCGCCAAAAACCAGGTGCAAAAGATCCTTACATTTTGATGCTCACGGCTAAGGGTGAAGAAATTGATCGCGTTATTGGCTTGTCTACTGGTGCTGATGATTACATGGTCAAGCCCTTTAGTCCCAGAGAGTTGGTAGCTAGGGTGCGGGCCCTATTGCGGCGTAGCCTCCGCCAAGGAGGACAATATCAGGTCAATCGTACCCAACACTTTATAGTAGATGTAGACCAGCATACTGCCAGTCGCCAAATGGATTCTCAGCAACCAGAAATTCTGGAATTAACTACCCTAGAATTTAACTTGCTAAGCACTTTTGTCAGCAATCCCGGTCGAGTTTGGAACCGCACCCAATTAATTGACAAACTTTGGGGGGATAACTTTTTTGGTGATGAGCGTGTGGTTGATACTCATGTAGCCCGATTGCGAAAAAAGATTGAGCCTGACCCTGCAAATCCTACTTTTATTAAAACTATTGTTGGTGTGGGCTATAAGTTTGAAGATTCCCTAGTAGTGTGAGCGTCATGAAGATGGGCCTGCGTTGGACGAAGTCCTTACCTTTAGCATCGCGCCTATTTTTCTCCCACTTAGTAGTGATGATGGTGGGGGTAGCTAGTCTGGTGATTATTAGCAAAGTTTCTTCCCCCCGCTTGTTTGTCCTGCATTTGCAACGACTAGAAAATCGGGGATTTAACTTAATTGCTGTCCGTACTGAATTGGTTACAGGATTTGAACTTGCTTGGCGACGAAGCACTATTTGGTCAGTTTTAGCTGGTACTACCGCAGCCGGAGGATTGAGCTACTGGGTATCCAGACGAATTATGCAGCGATTAACCGAGATGGAACAAATCACCCAGAAATTTGCTGCTGGTCAGATGGATGCAAGATTACCTCTATCCGACATTCCAGAACTCAATAGACTAGGTGCTAGTTTTAATCGGATGGCAGCCAGTTTAGAAGGGGTGGAAGCGCGGCGGCGGGAACTGATTGGAGATATGACCCATGAACTACGGACACCGCTTACAGTAGTGCGTGGTTACTTAGAAGAACTGGCTGATGGGGAGATTGAAACGTCTCCTGAGATTTATCGGCGCTTAGCAAAAGAAACTAAGCGCTTAGAACGTTTGGTAAACGATTTACAAGAACTTTCTAAGGCTGAAGCTGGCTATTTGCCAATTAATATACAGCGAGTAAATCTGCGTCCTTTGTTAGAGTCATTAGTGGAGAAATTTAGCGACCAGCTATTAGAAGATGGACCAGTTATGCGTTTGGAATGTCCATCTGTGCTGCCTCCTGTGTTGGCAGATGTTGACCGCACAGAACAGGTATTAGTGAATCTGCTTGGTAATGCAGTGCGTTACACTACTAAGGGTTCTATTACTATTCGCACTTGGACAGAAGCATTTAAACTCTGGATTGCGGTTATGGATACAGGTATTGGTATTGCTCCAGAGAATTTACCGCATGTATTTGAGCGCTTCTGGCGAGCTGACCGATCGCGCGATCGCCATTCTGGAGGAACCGGCATTGGTTTAACTATCTCCCGCCGCTTGATTGAACTGCAAGGCGGTCAAATTCACGTAGAAAGCAAGTTGGGAACTGGCAGTACATTTCAGTTTTTTCTGCCTTTAGCTTGAGTTTAACTTTAAATCGCTGAGGGAGAGGCAATAAATGTCCAACTCGCCATATATGTTCCAACAAATATACTGGAATAATCAGCATTGCTATCAGGAACAAACCAGTCAGGAATCGCCTTCTGCTGTTCAACCCTCTTTTCCAAGCCGATTTGTATGGAGATATTTTCGTGAACAATCTTTGCCTTAGCAATTTCCAGCATTTTTTCTACTGACTTTTGCAACCACTCTGCTCGAACAAATAAACTATGAGATGGGTGATTACCATAGCAAAAAGGCACAATAATCACGAGATATCCGTTATCAGTGAGTATTTTATCCAGACAGAATTGAATAATTTCTTGATCATCTTTTTTTTCTTGAGTTTCCTTATCAACACTATGAAATAGCAGACCTGCTAGCACGACTGCATCAAATTTTTGATTTTTCTCAGCAATCTCAGGTAGAAAAAGTGATAAATCTTTGGCAATAAACTTTCTATTTGAATAGAGTTTTAAACATTGTTCAATAGCTAATTCACTGTGATCAACTCCAAGGTAGTCACATCGAGCAGGTAGATATTTGCTTAAAGCCCCATTCCCACATCCTAAATCTAATAAAGAGAATGACTTTTCTGGAAAAGCATTATCTAAAAAACCAGCAGCCGGCGTATACCGGGTAACATTTTCAGGCGCTTCAAAGTAAGAATAATAGTCATCTTGGAAACGTTCTTCCTCAGATGTTTTGCGATCGGGAATCAAGTTTTTCATTAAAAAACCTCATTTGATTAAGATTGGGTAATTACTAAAGATGCCATTACATAATATTGAAAATATATAAAAGCATATAGCGATATAGATATATTAATCTTTTCTATTAATAAAAAGTAAGAAATAAAATTAGTTTTCTATATACCAGCATATTTGCTATTGTTAATTTTAAAAATATCTTTCAAGGTAGATTATCAATTCATCCTTATACAGGATGCTAACTGGCGTTTCGCTCATTGTTAAAGTGGTTTTTCAGATTTAGGGCTAAAGTGGTTGCATCCACTCGGCTCTGAAATCGTAAACTTGCAATAGGTTGCCACTCAACTTTTGCTCAAAGCTCTGCTAAGCTTTATCTCTACTCACGTCGCTACACTTTGTAGGCGATCGCTACTCAACTTTAAGACTTTGATTGCCTAACCACTACAACTACTCAATGTCTCTAATCTCTTTTCTGCCCAAAATAGAACATCACTGAAGTGGCAATCGGTTTGCAAGAAAATTTTTGTTAAGTTAACCACGCCTTTTTATATGCCAAATTCGTCCCAAAGCTTTTCTTCAGAAACGTGGATAAAACAAAGTGCAAATTTTGACGCTGATTTACTTAAGCTGGGATAGAAGAATAACAAAAAGTTGCGGTTTAGTAAATTCATAATCTGAAACTAATTTTCAACTTTCCTAATCTGTGGTCAATAAACAAGGCAGATTAGCGAAAGGCTGCAATAAAATTAGCTGGAATTAGCCTTTTTCTGTTACCCTGAAAAGGAAAAATAAACTCATATTTCTTAAATACTCTCTAACTGATACACTATTCTTATGATAGGTAGCTAAAGTGTCATACTTAAAGTAGCATCACAAGATAGTGTTCGCCTAATTAATACGTTATTAACGTGTATAAACTATGCAAACTACTTCAAATCGAGTTCCAGATTTTGAAAAACTATTTAGAGAAAAATTACAACTCAATAATTGTAGGCTCAGAAAAAAAAGAAAAGAGAATAATTATGAAATAACTACTCCAGCCAAGGACATTTTTTTAATGTATTGGCACGAATTTCCAGAAATTAACTTGATATATCAGCCTGTAGGAATACGCACAGAGCAAACTGTAGTTTATGAGCGAGCTATCCGTTCTCATATTAAATTTTGTTTGAGCAGTATCCAGGATCGCCCTTTGAATGATGAACTCCAGGGTTTATCAAGTTTGCAAGATGTTGGCTAAGAGTTATATGAAGAATGGGAAAGGAATATTCTATACCTTTCCCCGTACTCCGGCTTTTGTAAAAAGTCTATTCTTCTACATAGCCTTTAACAATTAAAGTTAGGGTGGGCTGCTACCCACCCTAAAGTATTGCTTACTTAGTAGTACTTTCTGCTGGTACTTCAGTAGATGTCTTGCCAATCAACATTGCGGCATTTTCCTCACTTTCGAGGATACCGAATTCAATCAACAACTCTTCTAGTTCTTCCATCTCAATGGGTGTGGGGATAGTGAGCTTGTCGTTACCGATGATTTTCGTAGCCAGTGTCCGATATTCGTTACTTTGATTACTGTCAGGTGCGTACTCGTTTACTGTCATGCGGCGTAATTCAGCGTGCTGCACGATATTGTCACGAGGTACATAGTGAATCATTTGGGTGTTTAAGCGTTTTGCCAGAGTTTCGATAAGATCGATTTCCCGGTCAACGTTACGGCTGTTACAAATCAGACCACCTAAGCGCACACCGCCAGTGTGAGCATATTTTAGAACACCGCGAGCGATGTTGTTAGCTGCATACATCGCCATCATTTCACCGGATGTAACGATGTAGATTTCTTGGGCTTTACCTTCGCGGATAGGCATAGCGAAACCACCACACACAACGTCACCCAACACGTCATAAGACACGAAGTCAACGTCTTTATATGCACCATTTTCTTCCAAGAAGTTAATGGCGGTGATGATACCGCGACCGGCGCAACCTACACCGGGTTCTGGGCCACCAGACTCCACACAACGGACGTCCCGAAAGCCAGTAAGCATGACTTCTTCGAGTTCTATGTCTTCTACAGCGCCTCGTTCAGCAGCCAATTGCAGAACGCTGGTTTGGGCTTTGCTGTGTAGCATCAAACGGGTAGAGTCAGCTTTAGGGTCACAACCGACAATAAGAATGCGTTGACCCATTTCTGCCATAGCAGCAAGGGTATTTTGAGAGGTGGTGGACTTACCAATACCGCCTTTACCGTAAAAAGCTATCTGTCTAATTTTTTCGTCAGTCATGGTTGGTGTTTCCTACAATTGTTCTGTTGGTGGGTCTGAAGGTTGAGGTAAGACGTTCATGCTTGGTAATATTGGCAGGCACATACCACTTGCTGGAGGCGATGCCTACGATTAGCTTCTTTACGAGAGGCTATGCATCACAGCAAAAACAGTTAAAATCCAGAACATGTTCAAAGGAATATTGCAAATGCCACCAGAGGCACAGTTAAATTATTTCTTTTGGAAAGCCAACTGTAGCTTGTTTCCTGTAAGATAGTGTTCTGGTGCTTGGAGTTAATGCAGAGAAACTCTACATCTCTCGATAACGAAGCCTTTAAACTTTGACTAAAGCATTACCGTGTTGTAACAGAATCCCAATTGGTTGCTCAAACCTTAAGAGTGGTTACAGTAGGAATTTCAATTTACGCAGATTTGTTTCCCTTAACCACACAACCAACCAAAATTGCAATCCACTCCAAATGGTCGCTACAACTTCCTCGATTTTGCTTGTGTCATAGTTGCCAAGAACTTCTAATTACGAGCGCAACCAATCAATATCCCCAAGTACTGAGCAACTGCTGTACTAGCGTTTCTTGCAAGTATTCCTTGAGAATCAATCGGATTGTGACTGATGTAGGGGAATAAATTCCAACCCAAAGCCGATAGCTACAGATGTTGTGCTGATGTAAGCATCAGCAACCTCTGATACTAATACCGATTTAATTAATGATTGCAACAAATCCTTTAGTAGAGACGTTGCATTGCAACGTCTCTACATGGTCTATCTGTCACATTCTTTTTTTAAATTGGCATAAGATTTGGGAAACATCTTGGTGACTTTTGACAATATGGTTAAATTTCTGGATATTAAGGAACGACACCTGCTTTTATTGAAGTTTTCGTTCCAAAAATATGCAACTGCTGAAACCTAGTTCACGGTTATAAATGGTCGCTACCGCTTGCACTAAGTCATTAACAGTTTTGAATTTCTATCTGCTTCCCAGACTATACTAAAAGTCTTTCTTCCCAGACTAAAAGAGTGATCGCATCTGGTAGGTAATGCTAGCTATGTTAGCCAACTCTTGCTGGCTTATACCCAGTCAAGTTCTGAATTAACTTCAAGTTATTACCAAGCTTAATATCTTGCTTCATTTGGCTTTGTATTTTCGCTACAAAATATAGCGAATTGAAGGGGATTTACCAGAGCACAAGAAGCATATTAATCTAGCTTCAGTTTTTTTGAAGTCTTTTTGTGCTTTTACTTTTTTGATTCCTATAATAACCATAGCATAGATATTGCTAAATTATTTTACGATTTGCAAAAGTTGCTTGCATTTGAAATCTACTTTTATTCTTAGCAAAATCTAACTATTGACTACCTTAAAAACCAGTTAAAAATGTATTTAAGTTTGCTATAGATAAAATTAATTAAGTAACAACCGCCTCAGAAACAACAGATACACAAGCATTGACCAAAGATAATAGCGGCCCTAATTGCTCCTGACCATTAACAGCTAAATCGCTGTGACACAAATAAACTTTTTCAGATACACGAGATAGCAAATCTGCCAAAATTCTTCGTAGTCGTTGTTCTTCTGCCAATTTCTCATCTTCTGCTGTCCAAGGTTCACCTAACCTTTCTTGCAGGAAAAACGGCGCACCAAACAATGTAGCCGCACCACCTTTTGCCCACAGGGGTGAACCAGCATCTAGCCAGAAATGCCAGCGGTGAAATCGTCTACTAGAGCGGTATTGGAAAATTGTGGCTAAGGTGACGGCTTTTTTGGCTGCTCCAATGGGGCGTACAGGATAGGGGTTGGCGGTGATGGTACCACGCCGCAGTAGTTGAATGAATTCGTTAATGGTGGCGTGAGGTGTCGTTTCTAGTGGGTCAATTTGTCGTAATCGGGTGTCAATTTCCCAGTAATGTTGAGCAGTTTCGAGCAATTCCCGCAGTGCTGCCAGTTGATCGTAGGGAAGATTGCTGCCATTCCACAAAAAGTGCTGAATGGCTCTGTCTAAAAGGGAGATGGGACTGGGAATCAGGCGGAGTTCTTGTTGCGATCGCTGTTTTTCTAGCCACTGCAATATATCATTATAAGCTGTGGTAGCTGCATAGCCGATTCTATCCCAGCGTTCAAACGTCGATACTGGCAGTAAGTTGGGACTATCAGGATGGGGTACAAAGCAGTAATCGGCAATTAACCCAGCACGTACCGGGTCAATCTTTGGGTGATGGGGTGAAGAATTATTCTCCCCCTCTTCCACTCTTCCACTCGCCCCCTCTCTTCCACTTAGTACCACGAGCATCTCAGCCACGGCATCCCGATCTACTAGGCGTCCCAAACCAGGATAAACGAGTGCCAGCATCGTTAATAAGGCGCGGATAACGGGTGAACTAATTAGGGGACGCTGATCGTTGAGCGATTCTACGAGTATATTTTGCTTAACGAGGATTTCTACCAGGGTATAACGAGCGATCGCATCCAAACCAGGGGCAATAATTACCACTTGTTCTGGTTCAACTTGCCCAGATTTGATCGCATTAGCAATTACCTCTGCTGTTTGTCGCAACAGTTGAGCGCGGGAGGTGGTTAGAATTGACTGTATTGCATTTGGTAAACTGTACAATCCCATCGGTTCTGTGACTAATTCCACCATTGATATTGCAAGTCTATCTGCAAGAGAATCTGAGGGGAAGCCGGTTAAGGTTTCTATATGACAACGCCCTGCTAATCCTTCTAGGTAGTCGGGATCTGCTCCCAATCCTAATCGCACTGCACCATTGGGGTTATAGCTAAACGCTCCTACTGCACCTTGATCTAAGAGCAAATCAAACAGCTGACGTGCTACACCAGGATAATCATCTACATCATCTGCCAGTACCGCCTGATAGCGTTTAGTTAGGTGTTGTTGGTAATTGCGATCGCTTAATAAGTACTGACTATATAGTTCGGTAATAATTCCATAAGTTAGAAATCCCCTCTCTAGACACCAGTTACGCCAATCTAGCAGCAAAGACGCCAAAAATTCTGGCTCTAGGTTTATAGCATTCTCTTGCAAACCCTTTTGCAGAATTGGGGCAATATCTTCGCAAGGTGTGCCGCTGTAAGCTGCTAATTGCAACAAGTCTAGGATGCGACGTATAAAACGAGACTCATTCACTCCCGCTAGACGTAAAATTTCTTCATTTAATTGGGAACGCCAGAGTTTGGTTGCCAATTCTTGCTCGGTTTCTGGACGCAATCTTACTGGAAATTGTGCTTTCAAGTTCAACAACCGAATCAGCAACGGCCAAAATAGAATAACTTCATCTTGGAAAAAACCTAGCGGTGTCTTAGCACGAACCGGATATTTTCCTAGAGTATTTGTAACAATTTTATCTCCCAATTCTCGACGATTGTCATCATTAGCAGCTAAGACCAAAACTCCTGGTTCTGTTGGCCGAAGATACAAAAATTTTGGTAGATGACCACCTTTTTCCTGTCTTAGATTTTTAGTATAAAATGATTCAATATATTTGTTTTCAGTTTGCACCCAACTACAAAATTGCTCTATCAAGCGAGCAGTCTTACCACTGCGGCTAGTACCCACAATCCAAACTGAATGAGACACAAAACTTCTCCTTGTAGATTTGCTAATATACCTCGTGCGTTAACTTAGGGTTAAGAATCACCAAAACATGCTGGATGATTGTCTGCGATGAAAAACTCTGTTTTTAGCCAAAAAATCTATCATTTATTACTGCCTGCTTACCGTTGGTATTTACAGACACCAGAGCGTTCTCTAGATGAAGCCTACCAGGCGGCATTAAAAATTAAGGAAATAGAAAGTAAGCATTTCAATGGTAATAAAATAGACGTTGACTCAGCCATGTACAGCAACAGCGTGATGGATTATTTTGAGTCAGACCTGAAAAAGCTATTAAAAATTTCCCGGATGAGGCTTACAGAGTTTAAAGCCAGCCGTTGGTTCTTAAACGAAGAGAACCAAAAAGCAGCCCAGAAAGCAGGCATAGAATATCCCAATGCTTCTTTAGTTTTGGAAAAGCTAAACTTCATTGATCAAGTCATATCAAAATACACTGTATTTAATCAACCAACAACTTCTTCAACTTTAGTTACTAACCCTCAAGTTTTGCCAGTTGAATCGGCTATCGCTCCATCATTACCAACAAAAAAGCCAACTCCAAACCCTGAGAAAAAACCACAACGAAAAGCCGACACATTGGGGATTTTACCCCGTTCAATTTTAAGTACCATCAATCGTTTACAAGTTGAATTAGATCCTAATTCTGAACAAGATGTAGTTCAAAACTTTCGTCAAACTCAAAGAAGAACAATAATATCTATTAGATTCATCTTATTGTTAATTATAGTACCACTTTTAACCCATCAGTTAGCAAAGATTTTTGTAGTAGGGCCGCTTGTTGATAATTTTAGAGGCTCTGAGCAAGTGCAAGTATTCCTCAATTTTGAGATGGAAGAAGAAGCTCTTGGAGAGCTGCAAAGATTTGAAGAGAAAATCAAGTTTCAAAATCTTATTAGTAATGCACCTCCACTAACTTCTAAGCAGATTGAAACCGAAATGCAAGAAAAAGCTCGCGAGATTGCTGAGGAATTTCGTGGCGAAAGTGCTAATGCAATCAAAAATGTTTTTTCTGATATTTTTTCTGTTGGTGCTTTCATTTGGCTTTTGCTAGTCAGTAAGTCTTCTATTGGGGTGATTAAAGATTTCTTTGATCATATTGTCTATGGTTTGAGTGATAGCGCTAAGGCATTTATTATCATTTTGTTCACTGATGTCTTTGTCGGATTCCACTCTCCTCATGGCTGGGAAGTAATTCTAGAAGGTTTATCGCGTCATTGGGGATTACCCGCTAATCGAGATTTTATCTTCTTATTTATTGCCACATTTCCAGTGATTTTAGATACCATTTTTAAATATTGGATATTCCGATACTTGAACCGCATATCACCTTCGGCAGTTGCTACTTATCGTAATATGAATGAATAATAAGATTGGGAATTGGAAATGGGACATGGGGAAGGGAAAATAGGATAAATTTGCTTAATGCTTGGCTTATTTCCAATATTTAATATCAAATACTTAATACCTATTCCTATTTTTTAGATGAAAAAAACATTTGCAGCGATCGCCATTAGCATACCCGTGATTCTATCGGTTTTTTTGGTGCGTATGCAATCTTTAGCGCATCAGAAACTCAGTCTGCCAGAATGCCGGGTGAAAAAGTGGGATATACCAACGTCCTCTTTTACTAACCAAAATCAAGATGCATCTATTCAAAAGCCAAAAACCCAAGCATCACCAGTACTGATTCAAAGGTTGCCAGTTACTTGTTGCCAAGGTGATGCTTCTTGTGTAGATGAATTTATCTATGCAAAAGAAAATAGTCAATTACCAGATAAAAAGGCATTATTGACAGCTATTAATCATAGCCTGCAATATCTGCAAACAGCTAATGCTATTGCTGCTTATCAAAGATATCAAGTGACTGGAATTACACGCGATCGCGTGCTAAATAGCTTGAAAAGATTTCGGGAACTACTATTAAAAACTACTTCTGCAACCGAATTGCATACAGCTATAGAACGAGAGTTTGTCTTTTATCAATCAGTCGGACACGATACCAAAGGTGCGGTTTTATTCACCGCCTACTATGAACCGCTTTATGTCGCTAGTCGCTTTCCCACCGCAGAGTATCGCTATCCTATTTATCGATTACCCGCTGATTTAGACTTCTGGCCTAAGCCTCATCCTACACGCCAAGAGTTAGAAGGAGCAGACGGTTTGCAAGGCGAAAAAGGCAACCTGCGGGGATTAGAGTTGTTTTGGTTTCGCGATCGCCTTGAGCCATATTTAGCTCAAATTCAGGGTTCTGCAAGACTTCAGCTAACTGATGGCACTCAGACAACAATCGGTTATGCCGGCAATACTGCTTATACTTACAAAAGTATTGGGCGAGAACTAGCAAACGATGGCAAATTACCTTTAGAAGGGATGACTATGCCAATTATTCTCGACTATTTCCAGAAGCATCCCCAAGATTTAAATATTTATATTCCGCGCGATCGCAGCTTTGTTTTTTTTCAAGAAAATCATGGTGCGCCAGCACAAGGTTCCATCAACGTACCAGTCACAGCAGAGCGTTCTATTGCTACAGATAAATCTCTCATGCCTCCTGGTGCTTTAGCCTTAATTCGTGCTTCTTTTCCCTTTGCTAAGGCTAATGGAATAGAGCATCGGATTGTTAGTCGCTATGTTCTTGATCAAGATACTGGAGGCGCAATTAAAGGTGCAGGTAGAGTAGATTATTTTTTAGGTACTGGTAAAGTGGCAGGCGATCGCGCTGGCGTTACAGTCAGTAATGGACAATTATTTTATCTGTTACTCAAGCCTAATAATTAAAGCTACTTTGAGTCCTGAGTTTTAGTTTTTAACTTTAAGAAGCTGTTGTTACTACAAAAAATTCCGTTATTAACTCCGGCTGACATTTAGTGTTAGTGCGATCGCTCATCAAAGCAATTAAATCGTTTTTATTACCTTCATTTGCTAAAATATTGCAAATTCCATAAGTCATAAGATATCTTTTACAACAATAAGAACTACAACTTTACCTGTTTAGATATGAGCCATTTTCTAACACTTGTGATTATTGATCACACAGAACCAAACCTAAGCAAAAAGGCTGAAGAATTGATGATGCCATACTTTGAAGCAGATGAAGATAATCCATCTTCGCAAGCAAAATGTGACGGATTTGTGATTGGTGGTCGATATGATGGCATAATTTCGGGTAAGGAGCAGCATTACAATCTCAACCCCGAAGAATTTCAACGTCGATACGGGCTAGATGTTGTGCAATCAGAAGACAATATTCGTCCTATCTCTACCCTAATACCTGATTTAGTTTCATACGCTATCGTAACCCCTGATGGAAAGTGGCATGACTGTCAAGGAAAGTCCAGTGAAGAATGGCTACAAGAGTTCCGAAGTCTTTTACACCAACATCAAGAAAAGATGGTGGCTGCAATTGATTGTCATTGTTGATTGAAGTTTGTATTCTTGCTTGAAACTGTACTTAATTTTACTTTGGGAGTGAGATTAGATCTCAAATGTGTTACCACAGATGATTGGTTGCACCTTGCTGCCATAGAGTATCAACAGTCACAAATTCATAACCTTGTCGTAGCAGTTGAGGAATAAAGATTTTGATTGTGGCTGCAACATCTTCTCCACCGCAAGCACCATCATGCAAGACAATCATTGAACCATTTTTTACCTGCTCGACAACTCGCTGCACTACTGTGTTAACGCCTGGTCTTACCCAGTCTTCTGGTACAACACTCCACATAACTGGGCGGTAATTCCACTGAAAAAATAATTTTAAAGTTGCAGGTGTAAATAAACCATTGGGGGGACGGACATCGCGCACTTGTTCAGGTTGTAAGTTGCAGGCGTCATAGATTGCAACTTGGGTTTTTTCTAAACTATCCTTGAGGTCAATTGGGGAAAGCATGGGAAAAGAGCGATGATCATAGCCATGCAATCCTATCCAGTGTCCACGATCGCTTACTGCTTTGGCAATCGCTGGTGAACGATTAACGCAAGCACCCAACCAAAAAAAACTGGCTTTAATGTTGTAGCGGTCTAAAACTTTTAATACTTGAGGTGTGTATTGAGGATGAGGGCCATCATCAAACGTCAGCGCGATCATTTTGGAATTGCGATCGCCACCCCAAAGACAATTGGGAAACGTTGGTTGGAGAACACGGTAAAAAATCGGAAAAAAGGGCGCTAGCTGCATCTTCGCTTTGAGGATCTTGTTCTGGAACGTAAGCTTAGTTTTCTGTTTACGAGCAGTCTATGTGATTTTATTTTATTGTGACATTGATAAATCCTGGTTTGTTCTAAACTCAGACCCAAGATGGCTTCCATCCTGCCCTATAGCGATATCACAGTTTCAGCAGATTGGCCCGGCGCATAACGAGGGCGAAGATGTAAAGTGATTTCCGTATCGAGTCGCTTGAGGAAAATGAGAAGTTTGCCCTCGCTGAACCGTTGAAACTCTCCTTTCATCAAATGAGATACTTCTGGCTGGGGAATGCCAAGAAGTTCGCTGATTTCACGCTGTTTCAGGTTGCGTTGAGAGAGGAGGCGGAGTACCTGAATTCCTATCTTGCCCCGCATAAAAAGTTCCGAAGCATCCTCTAAACCGAGGTCAGCGAATACGTTGCCACTGCTTTCTTCAAAAACGGGTTCCTGTGTCATTGTTGTTTCTCCCTGGCTACCGCGTCCTTGTAACGTTGTTTAATCAGATCAACATCAGCCTGTGGAGTTTTAATCCCCTGCTTCGATTTCTTCTGAAAAGCGTGCAGGACATAGATTTTCTCTCCAATCTTTACCGCATAGACTGCCCTGTAAGTATCGGTATCGTAGCGTTATGGTCGGGTAGCGAGATAGTAATTATGGTCTTATACCTTTACTTTTAAGCTTGTTAAACTAAGCCACTTAAACTCCAAAACTTATACCTATTTTCTTCTTCTCTTGGTCTACGAAAAAATCATGATTAAAAGAATAAATACGAATACAATCCTCATAAATAATATGAAGCTGATTTGTATAATTTTTAGATTTAGGAAAAACCCTCCAATTGACAGGTTCACCTGGAAAGTGAATGTATTTGAGTAAACTTGTAATAACTAGCAGCCCTTCTTCTTGTTCTAAAACTATTCCAAAAAAAGAACTATCTGCACTTATTATATCGCCTAATAATTCTTCAGTTTCTATAGAGCCAAGGTTAATAAATTTTTCCTGTTCTTCCGTTGCTTTTGGATAAAATTTTACCAATTGTATAGAGTTTTCTGTAATTGAGCAAATTTTATCATGAGTTCCCCAAGTAAATATAGATGATTGCTCATTCTCATTATTTGTAAATATTTCACTAGATGAAATTAACTTCTTAAATTCTCTGTTAGTGATTTGTGTTTCACCTATCTCTAGCAATGCTATTGAGGATTTTTTCTCTGCTGGCGTGTTATCTACATTAGTCAATTGGGTTAGTTCTGGTTGTTGTTTTCTGTAGCCTTTTTTTATCCTTGATCTACGTCTCTTACTAGCTTTAAAATCTGCAAAATAGCCATCATTGAAATATGAAGAACTGAAGACACTAGGATACAACCAACGAACAAAGCTTGAGTGTTGCACAAAAATATGTCGAGGTTCATTACGTTTATAAGAAGGGTTCTGTCCTAAATAATAATCAAATAAACCCTCACTTCCAGCAGCAATAGCTAGTGTTAAATGAGAGGCGGAAAGGCTTAAAACAGGTATATCACATAACTTTTCGGCTTCAGGATTTAGTGATTTTTTTCTGCTATAACCACAATTAGATGACGAAACACCACTTTGACTTCCGACATAAACAGTTTTATAATGAATGGAACTATCAGCATGAGGAAAAGGCAGTGGATTATTCTGTTCACTAACTATAAAACTTGTTAAATCTGCGGACGAAATTTCTATAGAATTTTCTACTAATTTTTTAAATTTACTGAGAATCAAATCTTTAATTTCTAAATCTTGAAATAGCAAGTTATTGTATAAATTGTCTCCAAATTGAACTGAAAATTTTAATACAAGCTTTAACTGCTCATTAATATTAATGTTTTCTATTAATTTATTCCAGTTAACAGTTGTAATAGAGCCATCATTCTTCCAAAGATAAAGCTTTCCATCATAAATTTGGCTATCATAATATGAACCAGATATAATAAGTTCTAAAGGTTTAACATCTAAAGCTTGCATTTTTGACCTCTAGCAATTTTACGAATAAGTTGTGGACGAAGATACTGTTTACTTAGCCAATCACCCAATACATTTTCTGGAGGAATATCTTGCGGTTTTTGCCCACTAGGATTTGCAGGATAACCATGCCATTTGCTGTTTCTACTACTATCAATAAACTTAGCTATAAATAGTTGGCATAATTCTGGTTCATTTTTAGCTGAGTTTCCAAGATATTCAACTTTATCATTCTTCAAATACAACCCCCAGCTAGTATGATAATGTGGCTTGTTCCAGGAAGATTCTAAAGAATGTTTAAAACAGCTTTTTTCCTCAAGTTCGGTTATAGTCCACTGTGATTTTTCGCCACTATTATTCCTGTGGTCTATTTTAGGAATGTAGAAAATTTCCGGCAGTATCTCAATTTCTTGATTAACCATCTGTCCGATTATTTTTTGAATTTACCAGTATAAACTAAATTCATAGTTTTAACTAGATACTTAGAGACATTCGATTTTTGATATAAAACTGATATCAAACGCCTTTAAATTTTGGATAATATCCAGCTTTCATAGTACAGGATACACACTCAGGCAGCCACTTAAGTAAAACTTATCAATCAACGAAAGAATGAGGGTTGCGGGAGTGACGATTGATAAGCCTGGGTTAAGTGTGTGAACTCGTTCACGAAACGATCAGCTTTTCAGGGATAATGGAGTGTAATAGTAGCCTACTACTACCGCCTGTTGCGATCGCACTAAAAGTGGAAATAATTGATTTATAACCCACATTTCGCACTTCATCTGTAGTATGCAAAAACTACAAAAACTTATTTTCACAATTTTTTGAAGATAAAGCCATAGAACATTTATTAGCAGAGAAATTATTAACTTGAGCGATGAACGTCGTCGAATTTTGCAATTCCTGCCTGTTTGTTGTCAAAAATATTATTTCTTAACTTAAAAACATTTGATTAGTTATTGAACTCTCTTCTAATCTTCTAATACTTGAATAGAGTTAACATTGAATATTCTTGAATAACTAGCTTTTTTAGCGGTATTTGAAAGCTGGGCATCTATCCTGCATAATTTATTTTTTTAAGATTTACTTAGGTATCCAAATTATAATTTGGAATTTTTCCCAGATGTATTTATTTATACTAATAACTGAATTACGGAATATGGCTTTGAGATGTATTGCAAGTCATGTTTGTAACAAAATCTGTAACAACAACATCGTTTTAGCTTTTATTCGTCTAGATTGATGACAAATCTCAGGGAAATCCCGGAATTATGGGGTAATGCTGCTTAAAGATATACGCGATTATCAAATTCTATTTCTGGGCTTGTTTTTAGTCTTGGGAATTAGTACAAGAGACTGGACGCTGCAACCAGAGTTGATTGGGGTGGCGATCGCTACTTGTTTAGCAACGCAATGGATATTGTCATTAGTCACTGGCAAAGAACAAATGATCAATCTTCGCAGCGCCCTAATTACCTCTTTGGGACTCAGCTTGCTTTTGCGGGCAGATCATTGGACAACAATGGCAATAGCCGCAGTAAGTGCGATCGCTAGTAAATTTATCTTCCAAGTCGGTGATAAGCATTTCTTCAATCCTGCCAATTTTGGTATCATTTCCGCCTTAGTTCTGACACCCGATGCTTGGGTTTCGCCGGGACAGTGGGGTGAGGAGTGGTGGTATGGACTGTTATTTGCTGGGACTGGCGGGATGATTTTGCAGCGAGTTGGTCGCTGGGACACCACAGCAGCTTTTTTGGGTGCATATTCCTTGCTGGAGGCGATTCGCAATCTCTGGCTGGGTTGGACTTGGGACGTTTACTGGCATCGTTTAATGAGCGGGTCTTTGCTACTGTTTGCCCTATTTATGGTTACAGATCCGCGGTCTATCCCCAATGCCCGAATTAGCCGTGTAGTTTGGGCAATATGCATCGCCATCTGCACTTTTATTCTGCGGAATTATTTCTTTGTCCCCACCGCAGTTTTTTGGGCGTTATTCGCTCTAGCCCCGTTGACTGTAATCCTAGATTTTCTCTGGTTAGATGGACGATTTTCCTGGTCAAAGGAGAAAGGGGAAGCAGAGGGGCAGGGGGGGAATAAATTACTGATTCTTGACCCTTGACTTTTGACTCACCACTTATTTATAGAGGTATAAAATGAAGCTTTTTCGAGTCTTGATGCCATTATTACTGGCGGTTGTAGCTGTGCTTTGCTTTACGCCCGCAGCTTGGGCATTTTGTGGATTTTATGTTGCTAAAGCTGATACGAAACTGTATAACAAAGCTTCTCAGGTGGCGATCGCGCGGGATGGCGATCGCACTGTCCTAACGATGGCAAACGACTTCCAAGGCGAAGTCAAAGATTTTGCGATGGTGATACCTGTTCCAACAGTTCTGCAAAAAGAGCAAGTTCGCGTTGCTGAACCCAAAATTATCGAACGTCTGGATGCTTTCAGTGCGCCGCGACTAGTGGAATATTTTGACTCTGATCCCTGCGAGCCAGCTTATGATCGGGTAATGCAAGCAGCACCAGCGCCTAGAGCCGCAGCAAATGAAGCAGGGAGAGCAAGGGGCGATGCCAGCTTAGGCGTTACAGTCGAAGCACGTTTCAATGTTGGCGAATACGACATTTTGATTTTGAGTGCTAAAGAATCTGGTGGACTAGAAACTTGGCTCAAACGCAACGGCTATAAAATCCCCAGAGGTGCGAAACAGTTACTTCAGCCCTACATCCGCTCCTCAATGAAGTTCTTTGTTGCCAAAGTCAACCTAGATAAATTCGAGCAATCTGGTTATCAATTTCTCCGTCCGCTGCAAATTTCTTATCAATCACCCAAATTCATGCTGCCAATTCGTTTGGGCATGATCAATGCCACTACCGAGCAGGATTTAATTGTCTATATTCTCTCGCCTAAAGGAGAGGCTGAAATCACTAATTACCGGACGGTAAAAATCCCCTCTAACACCAATATTCCCCTGTTTGTTAAAGATGAATTTGGTGAATTTTACAAGTCCATGTTCCAAACTGCCTACACTAAAGAAGACCGGAAAGTCTGTTTCTTAGAATACGCTTGGGATATGGGTAATTGCGATCCCTGTTCTGCCGAGCCTTTGACCCCAGAAGAACTGAAGCAAGCAGGCGTATTTTGGTTGGATGATAATTCTAGTGATACGCCAGTATCCCCTGGCTTTCGTCGTCGTTCTCCTAGCAGTAATGTCTTCATTACTCGTCTGCACATCCGCTATACCCGCGATAAATTTCCTGAAGATCCGACATTTCAACAAACCTCCAACCGTGAATCTTTCCAAGGGCGTTATATTTTACAACATCCGTTTACTGGAGAACTCCAATGTCAAGCAGGCAGAGAATACAAGCGGTCTTTGCCCAAGCGTTTTGAACAAGAGGCGCAAACTCTCGCTAAGTTAACCAACTGGAATATCCAAGACATTCGCAAAAAAATGAAGCTGAGTGTAGGTAATTTGACATATTCTTGGTGGGAGCAATTCTTGTCCTGGATCAGATTATAGTTAGCTGAAAAAGGAGTTGTGTGTAACGGCAAATAGATTATTCATTTTTTGCTAGATAATTTATGCCGTTACATATCCTGTAGGCTACAAAATCTATATTTGATTGCGGCTAATTAAGGCTTCTAACTTATGTTTTTGACTATCAATTAATACTATTGCTGGATGGTCTGGAGAAAATTCTTTGATAAGTTGCGATCGCTCTATTTCAAACCCTTCTATTTTTTGATATGCAGCATTTGCTTTAAGACTTTTCAGTACAATTTTGTCTACTTGCGGTTGTGTGTTTTCTAATTGTTTATACAACTCATCAAGTTGAGCATCAAAATGCTGAATCGTTGGGTGTTGAGGTTCAAATCTTGCTAAATTTAATGCTCGCTCGACTTCTACTTTGGCGATTGATTTTAAAATAGTACCAGTTGTAATCTGCGGTACTGAGATATTTACTCCCATGCTTGATAATTCATTTCTGACTTTATCCAACATTTCTTCATTTATAGTATCCATAGGGCCATTTCCGTAAACCCCATCTACATATTGCTGAAAAATCTTTTCTGCTACTTTGTAATCTGCGATCGCACTTTCTTTATTTCCTAAATCCCGGTACATATTTCCTCTGAAAAAGTATGCCTCCGCAGAAGAAGCACTTTCACTAATTACTTGAGTAAAATCTGAAATTGCTTTGTGTTTGTCGCCTAACTTTTCATAAGTCAAAGCCCTATTCCAGTATGCAGGACTACTAAAACCCAATCTACCTGTATTTTGCCTAATCACTTCGGTATAGTCTGCCACTGCGGCTTTATAATTCCCAAGTTTCTTGTAAGCATTTGCACGATGATAGTAGGGTTCTTCAGCTTGAGGATTGAGCCTAATTGCCTGCGTAAAAGAAGAAACCGCAGCAAGTGAGTCTTTTTGGCAATCCTCTTGAAAGTGTCCCATGCTTATGAAGTCGGTTAGTATATTAAGATCTGGTGGCTTAAAAGTTTGGCAGTCATTAGAAGCATTAGAAGCTGGTATTTTTACAACTAATGGTAGCGACAAACCTAGCAGCACAATAGATGATATATAAGCAAGTAAGGAAGGTATAGAGAAGGCAAATTTCATAATCTCGAAATGTTTTTAGTTAGGTAAACGACGAGTATTTGGAAAAAACGGCCATTGGTAATTGTAGATTCTACAGAAATTTATTCGCCTATTAATATTAATCAATCATGGTTTAATGTAAAATTGCCTGAATTCGAGCATAAAAAAATTTTAGATTTAACCCAAAGGCATTAACTAAACTCGGATGAAACCGAGGTTGAAAAATTAATGATGCTAGTGGGTGGACATCCATTTATAGTACGTCTTGCTCTTTATAATGTAGCCAATATGAACATTACTCTAACACAAACATTACAAGATACTACAACATTAAGTATCTATGCAGACCATTTACGCCGTCAAATTTTAATTTTTACACAACAATCAGAATTAGCTGATGCGATGAAAGATGTAGTTTATAAAGATTCTGCCAAATTATAAACAAGAAACCAATTTAAATAGCAGAGTATTTTATTGGTAAAACTTCAATAAGATGGTATGATAGAACACTGTAATTTCCATCGTCATTATTTGCAAATTCATAATACTGTTGGCGAATTGATAGGTAGTCCATAACCCATCAACCATAATCCATCTGAAATTTCTTTAATTTAAGTGCGTTTCAACGCACTTTAGCTAGTAGCCCACAATTTATTGCAGAGTGGGAAAGCAACACAAAGTAAGGAAAAGTAAAAAAATATAGTATCACGACGAAGGGTAATTTTTTTAGGGCATTGTTATACGCAATACTTAAGATATTCTTGCTTTCTTCGCTAAGATTGCCATGATTGAATTCGATGAACAGCTACGCTGCTTAGTTGCCCAAGCCTGTGGAAACCCACTCGGAAGCCCTCAGCGTCAAAAGCTGCTCACGCAAATTATTCGCTTGACAGCAAGTAGACTCTGGAGGGAAAATACTCCCTACTATCAAGACGCACTACAACAAACTTGGTTATATTTCTGCCGCAACGTTTGTGAAGGGTTGACAGGTCAAATATATGACCCCACTTATGGTAGTGTTGTCACCTGGCTGAATGCTTACCTGAAACGCAGATTACAAGACTTTTATCTCAACCAGCACCGGGAACAAATCAGAACTGTCCCGCTCCGGCTCCACCAGTCTAAGTCGGGTGAAAATAGTGAAACTATTGATCCTGTAGATAACTTACCTGCTACCCCCCAAGCACCTCCCATTTTGGAAAACTTGGAGATATGGGCGAAAACAGATTCGGATGGAGAACTGCGCCGTACTCACATAAAAGGGCATCCAGAGGTGAATTGTCAGGTGTTAATTCTCAAACGCCTACCCCCCGAAGTTAGCTGGAGAGAATTAGCTGAGGAATTTAATCTCTCAATTCCGACATTAAGCAGTTTTTATCAGCGTCAGTGTCTACCGCGCTTGCGGAAATTTGCTGAGTTAGAGGGCTTGTTATAGAAGTGGATTATGAAGTAGTCAGGAGTCAGAGAGAAGTTTGAGCCTTACCCTTACAGGATTACGGCGAATCGGCGCTATCGCCTCTATCCGGCGCACCCTGCGGCATCTTGCACGGCACTGGCTCCTTTTGCCAGCAAACCCTTTACACCCACTGACTCCTAACTCCCATTATTAATACTTTGTCTACTCTCATCCTCTAGCAATACAGGTAACTTAATTCTTAAATTTACAAACTGGGTATTTTGTAAAATTACTACCGAGTCTGATTGGGGAAATGCTTCTCAAATCTTCACAAACCACGTTTTAACTGTTACCAGTCTTTTCAATCATCTTTAGGAAAATTCAAGAAACGTAAAGAATACTTCCTCTTTCCATGACCATAACTAAAATAACTAGGCTTTCTGGGGTGAATTCTCTAAAAATTCTTATGCAAAAAGTCAAAGGCAAGACTTTCAACTTTTTACGTTTGCCTTTGTACTTCTTAATTGCTTTACTGTGCATTCTTAGTTCGCCTGTGCTGGCAAATGTCCCAGGTGTGGTCAAATCCTCATCCCAACTAGTAATCAATAGCGTTACTGATTCTACCTCTCCACTGCAACAGGGTAAAGTTTTATTCGATGCCGGCAACTTTGCCCAAGCGGTGAATGTATTGCAAAAGGCAGTTCAGGAATATAAGCAACAGGGGGATAAGCTCAGACTAGCAGCGACTTTGAGTAATCTTTCTTTAGCTTACCAGCAGCTCGGTGCATGGACTGAGGCACAGCAGGCAATTACAGACAGCTTAAATTTGCTCAAAGAACAGGATAAAAACCAAAATCTGCAAGTATTTGCTCAATCACTGGATATTCAAGGTCGTCTGCAACTGGCAATGGGAAAGGCAGAGGCCGCTTTAGCAACTTGGCAGCAAACGGAAGAAGTTTACAAGCAAGCAAAAAATCAAAGCGGTATAATCCGATCGCAGATCAATCAAGCACAAGCGTGGCGAACTCAAGGATTCTACCGTCGTGCAGTAGAAACACTGAAAAAAGTAAATCAAACATTACAATCTCAGCCAGACTCTATAGAAAAGACAGTAGGATTGCGATCGCTCGGTGATGCTCTCCAAGTAGCAGGAGAGCTAGAAATGTCCCGCCAAGCCCTTGAGCAAAGTCTTGTGATTGCTCAACGACTGCAATCAAACGCTGATATTGGGGCAAGTCTATTCAGTTTAGGAAATAATACCCGTAATAACCGTACACAAGAGCAAAAACAACAGGCGATCGCCTATTATCTACAAACAGAGAAAGTATCTCCATCGCCTCTGACAAGAGCTACAGCAAAACTCAATCGCCTCAGCCTACTCATCGAAGATAAACAATTAGCACAAGCCGAAACTCTATTACCATCAATTGAATCCCACGTAGAGCAACTCCCTCCTAGTCGTGCTGCTATCTACGCTAGGATTAACTTTGCACAAAGCCTAAGTAAATTTTCCAACAGAAATTCGGACTCAGCACTATTACTTGCCAAAGCTATTGAGCAATCCCGCAGTTTGGGTGACAAGCGAGCAGAAGCTTATGCCTTGAAGAGTTTGGGCGGCTTATACGAAGAAACCAAACAGTGGTCAGAGGCACAAAACCTGACCCAGCAGGGATTATTTCTCGCCCAAACCAGCAACGCACTGGACATTACTTATACTTTAGAGTGGCAGTTAGGTAGATTGCTCTGGGCACAAAAAGATATCAAAGGAGCGATCGCAGCGTATGATGCTGCTGTGGAAACTCTCCAGTATCTCCGCAGTGACTTAGTGGCAGTCAATCAAGACGTGCAATTCAACTTTCGAGATAGTGTCGAACCCGTCTATCGACAGTCAGTAGAGTTACTGCTGCAATCTCAGGGGACACAACCGGATATCAAAATATTAGAGAAAGCACGTCAGCGGATTGAAGCACTACAATTGGCAGAATTAGATAACTTTTTTCGGGAAGCTTGTCTACAGGGTCAAAAAGTGCCGCTTGATCAAGTGGTAGATCAAGATAACCCCAATGCTGCCATCCTTTATCCAATTATTCTTCCTAGCGAACTCCAGGTAATTGTCAAAATTCCCAAACAACCCCTACGGCATTACAATACCAAAATTCGCCAAGTAGAAGTAGAAAAAATTCTCGCAGAACTGCGAAAAAGCCTTGTCAATCCCACTGCGACCAAAGCTATAGAAAACCAGTCACAACAAGTTTATAACTGGTTACTCCAACCTATTGAATCAGAATTACAAGCAAGTGGGGTGAATACCTTAGTGTTTGTGTTGGATGGAGCATTACGCAACTTACCAATGGCAGCTCTTTACGATGGTAAGCAGTATTTAGTGGAAAAATATGCGATCGCTCTCAGCGTCGGTCTGCAACTCCTCGACCCCAAACCACTGGTACAACGGCAGCTAAAAGCCTTAACTGCTGGGCTAACTCAGCCTCCAGCCAATTACCCCAACTATGCTCCTTTGCCTGCCATCAAATCTGAATTCAACAGCATTACCGAAGCCGGAATATCGACAACTAGTCTCTTAGATGGGCAGTTCACCAGCAAAAAACTAGAAAGCGAAATTAATAGCGTTTCATTTAACGTAGTACATTTAGCAACTCACGGTCAGTTTAGTTCCTTAGCTGAAAACACCTATATTTTGGCTGCTGATGGCCCAATCAAAGTCAAATATTTTGATAGTTTCCTTCGTAGTCAGGATAAAACCAGAGTAGAACTATTAGTTTTGAGTGCCTGTCAAACAGCAGCAGGAGACAACCGTGCAGCACTCGGTTTGGCCGGGGCATCTGTACGAGCTGGCGCACGCAGTACCCTAGCATCCCTATGGCAGATTGATGATGAATCGACAGCTTTGTTTGTCAGTGCCTTTTATCGAGAACTCAAAGGTGGCAAGATCACCAAAGCCGAAGCTGTCCACCGTGCCCAGCTACAACTGCTGAAACATGCCAACTACCAAGCACCAAGCTTTTGGGCTGCCTATGTGCTGATTGGCAATTGGTTGTAACTGGAGTTCGGACTAGTCAGGATTTTTTCCTGAAGCGATGCTTTCGCTGATGTAATAGACCACATGTAGGGCTGACATTACAATGCCAGCCCTACTTAGAGGATACTATGATGTAGTTTCTATGGGTAACTCCTGTATGGATAAATTACACCTTCAGCAGATGCTTGAAAGTATTTACCAAGAACTACTTCCTCGCTTACAAATTGAGAGTGTCAATCCCCATAACCCAGTAAAAGTAAACTATCTTCCTGAACCCTGGCGGCTTCTGGGTACGGGAAACTATGCTGCTGTCGTCTATCATCCCGACCATCCAGACCTAGTGGTGAAAATTTACGCGCCTGGTCGCCTAGGCTTTGAGGAGGAAGTGGAGGTTTATCGTCGCTTAGGTACTCATGCTGCTTTTTCTGAATGTTTCTATGCTAAAGAAGGCTTCTTAATTTTGAAGCGGCTGTATGGAGTTACTCTTTACAACTGTATGCACCTTGGTCTACGTATCCCAAAACAGGTTATACGAGACATTGATGAAGCTCTAGATTATGCCCGTCATCGCGGTCTTTACCCCCATGATATTCACGGTCGCAATGTCATGATGCATGAAGGTAGAGGATTAGTCGTAGATATCTCAGATTTCCTCGATAAACAGCCATGCTCGAAGTGGAATAACCTGAAAAAAGCTTATTACTGGCTATATCTCCCTCTTTTGTATCCACTTCGATTAAGAGTGCCTTACTTTGTTTTGGATCTCGTCCGCAAGGGCTATCGTTCAGGAGCTTTATTCAAATCATTCTGCCGTCGATTATTTCAGATATTACCTCATCGTTAATCTTTACATGCAGGAACAAATTTAGGGAGTGTGTAAAGGGACAGTAGCATCTCGATTAAGTATATGATGATTTAGTTCATTAATGAGTGTGATTTAGATTATTGAGTCGAGAAATAAGAATACTCTAAATTGCTGTCCTTCCTCAATCACTAATCCCGCTTCTATGTTCAACCTGAATCGTCGTCAGTTTTTATTGCGGAGTACTCTCGCGATCGCCGCAACTGTAACCTACGATCAAGTACAAGCCCAAAAACCAACTTCACCCGGCGCTTTACCCAAAGGATTGCCGCGTCGAAAAGTACTCATTGTCGGTGCAGGTATTTCCGGTTTAGTGGCAGCGTACGAATTAACAGCAGTTGGTCATGATGTCACCATTTTAGAAGCAAGGAAACGTGTCGGTGGTAGAGTGTTAACTCTGCGAGGAGTCTTTCAAGGAAAGGATTTAGAAGAACTTGGAGCGGCTAGAATCCCACCAAATCATCATTTAACCCTTGGTTACATCAAACATTTTGGTTTAAAACTTTCACAGTTTGCGCCGACAGATGGGAAATATCTGACAATGAAGGACGGAAAACGTCTATTAATCCCAGCGAAAGAACTATTTCAAAATCAACCACAAATCAATGCCCAAGAGATTCAAAAACTGACGGATGGATTCGATCTACTTCCCCAAGCATTTGCCCAAGTATTGACAAAAAAAATTAAACTTGATAATTCTGTTACTCACATTGTACAAACATCTAATGGTGTTGAAGTGTGGTGTTTGTCAGGGCAACGATATCTTGCTGATTATGTATTATGTACTGTCCCGTTAACCGTCTTAAATCAGATTACTTTTTCACCTGAACTATCTCCGGCAAAAAAACAGGCGGCGGCAGGAGGATATAACTATCGAGCAGCAACTCGTTGCTTTGTTAAATTCCCTAATCGGTTCTGGGAAAAAGAAAACTTAAATGGGTGGGGATTTTTCGAGGATGAAGAACTGTGGCATACTACCTGGGATAAACCTGAAAAAACGGGTATTCTTCATGCCTATCTAAAAGGAAAAAAAGCTCTTGAGATGGATGCTTTTGAGGGGAAAACTCAACAGACAAAACTACTCCAGTATTGGGAGAAGATTCTGCCTGGGGTAACTAATTACTCTGTGCGATCGCACTTTTATTCGTGGACAAAAGATGTCTGGTCAAAAGGAGGCTGGGCCTATCCAACAGATGAACAGGAGAAGAAACTATTTTCAGAATTAGGGAAGTCAGAAGGACAGATTTATTTCGCTGGAGAGCATACTTCCAAGATTAGAGGCTGGCTTCAAGGAGCATTAGAATCGGGACTCAACGCTGCTAAAGAAATTCACTTTGCTGGCTCTACCGTTCCCTTGATGAAAAGATGACCAAATAATTTTTAAGTGGGTACAATCCTGAACCAATTGTAATTACGAATTACGTAGCTTGTTTCCCGCTTTGCAGGTATTTAAATTACGAATTATTTTGATGCCTCATATAGCCATCACTGTCACTATTACTGGCTTCATTTTGTAAAATGAAAAACTCCAAGTCACTTGCGGGATGGAGTTTTTGGGCATGGGTAATGGGGAAGAAGTTACCAAGCCAAAGTGTACTAGTCCCTGAGAAATAGTTTTATTCCAAATGACACGCACACTTCAGGCGTGCCATTTAGATAAGCACCTTTTCCCTTTATCCTTTACCCTTTTCCCATCCGCTAAAGTTACGAAGACGGACTACTAGCAAACTATTTACGTACCAGGTTGAGCAGTTCTTTAGGAGATGCTAATAAATCAATCGCCACAAAGTAAATTTGTCCTTGGGGGTCGAGTAAGAATCGCCAAGCAATGTTCATACCGACGTTACCCCCAAACCAAGGAGTTTCGACCGTACCAGTAATTTTATGCTGTGTATAACCATCTTCTATGCTTTCCGAAATGCCCTTGGTTGGTTTCATGACCAAGCCTTGTCCTTCATCTTGTAAATAGGCGGTGATAGCCTCTCGCCCGACAATCGGTTTTTGGAAAGGCGGTTGCAATGCACCGTTGTTAGCAAATAAAGCAACAGCAGCTTCAACATTATCTGCGTTCATCGCTTCAATGTATTTCAGCACTGTTGGCTCTGTTACTCCCTCAATAGGTAATTGAGGAAGTTGAGATGTACGGGGGAATGTGAAGTTTATGACTTCTGCCTCCTTTGTGGAAGCCTGAGCCGGATCGAATCCCATGTTTACTACAGTATTTCGTAGTACAGTAATTTGCTGACTCTGGTCGATTTTCTGGACTGCTTCTAGTACTGCTTTAACTTCAGCTGACATTTGATAACCGAATGGCATGGGAGCAACGATACCCTGTTTCATCCACTCTCCTAGCTGCCACCAAAAACCCAGCTTTGCATTGACACCAAAGTATGCATAGGAACGGCTGATGGGAGTGTCAGCATTGGTTGCAAGATCCCTCATTAATTGCGTTTGTTCTTCATGAGACATCTGCTTAATTTGGTTGAATATACCTTCCATCAATTGCAGATTTGCCTTTCCTGGAGCAGCGGGAGTAATTGTACGACCTAATTCGGTGTAGGCGTACCAGAGAAATGCTAGTTTGTCGTCAATGTTGAGTTTGGCAAACATTGCTGTGGTGGCTGGAACCGCATCCGCCACCTGGGTGTTAGAAAAAATGTTACGCGCGGACTCGATAGTGTAATTCATGCTTATTACCTCAGAGATTTACCTATTAATTGGTTGCTTTCAGCTAAACTTTGCAGCTTGGGGGATAAATCTAGGGGATTTTTCCGGGATGACACAACCATCCCTAGATATCCAAGTTCGAGCCATTAACTACTCTAGTATGGTAGCTTGAAAACATTAACAAAAGACTAAGATTTATAAGATTTATCTGATGGATATCATTGAGAAAAATGCATATCAATTATTTTTGAAACTAAGTTGATATCCCAAAAAAAGTAAGTTTTTTAGATTATTTATATTTCTTGAGGAATATAAATTAATAAAGCATCTATCTATGTAGGTAAATAAATATAATTTGCTAACTAATTACTGGAATAACAATACATTTTGCAGTGATTGCAAGCTAGAAATGAATTTTATTTGCTCAAGATGAATTAAAGTATTTTGAATTAAGGGTTTCAGATTTTTTTTAATGAAAAGAACTTTGTGGCGATCGCAAAACTTTTTAGTCTACTGAATTTCATCAAACTTCCCTTATACTTCCACTCTACCTGCTTTCAATACAATCACTTGGTCAGCGCGACGTAACTTACCAAAGTATCTGTGGATACACCAGATAGTAAACTAGCCATACGTTCAAAGGATACTTCTGTATGCTTGTATAACGCCATAAACCCACCAAGGGAGGTAAAAAAGCTAGTTACAAAAGAGGTCATGAATTGATTAGTATATCGTAAGTAGCTGGACAGAAAAATTTATAATCATAATCAATATTTTCTAACTTTCAATAGGAAATATTGTTTTAATCTGTAGCGAAAAGCTGAGCCAGTCGCTTGGGCAGGTTTCCCGACTTTAGCTAACTGGCGTAGACGTCCACCAGAAGGCTTGTCGTTGGCAAAGCCTGTCTTAGAGAAAATATCCAAACCTTTCAAGACAGTCATCGCTCCACTCTGATCAGGGGGAAAGTACGCAGATATCGTACTTATGCTAGGGTTAATGGCGATCGCTTAACTGATTGACAAAAAGCGCTTTATCTCAAATTCTCACGGATGCATACTTGATACATAATGATTGGGATTACCGAAACTCTCCTAGTTCCCAGCCAATTGTCAGTTCTTTTTTATTATTTAAAACTCTCTTTTGTGGCATAAATTTAGTGAATGTGAGCGATATGTAGATAGCAGCATTGATTACTGGGGACTTAACGTATGAATAACACCACCTATCAGCTAGACGATTCCGCAATAACTTTGCCGATTTCCCAAATAGCTCGCATAACTGCCCAGCAGTTTGCCAATCAGCAGCCAACTCTTGAAAAAGCAGAGCAAGTGCGGCTGAACACACTAGCTGTATGGGTGGTGAATGACTACTTGCAGATGATGGAAATTCCTACTAACCTCCAAGCCAGTGATAGTTGGAACCCCGTCATCCGCCTCTGTGCAAATGTGGCTGATCTGGAGATACCTTCAGTTGGTCGTTTGGAGTGTCGCCCTGTACGTCTGCATCAGCAGACATGTGTGATTCCTCCAGAAACCTGGGAAGAACGAGTAGGTTATTTAGTTGTTCAATTTGATGAATCGCTTCAAGAAGCAAGGCTACTGGGATTTCTCCCCAGAGTCACAACTGAAAAACTGCCTTTGAATCAACTGCAACCTTTAGAAGCGTTAATTGATCATTTAGCAACACCTTTTGTGAATTTGAGTCAATGGTTTGCTGGGATATTTGAGACAGGCTGGCAAACTATTGAATCTTTATGGAACGTGCCGGAACTTAGACCAGCTTATGCTTTTCGCAGTACTGAAACCGTGGAAAAAAATGCCCTTAACCAGCCAGAAGCAGTAACCAGACGTGCAAAATTGATTGATTTGGGAATCCAAATTCTCAACCAGCCCGTCATGTTGATGGTGGAAATTACTCCTGAAACTGACCAACAAACCAGTATTCGTCTCCAATTACACGCTACTGGTAATAAAATTTACTTGCCACCAGGAGTGCAGCTGACTGTTATTGATAGTTCAGGAGCGGTGTTTCTAGAAGCTCAAACCAGAAAATCAGACAACTACATTCAGTTGCAGTTTCGTGGCGCATCCACAGAGCAGTTTAGCGTTAAAGTAGCATTGAATGATACCAGCATCACAGAACATTTCATGATTTGAAGCATGTAAATTTTCAAGTTTGGTTCGGTAATTATTAACTGGTAATTGGTAATTCGGGTAAAAATTCTAACTAGATTTTTTGAACATCTCTTTAAAAGAAGTTTGAGCAGTGGCTAGAACATAGAACATAAGTGTATAGAGTAGGTATTCCCGCATCCTCATGGGGAAACAAGCTACGCGCAACGTCGCAACCACAGGAGAAGACAAGGATAAAAGCATAAGAAATTCGGTGATTTTGAATTGGAGCAAAGCGACGGTCATGGGTAAGTTAGTAGTTCTAAAATTTGGAGAGGGTAGTTTTGAGCAGGGATTTGCTGTCACCCTTCAGATTGGTGAAGAATGCGATCGCCCCTCAACAGAAATCACGGGTAAGCTACCACCATCACCCGAAATGCCGCTTTACTATAGTCACTGGCAGTCTAGCTATCGACATTTGGGCAACCGTTATCGCCTCCATGCTGACAAAGTGCAGGTGACAAATGTATCAATGATCCAAGACTGCGAAAACACTGCCCATATTTTGCGGGCACGTTTCAACACCTGGCTGCGGGCGGAGGAGTTTCGTCCCTTGCGGGAGAAATGGCTAGAAAGATTATTGCCCACAGAAGAAGTGCGGGTGATTCTGCAAACGGAAAATAACCAATTGCAGCTATTACCTTGGCATTTGTGGGACTTGTTAGAACGCTATCCCAAGACTGAAATCGCCCTCGCTTCACCGACCTACGATCGCATTATCAAACCATGCACCCGAAACCAAGCAGTGAATATTTTGGCAATTGTCGGTAATAGCCAGGGAATTGATACTCAGGCTGACCAAGCTTTACTGCAACAGTGTAGTAACGCGGATATTAGCTTTGTAGTAGAACCACAACGCAAGGAATTGACCGACCATCTCTGGGGGAAAAACTGGGATATTCTTTTCTTCGCTGGTCACAGTTCCAGTCAGGGAAATGGAGAAAGTGGGCGAATTTACCTGAATCAAACTGATAGCCTCAGCATTGGTGAGTTGAAGTACGCTCTTAAAAAAGCTATTGAAAATGGGTTGCAACTGGCAATATTTAACTCCTGTGATGGGTTGGGATTGGCGCGAGAATTGGCTGATTTGCAAATTCCCCAGATGATCATTATGCGCGAACCCGTACCAGACCGGGTTGCCCAGGAGTTTTTAAAGTATTTTTTAGCAGGCTTTGCAGGTGGTGAATCTTTATACCAGGCGGTACGGCAAGCACGAGAACGGTTGCAAGGACTAGAAGATAAATTTCCCTGTGCAACTTGGCTACCAGTAATTTGCCAAAATCCCGCCCAAAAGCCACCGACTTGGGAAGAACTAAGGTGTGCAAACACCGAAGAAATACCGAATTTATCTGCCTCTCTTCAACGCAGATTTAACGTGCCTTTATTCTCTAGCCTAGCGATCGCAACCTTAGTCTGTGGGATGAGGTTTCTGGGACTGCTGCAAAGTGGAGAGCTAAAAGCCTTTGACTTGATGATGCGATCGCGTCCTGATGAAGGAATTGATTCACGCTTGTTAATAGTGACGATTGATGATAATGACTTGGCAACTCAACGACAAAATGGCGAATCATTCAAAGGAATTTCCCTATCTGACAGATCTCTCAACAAACTGCTGGCAAAACTGGAGCAGTACGATCCCAGAGCGATCGGTTTGGATATTTACCGTGATTTTCCGGCTGAGGAGCAAGATTTAACTACTCGTCTCCAACAGACTGAGAACTTGATTGGCGTCTGCAAGGGAAGTGATCGAACAGCAAACACTAAAGGCATTGAGCCGCCGCCGGAAATTCCAAAAGAGCGTGTAGGATTTAGCGATTTTGTTCTAGATAGCGATGGGGTTTTACGTCGGCATTTCCTGTTTATGAACCAAGAAGCAGCATCGTTGTGTTCAGCTTCCCATGCACTCAGTATGCAACTAGTATTCCGCTATCTATTGCCTTTAAAAATTAAACCTCAGTTCACTCTGCAAGGGAATTTGCAGTTGGGCAATAATGTTTTTTCGACTCTGAAGTCTCGCGCTGGGGGCTATCAAGGCATCGATCCCAATGGTCAAATCTTACTCAACTACCGCTCCTCAAAGCAGATAGCTGAGCAGGTAACGCTGACGCAATTTCTATATAGTCCAGTCAACCCCGGCGCCATCAAAGATAAAGTTGTTCTGATTGGTGTAGTAGCAAAAGGAGATTTTCGAGACACCTGGTCTACGCCATACGGAGCTTCTTTAGACAAACAAATGCCAGGAGTGCTGGTACAAGCGCATATGGTTAGCCAGATCCTCAGTAATGTCTTAGATAAGCGTCCGTTACTGCAGGTTTGGTCATTGTGGGTTGAGGTAATCTGGATTTGGGGTTGGTCTTTGGTCGGGGGAATACTTGCTTGGCAGTGGCGATCGCTTCCTCTGTTAGCATTAGCTGTCGGTGTTACCTCTGGTGTGCTATATCTACTCTGCTTTGGTCTGTTAATTTTGGGTGCTTGGGTGCCTTTTGTACCATCGGCTTTGTCGTTGGTAGCGACAGTTGGCTTGATGTCATTTCATAATTCAAAAATAAAAACTTAAAAAGTAAAAATATCTAAGACTTCGCCATCATGTTTAATGTTCTTTGTGCCTTTGTGTCTCTGTGTTGACAAAAACTAATTTAATTAACCACAAAGGCACTAAGACACTAAGTTTAATAGCACCGATAAAGCAAATTTTTCACCGCATTGACAGGGCTAGCATTACAATCATGCCCACCCCATAAGCTGGAAGTTTTAGATGAAATAATAAGCTTTGAAGCTCCTTGAAAATCCTAGTTCATCACTAATTGACTTAAGGAAAAGTTTTTATGAAGTCAAATTCGCAACCAATAAAACTGTTTTTAATAGTAGCTTTTAGCTGCACAAGTTTACTAAGTAGCCTAACCTCAGTACTGGCAAAACCAACCCTACCAGCTTCAGCTCGCGCTCAAGTTGTACGCTTTAATCCCCCCCCGCCTCCACCCGGGCCACCTCCTGGAGGTCGTCCAACTGGAGGAGCTAGCCGTGGAGGCAGCTTAAGTGTGTGTCCATCTGTCAAAACTGAACTCACTGCTCTAGTCCCCTTTAGCGAGAAACCTAGTACAGTCAAGAATGTCTGGGGATTGACAACCGTGGAACGCCCAAGCTGGTTGTTTTATGTGCCATATACTAAGGAGTCTACCTATCCAGCTGAATTTGTACTGCAAGATCAAGAATCAAACCCTATCTATCAAAAAGCGATCGCCCTACCAGAAAGTCCAGGAGTAATCCAGGTTTCTTTACCTACCAATGCTCCCCCATTAGAAGTAGGCAAACAATACCGCTGGTTTTTAACCGTTTATTGTGACCAACAAAAAGAATCACCGCCGATTTACGTTGAAGGGGTGATACAACGAGTCAACCTGAAACAGGCAACTGTTAAGGAGCTAAAGACAGCAGATCCTCTAAAACGTGTTGTTATCTATGCCCAAAATGGGATATGGTACGAGGCACTGACGACACTCGCAGAACTGCGTCAGAAAAATCCTCAAAATCCAGAACTTCAAGCAGAGTGGCGGAATTTGCTTGCTAGCGTCCGTTTAGATAAATTAGCAGCTGAACCGATTTTTTCAGAAACACGGTAAATGAGGAGTAGAGACGTTGCATTGCAACGTCTCTACTCTATTTTTTCTGCCGCAAATACTGGGGACGGCAGGGGTTTCCCCAACCAACCTGTCCAGGAGGTATGTGACTAAAAACACTACTACGAGCGCCAATTACTGCATTAGCTCCAATTTGCACTCCTGGCCCCACAAAACAATCTGCCGCTACCCATGCACCATTACCAACAGTGACACTCGCTGTTTTCAAACCAAAAGTAGGATCTTGGATATCATGACTACCAGTACATAAGTAACTTTTTTGCGAGATTACGCAGTGTTCACCGATAAGTATCTGATCGAGACTATATAAAACTACATCATCTCCAATCCAACTGTAGTCGCCAATGGTGACTTTCCAAGGATAGGTGAAGCGGGCCGTAGGTCGAATCAGCACGCCTTTACCAATACGAGCGCCAAACAAACGCAGCAAAGCACGACGCAAAATATTGAGTGGTTGAGGTGTGAGGGGAAAAGCGATCGCCTGCACAATCCACCACAACAAAATATACCAACCTGGACGCCCTCGATCAAACCAGGATTGGTCATACTTACGTAAATCTACAAAAGGTTTGTCATTGGTCATTAATCATTTGTCATCTCTTACAAAGTTGAGCCAGTTGCTTGGGCGGGTTAAGCGACTTGTGCGTTAGCGTAGCGGTAGCGACGCAGGAGCGTCACTGGCGTCTGAGGCAAGGCTTCCTTGGATCAGACTTTGCGCTTTGTCATTTGTCAAGAGTCAAGGGTCAAGAGACAGTATTTATTCTCCCCCTGCTCTTTTCCAATATCTTCTAACTTGCTGTTTGCCCAATTTCTTGAGTTAGAGATGCTGGCACAGACTTAGAAGTAGTTGTAGTATTTAGCTGACCACCACAGTTACGTAATTCGTAAAGTTTGACCCCAATTTGATATTCATATTGACTCAGCAAGCGTGCATAGATATATCCGGCTTTGCCATCCAAAAAACCGCGCTGAATAATGTAGAACAAAACAAATCGTAAAATTGGTTTAAATGGCAGACGCACCCACACTTTTTTCAAAAAGCGCTTACGTTGTACCGCATCACCAAATAGATTTGCACCAATAGTGCCGCTCTCGTCTTTACCTGTGAGAATATTGAAATAAACACGGGCTTCCCAGTTGGAATAGCGGTTGTGCCGTTCTAACCAGTGGTAAAGATCGCGGAAATCTTCGTGGAGCATATCATTTTTGAGATACCCGACTTTTCCCTGTAAAATCACATGTTCGTGAACTTCGTTATCACCAGTGTTGGGAATATCTTCGGTATTCAGGTTTTCGTAACGACCTTTTTGATGCTTGAATAAACGCAGATTCCAATCAGGATATTTACCACCGTGGCGAATCCATTTTCCTAAGAAAAAGACACGGCGATTCAGGTAGTAACCGTTATCTTGATTATTGTGAATTGCTTGGTCAATTTCTTCCCATAGTTCGGGGGTGATGCGCTCATCGCAATCTACAATTAATACCCATTCGTTGCGAAAAGGGAGATTATCTAAAGACCAATTTTTCTTTTTGGGCCACTGTCCATTGAAGCTGAATTGCACGACATTTGCACCGTGACTTTTAGCAATTTCAACACTATTATCGGTACTTTGAGAATCTACTACAAACACCTCATCTGCTCTAATAAGGCTAGCGAGGCAGGCTGGTAAGTTTGCTTCTTCATTTTTGGCTGGAATTAGTACTGAAACTGGTATTTTAGATGACATAAAATTTAAGTTTTTATTTGTTATTTTTTATTTGATTTTGAGATAAAAGACCTTGAATAGCCGCATTTAAGTAACCAATCTGACCATAAGCGTATACAAGTTTGTCAAATCGTTCTGCTGGGTCGGAGAAATATTGCACTGCTTTATATAAACCACGTAAAAAGCGTTCGCTACCACGCTGCAATTGAGCGATACCAGCTTTACCGGAGAGTTGTTCCCGATAACATTCACTGATACCTTGCCACCAGCCTCGGTTTAAAAACCAGGAACGTTGTAGCCTCTCTGGGGCAACATTGTGAGCCACTAAAGCTTCGGGCAGATAAGCAACTTGCCAACCACGCTGTAGGGCTAATTCGGTCATTTGCAGTTCTTCATTAGATAAGAGATTTTTCCCAACTCGACCAAGCTGAGGATCAAAACCTCCGATTTCTTCAAGAAAGCGGCGGCGGATAGAGTAATTCAAGCCTCTGGGTGTTAAACCTGGTTGTTCAATGTAAATGATGCTGTCACCTAAGTCGTATGCTCCCAGATTTCCAGCTAATCCTGGAGATATCCAGCGTGGTTGTTGAATACCTGGGGGCCATAGTAGAGTGACTTTGCCGCCTGCGATCGCTAACTGAGAATTATCTTGGTAGGCTAAATATAAAACTTGCAGCCAGCTAGGGCTAGCTACAGCATCGTCATCTAAATAAGCAAGAATATCACCACGAGCAACCTTTGCGCCGATGTTCCGAGCAACAGATAAACCGATGGTGGGTTCAAAGATGTACTTCAGACGGGGATCGCTGGCTCTTTGTTCTACAACTTCACGAGTGCGATCGCCAGACCCATTATCTACGACCACAACCTCAAAGTCAGTAGTGAAATCTTGCGCCAAAAGGCTATCAATCGCAGCACCTAAATACATGTCTCGGTTATGAGTGCAGATAATGGCAGAAATTTGAGGGTCTGGCATTTTGTTAGTTATCAGTTGTCAATTGTCAGTTATCAGTGTTCAGAGAGAACTGTTCACTATTTACATTTGCTGCCTGTTAATCTAAACCAAAAATTCCCAACCCACCAACCGAGTTTCTTCGGATATAATTTTTAAAACTTTATAATAAGCGGCGGAAAACCTCATCCGCCGCATAGAGGACGAGGCATAATTCTTCCCCATGCCGCATCTCCCGTGCCCACAAGGGACATGGTTTTTTATGTTTGTTGGATGTGACTGTGTAAAACCACGAGCGTTTGAGCTAATTGACTCAGACGGGTTTCCAGATATTGCTTGCGCCCCAATAGTTGACGTAACTTTTGGTAACGAGCGATTGCCATGCTGACTGTGGGAACTTGATCCGATGGACATGGACGTGACCAGACTTTACCAGAATTATCCACGCCACAGAGGCGATAGCCAGTACTGGATGATTGATAAGATACTTTCTTACCAGTCGCGCAGATTTCTTCTACGTAGTCCATGAGTCGGTCAACTTCCGCATGGCGCAGTGTTGCAGTTCCTCCCTGTTCTGGTTCTTGCAGATTAGATTCTAACCAGCCGTTAACAATTGGCCCTTCTAAATAAATATCTTGAATTTGCTGTAATATTTTTTGCAGTTCATTTTGCCAACCAGCGACAATTTCCTGAATTTCTTGTAATAGATTCATCGCCAAGGTTGGATTGGCTCCGTGGCGATGACTACTTAAGCTAGGAGTTTTAAACTTGGGTAGACTCGGTGTTTTATCATCACTCTCTTGTGCTTGAAAGGTCTGCACAGAGTCATGTTGGGGAAATAAATTTTGTTCGGCTGAATAGTCTCCATCGGCATCTACATCAAGGTCTACTGTTTGCCCTTGTGCTTTTACGTCCTCTTCAGATGGCGTCTGTGTGCTTTCTGTAGGTTCATTTGCGCCGACGCTAATCCTAAAGGAGAAAGGCCGCTTTGTCGAATCACCTGTTTGATCGGCGGAGGCAGTGCCGCGAGTCCCTATATCGTGTAGAGTTGCCTCAATGCGTTTTAAGCCTGCTTTCATAAAAGATAACCTTAAATTTGCTGTCCCCAATGGTGTTAAATAATTATGAATGGGGTTGTTGGGATTTCGGCTCTTGCCATTTGTGGCATCAAAGATGCTGTGCTGGTGCTAATTTTATCTCCTAAAAGTTATTTGTTAGCAAAAATTTCACCTGTAAAGTAAAAAACTGTGGTAATAAATTAGTACCATAGTTATCTTTTCTAAGATACTAAGGAAACAACTTTGGGTAAAGTCATCTTAGTCACAGGGCCAGCACGATCTGGTAAAAGTGAGTGGGCGGAAACTTTGGCGATGCAGTCGGGGAAAGCAGTTGTTTATATAGCAACAGCTAATGACAACCCAGATGACCAAGAGTGGCACAAACGCATTCAAAAACACCAAAATCGTCGCCCTCAAGACTGGGTGACGCTCTGTGTACCTATAGAACTGTCTGCTACCCTAGCTGATGCGAAGCCGAATACTTGTCTGTTGATTGATTCTTTGGGAACTTGGGTAGCTAATTTCTTAGAACAAGACGACCTCAGCTGGGAAAATGTCCTTACAGAGTTGTTGGAGACGGTGCAGCTGGTTGCTGCTGATATGCTATTTGTTGCAGAAGAAACGGGTTGGGGTGTAGTACCAGCTTACCCTCTTGGTCGGACATTCCGCGATCGCCTGGGTTCTCTGGTGCGCCAGTTAGGTCTGCTTAGCGAAGCCGTTTATTTAGTCACTGGCGGTCATGTCCTCAATCTCAGTGTTCTTGGTTCACCATTGCCAAATATAGAGGAAGCAGGAGAAGTAAAGAGTCAAGATTCTTAACTCTTGATTCAAATTAAGCCAAAATCTCAAATCTAAAATCTAAAATTGTAATATGGCAACCAAACAAGAAGTTAGAGAATATCTTGCCTACTGGTTTCAGTTAGGTAAGAGAGTTATCACGGGTAATGGTCAGGCAAGCTTTTTGCCCCAACCAGTACTAAAAGGCGATCGCTATAGTCAAGAATTTGAAGAGTGCTGGCAAAAAATTCTCTCGCCAGAATCAGGTGATTGCTACTTGGAAGGTACGCAAGAAACCATTGCTGAACTATTGACATCAGAATGGGATATGCTACCTTGCAGCCGTTGCGCTATGCCAGTAGCCGCACGAAACGTTGGTATACCAGCATTATTATGTCCCTGTAATAATTTACCTAACTGGCCGAATACAGAGCTACCAGCACCGCGTAGCCCAATTAATAGCCAAGAACAACTAGTGCTAATTCGTAAACGGCTTCTGGATAATCTTCCCTCAGCAAATAACTGAAGTCACGAACAAAATCAAAAAAGCTCAATTGGTGATGTCCCTCTTTAGGGCATCAGCCTATCTTATAGCAATCCCAAATCCTTAAAACTTCGTCGTGTAATCTCGATTCTCGCGACTGCATCCTCTGGCTTATACATGTCAATGGTTGTCGCAAAGAAATAAACGTTTTTATTCTGTTCTAAATAGCCCACGAACCAACCAACTTCTGGGTTAGTGCTATCTAGCCATCCCGTTTTTGCTCGCAGTGTGTAGTCTGGAGTTTGTTCGCGCACCATAATATCTTTGACAAGATTCATTGTCCGTTGCGAGAAGGGCAAATTGCCTCTATACAACCTTTGCAAAAACTCTATTTGCTCTTTGGGTGTAATTTTTAATGGCCCTTGCAACCAGAAACGATCAATGTCTGCGGCAGTACCAATTTGACGGTTGCCATAATTAACTTTATTAATCAATTGCTGCATCCGCTCATGTCCAGCTTTGCGTGCTAGTACTTTATAGAACCAGACAGTTGAATCCTTGAAGGCTTGACGCAAATTCGTATCATGATTCCACGCATCAATATTCCGGTGAATTCCATCCCAAGTCAGGACAGCCACATCATCAGGAATGATACCAGTTTCAAGAGCCACCATCGCGTTGAAAATTTTGAATGTTGAACCTGGAATAATTGCAGTTGCGTTACGTTGAAAATTATGTTCGTAGGTTCGGTTTTTATTTAAGTCGTAAATCAAGATCGAACCCTCAAGCCCAAATTTTTTGAAGTGTCGCCCTAGATTTGGTGCTTGAGCAATCACTGTTGAAGTTACAGAAGATTGAGCCAGAACATGCATTGCCCCAAAGTTAATTATGGTTAGCAAAGTAAGGCATCCAATGACTGTGAAAACAACAAATTTTAATCGCCAGATGCGAAACAAGATTTTTTCTCCTTACAGATTAAAAGACACTTAAACGTAAAAGGGATTGGGGATCGGGGATTGGCGACTCCGATGCTCGTACTAGGCTAACGCCGTGACGAGTCGATTTACCTAATTTTCTCATCCTAACGTCCCTATAACCTGCAAAACTTCTAAAATTGTTAATTTGGTGGATCAAAACGATTCACAACTGTCGCCCATATAATCATCGGTGAACCTACCGCTAAACAAAATAACCATTGCTGCAAACTCAATGGTGCTGTTGAAAAAACCTCATTAATTAACGGCACATGAGCAAAAATGATTTGTAAAATAATTGCCCCAATAATCCCAAAACCAATTGCAGGAATATTAACATTTTCTTTAATTGTTCCATCCATCTTAGCAATGAGATTTGGAATTAATTGACTAATACTCAATAAATAGAATATTCGTCCAGCAATTAGAGAATTAATCGCCATTGTCCGAGCTAAATCCACATTGCCAGTTATTTGGCGGATGTATTCAAATACTCCGAATATGACAATCCAGTTAAACAGAGAAATTGCTAAAATTCGCTTGATGCGACTCCCCGATAGCAATGGTTCATTAGGACGACGCGGCTGTTGTTGCATAACATTTTGCGCCTTCGGTTCAAATGCTAAAGGTACTGTCATTGTGATGGAATTCAGCATATTCAACCAGAGAATTTGTAGGGATAAAATTGGTAAATCTCTAGCAAGTAATGTGCTAATAAGAATCGTCATTGATTCCCCACCGTTGACAGGCAAGATAAAACAAATCGCTTTTAGGAGGTTTTTGTAAACCGCGCGTCCTTCCTCTACAGCAGCTTCAATGGAGGCAAAGTTATCATCAGTAAGTAGCATATCAGATGCTTCTTTGGCTACTTCTGTACCAGCACCACCCATCGCAATACCAATATCTGCTTGTTTCAAAGCTGGTGCATCATTCACACCATCCCCCGTCATGGCGACTACTTCGCCTTTTGATTGTAAAGCTTCGACTAAACGCAGCTTTTGTTCTGGTGCGACACGGGCAAAGACTACTCCCTCTTCGGCAACTTGGGCGAGTTCTGTTTTATCCATTTGCGTGAGTTCTGCGCCTGTAAAAGCTAGAACTGAGCCATTTTTGTTGATTCCCAAGCGGCGAGCGATCGCCTGTGCTGTAACCGCATGATCTCCGGTAATCATCTTTACCTGGATTCCCGCCGATTGACAGGCTTGTACTGCCCTAATTGCACTTTCACGTGGCGGATCAATCATCCCCTGCAACCCTAAGAAAATTAACCCGGTGGCAATATCTGGATGATCTACCGTATTTTGTTGCTCGCTGACAGGCTTTTTCGCCAAAGCTAATACTCGCAAGCCCTGCCGTGCCATGATATTTACTTCCCTCTCAATAGTGGTTTGCTTTAAAGTTTCTACACAATCTAGCGGGCGGGGTTGTCCATCATTATTTAGCATCAGATTGCAGCGTTGGAGAATTGCCTCTACTGAACCCTTGACATAAATAGTCTTTCCTTTGGGAGTAGTGTGCAAAGTTGCCATGTATTGGAACTCAGATTCAAACGGAATTCCATCCAGCTTAGGCATTTGCTTTGCTAGGGTAGACTGGCTGAAACCCGCTTTGTTAGCTGATGCAATTAAGGCTCCCTCTGTGGGATCTCCCATGACTATCCACTTGTCATCCTTCTTTTCTATATGGGAGTCATTGCACAGCAATCCTGCTAACAGGCATTCTTGCAAACCCTTCTCACCGTTTAAGTTCACTGGTTTGTCATCGATGAGGATTTCTCCCGTTGGTGCGTAACCTAAACCGCTGACTGTATATTGATGTCCCCCAGCGTAGATTGCTTGCACTGTCATTTGGTTTTCTGTCAAAGTCCCAGTTTTATCGGAACAGATGACGGTAGCGCTACCCAAGGTTTCCACTGCTGGCAATTTGCGAATAATGGCATGACGCCGCGCCATCCGCGAAACACCTATGGCTAGTGTGACTGTAACTACGGCTGGTAAACCTTCTGGGATGGCACTTACTGTTAAAGCGATCGCAGCTTCTAAGGCTTCTTGAAAGCCCCGAAAGCTTAATCCCACCACAAAGCAGAGGCTAGCTAGCCCTAGCACCATGTACAGCCAATTCTGACTGAATTTGTCGAATTTTCGGGTTAAGGGCGTGGAAATGTCGATATGCTGCTGCATTAACTGGGAAATTCGCCCTGTCTCGGTGGCGTTTCCTGTAGCAACTACAATACCAGTCCCTTGCCCAAAAGTAACGAAGCCTCCGGCATAAGCCATATTTTTACGCTCTGCTAAAGCTGCGTGCAGATTTAAAACACGAGTGTCTTTTTCTACGGCTACCGACTCACCTGTGAGAGCAGATTCATCAATTTGCAAGTTCCGCACTTGGATTAAGCGTAAATCTGCTGGTACTTTGTCGCCAGAAGTCAGCAACACAATATCACCAGGAACTAATTCTCGTGAGGGAATGCGTAATTTTTGACCATTGCGGATGACAGTAGCTTCTGTGGTAATAGCTTTAGCTAGGGCTGCGATCGCACTTTCGGCTTTCGATTCCTGAATAAATCCAATAATGGCGTTGGTGGTAGTGACGCCCCAAATTACCCCCGCATTCACCAAACTGCCAGTTATTGCTTTCACAAAACCCGCACACAGCAAAATAATTAGCAATGGCTGGTTAAATTGCAGCAGAAATTTCCACCACCAGGGTTTGCCTTTTTTGGCAGTAAGTTCGTTAGCCCCTAAATCAGTTAATAGCTGTTTTGCCGTCGCGCTACTTAAACCTGTCTCGGCATCACTTTGCAAGCGGGCGATCGCTTGGGAAATATCCAAACTATGCCAGATAAGCTGTTTATCTTCTGGCGCAATGGTAGACACTGCCTGAGCCATATTTGTAATCCTTTTTAAAAGTGTCAAATCTAATATGGCACGATTTATTAGTGTCAAGCATTTTATAGCACTATTTGTTTTTGATACTAATCATAGTTGTCCTCAATGGTTGCTGAGTAATCACAGAAGTGAGTATGCTTTCGTTACAGGCGAAAGGCGGGTGAATTTGGATTTGTCTACTCCTTTGCAATTAATTGGGCGATCAGCAGAATTTCAGCGCATTGTTGAAGTACTTGCCCAGGATGGCGACTTGCTGATTACTGGAGTACCTGGAGGCGGACGGCGTACCTTAGTGCGGGGAGCAGCGCAAGAAGTCGGTGCGATCGTGCTGGAAATAGACTGCATCCGCGCTACAGATGGGGAGCGATTTGTACAGTTGCTAGCAGAGGCGATTAGCCAAAACTGGCAACCAGCAAAAGTTCAAGATTGGGTTGTCAAGAGTGCTAGTCAGTTTTTTATTTACGTGTTGGAGGGAAATGGTGGGAAACTAAAACTATTGCGATCGCCAAATGTCAAAGCAGATGCGTTCAACCAACAACTATGGCAAGCATTTGAACTATTGCTAGAGTTGCCGCAAATCATGGCTATTGATTTGCATAAGCGAGTAGTGCTGATTTTGCAGAGTTTCCCTCACATCCGCTCTTGGGATCGCAATGGTTTGTGGGAAGCCACATTCAGGCGAGAAATTAAAGTGCATACTCATGTTAGTTACGTTCTCATAGCAACTATTGCTGAGACAAGTAATCATGCAGATGAGACTAACTATCCTCTAGAAACTGTACAATTACCACCCTTAGCTAAGGACGTTTTAGCAGTGTTAACTAGGGAAACGTTGCATACACAGGGACTAACATTTGATTCTCGCTCAAAAGCACTACAACTATTTTTAGATGCTGTACAGGGACACATTGGCGATGCTATGGCACTAATTCGCCGCCTGCAAACTTTGTGTCGTCCTGATAAATTAATTACTGAGCAAGAGGTAGAGCAAGCAATTGCTGGACTGCTCCAAGACCTGTCTATCACGTTTGAGTCATTACTGATGCTACTTCCAGCAAATCAGGTGCATCTTTTGGAATGTTTGGCTCTAGATCCCACAGACAAACCGCAAAGCAAAGATTACATTCAAAAAAATGGACTTTCGAGGGGTGGTAGCCTTCAGGGTGCTTTGAATGGGTTACAGCATAAAGGTTTGATTTACAGTGCTGAGCAGAGTTATCAACTGGCATTACCTTTACTAGCTTTGTGGTTGCGTCAGCGGTTGAGTTAACCTCTGTAGAGACGTTGCAATGCAACGTCTCTCTATATACAGGACTTACGCACTCAGATCCCCCAACCCCCTTAAAAAGGGGGGCTTTAGAAGTTCCCCCCTTAAAAAGGGGGGCTAGGGGGGATCTAGGTTTCAGGCTTCAGTGCGTAAGTCCTAATATATTAATAGAAACCAGTATCTTGCAAAAACTCAATAATTGCTGCATTCACTACTTTAAAAGCACCTGTTGAGGCGTCATGACAACAATTAGGCAGAATTTGTAACCGGGAATTGAGCAGGCGTTGATGCAATTTCTCACCATGACTAGCTGGAAACCAACTATCTTGCTCGCCCCACAAAATTAGTGTAGGACACCTAATAGCATCCAAGTTATTTTGAATTTTACTGAGCATATTTGGCTTATTCTCTTGGAAATTCTCAATTTCTCGCGCTGCTATTTGTAATTCTTCTGCGACTTTCACAAGAGTGCCGGGTAGTTCAATAAACGGGTAAGTTATCCAGTAGACATCTTCCTGTGTCAGGATTGATGGATCGAACAGCACCCCACGCCTTTCTATTGCCATAATTTCTCTAACTACAGGTGCTAATAAATATGCCAAACGTAAAGAGTCAATTGTTTGGACTATTTCTAAAGGTGCGTGGGCAAGCAATGACATCGCCCAGTGAGGTAATTGTTCGGCAAAAATAGGTGCATTTACTACTACTAATCGCCCAATTAGTTGGGGATTTTCTTGAGCAAGGGCAAGAGCAACTAATGCACCTAAAGATTCTGCTACAATCACTGGAGGTTCATCACATAATGCCTGAATAATTCTCTCTAACTCAATAACTTGATGACCGTTATCTTCTCTGCGGGACAATGGTTTTTCTGAGAAACCATAGCCTTTGGCATCAAAACAAATCACACGAAAATATTTAGATAATGGTGCTATGCTGTTGCGCCAATTGTAGCTCCAACTGCCCATGCCATGTAAGAAAATTAACGGCTTACCTATACCTTTTTCGCCGTAAGCGATTTGTACAGGATATCCTTTAGCATCAGTAATAATTAGACTTTGCCGCCCTTTAGGAAAAGTGGCTTGCCACCAATCTTTCATTCTGTCAATAACTAATTTAAGTACCAGTGAAGGCGTTCAATAGAATTCTAATTAGTATCACAGGTAATGCTACTAAGACAATAGCGATTAGCAATAATCCAACAAAAACGGCAAAGATAAACCACTTGTCTGCACTCCTTTTCTGGCTAGGAAACTTTAAGTGTTCTTCTAATAGCTTGAGATTATGGGTATTAGCTGTCCAGGCAAAATCAAAAAAGTCTCCCAACACTGGGATAGCGCCTACTAAGCCATCAATAATCACATTCAAAACCATTCTACCCAAAGTGGCTCTAGACGCACCCAGCCTCGCTGCTTCTAGGATGATGTAGCTAGAAAGCATGATTCCTAAAAAATCGCCACCAATGGGTACAAGCCCTATAAGTGGATCTAGACCAATGCCAACTTTTGTTCCGGGAATCGTGATCATACTATCCAGAAGTCGGCTCATTTGACGCAGGCGCTTTAAGCTAGGTGCTTTAGCATCAGGTTCAATCATTGAAAACTGAGGGGGAGATTCAGACATTGGGGCGATCGCTTATTTGTATTGAATCGTTAGATATTTTACTCCCATACTGAGATCTTTTAACAGGTTACACGGGGATTTATGAGTATATTTATCTTTAATATTCTTCGCTAGATTGCGATACTTACGGTAAGCTACGCTAACGCGTTTTCAGGCGCATATCTTCACCAACACTCACATTTAATTGGTCGCCTACTAACAGAACAGCAGCGCTCATCCACAACCATAGCATTAACACTATCACAGTCCCTACTGCACCATATACTTTATTATAGTTGCCAAAATTAGCCACATAAAGCCGAAATAGGGCAGACAAAATTGCCCAGGAAACAGCTGCTAAAATTGCTCCAGGCATCATTGGTGTGCCTGAGTTCCATCTGCTTGGGCCATAGCGATAGATAAAGCTAAAGGCAGCAGCAACAATACTTAAAGCTAGAGGCCAGCGTAACAGTTGCCAAATATGTAATAAAAAGACTAAATAACCATTTTCACGCACCACTAATGCTAAAAGTAGGTCACTAATAAAGACTAAGAAAGAAGCCAACACCAAAAGCAATATAGTACCGACTGTTAATCCCAAAGAGACGAGTTTTGCTTTCCAAAAGGGGCGCGTATTTTCTGAGGGAATTTGATGAATTTGATCAAAGGCAGTCATAGCTGTACTGACTGCTCCAGAAGCAGTCCAAATTGCGATCGCAAAGCTCAAAGAAAACAAGCCACCATTTTTGGGGTCAGTAATTTCTGTGGTGGCAAAATCACGAATTAGCAGCAGCGCATCTTCGGGTAAAACTTGACTCAGTTGCACCGCTAGTTGTTTAAAGGTGTCTTGCAAAGATTCTTCAAATAAGCCAATAGCTGTGAGGATAGCAATAATCGCTGGAAACAGCGATAACATGGCGTTGAAAGCAATTTCCGAAGCAAGTCCTAAAAGTCGTCTTTCAGTTGTCCTAGCAAAAGTTCTCTTGAGTGTACGCAAATTGAGGTGGCGAAAAAAGCGGACAAAACGAGGATTTGTCATAACTACAGTTGCAGCTGATTCAGCGAGTCAAAATTGCAAAAAGAAAAGTTTTTTTAGCAAAGCTTTTGGTTTTTCTCTCAAAATTGGGGTTAAACGATTAAAGGACAATTGACACTGGTAAGTTTCTCCGTGATTCTACCGTAAGATTGAGTATTGCACTTCGTTGATACTCTGTTCCTATTTGCGAGGCTATTTGCTCACTGCTGATTTACCACTTTGACTGTAGGTATAAAGTGGGATAGAAATTAAGAAAATTCTTTCTTTAGCTCCAGCAGCCTATCATATTAATTTTCGATTAAAAGTTTTAATTACAAAGCTGTTTTCTGGACTCTCAAACAATATTACTTATCCTAATTTGATATCAGTGTTTATCGGAAAAGGTAAATCAAAGTAACACAAAATAATTTTCTATGAGTCAAGACTTAACACAACAATGGTTGACGGAAATTCAGAGCCTCAAACAACAACTGGCAGAGCTGCTGCGCGATCGCGATGCGGCTTGGGAAAGCGCCCAAAAATGGCGTAAACTTTACAATACAGAAGCAGAACAACGCCGCACAGATGCCCAAATGTCACAACAGGCGATCGCATCCCTCAAGGCAGAGCTTCAGAAACTCCAGGGTAGTGAAGAAGAGAGACTTGCTGATGGTACAGCAGTAACAGCTATCCAACAAGAAATAGAACCACTAAAATCTGTAGAGGACATGCAACTTAAACTCATCGCTGTCATCAAAGAACGCGATCGCTTGGTGCAAGCTTTGAAAACTGAGCAAGATAACCACGCTCAAACCCGCAACAGTCTCACTACCGCCTTGGGTGATGCTATTGATCGGTTGACACAAGAGCGCGATCTGGGGAAGAGGGGAAGAGGGGCAGGGGGCAGGGAGCAGGGGGAGAATAAATACTGACTCTTGACTCAGAACTCAGAACTCAGCACTCAGCACTGAGTATGGTAGACCAATATTTTCTGGAAGCGGAGTCGAGATTTAGATGACTGAAGCGAAGGCAGTAAATTCCAACGACCTCTTTACTATGGGTGGCGAGATGGGGGCGCTTATGCGAGCGCTTGACTGGTCGCAATCACCGCTCGGTGCTGTTGAAAACTGGTCACTAAGCCTAGGAGTCGCCTTAAGCATCTGCCTGAATTCTCGCTTTCCGATGGTGATCTGGTGGGGTAAGGAATTAGTGTTGCTTTACAACGATGCTTGGCAACCGATTTTGGGTACTAAGCATCCCCAGGCACTAGGACGCCCTGGTAAAGAAGTTTGGGCTGAGATTTGGGACATTATTGGCGTGCAGCTTGAAAGTGTGTTGACAACCGGACAGGCAACCTGGTCTGATGATATGTTGCTGTTGGTTGATCGATACGGCTATATCGAAGAAGCCTACTTTACCTACTCCTATAGCCCCATCTTCTTAGAAACAGGAGAAGTGGGAGGAGCGTTTACGGCTGTCACTGAAACCACTCGACGGGTGATTGGTGAGCGACGTCTGAGCACATTACGAGAACTGGCTGCTAGCACTGTGGAAGCAAAATCGGTTGAGAAAGCTTGTCGCATTGCTAGCACAACTCTGGCAAAAAATCCTTATGATATTCCCTTTGCGTTGCTGTATTTAGTAAACAATCATGGCAAAGCTCACCTTGTGGAAACAGTAGGACTAGAAGCGGGGACACCTAGCAGTCCTCAACAGGTTGATTTAACTCAGCACGACCCTTGGCAGCTGGCGCAGGTAAGCAGAACTACACAACCAGTAGTTATTGAGCAGTTAATAAAACAATTTGGTGAGCTAACGGGTGGAGCCTGGGAAGAGTCACCCCGATCGGCGATCGTCTTGCCGATCGCCCAAGCGGGTCAAAAAGAGCAGTTAGCGGGGTTGCTTGTCCTTGGTATTAGTCCTCGCCTGGAGTTTGATCATGAATATCGAGGCTTTTTTGAGCTGGTTGCTAGCAATATTGCCACAGCGATCGCTAATGCCAGTGCCTACGAAGAGGAACGCAAACGAGCCGAAGCTCTAGCAGAACTTGATCGGGCTAAAACTACTTTTTTTAGTAATGTCAGTCACGAATTCCGCACACCGCTAACGCTAATGCTGGGCCCATTAGCAGAGACTTTAGCCCACGATTCAGGACTCCAGCCAGGGGAGCGTGAAAAATTAGAGGTGGTACAGCGCAACGGATTACGTTTGCTCAAGCTGGTCAATACCCTCCTTGATTTTTCCCGTATTGAAGCCGAGCGGGCGCAGGCAGTTTACGAACCCACAGATTTAGCAATGCTGACAGCGGAATTAGCGAGCGTCTTTCGCTCCGCCATTGAACAAGCCGGGCTACGGCTTTTAGTCAACTGTCCACCCCTGCCCGAAAGAGTGTATGTAGACCGCGAAATGTGGGAGAAGATTGTCCTCAATCTACTTTCCAACGCCTTCAAGTTTACCTTTGAGGGAGAAATTGAAGTGATGCTGCGTTGGGGTGGTACTCACGTTGAATTAGAAATCAGGGATACAGGTATTGGCATTGCAGCAATCGAACTTCCGCATTTGTTTGAGCGATTTTATCAAGTGCAGGGTGCGCGTGGGCGGACTTATGAAGGTTCAGGGATTGGATTATCGTTGGTTCAGGAGTTAGTGAAACTGCATGAGGGTAACATTCAGGTTAACAGCGTTGTAAACCAAGGAACCCGGTTTACCGTATCGCTACCCACAGGATTTGCCCATCTGCCGAGCGATGCGCTAAGCACCAGATCTACTGAAAGCATCGCCCTATACTCAACCGCAACGGGTGTAGCTGCTTATGTTGAGGAAGCATTACGTTGGCTACCCGAAGAGGAAGAGGATCTGGGGATCTGGGGGGCAGAGGAGGAAATTAGTTCTTTGGCTGTGCGTGAATCTGCACGAATTCTCTTGGCTGAGGACAGCGCCGACATGCGTGACTACCTAAAACGACTGTTGAGCCAGCGGTATGAAGTTGAGGCGGTTGCTGATGGGGTCGCGGCCTTGGCTGCTGCTCAGACACAACTGCCTGATCTGATTCTGAGTGACGTGATGATGCCGGGACTCGATGGTTTTGAACTGCTGCATCAACTCAGATCTGACCCACAAACGAGAGAATTACCCGTCATTCTGCTTTCTGCTCGTGCTGGAGAGGAGTCTCGCATTGAGGGGTTAGAAGCCAGAGCCGATGATTATTTGATCAAGCCGTTCTCTGCTCGTGAATTGCTGGCACGAATTGAAGCAACTTTAAAGCTAGCTCGGATACGACAAGCAGCAAAGCTTCGTGAACAGACATTACGAGCTGCTAGCGAGGCGGCACAGCAAGAAGCTGAATCAGCTTATAACCAAATCAATCACATTCTGGAGAGGATGACCGATGCGTTCGTTGCCCTTGATCAAAATTGGCGAGTCACGTATCAGAATACACAGGCTGAGCAGCTCAACGGCAAGCCACGAACCGAGGTCATCGGCAAGAATCATTGGGAGGAGTGGCCTGCATCAGTTGGCACTAATATAGAGCGCCAGTATCGACGGGCAATGGCAAAGCAGGTTCCTGTCCACTTTGAACACCGCTACTACTCACCACCCGATTATGAGTTTTGGCTTGAGATTCATGCCTACCCTTCTCAAGAGGGGCTAGGAATTTTCTTTCGTGACATTAGCGATCGCAAGCAAGCAGAGGAGGCGCTACGGCAACGAGAAGCAGAACTTAGCCTGATCACAAACGCCTTACCAGTCCTCATATCCTTTATAGATTCAGAACAACGTTACCGCTTCAATAACCGAGAGTACGAGGTATGGTTTGGGCATTCGGCAACAGAGGTCTATGGCAAGTATATTTGGGAGGTTTTGGGTGAATCTGCCTATACAGCGATTCGTCCTTACGTAGAGCAGGTATTAGCAGGACAGCAAGTTACCTTTGAAAGCCAAGTACCTTATATAGATGGTGATTTACGCTATGTAAGTGCTACGTATATTCCTCGTTTGAACACTCAAGGAACCGTTGAAGGGTTTGTAGCGTTGGTCAGCGATATTAGCAATCGCAAACAGGCCGAAGCTACATTGCGTGAAAGTGAAGCACGTTTTCGCCAGATGACAGATACCGCTCCAGTGCTGGTCTGGATGTCTGGCACTGACAAACTCTGTAATTACCTCAATCAACCTTGGCTAGACTTTACCGGACGGACTTTAGAGCAAGAGATGGGGAATGGATGGACTCAAGGCGTTCATCCCAATGACTTTCAGCGTTGCTTAGATACATACATTAATGCCTTTGATGCCCGACAAAATTTTCAAATGGAGTATCGCCTTAGACATTTTGATGGCGAATACCGTTGGATTTTGGATGCTGGTGTGCCGCGGTTTGCATCAACAGGAAAGTTCCTCGGCTATATCGGCTCGTGTGTTGATATTCACGATCGCAAGCTAGCTGAGGAGGCGTTACGCGAGAGTAAGGAACGTCTAAGCTTTGCGCTGGAATCAGCAGAATTAGGCGATTGGGATCTAGATTTGAGAAACCAAACTGCTCACCGTTCTCTGCGGCATGATCAAATCTTTGGTTACGAGTCTCTCTTACCCGAATGGACTTATGAAATGTTTCTGGAGCACGTTGTACCTGAAGATCGCGCTCTAGTTGATGCCAAGTTTCGGACTGCCTTAACTAATAATAATATCTGGAATTTTGAGTGCCGCATTCGCCGTGCTGATGGAGAATTACGCTGGATTTGGGCACGTGGGCATATTTATCATAATGCTCAAGGTGAGGCAGTGCGGATGCTGGGATTAATTGCTGACATTTCTGAGCGCAAACTAGCTGAGGAGGCATTGCGGCAAAGCGAGGAGCGCACACGGCTTGCAATCAAGGTGGCTCGGCTCGGTACTTGGGCCTATAACCCTAGCACAAACCTCGTTAAGTTCGACGAGCGGATGTGCGAGATCTGGGGCGAGCCGGATGACGCGGTGATCATCCCTTTACCAATAATCATGGAGCGCATCCACCCTGATGATCAAGCACGTGTAGCAAGTTCTGTCAATACTGCGCTTGATCCTAAATTGTCGGGTGCTTACAAAATCGACTATCGGCTTGTGTGGCCCGACGGAAGCGAGCGCTGGGTATCGGCTTACGGACAGGCGCAATTTGAGGGAGAGGGAGTATCCCGGCGATCGCTTGAGTTAATTGGAACCGCACTCGACATCACTGATCGCAAGCTTGCCGAAATCGCCTTGCAACAACTCAACGAAATCTTAGAGCAAGGAATCAAAGAACGCACAGCCCAACTAGAAGCTGCTAACCAGGAGCTAGAATCTTTTTCCTATTCAGTTTCTCACGACTTGCGAGCACCATTTCGCCACATCGCTGGATTTGTGGAATTGCTGCAAAAACGGCTGAATTCAACCAGCTTAGATGAAACGAGTCAGCGCTATTTACGGACGATCGCTCAAACTGCCAAACAGGCAGGTATACTAATTGATGAATTGCTGACATTTTCCCGGATGGGACGCAGCGAGATGCGTTCTATTACCCTGAATATGGATCAACTGGTGCGAGAAGTCAAACGTGATTTAGTCACAGAGACAATAGGACGCACAATCCATTGGCACATTGCGCCATTGCCAGAGGTGCAAGGCGACCCTTCTATGCTCCGGCTCGTTCTTCGCAACCTGATTGGGAATGCAATTAAATATACTCTGACTCGCACCTCAGCAGAAATCACCATTGGAAGTATCAATCATGAAAACGAAGTTATCTTTTTTGTGCAAGATAACGGCGTTGGTTTTAATATGCAATATGTCCACAAGTTGTTTGGCGTATTTCAACGCCTACATAGCGACCTAGAGTTTGAAGGCACGGGTGTAGGATTGGCAAATGTGCAGCGGATTATTTATCGACATAATGGTCGAGTTTGGGCAGAGGGTGTGGTTGACAACGGAGCCACCTTTTATTTCTCACTGCCTAAGTTGTTAAACAAGGAGGGAGAATGAAGGAACTCAAGCGAATTCTGCTGATTGAAGACAGTGCCAACGATGCGGAGCTAATACTGGCTGCCCTTTCGGAAAACCATCTCGCCAACGAAGTAGTGGTAGTACGCGATGGTGAGGAAGCATTAGATTATCTCTATCGCCGGGGGCTGTTTCGATTACGCATGGAGGGGTATCCTGTTGTAGTGCTGCTCGATTTGAAGCTACCTAAAATTGATGGACTAGAAGTGCTAGCACGACTCAAATCTGACCCCAAAATGCGAGTGATTCCCATCGTAGTACTGACCTCTTCCCGCGAAGAACCAGACCTATCTCGATGCTATGAGTTAGGCGTCAATGCCTATGTCGTCAAGCCTGTAGATTATCATGAATTTGTCGATGCGATTAGAGGTGTGGGACTGTTTTGGGCAGTGATCAATCAGCCACCCCTTGGTGCTCTACCTCCTGTACCTCATCGTCAGCCGGAGAGCAAGTAATGAGTGTCCTGCGTTTTCTCCTTTTGGAAGACAGTCTGTTGGATGCAGAGCTTATCCAAGCAATGTTAACAGAAGGAGGAATTGATTGCGAACTCGTACGTGTTGAAACCAGTGCTGACTTCTTGGCTGCACTGGAAACAAAGGCTTTTGATTTAATTCTTGCCGATTATGCTTTGCCGTCGTTTGATGGGATTTCTGCACTCCAAATTGCTCGAAATCGTTGTCCAGATGTGCCTTTCATCTTTGTCTCTGCGGCGTTGGGTGAAGAATTGGCGATCGAAGCCCTCAAGAATGGTGCAACCGATTATGTGTTGAAGCAAAGACTAGGGCGGTTGGTTCCTTCGGTACAACGGGCATTGCGGGAAGCCCAGGAGCGTTGTGAACGCCAACGAGCAGAGGATTCTTTACAAAAGAGTGAAGCCAAGTATCGCAGAATTGTTGATACTTCTTATGAAGGAATCTGGATGATTGATTCTCAGGCACGAACAGAGTTTGTAAACCAGCGGCTCTCCGAAATGTTGGGCTATACGGCAGAGGAGATGTTTGGTCGTGCAATATTTGATTTTATGGATCAGACTGATGGTATAGTTGCCCAACAGAAACTTGAGTGGCTTAGGCAAGAAGGAAATGATCTTAAAGAAGGTCGATTGCGCTGCAAAGATGGTTCCTACATCTGGACACTGATTTCTGCTAGAGCAATTTCGAGTGAGCAAGGTGAATTCTTAGGTGCAATCGCCATGCTAACCGATATCACAGATCGCAAGCGAACCGAGTCAGAACGCGATCGCCTTTTGCAACTTGAGCGAGCAGCACGAGCAGAAGCAGAAGCAGCAAACCGAATCAAAGACGAGTTTTTAGCAGTCCTTTCTCATGAATTGCGATCGCCCCTGAATCCGATCTTAGGTTGGTCAAGATTGTTACAAAGTCGTAAATTTGATGAAACAGCCCTCAAGAAAGCACTGGAAACCATTGAGCGCAATGCTAAATTGCAAGCTCAACTAATTGAAGACCTGTTGGATGTTTCTCGCATTCTGCAAGGTAAAATCAACCTCAACATGACAGCAGTCGATCTAGCATCCACTATTGAGGTTGCAATGGAGACAGTACGCTTAGCAGCAGAGGCGAAAACCATTCAAATAAAAACGATGCTAGATCCGGCTGTTGGTAAAATTTTGGGTGATTCAGCTCGTCTACAACAAGTCCTCTGGAATCTGCTCTCGAATGCCGTCAAGTTCACACCTATTGGCGGACAAGTAAATGTGCTATTGGAGTGTGTTGACACTCAAGCTCAAATTACCGTGAGCGACAATGGTAAGGGCATCACCCCTGACTTTCTACCTCATGTGTTTGAATATTTTTATCAAGGTGACAGTACAACAACCAGAAAGTTTGGTGGATTAGGGTTAGGTTTAGCGCTTGTCCGTCACTTGGTTGAGATGCATGGTGGAACAGTGTCGGCCCAAAGTCCAGGTGAGGAGCAAGGATCTATCTTCACAGTTCAGCTACCCTTGCTCAAGGACAGCAGAATCATCAAGGATGAAACAAACAACACCGTTTTAACTGAGACTACTGCTACTTTCCCCCTCACAGGTATACAAATCCTGCTTGTAGATGACAATGCTGATACCCGTGACTTTTTCAGCTTTGTGCTTGAGGAGTTTGGCGCACTCGTAACCACAGTTGCATCAGCAGATGAAGCATTACAAGCTCTAGCACACTCAAAACCAGATATCTTGCTCAGCGATATCGGAATGCCAGAGATGAACGGCTATATGCTAATACAACAGGTGCGTGCTTTGGAAATAAAAGAAGGGCGACAACAGATTCCCGCAATCGCCCTGACTGCTTATGCAGGTGAAATGAATCAGCAACAGACACTAACAGCCGGGTTTCAACGGCACATTGCCAAACCTGTAGCACCAGAGGAGTTGCTCACAGCGATTTCCAACTTAGTTAAATGTAATTAACAAGGTCGCTGCATTAATGCTTTACAAAGAGTTCCCATTGTAGCACCAGAGGAGTTGCTCACAGCGATTTCCAACTTAGTTAAATGTAATTAACAAGGGACTGGGTACTCTTAAGAGGGGGAAAAGGTTAAAGGGTAAAGGTTAAGAGGATAGTTTTTCCCTTTACCCCTTACCCCTTCCCCTAATGCCCCATGCCCAATTCCAATTATTCTAAAATCCCATTGCTTCGGCTACTGCTCTCAGTTCAGGCGCGATGCCCTGTTTAAATAGACTTTGATTGTGTTTAATGGCTGTATCTGGGTCTTTTAGACCATTGCCAGTGAGGACGCAAACTACTGTTGCCCCGGTAGGAACTTGGTCTTTTACCTGCAATAAGCCGGCTACAGAAGCAGCGCTAGCAGGTTCGCAAAAGACGCCTTCAGATGATGCTAAAAGTCGATAGGCGTCAAGAATTTCGGCGTCAGTAACGGCGTGGAAACTGCCCATACTTGCTGATTGCGCTGCGATCGCTAATTCCCAACTAGCAGGATTACCAATGCGAATTGCTGTCGCTAAGGTTTCGGGATGCGCCACTGGCTTACCAGTGACTAAGGGGGCTGCACCTGCGGCTTGGAATCCCATCATTCGGGGTAGGCGATCGCATTTTCCAGCTTGATGATATTGACAAAACCCCATCCAATATGCTGTGATATTTCCCGCATTACCTACAGGGATACATAGCCAGTCTGGAACTTCGCCTAGCACATCGACAATCTCAAAGGCTGCTGTTTTCTGCCCTTCTAGGCGGTAGGGATTGACCGAATTCACCAAAGTTACCGGATAGCTTTCTGCCATTTCGCGGACAATTTCTAGCGCTTGGTCAAAATTACCTTTAATTGCCAGCACCTCTGCCCCATACAGCAAAGCCTGAGCTAACTTGCCCAATGCTACATAGCCATCGGGAATCAGTACGAAGGCACTCATCCCGCCACGCCTAGCATAAGCCGCGGCGGCGGCTGAGGTGTTGCCTGTGCTAGCACAAATTACTGCTTTTGCCCCTGCTTCCTTGGCTTTGGAAATTGCCATTGTCATTCCCCGGTCTTTGAAGCTACCAGTGGGATTAAGACCGTCGTATTTGACAAATACACGTACTTGTCTGCCAATGCGTTCTGCGATCGCCGGCGCCGGTATTAAGGGGGTGTTACCCTCGAACAAGGTGACAACAGGCGTTTTTTCGCTGACAGGCAAGTATTCACGATAGGCTTCTATCAGTCCAGGCCAAGGTTGGCGATAAGATTTAGCAGCAGACAGGCTCAAAGTCACGGAGTTTATAAAGATTGAGGATTGGGTAATGGGGATTGGGGATTCTTAAGAAGGGGATAGGTTAAAGGGTAAAGGGATGGTTGTACCCTTTTCCCCTTACCCCTTCACCTTTCCCTAATCCTAATCCCCAGTCTTTTGATTTGATTGGAACACGAGTATCAAAATTGCAGTCTTTTATGAGAGAATCTAATATTTATTAGACTAAATGATTAAAATTATACAATATTTTCATAAAGGTTAAATTTACATTATTATATTATCTCTAATGGTGTGAGTTAAGTTGTGGATTTAAATAAGTGATGTCTACCTGTTCACCAAGTGTTTATAACCGTGAGTCTCAGGCTCTCTGGGCTAGCAAGTTGAGCAAGTCTTATTACCAAGATGATCAGCAAGCTAAACTTATGCATCTGCAAGCAGAGATAGACTCTCTGTTGGAGCAGTTGCAAAACCTGAAGCACCAGCGTCTAGATGGTGTTAGCCAAGAATAATGTAAGTTGTTTTGGACAGAGAAGAGATCGCCAGCATCTCTCGACTCGGAATTTTCACAAGAGAGTTGCTTACTCAAAACGCTGGTTTTTCTCTGACCAGCGCTTCAAACTATAGTTATTAGCATTTTCCACTAGTAAAGCTAGGGAATGCGTATCTGAAAGTTTAGCGATCGCTGTCAACGTTTGCCGAGAATTTTCGGTAAAATCCGTATAAATCACTTTACCAGTATCAGACAAAATTAAACTCCGGGGACGGGATTGCTCTTTTTCCCCCTGAATCCCAGGTACAGCCTGATTTAAAGATGCTATTGATGCCCCAGAGATAGTTAATACTGTTTCCGGCTTGGCATTGTTTGTTAAATCAATCAGTTGAACAGGCCAATAACTCAATTTTTCGTGCATCTGCTCGAAGCTAGGAATAGCCTCAGTGGAAACATCACCTGATTGTTGTATGGAACGCCACACAGTTGGTAATATTGTCCTTAGCTTTTGAGGATCTTGTTGATACAGTGCCTCTATAGTGATTGGAGACGGTTGCACCCATTCCAGCGCTGTATTTGTCAGGGCTAGGGGTCTGGGTTGAAGACCATTATTTTGATTCTCTGGAATTTTGACGCCAGTAGCTAATAAGCGCAAAACCCCACCTCGTAATTGCACTGCTTTGATAGTGGCGGTAGTTGTTTGCTGTTCTCCATTGGGTAGCCAGACAACTATTTGAATTCCAGGGTCAGAAGTGATACCCAAAGTTTGCCAAAAAAATTTACCTGGGGAAGTTTTAGGAGGCTTTAAGTCATTAAATGGTGAATTTAGCCAGCGTTTACCGTCATGAAATGCACTTACTTCCACCTGATACCATTGGTTATCTGTGAGTTTTATATCTGCCTTGGAATTTAGTTGTAGCCACTCGGCGCTAGTAACTTGAGTGATTGGTTGCACCGAACCAATAATCTGACTAGGATGATTAGAGAGGGTTTGCGACTTTGTTACCTCACTACTAACTCTTGTTAACAGACCTTGAATATATGCAAGAGTATGTTTTTTGATTTGTGGTTGGGCGCTCAACCAGGAATTGGCATGTTCTCGCCCCCGTTGAACTGCTAAAATTAATGCTCCCCAAGCTTGTACTTCCGACCTATTTGGATTCACTCGCAACGCTGCAACTGTGCGATTCCACAACCGTCCTTCATCGGCTTTAAGTAAAGTGGCAATTTCTTGAGCATTCTGGGGCGATGCTTCAAACACCTGTAAAGCTTTTCCCCAGCGACCATCAATCAAATCTGCTAATACTTGTTGACTCGGACTTGCCCAATTTTTTTGAGCTTGGGCTTTGCTAAGTTGGGAGTGCAAGCGAATCAAATCCATTTGCGCTTGCGCCGCCTCTGGTAAAATCCCTCTTCGCTGTTTTTGGATGAATTTCAACCACTCAAAAGCTGGTGTCCACAGTCCGCTACGGGCAATTGAGAGGGCATTTTGGTACGCAGAATCTTTGAGGGCTGGTGAATTGAGAGTAATCGCCTCTAATTGAATGGGTTTGAGGAATAATTTGACAGGTTTGACTTGATAAACTTGTAACTGCGGTTCTAAACCTACTGTTTGATCAACCACTAACTCTTTTTTGTTATCACCAGTTACCTGCTGCCATTTGGGCTGTTGTCCGTTGGGACTTGTCCAAGACAACATCGATTGTAAGTTGGTGCGTTCTGGATTGTAATATATGATGTTACCGTAAGCAAACTTACTACTTCCTTGTTGGCGTTGACCTCGCAAATAAAACCAAACCCCTGATGATGTAGCACCTTCAAAACGTTTCACTTCAGTTAAAGGTAAGGATAAGTTAGTATCTTGATCTGATACCGTATCCAATACAAAGGATTCTTCAGGGCCAGTTACAGATAGTTGAGTTGCTAGATAGTAGTATTTTTCTGACTGAGATTGAAACTCTGACTCTTGTGAGCGTTGATAAACCCTGAGTTCCATAAGTTCTTGACAATCAGACTGACAATTAGCCCGTTGTCGAAAAACTGGCAGTAAAAACGAGATTTCTACATCCTTATCTAAAGGTAAGATTTCCCCAGCTATGTGTTTGTGCTTACTCAGATTGAGTTGAATATCTTCGAGAGTATGAGGACGTTCGTAGTTACCAAGAGGAATTTGCGCCCATTCTGGTAAAACTTTATTCAGCCAACTTACCTGATTTGGATTGAAGATGTAGAGAGTGCTAATCCAAGCAAAAGCCATAACTAAACTAGCACTGCTCAGCAGAATTGCGATCGCTAGCGTTGACAATAGACGATTTGGCTTCGGCTTATTATCGGGTTTTTTAGCCACATCTTTGGTCACGCCTGCATGAGGCTGATTTCGTTTAGCAGCTTTTGGCGTCAGCTTGCGCCAGCGATTTGCCATAGTAGTTCTTAATCAATCCAGTGTGTCTTTTTAAGTTCCCAGTCCCTAGTCCCTAAGTCCCTAGTCCCCAGTACCTAATACCCTGTTATACTCGCGCTTTCAGAAGTTGCCCAGACATATAAAGTCTAATTTTGTACAAAATCCGTACATTTCCCCATGTGGACGCCAGAGAATCGAGAATACACTCTTCACGTAAGTATGTGAGCAGAGTGTAAAAAGTTGAAAGTTAGACTTATTCGCCGCAGTCATTGCATTGGGACGTTCGCCTGTCTACTAGTTGCGGCAGCGGACGGAGTTACACAAAAAGCAATAGCACAGGAGTACACTGACACGGTAATTACACAGGAGCCGGGAATTACAAGTCAAGAGTCAGAAGCTATATTGTTCCCCCACAGCCCCCACTCCTCTATTCCCCCACTCCTCTATTCCCCCACTCCTCCACTCCTCCACTCCTCCACTCCCCCACTCCCCATCGCCGAAGAACCGATGGCACAAGTTACATCGGTTTCTCAACTCAAGGATGTACAACCCACAGATTGGGCATTCGGTGCATTACAGTCTTTAGTAGAACGCTATGGTTGCATAGCGGGTTATCCAGACAGTAGTTATCGCGGTAATCGCGCTTTAACTCGGTATGAATTTGCTGCTGGTGTGAATGCTTGCTTAGATAGAGTCAATGAGTTGATTACTACAGCCACTAGTGATTTACTCACCCGCGAAGATTTAGCAACTTTGCAAAAATTACAAGAAGAGTTTGCTGCTGAATTAGCGACTTTGCGGGGTCGTGTTGATGATTTAGAAGCCCGCACCGCTGAAATTGAAGCTAATCAATTTTCAACAACAACTAAACTCAGCGGACTACTCATAGTTGGCGTTCAAGGACGGACTAGCAATCGTGGTGACGTTAGTCCCAGAGATGGTCAAAAAGATACAGATGATGGAGGTACAAACGCTAATGTTATATCCTTGGCACAGCTGTATTTAACTAGTCAAATCACTCCCCGCAGTTACTTGTTTACAGGTCTTTTATCTGGTAACGGTACTAGTGCGCCTCGATTTAACAATAGTGTTTCCCGAAATGATGTTTTACTTGGCTACGAATTTCCTACAGATAACTTAATCATTAGTGACCTTAATTATCACTGGCTGGTGACAGACAACTTAGCAGTGATGGTGGGAACAGAAGGCGTGAGTATGCCGGCTGCTTTTCGAGGGCCAAACCGAGTAGAGAGTGCTGCAACAGGGCCACTATCTTATTTTGCCCAAAGAAACCCGATTTTAAATATGGGGTACGCTCACGGTGGTATAGCTATTGATTGGCAATTTGCTAAACGCGCTAGTTTACAGGCAATTTATTCGAGTTATAGTCCCGGTAATCCCGGTACACGCAGCGGTTTATTTGACGGAAACACCACTACAGGCGTACAGTTGCTACTGACACCAACGGATACTGTAGATCTGAGTTTGTATTACGTTAACAATTACTCTTCAGATGGTTGTTTACTAACCTTTGTTGGTGATGAATGCTTAACTACTGTTAATTCTAATATTGGAAAGTCAGCACCTCTGCAAACCAATGCTGTTGGCGCTACTGTAAATTGGCAAATTTCACCCAGCATTACTTTAGGTGCATGGGGTGGTTATACTAAGTCTTACATTCCAGGGCGATCGGGAAATGTAGAGACGACGAATTACATGGTATTTCTAAATTTTCCTGATTTGTTTGCTAGGGGAAATTTGGGCGGAATTTATATCGGACAACCTCCTAAAATTACCAGTAGCGACTTACCTGTAGGGAACAATGTCCCTGACTTTGTGAATACAGGTTTGGGACGAGCAGGAGGACAACCAGGAACAACTACTCAAATTGAAGCATTTTATCGCTTTCAGCTAACAGATAACATTAGCATCACACCAGGTATAATTCATATCCTAGAGCCTGGACATACACCAAACAATGACCCAGTGACTATTGGCATTCTGCGGAGTAGTTTTAGTTTTTAATTTTGTTTTTACATAGACATTACAACAAAAGGATGATTTTAAATAAGTTTTGTTAACAACTGTATGTATTAAATCTGCTTATCTTATGGCAGCGATGTCTAAAACGGGCTACGCCTACGCACGCAGCGTTAATATCTATAAAGCCATTTGCCAAAATACAAAAGCGAAAAGTCCTAATGTAGTAATGGAAATAAAAAAGGTTTGGCGATGAGCCAAACCTCATATATAAATCCAGTGCATAACAACATCCCGAATTAATTTACTCATGATTATTTTCTTAGGTCATCTTCCTATAGGATGTGTGCAAATATTCTGAAACCTGATAAAACATTACTCCAGTATTTTTGAATGCCTGAAAGCATAAATAATTATTGAGCCATAACCTAGAAAGAGGCTATGGCTCAAGAGTTTAGAGGCTAAGAATTTTGATTTATAATATGCTTGTAAATCTGTGGGTTGCGTTATGTTAGCTTAGTTTAACGGTAGTTATGAGCATTAGCTTCCACGGCTCATCCTAACTCCCAGCAGTTTTTTACTTTCTAAAACACTTTAAGAATAGTCACACAACTCCAAGTATTTTTACATCCAGAACTTGCATCCAAGCATTTTTCTAGCTAGCAGACAAAATAAAAGACGGGTTTTATCCCGTCTAGATAGCTTGAAAGTAGTAACACACCTTGGACTCTGGAAAAAATAGTAAAAATAAAATTCAATAGGTTGTGAGTCTGGCTAATGACATAAACAAGAAGAACAGTGATTTAGCCCGTGCTAAATGTTTTAATCATAGTCCATCACGACAATTTCGATTAATATATCACAAAAAAATTTTAATGTTGTGCCAATATGCCAAATAGTTAACAACAAAAAAGACGGGATTAAACCCGCCCTTAGTATAACAAGTAAAAACATCTTGGTAATTTCTGCAATATATCAAAACCCGATAATAATCATCTGCCAAAATGCCAAAACATTACAGATAAAAATTTTGAACCACAAAGAAAAGACACTGCGAAAAGTATGTAGCAAGATCCCGTAAGGTGCGCCGGCTTTCGGTGAACATATAACAGTTAGCATTTTCATGAATCACATGTAGAGACGTTACATGTAACGTCTGAAGATTGGTTGTGGGCAACCTGGAAGTTAAATAATTTAAATTATACGTAGCAGAATTTATATACTGTCTTGTAGTTAAAACAAAAAGGATTGTTTGACCTTTAGCAATCCTGTTAAGATGCTTCGATGTCAAAAACACAACATCCCCTAAACCAAAAAGCCGGTTGGTCTTTGGATAAGCGAGATCCAAAATTCATCAAATCTCTGATGCCCTTATTAGGCTTTTTATATCATTACTATTTTCGAGTTCAAACTAGTGGCTGGCACAATATCCCACTTCAGGAAAAAGTCTTATTTGTTGGTTCGCACAATGGGGGACTCGCGGCTCCCGATATGACGATGATGATGTATGACTGGTTCCGCCGATTTGGTGTAGAACGACCCGTTTACGGTCTGATGCATCCCAAGGCCTGGCAGGTTAGCCCGCCACTAGCGGAACTGGTTGCTAAAACTGGAGCAATTGTAGCTCATCCTAAAATGGCTTACGCGGCTTTGCGTTCTGGAGCTAGTTTATTGGTCTATCCAGGTGGAGCCGAAGATGTTTTCCGACCGCATTATTTGCGTCACAAAATCTATTTTGCAGGGCGACAAGGGTTTATCAAGCTGGCGCTACGGGAAAATGTGCCAATTGTGCCTGTGATTTCCGTCGGCGCTCACGATACGCTGATTGTACTAGCTGACTGCTACAAAATTGTGCAGCAACTCCATGAGTGGGGGATGCCTTGGCTATTGGGCATTGATCCAGAAGTCTTTCCGATTTATCTGGGACTGCCTTGGGGATTAGCATTTGGCCCTTTGCCTAACATTCCGTTGCCTGTGCCTATATATACGCGAGTTTGTCCTCCGATTATATTTGAACGTTACGGTCGGGAAGGGGCTAGCGATCGCCAATATGTCAACGCCTGCTACGAACTGGTAACAAGTCAGATGCAGCAGGAGTTAGACGATCTAGTCAAGCTAAGTGCTGAATCACAAATAATTAAGCACTAAAGCTATTTGGAACTAAGGAAGGCTTGAGGTAAGGATAAGGTACAAACCGTTGCCGATTCATTGCATCAATCCGCTGCTCAATCTCATTCAACTCCTGCTGGAACTCCTGAACCATCATTTTGACTGGAGTTCCGCGGAAGGTGAGATTAAACGCTTCATCATAATAGCCCAGGCGATCGTGCCGATAGAAAGATAAGTAACTAACAATTTTAATTTGAGCTTCCGCCTGATCCTTTGGTGGGAGGAACTTCATCAGTGCTTTTTCATCTGGAATCATGCCTTTACCAGTAATACTGACATAAGCAGCCTGGGGCATATTGGGAATATATGCCATGTAGTCGAATTGTGAATAGTTAACTGCTGCGTGCTGCGGGCCACAGGTGAAAATAACATTGGTAATAATCTCAATTAGTTGCTCTACTGTGGCGATCGCGCTTGGCATTCCTTTAACCCGTCCGCCGTCTGCTGAGGTTAGTTCCTTTGCCCAAGCTTGTAGTTCCTTATCCCCCTGAATATCTGCGGCTGTGGGATAGCAATACTTGAGATAATCAGATACAAACTTATTAATGGCATTCCACAGCAACATCCCATCATCTCGATAGGGGAAGTTGGGCAGTTTTTTCACATCCTCCAGTCCGCGGCTCTTGATTTCTTGTGGGAAAGCAAACTTATCTAAACTCCACTCAGAATAGGCTTTCTTGACAATTCCATAAGATTCCTCTAATGTGCCTGCCATAATTCGATCAACGTGACCACCCACTTGACCATCGACGTAAGGATTGATCAGTAGTTGTCGACCTTGATCGTTAATTGCTAAGAGGAAGCGTAGATGAGGAGCTAGTAGTAAATGTACAGGATGGTTAATGGCTAGTTGGCGGGGGGTGGAAATGGCAAAAGGCTCCATGACAAAGTGTGTCCAACACAGATGGCTGCTCATTTCGTGGTGGTTGGCATCTGCTACCTGAACGCACATCTTGGCTACCAGCCAATCCAGGGGTTTATCATGCGGGGTAAAAATCGCTCCACCCCGTTTAGGCTGCACTTGAATCGCGATCGGTATTAACTCTTTCTTCGTTTCATCAAAGTAGAAAAATGCAATTGGGGTGGGTAGATATTTTTTCATTCCCTTAAAAGTCCCACCCTGGACAAAGCTGAGTCCGCTGTAATCGGCAACGTAAATATTGCCATTGGCTAGGGCGGTATCTAATCGCACATTGGGACAAACTGCCTTGAGTTCTTCTTTGGTCACAGAAGAATGAGGTGTAATTTGCATGATTCGCCGCAGCACCATCGGATTTACACCAGCTAATCTCTGATCAGCAAAAGAGCGATCGCTTTGATAAATCTTACTGACTTCTGGCTTACCTTGCGTGGGAAAAAAATCATCAAAGGCTTGCAGTCCATCAAAGGGGTCGAGGGTGTTAGGCAGTGATGACCGAGTGAATACGTAGGTAGGTGACAAGGTAGAAGACTGAGGTACACGGGGGTAGCCTGGCGGAACTGGAAACGGTGGAATAACTGGATGAAGGGCAGCTAGCGGCGCTAAAATATCGTGGTCAAATTTATACTGATCGCGATCGGGCAAAAACTGGCGCGTTTCTTGAGCTGTCTGTGGCAATAACGGCTTAATTGTGTTCATTTTGCCTCTTTGTTTTATCTTGAACTATTCGATTTGAATACTCTATTTGTACTGCATCCATGAATACAAACTATATTGTTATACAAAAAATTTACGTATATTCACCTTGGTAAAAGGATATCAATAACTTTTCTGTATAAAACTTAGTCATATCCAGGATTTTTCTCGATTTTGTCTATAAACTACAAAACTTATAGTTTTTTGTTGCTAATTATTACTCAGAGTTACGTTTCTCTTTTATGCAGATTGTCGGCTTTAGTTTTTACTCAATCTACTCGCTAGCCGTCAAATTCCGCTTCACGTTGATTTACGGGTGATACTTTCCAATGGTATTTGGGAGTACCCACTGTTAAACGAATATATTCGGGGACTTGTAATACAAAACTGGGTGAGCAAATTTCCCAAAGCTTTGCACTATCTAAGGTAATAAGGGATTGAGCCTGATATTCGCCCTGGTAAATTTGGCTCTTTAAAGGGAAAGGTTTATTTCTTTTTTCCTTTTCCAGACCTACATCCGTCATTTTTAGGTTGGTGAACTACTAGATGTTTGTAAAATTTTTTAAATCGCTCAAATACTTACCGTCAATACTTTTCCTGCACTATAGTCGAGCTACACATATATTTGTTAATCGACATTAGTTACAAAAGATTGACAATTAGTAATCATTGTTTAATAACTGTTTTAAATGTTCTAACTCTCAGCTTAACTGTCTTAACTGTCTTCTAATTATTCAATTAATTATTTTACTGTTTACTTAACTGTCTTAACTGTCTTAACTGTCCTCTAATTATTCAACTGTTTGCTTAACTGCTTTAGTCTACAGATTGCTTTTTTTTTATAACTATGAAAAAGTATGAGAACACCATACAAATTGCTAAGAATCCATCATCAGCATCGGAAATAAGTAATGACTTAAGTGGCTTTTTCAAATGTCTTATCTTGTTGTATAAGGAACTTCAAATAAAACGTATATAGCTCGTTATTTGGATTAGGAGCATCTTGTATTATTGCCTTGACACGAGCCACCACGAGCAAATCCGATATAGATACTTAATCGGCGTGGTAAGGATACTTGTGAACCTCAACGGTACTCAGTTCCGCCACGAAAATAAAGACAGCAAAAAGACCCCAGAGGAGGTTACGCGCAGATCATGCAACCCTTTGAACTGCCAGAATTTTACATGCCTTGGCCCGCAAGGCTGAATCCAAACCTGGAAGCGGCGCGAGTGCATTCCAAAGCGTGGGCCTACCAGATGGGGATACTTGGCTCACAAGAGGAAGCGGAAAGCTCCCCAATCTGGGACGAACGCACATTCGATGCTCACGACTATGCCTTACTTTGCTCGTATACCCATCCAGATGCTCCAGGGACGGAGCTTGACCTAGTGACCGACTGGTATGTTTGGGTGTTCTTCTTCGACGATCACTTCCTTGAAATCTATAAGCGTACTCAAGACATGGCTGGGGCGAAGGAGTATCTTGCAAGACTACCGACGTTCATGCCAGTGTACCCCACCGACACAGCCCCAGTACCCACCAACCCCGTGGAGAGCGGCTTAGCTGACCTGTGGTCTCGCACCGCGTTTACCAAGTCTGCGGCCTGGCGGCTCCGGTTCTCCGAGAGTACCAAGAACCTCCTGGAAGAGTCTCTGTGGGAACTCTCCAATATCCGCCAGGATCGGGTTGCCAACCCCATTGAGTACATTGAGATGCGCCGCAAGGTTGGCGGCGCTCCGTGGTCAGCGGATCTCATAGAACACGCCGTGTTTGTTGAGATTCCGCCCGAAATCGCCACAACTCGGCCTATGCGTGTATTGAAAGACACATTTGCCGATGGGGTGCATCTTCGTAACGACCTGTTCTCCTACCAGAGAGAAGTAGAGGATGAAGGCGAGAACGCCAACTGTGTGTTGGTCTTTGAGCAATTCCTGAATGTGAGTACACAGGAGGCGGCTAATCTCACCAATGAACTCCTGACCTCGCGGCTACAGCAGTTCGATAACACCGCCATCACCGAGTTGCCGTCCCTGTTTGAGGAATACGGACTAGACCCAGTGGCTCGCATGAACGTTCTGTTATACATCAAAGGACTTCAAGACTGGCAGGCGGGCGGTCATGAGTGGCATCTGAGGTCGAGCCGCTACATGAACAAGGGAGTGGACAATTCTCCGACATCCACGCTACTTCTGGGCGGCCCCACTGGGTTGGGTACATCGGCGGCGCGTATTGGATCGTTATACAGCGCTTTGGGTTTGGGAAGGTTCAAGAGCTTCACTCACGTTCCATACCAGGCCGTGGGGGCGGTAACGATGCCGAAGTTTTACATGCCATTCTCTACAAGTTTGAATCCGCATCTGGATGCCGCGCGGCAGCATTCCAAGGAATGGGCGCGTCAGATGGGGATGCTGGACTCATTACCTGGCATTCCTGATGCTGTCATCTGGGATAACCACAAGTTCGATGTTGCTGACGTGGCCTTATGCGGTGCATTGATCCATCCGAATGCGTCCGGTTCTGAGCTGAATCTGACAGCGGGCTGGCTTGTTTGGGGAACATACGCTGACGATTACTTCCCGGCGCTCTACGGACACAGCCGCAACATGGCGGGTGCAAAAGTTTTCAACGCCCGCCTGTCAGCGTTCATGCCTCTCGATTCCACGCCCATGCCGTTACCGACCAACCCGGTAGAACGCGGCTTGGCTGACCTGTGGTCTCGCACAGCCGCCCCCATGTCTGCAAACGCGCGGCGTCAGTTCCGCCGTGCTATTGAGGACATGACCGAAAGCTGGTTATGGGAGCTCGCCAACCAGATCCAAAATCGGATTCCAGACCCGATAGATTATGTAGAGATGCGTCGTAAGACGTTTGGCTCGGATCTGACGATGAGCCTGTCTCGACTAGCTCAAGGCAGCGAGATACCGCCGGAGATCTACCGCACCCGACCGATGCGCCAGCTGGATAATTCGGCTGCCGACTTCGCCTGTTTAACCAACGACATCTTCTCCTACCAGAAAGAAATAGAATTCGAGGGCGAACTCAATAACGGCGTGCTGGTCGTTCAGCAATTCCTCAACTGCGATCTGCCGCAGGCCGTCGAGGTCGTCAACAACCTGATGACCTCTCGCGCCCGCCAGTTTGAGCACATCGTTGCCACCGAACTGCCAGCCCTTTTCGACGATTTCGACCTGGACGCAAGTACCCGCGAGAAACTGCACGGATACGTCGAGAAACTACAGCAGTGGATGTGCGGCGTACTCAAGTGGCATATAACGGTAGACCGTTATAAGGAATTTGAATTGCGTAATAGTTCGGCAGCAGGGCGGCTATCTAGTGGCCCCACAGGGCTGGGTACTTCGGCTACGCGTATCAGATCTTTGGTTAGTACAGGGGGTATAAGTTCAATACTCAATCAAGTAGGGTCGGGTTCTTTTGTCGGTGAATAAAGTTTGGTGGTGTGGGTTCAAGGTCAGCATTCGAGCAAGTGAGATCAGTTTTTTTAGTAACTAGAGGATTAGGTGATGACAGAATCTATTGAGTTGAATTTGGATGTTGAGATTGGACAACCTCAACTGAGTTTAAGTACGGCTGCTGCGCGGAATTTGTCTACGACGACTAAATCTGCACCACAGATGCAGAGCATTACCTCGCGGTGGTTGTTAAAGATGTTACCGTGGGTGCAGACCAAGGGTGGCACTTATCGGGTGAACCGTCGGTTGACCTATACCGTGGGTGATGGGCGGTTGAGTTTCTCCAACACCGCAACCGAGGTACAGGTGATTCCCCAGGAACTTGGTGAGTTGCCGTTGCTGCGAGGGTTTGACGACACTGAGGTATTGAGCGCGTTGGCTAGTCGGTTTGTGCAGCAGGAGTTCGCACCAGGTGACATCATAGTGCAGTCAGGTCAACCAGCCAATCAGCTTTTTTTGATTGCTCATGGCAAGGTGAACAAGATTGGTGTTGGCAAGTATGATGAGCAGACCGTGTTGG